>NZ_CP097160.1:1374226-2748452 GCF_023370115.1 Gulosibacter sediminis | reverse complement strand
CCGGGTCGTGCATGTGAACTCGGTGCCGATGAAGCCCTGGTACCCCGAGCTCAAGGTCGGCATTCCGACGCCGAACATCGCGCGCGAAATGGAGGAGTTCGCGCCGCACGTCGTGCACCTGGTCAACCCCGTTGTGCTCGCCGCGTACGGCGCGTTGAGCGCGGCGCGGCGCGATCTGCCGATGCTCGCGAGTTTCCACACCGATACCCCGAAGTACGCGGATGCGCTCGGACTCGGCGCGATCCGCAAGGCCGGCACCTCGTACATCCGCAAGATCCACAACCTCGCCGAGGTGAACCTCTGCACCTCGCCGCAGATGGTGGAGCGGGCGCAGGCGCTCGACTTCGAGCGGGTCGACCTCTGGCCGAAGGCGATCGACACTGACACCTACCGGCCCGACAACGCGTCGCTCGAGACCCGCAACATCCTCACCGACGGGCACGCCGACGACAAGCTCATGGTCTACGTCGGGCGCATGTCGAAAGAGAAGAACCTGCGCGCGCTGCTCGAGCCGATTCGCCGCCTCGGCCCCGAGGGCGTGCGACTCGCGATGGTCGGCTCGGGCCCCGATCGGGATGAACTCGAGCGCGACTTCGCCGGCACGAACACCGTGTTCACCGGCTACATGGCCGGCGCCGCGCTCGCCTCGGCGTTCGCGTCCGCCGACGTCTTCGCCTTCCCCTCCACGACCGAGACGCTCGGCTTCGTCGCCCTCGAGTCGATGGCGTCGGGGGTGCCTGTCGTTGGCGCGCGAGCCGGGGGCATCCCGTTCGCCGTGCCCGAGGGCGTCGCGGGGCTGCTCTTCAACCCCGACTCGGCCGACGACTTCGAGGCCCAGTTGCGGCGCCTGCTGTTCAACGACGAGCTGCGCCTACAACTGGGTCAGCAGGCGCGCGAGGAGGCGCTGCGCAGCTCGTGGCGCTCGGCGACCGAGTCGCTCGTCGGCTTCTACGAGCTCGCGATCGACCGCCACTGGCGCCGCGCGAACACGCTCTCGACCTACTCGCGACCCATGCGATTGTTCGGCAAACCGCTCCCCCGGCCCACCGACCTGCCGGCCGGTCTCACGCACCGCGACTAGCGCATCCGTACATCTCGGGACCGACAAGCCACGCGCCAGCGGATGATATTGCATTGGCGATACGCGCGAACCGCCACGGGGCGCGCTCAGCTTCTTCTAACCTAGGACGCATGAACCTCAAACTTCGTCGCCTCGCCGTCATCCCCATGATCGGCGCCGCCCTCGCCCTTACCGCTTGCTCGGGTGCCGCTGAGCGCCCGACCGCCGACGAGCTCAAGTCGACCATCGAAGAAGAGCTCGGCAGCACGACGACCGGCCTCGACGCCGAGACGCAGGACGCGTTCCTCGACTGCATCTCGCAGGGCCTCGTCGACTCCGACCTCTCGGACGACCTGCTCGCCAAGGCAGCCAACAACGAGTATGGCACCGACGAAGAGCGCGCCGAGTTCGAGGCCGTCGTGACCGAGGTCTCAACCACCTGCGCCGAAGACGTCATGATGTAGGCATTTCGCCACCACGAATGTGGGGCGGGCGACCACAACCGGTCCCCCGCCCCACATTCATTTTCCGCGGGCGTGCGCCGCCGGGCCCGCGCTAGTCGTGGCGCTCGTGACCGACCATGAAGCAGTCGATCTCGGCCGAGGTTGCGGTGAGCTTCGGGTCGTTGTCGAGGTAATGCTTCGTTTCACGCGCGATCAGCCCCGAAAGGATGAGCAGGCCGATGAGGTTTGGCACGGCCATCAGGCCGTTGGCCACATCCGAGAACGACCACACAATCGCCAGCGGCACCGTGCATCCGATGAACACGACGAGCGTGAAGAGAATGCGGTACGGGTACACGCCCTTCACCCCAACGAGCATCTCCACCGAGCGTTCGCCGTAGTACGCCCAGCCGAGGATCGTCGAGAACGCGAAGAACGCGATCGCGATCGCCACGATCGCCGAACCGAACTGGCCGAAGTGCTGCGCGAACGCCTCCGACGTCATCAAGCCGGCTTCGCCGTTCGCGTTGCCCTGCTGCCACACCCCGCTCGACACGATGATGAGGCCGGTGAAGGTCACGACAATGATGGTGTCGATGAAGGTCTGCGTCATCGACACGAGGCCCTGACGCACCGGGTGGGTCGTCTTTGCGGCCGCTGCGGCGATGGCTGCCGAGCCCATGCCCGACTCGTTCGAGAAGATGCCGCGCGCGACACCCATCTGCAGCACGAGAATGAGCGCCGACCCCGCGAATCCGCCGACGGCCGAGGTGCCGCTGAACGCCATGGTGAAGATCTGCGCGAACGCATCCGGCAGAGCGGGCGCGTTGAGCACCAGGATCACGAAGCCCGAGATGATGTAGACGAGGATCATCAGCGGCACGAATGCCGAAGTGAAGGTACCGATGCGCTTGATGCCGCCGAGCAGCACGAGGCCCACGACAACCATGAGCACGACGCCCGTCACCCAGTGCGGCACGCCAAACGCGCCCTCGAGCTGCCCCGCCACGGCATTGCCCTGCGTGAGGTTGCCGATGCCGAAGCTCGCGATAAATGCGAAGATCGCAAACCAGTAGGCGAGGAACTTGCCGAACGGCCCCTTGATGCCCTTTTGCAGGTAGTACATCGGTCCGCCCGACTTCTCACCGCGCGCATCCGTCGTGCGGAACCGCACACCGAGAAATGCCTCGGCGTACTTCGAGGCCATGCCGAGCAGGCCGGTGATCCACATCCAAAACAGCGCACCGGGGCCGCCGATCGCGATCGCCGTGGCCACACCAACAATGTTGCCGACGCCGACGGTCGCCGCGAGCGCCGTCGTCAGCGCCTGGTACTGCGAAATGTCGCCGCCGTCGGTGTCGTCGGCGCGACGAACAAGCCCGAGATTGAGCGCCGGGCCGAGCTTGCGAAACTGCAGAAAGCGCAGACGGATGGTCAGGATCAGTCCCGTGCCGAGCAACAGCGGGATCAGGAACCAGGGCCCCCAGACGATGGTTGAAATGGCATCGAGGGTGCTCTGCAACTGCTCCACGTGGGCTCCTTCGCGACGTGACGTTTCAGCGTGATCTCTTAAGAGAATGTGGCCAATGTCATTCAGGGAAGACTGACATTAGGGTCACAGCCTATACGCAGCGAAGGGTGCCCCGAGTCACGGTTCCGGCTCCGGCTCCGGCTCCGGCTCCGGCTCCGGCTCCGGCTCCGGAAGGTATTCGACCTCGGACTCTTCCTCCGGTACAGCTTCTGGCGTCGATTCAACATTGGCTTCTTCAACGGGTTCCTCGACCTGCGCCTCGGCTTCGTCTTGGGCGACATTGAGCCGAGTCCAAGCATCCTCGACGTCGTCGCGAAGCCCTGCTAGATAGTCATCGGCAAAGTTGGCCGAAAACACGGCGTTTTGCAGGTCAGCTACGCGCTCCGGCTCAAGTCGCCATTCAAGTAGGTCAAGTTCACCGAATAATTCCGGCACATCCCCCAGCGCATCGAGATTGCCGGCCTCGAGTTCCGATACCAACGCATCAGCGCTCGTCGACGCGGTATCGACTTGGCTCTGCAGTGTGCAGGCCACATCACCAGAAAACAGGCCCACTCCCGCTCGCTGCGCTTTCTTCGAAGCGTCGACAACGTCGCCATAGAAGCGGTCGTTCGGATCGAACAGAACCGGGAGTCCAAGACCTTCGGCGGCGATCTGTGCGTTGACAAGCTCGCCGTCTAAGAAGACTGCCGCGAGCGTCCGATCGTACTTATCTTCGCGTTCGATGTCGTAGGCGAGCTCAACGAAGGTGCCAGACGGCAGCAGTTCGGCAAGATACTCGCTCGCCTCCGGCCCCAAACACTGAACTGGTTCGTCGGGATCTTTCGTCTCGGGCGTATTGATGTTGAGTAGGCGTACTCGGATGCGCTCTCCGTCACGATTCACCTCTATGGTGTCGCCATCAACAACCCGCACCACTCGCGCGACATCGCGTGCCTCGGTGCCGCCCGACACTGCGTGGTACACCAGCGATCCTGCGACTAGTGAGACCGCTACGGCACCACCCAACAACGTCCCTATTCTCAGTCCGACAACAGCGGCCGATCCAGCACCCATCGTCCATGTGCCCTTCACGAATGAGGTGGCGCATGAACCCACCTCCGGTCGACGCGCCTATCGACCGAAAGGAATGATTCAGATACTAGCTACGCCGTGAGCACGGTGAGGCGGGTCGTCGCCTCGAGCTCGCGGATCTCGTCGAGGGCCGACTGCGGCACCTCGCCCGAGGCGTCGGTGACCACGTAGCCCTGCTGGCCGCGGGTGGCGAGCTGCTGACGGTCGATGTTAACGCCGTGGTTGCCGAGCACCGAGTTAACCGACGACATGACGCCGGGCACGTTCTGGTGCAGGTGCAGGAGGCGCGAGCCGTGCGTGAGCGGCTCGAGCGAGATCTCGGGCAGGTTGACCGACATGTAGGTCGAGCCGCCGCGCACGTAGTCCCGGAACTTGCCGGCGACGAAGCGGCCGATGTCCTGCTGCGCCTCGGCGGTCGAGCCACCGATGTGCGGGGTGAGCAGCACGTTCGGGATGTTCTGGAGCACCGACTCGAAGGGGTCGCCTGCCTTCTTCGGCTCGACGGGATAGACGTCGAGGCCTGCGCCGGCGATGTGGCCCGAGAGCAGGTTGTCGCGCAGCGCCTCGAGGTCGACGACGTGGCCGCGCGAGAGGTTGAGGAAGATGGTGCGGGGGCGCATCATCGCGAAGGTCTCGGCGTTGAACATGTTCGTGTTCTCGACGCGACCGTCGACGTGAACCGACACCGTCTCGACGGTGTTGAGGAGTTCCTCGAGCGAGTTGCAGCGCACGGCGTTGCCGAGCGCGAGGCGGTCGACGGCGTCGTAGAAGTAGACGCGCATACCGAGCGACTCCGCGAGCACCGACAGCTGTGAGCCGATGTTGCCGTAGCCGATGATGCCGAGCGTGCGGCCGCGCACCTCGTGCGAGCCCTTGGCCGTCTTGTCCCACAGCCCGTTGTGCATGTTGCGAGTGTGGTCGCCGAGGTGGCGGGCGAGGTTAATGATCTCGCCGATGGCAAGCTCGACCACCGAGCGTGTATTCGAGTACGGCGCGTTGAACGCGGCCACCGAGGTGTCGGAGGCGGCCTCAAGGTCGATCTGGTTGACGCCGATCGAGAATGCGCCCACCGAAAGCAGCTTCGGCGCGCTTTCGAGCACGCGTCGGGTCACCTGGGTCTTCGAGCGGATGCCGAGCAGTTCGACGTCCTGCACCGCCTCAATCAGCTCCGACTCGTCGAGAGCGCCCTTGCGGGTTTCAACCTCGATCCCTTCGGATTCGAGCAGCTTGACGGCGTCGACGTGGATGTTTTCGAGGAGCAGCGCTTTCACCCGGTCAATTCTAGCGATCCCGAGGCGAACGCGGTGGCTCAGTCAGCGACCAACGTCGCGGTCTGGCTCGCGTCGCCGACGTGATCGCTGTTTGTACTGAGGTACATCTCAAAAGTGAGGGTCTCGGTCTCGACCGGCACGGCGAACCAGGTGATCGACCCCTCCTCATCAAACGCCGCATGCATGTTGTTCGCGGCCTCGACTCTCGTACCGTCATCGAGCACCAAAGAGACTTGGCTCGTGTCATCGACGTAGAACAGTTCAATCGCCTCAATGTCGACCCCGACATAGATGAAGCCCGTTTCGGGCACCGGTGTCGGAAGGTTCGCGACCATGGGCGAATAGAACACCGCGGCGACATACCCGCCAACGGTCTCATCGTCGGCAGCTGGGTCTCCCTCGAACTCCCACCACACGGGCTCATACTCGGCGTGCATTTTCGGGAAGTACGTGAGCTCGCTCGTCGCTTCGCCCGTCACGAGGCTCAGCTGCTGTGGCACCCCTCCGGTCACGGTCTCGAGCGTGAAGTCACTCGGCGATGCAACCTCCGGTCCCGTAACGACGACAAGGCACGTGGTGAACCCGCGACAGGCCTCGGCGCTCAACGCCACCGAGTTGAACGCCTTCGCCGAGATCGAGAGCGACCAATCGAATGTCTCGCCGGAATTGACCGTGATGCTCTGCGGTTCACTCATCGACACCTCCGCGAGGTAATACGCCTCGCCGCTCGGCGCACGCACGGGGATCGTCGCGAGGTCAATCTCGTTCGCCACCGCACCCGACAACTCGGCGACCGCGGCGACACTGGTCACCTGGAGCCTGGCCCCCGGTACCTCGATAAATTGCTCTGGCGCGTCGAGGCGAACGGCCTCGTCAATGTCGGGCATGGCGGCCCCAACATTCACGATCGAAAAGCTCTCCTCGTGCACGTCTTCGCCAACACACGAGGTCAGGCCGGCCCCGGCGAGAAGCGCGAGCAGGAGCACTGCCGTACCGCGCATCTGCCGCCTCACGCGATGACCTCGAGACGCGCGGTGAACGGCACGTGGTCGATCTGTGCGTTCAGCTCTTCGGTGCGGGGGAATACCTCCGAGACGGTAAAGCTCAGCTCGCCACCGCTGAACTCCGAAGGCACCGCGAACCAGGCCGTGTAGATCGAGTCGCCGCGAGGGTCGGTCGTGGCCGGTTCGATCAGCACGGCTTGCACTTCCGTTCCGTCGTCGAGCGTGAGCGTGCCCTCGATCTCGCGCACCGGCAACGTGATGTCGAAGCCGCTCGGCGGTTCGTAGTACTGCACGACCTGCAGCGACACCCCCACATACGTCGCCCCGTCATCCGGCCAACCAAGCACCTGCGAGTAGGGCGCCGTGGTGACGTGATACTCGGCGAGGATGTCACCCGTCACGATGTCGGAGCCCTCGTCGCGCTCGATCTTCTCCTCGGAAGCCTGCGGTTCGCGCAGTTCCAGGCTCTCGGCGCTCGCGGCGCCGATCGTGCCATCCGCATCCTGCAAGAGCTCGCCGGTAATGAGGCTTAGCTGCTGCACCTTACCGTCGATCTCGAGCTCGAAGGTGGCCGCCGAGGGCGGGGCGTCCTGCTCGACGAGCAGCACGACCGTCAGCGTCGAACCCATCGTCGTCGACCACTGCACCGGCTGGGTCAGAGTCTCGCCAGCCGCTGACGTCGGCGCGGTGATGGAAAACCGCTGCACCTGCCCGAGCCAGAATCTGTGGTCGCTGCCCTCGGTGAGGCCGACCTGTGGCCAGCCGCCGCCCTCAACGGTCAGCGTCACGGCACGGAACTCCTCCCCCGCCGGTGCGCTCACGGACTCTTCGTAGTCGAGTTCGGAGTTTCCCACGCGCAGGTTCGAGACGTCGTATCCGGTCATGACTTCGCTGCGGGTCGCCGAGGTGAGGGAGATCGTGCCCATGGGTGCGTCAATGACGCCGTCGTTGAGGCCCGTTACCGGCTCGTCGAATTCGAGGGTGCTGAACGCATCGAGCACCTCGACATGGTCGGCGGCAAAGCCAAGCCGCTCCAGCGGCTGATCATCACCCAGCTCACCGAGCAGTGTGCAGCCGCTCAGCAGCAGTGCCATCACGACAGGCGTGAGCGCCCACCATGCCCTTCTTCGCGCATCCCCCATGCGCGAAATAGTACTTGGCTCGTGAAATCTAGGCCGGTGTTGCCGCGGCGGCCGCCTCCGCGGCCCGAGGCAATGCCGCCGCGATCGCGTCCATCGCCTCATCGTCGTGCGCGGCCGAGAGGAACCAAGCCTCGAAGATGCTCGGGGGCAGGCTCACGCCGCCGTCGAGCATCGCGTGGAAGAACGCCGGGTAGCGCCACGACTCCTGGCGCTTCACCTCGTCCTCATTGAGCGGCGCGGGGTTGCCGAACTCGTCGGTGCCACTCCAGCCGAGGGCGGCGCCGTCACCGAACTTGAACGAGAACAGGTTGCGGACGCGCCCGACCGAGTGCGGCAAGCCGACGCGGTTGAGCTCGGTGTGCACGAGGTCGATGACCCGCCCCGCGGCGATGTCGATCTTCTCGTACACGGCGGGGTCGGCGAGGCGCAGGGTGGCGACACCCGCGGCGACGGCGACCGGGTTACCCGAGAGCGTGCCGGCCTGGTAGACCGGGCCGGTCGGCGCGAGGTGCGCCATGAGCTCGTGCGAGGCGCCGAGCGCCGCGACAGGCATACCGCCACCGATGACCTTGCCGAAGGTGAAGATGTCGGGGGTCCAGCCGCCCGTCTCCGAGTCCTGCTGCTCGCGACCCCACCAGCCGGCGGGGCCGGTGCGGAAGCCCGTGAGCACCTCGTCGCAGATGAGCAGCGCGCCCTGCTCGTGGCAGAGCGCGGCGAGCGAGCGATTGAAGCCCGGCAGCGGCGGCACGACGCCCATGTTCGCGGGCGAGGCCTCGGTGATCACCGCGGCGATCTGGCCCTCGTGCTCGGCGAACGCGGCGCGCACGGCCTCGATGTCGTTGTAGGGCACGACGATCGTCTGCGAGGCAATCGCCTCGGGCACGCCGGCCGAGCCGGGCAGCGCGAGCGTCGCGAGGCCCGAGCCTGCGGCCGCCAGCAGCCCATCCGAGTGCCCGTGGTAGCAGCCCGCGAACTTGATCACGAGGTCGCGGCCGGTCGCGCCGCGCGCGAGACGAATCGCGGTCATCGTCGCCTCGGTGCCGGTCGACACGAGGCGCACCTCGTCGATGGCGGGGATACGGTGGATGATCTCCTCGGCCAGCTCGACCTCGCCGGTCGCGGGGCCACCCGGGCACATCATCCGCGAGGCCGTCTCGGTCACCGCCGCCACCACATCCGGGTGCGAGTGGCCGAGCAGCATCGGGCCCCAGCCGCAGATGAGGTCGACGCGGCGGTTGCCCTCAACGTCGGTGAGCCAGGCGCCCTGCGCCGACGCCGCGAACGGGGGCACGCCGCCAACCGACCCGAAGGCGCGCACGGGCGAGTTGACGCCGCCCGGCGTGAGGCTGCGGGCGCGGTCGAACCAGTCCTGGTTCGTGGTCGGCTCAGTCGTCGTCATCGTGCTCCTTAGGCCGTGCGGATTCGGCGCGCGTAGTCGGTCGCGTAGTAGGTGAGGATGCTGTCGGCGCCGGCGCGCTTGATCGACAGCAGGGCTTCGTCGATCATGCGATCGCGATCGATCCAGCCGTTCGCGGCGGCCGCCTCGATCATCGCGTACTCGCCCGAGACCTGGTACGCCCACACGGGCACGATGGACTCAGCCGCAACATCCGCAAGCACATCAAGATACATCGTGGCGGGCTTCACCATGACAATGTCGGCGCCCTCCTCGATGTCGAGCAGCGTCTCGCGCAGGCCCTCGCGGCGGTTGGCCGGGTCTTGCTGGTAGGTCTTGCGGTCGCCCTGCAACTGCGAGTCGACGGCCTCGCGGAACGGCCCGAACAGCGCCGACGCGTACTTCGCCGAGTAGGCGAGCAGAATCGCGTCGTCGTGGCCGGCGACGTCGAGCGCCTCGCGCGCCTCGCCGATCTGGCCGTCCATCATGCCCGACATGCCGATGATCTGGGCGCCGGCCTCGGCCTGCGCGACCGCCATCTGGTTGTAGAGCTCGAGGGTGGCGTCGTTGTCGACGCGACCGCGCTCGTCGAGCACGCCGCAGTGGCCGTGGTCGGTGAACTCGTCGAGGCAGAGGTCGGCCTGCACGGTGATCGCGTCGCCGGCCTCCTGGGCCACGACGCGGATCGCACGGTTGAGGATGCCCTCGGGGTCGATCGCACCCGAGCCGGTCGCGTCGCGCTCGGCGGGCACGCCGAAGAGCATGATGCCGCCGACGCCGGCCTCGGCCGCCTCGGTCACGACGCCGCGCACTGAGTCGAGGGTGTGCTGGAACAGGCCGGGCAACGAGGTGATCGCCTGCGGCTCGTCGATGCCCTCGCGCACGAACACGGGCAGGATGAGCTCGTTCGGGTGGATGCGCGTCTCGCGCACCTGGCGGCGAACGGCCGCGCTCTGGCGCAGGCGGCGGGGGCGAGAGATGGGGAACGTCATGCGAACTCCTGTGGGGTGGTGGGGTCGGCGCCGAGCGCGCGGGCGGTGGCGTCGAGGAGCGATTCTGCCGTGGGTTGCTGCGATTCCGCGGCGACGGTGAGACCGTGGGCGCGCAGGTCGGCGGTGGTCTGTGGGCCGATCGCGACGATGCGGGCGTCGGGGTGAGCGCGCAGTTCGTCGGCGATGGCAAGGCCGACCGTGCCGCTCGTGACGAGCACGGCGTGCACGCGGCCGTCCGCGAGCGCGGCCGCCGCCTTGGGCGCGAGCGGCAGGGCCATCGTGACATAGGCGGTGACGACGTCGACCTCATAGCCGCGGGCGGTGAGGCCCTCGAAGACGGTCGGATGCGCGAGGTTCGAGTTTGGTAGCAGCACGCGGCCGGGCCCGGTTTCGGACCATTCGGCGACGAGGCCGGCGGCCGACTCGTCGCCGGGCACGAAGTCGCAGCCGACGCCGGCGTCGCGCAGGGCGAGCGCGGTGGCGCGGCCGACCGACGCGACGCGCGTGCCGGGGGTAAGCGGGAAGACTTCGGATGCGCGCAGCACGCCGACCGCGCGCGGCGAGGTGACCACGAGCCAGTCGTAGGCGTCGGCGCGCAGCCCAGCCAGGGCATCCTGCAGCCGCTCGAGCGCCCCGCCCTCGGGCGGGCGGAACTCGAGCACCTGCGACACGAATGCCTCGCCGCCGCGCTCGCGCACGAGCGCGGCGCAGCGGTGCGCGAGGTCACCCGCGCCGGGAATCAGGATGCCGGTGCCGGCCCAGTTCACAGCGTCAGGTCACCAACCCCGTGGTCGAACAGGCGCTGCACGAGGCGCTGCGCGAGCTCGAGACCGGCGCCGCTCGCGACGCCACGGCTCGCGGCGGGGCCGAGTGGGAGCTTCGTGCGGGCCACGTGGACGCCGCCGGATGCGGTGATCGCGGCGACCTGGTGCGGGTCTCGGTCGTCGTAGACGGCGGCGTGCAACTGCAGCTCGCCACCGACGAACTCGCCGTGCACGCCGACGGGTGCCTGGCAGCCGGCGTCGAGGCCCGCGAGCACGGCACGCTCGGCCTCGACCGCGAGTCGCGTCGCCGGGTCGTCGAGTTCGACGAGGGCGTCGAGTTCGAAGCCCTCGCGCACCTCGACCGCGAGCGCACCCTGGCCGGGGGCGTTCGGGAAGTCGGCGAGGTCGAAGCGGTCGGTGATCTGCCCCGTGCGCTCGAAGCGCGAGAGGCCGGCCGCGGCGAGCACGACGGCGTCGAGCTCGCCCGAGGTGACGAAGCCAATGCGGGTGTCGATGTTGCCGCGAATGTCGCGAATGTCGAGGTCGGGGCGCACCCGGCGCAGCTGCGCCACGCGGCGGGGCGAGCCGGTGCCGACCTTCGCGCCCTCGGGCAGTTGCGCGAGCGTCAGGCCATCGCGGGCGACGAGCGCGTCGCGCGCATCCTCACGGGGCGGATGCGCGGCGAGCACGAGGCCGGGCGCGGGCGCGGTCGGGAGGTCCTTGAGCGAGTGCACGGCGATGTCGACGTCGCCCGCGCTCAGGGCCTCACGCAGCTCGGTCGCGAACACGCCGCGGCCGCCGAGCACGCGCAGCGAGGCGCGGTTGACGTCGCCGTGGGTCGTGACCGTGACGATCTCGACCTCGCGGCCCGAGAGCTCGGCGAGGCGCTCGGCGGTCTGCGTCGTCTGTGCCACCGCGAGCTTCGAGCCCCGCGTGCCGATGCGCAGCGGGGTCACGGCTGCAGGCCAGCCACGGCAGGGCGGAAGCCGAGGCGCTCGTTCTCGCAGCAGCCCGCACGGCACACGTCGTACCAGGGGCCGAGGTCGGTGCGACGGGGCCGCTCGGCCTTCGGCGTGCCCTTGATGCGCTCCTCGACGAGGTCGATGAGGCCCGAAACGTAGGCGGGGTGAACGCCCGGGGTCGGGGTGCGACGGAAAGCGAGCTCGGCCTCCTCGGCCGACTCCTTCGCCTCGTTGTCGAGGTCCCAGAGCACCTCCATGTGGTCGCTCACGAAGCCGAGCGGCACGACGATGACGGCCTTGCGACCCTGCTCGGGCAGGCCCTCGATGACGTCGTTGATGTCGGGCTCGAGCCACGGCTGGCTCGCGGGGCCCGAGCGCGACTGGTAGACGAGCTGCCAGTTGAGCTCGACGCCGGCCTCGCCGCGCTCGGCGAGCGCCTGCGCGACATCGGCGACGACGACCTCGGCGACCGCGAGGTGCTGCGCCGCGTAGGCGCCGCCCTCACCGAAGCCGCGGGTGTCGGGGCCCGACTTGTTCGCGTCGCTCGTCGGCACCGAGTGCGTCGTGAAGAGCACCTCGACGTCGGCGAGCGCGAGCTCGGGGTTCTCGGCGCGCAGCGAATCGATCGCCTCGAGCACGCCGTCGTCAAAGGGTTGCACGAAGCCGGGGTGGTCGAAGAACTGCCCGACCTTGTCGATCTCGAGCTCGCCCTGCAGGCCCGTCGCCTCGAGCGCATCCGCGAAGTCTTCGCGGTACTGGCGGCACGAGGAGTACGACGAGTACGCGCTCGTCGCGAGCGCGATGAGCTTCGACGCGCCGGCCTCGCGGGCCTCGGCTAAGGCGTCGGTCACGTAGGGCTCCCAGTTGCGGTTGCCCCAAAACACGGGCAGGTTGAGCCCGCGGCGCGCGATCTCGGCCTCGAGGGCCACCTTGAGCTGGCGGTTCTGCTCGTTGATCGGGCTCACGCCACCGTGGTGGCGGTAGTGCACGGCGACCTCTTCGAGGCGCTCGTCGGGGATCCCGCGGCCCGAGGTGACGTTGCGGAGGAACGGAATGACGTCGTCCTGCGACTCCGGCCCGCCGAAGGAGGCGAGCAGGATGCCGTCGTACTCGGTCGGCGTCTCGACCCAGGGGGCGCCGCCGCAGGCCGCGGGCGTCGCGGCCGACACGACCGCGCCGGGCGCGAGCGGCGCATCCTTCGCCGGGGCAGCCTTGCCGAGGGTGCGGCCAATGTTCTCTGCGGTCATGCGCCAGCCTCGCTCTCGAAGCGCAGCACGAGCGGCAGTTCGCTCGCGGGCACGCGACGACCGGCGTAGAACGGGACCTCTTCGCGCACGTGCCGGCGGGCCTCGGTGTAGCGCAGGTCGCGCATCATGTCGACGAGGTCGGTGAGCTCGTCGGACTCGAACGAGAGCATCCATTCGTAGTCGCTGATCGCGAACGAGGCGATGGTGTTCGCGAGCACGTTCTTGAACGCGGCGCCGCGGATGCCGTGGTCGCGCAGCATGACGCTGCGCTCCTCCTCGGGCAGCAGGTACCACTCGTGCGAGCGCACGAACGGGTAGATTGTGATCCACTTCGCCGGCTCCTTGCCGAGCATGTACGCGGGGGCGTGGCGCTCGTTGAACTCGGCGGCGCGGTGCACGCCGGTCACCTGCCAGGTGAGCTCGAGGTCGGCGAACAGCGGCGTCGCGCGGATGCGGCGCACCGCGGCCTGGAGCGCCTCGGGGTCTTCGCCGTGCAGCCAGACGAGCACGTCGCCGTCGTAGCGGAAGCCCGACACGTCGTAGAAGCCACGCAGCGTGACCTCCGAGTCGGTGGAACGCTGCACCGCCGCTTCGAGCTGGCTTACCGCACCGGCGAGATCGCCCGGAGCCGAGGTACCAGCGGGACGGCGATAGACCGAATAGTTCGCATACTGCGTCAGCGGGCCGTGGGCCCCATCCTGTGGAGTTGGCATGCCCCTAGTCTACGTTCTGTAGTTCCTGCGCGACCTGGTTCGCCTGGGGCACGACGCTCGCGAGGCCGGTGCCCGCGATCCACGTGCCGATGCAGCGGATGTTCGGGGGCAGATCGGCCACCGCATCCTGCAGCTTGGCCCGCGTCTGCGCGGCACCAAGACGCGCCGGCGGCGGGGGCATGTGCCAGAGCTGCCGCGCCTGGTCGACGAGCTGCTCGGCGTCGAGCGGGGTGCCGAGCAGAGCGGATGCGTCGGCGAGCGCCTGCTGGGGGCTCGCGTCAGCAGGGTTCGCATACGAGAGCCGCACGATGTGGCGGCCCGCGCCCGTCGCCTCGTCGAGCCACGGCCACTTCGCGGTGACGTGGGTGAGCGCCTTCGCGCGCACGGGGTCGGCGCCGCTCGCGCTCGGGGCAACGAGCAGGCCGGTGCCCCGGGGATGCGCGTCGAGCGCGGGGGCATCGAGCAGCAGGGCGACGACCTCGCTCAGGACCCCTTCGCCCGCGCGCGCGCCGCCGAGGTAGGGGAAGTCGTCGCTCGGTGGCACCGTCACGATCGCCGAGTCATGCTCGGGCAGCTCGTCGAGGTGGCGCAGCCGGGCGCCGTACTCGAACGCGACGCCGAGCCGCTCGCAGTCGGCGACGAGGGCGGCGACGAAGCGATGCATGCCGCCACGCACCGAGCGCACGAGCGCGCCGGGCCAGGCCGCGGCGCGACGATCGCGCACGACGGCGCCGAGCGAACCGTGCTTGCGCAGCTGCTCGAGCACCCCTGGCAGCAGTGCGTCGACGCGCATGAGTTCGGGGTCAAGCGAGTAGACGCCGCGAGTCACGGGCGCGACGAGGCGGTGCAGGATGCGCTCGCCGTAGCGGGCGCGCACGAGGTCGGCAAGGTTCGCCGCGTCGGCGCCGATGTGCGGGTCGAGCGTGG
The DNA here is from genome assembly GCF_023370115.1 of Gulosibacter sediminis. NCBI lineage: Bacteria > Bacillati > Actinomycetota > Actinomycetes > Micrococcales > Microbacteriaceae > Gulosibacter > Gulosibacter sp. ACHW.36C. Next base: position 2,733,926 of record NZ_CP097160.1, on the reverse strand, counting down.
CTTCGTGGGCGACGGCCGCGACGCCCTCCGGCCCGACCGCGGCCTCGAGGCCGGCAGCATCCGGGCCCGGCGGGAGGCCGAACAGGCCGCCCTTCGGCTGGGCGTATGCCTCGCCGTCCTGGTAGCCCCACGAGCCGAGGGCGCGGGGCTCGACGAGCTCAGCGGTGAGGCCGAGTTCGACGACGAGTTCGGCGACCGCGCCGCCACGCACCGCGAATGCCTCGGCGCCGATGTCGATCTGCAGGCCGGCGAGGCGGGCCGGCCGAATCATGCCGCCCGGCGCATCCGCCGCCTCGAGCACCCGCACGCCGTGGCCGAGCTGCGCGAGCCGGCGCGCGGCGACGAGTCCGGCGACGCCGGCACCGACGATCGCGACGCGCACGGCTAGGCCTCGAGTCGGCCGTCGCCCGGCAGGGTGTGGAGGTACTCGACGAGCTCGGTGAGCACGGTCGCGTCGGTCTCGGGCGGCACGCCGTGGCCGAGGTTGACGATGTGGCCGGGTGCCGCGGCGCCCTGCGCGACGACGTCGCGGGCGTGCGCGTGCAGCACCTCGGCTCCCGCGAACAGCGTCGCAGGGTCGATGTTGCCCTGCACCGGCACGTCGCCGCCGAGCCGCTCGATCGCCTCGTCGAGGCGCGTGCGGTCGTCGATGCCCTGCACGTCGCCGCCGGCCGCGTGCATGTCCGTGAGCAGGTGCGAGGTGCCAACGCCGAAGTGGATGCTGCGCACGCGTTCGCCTTCGGGCGTCACGAACTGCGCGGCGTGGGCGAGCGGCACGGCGCTCGAGGGGGCAACGGCCTGGCCGTAGAGCTCGCGCGAGAGCGAGCCCGCCCACGAGTCGAACAGCTGCACGACCGAGGCGCCCGCGAGAATCTGGGTCTCGAGGAACGCCGCCGAAAGCTCGGCGATGGCGCCAGCGAGCTCGCTCCAGAGCTCGGGCTCGCCGCGCATGAGGGCGCGGGCACGCAGGTGATCCTTCGAGGGGGCGCCCTCGACGAGGTAGGCGGCGAGCGTGAACGGCGCGCCCGCGAAGCCGATGAGCGGGGTCGAGCCGAGCTCGGCGATCGTCAGTTCGACGGCGTCGCGGATCGGCGCGAACAGCTGCGCCTTCGCGTCGTCATCGGCGAGCGCGTCGCGCACCTTCGCGGCAAAGCTGGCCACCGCATCCGCGTCGCGCACCGGCTCGGCAAACACGGGCCCACGGCCGGGCACGATGTCGACGTCAATGCCGATGAGCTTGAGCGGCACGACGATGTCGCTGAAGAAGACGGCAGCGTCGACGCCATGGCGGCGCACCGGCTGGAGCGTGATCTCGCTCGCGAGCTCGGGGCGCACGCAGCTGTCGAGCATGTCGACGCCCCGACGAATTTCGAGATACTCGGGCAGCGAACGGCCCGCCTGGCGCATGAACCACACGGGCAGCGTCGCCGAACGCAGGCCGCGGGAGGCACGGACGAGCGGGGAATCCCCGGTGCGACCGTCGACGAGGGGGTGGGATGCGGGCAACTGCGTAACCATGCCCCAAGTCTGGCATCTCGGCGCCACTCCCGAACTTTCGCGCCCGAAGCTAAGATGGTGAATCATGCTTGTTTGCCTTTCTGCGAGTCACCGCAGCGCGGGCTTTGCGTTGCTTGAACGGCTGTCGCAAGTTCCCGTGCAGGCCGTTGAGGACAGCACCCGCGAGGTGCCCGGTCTCAACGGCGCCGTCGTGCTCTCGACGTGCAACCGGGTTGAGCTCTACCTCGACGTCGCCTCGGCGGGCGCGATCGACGCGATGTTCGCGCGCCTCGCGACGCTTTCGGGCGTCGACGAAGACACGCTGCGCGCCCACATGCGCGTGCTCGGCGACACCCACGTGCCCGAATACCTCTTCTCGGTGTCGTCGGGCCTCGAGTCGGTCGCCGTCGGCGAGGGCGAGATCTCGGGGCAGGTGCGCCGCTCGCTGCAGCGCGCGCGCCAGCAGCAGCTCACCACGGGCGCGCTCGAGGGCGTGTTCCGCATCGCCGCCGAGACGTCGAAGGGCGTCAAGGCCAACACCGACCTCGCCGGCACGGGCCGCTCGCTCGTGAGCCTCGCGCTCGACCTCGCCGGCTCGCAGGTGCGCGACTGGGCGATCGCGCGCATCCTGCTCATCGGCACCGGCGCCTACGCGGGCGCCTCGCTCAAGGCCCTCGAGGCACGCGGCGCCGGCACCGTTGGCGTCTACTCGCCCTCGGGCCGCCAGCACACGCTCGGCGAGCGCTACGACGTCACCGAGGTGACGAGCGGCGAGTTCGCCGAAGAGGTCTCGAGCGCCGATGTGATCATCACCTGCTCGACCTCCGACAAGTACGTGCTCGAGCACGGCTTCGTGCGCAACACGCGCCTCGCCGCCGGGCACTCGCAGCGCCAGCTCATCATCGACATGGGCATGCCGCGCAACGTCGACCCGCTCGTCGGCAAGCTGCAGGGGGTGGATGTGCTCGACCTCGAGACCATTCGCCTGCACGCCCCGCTCGACGACCTCGACACGACCGACCTCGCCCGCTGCATCGTCGCCCGCGCCGCGCGCGACTTTGAGGACGAGCGTCGCGTGCAGCGCGCATCCGCGCTCATTGCCTCGTTCCGCGAGACCATTCAGGGCCGCGTCGAGCACGAGATCTCGCGCCTCGGGGTCGACGAGACCACCGCCATCGCCATGCGCAAGCTCGGCAACTCGCTGCTGCACGAGCCGACCGTGCGCATCAAGGAGCTCGCCCGCGAGCGCCGCAGCGACGAGGCCGTCGACGCCATGCGCGTGCTGTTCGACATCGACGCACCCGTGGCGCCGCCGACCGGCGCGATCTCGGTGATCGCGCAGCTGCCCGACCGCGTGCCGACGACCGGCGACGAGCGCAGCGGCTGCCCCGTGGGGTTCAACGAACAGTAGCGCGGGGCCCGCGATAGCCAGGGGCACCGCCAAACAAGCAACGGAGGCGAAATGGCTGCGCAAGGAACCGCACTCGTAATTGAGGACGACGACGACATCCGGCACCTCCTTGAGGTGGTGCTTCGTCAAAACGGCTTCGACGTTGACTACGCGGCCACTGGCCGCGACGGTGTGACCGCAGTTCTCGCCGGCAACTTCGACCTCATCACGGTCGACCTCGGGCTGCCCGATATCGACGGAGTCGACGTCGTGCGTGAGATCCGCACCCGGGCGCAGGGCAAGATCGTCGTCATCAGCGCCCGGGCGATGGAGAAGTACCGCACGCTCAGCCTCGAGGCCGGAGCGGATGCGTTCGTCACGAAACCGTTCCGTCCGCGCGAACTGCGCGCGACACTTACCGAGATTCTCGCGGCGTAACGGGCTGGGCGCCCGGCGACGGAATGCGCGTGTCGACCTCGAGGTAGCGGCTGCGCATCTCCACAACCGTGTCGACACCGACGCGCGCGATTTCGCCGACCGAACGGCGAGCGGCCGCCATATCGACACCGAGTTCCGATGCAAGGGCGGTGCCGTCATCGAGGCGCGTCTCGGTCGAGGCGGTGCCGGGCGATTGCTGTTGCTCCCTCAACAGCTCGATGAACTCCTCCGCGGCGACCTGAAGCCGGGGAGCGCCGAGCATCGCGGCCGAGACTCGGATACTGCCGATCGCGTCCCACATCGCCTCGAGCTGTTCGCTCGCCACCGCTCCGCGCAGCTGACCGATTCGGCGGGGCCAGGCAACCACAAAGCGCGCCACAATTTCGGTGACGGCGGCGAGCTCGCCCTCGAGGTCGAGCACGAGCTCGTCGAAGACCGCGGTGTCGACGAGCGGAATCGTGCGCAGCGCGGCCGGGGTGGTGGCCGCAATGGCCGACTCGTCCTCGGCGTTGCGCCGCGTTTTCGCCCACGAATTGCGCCCGGTGAGCATGCGGAATATGGCTCGCGGATAGTAGAAGTACGTCAGGTACACGTAGACGAGGTACGTGGGCCCGAGCAGCACACTGCTGAGGAGCGATATTCGCTCACCGCCACGGCGTCGATACAGCACCGGCCAGACGGCGTAGGGGGCGATGAGGAATACCAATCCCGCAACGACGACGAGCCAGGCGAGGGAGTTCGACAGGAATCCAAACGACCCGTCTATGAGTGCCAACACCAGGAGGGTGGGCACAAGCACAAGGTTGAGCATCGTGAGCACGGGCTGCGCGATGAAATAGTGCACCTCGAGCCACCCACCAACGGTCAGACTATTGGCCTTACTCAGCACTCGGATGTTCGCCGCGCATTCCATAATCCCCTGCGCCCAACGGGTGCGTTGCGTGAGCAGGCGGCGGAAGTAGGGAAGCGCCTCCTGAGACACGTGGGCCTCCCGAATGTAGGTGTTCTTGAAGCCCAGCGCCATGATGTTGAGGCCGAGTTCATAGTCCTCACTGAGCTTGTTCCCCCACGGGTCACCGTGCGCCTCTTCGAGCGCATCCAGCACCGTGAGGCGCGCGAACTGGCCGTTGCCGCCGAGGCCGACCGTTCCGGTGAGCATCCGGAACAGCTGCATGGCGGAGTTCGAGGTGCGGAACTCGATGTCCTGCATTCGCACTAGGAATCGGCCAAGGCCGTTCAGATACCAACCGCGGTCGCCGCGGGGCCGGCGGTCGCCCCGGTTCTTCATCCACACTTCGACCTGTGCGGCGCCGTGCTCGTCGCTGCCGAAGCCCTGCGGCCCGGCCAACAACTCAAGGGCGTTGCCAGAGAGGTACCCGTCGGCATCGAGCACACCGATGATCGTGCGCTGACGCAACGCCGCGTCCCCGCCGACGAAATCGGACACCGATCGGAACGCAGCGTTGAGTGCCTTGCCTTTGCCGAGGCGAGCGTTCGGGGCGACGCGAGACACGAGATGCACATTCGGGTCAATGTCCATGAGGTCTCGCACGATCGCCGCGGTCGCGTCCTCACTCGCATCGTCGATGACCCAGACGTGGCAGTTCGGGAACGAGGTGCGCGCGGACGAAATCGTCTCACCGATGACCGCCTCCTCGTCGCGACAAGGCACGAGAAAGTGCCATTCGAACGCGCTCAGGTCGCCGGGCTCGCTCCGGTCCGGACGCCGATAGGTCAGCACCAGCAGACTCGCGTACGTGAGCGCGAGCATGGCGGTGATGGAGACCACGATGCCGGCAATGTCGCGCCACACGGATTCGCCGAACTCACCGGCAAGGCCCGAGAGGCAGAACACGTAGACCGCGATACCGCCGTAGCCCACCGAGAAAATCACTCCAAGAATGACGAACGTGACGTTCGATTCGGAAGATTCGCGGGTCATTGATCTTGCCTCTCGTCCGCGTGCGGCAGCCAAACGGTGATGGTGGTGCCACTACCGAGCTCTGAACTCGCCTGAATGGTACCGCCGTGCGCACGGACGATCCGGTCGACGATCGACATACCGAGGCCCGTTCCGGGCTGGGCCGAATCGATCGCCCGCTTTCCTCGCGCGAACGGGGTGAACAGGGTCGCCAACTCGTCGGCAGTCATGCCCGGGCCGTGGTCGAGTACCTGCAGCGTCACGCCAACCTGATCCGAGGTGAGTCTGGTCTCAACGTCACCATCGTCGCCGCCGTACTTGATCGCATTGCTGACCAAGTTGTCGATCACTTGCGCAATTCGATGTTTGTCGGCATTGAGAGTGAGTTGCTCGGGAGCAACGAGGCGTAGTTGCGTGCCGCGCGCGCTTGCCGCGGGACGGAGCGAATCGAGGACGCGTCGAGCGAAGGCGACGAGGTCGAACTCGCGTCGAGCGATGTGCAACTCACCACTTCGCATCCGCTGCTCGAGCAAGAGGTCCTCGACGAGCTTGAGTAGCTGTTCCGAATTTCGCTGGACCACCTCGATGTACTCGAGGGCGGGGGTGTCGCGAACGAGAGCTGGCAGCGTTGCGGCCGCGCCGTTGCGCGCATCCGAGCGGAGCTGCTCAAGTTCATCCATCGCGAGGTCGACGTACCCGAGAATCGACGTGAGTGGCGTTCGCAATTCATGCGAGACCGAGGCCACGAAGGAATCACTCTGCCGCAGCAGGTCCTGCACGGACGTGACATCCGCGGCGACGACCATGACGTGGCCCTGCAGCGCGCCTTCGGTTTCCAAGGGGTATGCGCTCACCGCCATGGCCTGCTGCTGCTCGCCGGGTTCGCCGAGCAAGACGAGTTGATCGTGGATCGTTTCGCCGAGCATTGCCCGTCGAATCGGGCTCTGACTTGGCCGATACGGTGTCACCCCGTCGGGGAAGTACCCATCGATGCTCACGAGCGCGTGGAGGCCGTCACCGTCGTCGCTTCCGTATTGCCGGATGAGCCGGTCCGCTGCCTCGTTCCGCACGACGGTTCCGCCCCGGTCATCAATCAGATTGACGGCAATGTCGATGTTGTTGAGCGTCGACTGCAGCAGTCCCGAAGACTCCCGGCTCATCGCGGCAAGCCGCGACTGGTTGGCGAGCGATGCATGCAGGCGTTCAGTCATGCCGAGCACGAATCGGCCGCCGAGGAATACCGAAAGGGGCAGCGCCGCCGCGACGATGACGTGTGCGAGGGTCAGCCCCTCTGCGCGGATCGCCAAGGTCGGAGCCGTGACGGTGACGACCGCGAGCACGGTGGCCAGTACCAAGCCGCGGGTGCGGTACGTGAGGGTCAGCCAAATCGCCGGGTAAAACGCCGCCACCGACAACGCCCCGCCGTCGGGCAGCGTGCCGTAGCGACACAGCCCGAGAGCCACGAAGTCGAGCACGGTGATCACGAGGATGCTGTGCTCCCACTTGCGCAGTCGGGCAGCGAGAAATGTCACGACGGTCGCGATCCCGACCACCACGACACCCGTAACGAGCGCCGTTGCACTTCGCTGCTGCGTACCGCTGAAGAAAAAGGACGCGACGGCAAGGCCGAGAAACGCCGCGAAGCCGAGCTGAATGGCCGTCGTCATCGGCGGCAGACGCCCCGTGCTGATCTTGGGGACGAAGGTCCGCGCAGCGGCGCGGAGCCGTTCGCGGCGAGTGGTTGACGTAGGCACAGCTGCTGCTCCAAGAAATCTGGCACGTGACCGGCATGATGCGACGACGCGCGCGGGGCGTCAGGGCAAACAACACGGGGCGAGGGCAAGTTGAGCTCACTGACGCAGGCGCTGAGACCTCAGCTTCGCTGTCTCAAACTACCTTGTCCGCAGGGCGCACCCGTACCCGTGGACCTGCGGCAATGAGGAATCACCGCTGCCAGCCGCCATGGCTCAGCAGCTAGGGCACGACCAAGAGCAGCACGCCGTAGGCGGCGATGCCGCCGACGAGGCTGAGCAGCACGCTGTCACGCCAAAAGTGGAGCGCCGCGGTGACCCCGACGCCGGCGATCGACGGTACCCAGCCCCAGCCCGACCACGGGGTGTCTTGCAGCATGCCGACGACGAGCACGGCCATGACGCCGACCGGCAGCAGTAGACCGAGGTCGCGCACGAAGTCGTTCTCGCGCAGCCAGCGCGACGCCGCGAACGGCGCGGCGCGCAGGGCCAAGGTGACGGCCCAGATGACGGCGAGCAATGCTGCGGTGTGCCACGGGTTCACGGGCGGCCCTCCTCACCTTGGGCGCCTTCGCCGATGATCGGAGTTTCGCGGGTGTGCGCCGGGATCGTCGTGCCGGGCATCGTGCGGTTCGGCTGGGTCGTCGCGTGGATGCCCCGCCGGCGGCGCACGATCACGACGCCGATCGCGACGACGCAGTAGGCGATGAGGCCGGCGAACATCATCGCCTCGGGCGCCACGAACGCCGCGACGACCGCGAGCGCGAGGCCGACGCCGAGCAGCGCCCACTCCCCCGACGCCTTCGCCGCGTTGATCGCGAGAATCACGAACAGCGCGACGATGGCGAAGCCCATGAACGAGAGATCGAACGGCACGAGCGTCGCGAACACGGCTCCGACAGTCGTGCCGAACACCCAGTAGAACTGGGCGGATGCGGCAATCGCCACCAGCCGCGGGCCCGTGAGCGCGTCGCGCGGCAGCGAGATGCAGACCGCGTACATCTCGTCGGTGAGCGCGTGGATCGCGTAGGCGCGCAGCAGCGGGTTTCGCACCCGTTCGAGCGGCACGCTGAGGCCGTAGACGAGGTGGCGCGAGTTGACGAAGAGTGCCGTGGTCGCGGCCGTGGCGAGCGGCGCGCCGGCCACGAGCATCCCGGCGGCGACGAACTCCATCGAGCCCGCGTAGATGACGAGCGCCGTCAGGGTCGCGAGCCACCAGGGCAAGCCGACCGAGTGGGCGAACATGCCGTAGGAGATGCCGAGCGGCACGTACCCCAGGGCGACCGGAAGCGAGTCGCGCAGCCCGGCTCGAAAGTCCTCGGCTGCACGCATGCTCGCATTCTATCCGGCCCGCTCGGTCGCCACCGCCGCCCGGCTACTCGTTCGGGATGAACGTGTACTTGTACTCGAGGAACTCGTCGATGCCGAGGATGCCGCCCTCGCGGCCGAGTCCCGAGGCCTTGACGCCGCCGAGGGGCGCCGCGACATCCGAGATGATGCCCGAGTTGATGCCGACCATGCCGATCTCGAGCTTGCGCGAGACGCGCATCGCGCGGGCGAGGTCGTTCGTCATGAGGTACCCGGCGAGGCCGTACTCGGTGTCGTTCGCGATCGCGACGGCGTCATCCTCGTCGGTGAACGTGATGATCGGCGCGACCGGACCAAACAGCTCGGTGCAGGTGAGCTCGGCGTCGCGCGGCACATCCGCGAGCACGGTTGGCGGGTAAAACGACCCCGGGCCCTCGGGCAGTTCTCCGCCGATGAGCACGCGCGCGCCACCCGCGACGGCGTTGTCGACGAGGCCCTGCAGCCGGTCGCTGCTCGCCTGATCGATCATCGGGCCGACGTCGACGCCGTCCTCGAGGCCGTTGCCGACCGTGAACTGCGCGAATCGCTCGGTGAGGCGCTGGCCGAACTCCTCGGCGATGCTCTCGTGCACCAGGATGCGGTTGGCAGCCGTGCAGGCCTCGCCCATGTTGCGCATCTTGGCCGCGGTCACCTCGACGACCGCCTTGTCGAGGTCGGCGTCTTCGAACACGATGAACGGCGCGTTGCCGCCGAGTTCGAGCGAGGTGCGAATCATATGCGCCGAGCACTGGTTGTGCAGCAGGCTGCCGACCTTCGTCGAGCCAGTGAACGAGAGGTGGCGCACGAGGCCGTCCGCAAGTATCGGCGCCGTGAGCTTGCCCGACGCCGAGGTCGTCACGACGTTGAGCGCGCCGGCGGACAGCCCCGCCCGCTCGAACAGGCGCGCGAGGAACAGCATGGTGAGCGGCGTCTTCTCGGCCGGCTTCACGACGACGGCGCAGCCGGTCGCGATCGCCGGCGCAATCTTGCGCGCGCCCATCGCAAGCGGGAAGTTCCACGGCGTGATGAGCAGCGAGACGCCAACGGGCTCGCGGCTGAGCACGATCTGCCCGCGGCCGCTCGGCGACTGGCCGTGCGAGCCCTGTACGCGCAGACCCTCCTGCGCGTACCACTGCAGGTAGCCGGCCGAGTAGTCGATCTCGCCCTTGGCCTCGGCGAAGGGCTTGCCCATCTCGGCGGTCATGATCGCCGCGAGCTCGTCCTTGCTCTCGAGCAGCAGGGCATGGGCCTTGAACAGAATCTGCGAGCGCTGCTGCGCGGTCATCGCCGCGTACGCCTCCTGCGCCGCGTTCGCTGCATCGGCCGCGCGACGCCCGTCCTCGGGGCTCGCGTCGGCGACGCGGGCGATGACCTCGCCGGTGGCCGGGTTGATGACGTCGATGAGCGAGTCGGTGGCTGCGTCGACCCACTCGCCTCCGATGAACAGCTGGGTGGGTACGTTGTCGAGCTTGAGAATTGCCATGTGATTAGGCCTTTGCTGCGAAGGCGGCGTCAACCGCGTCGGCGAAATCGGCGAGCGACTTGTACTCGCCGTCGGGCGTCACCCCGACCTTGGGGTCGGGGGTGGCGCCCCAGCCCGGCCGGTCGTGGCGACGGTTGATCCAGATCGAGTCGAGGCCGGCGTTCTTGCCAGGCACGTGGTCGTGGAACAGCGACTGGGCGACGTGCAGCAGCTGCTGCTTTTCGAGGCCGAGCTCACCGAGGTTCTCGACGAGCACCTCGAAGTTGCGGGGGTTCGGCTTGTACGAGCCGATCTTCTCGGCGGTGTTCACCTGGTCGAACTCGACGTCCATGCGCTTGATCGAGCCGTCGACGCCCTGCTGGTGCACGTTCGAGAGGATGATGAGCTTGTAGTGCCGTTTGAGTCGCGTGAGCGCCTCGTGCGTGTCGTCGAACGCGGGCCACTCGGGCACCGAGCGACCGAGCACCTGCACCTCTTCGTCGGTGACGGGCAGGCCGAGGTCGGATGCGGTGCGACGGAACGCCGCCTGCAGCACCTCCGCGTAGGCGAGCGACGGATATTCGCGCTCGACGGCCGACTCGTTGTCGGCATAGGCCAGCAGCAGCGCCTCATCGTCGAGGTCTGAGCCGTGTGCCTGCGCCCACTGCTTGAGCACCTTCGAGATGCCGGCTTCCCAGTCGATGAGCGTGCCGTACACGTCGAAGCTCAGCGCGGAGAAGGATGTCAGATCAACCATGATCACTCCTGTCGTCACGTGGACGGAAGCTCCGCCTCTGCATTACTGTATAACAGTTTTTCAGCGTTGGAAAGAATTTGCCCGACTGAGCTTCGGATGCGCGGGCTCGGATGCTCGAGCGGCGAACTTCAGTCGTCGGTCGGCGACAGGTGCTGCGCCAGGAACTGCTCGGCCGAAGAGAGGTGCGCGAGCCAGTCGCGCTCGACCTCATCGAGCGGGGTGTCGTCGCCGAGGCTGCGGTAGAGCTCCTCGTGCTCGGCGTAGAGGGCGTCGCCGCCGGTGTACTGCTCCTTGAGCAGCGCGATGAGCAGGCGGATCTCGCTCGTGATCGCCGCGAAGTACGACCGCAGGCGGTGCGAGCCCGCGGTGTCGACAACCGCCGCGTGGAACGCGACGTCGGCCTCCGCGATGCGCGACCAGTCGTCTTCACTCCCCTGCAGGTCCGCGAACCCCTCGAGGGCGCGGGCGACGCGGTCGAGCGACGGCCGGTTCAACTTGATCTCGCGCACGGCGTCGAGCTCGATCAGGCGGCGCACCCGGTAGATGTCCGCCACCTCGTCGGGGTCGAACGAGCGCACGCGGGCGCTGTACCCGGGCGGCCGCACGAGCATCCCCTCGTTAATGAGCTGCTGCACCACCACTCGCGCCGTCGGCCGCGCGATGCCGTAGGCGGCCGCGACCTGGGTGTCCTTGATCTCCTCGCCAGCCTTGAACTCGCCGGCGAACAGGCTGTCGCGCAGGCGATTCGTCGCGGCATCGGCGACCGACACCGTCTCGAGAGATTGGGGCGTGGGCATGGCTGACTCCTCGGGGCTCAGTACTCGACCCTAGTTAAAAATGCGTCACTGTTAGGCGGTATTCCTGTCAATCAGGCGGGATGCGCCGGGCGGGCTCCCTCGGGATCCATCGCGATGGCGAGGTGCTCGGTCTCGCGCGCGGGGTCGATCTGCGACACCTGCATGGTGCAGCTGAAGCCGTCGGTGAGCACGAGCGCGCCCTCGCCGCCCCGCTCGAGCGCAGGGATGATCGAGTGCTCGGCGACCTGCATCGACACGTCGAAGTGCTCGGCCTCGAAGCCGAAGTTGCCGGCGACGCCGCAGCACGACGACGACTCCGAAACGTCGGCGACGCCCCACTTGCCGAGCACCCGGCGCTGCGACTGCGAGCCGAACACCGCATGCTCGTGGCAGTGCGTCTGCACGACCGCGCGCTCGGGCGGCGTTGCCTCGGGCACCCAGCCCCCGGCCATCGCCTCGTCGACCGCCACCGAGAACGACCGCACGCGGCGCGCGACCCGCTCGGCCGCATCCCCGCCGACGAGCTTCGGTGCCTCGTCGCGGATCGTCGCGGCACAGCTCGGCTCGAGCACGACGATGTCGCGCTCGGTGCCGTCGTCGAGCGTGTCGACGAGGTTCGCGAGGCGTTTGGTCGCGCCGTCGCGCTGGCCGGTCGAGACCCAGGTGAGGCCGCAGCAGGCGTCGGCGGTGCAGCCGACCTCGGCGCCGGTCGAGCGCAGCACGCGCGCCGCGGCCGGAATCACCTCGGGCCGGAACGCCTTCGTGAAGCTGTCGGCAAACACGAGCACGTCGGCGTTGTCGCTGAACTTCGCCTCGGCGACCCGGCGCGTGAGGTCCGTGTGGCGCGCAAACGCTGGCAGTCGGCGGCGGGCGCTGATGCCGAGTCGCTCGCCGAGCCAGCGCAGCGGCTTCAGCTTCGCGCCGACGTTCGCGAGCGCGCTCACGCGCGTGATGAGCGGCAGCCAGCGCGGCAGCCAGCCGATCGAGTAGTGCGTGAACGGCCGCAGCTTGCCGCGGTAGTGGTCCTGCATGAGCTCCGACTTGGCCTCGGCCATGTCGACGCCGGTCGGGCAGTCGGTCGAGCACGCCTTGCACGAGAGGCAGAGGTCGAGCGCCTCGCGCACCTCCGGCTTCGCCCATCCGCCGGCGCTGCTGCCCTGGCCGCGCGCGAGCTCCTGCAGCACGCGGGCACGGCCACGGGTCGAGTCCTTTTCGTCCTTCGTGGCCCGGTAGCTCGGGCACATGAAGCGGCCGGTGGTCGACCGGCAGCGGCCGACGCCGATACACGCGTGGGCGTTGCCCACGAACGTGCCGAGCTCGTGCGCGTGGCCGTCGCGCGCATCCGGCTCGCCTGCGGTGCGGATGCGCGGGGTCGGCAGCAGCGTCGGCGCCGGCAGCCCGTCGAGCACGAGGTCGTCGGTGTACGGCACCGCGTCGACGATGATGCCGGGGTTGAGCAGGTTTTCCGGGTCCCACGCCCGCTTGAACCGGGCGAAGAGCTGCATGATCTCGGGCGAGTACATGACGTCGAGCAGCGCGCTGCGGGCGCGGCCGTCGCCGTGCTCGCCCGAGAGCGAGCCGCCGTGGCGCACGACGATCTCGGCGGCACGGCGCATGAACGAGTCGAAATTCGCGCGACCGGCCTCGGTGCGCAGCTCGAAGTCGAGGCGCATGTGCACGCAGCCCGCGCCGAAGTGGCCGTACATCGAGGCCGTGTAGCCGTGCTCGTCGATGACGGGGAGGAGCTCGGCGAGGTAGTCGGCGAGGTTGTGCGGTGCGACGGCCGAGTCTTCCCAGCCGGGCCAGGTCTGCACGTCGTCGAGGCGCTTCGACGAGAGTCCCGCGCCGTCTTCGCGCACGCGCCAGAGCTTCGCGCGCTCGGCCGGCTCGGTGGCGATGACGTGGTCTTGCACGAGGCCGCGCTCGCGCAGTCGCTCGAGCAGCGCGGTGCACTTGTCGGCGGCGGCTTCGATGGTGTCGGCCGAGAACTCGACCATGACGTAGGCGTCGCCGGCGGGCAGCGAGCTCACGCTCGCCTCGCCGCGGCGGTGGCGCATGATGTCGACGATCGCGCTGTTGAGGCCCTCGATCGCGCTCGGCTTGTGCTCGAGCATCGTCATGACGTCGCGCGCCGAGTCGACGGTGTTCGCGTAGCCGACGCAGAGCAGCGCGGTCGGGCCGGGCTTCGGCACGAGCGAGACTCGCGCCCGCAGGATGATCGCGCAGGTGCCCTCGCTGCCCGCGAGCGCGCGGGCGATGTTGAAGCCGTTTTCGGGCAGCAGGTTGCCGAGGTGGTAGCCCGAAACCTGGCGCGGAATCGTCTGCAGCTCGAGCCGGAGGGCCGCGAGGTTCGAGTTCGCGAGCTCGCTCAGGGCTTCGTTCAGCTCGACCGCGCGGGCGATCGAAGGTCGGTGCGTCGGGTCGGCGCTGCGCACGCCGCCCTCCGAGGCGAGCAGGTGCGCGCCGTCAGCCGTGAGCAGCTCGACCTCGACGACGTGGTGCGACATGCGGCCGTACTCGACCGAGTGGTTGCCGCAGGCGTCGTTGCCGATCGCCCCGCCGATCGTGGCGCGGGTGAGTGACGAGGGGTCGGGCGCGAACGTGAGTTTGCCGGCGGATGCGCGCTCCACCTGCGCGCGCAGCTCGCCGAGAATGACCCCCGCGTCGACCCAGACGGTGTTCGACTCGAGATCGATCTCGTCGACCGCGGTCATGCGCCGCGAGAAGTCGACGACGATGCCTTCGCCCACGGCGTTGCCCGCCATCGAGGTGCCCCCGCCACGCGTGGTGACGGGATGCCCGGTCTCGGCCCCCGCCCGCAGCAGCTCGCGCAACTCGTCGATGGTTCGGGGGAACGCAACGAGGGTCGGGCGCACGCGATAGTTCGAGGCGTCGTAGGAATAGGCCTGGCGACGATGCTCGGATGCGTCGACCTCGATTCCTGCGGCCTCGAGCCGGTGCTGCAGTTCGGCGGCGCGGGTCGCGCGCTCCTCGATGACGGGCATGGTTGGTCCTAGTTCGCGTAGGCGGGCGTGACGACCTTCGCGAGGGTGCGCTCAAGGCGCTCGAGCGCGAGGTCGACCTCCTCGGCGCTCACCGTGAGTGCCGGGACGATGCGGATCACATTACCCAGCGGGCCGCACGGCAGCAGCAGGAGCTCCTCGGCGACGGCGCCCTGCTGGACGGCCGCCGCCGTGGCGGCGTCGGCCTCGCCATCTGGCGTCGTGAACTCGATCGCCTGCATGAGGCCGAGCCCGCGCACGTCGCCGATGACTGGGAAGCGCTCCTGGATGCGCTTGAGGCCGGCCTGCAGCTGCTCGCCGCGCTCGGCCGAGTTGTGCACGAGCTGCTCGTCGTCGATGACGTCGAGGGTCTCGATGGCCGCCGCCGCCGCGACGGCGTTGCCGCCGTAGGTGCCGCCCTGCGAGCCGGGCAGGCCCTTGGACATGAGCTCCTTGCTTGCGGCGATCGCCGAGATCGGGAAGCCCGAGGCGATGCCCTTCGCGGTGATCAGGATGTCTGGCGAGATGCCCGAGCGCGTGTGCGCCCAGAACGCGCCGGTGCGGCCCACCCCCGACTGAATCTCGTCAACGATGAGCACGATGCCGTGCTTGCGGGCGCGCTCCTCGATGCCGCGCAGGAACTCGACGGGCACCGGGATGTAGCCGCCGTCGCCGAGAACGGGCTCGATGATGAAGGCGGCAACCTCGCTCGGGCTCGTGGTGGTGGCGAAGAGGTAGTCGAGCTCGCGCAGGGCGAAGCGCACCGCATCCGCCTCGCTCATGCCGAGCCGGTACGCGTAGGGGAACGGCGCGATCACGACGCCGCCCATGAGCGGCACCGTGTTGTTGCGGAACTTCGTGCCCGCGGTCGTGATGCTCGAGGCGCCCGAGGTGCGGCCGTGGAAGCCGCCCTGGAACGCGATGATGTTCGGCCGGTTGGTCGCCTGGCGCGCGAGGCGCAGCGCGCCCTCGACGGCCTCTGCGCCGGAGTTTGCATAGAAGACGGAGTCGAGGTTTTCGGGTAGGTAGTCGCTGAGCTTCTCGGTGAGTTCGAGGAGGGGCTTGTGCATCACGGTCGTCGCCTGGGCGTGGATGACGTTGCCGATCTGCGCGCGGGCGGCCTCGACGACGCGCGGATGACAGTGACCGGTCGAGGTGACGCCGATGCCGGAAGTGAAGTCGAGGTAGCGCACGCCGTCGGTGCCGACGATCCAGTTGCCCTCGGCCCTGTCGACGATCACCGGGGTGGCCTGCTTCACGATGGGGCTGATCTGCGCCATTTCCTACTCCTTTGTGTCGCTCCCGGTACTTGCACGTATCGAGGGTCCGATCGGATTCTGAGCAACTGTATAACAGTAAGACTTTGCGGGCAATTGCTTGGATGCGGTCACAGCGGGCGGTCTGCCGGAGGATGGGCGCCTCACGGAATGGTCACGTCGAGCGGAACGCGATTTACGAGGTGGCAGGCAAGCCAGTCAGCTATTGAAGTGCTTGGCGCGAGTGGTCCGGCGGCGATTGAGTATGGATGCGAGGGCACCGGCACACACGAGCGTCAGTAGGCAAGCAACCAGGAGAGGAGCGTCCGGCCGCGAGCAAGCCGCGTAGGTAGGCCAGCGAGCAAGCGGGACCGGCGGGTCATGTTCCTATTGATTTGGACAGCCCCTCCCCACAACCGCCGCATTCAACCCTGCCGGCGCAACCATGTCGAAGCGGCATGGTCTGAGCAACGCCATCAGAGACCCCGCTCCCGCTCCATTCCGGCAGAGCGCCACAGCGATGTCGGTGGCTCATGCCACAGTGAACTTGAGCCCAAACCGGCCCGCCCATGCTCGAACAATCGAACATCCAACCTGGCAGTATTAGCACATTTGTTCCTTTCCAGTTTCACGAGCGAGCGTATATACTTACGACAACGGTTCCCCGCATTGACGCACCTTCGAGGAGCTGACGCCCGATGACCGCAACGACTCCCCCACCCGGCTTCGACTCTGCTGATGAGTCGATGCGTCGTGCACCGAAGCACCGGCCAGACGGCACCACCCCTCCTCCCGAGACCGACGGGCTCAATGACGCGCTCGCGGCAATTGAGGGCATGGTGTTGAACGGGGCGAAACTCGAACAAGTCGGCGCGTACATGAAGATGATGGGGCTCGCGCAGGCCTACGCCGTCGCAGAGCACCGCACCTACGCGCAACTGCAGGAACGTACCTCGGTGGCGAGTCCCGACGATTTGCTGCGGTTGAACCTGCGGTCGATCGTGGCCGAGTTCGGGATTCACACGAACGAGTCCGACACCGCGCTCCTGAACCGGGCGTATGACGCGCACCGCCTCGGCACCGATTTTGTTGTGTGGCTCGACCCACTCCGCGAAGCCGAAGTGACCATGCGGCACGCCCGCGCGCTGTTGCGGCATGCGGGCATCGTGCCCGACGCGCGCCGCGATGACTACGCGAGCAAGGTGCTCGAGTTCGCGAAAGGCGAGACGGTCTCGGACACGGACGCGTTCGCGCGGAAACTCGCGGCCGCGTTCGGGGCCGAAGAGTTTGAGGCCGCGTTCGAGCACGAATACCAAGCACGCCACGTCACGATCGAAGACCGCGACTTCGGCATGTCCCGCATCACCGCCGACGTCCCGACCCTGCAAGCCCACGCGATGTACGACCTCATGCACCAGCAAGCCAAAGCGCTCCGTGAGGAGCACGTGACCGAGGCCGACGAACACCGGCGCCGCGTCCGCGACGCACAGGCACGCGGGGAAGCGCTCTCCCCTGCAGATGCCGAGTTCATCGAAGATCCCCGCACGGTGCGCCAGTTGATGGCCGACCTGTTCGTCGAGACCTTCCTCACCACGACGCCGCAGAGCATGGGCGAGTACGACGCCAAGGGTCGCTCGCGGGTGACCGCGACGGTGAGCATCGTCATGCCGGTCATGAACCTCCTCAACCCGGACGCACCGCGTGATGTCGCGACATTGAACGGGATGATGCCGGTCAGCATGACCGAGGCCCGCGACATGGCCTCCAAGGCGAAATGCTTCCAACGAATCCTCACCGACCCGATCACCGGGCACGTGTTGACCGTCGATTCGCGTACTCCGACGCCATCGATGCGACGGTTCCTGCAAGCGAGGGATCAAGTGTGTTTGTTCCCGGGTTGTCGCAGACCCGCGCATCAAAGCGAACTTGATCACACGAAACCGTGGGCCGCGGGCGGCAACACCGATGTCGAAAACCTGGGACACCTCTGTCCAAAACACCACACGCTGAAACATCAGCGTCCGTGGGAATGCGAACAACTCGGTGGCGGCAAAGTCAGGTGGCGAACCCCACGCGGCGAATGGGTCACGGTCGAACCAGTCCCGGTGGGGCCGATCTTCAGGCCAGTCGAGGATCAGGGCTATGACGCGGTCAACGACCCCGCCCCGTTCTAGCGGGCCCGTGCCGTTCTCTCCGGGGCGCGCATCCGGGAGGAAAACCAGAAAGTCGCAAGTCACCGAATCAACGATGCCTTGCGACTTTTATCTGGTGCGCGAGGGGGGACTTGAACCCCCACGCCCTCACGAGCACACGGACCTGAACCGTGCGCGTCTACCAATTCCGCCACTCGCGCGCAAGGAACGACCCTACCATAATCCGGGCGCAATCGTCACGAGTAGGCGAGGACGGCACACGCAACTCATACTCGGCCACTACTATGCCAACGGTAGACCTCGTACGTAGGAGACAGTGTGGGAATTCTTGACAAATTTGAACGGGGGCTGGAGCGCGCCTTCAACGGCGCGTTTGCCAAGACGTTCAAATCTGGCCTGCAGCCTGTCGAAATCGTCGCCGCGCTCAAGCGCGAATGCGACACGCGCGCCTCGATCGTGTCGCGCGAACGCATCCTCGTGCCCAACCGCTTTCACGTCATCGTTTCCCCCGCCGACTACGACCGGCTCGCCGGCCTCGGTGACTCGCTCACCAGCACTCTCGTGCAGGAAATTGAGCAGCACGCGAGTCGGCAGCACTATCAGTTCGCCGGTGGCCTCTCGGTGAAGCTGCTTCAAGACGATTCGCTCAGCGAGGGCCAGCTCAACATCGAGTCGCGCAGCGTCGAAGGCCGTGTCGACTGGACTCCGGTGCTCGACGTCAACGGCCGCCGCTACACGCTGCACCAGGGCAGCAACGTGATCGGCCGCGGCAGCGACGCCGACATCACCATCGACGACGGCGGGGCATCGCGCCGCCACGCCGAAGTGGTGTGGGATGGCCAGCGCGCCGGCGTGCGCGACCTCGGCTCGACGAACGGCACCAAGCTCAATGCCCGGCGCGTCTCGCAAGCGGCACTCGAGACCGGCTCGCTCATTGAGATTGGCCGCACCCAGCTCTATTTCCAGGTGGTGCCGCAAGCCTCACCGAGCGATGACACGGGCTATCTGCAACGACCAGGAGGCATGCAATGAGCGGCGAACTGACCCTGCTGGTGCTGCGCCTGGTGTTCCTGGCGATCATGTGGATCTTCATCTTCTCGATCATCTACGCCCTGCGCAGCGACCTGTTCGGCTCGCGTTCACGCGACTATCAGCGCGCGATGGAGCAGTCGCGACAGCAGGGCACTGCCCCGCAGCCGCAGCCCGTTCCCGCCGCGGCGCCCACGCCAGCAGCGGCCCAGGCTCCGCGCCCTCAGCAGGCGCAACCGCAGGGCCCGGCCACCTTCGAGAAGGTCGTGCTCACCTCGGGCCCGCGCCGCGGCACCGAGATCAAGCTCAGCGACCAACCGCTGCTCATCGGCCGTTCGCCCGACGCCGACCTGCGCATCCAGGACGACTACACGTCGACCCGCCACGCCCGCCTGCTCAAGTGGAACGACACCTGGATGGTGCAGGACCTCGATTCGACCAACGGCACGTACGTCAACGACGAGCGTGTTTCGCAGCCCGTGGAAATTCGCCGGGGCACCGTTGTGCGAATCGGCACGACCACCTTTGAGCTTCGCTAATGCCGCAGATCGTACGCGCCGGCGCGGTGTCGCACGTGGGTCGAGTCCGGTCGAACAACCAGGACTCTGGCCTCGTCGGCAAGCACATTCACGCCGTTGCCGACGGGATGGGCGGCCACGCGGGCGGTGACGTCGCGTCCTCCATCGCGGTCAAGTTCCTCGCCGAGCACGACGTGCAATTCACCTCGGTCTCGGAGGCACAGGAGGGCCTGACGGCACTCCTCCACGAGGCGAACGAGCTCATCGTCGACGCGGCACGCACCCACGCCGAACTCAAGGGGATGGGCACGACCGCCGACGTCATCACGCGCATCGGCGACGAAATGGTCATCGGCCACATCGGCGACTCGCGCGTCTACCGCTACCACTCGGGCGAGCTCAAACAGGTGACGGTCGACCACACCTTCGTGCAGCGCCTCGTCGACGCCGGCCGCATCACGCCCGAAGAGGCGCTCGTGCACCCGCGCCGCTCGGTGCTCATGCGTGTGCTCGGCGACGTCGAAACGGCGCCCGACGTCGACACCTACGTCGTGCCCGCCGTCGACGGCGACCGCTGGTTGCTCTGTTCTGACGGCCTCTCGAGCTACGTCGACGAAGCCCAGATCGCCGAGGTGCTCGCGCGCAAGGTCGAGTCATCGCGCGAGGTTGGCGACGACCTCGTGCAGCTCGCGCTCGACAACGGCGCCCCCGACAACGTCACCGTGGTCGTGCTCGAGATCGGCGAGAAGCCGCTCGAGAGCATCAAGCCCAAGGTTGTCGGCGCCGCCGTCAACCCGATGCGCTATGCCTCGAACGCCCCGAAGCGCGTCAAGCGCCTGCTGCCCGACGTGCTGCAGTCACGCCGCAAGCTCGCGGCCCGGCCCGAGAACGAAGAGTTCGCGGCCCCGACCGACGAGATGTTCAACCGCATCCTCGCCGAGGAGAAGCGCTTCCGCCTCATGCGGCGCATCACCTGGTCGGCCGCCGTCGTACTGCTCATCGCCGTCATGGTCGGCGCGAGCGCGCTCGTCTACAGCTGGACGCAAACGCGCTACTACGTCGGCGAATACAACGGCAACGTCGCGATCTACCAGGGGGTCAACGCGAACATCGGCTCGTTCGAACTCTCTGAGGTCATCGACGAAACCGACCTCTCGGTCGACGACCTGAACCCCTACCAGCGTTCGCAGGTTACAGGCACGATCGCCTTCGCCACCCTCGCCGAGGCACAGGACCTCGTCGAACGGCTCATCAACGGCACGGCCCCCACCCAGCCCGAAGAGGAGGCGACGCCGGTACCGACGAGCACGCCGACGCCGACCGCGACCTCCTCGGCCACCGCATCCGCCACGTCGGGAGGTGAGTGACCATGACGGCACCCGCCCAGATCACCGGCCGCCGCGAGCGGCGCCAGGGCCTGCGCAACATGGAGCTCGGGTTCCTCGTCGTCGCCTACATCATCGTGCTCGGCGCGCTGCTGCAGGTGCAGCTCGGCGTCAACAACACGTTCGACTGGCACGTCGTCACGCTCTTCGGCGCGCTGCTCGTGCTGACGCTCGGCGTGCACATCGTGCTGCGCTTCCGCGCCCCCCGCGCCGACCCGTTCCTGCTGCCGCTCGCCACGACGATCAATGGCCTCGGCATCACGATGATCTACCGGCTCGACCTCGCCGACAACCCCG
This sequence comes from Gulosibacter sediminis, assembly GCF_023370115.1. Classification (NCBI taxonomy): domain Bacteria; kingdom Bacillati; phylum Actinomycetota; class Actinomycetes; order Micrococcales; family Microbacteriaceae; genus Gulosibacter; species Gulosibacter sp. ACHW.36C. The sequence continues at coordinate 2,712,926 of NZ_CP097160.1, read as the reverse complement.
AGCAGCCGGGCACCCAAGCGATCTCGCAGATCGTCTACACGGGCCTCGCCATCGCGATCGCCATCGCCGTGCTCATCGCGCTACGCAATCACCGCGTGCTGCAGCGCTACACCTACCTCTTCGGCGCGGTGTCGCTGATCCTACTCGTGCTGCCGCTCATCCCGGGCCTCGCCGCAACCGGCGCGAACGCGCGCGTGTGGATCTCGGTCGGCCCCTTCAACTTCCAGCCCGGTGAGATCGCAAAGATCACCCTCGCGATCTTCTTCGCCGGCTACCTCGTGACGGCCCGCGACTCACTCTCGATGGTGAGCCGCAAGTTCCTCGGCCTGCGCCTGCCGCGGATGCGCGACCTCGGCCCGATCCTCATCGTCTGGGCCTTCTGCATGGGCGTGCTCGTGTTCCAGCGCGACCTCGGCACCTCGCTGCTCTACTTCGGCCTATTCCTCGTGATGATCTTCGTCTCGACCGGGCGCATCTCGTGGGTCATCATCGGTCTGCTCCTGTTCCTCGGCGGCGGCACCGTCGCGGCCATGAACATGAGCTACGTCGGCAACCGCATCTACGCGTGGCTGCACCCGTTCGACCCGGGCCTCTACGAGGCGAGCGGCGGCAGCTACCAGCTCGTGCAGGGCCTGTTCGGCCTCGGCAACGGCGGGCTCATCGGCACCGGCCTCGGCCAGGGCCGCCCCGACCTGACGCCGCTCGCCGAGAGCGACTTCATCATCTCGGCGCTCGGTGAAGAGCTCGGCCTCGCGGGCCTCTTCGCGATTCTCGCGATGTACCTGATCATCGTCGCCCGCGGCCTGCGCATCGGTCACCTCGGCGGCGACGACTTCGGTCGCCTGCTCGCGACGGGCCTCTCGTTCGTCATCGGGTTGCAGGTGTTTATCGTTATTGGTGGTGTGACGCGTGTGATTCCGCTCACGGGCCTCACCGCGCCCTTCCTCGCGGCGGGTGGTTCGAGTCTCCTGGCCAACTGGATCATCATTGCGATCCTGCTGCGTCTGAGCGACACGATTCGCAGCAGCCAGGCGGGCGCGACCGCCACCGAGATGTACGCCAGCAATCCGACACCGAACCGAGAGGGGGCATCCGCATGAGTAAGAACATCCGCGCCATCGGCATCATCCTGCTCGCGATGTTCCTCGCGCTCTTCGGCTCGTCGACGTACATCCAGGTTTTCCAGGCCCCGCAACTCGCCGCCGACGGCCGCAACACGCGCGTGCTGCTCGCGAGCTACGAAACGCAGCGCGGGCCGATCCTCATCGACGGCACGCCGATCGTGCAGTCCGAGGCCGACGGCACGCAGTACAAGTACCAGCGGGTCTACGAGAACGGCGCCCTCTACGCGCCGATCACCGGCTACTACTCGGCCAACCAGGGCGCGACCGGCCTCGAGTCGGCGATGAACGCCGAGCTCTCGGGCCGCTCCGACTCGCAGTTCTTCACGAGCCTTCAGGCCATGTTCACCGGCAGCTCGCCCGCCGGCGCGGCGGTCGAGGTCACGATCGACCCGGATGCGCAGCAGGCGGCCTGGGATGCGCTCGGCGACATGCAGGGCGCGGTCATCGCGATCGACCCCGAAACCGGCGCTATCCTGGCGATGGTCTCGAAGCCGACATACGACCCGAACTCGCTCGCGATGCACGACGACCAAGAGGTCATCGACGCATACAACGCGCTGCTCAACGACCCCTCGAACCCGCTCTTCAACCGCGCGATCGCCGGCAATCTCAACCCGCCGGGCTCGGTCTTCAAGATCGTCGTCGCGGCGGCAGCCCTCGAGGCGGGCATCGTCGAACCCGACACGGAGCTCGACAACCCCACCGAGTGGGAGCTGCCCGGTTCGAGCTCGGTCATCTACAACCCCTCGCACGGCGCCAAGTGCGGCAGCGGCGAGAAGACCAACCTGAAGACGGCCCTCGAACTGTCGTGCAACATCCCGTTCGCGCAGCTCGCGGTGAAGCTCGGCGACGAGAAGATTCGCGAGATGGCAGAGGCGTTCGGCTTCAACGACAGCTTCGAGATTCCGATGGAATCGACGCCGTCGCAGTACCCAACCGACGAGCTCGACGACGCGCAGACCGCACTCACCGGCTTCGGCCAGTTCGACGTGCGCGCGACGCCGCTGCAGATGGCCATGGTCTCGGCTGCCATCTCCAACGGCGGCGAGCTCATGAACCCGACGGTCGTCGACAGCGTGCTCACACCGAACCTCGACGAGATTCAGGGCCCGCAGGTGAGCAGCTACGGCACGCCGATCTCGCAGGAGACGGCCGACAAGCTCACCGACATGATGCAGGGTAGCGTCAGCGAGGGCGCCGCGACGAACGCGGCGATCGCCGGCATCGACGTGGCGGGTAAGACGGGTACGGCGCAGAACGGTGAGGGCGAGGCCTACTCGCTCTGGTTCACCGGCTTCGCCGAATCGAATGGGCAGCAGGTAGCGGTCGCGGTCGTTCTCGAAGACGGCGGCGGCATGGGACAAAGCGGGACCGGAAACGGACTGGCGGCATCAATTGGAGCAGCAGTGATTAAGGCGGTGCTTGGGGTATGAGGCCTGCACACGGAGTCACCTTCGGTAATCGGTACCAACTCGGTAACCGCATTGCCATCGGCGGTATGGGCGAGGTGTGGGAAGCCACCGACCTCGTCATCGGTCGCCAAGTCGCCATCAAGATCCTCAAGGACGAGTACATGGGCGACCCCGGCTTCCTCGAGCGCTTCCGCGCCGAGGCGCGGCACGCTGCGCTCGTGAACCACGAGGGCATCGCGAACGTCTATGACTACGGCGAGGAGAACGGCTCGGCCTACCTCGTCATGGAGCTCGTGCCCGGCGAGGCGCTGTCGACGATCCTCGAGCGGGAGCGCGTGCTGCCGCCCGACCAGGTGATGGACATCGTCTCGCAGACCGCGGCGGCCCTCGGCGCGGCCCACCGCGCGGGCCTCGTGCACCGCGACATCAAGCCCGGCAACCTGCTCATCACGCCCGACCACCGCGTGAAGATCACCGACTTCGGCATCGCACGCATCGCCGACCAGGTGCCGCTCACCGCGACCGGCCAGGTCATGGGCACGGTGCAGTACCTCTCGCCCGAGCAGGCCTCGGGTCACGCGGCGACCCCGTCGACCGACATCTACTCGCTCGGCATCGTCGCGTACGAGTCGCTCGCCGGCCGCCGCCCGTTCACGGGCGAGTCGCAGGTCGCGATCGCGATGTCGCACATCAACGACGCGCCGCCGCCCCTGCCGGTGACCGTGCCCGAGCCGGTGCGCAACCTCGTCATCTCGGCGATTTCGAAGGACCCGAAGGATCGCCCGGAGTCGGCGGCCGCGTTCTCGCGTGCCTCGGCGGCGCTCCGCGACGGCGACGTGCAGCGGGCGGCGCAGGCCGTGCCCGCGGTGCTCGGCGTCGGTACCGCGACCGCCCCGCTCGACCAGACCCAGCTGCTCGGCAACGACCAGCAGTCGACGACCGTGCTCGGCGCCCCTCAGCAGGCGACGCAGCAGTACAGCCCTTTTGACGAACTCATGGGCCAGAACGGCCAGGGCGCCGAGGTCGCGCCGACCGACGCCGAGGAAGAAGAGACCGAGGAAGAGAAGGAGAAGAAGCCGGGCAACTGGCGCTGGATCCTCATCGCCGCCCTCGTGCTGCTCGCCCTCGCGCTCGGCCTGCTCGGCTTTGCGCTGCTGCAGAACAACGGCAACGAGCCCGAGCCGACGACCACGGCCACGCAGACCGAAACGCCCGAGCCAACCCCGACCGAGACCGAGGCCGAAACGGTCTCGATCTCGTCGAGCCAGTTCGTGGGCATGAGCTACGACGAGGCGGCCGCCGAGCTGACCGGCCTCGGCCTCAACCCGGTGAAGGTCGACGGCCAGTCGGCCCAGAGCCAGAGCGACGTCGACACCGTCATCAGCGTCAACCCGACCGGCAACCTCACCGTCGGCGACGAGGTGCAGGTCACGGTCTACACCGACGTCGCGGCGGTCGACAGCGGCCCCTCGAACGGCCCGACCCTCACGCAGGACGGCACCGACCTCGTCGTCGAGTGGAGCTCGTTCGACGGTCAGTGCCCTCCCGGTCAGTCCGTTTCGGGCTACACGGTCACGCTCACCTGGACGGGCGGAAGCGCCGGCACCACGCCGTACACCCAGGGTGCGTCGTCGACGTCAATGACCACGACCATCCCGAGCGGTGCGACGTCGGTCACGGCCTCGTACCAACCCGAGTGCTCGTCATCTGACGTACCGACCTCGCCCGAGACGTCGCTCGACCTCGACCAGCAAGGTGATTCGCAGCAACAGCTGCCGAGTACCTCCGCTACGCCGCAACCAAACGAGAACGCCAACGACAGCAATACCGACGGCGAATAAGGGCCTGCCCGCGCTGCGAGCCCCGGCGGATGCGCGCGGTCGATACACTGGGCAGTCTGTAGTGATCGGCGGCAGCCGTTCCACCGGAAAGCCGGTGCCACCAACACTGAGGAGTTCAGCAAGTGATCCAGGGAGAACGCACTCTCGCTGGCCGCTACCAGATCGGACGGCGCATTGGCCGCGGCGGAATGGCCGAGGTCTACGCAGCGACTGATGAACGCCTCGGTCGGCACGTCGCGGTCAAACTCCTCCACACGAATCTCGCGGGCGAATCCTCGTTCCGCACGCGCTTCCGCCAGGAGGCGCAGGCCGCCGCGCGCATGACGCACCCGACCATCGTGCGCGTATTTGACGCGGGCGAGGACACCTTCGTGCGCACCGACGGCTTCGAGATCGTCGTGCCGTACATCGTCATGGAGTACATCGACGGCAAGCAGCTCGGCGACATCATGGCCGAGGAGCCGCTCAGCGACGAAAAGGTCGAGAAGTACATGTCGGGGCTGCTCACCTCGCTCGAGTACTCCCACCGCGCCGGCGTCGTGCACCGCGACATCAAGCCCGCGAACGTCATGGTCACGACGGCCGACGAGGTCAAGGTCACCGACTTCGGTATCGCCCGCGCCATCTCCGACACCGCCGGCACGATTGCGCAGACGACCGCGATCCTCGGCACCGCATCCTACTTTTCGCCCGAGCAGGCCCGCGGCGAGACCGTCGACGGTCGCAGCGACCTCTACTCGGCCGGCATCGTGCTCTACGAGATGCTCACGGGCCGCGTGCCCTTTCAGGGCGACTCGGCCGTGGCCGTCGCCTACCAACACGTCACCGAGCCGCCGCGTCGCGCGAGCGAGCTGAGCTCGCGTGTCACCCCGGCGCTGGATGCGGTGGTCACCAAGGCGCTCGCGAAGCGCGCCGACGACCGCTACCAGACCGCCGCCGAGTTCCGCACCGACCTGCAGAACGCGTTCAAGGGCATCGCTCCCTCGTACACGCGCTCGGTCGCCGAGGAGTCGGCCGCCACGCAGCTGTTTGGCGCGGGCCCGACCGCGATCGACGCGACCGAGTCGGCCCTCAACTCGATGAACGAGGACGACGATCGCGCCCCGCAGGTGCAGCGCCGCCCTCCGGCCATGTGGATCTGGGGCGCCGTCACCCTCGTGGCGGCCGTGCTCATCGGCGTGCTGCTGTGGGTGCTGCTGCTGCAGCCGATGACGCTGCCCGAAACCAGCGCCTCCGTGCCGAATGTCGTCGGCATGACCGAGGAGGAGGCTACCGCCTCGATCGAGGACGTGGGCCTCACCGCCCGGGTTGAGCATGCCGCGAGCGATGACGTGCCCGCGGGCGAGGTCATCTCGCAGTCGCCGCCCGAGGGCTCGAGCGTCGCGCTCGACACCACGGTGACCATCACGATCTCGTCCGGCCCCGATGCGATCGGCGTGCCCTCGCTCGAGGGTATGTCCGAGTCCGAGGCGAAGACGGCCCTCGAGGACGTCGGGCTCACGCTCGGCACCATCATCAACGAGGACTCCCCCGACGTACCCGCCGATCAGGTCATCCGCAGCGAGCCGAGCGCGAACACCGAGGTCGAGCCCGGCTCGAAGGTGAACGTCTACGTCTCGAGCGGCAACGTGACCCTGCCCGACGTACGCGGGCAGTCGCTCGCCGACGCCGAGAGCCAACTCACCGATCTCGGCCTGACGCCCGTGCGCCAGGAGCTCCCCACCTGCGAGGCGCAGGACGGCAGCCCGGTCGTGAACATGTCGGTCGCCCCCGGCCCGGTCGCACAAGGCAGCGAGGTCGGCCTCAGCTACTGCACCGGCAGCGCCCCCGAGCCCGACCCCGAGCCGAGTGAGGACACCGGCGACTCCGGTGACTCGGGCGACACTGGTGACTCGGGCGACTCGAACAACGGTGGCAATAACGGCAACGGCGATAACGGCGGCATCGGCAACCGCTAGACCCCGGCTAGTTCCGAGTTAGTGCCTCGAGACCGACCGTGACGTCCTGTGGCGTCAGGAAGGTCTGGTCGATCCACGGGAAAAGCCACAGCACGCACGCCGCGAGCACCGCGGCGATGACCACGAGCATGAACAGCAGTTTCACCGGCCACGGGCCGGGAAATGCTCGCCAGAGCGCTCCGTACAATTCCGTCTCCTATTCGCGGCCGGTGTCTTGGCCGTCGTTCTGGTTTCGCTCGTTCACGACGTCGGCGATCTCGTCGGGCGCACCATCGGCGCGCGGCGTGAACTCGACGAACACTGAGTACGAGACGACGCGCTCCGCGACCGAATAGATCGGGTTGCAGGTCATCATGAGCAGGATGCGGTCGTCGCCCTGCTCGTCGGGGTAGCGCGGCACGTCCGAGAGGATCGAGACCTCGTACGGGTCGACATACTCGCCCGAGCGGTACTCGTACTCGTACCATCCGTCGACCGTCTCGACGTAGGCATGGTCGCCCACCTGCAGGTTCGGGATGTTCTGCATCGGCGCGCCGTACGCGAGCCGGTGGCCAGCGACGGCGAAGTTGCCAATCGCGCCCGGCGCATCCGAGTCCATGTAGTAGCCGACATAGTGGTCGAGCACGCCGTACTGCGTGATGTCGGTCGCGATCGTGCGCGAGTAGTCGGCGCCGAAGGCGGGCACGTAGAGCACCGCGAACGGTTCGGCCGAGTCGGTCGGCGTCGTGCGCACCGGAATGCCGTTGTCATCGTCGGGTGCCGGCGCGTCGGTGTAGTTCTTCTCGAACTCCTGGCTCAGCTCGCTGCCCGCGGAGTTCTGCTCGTTGCCCTGAATGACGTCGTTGAGCCAGTACTTCCAGCCCATGAACGCAAGGGTGCCGAGGCCGGCCGTAAGCAGCAGCTCGCCGAGCACGCCCGTCACGGTGATGCGCTGCGCGCGCTTTCGCCGCTGCTCCTTCCGTGAACGTCTCGTGGCGTCAGGAGCGGGCGAAGTCATGCGCGCAATTGTAGACGGCTAGAATGCCATCATGCCCAACGAGACTCCCAAGGCCGGTCACGACGACGAGCTGACCGACGACATCATCGAGGTTCAAGACGAAGACCTCGAGGACGAGGTCGACGACGACCTCGAAGATGCCGCCGACGACAGCGATGACGCGGAAGAGCTCGAAGACGACGAGGCTGACGACGACGAGGCGGATGACGACGACGAGGCGACCTCAGCCGCGGGTGCGACCAAGCGCAAGAAGGCGGCGAAGAAGCCGCTGACGAAGGACGAGCTGCGCGCCGAAGAGAAGCGCAAGAAGCGCGCCGAACGCGAGCGCATCGAGCGTTCGAAGCAGATCGCCGCCGAGGCCCGCGGCAAGCGTTACGAGCCGAAGGGCTCGGGCAAGAAGAAGGCGACCGACGGCAAGCCCCTCACGAAGGAGCAGGCGCGCGCCGCCGCCGCGGCCGAGAGCCGTGCCGCCGAGGGCAACCCCGTCTGGTTCAAGCCGATCATGTTCGGGTTCCTGCTGCTCGGCTTCATCTGGATCCTGGTCTATTACATGTCGTCCGGCCGGGCCCCCGTCGGCGCCCTCGGCGACTGGAACATCCTCATCGGCTTCGGCATCGCGCTCGTTGGGTTCTTGATGATGTCAAACTGGAAATAGCGGCCTGGGCGCATCCACACCTGGGCACAACTGCAGAAACCGCCGGTCAATCTTCGGGTTGACCGGCGGTTTTTCTCTGCGCAGAGTTATCCACAGCTTATACACTGGTGTGGAGAACTACACGAATGTAATTACAAGACTGTAGTTATCCCCAAGGTGTGGATTGATCTGGGGATAAGTCGCTAGAGCAGGGTGCCGACGAGCGGCGGAATGCCAAGGCAGAGCACGCCAACGACGAGCTGCAACCACAGCCCGAGCGTCGGCCACTTGCGCCGGCCGTTCTTGATCTTGCCGGGCTTCTTGCGGCCGCGGTCGATGTCGAGCAGCGTGAGCGAGCCGCAGATGAGGCCGACCACGAGCCCGCCGACGTGTGCCTGCCACGAGATTCCCGGGTTGATGAACGAGACCGCGACGTTGATGCCGATGAGCACAAGCATCGACGTAACGTCCTGCCCCGTCTTGCGCAGCACGAGGAACCAAGCCGCGAACAGGCCGAACACGGCACCGGATGCGCCAATCACCCAGCTGCTCGGGGCCAGCAGCGCGACGGCGAGCGAGCCGCCGAGCGCCGAGACCACGTAGAGCGTCGCAAACCGCAGCGAGCCGATGAGCGGCTCGAGTGCGCGGCCGAAGATCCACAGCGTCAGCGTGTTCATCGCGAGGTGGAGGAACGAGCCGTGCAGGAATGCCGCGGTGAGCATCCGCCAGGGCTCAAACGCGAGCTGGCCGTTCGGATAGTAGTGCCGCGCGTCGGTGAACTGCGGCGAGTACGAGCCGTACGTGTCGATGAGGTCGGTGCCGAGTTGGCGCGTGAGCCACTGCAGCACGCCGACCACGACGATGAGCCCCATCAGGGTGTACGTGACGGGGCTGCCGCTGCCGATCAGGCGGCTGCGGAGCTGACCGATGCGACCCCCGGCCGCGCGCACCCGCTGCTTCGAGTGCATCCGCTGCTGCTCGCGCACGCGACCCTGCTGCTCGGCAAGACATTCGGGACAAATGACGCCGACCGGCGCCTGAGTCTGGCACTCCGGGCAAATCGTGCGGCCACAGCGCTGGCAGAGCACGAAGCTCTGCCGGTTCGGGTGGCGGAAGCAGAAGTTGTCGGAGCGGGCCTCGGGGGCGCCGGCCGGCGAAGAGGTCATGAAGTACCTGGGGAGGGAGGTGGCGCGGGCCTAGAGGCTCTCGACGTCGACCGAGGTGATGACGACGTCCTCAAGCGGCTTGTCGCGACCGTCGGTCTGCACGGCCTCAATCGCGTCGACAACCTGCTTCGAGGCGTCGTCGGCGACCTCACCGAAAATGGTGTGCTTGCCCTGCAGCCAGGTGGTGGGCACCGTGGTGATGAAGAACTGCGAGCCGTTCGTGCCGCGGCCCGCGATCTTGCCGGCGTTCGCCATGGCGAGGATGTACGGCTTGGTGAAGTCGAGCTCGGGGTGGATCTCGTCGTCGAAGTTGAAGCCGGGGCCGCCGCTGCCGGTGCCGGTGCGGTCGCCACCCTGCAGCATGAACTGCTTGATGATGCGGTGGAAGACAACGCCGTCGTAGAAGGGCTCTTCCTTGGTTTCGCCGGTGACCGGGTCGGTCCACTCGAGCTCGCCGGTGGCGAGCGAGGTGATGATCTTGACCGTGTTCGGCGCGTGGTTGCCGAAGAGGTTCAGCTTGATGTCGCCGAGGGTGGTGTGCAGCGTCATGACTGCGGTTGCGTTCGTCATGCGTTCATCTTTTCATAGCGGTCTTTGACCTGGGTGTATGGTCCGGCCGACTCAGGAAACAGCGACCAACGCATGACAAGATACGTACGAACGCACAGGATGCGTGCGAACGCGTAATCGTGAACGCCGGAGGATAAACATGGCACTTTCTCGAAAGAACAAGCGCAAGGTCAACCGACTGCGTAAGGACGCCGACCGCCTCTGGTCGGAGCAGCAGGCAGTTTTTGCCAAGGTGCGCGACCTAGCAGGCCGTGCGGGTGGCGAAGCCCGCGTCTACGCCGACAAGGAGATCGCTCCCGTCATTCGCAAGAAGGTCGACCAGGACCTCCGCCCGGCATTCGACCGCGGTGTGAAGCAGGGCCGCCAGGCGCTTTCGGGTGCGAGCGAGCAGTTCCAGAACCGCGTGCTCCCCGCCGTCGCCCAGGTGGGCGGCAACGTGACGGGCGCCGTGCGCGAGTTCGTCGACAACAACCAGACCCTGCAGACCGTGCAGGCGAAGGCGCAGGACTTCGGCAAGAACGCCGCCGCCAACGTTGAGAAGGTGCAGGCGCGCGTGGCCAAGGAGCAGAAGAAGCTCGAGAAGCAGGCGAAGAAGGATGCGAAGTCGGGCCCCGGTGTCGGCGGCTGGTTCCTCATCGGCGCCGGCGTCGCGGCGGTTGCCGCGGTGGGCTACGCCCTCTGGCAGACCTTCCGCGCTGACGACGACCTCTGGATCGCCGACGAGGAGCTCGACGCTCCCGTGAAGACGGTCTCGAACGACTAGTCGCGCTGAATAGCGAAGCGGCCGCCCACTGCGAAGTGGGCGGCCGCTTGCTGTTGAGGCCTACTCTTCGGGCTGCTCCGCCTTGGCGTCGTCGACCTCGATCGGCGTCGCGGCCTTGCGCTTCGGACCGCCGAGGCCCTCGAGGTGCCCGTTGCGGGGTCGCTCGTGGTAGAGCCGCATCGCGACGCGCACGAGCGACACCGTCTGCAGCGACTTCACCTCGCGCAGGTCGAACCAGCGCGCCTCGTCCGTCGTGCCGTTCTCTTCCGCGCGCAGCTCGCCGCCGATAACCGTCGAGAGGTACACGATGCGCACGTTCTGCAGCGGCGTCTCGGTCGGGCGGCCCTTGCGGCGCTTGTTGCGGCCGTTGACGATGATCGAGTCCACGCCGAGCAGCTGGTCGATCGAGGCGTGATAGCCCGTCTCTTCCCAGATCTCACGCACCGCGGCGTCGTGCGGGTCTTCGCCCGCCTCGATGCCGCCACCGGGCAGCGTCCAGCCCGAACGGCCGCGCGAGTTCCAGTGCGCGAGCAGGATCTGCCCGTCACGCACGATGACGCCGTATGCGCCGACTCGGAATCGCACCTGGACTCCCTTCGACGCGAACATAGTTCCCACAGCTCTCTGCGGGACAACTTGCAAGTTTACGTGGCGCGCAGCATCCACGACCTGAGGGACTCTACAGGGTGCGAGACTCGATCTCGCGCGCGAAGCTAGACTCCCCGCAGCAGCTCACCGACGAGCACGAGTTCATGGAGGCAAAGACGCAATGACCACGACGACGACCCTCGCAGGCAAAACCATCCTCATGTCCGGCGGTAGCCGCGGCATCGGCCTCGCGATCGCGAAGCGCGCGGCGCAGGACGGCGCGAACGTTGCCATCATCGCGAAGACCGACCAGGCGCATCCGAAGCTCGAGGGCACCGTGCACACCGCCGCCGACGAGATTCGCGCGGCCGGCGCCGACGCCGGGGCGAAGGCGCTCGCCATCGTCGGCGACGTGCGCGACGAGGCATCGGTGCAGGATGCGGTGAGCGCGACGGTCGCGGAGTTCGGCGGCATCGACATCGTCGTGAATAATGCGTCGGCGATCAATCTTGGTGGTTCGGCACAAATCGACATGAAGCGTTTCGACCTCATGCACGACATCAACACTCGCGGCACGTTCCTGCTCACGCGCACGGCGCTGCAGTACCTGCGCACTTCGGAGGACCCCCGTATCCTCACCCTCTCGCCACCCCTTAACCTCTCGGCGAAGTGGCTCGGCGCGTACCCGGCCTACATGCTCGCGAAGTACGGCATGACCCTCGCGACCCTCGGCATCGGGGCCGAGACGCACATCCCCGCGACCGCCCTGTGGCCGCGCACAACGATTCAGACCGCCGCGGTGCTCAACATCCTCGGCGGCGAAGAGGTCTACCGCCGCTCGCGCACGGTCGAGCTCTACTCGGATGCTGCGCACGCGGTGCTCACAGCGCCCGGCGACACGGTGGCCGGCCAGGCGCTGCTCTGCGAGGACGTGCTCGAGGCGGTCGGGGTGACCGACTTCTCGCGGTACTCGCCCGGCACCGACGAGGTCGAGCTGCACCCCGACGCCTTCGTCGACTAGGGCCGAGCGGCGCGGGCTAGGGTCTCAGAGGGCGCCTCGGCGAAGCGTTCGCGGTACCGCTGGGCGAAGCGACCAAGGTGCACAAATCCGTTGGCGATCGCGACGTCACGCACCGTGGTGCTCTGCCCCGACTCGAGCTCGCGTCGCACCCGGTGCATCCGGTCGATGCGCTGGTACTCGAGCGGGGTCACGCCGAGGCGGCGCCGGAACGCGAGCTGCAGTGCCCGGCCCGTGACGCCAGTGATTGCCGCGAGCGCGTCGAGTGAGAGGGGCGCACCGACCGTCGACGCAATCGCCTCTCGCGCGTGGTCGACAATGTCGGCGGGAATGGGGAATCGCGACTCGGCGTCGTCGCCTGTCTCGCGTACCATGAGCGCGATGAACCCGCCGATCGTGCGCTCCGAGTAGTACCGTGCGAGCCCCGCATCCACCTCGTTCTCGGTTGTCGGCAGGCGCATGACGCCGCGCACGAACTCAAGCCAGCGGCGACCTTGCCCATCGCCAACGTCGAGCGAGGTGGGTACGCCCTCGGGGTCAAATGGCACGTCGCCCCAGTACCGCACGACGGCGCGGTCAACGATGTCACGGCGCATCTTCACGCCGAGCATGACGCTCGGGCGATCCCAGCCGTGAATCGCAATGGGCACGTGCAGGCCGTTCACCTGCGCCCGCGCCGACGTGACGGGTACTCGCTCGTCACCGCCGACTGCGATGCGCAGGTTGCCAAGCAGGGAGGCGTTGACCTGATAGTCATTCTGATGCTCAGCCCTGGTCTCGATCACGATGCCCGTCGAGTAGCGCAGCGTGCCTACCGTGGTGCCGGGCAGCAGCATCGACTTGTAGTTCATCGTGAACTTCTGCCCGCCACGCAACGGCGTGAGGGTGTGCGGGTACCAAATCTGCTCGCCGATCGCTCGGGCGTGATCCACGTCTGACGCCGTGTTGCGCACCTCGAGCGGCAACGAGGTCGGCTCAGTCATGTGCGATCTCCTCTAGAACGCGCTCGCACCGACCTGGTGAAAGTTGCGTGAATCGTACACGAGGCCACCGCTACCCGACCGGGTGCGAAGCTCGTCGACGGCGACGAACAGCACCGAGTGCGTGCCATGCTCGAGGCGGTCGACGATGGTGCCGGCGATCGCAACACGGGCATCACGCAGAGTCGGCAGGCCGTCGAGCTCGCTCCAGATATCCCAGGTGAACCGCTCGGCCATGGATGCGCTCGTCTGGCCTGCGAAGTGCATCGCGAGCAGTTCTTGGTTGCCGGTGAGCACGTTGATCGCGAGGCGCCCATTGTCGACGAACACGTCGCGAGCGCTGCTTGTGCGATTGATGCAGACGATGACCGTGGCCGGATCGTCTGAGCCGCGGCACACCGCACTCACTGTGAGGCCAAGCTTGCCGGCCGGCCCGTCGGTCGAGATGATGTTCACCGCCGAGGTGAGGTGCGACATCGCGCGCTTGAATTCGCGGATGGGGTCGGGCGCGGTCATGAGACTTCCCCCTCGGTCACGGGGTAGTCGAGCACGATCGCGCCACCGCTGGCATAGTTCGGCACGTCGGCGCCCACGGCGCGGCCCTCGGGCGACGACATGGCGGCCCGGAACGCATCGATGTCGTCGAACTCGGCTTCAAACAGGGCGAAGTAGGGGGATGCGCTGCCGTCGGCCTGCGGCGCAACATCAGTGGAGTAGCGCCACGCGCGCAGGCCGGGCAACTTGCGGGCGAGCGGCAGATGGGTCGACTCGTAGTACTGAACGAACGCGGCGCGATCGATGGGCTCGGGGTAGAGCACGAGGAGTTTGTGCATGATGGTGTCCTTTACGCGGGCTGGGACGCGGCTTGCAGGATCGCCGCGGTACGAGCATCCACTCGCTCCTGCGACGAAAGCAGATCAAGCTGGCGGGTTGGGTAGTTGAAGTTCTCGGTGAACTCGTCGGCGAGCGCCTTGTCATAGACCATCGCCGTGAAGAACTGACCGATGCGCTCATGACCAGGGGTCGCGATCATCATGTTGACCCAGTCGTTTGCGGCCTCGACGCGCTCGGCGCGACGGCGCGCGACCTTGCGCAGGAAGTGCTCGTCGTAGACATCGTCCTCGGCGAACACCGCCGCCGTGTCCTTCGCAGAGTTCGCCGCAGCGTTGCCGCCCTGCGCGGTGACCGGGTCGAGGGTGAGGTGCACGTCGCCGAGGGCGAGGAGGAACTTGCCGTTCGGAAGCTGGATGAAGTCCTCGCGCAGCGACGGGGCGAACGCGCCCTGCAGCACATCCTTGTCGCTCGTCAGGGCGAACTTGTCGTGATCGACGCGGTCGAAGACCGGCGGATAGTGAGTCTCGAGCACGTCGAGGATGCGCTGGCGGAAACCCTCCGGGTCTTCGTGCTGCTTCGTCGAGTTGAGCACGTCTTGCGGGCCGCCGGGCACGCTCTCGAAGAGCAGTGCGGTGACGCGGCCGGCGTGGCTCCAGATGGGAATCACCAGGAGTTCGCCGACGCCAGGCACGACGTTGACGGCGACACCGGCCGGGTCGAGTTCGCGCACGCCGTGCCAAAGGCTCAGGGTGAGGTGGCGCTGCGGCTTCGAGTAGGGCGACTTGTCTTCGCGCTTCGGGAACATCGCGCCGATCTCGCCCTTGCCGGTTGAGACGACGACGAGGTCGTACTGCTCGGTGAGCGCCTCGATGCCGGGGCGGTCGAGCTCGCGAATAATGAGCTCGCCGCCCCGCTGCTCGAACTCGCGCATGAGCCGGGGCAGGTAGATGCGGTAGTCAATGACGCGCGAGGGCATCGTGAAGTCGCCGTAGAACTCGCGGTCCTCGCCCCAGCCGTTGTAGTGGTGGTGGCGGTAGTAGTAGCCGTCAACGTCGGGCCAGTCGCCGATACCGAGCTGGTTCTCGATCGCCTGCGTCACGTGCATGTGCGAGACGCTGTTCATGATGCGGCCGTCAAAGACGTCTTGTGCCGTGCGATTCGTGAGAATCGTCACTTGTTTGCCCTGCTGCAGCAGGTGCAGCCCGAGGTGCAGGCCGGCCACTCCGGCGCCAACAATTGCGATGTGCGGCATGAGTTCACTCCCTTGAGAACGTGTGCGGTGTCGACCGCGCTGCGGTGCGCGAGTCGACGTGCTCTCAAGCTATTTGCCGTCAAGGCCAGTGGCGGGAGAGTTCGTTTTTTGGATAGCCACCTACCCGCCGAACACCCGGAACTCGGCGTCCGTCACCTCCGCGGGTGTTCCCGTCTGCCAATGCAGCTCACCCGTTCCCGGCACCATGGCGATCGTGATCAGGGTTTCCCACCGGTCGGCCAGGTACGGGGAGTCGGCCGGGCGCATGCACACTGGCGCGTTGGCTCCCCCGTCGCCGCACATCGCTTGGGCAAGCTCGGTGGCACTGCGGGCGGCCACGACGCCCGGGCCGACGGCGCGCAGGTGCGCGAGTCGAACATCCGTCGTTGACTGTGTGGATGCGGCATCGCCGGCCGCAAGGGTCGGGTCGAGAAAGTGATTCGTGTGGGCGAGCAGCCCGCCCTCTGCGCGCACGAGCGCGACTCCGGCAGGCGAGAGCTCGATGCTCGCGGCGTCGCCCTCGGGCTTCGCCGCGCTGGGCGCCTCGAGCACCGTCAGCACGGTCGAGGCGCTGAGCGACGCACTTTCAGCAATGGCCACGGCCTGCTCGACGGTGTCGGCCTCCTCGAGGATGCGGCGGGCCACGGCGTGCACCGGCACGCCTTGACCGCGGGCGTCCGACTCGTGGCTGAGGATGTTGAGGAACAGCGAAAGCCTGCCCGCCGTGCCGATCTTGCCGAGCATCCCCGTCTCGGCGAAGGTGCGCACCTGCCGGTCGCCCACGGTGGCCGACAACAGCACCGCGTCGGGCACGAGTTCGGCGTGCCAGTCCCACGTCTGCACCCCCGACGGCCCGGTGGCGTCGAGCCGCACGACGGTCGAACACTCGAGCGCCTCGTGGGGCGCGTACGCGAGCACCTCGGTGCGGGCCGTCAGTGCCGCGAGATCGGCGAGGCTCGCCCCGGATCCGGCGGCCAGGCCGCGCAGTTCGTCGGCCTGCGTCGGCGCCCACGCCTCGAGCGCCTCGAACGACTCCTCGGCGACGCGTCGCACGGTCTCGGCGGCCACGCCAAGCTCGCCGAACGCCCACAGGTATCGAGCCGCATTCGCGCGCACCTGCTCGGCAAGGGCGCGCCCGTACTCCTCGCCGCGGGCAAACGGCTCTGTCTCGAGCAGCCGCAGTTCGTGGACGCGCATCACTTCGCCGCCTCGTTCGCCGGGCTGTCGGGTAGGGAGTCCATCAGCCGCGCGAGGTCGGTGTGCGGGCATCCCGGTACGGGCTCGCCGCCCTGGCCGGCAAACTCGTCGCGCACCCGGCCACGGATCTCGTGCGACATGTCTTGGCTGAGCTTAAACACCGCCTGTTCGCCGGTGACCTCGATGCCGAATGCGACGACACCGCCAATGATCGCCCGAAACACGTCGAGCGAATCCGTCATGTCCCACTCCTGCGTGCGAGTGCCCTCGAGCTGCCGAACTGTCTGCTCGACCACCTGGAGCGCGCCCTCGTCGTCGAGCACCGTGACTCGACCGGTGAGGTGCACCGCGGTGTAGTCGACCGTCGGCACCGACTTCGGCTGCTCGTAGAGCGTGGGCGAGACGTAGCCGTGCGATGAGCTGTGAATAAGGAGCACCTCCGGCTGCTCGAGCATCCGCTGCCAGTGTGGATTCGCCCGGCCGAGGTGCGACCACAGCGTGACACCTACGAGCGAGTCGTGGTCGGCGGGGTCGACGCCGGGAGGGAACACGACCGGCACGTGCGTCGCGATCGGCGCGCCCGCCTGCGAGGTGACGGCGATGGCGAACGGGGTCGTCGCGACGAAGTCGACGAGCGCCCGGCCATCGGGCGCGTGATAGTTGGGGAAAGTGTGCACGGTTACCTTGCGCTCTCGATGATGGCGTTCCACATGACTTCGGAGGCGATCGCGCCGACCGAGGCGACGCTCGGGCTCAGCGTCTGCCGCGGGTCGTACGACGGCAACTCGACCTCGTCGGTCGTGGCGAGGAAGAGGGTGTCGCCGTCGAGCGCCGTGTGGAAGGGCTGGATGGCTCGGTGCATCGACGAGTGCACCTGGGTGGCGAGCTGCCGCAGGTCAATGTCGTTGAGCTTCGCGTTCGTGACGACGGTCGAGATGGTCGTGTTGCCGCGCTGGAACGCTCGCGCCGCATCCTGCCCCTCGCCGTCGAACGCGAGCAGGCTGTCGGTGATCGGGTGCCGGCGCGTGCCGTCCGGCTGCAGGTTGCCGCGCAGCACCCGGCCGTCGCGATCGAGCACAACACCGACCGCGTTGACGACGACAATGGCAAGCACCTTGAGGTCACCGACCTGCACGAACGCCGCACCTTGGCCAGCCCACTCGGTCGAGCTCGGGCTCATCTTGCCGCAGCTCGCCGCGACGCCAGCGCCGACCCGGCCGATCGGCACCTGCCCGGCTCGCGCGTTCGCGTGCGCGGCCCGGCCGAGCGCGTTGTCGGGCGCGATCGCGTTGTCGCGCACCGCGAAGTCGTAGATGCACGCCCCCGACACCGCGACCAGGTCGGCGAAGCCGGTCTTGCGGCCCTGCTCGGCCATGATCGCGTCGGTGACGCCGCTCGCCGCCGCGAGGCCCTGCACCGAGCCGCCGGTGAGCGCGATCGCCGAGTTATAGCCGTAGCGCCCGGTAATGCCGACCGCGCCGCCGCGGTCGTCGATCGCGGTGCGCGCACCGCCGTCGAACTCCACGACCGTCACGCCGGTCGGGCCGTCGGCGTACTCGGCTGTGCCGACGCGCACGCCGGGGAAGTCGAATTCGACCACGTCGCGCCCCGAGCCAGAAGTCGGGGTGCGGGCGGCATCGTCGTTGATCTCGAGGTCGGCGAAGCTCGACCGCGCTGTCGTGCGCGGCGCCGCATCCCAGTCGGATTGCGGCAGCAGGTTCAAATGGGTCATCGCTCCTCCAAGAGTGATCGTGAATAGGGATGCTGTGGGCCGGCCGCGAAGGCATCGGCTCGGGCGAGCTCGACGACCTCCCCCGAACGCAGCACGCACACCTCGTCGGCGATGTACTGCACCACCGACATGTCGTGGGTAATAAACAGGGCTGCAAAGCCGTGCTCGAGCTGCAGCTTGCGGATGAGCTGGAGAATTTGGGCCTGCACCGACACGTCGAGCGCGCTGACCGCCTCGTCGAACACGATGAACTCGGGATGCGTCACGAGCGCCCGCGCGATAGCGACCCGCTGGCGTTGCCCGCCCGAGAGCTCGTGCGGTCGACGCTGCTGGAGTTCTGGTTCGAGGGCAACAGCATCGAGCATCTCCTCGACGCGTCGCCGCACTTCGCTGCGATCACGGGTGCGCACGCGCAAAGGTTCAGCGACCGACGAGAAGATCGACATGCGCGGGTTCAAAGCCCACACCGGCTGCTGCAGCACCGCCTGCATGCGGCCCGCGAGCCGCCGGCGCGTGAGTGGGCCGCCGTCGAACGTCACCTCGCCGCTCGTCGGCGCGCGCAGGCCGAGCGCGACCGACGCGAGCGTCGACTTGCCCGAGCCCGACTCCCCGACCAGGCCGAGGGTCTCGCCGGGCTCAACGCTCAGGGTGACCAAGTCGAGCGCCACGTTGCGGCGCTGACCCCGCCCGAAGACGACCGAGAGGTCGTTGATCTCAAGCAGACTCATGGCGCGCTCCTTCCTCACCGTCGAGTTCGCCGGCGCGGATCATCTGGGTGTAGGTGCGCACCTCGACGCCCGCCTCGAGCCGCGACGGCAGCGCGTCGAGCAGTGACTGCGTGTAGGGATGCTGCGGCGTCGTGAGCACCGTGTCGGGCGGGCCGTCTTCGACCACCGCGCCCCGGTACATCACGACCACCCGGTCGCACCAGCGCGCTACCGCCTCGAGATCGTGGCTCAGCCAGATGACGGTGACGCCCGCCTCGGCCGCGAAGTCAAAGAGCAGCTTGAGCACCTCGCGACGCACGTTGGCGTCGAGCGAGGCGGTCGGTTCATCGGCGATGAGCACCCGCGGCTTGCGCGCGATCGCCAAGGCAATCGCGACGCGCTGCGCCATTCCGCCCGAGAGCTCGTGCGGGAATCGCCGGAGCACCTGCTCGGGTTCGCGGATGCGCACCCGAGCCAGCAACTCCGCGAGCGCCGTCGCCGAGGTGTCGCCGCCGAGGTCGCCCACTACGAACCCGAGCTGGCGACCGATGCGCTTCGTGGGGTCGAGCGTCGCGATCGGGTCTAGCGGAACATAGCCGAGCACCTCGCGGCGCAGGCGCCGAAGCTCGGGCTTCGCGGCCTTGAGCACCGAGACCCCGGCCACCTCGATGGCGCCGTCGGTGTAGCGGGCCGTGGTCGGCAGCAGCGCGCCGATGGCCGAGCCGATGGTCGACTTGCCGCTGCCGGACTCGCCGACGATGGCGACTCGCTCCCCCGCCTCGGCGTCGAAGTCGACGCCGTCGAGGGCGCGGACCGGACCGCTCGGCGTGCCGAACTCAACGACCAGGTTGTCAATGCTGACCAGGCTCATGAGATATCCACCGCGCTTCTGGGTTCGAGGCGATCGCGCAGGGCGTCGCCGAGCAGGTTCACCGCGAGGATCGCGAGCACCATCGTGCCGCCGGAGGCGAGGAGGATCCACGGGGCGGTGAGCAGGTACACGTTGCCCTCGCTCACGAGCAGGCCAAGCGAGGAGGCGGGCAGCTGCACGCCGTAGCCGAGGAACGAGAGCCCACCCTCGACGAGAATCGCGACGCTGAGCGCGTAGGTCGCCTGCACGATGACGGTGCCCGAGACGTTCGTGAGCAGGTGCCGCACCATGATGACCGGCGCCCGCACCCCCGAGATCCGCGCGCTCACGACAAAGTCCCGACGCATTACCTGTGCGGCCGCGGCACCGACCATCCTCGTCATGAGTGGCAGGGTGACGAGCACAATACTTGCGATCGCCGCTGGTCCGCCCGGCCCGTATGCCGCCGCGATAAGGAGGGCGAGCAGGATCGCGGGGAACGAGTAGAGCACGTCGCCAAGCCGCAGCACGACCTCGCGCACCCAGCCGCCCCGGTACGCCGCCACGATGCCGAAGGCCACGGCGAGCGCGGAGGTGAGCAACACGGCGATGGCCGACATCAGAAACGTCGTGCCGATGCCTTCGAGGAGCCGTGCCAAGAGGCTGCGGCCGAGCCCATCCGTGCCAAGCGGATGCGCGAGCGAAGGTGGCTCGAAGCGGCCGCCGACGGTCGACGTTCCGTCGCTGAGCCCCGGCACAATCTGGCCGACGACGCTCGCGAGGACGAGCACGGTGAGCACGCCGACGGCGAACCAGAGGATCGGGTCGCGGCGCACGCGGGCAATCGTGGTGGTCATGATTTGGCCTCCACCGAAGAGACGCGGGGGTCGATGAGGCTCGAGGCGAGTTCGACCACCATGCTCGCCACGACGAACACGATCGCCGCGAACATGACGACGGCCTGCACCACCGCGAAGTCGCGCCGGTCCATCGCCAGCAGCATGTAGGAGCCGACGCCCGGCACGTTGAAGAGGCCCTCGACGATCACGGCGCCGCCGAGCAGGTACGCGAGCAGGGTCGCGGCCAGGGTGAGGATGGGGATCGACGCGTTGCGCAGCACGTGGCGCCGGATGATCGTGCCGGGCCGGTCGCCCCGGGCCTTCGCCGCCTGAATGTAGGGCTCGACGAGGACGCCGAGGGTCGCATCCCGCGCGGTGCGCGCGGTGGCGGCGGCATAGAACACCGAGAGCACGAGCGCCGGCAGCAGTAGCGACGCCACCCCCGCGAAGAAATTCTCGGTGACCGGGGTCACCGCGTCGATGGTGATGCCGAGCGGGAAGATCGAGAACACGAGCACCACGAGCGCGCCGAGCACGAACTCCGGCACACTGATGGCGAGCCCGCTGACGACGCGCGACACCATCGCGCCGCCCTTGCGGTGCGCCCGCACGCCCTGCCAGATGCCAAGGGGAATGCCGACGATGAGCGCGATGATGAGTGCGAGCACCGCGAGCGTCGCCGTGACCGGCAGCCGCAGCGCGAGTTCATCGGTGACCGGCTGCCGCGAAATGATCGAGGTGCCGAGGTCGCCCGTGAGCACGTTCGAGATCCACAGCCCGAACTGCGTGAAGAGGTCGCGGTCGAGCCCGAGTGAGCTCACGAGCGCCGCCCGATCTTCGGCCGAGGCG
This sequence comes from Gulosibacter sediminis, assembly GCF_023370115.1. NCBI lineage: Bacteria > Bacillati > Actinomycetota > Actinomycetes > Micrococcales > Microbacteriaceae > Gulosibacter > Gulosibacter sp. ACHW.36C. The sequence continues at coordinate 2,691,615 of NZ_CP097160.1, read as the reverse complement.
AGCGGCCCGAGCAGCACCCGCTCGGCCTGGCCCGGCACGAGCCGCACCGAGAGGAACACGACCACGGCGATGCCGAGGAGCGTGACCAGCCCGGTGAGGACTCGGCGAAGTGCCCAGCGTGCCATATTGCGGCCTAGCCCTGCGTCAGTCGAAACTCGGGCAGGCCGCGCAGGAAGTCGCCGTAGCCCTCGCCGGCAAGGATGCTCGCCTGCACCTGGTCGCCACGGAAGCCGATGACGGTGGGTCGCGTCGCGAGCGGGATCATCTCGGCGTAGCCATCGGCGAGGCCGCAGACGTCAGCAAGGGCGGCGGTCCGCTCGTCGCCGTCGGGCAGCTGCTGCGCGGTCGCGATCGCCTCGTTGAGGTCGTCGTGCGACTGCGTAAAGCCGGCGTTGAAGAAGGCGGTGTCGGGGTTCCACCACGACGTCACCATCGACGCGTCGCCATAGCCGGCGAACCAGCCGAGGGCCATCTCAAAGTCGCCCGGTTGGGTCGCGTAGACCCGCTCGGAGTAGGTGCCGTAGTCGAGGGTTTCGAGGTTCACCGTGGCGCCGAGCTGCTCAAGCTGCTGCTGCACGACCTGTCCGACCGCCGAGAGCGACGGGTCGCCGCTGTAGATGAGCAGGGTGAATTCCTGCCCCTCGAAGGCGGTCGCGTCGGCCTCGACGCTGGTGGAAGGCAGCGAATCGACCGAGCACGCGCCAGGCAGATTCGACGGCGTGACCGCGGTGGGCGAGCCCGCGCCGGCGAGGGCGATGTCGGCGATCTGCTGGCGATCAAGCGCCGCGTTCACCTGGTTGCGGAGCTCGTCGTCGACGAACGGCGAATCGGGGTTCACCGAGTTGAGCATGAGGTAGAAGTAGTCGCTCTGTTCCTGGCTCACCGCGGTGACGCTGCCGGTCTGCGAGAGCAGGTTGAGCGCATCCGGGTTCGCGAAGGTGGCGAACTGCGTCGACCCGTCGCGGAGCGCGGCGAGCCGGGTCTGGTCGTCGCTCGAGATGCCGATCTCGACGGTGTCGACACCGAGGTTCTCGGCGTTCCACCACTCGGGGTTGGCCTCGAACGTCCACGACTCATCCTGCCGGTGCTCGGCCATCGTGAAGGGCCCGCTGCCGAGCATCTCGGTCGCCGGGTCGAACTCGCCCGCCTCGAGCTCCTGCATCGGCAGCACGGCGGCGGGGGTGTTCGCGAGGGCCGCGAGCAGCGGGGTGTAGGGCGTCGCGAGCGTGATCGTGACCTCCTGCGCGTCCCCCGACGAGGTGTTCTCGATCGAGTCGATTGGGCCGAGCTGGCTCGACCACACGGCGCCGAGTTCGATGAGGCGGTCGAGCGAGCCGACCACGTCGTCGGCGGTGACGTCGCGGCCGTTCGAGAACGTTGCGCCCTCACGCAGCGTGAACACGTATGTCGTGTCATCGGTCTGCTCCCACGACTCGGCGAGCTCGGGCTGAATCTCGAAGCTCGGCCCCATGGTCACGAGCGATTCGTAGACGAGCCCCTCGATGCTCCAGGAGCGGGCGATCTCGGCCGTCGCCGGGTCGAGGCCGCCCGTTTCGGCGGTGTCGTAGTCGAGCTGGAGGTTGAGCGTGCCGCCGGTGGGCTCGAGGCCGTCGTCGACCTGGGCGACGTAGCCGTCGGCGTCAGCACCAGTGGCATCGCTCGTCGGCGAGGCACCCGAACACGAGGTGATCAGGAGCGACGTCGCGGCGATGCCCGCAATCGCAAAGGGGAGGGTTCGAATTCGCACGGTGGGACCTTTCGTGTCACTTTGGCTGGCCCGGTCGATGCATCCTTGGTCGACCTGGCGTTGCCGGATCGATCCGGCATGCTCCGAATTTAGGCCATCCCTGCGCGCTCGTCAAACATCCGTCCCGCAGCGAAACGATTCGGCAGTGTTGCGGGTCGATGTGTTAAACAACTCTCATGACCAAGCGGGCAGTGACGATCCAAGACGTGGCGCGATACGCGGGGGTGTCGCGCACAACGGTGTCGGATGCGCTCAACGGCACTGGCCGCGTGTCGGAGGCGACCCGCCTCGCGATCACCGATGCTGCCGCCACGCTTGGCTACCGGCCGAATGTCGCCGCGAAGTCGCTGCGCACGTCGACGACCGGCACCATCGGCATCCACCTGCCCGAGGCCATGACGCGCATCGACTACTACCTGCAGATCATCTTCGGCGCGCTCGAGGCCGCGGCGCTCGCCGACGTCGACGTCACGCTCATCACCTCGCGCCGCCTCGGCGAGAATACGCGCCCGCGAGTCGATGGCGTGGTCGTGATCGACCCGCTCAGCGACGACGCGATTGCCCAGCAGCTGCTCGCGCTCGATGTTCCGATCGTCACGCTCGAGCACGCGGCGGGGCACCGCGCCGACGGCGTCGTCGAGGCCGACCACGAGGGCGCTCTTGTCGAGCTGCTCGACCACCTTCGCGAGCGCGGCGTCACGGCGCCCGCGCTGCTTGCCTCCCCCGCGGTCACCGACTGGGGTGTACGGGTGCAGCGGCGATTCCGCGAATGGTGCGCCGACCACGGCGTGCCCGCGCTCGTGACCGAGCGGCCGTTCGGCTCGCCCTCCTCGGTCTATGCCGAGGCCCTGCGCGACCTGTTCGCGCTGCGGCCCGAGGTCGACGGCGTGATCTGCGGCCCGTCGGCCTCATCGCTCGTCGCCCTCGACGTGCTCGAAGACCTCGGCCGCACCGCCGGCGACGACGTACTCCTCGCCGCGCTCGTCGACAGCCCCTCGCTCGTCTACACCGACCCGCCGATCACGGCGATCAACCTCGAGCCCCGGGCGGCCGGGTCGGAGTGCGTCAACCTGCTCGTCGAACTGTTAAGGGGACGCCGGCCCCGCGATGGCGCCAGCGTCCCCCTGCCCATTTCCGTTGAGTATCGAGCCTCAACCCTCGGGTCGTAACCCTCGGGCTACGAGTTGTCGATCGTCGACGTGACGGTCGTCGTGTCGAAGGTGGCCGGGTCGGCGCCGCCGCGGGCGCCGGTGTCGAGCGCGTTGATCGCCTCGACCTCGGCCGGGGTGAGCTCAAAGTCGAAGACGTTGAAGTTCTCGGCGATGCGGCTCGTCGTAACCGACTTCGGAATCGCAGCGTTGCCGACCTGCAGGTGCCAGCGCAGCACGACCTGGGCCGCGGTCTTGCCGTGGGCCTCGGCCGCGGCGGTGACGGCGGGGTCAGTGAAGATGTCGCGACCGGTCGAGTTCTTCTCGCCGTAGCGGTCGGCGCCGCCGAGCGGCGACCAGGCCTGCGTGACGATGCCGTGCTGTGAGTCGTACTGGCGCACCTCGGGCTGCGCGAAGTACGGGTGCAGCTCGACCTGGTTCAGCGCGGGCGTCAACTCCGACTGCTCGCCGAGGCGGTCGAGCAGCTCGCCGTTGAAGTTGCAGACACCGATGGCGCGGGCGCGACCCGACTCGAGGATGCCCTCGAGGGTCTTCCAGGCCTTGATGGCGCGGTCGAACTCGTCGGGACCGGGCCAGTGCAGCAGGTAGAGGTCGACGTAGTCGGTGCCGAGGCGGCGCAGGCTCGCGTCGAAGCCGGTCTGCGCATCCTCGTAGTCGCTGATCCACAGCTTCGTCGTGACGAAGACGTGGTCGCGGGGCAGGCCCGCGGCCGCGAGACCGGCGCCGACCTCGCGCTCGTTGCCGTAGATCGCCGCGGTGTCGAGCAGGCGGTAGCCGGTGCGCAGCGCCGTCTCGACGGCCTCCTGCGTCTCCTCCGGCTTCGAGCGGAACACGCCGAAGCCGAGGGCGGGCATCTCGATGCCGTTGTTCAGGGTGATGGTGGGTTGCGAAGTCATATCGCTCCTTCCGAGTAGGTCACTAACGGCGCATGACGCGGCGGGCGAGCCAGTTGCCGAGCATCTGGACAATCTGCACGACAATCACGATGACGATCACCGCGGCCCACGTCACGAGCGGGTTGAACTGACGATAGCCGTACTGCAGTGCGAAGTTACCGAGTCCGCTGCCGCCGACGACGCCGGCCATGGCCGACATATCGATGACGGCGACGAAGGCGAAGGTGTAGCCGAGAATCAGCGGGCCGAGGCCCTCGGGAATCACGACAGTGAGCAGCGTGCGCATGCGGCTCGCACCGGAGGCGCGCGCCGCCTCGACGACACCCGGCGGCACCGTCACGAGGCTCTGCTCGACGAGGCGGGCGATGCCGAAGGTCGCGGCGAAGCCCATCGCAAACATCGCCATCGGCTCGCCGATACCGACGCCGATCGTCAGGCGCGCGAGGGGCTGCAGCGCCGCGAGCAAGATGATGAACGGGATGGGCCGGAAGAAGTTCACGAGCAGGTTCAGCACGTTGAACACACCCCGCTGCGCGAGGATGTTGCCCGGTCGCGTCGCGTAGAGGAACACGCCGATGACGAGGCCGAAGATGCCACCGACGAGCATCGCGACGGCGACGAGCATGAGGGTGAGCGCGAGTTGCTCGGGCAGCTGCGGCAGCAGCTCAATGAGGCGATCGAAGTCGGCTTCCTGATGCAGCATGACTACTCACCCGCCCGTTCGTTCGAGGCCGCGGCGTCGGGAATCTCCGTCACCTCGGCGAGTTCGCGCACGCCCGCGATCGCCTCGGCGATCTGCGCATCCGTGCCGTGCAGGGCGAAGGTGAGGTGACCGAACAGGCGGCCCGTGATCTCGTGCATCCCGCCGAACACCAGCTCGGCTTCGACGCCCGCGCGCACGAGCCGACCGAGCACCTCGTGCTGCGATGCGCGTTCGTCGGTCACCGAAATGGTGATGAGCTTGCCCTGGTGGCGGGCCCGAATCGCGTCGAGCTCCTTGCCCTCGGGCACTTGAGGCACGACCGACGACACGAAGTTCTTCGTGGCGGCGTGCTCGGGATTCGAAAACACCCGGTAGAGCTCGCCGTGCTCGACGACCTTGCCGTGCTCCATCACCGCGACGTGGGTGGCGAGGCGCTTGATGACGTCCATCTCGTGCGTGATCACGACGATGGTGATGCCGAGCTCGCGGTTCACGCGCTCGAGCAGGTCGAGCACGTCGGAGGTCGTCTGCGGGTCGAGCGCACTCGTCGACTCGTCGGCGAGCAGGATCTTCGGCGAGGTCGACAGCGCGCGGGCGATGCCGACGCGCTGCTTCTGCCCGCCCGAAAGCTGGTCGGGGTACGCCTTCGCGCGGGCGCCGAGGCCGACGAAGTCGAGCAGCTCGGCGACGCGCTTGTCGCGCGCCTCCTTCTCGATGCCCGCGATCTTCATCGGGAACGCGACGTTGCCCGCCACGTTGCGCGAGTTAAAGAGGTTGAACTGCTGAAAGATCATGCCGATCTCGGTGCGCACCTTCTGCAGCTTGGCCTCAGACAGACCGACGATCTCGTCGCCATCGATCTCGATCGAGCCCGAGCTCGTGGGCTCGAGGGCGTTGATCAGTCGCACGAGCGTCGATTTGCCCGCGCCCGAGTAGCCGATGACGCCGTAGATACTGCCGCGCTCGATATCGAGACTGACGCCGTCGACGGCGCGAACCGGCGCATCCTTTCGCGAGGCCGCGGGATATTCCTTGACGACGTCACGCAAGCGAATCATCGACATGCTTCGTCCTTTCCGTGGCCGACAGGCCGAAACGCGCGTGAGCGCGCACCCCTGAAATTTAGAGGTACGCGCTCACGGTCGCAAGCCTGTGGCTAGCCTTCGGCCTGGATGTCTTCCTCGACCTGGTCGAGCTGCGCCTGCAGGTCTTCCTTCGAGGTGGTGAGCATCTCGGCGGTGCCGCCCGAGTTGTCGAGCACGCCCTGCTGCACGTCTTCGTTGGTCTGGTAGATCTCCACGAGCTTGTTCAGCGTGGGGTTGTCGACATCGTCGGCGCGCGACGCGAAGATGTTCGCGTATGCGAGGGCGGCGGGGTCGCTCGGGTCGTCCTGCGCGATCGCGTCGTCGGCGTCGAGGCCGGCGTCGGCGATGAAGTCGTTGTTGATGATCGCGGCGTCGAAGTCCTGCAGCGAGTTCGCGAGCAGGTCGGCGTTGAGCTCCTCAACCGACACCTTCGAGTTCTCGGTGACGATGTCGTCGAGGGTCGAGAAGGCGTTGCCGCCGTCCTTGAGCTCGATCAGGCCGGCCGACTGCAGCACGAGCAGCGCGCGGGCGCGGTTCGTCTCGTCGTTCGGCACGCCAACGGTGCCACCCTCGGGAATCGCGTCGACCGAGTCGTACTTGTCGGAGTAGAGACCGAGCGGGTAGATCGCGGTCGCGCCGATGACGGCGAGGTCATCGCCCGCCTCGACGTTGTAGTTCGCGAGGTAGAGGATGTGCTGGAACTGGTTGAGGTCAACCTCGCCCGCCGAGAGGGCGGGGTTCGGCTGGTTGTAGTCGGTGAAGTCGACGAGCTCAACCTCGATGCCCTCGGCCGAGGCGGCATCGACGTAGGTCTGCCAGTACTCGTCGGAGGCGCCGACGACGCCGATCTTGACGGTCTGGCCGGCATAGGGGTCGTCGCCCGATGCGGCGGGGCTGTCGCTGCCACCCGCGCAAGCGCTGAGGCTAGCGGCGAGTGCGAGCGCACCGGCGGCGGCAAGCCAGTTACGAAGTCGTGCCATGAGGAGAAGTCCTTTCGGGAGGTCTGCGCAAGAGCCTACTGGCTGGATGTTCGCTGAATGAAGCCCCGTTCACGCGCCGTAATATTTGCGCGCACGAAGTTAGGCTTGCCTAATTTCAAAGTGGGCGGAAGTGCCCTGAGGGAGGAAGCCATGAGCAACATTCAGGTCCTGCACGCCGAATCTGGCCTCGTGCACGCCGAGGTCGCCCGCAGCGAGCGCGTGACTCCGAACATGGTGCGCGTCACCCTCACCGGCGACGACCTGCGTCGCTTCGAGTACCGCGGCTTCGATCAGTGGTTCCGTCTCGCCTTGCCCGTGCACGACGGCGACCGCTTCGACAACCTGCCGAGCAAGTTCGGCATCGGCGGCTACCTCAAGTACCTCACGCTGCGGAAGGGTACGCGCCCGGTTATTCGCAACTACACGGTGCGCGCCTACCGAGAGAGCCCGGTCGAGCTCGACGTCGACTTCGTCGTGCACGAGGGCGCGACCGCCGGCGTCGCCTCCGAGTGGGCCCTCGGCGTGAAGCCGGGCGACCCGATCGCGTTCATCGACCAGGGCTGCGGCTTCAAGGTGAAGGAGAGCGACTGGGTGCTGCTCATCGGCGACGAGAGCGCGCTCCCCGCCATCGCCGGCGTGCTGCGTGATCTGCCGCGTGACACTGTCCGCCACGCCTTCATCGAGCTGTTCGACGACCGCGATCGGCAAGACGTCAGCGCCCCGAGCGGCGTCGAGGTGCACTGGGTAATTCGCGGGGCGAAGGATGCGCCTGGCACGCGCGCGCTGCCCGCGCTGCGCGAGCTCAGGTTCCCCGACGGTCGCGTCAACGCCTTCGCCGTGGGCGAGTCGGCGATCGCGACCGGAGCGCGCCGCCATCTCGTGAACGAGCGCGGGGTCCCGAAGACCGACGTCACCTTCAGTGGCTACTGGAAGGTCGGCCGCGCCGCCGGCTAGCGGAGCTCGTTGAGCGCGAGCCTGCCGGTGACGGACTGCCCCGGGCGCTGCGGCGCTGCGGCGCTGCATCCCAAGCATGCGCAACCGCGGGTGTCGCGCATCTCAGGGTGTGGCGAGCGGCACGGCCTCGGCGTAGCGCGCCGCGGCCGCCGCATCCGTCGCTTCGGTCGTCGCGAGGTCGTAGGCCGCCGCGGCGTCGCGATAGGCGACGAGCTCCTGCGCCGTCTGCTCGGGTGACCAGCCGAGCTCGACCGCGACGATCTCGGCGACCTCTTCCGCGGCGCGACCGGCATGGTCGAAGAACTCGTAGCTCATGCGGGTGCGGCGTTCGAGGAAGTCGTCGAGGTGCAGCGCGCCCTCGTAGCGGGCCGCAAAGATGATCTCGGCGCGGAGGTAGGCCGGGGCCGCCGCCACCGGCACGGCCGCGTCGGCGTTCTCGTCGCAGATCGCTGCGATCGTGTTGATCTCGGCGCCGTAGCGGTGCACGAGGTGCTTCGCGACCGACGGCGCGAGGCCGTGCTTGCGCGCGAGCGCCCGCGCCGTTTCGATCGCGACGCGGCTGCCGACCGCGCCGACAAGCGGCGTCGTGGCCGTGACGCTCGGCGTCGACTTCGCGGCCGCGCCGAGGGCGAAGTCAACCGCATCCTCGGCCATGACCCGGTAGGTCGTGAGCTTGCCGCCCGCGATCGACACGAGCCCCGGCGTCGGCGAGGCGACGGTGTGCTCGCGCGACACCTTGGCCGAGGCCGTGCCGGCCTTCGTGCCCGGCTGCAGGAGTGGCCGCAGGCCCGCCCACGTGCCCACCACATCCGCGCGGCTGATCGGGTGCTCGAGCACCTTGTTCACCTCGGCGAGGACGTAGCCGATGTCGGTGCTGGTCGGCACTGGCAGGGCGCGGTCTTCGTCCCAGGGCGTGTCGGTCGTGCCGATCACCCAGTAGCGCGACCACGGAATCACGAACAGCACGCTCCTGTCGGTTTGCAGAATGAGCCCCGACTTGCCGCTGAGGCGATCGCGCGGAATGACGATGTGGATGCCCTTGGAGGCGAGCACGCGCAGGCCGCCCGCACCGGCGAGTTTCTGGGTTTCTTCGGTCCAGACACCGGTCGCGCTGATGACTTTTTTCGCGCGCGCCGTGAAGTGGCGACCCGTTTCGACGTCGACGAGCTCGGCGCCGACGACCGCGCCCGCGTCGTTTTGCACGAGCTCGGTGACCTGAACGCGCGATGCGGCGTGCGCGCCATGTCCGACGGCGGTGCGCATGAGCGTCGTGACCAGGCGCGCGTCGTCAACCGACGCATCCCAGTACTGAATCGCGCCCACCGCCGCATCCCGACGGAACGAGGGGAAGCGTTTGCGCAGGCCCTTCTTCGTGAAGTGTCGGTGCCACGGCAAGCGTCGGCGGCCCGGGCCGAGCATCGCGAGCAGGTCGTAGAGCATGATGCCGGCGCCGACGTAGGCGCGTTCGATCACGGGCGTCTTCAGGGGGTAGAAGAAAGGAATGGGGCGCACGAGGTGCGGGGCGAGCTTGGTGAGCAGGAGATCGCGTTCGGTGAGCGCTTCGTGCACCAGCTTGAAGTCGAGCATCTGCAGGTAGCGCAGGCCGCCGTGGAGCAGCTTGCTCGAGCGGCTCGAGGTGCCTGACGCCCAGTCTTGCTCCTCGACAATGCCCGTTGTGAGGCCGCGGCTCGCGGCGTCGAGGGCGATGCCGGCGCCGGTCACTCCCCCGCCGATGACGAGAATGTCGAGCTCGTCGCCGCTCGCACCGGAGGTGCTCAGCGCCTCGATAGCATCGCGTCGCGAGGCCGGGTTCATCCGGTAACCGGTCATCAACGAATCTCCTTCGCCGTCGTCTATTGATCAAACGACGGATGTGGGCCTCGGCGCAAGCCAAGCTGTTCCCAGCCGCGCGTTGCAAACTCTGGCTGAACCCCTCGAGAGAAAGCACGATCATGCCCGATATCTCCGCGATCCTCAATGAACTTCCCGTCAACGACCTCGCCCAGAAAGTCGGTGCATCGCCCGATGACGTGCAGCGTGCACTCGGCGATCTGCTGCCCACACTTGTCGGCGGCATGCAGGCGAACGCACATGCGCCGTCGGGTGCTGCCTCACTCGCCTCGGCCCTCGAGCAGCACGTCAACGGCGCCCAGTCGGTCGACGACGTCGACGAGGCCGACGGCGAGAAGATCGCCGCGCACGTCTTCGGCGGCGAGCAGGATGCGGTGGTGGCGAAGGTCGCCCAGCACTCCGGCAACGATAAAGGCCTCATTCAGAAGCTGCTGCCGCTCGTCGCGCCCCTCGTGATGGCGTGGCTCGCGAGCCGCTTCACGAAGAGCAACGACGCGAAGAAGGAGGCCTCGACCGAGCCTTCCGGCGGTGGCCTCGGCGACATCCTCGGCCAAGTGCTCGGTGGCGACTCGGCTTCGTCGAGTGGTGGGCTTGGCGGCATCCTCGACTCGCTCGGCGGGCTGCTTGGGGGCGGACGGAAGTAGGCGCGCGTCGTAGGTCACCGCCACGATTGGGTGGTGTTCTCGACCCTGAATCGCCGACAGCTTCTCCCGCTCAAAGCGTACAAACAAGTACCTCGGCGCCCCCTGCTGCTCGTCCCACCAGTTCTCATGCGAGCGGATGCGGGGAGCGAGTTGATCACGCTGCTTGTGGCAGCCTGAATCGAGCGTCGCAGGCGCAAGGTTCGTCTGCGCCGTGTTGGTGAACTCGCGGTGCCGACCTTCGTTGCCGATTCCACCTCGATGAGACGGCCGGTGGTGACGTCGTAGATATAGTCATCCGCTCGTGTACCCGGGCCAGTGCCGACATCGTAGAAACCCTCTCCGCCCAGCGAGGAGTTGGAACACTTCTTCCGCACCTAAGGCCGTTGCGCGTGCGCGGAAATACGGGGGGCGAGCTTCGCGTCACAGCCCGTCACAGTGGCTCGGATGGAGACACGTGCCGCGAACGGGCTGACGGCGGGGGCGCGACGCCGATGATGCATCCAACGCACATGACGATGCCGGTTGGAAGCATCGCCACACCGTAAGGACTGAGCGAAGTGAACAGCGGGACGACAAAAAGAGCCGTGGCCCGCTTGATCGCGAGCCACGGCTCAGATGTCGAGGTGACGTGGAGCCTAGGAGATTCGAACTCCTGACATCCTGCTTGCAAAGCAGGCGCTCTACCAACTGAGCTAAGGCCCCGGATGTGTTGGGATGATCAACAACACCGGTGGGGCTACAAGGACTTGAACCTTGGACCTCTTCGTTATCAGCGAAGCGCTCTAACCGCCTGAGCTATAGCCCCGTTTGCTCGTGAAACCCTCAACGAGTTCTCGGCACGAACAACGACATTACCACAAACCTAGTTGTTCGTGAAACCCATCACGATGCCACCCGTGAGGCGGCACGCGAGGTTGAACAGCAGGGTGCTGACGGACGCGAGAGCGGTCAATACGACCACCTGAAGCACCGCAATAATCACCGAGAACCCGAGCACGCCACCGAAGTTGACGAAGGTCTCGACGGTGACCTGCTCGCTGCCGGTTACGTCATTGAGCAGGTTGTTGATCGACTCCATCACGCCGGTGTTCGCAAGCACGGTCCACGCGAGCACGGCGGCGACGATGGTGACAATGCCGAGGCAGAGGGTCAGCAGGAAGGTGAGCTTCACGACCGACCAAACGTCGACCTGCATGAGGCGCAGGCGGACCTGCTTCTTCGAGGTGCGGCGTTCGGACTTCTTGGCCAGCTTGTCTGCGACTGAGGTCATGATGTCCGATCCTACTGCTCGTCGGATTCAGGCGCCGCATTGGTGTCTGAATCATCCGCGGCAGCCACGGCATCCGACTCAGCCACAACATCCGTCTGCGCCTCGTCGGTCTCGCCGTCAGCATCCTCAGCGTCCGGGTCGAGCCCGAGGTCCCGCTCGGTGTTGCGCGCCATGCCGAGGATGTGGTCACCGGCACCGTGGCGAGCGAACACAACGCCCATGGTGTCGCGGCCCTTCGCGGGAACTTCCGACACATTCGAGCGCACGACCTTGCCCGAGTTGAGGATGACGAGCACCTCATCATTCTCGTGCACGAGCATCGCGCCCGCGAGGTGACCGCGGTCATCCGACTGCTTCATCACCTTGATGCCGAGGCCGCCACGGCCCTGAATGCGGTAGTCGTTCACCGCCGTGCGCTTCGCATAGCCACCCTCGGTGATCGTGAACACGAAGAGCTCTTCGTCGGTGCCGACCGCCGCATTGATGAGGTAGTCGCTGCCACGGAACGACATGCCCTTCACACCCGAAGTATCACGACCCATCGGGCGCAGCTGCTCGTCATCGGCGATGAAGTGCAGCGACTGGCCCTCGTGCGAGAACAGGAAGATGTGGTCGCCGTGCTTGATCGTCATGGCCGAGACGAGCTCGTCACCATCGCGGAGCTTGATCGCGATGATGCCCGCCTGGCGGTTCGTGTCGTAGAGCGAGAGATCGCTCTTCTTGATGAGACCGTTGCGCGTCGCGAGCACGAGGTAGTCGTCTTCCTCGTAGTTGCTCAGGTCAAGAATCTGCGCGACCTGCTCGTCAGGCTGCAGCGGCAACAGGTTCGCGATGTGCTGGCCCTTCGAGTCGCGGCCGGCCTCGAGCAACTCATAGCACTTCGTGCGGTACACGCGACCGAAGGTCGTAAAGAACAGCAGCCAGTGGTGCGTCGTGGTGACGAAGAAGTGCTCCACCACGTCATCTGCCTTGAGCTGCGCGCCGCGCACACCCTTGCCGCCACGGCGCTGCGAGCGATAGTTATCGCTGCGCGTGCGCTTGATGTAGCCGTCGCGAGTGACGGTGACGACCATTTCCTCGACCGGGATGAGGTCTTCGTCGGTCACATCGCCGTTGAATCCACGGATGATCTCGGTGCGGCGGTCATCGCCGTAACGGCGCACGATCTCACCGAGCTCGTCGGAGATGATCTGGCGCTGCTGCTCGGGCGAAGCCAGGATGCCCTTGTACTCGAGAATCATCTTCTCGAGGCGCTCGGCCTCGTCAGTGATCTTCTGGCGCTCGAGTGCGGCGAGACGACGCAGCTGGAGGTTGAGGATCGCCGACGCCTGAATCTCGTCGACGTCGAGCAGCTCCATCAGGCCAGTGCGCGCGACCTCGACGGTCGCCGAGCGGCGGATGAGCGCGATGACCTCGTCGAGCGCGTCGAGCGCCTTGAGGTAACCACGCAACACGTGTACTTCTTCTTCGGCCTTACGCAGGCGGTACTCGGTGCGGCGCACGATGACCTCGACCTGGTGCGCCACCCAGTGGTGGATGAACCCGTCGAGCGAGAGCGTGCGGGGCGCACCATCGACGATCGCGAGCATGTTCGCGCCGAAGGTGTCCTGCAGCTGCGTGTGCTTGTAGAGGTTGTTGAGCACGACCTTGGCCACGGCGTCGCGCTTGAGCACGATAACGAGGCGCTGCCCGGTGTGGCCCGAAGTCTCGTCGCGAATGTCGGCGATGCCCTGCAGCTTGCCCTCGCGCACCATCTCGGCCATGCGGTTGGCGAGGTTGTCGGGGTTCACCTGGTACGGCAGCTCGGTGACGACGAGGCAGGTGCGGTTGCCGATCTCCTCGACACTGACGACCGCGCGCATCGTGATCGAGCCGCGACCGGTGCGGTACGCCTCCTGGATGCCCTTGGTGCCGAGAATCTGGGCGCCGGTCGGGAAGTCGGGGCCGGGGATGCGCTCCATGAGGGCCTCGAGCAACTCCTCGCGCGTGGCATCGGGATGCTCGAGCGCCCAGAGTGCGCCGTCAGCGACCTCGCGCAGGTTGTGCGGCGGAATCTTCGTCGCCATACCGACGGCGATACCCTCGGAGCCGTTGACGAGGAGGTTCGGGAAGCGCGCGGGGAGCACGGTCGGCTCCTGCGTCTGCCCGTCGTAGTTGTCCATGAAGTCGACGGTGTCTTCTTCAATGTCACGCACCATCTCGAGCGCGAGCGGCGCCATCTTCGTCTCGGTGTAACGGGGCGCCGCGGCACCGTCGTTACCGGCCGAGCCGAAGTTGCCCTGACCCTGCGCGAGCGGGTAGCGCAGCGACCACGGCTGCACGAGACGCACGAGGGTGTCGTAAATCGCCGAGTCACCGTGCGGGTGGTACTGACCCATCACATCGCCGACGACGCGGGCGCACTTCGAGAACGACTTGTCGGGGCGGTAGCCGCCGTCGTACATGCCGTAAATCACGCGGCGGTGCACCGGCTTCAGGCCGTCGCGCACCTCGGGCAGCGCGCGGCCCACGATCACGCTCATCGCGTAGTCGAGGTACGAGCGCTGCATCTCGAGCTGGAGGTCGACCTTCTCGACGTTGCCGCCGGCGATCGGAGACTCGTTAGTGGTATTGGTTTCGTCAGCCATTCGTTCTTACTTCGCTGCCTAGATCTGTGATGTGCGCCAGGCGCTTAGATGTCGAGGAAGCGCACGTCGTGCGCGTTGCGCTGGATGAACGTGCGTCGCGACTCGACGTCCTCGCCCATGAGCGTCGAGAACACCTCGTCGGCGGCCTCCGCGTCGGCCATCGTGACCTGGCGCAGGGTGCGCGTCTCGGGGTTCATCGTCGTGTCCCAGAGCTCGTTGTAGTTCATCTCGCCGAGACCCTTGTAGCGCTGAATCGCGTTGTCCTTCGGCAGGCGGCGGCCACCGGCGCGACCCTGCTCGATCAGCGCATCCCGCTCTTCGTCGGAGTACGCGTACTCGTGTGCCGCGTTCGTCCACTTGAGGCGGTAGAGCGGCGGCGAGGCGAGGTAGACGAAGCCGGCGTCGATCAGCGGCTGCATGAAGCGGAACAGCACCGTGAGCAGCAGCGTGGTGATGTGCTGGCCGTCGACATCAGCGTCGGCCATGAGAATCACCTTGTGATACCGCGCTTTGTCGACGTCGAAGTCGTCGCCAATACCGGTACCGAACGCCGTGATCATCGACTGAATCTCGGTGTTCTGCAGCGCGCGGTCGAGGCGCGCCTTCTCGACGTTGAGCACCTTGCCGCGCAGCGGCAGGATCGCCTGCGTGCGCGGGTTGCGGCCCTGGACCGCCGAGCCACCGGCCGAGTCACCCTCGACCATGAAGATCTCGGACTCGTCGGGGTTGCGCGAGGTGCAGTCGCGCAGCTTGCCGGGCATGCCGCTCGACTCGAGCAAGCCCTTGCGGCGGGTCTGCTCGCGCGCGCGACGTGCGGCGAGGCGGGCAGCGGATGCCTGGGTCGCCTTGCGAATGACCTCGCGGGCCTGCTGCGGGTTGCGATCGAGCCACTCCTGCAGCCCCTGGTTCATGACACGCTGCACGTACGACTTCGCCTCGGTGTTGCCGAGCTTCATCTTCGTCTGGCCCTCAAACTGCGGTTCGCCGAGCTTCACCGAAATGATCGCCGCGAGGCCCTCGCGCACATCCTCACCGGAGAGGTTTTCGTCCTTCTCTTTGAGGAGGCCCTTGTCGCGGGCATAGCGGTTCATCGCCGTGGTGAGCGCAGCGCGGAAGCCCTCGAGGTGCGTGCCGCCCTCGCGGGTGTTGATCGTGTTCGCGAACGAGTGCACCGACTCGCTGTACGCCTCGGTCCACTGCATCGCGATCTCAACCGAGATAGTCGCCTCGGTGTCTTCCTCGACCATGTCGATGATCTCGGGGTGCACCGCTTCGACCTTTTTGCGCTTCACGAGGTGTTCGACGTAGTCGACGAGGCCGCGGTCGTACTTGAAGACCTGCTTGCGCTGCTTGTGCTCGCTCTCGACCGGCGTGGTCTCGGCCTCGGGCTCGCCCACCTGCTCGTCGGGGGCCTGCACGACCGCTTCTTCAGCACGGTCAGCGTCGCTCGGCTCGAGCACTTCGTGCACCTGGGTCATGCCCTCGTTCAACGTCGCCGGGTCGCGCTCATCAGTGAGCGTGATGCGCAGGCCGCGGTTGAGGAACGCCATCTGCTGGAAACGCGTACGCAGCGTCTCCCAGTCAAACTCGGTCGTCTCGAAAATCTCGCCGTTCGGGTAGAACGTGATGCGGGTGCCGGTGACGTCGGTCTCGGCGCCCTGCTGAATAGCACCCTGCGGCACGCCGTTCGCAAATTCCATGTGCCACTCGTGGCCGTCGCGCGACACGTCGGCGATGAAGCGCGTCGAGAGCGCGTTCACGACCGACGAGCCCACACCGTGCAGACCGCCCGAGACGGCGTAGCCGCCGCCACCGAATTTGCCGCCGGCGTGCAGCTTCGTGAGCACAACCTCGAGCGTCGAAACGCCCTCGACGGGGTGCGTCTCGACCGGAATACCGCGGCCGTTGTCGATGACCGTGACGCCGCCGTCGGCGCGAAGCGTCACCTGAATGTCGTCGCAGTAGCCCGCGAGCGACTCATCAACCGAGTTGTCGACGATCTCGTACACCAGGTGGTGCAGGCCGTCGGGGCCCGTGGAGCCGATGTACATACCCGGACGCTTCCGCACCGCCTCGAGACCTTCGAGAACCTGGATCTGACCAGCTCCATAGTCGTGTTCGACGCGGCCGGTCGTGGATCCGTGCTGGTTTGCCCCAGTATCCGTCATTCGGACTCCTCAGTTTTTACTTCGCAGACGTTCCATTCTAGCAAGGGATTGCCAGATTCGCCGTTATTTGGCGATCTGCGGGCTTTTCCCCCCACGCTCGTGGTTCCCTACCCATAGGTGTCTCGAGGCCCTCGACCCGGCACAGAACGATTTCCGTGTCGCCAGGACGGTGCCCCGGGGTTCAAAAACTTGATGTCGGTGAGCTCGACCTCGGGCACGGCGGCTCGGATGCGCCCAAGCAGTTCGCCGCGGATCGACCGCAGTTGCGTGGCCCAGGCTGTCGAGTCGCACTGCACGAGCAGAACTCCCTCGTCGACGAAGAGCGGTTTAGTGTGCGCGGCGGTGCGCTGACCTGCGAAAGTCTCCCACTCGTCGATGAGCCGAGCCTGGGCGAGCGGCGTCTGCCAGTCGAATTGCGCGAACAGCTGGCTCAGCACCGCGCCGGTCGACTGCGGGTCGCGCTTCGGGCCGAAGGGAAGCTGCTCGGCCTGCGCATCCTTCGACTCGGACGTCGACGATCCCCGGCCACGCAGCAGGCGACGGGGAATCTTGTGGCCGCCAAAGACTTCCTTGCAGCGCAGCCAGACGAGCGTCGATTCACTGAACTCAGGCATCGACGCCACCGCTCACGATCGTGCCGGCTTCGATGCGAATCGTGTCGTGCCGCAGCGCCTCGGGCAGATCGGTGACGACGGCACAGGTAATGAGCACCTGCTCGAAGTCGTGCACCGCGTTCGCGAGGCGCGAGCGACGCGCACCGTCGAGTTCGGCAAACACGTCGTCAAGAATCAGCACGGGGTCGCCGGTCTTCGATTCCTCACGGATGAGCTGGGCCGCCGCGAGCTTGAGCGCGAGCGCAAACGACCACGATTCACCGTGGCTCGCGGTGATGCGCGCCGGCAACCCGTTAAGCCAAAACGTTGCATCGTCGCGATGCGGGCCCACGAGCGTGACCCCGCGGTCGAGCTCGCGCGGGCGCGCATCCGTCAGCCGCGTGCGAAAGCGCTCGGCAATGTCGTCGACCGTGAGCACCGCACCGATCTCTTCGCCCTCGCCGTCGCCATCCATGGGGCGGCCGGTGTCGGCAAGCGCACTGACCCGCATCGAAATGCTCGCGCCGTGGTCGGCGTCGACAAGGGTCGCGTAGGCCCTGGCGAGGTGGGGGCGCAGCCGGTCAACGAGCGCGAGCCGCTGGGCGACAATTCTCGTGCCGAGGTCGACAAGCTGGTCGTCCCAAATGTCAAGCGTCGTGAGCTGCTCGGCGCCGAGGCGCTGCTGCCGTGCGGTCTTGAGCAGCGAATTGCGTTGCCGCAGCACACGTTCGTACTTCGAAATCGTCTCGCCGAAGCGGGGCGAGTGGGTGATGAGCAGCTGGTCAAGCAGTTCGCGGCGCTGGCTCGGGTCGCCGCGCACGAGTGACAAATCTTCGGGCGCGAACACGACGGTGGTGAAGAACCGAGCGAGCTCGCGGGTCTTCACCGCGTGCCCGCGCACGCGGGGCTTGTTGCTGCCCGACTTCGCGATCTCGACGTCGATGCTGAGCTCGCGTTCGCCGTGGCGCAGCTCGGCCCGCACGATGCCGCCCTCTTCGCCAAAGCGCACGAGCGCCGCATCCGACGACACCCGGTGCGACTTCAGCGTGCCGAGGTAGGCAATCGCCTCGACCAGATTCGTCTTGCCCTGGCCGTTCGCGCCCTCGAACACCTGGATGCCCGGGTGCAGATCGAGTTCGGCGGAGCGGTAATTGCGAAAATTCCGCAGGCTCAGGTGGGTGACGTGCACGACGCGCCGTTAGCGCATGAGCAGGTTCGGCTGCAGCAGGTAGCGGAAGGTGTCGGTTGCGGCAGCCTCGTCAAGCGAAGTCTGGCCGGTGAGCAGCACGGGGCCGGGCTTGTTCGGGTTGTCGTTGTTGGTGAAGGCAATCTTCACAAACGCCGAGTGGATGGCGCCGACACCCTCGAGCAGGAACTGCGGCTTGAGCGAAACGACAATGTCGTCGCCCTGCAGGTTGATGCTGAGTTCCTCGGCGCCGGCGGCCTGCTCGGCGCCAACCGCGTCGAGCTTGAGCCCCTCGTCCGAGAAGCTGAAGCGCAGTGCCTGCTCGCGTTCGAGTACGAGCTGCATACGACGAACCGCGTCGATGACATCGCTGCCCTGCAGCACTGCGAAGTGTGGGGTTTCGGCCGGGAAGAGTCGCGACACGGCGGGGAAGTTGCCTTTGATGAGCAGCGACGTGACGGTGCGACCATCGGCGGTGAACGCGATGAGCTGGCGGTCGCCCTCGCTCACGAGCGTGATGACAACTTCGTCGGCGTGGGCAAACGACTTGCCGACCTCGCCGAGCGTGCGGGAGGGAACAAGTGCCTGGTCACCCTCGGAAAAGTTGCTCTGCCATTCGATTTCCCGCACCGCGACGCGGTAGCGGTCGGTGGCGACGAGCTGCAGCTGCGTCGGCGAGAACGTGAGGTGCACACCGGTGATGACCGGGGCGACATCTTCGCGGGATGCGGCGACAACGACCTGGCTGATGGCCTCCGAGAAGTCCGTGCCCGAGACGACGCCCGAAGTGCCTTCGATGGTCGGCAGTGCCGGGAATTCCTCAATCGGCATCGTTGGCAGCGTGAAGTTCGTGCGACCACAGGTGATCGTGATGCCGCGGTCGTCGCGCTCGACCTGCACCGGCGCATCCGGCAGGCGGCTGGCGATATCGGCGAGGAGGCGACCCTGCACGAGGACGGCGCCGGACTCGTCGACCGTCGCATCAATCGCCGTGCGGCTTGAAACTTCGTAGTCGAAGGTCGAGAGCTGCAGGGTGCTGCCGCTGGTCTCGAGCACGACACCGCTGAGGATCGGCAAAGTGGGTCGCTGCGGGAGGAGCTTGACGACAAACGACACGGCGTCGCTGAACATGTCGCGATTGACTTCAAACTTCACTGGCGATTCCTCCATGGCTCGGCGGGGATTCAATGCTAGCGGGTTGGTCTTGCTTCTCGCTGCTCAGGGCATCCTCGCTGCCGCACGGCCCGAACAACAAAATGTCACGAGCGGATTTTTCTAGGTAGAGAGATCTGTCTTCTCACTCTTAACAGCTGTGGAGAATGTGGATAACTCTGTGGTCAACTGATTTCCGTAGGGAACTACATCGCTGAAAGTTGTGATTCTCGAGTGGATGAAAAGTGGAAGGCATCCCCAGATTTTTGCGTCCTGATGCGGAACTCCACAGGCTCGTCCGCCGCGTGCACAGTTTGTCCACTGTCTTCGCCGCTGATTCCACAAGTTATCCACAGATCGTGGAAATTGCATTCTCCACTGCTTATCCACCCACTATTCACGGGCTTGTCCACAGAGTTATCCACAGGCTATGGAAACGACGATGCGCTCGATCTGCGGTGACCGCGATCGAGCGCATGGGCGATGAAGCTAGCGGGTGCTGGGCTGGCGAATCCTTGACGTGAGTTCGGTGACCTGGTTGAAGATCGAACGGTCTTCGGTCATGAGTTTCGTGATCTTGCGGTGCGCATACATCACGGTGGTGTGGTCGCGGCCGCCGAAGAGCTGACCGATCTTCGGCAGCGAGAGGTTCGTCATCTCGCGGCAGAGGTACATGGCGATCTGCCGGCTCGTGGCGATCGCCTGCGAGCGGCTCGAGCCGTAGAGGTCCTCCACGGTGAGGTGGAAGTAGTCGGCCGTCTCGCGAATGATGTCCTGCGGCGAGATGACGTTCGGCTCTTGGTTCGTGATGAGGTCCTTGAGCACCGTCGTCACGAGGTTGAGGTCGATCGCCTGCTGGTTCAAGTTCGCGAAGGCGGTGACGCGAATCAGCGTGCCCTCAAGTTCGCGGATCGAGCTCGTCACGTGCACCGCGATGAACTCGAGCACCTCGTTCGACAGCTCGAGCTGGTCGGCCTCGGCCTTCTTCCGCAGAATCGCGATGCGCGTTTCGAGGTCGGGCGACTGCACATCGGTGATCAGGCCCCACTCGAAGCGCGAGCGCATCCGATCTTCAAAGCCAGTCAGCTGCTTCGGCGGCACGTCCGAGGTGATGACCACCTGCTTGTTGTGCTCGTGCAGCGTGTTGAACGTATGGAAGAAGGTCTCCATCGTCGAGTCCTTGCCCTGCAAGAACTGGATGTCGTCGATGAGCAGGATGTCGTTGTTGCGGTAGCGCTGGTGAAACTCCGCCGAGCGGTTCATCGAGATCGAGTTGATGAAGTCGTTCGTGAATTCCTCACTCGACACGTACCGCACCTTGATGCCTGGATACATGTCCTGCGCATAGTGGCCGATGGCGTGGAGGAGGTGAGTCTTGCCGAGACCCGAGTCACCGTAGATAAAGAGGGGGTTGTACGCACGGGCCGGAGTCTCGGCGACTGCCACGGCGGCGGCGTGGGCGAAGCGGTTCGACCCGCCAATGATGAAGTTCTCGAAGATGTACTTCGGATTGAGGCGCGAGTCGCCGTCTGGCTGGGTCGCGTTGGGGTCGTGATACGGCGCCGCGGCCTCGATCCCGTGGGTCAGCGCAGGCGTCGGCTCGGCCTGTGGATAACCGGTGGAAAAACTCGAGAAGCGGTCCTCGTAGGTGGCCGTTCGCTGCATCGCGGTGGCCTGTTCCATCGGCGCCTCGGCAGGGAGCGGGGTTTCGTAGACCGTGGTGTCGGCCGGCGGAGTCGGCTCCGAGTTCGGATTGACGACGATCGCGAAGTTGCGGACACCCTGGGCTGCCGGCGTCGCGGCGATCGCCTCGAGTAGGTACGCGCGCCCACGTTGTTCGATCTGCGAGCGGGTGAGGTCGTTCGGCACCTCGAGATAAATTGTGCCGTCCATCACGCCTTTTGCTTGCACCAGGCCGAAGTAGCCGCGCATTGACTGCGGCATGTCGAGGTTGCCTCGAAGCGTCGTGAAGAGGTCTGTCCAGACTTCCGTCACAGCTTGCGTCACGTGCGACTTCCTTCCGGTATTCGATCTCGACAACTTCATGGCTCACAGAACAGCGGGCATGCTCGCGCACGACCGCCCTTCTGTGCGCACCGTGCCACCCTGCACATCGATCGTCCCGCACGGGGATCCCATTTGCAAAGTTATCCACAGCCTGTGTGGAAAACTGTGAGTTATGAGGCCCGTGCGCAATCGTGCGCGACAGATACGCCACTCTAGACCACGATTGGCCACCGATGCGAGCCGGGACTGCCAGGATATTGCCATCTCCGGCGAGTCGGCCCAGTCAAACCTGGTCAGCGTGGTAGCTCGCCTACAGACGCGCTCATGTGAACCTTGACCTGAGGCTTGAATGTGGCGTAATCTGATCCAGTTATGCCCGCATCCGGGCCTTGTTTCGCTGCCCAACAGCCTAGGGCCTCGATCAGGAGATTTTTTTATGTCGAAGCGTACTTTCCAGCCCAACAACCGCCGTCGTGCCAAGAAGCACGGCTTCCGTGCGCGCATGCGCACCCGCGCCGGCCGTGCCATCGTCGCGGCACGTCGCTCGAAGGGCCGCAAGGTCCTCTCGGCGTAGTTCCCGGTGCTCGCTCGGCAGAATAAAGTCACCAGCGGAGCCGACTACCGTCGTATCTCCCGCCGTGGCCGTCGAGCTGGCGCATCCGGACTTATCGCGATTGGCGAAGCCAACCGCGACGCTGCCTCACCCACCCGCTTTGGTTTCATCATCACCAAGCGGGTGGGTGTTGCCGTTGTACGCAACCACACGCGACGTCGGCTCAAGGGCATCGCGCGCGAACTGCTCGTCTTGGTTCCCACCGGAGCATCGTTTGTGATTCGCGTTTTTCCGGAGGCTGCGAGCTTCAGCTACGAACAACTGCGCGCCGAAACGCGACGCGCCGTGTTGGATGCGACCGAGAAGCTCGGTCTAGTTGCGGCTGACGTCACTGAGGACGCCGAATTCTGCAGTTGCGCTGACAGCGCCGACTGATCGGCGGTCATCAATGCGACGAGTCCTGCACAACATTGCACTCATCCCTCGCAACCTTGGGATCGTGCTGCTCCTGCTCTACCGGCGCTTCATCTCGCCCATCTACGGCGATGTCTGCCGGTACTACCCAACGTGTTCCGCGTATGGTTTAGAAGCAGTGCAGGTGTATGGCCTGGTGCGAGGAAGCTGGATGGCGGCTCGTCGGATCATGCGATGCCACCCGTGGGCCAAGCCGGACTTTGATTACGTCCCAGAGCCCAAACGACCCTTCCCGATTCGACGCACCAAGTTTGGGTTCGTCGTGTCTGATTTGCAAATGAAAGGCGAAGACGCTCGATGAACATCTTCGACATTATTATCTGGCCGTTGCGGTGGGTGATTGAGCTCATCCTCGTCGGTGCGCACACCGCGTGGACAGCTCTCGGCCTGCCGAACGACAGCGGCTGGACTTGGGTGCTGTCGATCCTGATCATCGTGCTCGTCGTTCGCTCGGCGATGATCCCGCTCATGGTG
Source organism: Gulosibacter sediminis (assembly GCF_023370115.1). Taxonomy (NCBI): domain Bacteria; kingdom Bacillati; phylum Actinomycetota; class Actinomycetes; order Micrococcales; family Microbacteriaceae; genus Gulosibacter; species Gulosibacter sp. ACHW.36C. The sequence goes on along the minus strand of NZ_CP097160.1, from coordinate 2,669,082 downwards.
CGGCAGATCAAGTCGATGCGCGGCATGATGGAGCTGCAGCCTGAACTCAAGAAGATTCAGGACAAGTACAAGGGCAAGCGCGACCAGTTCTCGCAGCAGGCGATGCAGCAAGAGACTATGGCGCTCTACAAGAAGCACGGGTCGAGCCCGCTGTCGAGCTGCTGGCCGATGCTCATCCAGATGCCAATCTTTTTCTCGCTGTACCGCGTGCTCAACACGGCGAACCACAGTGAGGCCGGCGTTGGCCTCATGAGCCAAGATCACGCCGTGCTGCTCGCGAACTCTGAGCTCTTCGGGGCGCCGTTGAGCTCGATCCTGTCGCAGGCCGACGGCAACATGAACGTCATCGTTGTCGCCATCGTGCTCATCGTGCTCATGGTGAGCACCCAGTTCTTCACCCAGCGCCAGATCACATCGCAGAACATCTCGGAGGCCGCGAAGGCGTCGCCGATGTTCCGCCAGCAGCAGATGCTCATGTACCTGTTGCCGCTCGTCATGGCGGTTTCGGGCATCATGTTCCCCATCGGTCTCATGGTCTACTGGTTCCTCTCGAACATCTGGACCACCGGCCAGCAGTGGTGGACCATCCGGAACATGCCGACCCCCGGCTCGGATGCGTACAAGAAGCGCGTCGAGCGGCTCAAGGAAAAGGGCAAGTGGGAAAACCACCCCGACAACCCTGCGAACCGCATCGTGCGCGACGGCAAGACGCAGCGTCAACTCGAGCTTGAGGCGCAGGAGAATGGCGGCCAGCGACAGCAGCCGGTGTCGAAGAACCGCAAGAAGAAAAAGAAGAAGTAGGCAGTAGCTATACGGTGCACGGGTATCGAGCCGCGAGGTTCGGTGCCCGTTTGCACATGTACGGGCGGACGTACGTTTACCGGTAATCTGGGGTGCTGAGAGAAGGAATGCAATGAGCGCCAATGACATGACTGACCACGAAGTCGTTGAAGACGAGCGTGTCGAAGCCGTCACGGTTGACGAAGACGTGACCGACGAAGACGCCACCGACGAGCATGCCGTCGATGAGGATGCGAGCGACGAGGGCGATCGCGACGAGGGCGACATCGCCGCGGACTTCATCGAAGAGCTGCTCGACATCGCCGACATCGATGGCGACCTCGACATCGACGTGTCCGGGGGTCGCACCTACATCTCGGTGAACGCCGACGGCGAGAGCAACCTCGACCGTATTGCTTCGCCGGAGGTGGTGGATGCGCTGCAGCAAGTAACCCGCCTCGCGGTGCAGGCCGAGACCGGTGAGTTCTCACGATTGATTCTGGATGTGGGTGGCTCGCGGGATGCGCGCCGCAACGAACTGCAGAGCCTGGTCGATCGCGCGATTGCACGAATCGAAGACGGTGCAGCTTCTGCTGCCCTTCCGCCGATGTCGTCCTACGAACGCAAGATCGTGCACGACATCGCATCGGAGCGCGGTTACAACTCCGAGAGTGAAGGCGAGGGTCGCAAGCGCCACACGGTGTTGCGGGCGAGCTAAGGTCCTCAGGTTTTCGAGACGCGGGTCGTCGACGCTGGTCGGCGGCCCGCGTTCTTGTGTTCCGAGTGATTTTTCTGCTGTATTGATTGCTATCGATATTGATTCCCCGCGTCGCCCAGGAGCGTTCGTTCGGTGCAGTGGATGCGGAGGATGTCGCTCGTGCGAACTCCGCGACCTGCCCGGGATCCCCTTGTTGGCGCGGAAGTCGAGGTACGGTGTCGTTGTGATCTGTGGAGACCGAGAACCAAAGACGGGGCGACATCCATGTAATTACGCTGGTGCCATTCTGGCGACCTCGGTTTTGGGTCGATGTTGCCCCGTTTTGTTCGTCAGATGCGCCGGTCTAGATCGGATGCGCGGGCTCGGTTGTTTCACGTGAAACCAGCATTCGTGCCGCACCACAGACACCGCTTCGAGGGTGTACGCGGAACGCGTTCGGGCGGCGCATTGATGAACGAGTTGAGAACAGCAGAAGGTGTTCATGATTTCGTGGGCCTTCCTTCCTGCCGGCGGGGCACACCCGCTTGCGCGGCAATGGCCTACACGCATGGGTCTCCTGAAAGGTGGAGTCCTTGTGGAGTCCGCTTCAAGAGGCAGTCGGTTTCGCGTGGAACGGGGATCGTTCAGCTCGGCTGACCCACTCTCCTGCGGGTGGCCTCAGCGACGCAGCTGGGGTGCGCGCCCTGCGCGAGGTGTACCCCTTGCCCATCGTGTCCGGGCAGATGCTGAGGGGGTGTGAAGCCAGGCCGCCGCTCGTTTGAAACACGCGTTGTTCCACGTGAAACGAGGGTCGACCGTACTGCGGATCAGCTCCACTGTGAGTGATGAGGCATTCCACTCTGGGCCCCTCTTCTGCCAGGGCAAGCCTCGCCTGACGCAGCAGGTTGTCAACTACGGTGTCGGGGCGATTGACTGCCCTCCGAGTGAGGAAGCGGCCTGGTCTCATGGGATTGGACTGGTGTACCGCGCCGACGAGCGACATCCCGACGGGTCAACTAGCTTCGCACTCGTGGTCGCAGCCTCAAGGTAGGGACGGACTCTGACTGCTGCAGCGGGCCACAAGCTGCTGTGGCGGGTCACGGGTTTACTCTCCCTTCTGAGTTCTGGCTTGGTTTCACATGGAACAGAGGCATATCCAGGCCGTAGGTCGATGCACAAGCGCAACAGTGACCGGCAGAAATGCTGATCTAACTCACGCGAGGGCCGAGATTCTTGCTCATGAGGGCGGCCGCAAGTGGTTATGGGTGTCAAATGCCTGCTCTGCGCTCGGCCTGCTGGTTTGCCGGCACGTAGATGCCGGTACATCCGCGGTGCCGATTGACAGTGTGGTGCGTGCGGACGTGGGAACACTGTGCTTCTGGCTTCGTGTGACAGGCGAATTTCGGCTGATGCAGCCAGGTCCTAGCGGCGGTGGTGGCTCACCCGGCGGCTCTCGATGCGAAGCACACGCTTGGTTTCACGTGGAACGGGTATCTGTCGGCTCTGGTGGTCGACGCTGAGTGAGTGCGGAGGCCGCGCTTTCTCGTGTTTCCTGTTTTGAGTGAAGGCAATTTGTGTCCGATTGGGCAGGCTTTGAGTCATGGTGCCGGTCGCGTGTCTGCTCTGCGTTCGAAGCACTGGCTTGGTTTCACGTGGAACGGGTACCTGTCGGCTCTGCTGGTCGACTCCGAGTGAGTGCGGAGCCCGCGCGTTCTTGTGTTCCGTGTTCTGGTGAAGGCAACTTGTGTCTGATGGGGCAAGTTTCGAGTCGTGGTGGTTGTCACATGGCTCATCTTGGTCGGAAGCAGTGGCTTGGTTTCACGTGGAACGGGTGTCCGTCAACACCGCTGGTCGACGTTGAGTGAGTGCGGAGCCCGCGCGTTTTGTGTTCCGTGTCATGGTGAGGACACCTTATGTTTGATGCGGCAGACTTCGAGTCATGGTGACGGTTACAGGGCTCCTCTGGGCTCGAAGCACTCGCTTGGTTTCACGTGAAACGCGCCTCGTTCTGTGTGGCAATTGACTCTGGTGTGCGCGGGGAAGCGGGCAAATGTGCTCCCCGCTTCATGCGAGAGGCAATCTATGAGTGATGCGGCCGGTGAGAAGCTGCGGTGCCGGGCCACTCGACTGGTCTCGGTTCGGAGGACTGCTTAGTTTCACGTGGAATAGGACTGTCGCATCGACAATGTGGACCATCGCGCTTCCGAAGGGCAAGTGGTGTTGGCGGTGATCATTGGGCGACTCATGGAACCCTCCACGTCTAGCTCATATGGTCCTGGGGTTTGCGGTTGACGCATGCGGGCGCGCTTCCCTCTGCTGTTGCTGTTGCTGTTGCTGTCTGTGATGGCGGTTTGGGGTGTCCCGTTTCACGTGAAACAGCGAGTTCTGCGCGCGATTCAACGGCAGGTCGGCGGACTTGGTCCACCCCCCGCGAGGAACTCGGCGCTTCTGCAGACTTAGATTGCATCGGCTGGGAGCTCCTGCACAGTCAGAAGCCAGTAGATTCTGAGAGATCGTCGTTCGGGTGATGCACTCCTTTCCGGCGGTAAGGACGGTTTCACGTGAAACATGGTTCGTAGCCGCAGTGGCGGCATCGATACTCAAAGCGAGAGAAGGCTTTGCTGGCTGGCCTAGGCAATTGCCGTTCCGGAGGAAGGCTCGTGTATCGGCGATTACACGGGGTCTCGGATACTCAGCGGCATGGGCTTACGCAGCGAGAGCGGGGGTTTGGTTTCACGTGAAACATGAGACCACTGCCCTGGGATCGAACTGGGGCGTGGCGATAGCAATGCCGTGTGGCGGAAGACTGCGCTAAGGATGGCTACGTGAGCAATCCTGCGGGTCTGGAAGCCTGCGGAAGTTGGCTTCCTCAACTCCCGATACACCCTTCTGTCTTCATGCGAATCCACGCCGACTGCGTAAATGCGAGCTTTGGTATGTGCGCGCAGAGTTGCGTTTGGTTCCACGTGAAACATGCAGTTGGCCTCTGAGTGACCGATTGTCTCTGCGACCGATGGACATTTATGGGCGAGCACATCAATCAAGCGAGACTTCCGAGTGTCAGCTCCTCTCCTTATCAGCGCCGGAACACAGAGGCAGCTGGTAGGGCCGCGATGTGGGCAGTGGACTTTGCTCGAGAACCCATTTGGGTGCCCCGCTACTGTTCCCGTGTCGACAAGGACGTCTCAACTACTCCGGTTGCACGATGGAATATCGGGCCGCGCGATTGGTTTCACGTGAAACACCGCAATGCACATTTGTAGTTGGCTGAAGTGCGAAGAGATGTGAGCCACCTCGAGGTCTGCGGCCAGCTCGCTCACCATCTTTGTTCATTTGCAGCTCACCCCGACAGCCGGTCTCGAGATGGCGCTTGTCTACTCCTCGACAAGCGATCCACCATTTGCAGCTGCAGCCCGCGCCAACGTTGCAGCTGCGGCTGAGCTGCACGACTGATGTGAGTCCGCGAGCATGTCAGTCGTTGTTGGAGGTTCGTTCCGAGGCTCCTGTTTCCCGTGAAGAGCAGGTGGCCTGATGGGTTGGTCCCTGCGCTGTTGTTGGGCTGGTCCGCGGGCGGTCTCTCTATTTCCATGGAAGAGGCGCGCGTTGTTTCAGGTCGCAGCTGATGCACTTTCGAGAGCGAAGGATGTCCTATCGGTTTGGCAGGGTGAGGAATTGCGCGTGCTGAGGTCCCACGGTTTCACGTGAAACGAAGCTCGCAGTGTGTGCGCCAGGCGAGGTGGGGTTTGCACGCGGTCGGAGCCCCGTGCTCGCGACGAGACCGAGTCGTCCCCCTACAGGAGGGTGACAGCAGATGGGAGCGCGAGACGTGCCCTAGTTCGTCAGTGGTCCTGTGACGCAGTGGAAGCTAATACGCGAGGCGAGCCCGGGTGTACTCATTTAGGCCGTCGCCTCCCGCTCCTCTCGTTTCACGTGAAACCAGCGGTGGCCATTCACCGCATCTCACTACGGGCTCGTGGACGACGCGCTGAGCAGCTCGGCGTCGTTGTTGAGCGCGCGGCAACGGTGTTGAGCGAGTGCGGGCTATTGCAGTGCGTGCGGTTGAGGCGCAGGCTCAGAGTTCCGCATGAAGTCAGTCAGGAGAGTACGACACCAGAGCGTCCCCAGACAAGGGTGAACGCATTCAGGTGAGACTTCCTATGGCAGTGTCCATCGGGTTGCCGGCAATTCAGTTTGGACGCCGATGCTGCCGTTTCACGTGCAACGAGGTGTGCGGCTTCGGTGCAGTCGAAAAGAGCTCGTTTCGCGTGAGAACACCGGTACCGATGGCCGTGGGTGCGGCGCCTCTGGCTGACACGTGGCTAACCGCCCTGGACTGGCTGTCAGGTGTGTCGCTGTCCGGTTTCACGTGAAACGCGACCTCCGTGTTCGTCGGCATGCACTACGCGGAGGCCCTGGCGCACGGAGCTGCACGTGTGGCGGTAGCAGCGGATGCGAACAGGAGTGAGAGTGAGAGCACGCGCAGCAGTAGCGGCGCGATAGGTTCGGGCGCCCTGAGCGGAATCCACCCTCGAATCCTCGCGAAGCGACGCAGTTTCACGTGAAACGGACGCAGACCACCGTAGAGCGACGTCGACAGGCACGAAACGCCCTGAAGGTCACCGCAGATCGGAGCAAGTTTCTGGGCATTGATCAGGGAAAAGAGCTGATAAGGACGCGAAAACACCAGGTCAAGGCACGATTACCCACCTCCCCGCGCTAGCGGCCGGGATCTACGTTTCACGTGAAACAATTGAGGTTCGACGAAAGGACTCCCCATGAGCGATGCGGCGGCAATTCCCGAGCCCGTGACCCAGGTACAGCTTGGCGACGAGACGGTCGAGGTCGAACCCCGCCCCGCTGTCGCGGCGGAGATCTTCGGAGACCGACTCCACCTCGCGCAGGCCTACGCGAACGCCCTCGCTAACGACGGCGAGACCCTGGGCCTCCTCGGCCCGCTCGAGTACCCGCGCCTCTGGACGCGTCACATCGTGAACTCGGCGCTCATTGCCCCGCTCCTCTCGGGCAGCGTCGGCGACGTGGGCTCGGGAGCCGGCCTTCCGGGCATCCCGCTCGCCATTGCTCGACCTGACGTGCAGTTCACCCTCATCGAGCCCATGGAGCGCCGGCACACCTGGCTGCTCGAACAAGTCGAGGCGCTCGGCCTCGACAACGTCACGCCGTTGCGCGCCCGCGCGGAAGAAGTCGCCGACACGCACACCTTCGACCAGGTCACCGCCCGCGCGGTCGCGGCGCTGAGCAAGCTCATTCCGATCACCGCACCCCTCGTGCGCTACGAGGGCGAGCTCGTGCTGCTCAAGGGACGCTCGGCCGAGGCGGAGATCCAGAAGGCGGCGAAGCAGATCCGTCGCTTCCAGCTCGAGGACATCCGCGTCGAAGAGGTCGGCACTGACCTCGACACCGAATCGACACGCGTCGTGCGTGCAACTGTCGCGTAGCAAAGTTCTCCACAGGGGACGAGTTCTCCACAACTCCGAGAGCGCTCCCCGCCGATGCAGCTTCGGTGGGCGACAATGGAGCGTCCGAGACCGCGACTTCCGGTCGATTCAAGGCGAAGGGACCACACCTCTATGAGCGACGCGTTCGAGTCACCGATTGCGCGGCAGATTGCGGTGCTCACCGCGAAGAAGCGAGCACTCAAGACGGTCAAGACCCCTCGTCCGGCAACAACCCGCATCTTCACGGTCTCGAATCAGAAGGGCGGCGTCGGCAAGACGACCACCACCGTGAACATCGCCGCGGCACTCGCGCAGGCCGGCCTCAAGGTGCTCGTTATCGACATCGACCCGCAGGGCAACGCATCGACGGCGCTCAATGTAGATCGCCAGGGTGACGTAGCGGGCACGTACGAGGTGCTCATCGACGCCGTTCCGCTTGCTGACGTGGTGCAGACCTCGCCCGACATCGCCGGGCTCGAATGCTGCCCCGCGACCCTGAATCTCGCGGGTGCCGAGATCGAACTCGTCGACGTCGAGCAGCGCGAGACACGCCTCCGCGAGGCCCTCACGACGTACCTCGGCGAGCGGGAAGCCGCATCCGACCCCCTCGACTACGTGTTCATCGACTGCCCGCCCTCGCTCGGCCTGCTCACTATGAACGCGTTCGCGGCGGCGAAGGAAGTCCTCATCCCGATCCAGGGCGAGTACTACGCCCTCGAGGGGCTCAGCCAGCTGCTCAACTCAATCAACCGCCTGCGCGAGTACCTCAACCCGAACCTGCAGGTCAGCGCGATCCTCATGACGATGTTCGACCGCCGCACGAACCTCTCCCGCGAGGTCGCCGACGAGGTGCGCCAGCACTTCCCCGAGCAGACCCTCTCGACGGTCATCCCGCGCTCGGTGCGAATCTCCGAGGCCCCCAGCTACAGCCAAACCATCATCACCTACGACCCCGAAGGCACCGGCGCGGTTGCATACCGTGAGGCCGCCAACGAGCTCGCGAACCAAGGAGCACACCGCTAATGGCATCCAAGAAGCGCACCGGCCTTGGCCGCGGCCTGAGCGCGCTCATCCCGAGCGGCTCGTCCACCGAAGATCGAGACATCGACGTCTTCTTCGACGGTTCGGCACCCTCGGGACGCCGCCAGGCAACCGCCACGCTCGAAGCCGAACCACAGGCCGCCGAGGAAGCTCCCGCCAAGGCACCGGCAAAGACTCCAGCCAAAACACCCGCGAAGACGGCCACGAAGACCCCGAGCAAGGCCAAGAGCACCGCTGCAGCAGAAAGCGCATCGAAGACCGCCGATGCTGCGAACAATGCATCGAAGACTATCGATGCAGAGCCCGAGGCCACGACTGAGGATGTGGCGCCCGAGGAGCAGCTCGCCGTCGCCACAGAGATTGCCGACGCCGCAGACGCCGCCGCGGCCGAGGAGAACGCAGCCACCGTATCCGCCGACGCCGACGACGCGCCAGGCGACGACGCAACCGAGCCCGAGCTCATCCCGGTGCCCGGCGCGACCCTGCGCACGCTCGACCCGATGCGCATCGTGCCGAACCTGCGCCAGCCGCGCCACGAGTTCGACCAGGATGCGCTCGACGAGCTGATCATCTCGGTACGCGAGTTCGGCGTGCTCCAGCCCATCGTGGTGCGCCCGCTGCCCGCAGACGACCCCCGCGCGGCCGACGGCGACTACGAGCTCATCATGGGTGAGCGTCGTCTGCGCGCGACCAAGGCGTCGGGCCGCACCGAGGTGCCCGCCATCGTGCGCGACACCGACGACGAAGACATGCTGCGCGACGCGCTGCTCGAGAACCTGCACCGCGCCGAGCTCAACCCGCTTGAAGAGGCCTCGGCCTACCGCCAGCTGCTCGACGACTTCGGCTGCACGCAGGACGAGCTCGCCGAGCGCATCGGCCGCTCGCGCCCGCGCATCTCGAACACGCTGCGTCTGCTCAACCTGCCCGTCGACGTGCAGCGTCGCGTCGCCGCCGGCGTGCTGAGCGCCGGCCACGCCCGCGCCGTGCTGTCGGTGGGGGAGCCCGCCGCCATGACGCAGCTCGCCGACCGCATCGTCAACGAGCAGCTCTCGGTGCGCGAGTCCGAGACCGCGGCCGCGACGCTCGCGACCCGCGCCGGCCGCAGCAACCGATCGACCACGAAGCAGGATGCACCGGGCAGCGACTCGCTCAGCGCCCATCTCGAAGAGGTGAGCGAGCGCCTCGGCGACCGCTTCAACACCCGCGTGAAGGTCGTGCTGCGCAAGACCAAGGGCACGATCACCATCGACTTCGCGTCGATGGCCGACCTCAACCGCATCCTCGAAGACCTCGACGAGGCCGACGAGAGCTAACGGCGAGAGCGGCGAGCCGGGCCGACGAGACCTACGCCTCGGCGCCTTCGGTCTCGTCAGCGTCGGCCTCGGCACCAGCGTCGGCCGCAGCATCCGCCGCGTCAGGTTCAGCAACAACCGACTTGTTCGAGGTGCGCGCCCCGCGCCGGGCCGCGTGCTCGGCGAGCTTCGCGTATACCTCGGGCGCGGCCAGCTCGGCCGCCTCGAGCGCGAGCGGCACGAGCGAGGTCTCGGTCATGCCGGGAATCGGGTCGGCCTCGAGGAACCAGGGCGTACCCTCCTCATCGACGATGAAGTCGACGCGCGCGAGGTCGGCAAGGCCGATCGTGTCGTACGCGAGCAGGGCCTGCTCAGCGACCCGCTTGGCGACGTCGTCGGTGAGCCGGGCCGGCGCGAAATAGGTCGTCTCACCGGCGTTGTAGCGCGCCGCGTAGTCGTAGACGCCGCTCGCGGGCACGACCTCGACGGCGGGCACAGTGAAGGGGCCGTCGCCGTAGTCGAGCACGCCCACGGTCACCTCGACGCCGCGCACGCGCTTCTCAATGAGCACCGAGTCGCCGTAGGTGAACGCGGTCACGAGGGCCCGGCCGAACTCCGAGATGTTCTCGACGAATGAGACGCCCTGCGCCGAGCCGCCCTCGGTGGGCTTCACGACGGCGGGGAAGTCGATGCCGCGCGCGATCGCCTGAATCACGCTTGTGGCGCCGAGCTCGCGGAAGGTGTCGTTCGGCAGCACGATCGACTGCGGCGTCGCCATGCCGGCGCGCTTCACGAGCGCCTTCGCGGTCGCCTTGTTCCATGCGAGCTTCGCCGCGGTGGGGCGCGAGCCAACGTACGGCAGGCCGGTCGCGCGCAGCAGCGAGTAGAGCGCGCCGTTCTCGCCCGAGGCGCCGTGCAGCACGGGCCACACCACATCGACGTCGTCGCGGTGCTCGAGCAGCCACGGCAGCAGCTGCTGGTCGGGCTCGCGAACGGTCACCTTCGCGCCGGCGCGAGTGAGCGCATCCGCCACCCGCCGCCCGGAGCGCAGCGAAACGTCACGCTCGTGCGAGATTCCGCCCGAGAGGATCACAACGTGTTGTCCCTTGATGGTCATCCGGATGCTCCTTGCCGGTTCGGAGGTCTGGGCTGGCTACTGGAGGTTCGGCGGGGCCGACGAGAAGCGCGTTTCGATCTCGCCTGCGCCGGTCACGTCGCCGAACGTCTCGAGCAGCTCGAGTTCGTTGTTGATGACGTTCGCGAGGCGGCGCACGCCGAGGCGGATGCGCTCGGGCTCGGGCAGACAGAACGAGAGGCGCATCTTGTCGTGGCCGCGCCCGTCCGCGTAGAAGCCCGAGCCGGGTGTGTACGCGACGAGCTCGGTCGTGGCGCGCGGCAGCATCTGCTTCGAGTCGAGCCCCGGGGGCAGCTGCACCCAGGTGAAGAAGCCGCCCGCGGGCACGGTCCAGCTCAGCTGCGGCAGGTACTCCTCGAGCGCGCGCAGCATGGCATCGCGCCGCTCGCGGTAGATGCCGCGGTACGTGTCGATCTGCCCGCGCCAGTCGGCGGTCTCGAGGTACTCGGTGACGAGCCACTGGTTGAACGTCGAGGGCGAGAGAATCGACGACTCGACGGCGAGGATGAGCTTCTCGCGAATACCGTGCGGCGCGAGGACGTAGCCGACGCGCACACCGGGCGAGAGGATCTTCGAGAACGAGCCCATGTAGAGCACGTGCTCGGCATCGAGCGAGCGCAGCGCGTTCGGCGCGGGCTCCTCGAAGTAGAGCAGGCCGTAGGGGTTGTCCTCGAGAATCAGCACATCTTCGCGGATGCACAGGTCGAGAATCTCGCGACGTCGCGACATCGGCATGGTCACGCCGGTCGGGTTGTTGTAGTTCGGCACCGTGTAGAGGAACTTGACCTGCTTGCCCTCGGCGCGCGCCGCGTGAATCGCCTCGGTGAGCGCGGCGGGGTCGAGCCCATCCGCATCCATCTCGACGTGGCGCACATCGGCCTCGTACGACTTGAACGTGCCGAGCGCGCCGACGTAGGTCGGCGACTCGACGAGAATCACGTCGCCCGGATCAATGAACAGCTTCGTGATGAGGTCGATCGCGTGCTGCGAGCCGGTGGTGGTGACGACGTCGTCGGCGCTTGCGTCGGTGATGCCCTCGATCGCCATGAGGTCGAGGATGCGCTCGCGCAGCTGGGGGATGCCCTGGCCGCCGCCGTACTGCAGCGCCTCGGGGCCGTGCTCCCGCAGCATCCGGTCAAAGGCCGAGCGGATGAGGTCTTCGGGCAGGCCCGCGACGTAGGGCGAGCCGCCGGCGAGCGATACCACCTCGGGCCGCGACGCCACGGCGAACAGGGCGCGCACCTCGCTCACGGTGAGCCCGGCCGTGCGGCGGGCATAGTTCGAGTACCAGGGGTCGAGATTTCGGCCGCTCGAGGGTGTGGGCTGCTGTTCTGACACGTCGATCCTTCTGCGATAGGTCGAAAGGCCATCCTACGCCCGAGCGAACTTCGCCCCCACGCAGCCGAGCCGCGTGGGGGCGAAGGAACTCAATGAGCCACGAACTAGTCGAGCAGACCCTCAAACTTCTTCTCGAGGGCGCCACGCGGCTGCGCGCCGAGCGTCTCGGCCTTGACCTCGCCGCCCTGGAACACCTTGATCGCGGGGATCGAGGTGACCTGGTACTTCATTGCGAGGTCCATCTCGGCGTCGATGTCGACCTTGACGAGCTTGACGTTCGGGTGTGCTTCGGCCAGCTGGTCGAGCACGGGCGCGACCTGGCGGCACGGGCCGCACCAGGCAGCCCAGAAGTCGACGATGACGGTCTGCTCGGACTCGAGCACCTCGGCGTCGAACGTGGCGGTGGTGACATCAGTAGCCATGACAGCTCCTTCGAATTGTGGGGGATTAGTTGGTGGCCTCGGCCGGCTCAGCCTCGACGCGGGCAAGCAGTTCGGCGGGCAGGCCGGCGATGTACGCCTCGGCGTCGAGCGCGGCCGTGCAGCCCGAGCCCGCCGCAGTGATGGCCTGGCGGTAGTGGTCGTCGATGACGTCGCCCGCGGCGAAGACGCCGGGCACCGAGGTGCGCGAGCTGCGGCCATCCACGGCGATTACGCCCTTGTCGGTGAGCTCGAGCTTGCCTTTGACGAGGTCGGTGCGCGGGTCGTTGCCGATCGCGACGAACACGCCCGTGACGTCGAGCAGCGATTCCTCGCCGGTCTGCGTGTCGCGCAGCTTGAGGCCCGACACGGTCTGCTCACCGACGAACTCCTCGACCGTCTTGAACGGCAGCCAGTCGATCTTTTCGTTCTGGCGCGCGCGCTCGAGCATGATGTTCGAGGCGCGGAAGTTGTCGGAGCGGTGGATGATCGTGACGCGGTCGGCGAAGCGGGTGAGGAACGTCGCCTCTTCCATCGCCGAGTCGCCGCCGCCGATGACGGCGATGTGCTGCTCCTTGAAGAACGCGCCGTCGCAGGTGGCGCACCACGAGATGCCGCGGCCGGCGAGGCGGTCTTCGCTTTCGAGGCCGAGGCGGCGGTACGCCGAGCCGGTCGAGAAGATGACGGCGAGCGCCTCGAAGTCGCCCGAGTAGGCGGTCTTGATGTGCTTCACGTCACCCTCGAGGTCGACCTCGGTGACATCGTCGTAGACGAGCTCGGTGCCGAAGCGCTCGGCTTGTTCCTGCAGCTTCGCCATGAGGTCGGGACCCAGGATGCCCTCGGGGAACCCGGGGAAGTTCTCGACGTCGGTGGTGTTCATCAGTTCGCCGCCGACCTCAACGGCCGAGGTGAACATGACGGGCTTGAGACCCGCGCGGGCGACATAGATCGCCGCGGTGTAACCGGCGGGGCCGGATCCGATAATGGCAACGTTACGCGTGCTCATAGGTGCTCCTGATTGGTGAGAAAACTTCGGCTTCGCGCCTGTAGCCAACAACGCCTGGCGGCTGCAACGTATTCCATTCTGCCGCGCGGTGGCACGAGGTGGGCTGAGACGTTAGATGAGCGGTTCGTCGTCGCGCTCGATCCGGCGCTCGTACTCTTCGCGCCGCATCTTGGCCTCATACTGGCGCAGCTCCCGCCGCGAAGGCAGCGAGCGGGTGGAGTTCTGCATCGATGACTGCACGAGCTCAAGCTCGGGGGCGGCCTGTGACGTCGAGGCGACCGAGCCGCTGAGGTCGGTCTGCACTTCGTCGACCAGGGTGCCGTACTCCTGCGCGAAGCGGTCGGCGCCCGCGGCGCGGCGCGCGTGGCGGTGTAGCTCGTTCGAGTGGCGGCCGCGCACGCCGTCGAGGCGGCGGATGAGCGGGCCGGCGAAGGTCTCGAGCTCGGGTAGTCGCAGCAGTAGCGCGAGGCCGAAGTAGACGGTCGCCATTGCGACGCCCGCGACGGCGCAGGTGATGAGCGCCGGCATGAGCCCGGTGCGGGCGAAGCCGCCGGTCGCGTAGCCGCCCATGACCCAGACGAGCAACAGGCCAACGACCGCGGCGGGCACGGCGAGGCCGGCGAATCTGCCGATGGAGGTGGCGACGTTCCGGCCGTCGATCGAGCCGAGGCGCTTGCGCAGCGTGAGTGACTGAATGACAAAGCGGATGCAGGTGATGAACGACTGCACGAGCACGAGCGACACGACGATGTGCTCGACCGGCACGAGCCAGGCGACGAGGCCGATGAGCACGAGCTGCAGCGGCGAGGTATAGGCGTATAGCAGGAACACGCTCTTCGTGTCTTCGAACGCGTAGAAGACGCGCTGCACGTAATAGAGGAGCGAGTAGGCGAGCAGGCCGATGAGGGCCGCCGAGAGCACGAGGGCGAGCGCCTCGAGCCCATCCTCGGTCGAGTCGAAGATGCGCGCGAACGCGGGCGAGATGATGATGAGCGCGACGGCGCAGAACACCATGAATAGCGCGATCGCGCGGGCGCCGCGCGAGAAGTCGTCGACGACCGAGTCGGTGTCTTTCGCCGCCGCCTTGTGACTCAGCGACGTGAACATTGTCGTCGTGAGCGACACCGTGATGATCGAGTGCGGCAGCATGAAGATCATCCACGCGTTCTGCAGCGCGGCGAGCGACGCGGCCGTACCGAACGCGACGTTCGCGCCGAGGGTCTCGATCCAGCCCGTCAGCTGCACGATGATGAGCACGCCGAACGACCAGCCGGCGAGCTTGCCGGCGCGGCCGAGGCCGGTGCCGCGGAAGTGGAAGTCGGGGCGGTACGCGAAGCCCGCCTTCTTCAGGAACAGGAACAGCACGAGCGCCTGCACGACGACGCCGAGGGTCGTGCCGCCGCCGAGCATCGCGATCATGTCGGGGGTCCAGTCCGAGATCTCCCTCGCGCCGGTCGCATCCGCCCCGAACACGACGCTGAACAGCGCGAGCACGCCGATCGCGATGATGTTATTAAGCGCCGGCGCCCACGCGAACGGCGCGAACATGCTGCGGGCGTTGAGGATCTCGGAGAGCACGGCGTAGAGGCCGTAGAAGAACACCTGCGGAATACACCAGTACGCGAACGCGATGACGAGGCCGAGCTGCTCGGGGCTCAGCGTGATGCCGTAGATCCAAGCGAGCACGGGCGCGCCGATCGTGAGAATCAGCGTGAGCCCGGCGAGGCCGGTAATCGCGAGCGTGAGCAGGCGGTTCACGTAGACGCGGCCGCCATCCTCGCGCTTCGTGGCGCGGATGATCTGGGGCACGAGCACGGCGTTGAGCAGGCCACCCGAGATGAGCGCGTAGACGTTCGACGGCAGCGAGTTCGCGTTCGCGAAGGCGTCGGCCGAGGCCGAACCGACCAGACCGATCGTGCCCGCGAGCACGATCGCCTTGATGAATCCGAGTACGCGCGACACGAGCGTGCCGGAGGCGAGGATCAGGCTGGTGCGGCCGAGAGACGTTGCCATGCTGTTGCGGTGCTACCTAGGAGGTCGGGGACGGGTCGTGCTGAGCAACGCTACCGGAGCGCTCGCGGCGGCGACGGCGCAGCATGCGCCAGGTGCCGAAGCCGACGAGCAGCACAACGACGATGATGACGAGCCAAATCGCGACCGTTTCCATGTCGGCGTTCACGTTGACGACGTAGTTGCCGGTGCTCGGCAGCTGCACCGAATCGCCGGCCCAGAGCGTCACCGCGAGGCCGCTCGTGCCGTTCGCGATCGCCTCGACGGGAATCTGGGCGCGCGAGACCGAGTTCGGCTCGACGGTGACGGTCGTGACATCGCCGACGCGCAGGTGGCCGGTCGTCGCGCGGGCGCGCACCTCGACCGTGACGGTGCGGTCGGTCGAGTTCGACACGAACACCGGCACCGACGACTCGTGGCCGATGAGCTGCACCTCGCTGCCCGCCTCCACCGTGACGCCGTTATAGGCGCCGGTCGCGAAGGCGGTGTAACTCGTTACGGTTTCGGGGAAGTCGCCGAGCTCGAAGTGCTGGTTGCTCAGCGCGTTGATGAGATTGACGCGCAACTCTTCACGCACATCCTCGGGGTCTTCGTAGAGGTCGACGAGCGTGAGTCCCGTCTCTTCTTGTTGCTTCAGCTGCTCAAACCGCGCCATCGTCTCGTCGCTGAACGAGCCGGGCGTGGTCTGCACCGCGGGGAGTGCGGCGACATTTGCGCTCGCGGCGGGCGGCGCGGCGACCGTCGCGACCCCGGCGCCGTCGAGCGCGTCGATCACGGCCGCGTAGGCGGTGCCGTTCGTCGCGACGCGCGGCATGGCGACGGTGATCTGGGTGCCGTCGGCGCCGGCGACGAGCGAAAGGGATGCGGTGAGCTCGGCGATCGCGGCGTCGCGCGCCGCGTCGCTCTCGGCTTCGACGGCGGTGGTGAGCAGCCCGCTCAGCGCGCTGCTGATCACGAGCGCTTCGGTGTCGCCGATGCGCTGCTGGGTGCCCGAGGCGGTCGACCACTCGCTGCCTTGCGTGAGCTGGTCGGATTCGACGAGCACCGTGCCGCCGTCACCGGCGAGCGCGGCGGGGTCGGCCGACGTCGTGCCATACGGCCAGACGATGTCGGCGCGTGTCGCCGCGACCTGCTGCAGCTCCTCGGCGTCGGGCGGCGTGGTCGGGTCGTCCTCGGCGGTCGGGGTCGGGGTCGGAGTCGCCGATTCGGATGCGCCGGGCGTCGGCGTCGAGGTCGAGGTCGCGGCCGGCGGGGTGAGCGAGCCGTCGAACTCGTGGTCGTCGGTCGCGAACTCGAAGCTGTCGATCTGCAGCGGCTCGTCGAGGCCCGCCTGCGTCTGCAGCGAGGTGTTCGCGTCGGCGAACTCGAGGGCAAAGCTCGGATTGTCGAGCGACTCGAGTCGCTCGAGCCACGCCGCCGCGCTTGCGGGCGCGTCGACGCCGAGCGCCCGGATTGACGCGAGCACGCGCGGGTCGATCGCGAGGGTCGCCTCGGTGCCCTCGACCGCGTCAAGCAGCAGCGTGAGCTCGCCGTCGGCGGCGGTGAGGGTCTCGAGGTCGCTCGACGAGATGAGCGCTGTCGTGCCGATTGTCGCGGTGACCGGCACGATCGTCGTGAGGGCGACGGGCTCGTCGTCGCTCTCGCCGGGCAGCAGCACGACGCTGCGCCCCTCGGTGGCGTCGCCGTCGCTGCGGTACTGCGCCGCGAGGCCGTGCACCTGCGCTGCGAAGGTCTCGTCGGTCGACACCTCGATGTCGGCCGAGAACTGCATGCTCGTGCTGTCGCCGGCGGCAATCGCGCCGACCGACTCCTGCGCGACCGTGACGTCCGACGCCGGGGCGTCGGGGGCGTAGCTGTCGCCGAGCCACGCATCCCGCTCGGCGGTCGTCGTGATGATCTCGTCGTCGAAAGCGATGTCGAGCTCGCCCGCCGGCAGCTCATCCTCGGTGCCGTTCGTGACCACGACGGTGCCGGTGAGGGTGAGCACGCCGTCGTCGGCAATGTCGTCGGCCACCTGCTCGGCGGTGAGCGGAGTGGTCGACACGTAGGTCGTCACTTCATCGGTGACCTGCTCGCCGAAGTCGGTGGTTGCGGTCGTCGCGGAGGCGCTCGTGGCGCTCGTAACAAGGGGCGCAGCGACGAGCGCGATGGTCGCCAGGGCGCCCGAGCACAATCGTGCGAACGATCGGCTCGAGGGGCCTCGAGCCGCATCGAACATGTCGCAAGTGTACGAGCGAGACCCTGGCGGCTTCGATTCGGCGTGCCGCTGCGGGGCACCTTCCTCGTAAACTGAGTCGGTGCAGCACGTCCAGACCGCCCTCCATCGGCTCTCCGAACTTGCCGAGTCGCGCCCGGTCGCGACCCTCTCGGCGGCGTTCGCCGACGCCGGCGTCGAGCTTGCCCTCGTCGGCGGCCCGGTGCGCGACGCGTTCCTCGGGGTCGCCGTGCACGACCTCGACTTCGCGACGAACGCGCGACCCGAGCGCATCCTCGAAATTGTGCGTCCCATCAGCGAAGCGCACTGGGACATCGGCCGCGAATTCGGCACGATCGGCGCGCGCATTCACGGCGAGCAGGTCGAGATCACCACCTACCGCGCCGACAGCTACGACGGCACCTCGCGCAAGCCGGTCGTCGCGTTCGGCGACTCGCTCGAGGGCGATCTGCTGCGCCGCGACTTCACCGTGAACGCCCTCGCGCTCGCGCTGCCCGAGCTCAAGCTCGTCGACCCGACGGGCGGCCTCGACGACCTCATGGAGGGCGTGCTCCGCACCCCGATCGAGCCCGAGGTGTCGTTCGGTGACGATCCGTTACGGATGCTCAGGGCCGTTCGCTTCACCTCGCAGCTTGGCTTCTACCTCGACCTCCCCGCGCTCGAGGCGGTCGGCGAGCTGCGCCGACGCATCCTCGACATCTCGGCCGAGCGCGTGCGCGACGAACTCGTGAAGCTGCTGTCGACCGCATCCCCTCGCGCCGGCATCGAGCTGCTCGTCGAGAGCGGCCTCGCCGAGCTCGTCCTGCCCGAACTGCCGGCACTGCAGCTTGAGCGCGACGACGCGCACCAGCACAAGGACGTCTTCGACCATTCGATCAAGGTGCTCGAGAACGCGATCGCGCTCGAGCGCGCCGCGCACGAGGGCGACCCCGAGCTGCCCTCACCCGACGTCGTGCTGCGCTTCGCCGCGCTGCTGCACGACATCGGCAAGCCGAAGACCCGCGAGTTCGCGCCCGGCGGCAAGGTGACATTCCACGGCCACGACTGGGTCGGCGCGAAGCTGACGAAGAAGCGGCTCGGCGCGCTGCGCTTCGACAACGAGACCATCAAGCAGGTCGCCCGCCTCGTCGAGCTGCACATGCGGCTCTACAACTACGGTGACGCGGGCTGGACCGACTCGGCCGTGCGCCGCTTCGCGCGCGACGCAGGCCCGCTGCTCGACCGCCTACTGCGCCTCATCCGCGCCGACATCACGACGCGGAACAAGCGGAAGTCGGAGCGCCTGCAGTTCGGCATCGACAGCCTCGAGGCGCGCCTCGGCGAGCTGCGCGAGCAGGAGGCGATCGACGCGATTCGCCCCGACCTCGACGGCGACGAGATCATGCGCATCCTCGACATCGGCCCGTCGCGCACCGTTGGCGAGGCCCGCAACTTCCTGCTCGAGCTGCGGCTCGACGAGGGCCCGCTCGGCGCCGACGAGGCCGAGCGGCGCCTGCGCGCCTGGTGGAGCGAGCGAGAGGCCGAGTAATGACGACGGCGAAGACGCACGTTCGCCGCGGGCTTGCCGTGCGCGAGGCCGTGACGGCATACGGGCTGCTGACGCCCGCGCTGCTCGGCGTGCTCGCGTTCTTGATCGTGCCGATCATCATGCTCGTCGTGCTCTCGTTCGCCGACTGGAACGTCCTCTCGCCGATCAATTTCGTCGGCTTGAAGAACTGGGAGTGGGCGCTCTCGAGCGGCGTCATGTGGCACAGCTTCGGTGTGACGGCCCTGTTCGTCGTGCTCGTCGTGCCCGTGCAGCTCGCGGCCGGTCTGCTGCTCGCCGTGCTGCTCGTGCGCAACCTCCCCGGCTCGGCGGTGCTACGCACCCTGCTCGTGCTGCCGTGGGTGAGCGCGCCCGTCGTGCTCGGCATCGTCTGGCGCTGGCTGCTGCAGTACGGCGGCGTGCTCGACGACACCTTCGGCGCGAACCTCGGCCTGCTGTCCGACGAGCGCTTCGCCCTGCCGACCGTCGCGTTCGTGCAGGCGTGGACGCAGATCGGCTACGTGTCGCTCTTCTTCATGTCGGGCCTGAGCAACATCCCGAACGAGATCCTCGAGGCCGCGCGCATCGACGGCGCGAGCGAGTGGCGCATCTTCTGGCGCATCAAGTTTCCGCTGCTCACCCCGACGACCTTCTTCGTGCTCGTCACGGGCGTCATCGCCGCGTTCCAGACCTTCGACCTCGTCTACACGCTCTCGCCGAGCGGAGGCCCGGGCGGCAGCACCGACCTCATCGCGGCGCGCATCTACCAGCAGGCGGTGCCGCTCTCGAACGTGGGGCAGGCCTCGGTGCTCGCGCTCATCCTGTTCGCACTGCTCGTCGTCGTGACGCTGATTCAGAACGCCTACTTCTCGAGAAAGACCAACTATGAGCGCTGAGGCGAGGCCGGTCGGGGCAAACCGCGGCGCGCGCGTGCTTGGCGCCGTCGGCACCTACGTCGTGCTCATCGGCGCGGCGCTGCTCACGCTCACGCCCTTCCTGCTCGCGATCATGGCGGCGTTCATGGAGCCGCGCCAGCTCGCCTCGCAGGGCGTGAGCCTGCCGATGCCGCCGACGCTCGACAACTTCACGGCGCTCGGCGAGCGGCGCGTCGACTTCGGCGAGGCCGCGCTCGTGACGGTCGGTGTCGTGCTGCTCGTCACCGCGGGCCAGCTGCTGTTCTCGGTGATGGCGGCGTTCGCGTTCGCGCGCCTGCGCTTCCCCGGCCGCAACCTGCTGTTCTGGGTGTTCCTCGCGACGCTCATGGTGCCGCAGGTCGTCACGGTCATTCCCCTCTACTTCATGATGAGCGAGGCGGGCTTCGGCGGCGAGTTCCTCGGCCTCGTGCTGCCGTTCATGTTCGGCTCGCCCTACGCGGTGTTCCTCCTGCGCGAACAGTTCCGGCAGATCCCGCAGGAGCTCATCGACGCGATGCGCATGGACGGCGCGGGCACGTGGAGCATCCTCTTCGGCCTTGTCGTGCCGCTTTCGCGCTCGACGATCGTGACGCTGCTGCTCATCACTGTCGTATCGCACTGGAACAACTTCATGTGGCCGCTCATGATCGGTCAGAACCGCATCCACGTGCTCACCACCGCGACGGCCTCGCTACAGGAGCAGTACTCGAACAACATCACGCTCGTGATGGCGGCGTCGGTGCTCGCGATGCTGCCGCTCATCGTGCTGTTCGTCATCTTCCAGAAGCAGATCGTGCGCTCGATCCGCATCTCGAGCTTCCGCTAGTCGCCGAGCCGCTCGGCGAGCCCCGCCTCGAGGTGGTCGAGCGCGACCCCGATGCGCCGCGCGTGGCCGGTGTTCGGGTGGAAGACCGCGGTGATGTTCGCCTCGGGGGTCGGGATGCTCGGCAGCACCGGCACGAGCTCGCCGCGCGAGATGAGCGGCCGCACCTGCCACTGCGAGCGCAGCATGATGCCGCCGCCCGCGCGGCACCAGTCGGTCGCGACGTCGCCGTCGCTCGTGGTGAGGCGGCCGGTCGCGCGCACGACCCGCTCGCCGTCATCACCGAAGCGCCAGAGTGCGTAGTCGCCCTCGTCCTGTCGCAGCACGATGCAGTCGTGCTCGGCGAGCTCCTCGAGGGTCTCGGGCGCGCCGCGGCGGGCGCGGTAGTCGGGGGATGCGCAGAGCACGCGCCGCTGCCGGTGCAGCAGGCGGCTCGCGAGGTTCGCCGGCGTGCGCGAGCCGACGCGAATACCCAGGTCGAACGCCGCATCCGACATCGTCAGCGGCAGCGACGAGAGCTCGAGCTCGACGGCGAGGTGCGGATGCTCGCCCGCGAGTTCGCGCAGCAACGGCGCGATGTGCGCGCGGCCGAGACCAATGGTCGAGTGCACGGCGAGGGTGCCGCGCAGCCCGGTCACCGACGCGAGGCGCTCCTCGGTCTCACGGATGTCGTGGACAATGCGCGCCGCGCCCTCGGCGACGAGCGCGCCCGCCTCGGTGAGCGTCATGGCGCGGGTGCTGCGGTGCACGAGCTTCGTGCCGAGGCGCGTCTCGAGCGAGGTGAGCCGCTTGCTCACGGCGGTGAGCGAGACGCCCCAATCGCGCGCGACCTGGGTGAGGCTCGTCGCGTGGGCGACGCGGTCGAAGAAGGTCCAGTCGTCAATCGCGGGCAGCGGCACTGTTTCTTTCCTTTTTCGCAAGAATGCGTGGTGAAACTGAGTCTAGGTGGCGCCCTTCTTTCGTTCTACGGTCGATTGCAGTGACCGCAGACCGAGGAGGACTCCCATGACCAAGCGCTATCGCATCGCCGTGATTCCGGGCGACGGCATCGGCAAGGAGGTCGTGCCCGAGGGCATCCGCGTGCTCGAGGCGGCGGCCGAGCGCTTCGGATTCGCCCTCGAGCTCACCGAATTCGACTTCGCGAGCGCCGATTACTACGTCGCGCACGGGCAGATGCTGCCCGACGACTGGTTCGCGCAGCTCAAGGACTTCGACGCCATCTTCTTCGGCGCGGTCGGCTGGCCCGACGTCGTGCCCGACCACGTCTCGCTCTGGGGCAGCCTGCTGCAGTTCCGCCGCGAGTTCGACCAGTACGTCAATCTCCGCCCAGTGAAGCTCATGTCGGGGGTGCCGAGCCCGCTCGCCGACCGCGAGCCCGGCGACGTCGACTTCTACGTCGTGCGCGAGAACACCGAGGGCGAGTATTCGTCGATTGGCGGCAAGATGTTCGAGGGCACCGAGCGCGAGACGGTCATTCAGGAGACCGTCATGACGCGCACGGGCGTCGACCGCATCCTGCGCTTCGCCTTCGAACTCGCGAACCGGCGCGAGCGTCGCCACCTCACCTCGGCGACGAAGAGCAACGGCATCTCGATCACCATGCCGTATTGGGACGAGCGGGTCGAGTGCGTGGCCAATGACTACCCCGAGGTCGACGTCGACAAGTTCCACATCGACATCCTCACCGCGAACTTCGTGCTGCACCCCGACTGGTTCGACGTCGTGGTCGCGAGCAATCTCTTCGGCGACATCCTGTCGGACCTCGGGCCCGCCGTGACTGGCACCATCGGCATCGCCCCGAGCGCGAACATCAACCCCGAGCGCGACTTCCCGAGCCTGTTCGAGCCGGTGCACGGCTCGGCACCGAACATTGCGGGCAAGGGCATCGCGAACCCGATCGGCCAGATCTGGTGCGGTGCGCTCATGCTCGAGCACCTCGGCGAGACGGAGGCGGCCGACGCGATTGTGCGCGCGTTCGAGGGCGTGCTCGCCGACGGTGACCGCCTCACTGCCGACATGGGCGGCTCGGCGAGCACGGCGCAGCTCGGCGCCGCGATCACCGAGCGCCTCGTGGCGCAGTAGGTCCCGGCGTCGGCGTCACGCTTCGTCACCAGTTACGTGAGAACGCACAGAACCCGCGGTCTCGCGCGGATTTTTGCGAGAATGTGCGAGAAGTATGCGCCGTAATAGATCGGCGCGGCTCGATTTTGGGAGACGAACAACATGACCTATCGCCGGATTCTGGCCGGTGCGGCCGCCGTGCTCACGGGAGTGGCGCTGGCTGGCTGCAGCTCGGCCGATGCGGGGAGCGACGGCGACGTCACGCTCACCCTGCGCCTGTGGGATGAAAACGTAGCGACCTCGTACGAGGGCTCGATCGAGGCGTTCGAGGCGGCCAACCCGGGCATCAAGGTAGAGCTCAACGTGGTGCCGTGGGACAACTACTTCAACACGCTGCGCAATGAGGTTGGCAGCGGGGCCGGCGACGACCTGTTCTGGATCAACGGCGCGAGTGTCGGCGACTACATCGACAACGGGAACCTCGTGAACATCACCGAGACCCTCGGCGAAGAAGCGATCTCGGGCTGGGAAGAGTCGGTCGTCAATCAGTACAGCACCGACGGCCAGCTCTGGGGCGTGCCGCAGCTCACCGACGGCGGTTCGGCGTTCTACGTGAACCAGGACCTCCTCGACGAGGCGGGCGTCACAGCGCAGGAGCTCTCGGACGCGAGCTGGAGCCCGAATTCCGACGACGACACGCTGCTGCCGCTGCTGCAGAAGCTGACGATCGATGAGAACGGCAACAACGCCGCCTCAGCCGACTTCGACCCCGACAACGTCGCCACCTACGGCTTCAACGCCGCGGCCGAGCTGCAGAATATCCAGCTCAACTTCATCTACTCGAACGGTGGCACCTACCAGGACGCCGAGGGCAACCTCACGTTTACGAACGAGAAGACGGTTGAGGCGTACCAGTATCTCGTCGACCTCATCAACGAGTACCACGTGGCCCCGCCCGCCGAGGCGACGAACGGCAACGGCGACTACACGCGTGACGAATTCCTCCAGGGCAACATCGCCGTGTTCGAGTCGGGCACCTACAACCTCGCGAACGTGCAGAGCGGCGCCGAGTTCAACTGGTCGATCACCGAGATCGCCGCGGGCCCCGAAGGCAAGGGCACGACTGCCCCCGGCATCATCGTCGCGGGTAACGCGAACTCTGAGCACCCCGAGGAGCAGCAGGCGCTGCTCGAGTGGCTCGGCTCGGCCGAAGGCGCCGAATACATCGGTGCCGAAGGTGCCGCGGTGCCCGCGGTGACCGACGCCCGTGCCGCCTATGACGAGTACTGGGCGGGTCAGGACGTCGACACGACGCCCTTCTTCAGCGTGCTCGAGGGCACCGAGCCCGGCCAGCCCGTGATCGGCGCGAACTTCAACGCGCAGGCCGAGGCCTTCACGCCCATCCTCAACGACGTATTCACCGGCGCGACGCCGGTCGGGGAGGGCCTGCAGGAGGCCGAAGACGCCGCGAACGCAGTGTCGTAACTCAGGCTGTAACGACGGCGGGCGGGTGACCAATTCTGGTCACCCGCCCGCCGTCGTTTGCGCTACAGACCGAGCGAGCTGTCGTAGCTAATGACCTGAGCGAAGACGAACCACGCCCCCGTGAAGATCGGCAAGATCAGGCAGAGGATGAACCCGACGCCGCCGAGAATCAGGCCGGCGATCGCAAGGCCACGGTTGCCCGTGTAGCGCTGGGCCGCGACCCCTGCGATGCCGAAGCCCACCGCGGCGAGTGCGGGCAGCATCCCGAACCAGCCGAGAAATGGCACCCAGCTCACGCCGATGGCGATGATGCCGCAGATGAGGGCGACGAGTCCCATCACGTTGAACTCGCCCGTCGGCTGCGGCGGCAGCGGCCCGGATGCGTAGGCCGGGTAGGGCTGCTGGTACGGCTGCTGCGGTGGCACCGGCTGCGGCTGCGGGGGTTGCTGCGCGTAGGGGTTCGGCTGCTCGTACGGATTCTCGTACGGGTTCTCGGGCGTATTCGTCATACTCGACCTCTCGTGCGCTCGCGGTGTCGCCACCATGCTTCCAGACCGGGGCGGATGCGGCATCGCGCGCACGAATGAATCTGGCACTGGCGCGGCGGCGCCGAGTACGCATAGGATATGGAGGTTGCGTGGCCGAATCCACTGGCCGCAATTCACAGTGCCGGGCAACCGGCGCGATGCAGAACCCTCCTGCTGCAGACCGTCTGCAGCCGTTCGAGACCAAAGGAGGTGGGTTAATCGTGCATCAGTATGAACTCATGGTGATCATTTCGCCAGAAATCGACGAGCGCACCGTCGCCACCAGCCTCGACAAGTTCCTCGCTGTCATCACCAAGGACGGCGGAACCATCGAGAACACCGACATCTGGGGCAAGCGCAAGCTCGCTTACGAGATCGAGAAGAAGTCGGAAGGCATTTACGCCGTCGTGAACTTCACCGCGACCTCGGCAACCGCACAGGAGCTCGACCGCCAGCTGCGCCTTTCCGAGGCCGTGCTGCGCACCAAGGTCCTGCGCGCCGACGAGGCATCGTTCCGTCTCAGCAACGCGAAGTCGGAAGACGTCGCGGCCGAGGCCAAGTAAGTCACACACGTCAAACCCCAACACCGCACGTAACGTAGCGAATCACCGGGACTAGTAGGGAGCGCGAAATGGCAGGCGACACGATCATTACCGTGGTGGGCAACCTCACCGCCGACCCCGAACTGCGCTACACCCCCCAGGGTGTGGCCGTAGCGAACTTCACCATCGCATCGACACCGCGCACGTTCGACCGTCAGTCGAACGAGTGGAAGGACGGCGAGGCGCTGTTCCTGCGAGCATCCGTGTGGCGCGACTACGCCGAGCACGTTGCCTCGAGCCTCAGCAAGGGCCAGCGCGTCATTGCGCAGGGCAAGCTGAAGCAGCGTTCGTACGAAACCCGCGAGGGCGAGAAGCGAACGACCGTTGAGCTCGAGATCGACGAGATCGGTCCCTCGCTGCGGTACGCCACCGCTCAGGTGCAGCGCACCTCGGGTGGGCAGGGCGGCCAGGGCGGCAACTTCGGTGGCGGTCAGCAGCGTTCTGTGCAGCAGAACGAGCGTCCGCAGGCCGAGCAGCCCTGGGGCAACAGCGCGCCGCGCCAGCAGCCGCAGCAGGACTACTCGTCCGGCGGCTCGGGCGGCTGGGCTACGCCGGGCGCCGGTGGTGGGTACGACGAAGAGCCGCCGTTCTAAATCGGCCGCTCTCACCGCACATCTCTTTTTCTTAGATTTCAGAAAGATCATTTCTCATGGCTGGAAAGTCGAGCGGCAACCGCCGCAACGCTCACCGGGGTAAGGGCAAGCCCGTCGCTCCGGCGAAGAGCATCAAGGTCGGCGTCATTGACTACAAGGACGTCAACACGCTCCGCAAGTTCATCTCCGAGCGTGGCAAGATCCGCGCCCGTCGTATCACCGGTGTGTCGGTGCAGGAGCAGCGCCTCATCGCTCGCGCGGTAAAGAACGCCCGCGAGATGGCGCTCCTGCCCTACGCAGGCTCGGGCCGCTAAGGAGTACACGCATGGCTAAGGTAATTCTCACGCAGGAAGTCACCGGGCTCGGCTCGGCTGGCGATGTCGTCGAGGTGAAGAACGGCTACGCCCGTAACTACCTCGTTCCCAAGGGCTACGCCGTGAACTGGACTCGCGGTGGCGAGTCGCAGGTCGCCCAGATCAAGACCGCGCGCGAAACTCGTGCGATCAAGTCGGTCGAGGAGGCCCAGGCGCTCAAGCAGAGCCTCGAGGCCGCCCTCATCCGCGTGCACGTGAAGTCGGGCGCCGAAGGCCGCCTGTTCGGCTCGGTGCGCACCGCCGACGTCGCCGACGCGGTCGAGGCACAGGGCCTCGGCTCGATCGACAAGCGCAAGGTCGTCTTCCCGACGCAGATCAAGCAGGTCGGCACCCACGAGGCCCTCGTTCGTCTCCACGACGACGTGACGGCAACCCTCAAGGTGCAGGTCATCGCTGCCCGCTAGGGCACCCACGTACGAGGCGCCGTGCCGCCAGGGTGGTTTTCCGCCCGGTGGCACGGCGTTTTGTCGTCCCAAAACGCCTCGCGCTCAGGCGTTCCCCACACCACACCTGTGGATACTTTTGCAAGTCGAGAACCTTCAAGTTCGGGTTTAGACGGCTTGTTATCCACAGGTCGTGAACAAACAAAATACCTGGTTGCATCGCTAATCTCACGAGTCAACCCGTGAGTTCTCCACAGTTATCCACACCGTCGTGCACATTCACACGGCGCGTCGTCCACCAACGCTCCACAAGTTATCCACAGGCAACTCGGTGGGTGGTGTTGGGGCACTCTGGGGAGCACTAGGGTGAATCATCGTCGCTGCGTACCGGCACCTCCGTGTCGCAGGCTCGCGATACAACGGCTGTGGAAAGGACGCGAATGACGCTCACGCATCTCGGTACTGAAGGCCGCGAATCGAGCCGGGCGGCGCAGGACGGCCCCCGCACCCCACCGCACGACCTGCTCGCCGAGCAGTCCGCCCTCGGCGGCATGATGCTCTCGAAGGATGCCGTTGCTGACGTCGTCGAGAGCGTTCGCGGCGTCGACTTCTACATCCCGAAGCACGAGATCATCTTCGACGCGCTCCAGACGCTCTACGCGGCTGGCGAGCCCACCGACGTCATCGCGGTGACCGACCAGCTCACAAAGACGGGCGACCTCCAGCGCGCCGGCGGTGCCGACTACCTCCACACGCTCGTCGGCCTCGTGCCGACCGCCGCGAACGCCGGCTATTACGCCGAGATCGTCGCCGAGCGCGCCGTGCTGCGCCGCCTCGTCGAGGCGGGCACCCGCATCGTGCAGATCGGCTATGGCGCCGAGGGCGAGGTTGTCGAGCTCGTCAACCAGGCGCAGGCCGAGATCTACGCCGTCACCGGCGGCGTCGAGACCGAAGACTATGTGCCGCTCAGCGAGGCCCTCAAGGTCGCGCAGGATGACATCGACGCGGCCGCGAACCGCGACGGCGAGCTCACGGGGGTACCCACGGGCTTCCGCGACCTCGACGGCCTCACGAACGGCCTCCACGCGGGCCAGATGATCATCGTCGCCGCCCGACCCGGTATGGGTAAGTCGACGCTCGCGCTCGACTTCTGCCGCTACGCGTCGATCCACGCGAACATGCCGTCCATCTTCTTCTCGCTCGAGATGAGCCGCTCCGAGATCGCCATGCGTCTGCTCTCGGCCGAGGCGAGCGTCAAGCTGCAGCACATGCGCACCGGCAAGGTCTCCGACGAAGATTGGCAGAAGATCGCCCGCACGCAGGGCGACATCGCCGAGGCGCCGCTCTATATTGATGACTCGCCGAACATGACGCTCGTCGAGATCCGCGCGAAGTGCCGCCGCCTCAAGCAGAAGCACGGCCTCAAGCTCATCGTCATCGACTACCTCCAGCTCATGACTTCAGGCAAGCGCGTCGAGTCGCGTCAGCAAGAGGTGTCGGAGTTCTCGCGTGCGCTCAAGCTGCTCGCGAAGGAGCTCGAGGTGCCGGTCATCGCCCTCTCGCAGCTCAACCGAAACTCCGAGCAGCGCGCCGACAAGAAGCCCGCCATCAGTGACCTGCGTGAGTCGGGTTCGCTCGAGCAGGACGCCGACATGGTGATCCTCCTGCACCGCGAGGGCGCCTACGAGAAAGACCACCCCCGCGCTTCCGAGGCCGACTTCATCCTCGCGAAGCACCGTAACGGCCCCACCGACACCGTCACGGTGCTCTTCCAGGGCCACCTCTCGCGCTTCGTCGACTATGCGCCCGGTATGGCCCCGGCGCCGGCGATGGGCTAGTCGCCCACCCGCAGCCGCTCGAGCGCGTCGAGCAGCAGCTCGAGGCCGAGGTCGAAGGATGCCCGCATCGGGAAGTCCTCGGGCCGTCTTCGGCCTGCACCTGCTGCTCGTCGCGACCCTGTTCGTGCGCGGCCGCGCACTGCCGAGCTGGCTGGGCATCCTCGTCGCGCTCGCGGGCGTCGGCTACCTCGTCGACGCGGCGCTCGTCGCCGGACATGGCGAAGCAGCCATCGGGCAGTTCACCCTCGTGGGCGAGGTGGTGCTGCTCGTCTGGCTGCTTGGCTGGGCTGGCGCGCGGCGGCGCCCCAAGACTCGCTCGGGGCGCCGCCGGGAGCCGGTTACAGCTTGATGCGCTCGTGGAAGTTCGTGATGAACTCCGCGCGCTCGGCCGGGGCAGGCTCGAGCATGTGCTGCGCGAAGAAGCTCGTGAGCTCGTCGCGGGCTGAGAGGGGCAGCACGCCGGCGACGTACTGATCGGGGCGGACGATCACGATCGCGCCATCGCGCGATACCTCGCGGTCGCGGTGGATGTCGCGGCCGTGGCCCGTCGCGAAGATCTGGTTGATGTCTTCGAGCCCGAACGGCACCTTGACCGGCTTGAAGGCGTTCGGCACGTCCTTCGGGTCGAACTCGGTGTACTCCTGCTGGTAGATCACCTTCGAGTCGAACACCGCGTCGTCGTCGCCGTCGCCCGGCGTGTAGCGCACGCGCGGCGAGGCCTCGTCGTTCGCCCACCAGTTCGCGAAGTCGGCGACCGGCGTGCCCTCGAGCGCGGGGGAGGCCGAGTCGGCGAACACGTAGATGCGCCAGCGGCCGTCGGCCTCGTGCAGGTGCCCGAGGTGCTGCCAGCGGTTGTCGGCGCGGCGAATCACCTCGGCCGACTTGAAGCGCTTGCCGATGGGGAAGCCGGCGGCGAGCGCCTGGTGCTCGGTGCCGAGCGTGATGATCGACGGCGCGTACTCGGTCATGAAGCCCGCGGGGAACTCCATCGTGTTGACGTAGTAGCGCTCGAGCTCGGCCGGGTCCTCCCACTCGTCGACCGGGCGGGCCATCATCGTCGACCACTCCTTGTCGAAGTCGATGAGGTTCTGCGCGATTTCCTTGCGCTCCGACGCGTAGGTCGACAGCAGCGACTCGGGGGAGCGGCCCTCGAGCACGGCGGCGAGTTTCCAGCCGAGGTTGAAGCCGTCCTGAATCGACACGTTCATGCCCTGGCCGGCCTTCGCCGAGTGGGTGTGGCAGGCGTCGCCCATGATGAACGCGTGCGGCGTGCGGGTGTCGATCTGTTCGGCGGGTACGTCGTCGAAGCCGTTGGTGATGCGGTGGGCGACCTCGTAGACCGACCACCAGGTGACGGCGCGCACGTCGAGTGAGTAGGGGGCGAGGATGCGGTTGGCTCGCTCGATCATTGCCTCGAGCGGGGTAGCGCGCACGGCGCCCGCGTCGTGCTCTTCGACCACGCCGAGGTCGACGTAGAGGCGCGAGAGGTAGCCGCCCTCGCGGGGGATGAGCAGGATGTTGCCGGCATCGTGCGACTGGATCGAGCACTTCACCTGGAAGTCGGGGAAGTCGGTGTTCGCCATGACGTCCATGACGCCCCAGGCGTGCATCGATGCGTCGCCCTCCAGGCGGTGGCCGAGCGCCGAGCGCACCGAGCTGCGGGCGCCGTCGCCGCCGACGAGGTACTTCGCGCGCACCGTGCGCTCCTCGCCCTCTCGCGGGCCGGCCGTGTAGCGCAGGCGCGCGGTGACGGCGTACTCGGCGGTGGGGTCGATCGTGCAGTCGAGGAACTCGATGCCGTAGTCGGGCTCGATGCGGCCGGGCGCGCGCTTCGCGTCGCGGAGGAAGTAGTCGAGGATGCGCGACTGGTTGACGTAGATGTGCGGGAACTCGCTGATGCCGTTCGCGTCGTCGGGGTCGCGCGAGACGCGCTCGATCTTCGAGGGGTCGTCCTTCGACGGCTTCCACCAGCACATCTCGACGTTGCGGTACGCCTCGGCGATGACCTCGTCTGCGAAGCCGAAGGCCTGGAACGTCTCGACCGAGCGGGCCTGGATGCCGTCGGCCTGCCCGACCTCGAGGCGGCCGGGGCGGCGCTCGATCGCGCGCGCGTTGATCGAGGGGAAGCGCGAGAGCTGCGCGGTGACGGCGACCGCGGCGGGGCCGGTGCCGACGATCAGCACGTCCATCTCGTCGGGAAGTTCGGTGGGCCGGTCGACGCCGTACCCGGCGGCGGGGCGGACGCGCGGGTCGCCCGATTCATAGCCTCGGTAGTGGATCTGCATCGGTGGAGCTCCTTTGTGGCGGCATTGCCAATGTGCGGGCTAGTGTCTCGTTATTTGCGACACTGTCGTAAATATAGAATAATGCTATGCAGAGACCGGCCTGGTCGCAAGAGTACGAAGGAGTGCGCCGTGGCGAATGAGGCAAAGACCCAGGGATCCCAGACGCTCGCCCGCGGCCTGCGGGCCCTCGAGATCATCGGCGATTCGCCAACACCCATGACGGTCGCGCGGCTCGCCGAGGCCATCGGCATCCACCGCTCGATGGCGTACCGCCTGCTCGCGACGCTCGAGGCGCACGGCTTCGCGGCGCGCACCGCATCCGGCGAGATCGAGCTCGGCGCCCGGCTCGTCGCCCTCGCCCGCGGGGTCGCCCGCGACCTCCAGGCCGCGGCGGCGCCGGAGCTCGACCGCGTCGCCGACGAACTCCAGCTCACGACGTTCCTCGTCACCCACGACGGCGAGGCAGCGGTGACGCTGCTCAGCGCGCAGCCCCGCGACCTCGACGCGATGGTCGTGCAGCGCCCCGGCAGCCGCCACTCGGTCGACGTTGGCGCCCCCGGCCGGGTCATCCGCTCGCAGCTCGACCCCGTGGCCTTCCCACCAGCTCGCTTCGAGCTGAGCCATGAGGAGGTCATCGACGGCCTCAACTCGATCGCGGTGCCGATCGCGCTGCCGCAGGGGCGGCCGGCCGCGCTCGCGGCGTTGTTCGTCGCGCGCCCGATCGACCAGGAGGCGATCGTCGAACGGCTCGTCACCGCCGCTCGGCACATTGCCGAACGAGTGCGGTGACGAGCCGTTCCCTGGGTGTCGCGGTCTAAGCGACGTCGCGCAGCAGCCCCTTCGCGAGGCGCAGCCGGCGGCGCGCGCGCTTCGCGACGGCCGAGTCGTGGGTCACGACGACGAGGGTGAGCCCCTCGGCGTTGAGCTCCTCGAGCACCTGCAGAATGTCGTCGCGCATGCGCTCGTCGAGGTTGCCGGTGGGCTCGTCGGCGAGCAGCACCCGCGGCTGCTTCGCGATCGCGCGGGCAATCGCGACGCGCTGCTGCTGCCCACCCGAGAGCTCGTCGGGGCGGTGATCGGCCCGGTCGCCGAGGCCGACCCGTTCGAGCGCCTCGGCAACCCGGCGGTCGCGCTCGTCCGACTCGAGATCGAGCGGCTCGAGGCCCATGTCGACGTTCTCGGCCGCGGTGAGGGTCGGAATGAGGTTGAACGACTGGAACACGAAGCCGATCTCGGTCGCGCGCAGCGACTGCAGCTGCGCGTTCGTCGCGTTCGCGAGGTCGATGTCGCCGAGGTAGACGTGCCCGCCGCTCGGGCGGTCGAGCGCGCCGAGCAGCTGCAGCAGCGTCGACTTGCCGCCGCCGGTCGACCCCTGGATGGTGACGAACTCGCCCGCGTCGATCTGCGCATCCACGCCCTTGAGCGGCGTGACGGTGCGGCGCTTCTGCTTGTACTCCTTGCTCACGTTCTCGAGGCGGAATGCGCCGGGCGCCGCGACCGGATCGAACCCGAGCTGCTGTTCTTCGGTGATGGTCATGAGAACTCCTAAGTGATGTGGCGGATGCCCGTTAGCCGACCGCGCGGAGCGATTCGGCGGGGCTGAGACGGGCGGCACGCCAGCCGCCGAAGATGCCCGTGATGACGCCGGCCGCGACCGAGCAGCTGAGGGCGAGCACGAGGACCCAGACGCTGAGCGGGGCCTGCAGCACGATGGTCGTGGCGCTGCTCACCGCCTGGCCGATGGCGTCGGGTGCGCCGCCGCCACCGCCCGGTGCGCCGCCCGCCTCGCCGCCGCCCATGGCGCCCTGCGCCTCGGTGCCGGCGGAGATGGTGGGCGCGATGACGTTGATCGTGAGGATGCCGATGAGGCCGACCGCGAGGCCCGCGACGCCACCGATGAGCGACTGCACCATCGACTCGCCCGCGACCTGGCGCACGATGCGGCCGTTCGACCAGCCGATCGCCTTGAGCGTGCCGAGCTCGCGGGTGCGGCGGGCGATGCCCGAGGTCGTAAAGAGCACGGCGAGGCCGACCGCGACGAGCAGCACGATGATCGAGAGCCACGTGCCGAGGTTGGTGATGAGGTTGGATGCGGTGCTCAGCGAGCCCGACACGGTCGACGCGAGGTCGGACTGCGAGCTGACCGTCGCATCCGGCAGCTCGGTCTCGAGCGTGGTCTGCACGGTCGAGATGTTGTCGGAGGACGTGGTCTGCACGTAGACGGTTGAGACGACGTCGCCGGCGCCCGAGAGATCCTGCGCGACGTCGAGCGGAATGTAGACATTCGACGCGGTGTCGGCATCGGAGTTCGTCGACGAGACGATGCCAACGACCTCGAAGTCCTCGCCGCCGACCTCGAGCGTGTCGCCCACGGCGAGCTCGGCGCTCGTCGCATAGGTGGAGTCGAGCACGGCCACGTTCGTGCCGTTGTCGTCGGGGGTGAGCAGGCGCCCGTCGGTCACCGAGACCGAGCTCATGGGGCCGATCACCGAGGCCGGGTCGATGCCGAGCACGCTGAACGAGTCGACGCCGAACTGGCCGCCGCCGAAGCCGCCACCGCCGCCGCCGTCGGGCGGGGTCATCGAGCCGTCGGTGGTCGTGCCGTCAGTGGTGGTGCCGTCAGTCGTGGTGCTGTCGCTGCTCGACATGTCGGGCAGCTCGCCCGAGAAGGTCGAGTTGGTGAGGCTCAGCGTGCCGGTCGCCTGCGAGACGCCGTCGATGCCGAGCACGGTCTCGAGCGTCGACGCGTCAAGCGTGCCTCGCATCATGTCGGTCTGGAGCTGCGACTGGTCGAGCGTCGTCGAACCGTCGTCGCTCGTCGTCGAATCCTCGCTGCCGAAGTCGAACTGGGGGCCGCCGCCGTCGCTCCCGGGCTCGGCCTGCGCGCCCGTGACGGTGAGGTCGGTGCCGATGCCGTACACGGCCTGGAGGGATTGTGCCTGCGCCGCGCGCACGCCCGACGAGAGCGAGTTCACGACGATGACGAGCGCGACCGCGATCGCGAGGCCGATGCTGACGATGACCGTCTGCTTTTTGCGGCCACGCAGTTCGCGCCGCAGGTATGTCCAAAACATTGGGCTCCTAGGTGGGGGAAGTGACGCCGCCACGCTAGGAACGGGCCCTATGGCACCTCGATGCCGAAGCTATGAGCTTCCAATGAGCGCGAGGCGGCGCCGCGTAAACTCGCAGCAGCAAGGAGGGCGAGGATGCAGGACACCACCCCAGGGGGCCCCGCGCGCACAGCGGGCGCCGGCAGCCGGGCGCTGATCACCATCGCGGTGGTCGTGCTCTCGATGATCGGACTCGTGCTGCTGCAGCAGGTCGCGAACTTCGTCACACCGGTGTTTCTCGGCATCAACCTCGTGCTCGCTGTCGCACCGCTTATGCACTGGCTCATCCGCAAGCGCGTGCCGCGCCTGCTCGCCGTCATCATCGCGGGCGTGTTCGTATACGGACTGCTGCTCGCCTTCGTCGGGCTGCTTGCCTGGTCGGTGATGATGCTCATCCAGGAGCTCCCGAAGTACGGCGCCGAGTTCCAGGGCCTCTACTCGACCCTGCTCGACTGGCTCACGAGCTTCGGCGTCTCGCAGGAGCAGGTCGTCGCGCAGCTGCAGGGCGTGTTCAACCCCTCGGCGATCGTGTCGGTGCTGCAGAGCCTCGCGAGCAACGTCGGCGGCGTGCTCTCACTGCTCGCGACGCTCGTTGTCATGATCTTCTTCCTGCTCTTCGACGCCATGGGCTTCGAGAAGCGATTGGGCAAGATTCGCGACGACCGCCCGAGCCTCGGCGTCGCCCTCGACTCGTTCTCGCAGGGCGTCGCCCGCTACTGGATCGTCACGACGATCTTCGGCCTCATCGTCGCGGTGCTCGACGTCGTCGCGCTCGAGCTGCTCGGCGTGCCCCTCGCGCTCGTGTGGGGCGTGTTCTCGTTCCTCACCAACTACATCCCGAACATCGGCTTCGTCATCGGCATGATCCCGCCGGTGCTCATGGCCCTGCTCGCGAACGGCTGGGTCAACGCGCTCATCGTGCTCGCGGTGTGGAGCGTCATCAACTTCGTGATTCAGTCGCTCATTCAGCCGAAGTTCGCGGGCGAGGCGGTCGGCGTCACGCCGACGGTCTCGTTCCTCTCGCTGCTCGTGTGGGCGTTCGCGCTCGGCCCGGTGGGCGCGCTGCTCGCGCTGCCCGCAACCCTGCTCGTCAAGGCACTGCTCGTCGACGCCGACCCGCGCAACCGCTGGATCAACTACCTCGTGGATGCGCGCCCCGACCTCACGAGCTCGCGGCCGATCTTCCGCCCCGATCCCGAGGCAGCGCCCGACCGTGAAGCAGCCAAGGACGAGGGCGCGTGACGGCTCCGGCCCCGTACCCCCAGCCACCGCAGAAGTCGATCCGCCGCCGCATCGGCACGGGCTTCATCGTCGCCGCGGGCGTCATTATCTTCGCGCTCGTGGTGTGGCTCTCGTTCTCGCTCGGGTTCCAGCGGCTGCGGGCCGACCTCGACATCGGCATGAAGACGGCGGTGCAGGCCGAGCCCGAGGTGCGCTTCGACGGCGTCAACCAGGGGTGGGAGCGCATGAACCCCGATGCCGAGGACGATGCCCCGCAGTACTTCAACGTGACGGAAGACGAGGAGACGCCATGCATCTTCTCGTGGGAGGCGGGCAAGTACGACAGCGAGCTCGTCGACGTGCCGAACGACCTCAACGACCGCGGCGCGAGCGACTATCTCGTCGACCGGCTCGGCTACACCGAGGTCGGCGACACCTCGGTTCAGGTCGAGACGACGGGCGAGCTCACCGTCGAGCTCATCTACGCACAGCAGACGATGGACGACGGCGTCACGGTGGCGAGCGCGGTGCGCGCCTTCACCGGTTCGCAGCACTACATCGTGTTCTTCCTCACCTGCCAGGATGCGTCGGCCCTCGACCCCGGGCTGATGATGAGCGTGCTCGACGACGTCAAGCTCGACATCGAACCCGTGCACTAAGCCGAAGCCAAACAGGGAGCCGAGCCCGGCTCATCCGCTGGTTCCAGATTCTGGGTGCGGAATGTCGCCCGCATGGCGGATAGTTTCTGCGTTGACGCGGTTGATATAAACGAAGGTGCCAGAACTCGTACTTTCCGAGCATCGCAACTCTTGTGAGGAATCGCATGTCGAACCAGTTCCCTCCCTCCGGCAATGGCCAGGGTGACGGCCAGGGTCAGCAGAACCAGGGTCAGCAGAACCAGAATCAGCAGGGCTACGGCGCCCCGGGCCAGCAGAACAGTGGCTACGACGCGTCGACCGGTGGCTACCAGGGCTACCAGTCGCAGTCCAACTACCAGGGCTACGGCCAGCAGGGACAGGGCCAGGACCAGTCGGGCCAGCAGGGGTACGGCGGGTACAACTCGAGCTCGTACGGCCAGCAGTCGAGCTCGTCGAGCGACTCGAGCTACAACTCGTACGGTCAGGGTCAGCAGTCGTCCTACGGCAGCTACGGCTCGGACGCCTCGCAGCAGCAGGGGTACGGTCAGAGCCAGCAGCAGTCCTATGGCGGCTATGGCCAGGATGCGTCGCAGCAGTCGTACGGTCAGGGCCAGCAACAGTCGTACGGCGGCTACGGTCAGGATGCGTCGCAGCAGCAGGGCTACGGCCAGAGCCAGCAGGGTCAGCAGGTCTATGGCGCGTACGGTCAGCCCGGTCAGGACCAGAACCAGAACTATGGCGCCTATCGACAGCAGCCCCCGCAGGGCGGCAAGAAGAAGGGCTTCCCGGTCTGGGCCTGGATCGTGATTGCGGTCGTTGTCATCGGTCTCGTCGTTGGCGGCATCTTCGGCGGCATGGCGCTCTTTGGCGGCAGCAACGGCTACGACATCGAGTCGGACAAGACCGTGTCGGATGTCGAGGTCACCTACAACGGCGACTGGGAAGACTACGGCGGGGGCATGTACGTCAACGACGACTACACCTGCTACTTCCTCGCGAGCTTCGAGGGCGGCGCCACGGGCATCGACCCCGACAACGTTGAGGGCAGCATGGAGGACTCGGTGGCCGAGGCCGCTGGCCAGAGCGGCTCGAGCGACGTGACCTACACGAAGCTCGACAACGTCACGATGGCTGACAGCGAAGGTGTCGACGTCGAGTTCGTGATTTACGAAGTCAAGCCGTCCTCGGGCGAGGGCATTGGCTACATTGCCGCGCACCCGTTCTCGGACTCGGGCGACATCCTCGTGATGGCGACCGTCTGCGATGGCAGCAACGGCGTCGACGAGTCGAGCTTCAAGGACCAGATGGCGGACACCTCGTTCACCATTACTCCGGAAGACAACTAGCGAGCGCGGCTTCGGCCACGCTGCTTGGGTGGGTTCGGCGAGTTTGCCGGGCCCACCCGCTCGCTTTCCGCCCGCATCCGCACCCAGTACCTGCAACAATGGTGGCCAATACTGCTCGCCACCGCGCCGAAGGAGACGCCCATGTCGAATCAGTTCCCGCCTTCTGGCTTTGGTGACCGCGAGTCAGACCAGCCCGACCGCGACGCGCAGCAGGTCTTCGGCGGCGGTAACGACTACAACTCGAGCGGTAACGACTACAACAGCTACGGCTCGTACGGCGACGCGAACTCGGGCGGCAACGACTACAACTCCTACTCGTCGGGCGGCGACCAGTACGCGAGCCAGGGCGACTCGTACCCCTCGCAGGGCGAGCAGTACGCGAGCCAAGGCGACGGCTACGGCCAGCAGAACCAGCAGCAGGTGTTCGGCGGCGGACAGTACGGTGGCGACAGCCAGCAGCAATACGGGCAGCAGCAGTACGGCCAGCAGCAACAGCAGCAATACGGTGACGGCCAGCAGCAGTACCAGCCCCAGGCCGCCGCGGCGTACGGCGGCTACGGCGGCAACCAGGGCGGGCAGCCCGGCGGCGACGCGCCAAAGAGGAAGGGCGTGCCGGTCTGGGCGTGGATCGTGATCGCGGTGGTGGCGGTCGCCCTCGTTGGCGGCGGCATCTGGGGCGGCATCGCCCTGTTCGGCGGCGGCAACTCGAATCAGAACACCGCGAACGGCGGCAACGGCACGAGCACGAGTGGCAGCTCGGGCGACTCGGGCGACAGCGACTCGTCGGGCGACAGCGACTCGTCGGGTGGCGGAGAGCCCGCGGGGGGAACCGCGTACCCGATCGACAACACCGACGAGGTCAGCGACATCGCGCTCGACTACACGGGCGACTGGGACCCGCAGGACCTCAACGGCCAGGAACTGTTCTACAGCCCCGACCAGACCTGCACCTACCTCACCTCGTTCGTGCCGTCGGCGGCGTCGGGCGGCACGTGGTACCCCGACGACCCGGCCAGCAGCCTCGACACCTATCTCAACACCGACACGACCGGCTACGTGCTCTCGAACGCGGGCACCACGACGGTGACCGACACGAACGGCCTTGAGGTTGAGCTCGGCACCGTGTTATTCACCGAGGACACCTACGGCACCGCGGGCCTGCTCACGGCGCACGTGTTCGGCAGCGACCTGCTCATGTACCAGATCACCTGCTTTGACCGCGAGCCCTCCGCGAGCGAACTCGACGAGCTCATCGCGCAGACCGAGACGACGATCACGGAGTAGTAACCTTCCGGGCCCGACCACAGCGTCGGCAATCGCGAGTGCTCCTGCTGGGTAGACTAGACCCACAGGGGCAGTCACGTTTCGGGAGGATCGCATGTCAAACAACGCGGCCACTTCTACCGGCACCGACACACTTCGGCACCTCCCGGAGAACATCTGGATATCGTTGCTGTTCCGCGCGCTGCCGGCCCTCGCCGGCGCGCTCGTCATCACATTCACTCAAGACCACAACGCCCGATTCGGCTTCGCGGTGTTCGGCGCAGTCGTGCTCTGGAGCGGCATTATCGTCGGCTTCGAGGGCATCGGCGTCAAGGGACACCCGGCGCGCGTCTACGTGCTGATCCGCAGCCTGCTCAACGTGCTCGCCGGCGGGTTCTCGCTGTTCATGGCGACCGGTGGGCATGACTGGGCCACCGCCCAGAGCTTCATCATCACCGTGGCCAGCTGGGGCATCGCCACCGGCATCATCGAGCTGCTCGCGGCCTTCATGAGTCGCAAGCACGCCATGTACTCGAGCGAGATCCTCATCGCGGGCGCACTGACCACGCTGCTCGGCGTGATCGTCGCGTTTGTGCCGCCGGAACTCAACGATCAGTACGGCGGCATCGAGCAGATCGAGGGGTCCCTGACGGCCGACGTTCAGTCGATCGGCTTCGTCGGCGCCTACTTTGCGATCCTCGGCGTGTTGTTGGTCATCGAAGCAATCAGCCTCCGTGCCGCACTGCGCCGCCGTGCCCAAGAGGGGGCCAAGGAAGGAGCCGCCGCGTGAGCGGAGCGGACTCAAACGACCACGAAAGCAAGCAGCAGCGCAAAGCGCTGATGAAGCCCTTCGAGGTCGTGATTATCGCCGCAGCGGCAGGCATCTTCGTGCTGCTCATCGTGCTGCTGACGGTGCAGGACATCGTGCTCGGCCTGATCTTCGCGGGCGTCGCGATGGTCATCGTGCTCGTGGTGATGGCACTGCTGCTCCTGAACTACAAGCCAAACGCCGACGCGCCGGTCTACCTTGACCGCCAGCTCGCCGAGTCGGACGATCCCGGCGCAAAGGCTGCGGCCCTGCGCCCGTTCGACGGCGACGCCGAGGCCGAGGCCGCCGCCGAAGCGGACGACCCCGAGCCTGGCGAGCGAGACGAGAAGTAGGGCTGACCGGCCCCGCCGGCGGGCCTAGCCCAGCCGGTCGACGAGCTGCGCCGAGCGACCCGTGTAGCTCTGCGGGGTGAGCTCGCGCAGGCGTGCCTTCGCCGCATCCCCGATCTCGAGGCCGTCGACGAACGCGACGAGCTCATCGCGGCTGACCGAGTGGCCGCGGGTGAGCTCCTTGAGCACCGCGTACGGGTCTTCGATGTGCGAGCGACCCGCGACGATCTCGGCGCGAATCACGGTCTGAATCGCCTCGGCGAGCACCTCCCAGTTGCCGTCGAGCTCGCGCCTGAGCGTGTCGGGGTTCACGGCGAGCTCGCCGAGGCCGCGGCGCACGTTGTCGAGCGCGAGCAGCGAGTGGCCGAAGCCGACGCCGATGTTGCGCTGCGACGACGAGTCGCTGAGGTCGCGCTGCATGCGCGAGGTCACGAGGGTCGCGGCGAGGGAGTCGAGAATCGCGCACGAGAGCTCGAGGTTCGACTCGGCGTTCTCGAAGCGAATCGGGTTGATCTTGTGCGGCATCGTCGACGAGCCGGTCGCGCCGGGC
This sequence comes from Gulosibacter sediminis, assembly GCF_023370115.1. Taxonomy (NCBI): domain Bacteria; kingdom Bacillati; phylum Actinomycetota; class Actinomycetes; order Micrococcales; family Microbacteriaceae; genus Gulosibacter; species Gulosibacter sp. ACHW.36C. The sequence goes on along the minus strand of NZ_CP097160.1, from coordinate 2,628,997 downwards.
TGCGGGATCTGCTTGAAGATGCCGCGCTGGATGTACAGCCACACGTCGGTGCAGAAGTTGTGCAGTACGCGGTTGAAGTGCGCGATGTCGGAGTAGAGCTCGGCCTGCCAGTCGTGCGACTCTATCTGCGTCGTGAGCGGGTTCCACACGAGGCCGAGGGATGCGGTGAACTCGTCGGCCGCCTGCTCCCAGTCGAGTTCGGGGTTGGCGACGAGGTGCGCGGCGAAGTTGCCGGTCGCGCCGGCCCACTTGCCGAGGTACTCCTGCTGCTCGATGCGGCGCAGGATGCGGCCGAGGCGGTGCGCGACGACGGCGAGCTCTTTGCCGAGCGTGGTCGGCGTGGCGGGCTGGCCGTGCGTAAGCGAGAGCATCGGCTGCTCGCGCTGCTCGCGGGCGAGCGTCGAGATCTGCTCGACGAGCGCGGCCGCGGCGGGCAGCCACACCTCGGTGACGGCGTCGCGAATGGTGAGCGCGTACGAGGTGTTGTTGATGTCCTCCGAGGTGCAGCCGAAGTGCGTGAGCTCCTCGACCGCGCCGAGGTCAAGCGCGCGCAGTCGGTCGCGCACGTAGTACTCGACCGCCTTGACGTCGTGCCGGGTCGTCGCCTCGATGGTCGCGAGCGCGTCGATCGCCTCCTGGTCGAAGGCGTCCACGACGGCGCGCAGCTTGGTCTGCTGCTCGGCCGTGAGGGGGCTCGCGCCGAACAGCTCGCGGTCGGTGAGGAAGATGAGCCACTCGATCTCGACCTTCACGCGGGCGCGGTTGAGGGCCGCCTCGCTGAGGTGCTCACCGATCGGCGCCACCGCCTTGTAGTACCGGTTGTCGAGAGGGCTGATCAGCTGCGGCGGCAGAGGACTCATCGGGGCTCCGTTCTAGGGGGTTGCGGTCTCGCGCGCGGCCCGCGTTACGGGCTCGACCTGCGCGAGCAGCTTTTCGCACGCGTGCTCGATGAGGTCTCGCACTTCGTTGAATAGCTCGTCACTCCCATAGTAGGGATCCGGCACATCCCCGGCGTCCTCGTGCAGGTCGCAGAATGAGAGCAGCGGGCGAATGAGTGCGCGCTGCTCGGGGGTCTCGGCCCAGGTTTTGAGGATGCGATCCTGGCTCGGGTCGAAGGTGACGACGAGGTCGTAGTTGCCGAACCAGTCGGGGTCGAACTGTTTCGCGCGGTGCCCGTCGGCCGAATACCCGGCGCGCTGCAGCGAGCTTAGGGTGCGCGGATCAGCCTTTTCGCCGACGTGCCAGTCGCCCGTGCCCGCGGAGTCGAACTCGATGGAGTCGCCGAAACCGTCCCGCACGGCCATGTCGCGGCTGATGGCTTCGGCCATGGGGGAGCGGCAGATATTGCCCGTGCAGACGAAACAGATGCGAAATACCGGCCCCGCGCCGTCGACTGCTGACATGCGCTTATTGTGGCGCACCGAGGTGACGCCGACAACCGTCGATGGCGACGGGATTGACAGCCTCGCGTTGTGCGCCTCCCGCGGGGATGGTGGATGCGCGTTCATCCACAGCTCCGGACGCGCGCCGAGCGGTGATCCCGGGCCGCGCGCGAGACTCGCAGCATCGCATCCGGCCCGGGTGCGGAAGCGCGAGGAGTACCCATGACCGCGACCCCCACGACCGATTCGGGATTCAACCCCGCCGATGCGCTCGACGCCGCGACGATTCGCCAAGTGCGCACCGACGTCGACAACCTTGCGCAACTGCTCCACGACGCCTCGAGCGAGGTGCGCTCGGTGCACCTGCCCGCCGTCGACGACGCAGCGATTGCCGACTGGGTGTCGATCGCGCAGCTCAGCTACAACCTCAACCGCCTTGCGCTGAGCGGGATGCTCGAGACAGCCGCCGCCGCGTGCACCGCCGTGGCGTGGCAGTACGAGACGCAGCTCACGCTGCTCGACGGGCAGATCGTCGCCGCGGAGGTGCTCTAGCGATGGTGCAGGTGAGCGTTGAGACCGCCCAGTTCGGCACCGCCGCGGCGAAGCTCGAGGGCATCGAGGAGGGCATGGCCGGCCTGAACCTCCGGCTCAGCACCCCCGCGTGGTTTCCCGCGAACGGCTGGCTCACCATCTCGGGGCCGCAGCTCGGCGTGATCTCGCTCGAGGCGCAGCTGCTCGCCGGTGGCATGCAGTCGGCCGCCGCCTTCGCCGGGGCCGCGGCCGAGCACCTGCTGCAGGCGCAGGGCTGGTACGAGGCCGCCGACCGTGCTGCCGTCGAGGCGTTCACCGCGGTGAGCGACGCCGTCGTCGCATCGGTCGTGCTCTCGGTCGTGAGCATTGCAGCGTCGGGCGCGCTCGCGGCCGTGCCGCTGCTGCTCAGCCCCGCGGGCATCCCGATCGTGCTCGGCACGGTCGCGACCGCCGGCGCGCTCGAACAGGCCGGCGTGCTGCCGGGCGGCGACGATCTCGCCGAGTGGTGGAACGACAACCAGCACCTGCTCGCGAACCCGCTCAGCGTTCTGCTCGTGCGCAGCGGCGTCTCGGCGGGCGACGAGATCGTCAACGGCCTCACCGGCGTGCCGCTCTTCAACAGCCCGAACGAGGTCGCGGGCGCGCTCGCGGCGGCGTTCGCACTCGGCACCGGGCCGATGCTCGTGTCGGGGTCGAAGCGCGAGGAGGCCTCGTCGGCTCCGTCGTCGATCGCCGATCTCGTCGAGGCGATTCCGCCGACCGACCCCGAAGGCACGAACGCGACAATCACCGAGTACGTGCGCCCCGACGGCAGCACCGTCTACGTCGTCAGCGTCGCCGGCACGAGTTCGCCCGGGCTCGGCGACGAGAACGGCATGGACAACCTCTCGAACCTCGCGGCGTACGGCGGCAGCGACGCGCAATCGGTCGGCGCCGTGTCGGACGCGATGGGGCAGGCAGGCATCACGGCGGGCGACGAGGTGGTCTTCGTCGGGTACTCGCAGGGCGCCCTCGTGGTGTCAGAACTCGCGCAGACGGGCACGTGGGACGTCGCGTCGGTCGTGCTCGCCGGCTCGCCCGTGCACGGCACGAGCATCGGCGGCGACATTCCCGTCACCCAGCTCGAGCACGACGGCGACCTCATCACGGGGCTCCAGGGCATCACGCCGGGCGCACAGGGTGACGTGTCGATCGTGCGGCGCGACCCGTTCCCGGGCGGCGTGCCGGCGGGGGAGGGCATCCTCGCGCCGCACGCGCTCACCGAATACCAGCAGACCGCGGCCGGCTACGACGAGGTCGACGAGCCGCAGGCAGCTGCACAGCGCGACGCCGTGCTCGCGCCCGTGCAGGGGGCGACCGCCGTGACCACGACCGACTTCCGCTTCGAGCGCGAGCCGGTCTACGCGAGCGGCGGCGGCATCCGGCCGATGACACCCGAGGAGGCGTTCGAGCGCGTGTACGAGCTCGGCCGGTTTGGTGAGGATTAGTCCTCGACCTCGCGGCGGCGGTCGCGCTTGCGGGTGCGGAAGATGCCATTGAGGATCGCCGAGAGGATACCCATGATGATCGCGCCGCCGATGGCCCACCAGAAGTTGTCGATGGTCAGGCCGAAGTCGAGCAGCCCGCTCACCCAGCCGACGAGCCAGAACAGGAAGCCGTTGACGACGAGCGCGAATAGGCCGAGCGTGAGGCAGTACAGCGGCATCGAGACGATACGCACTACCGAGCCGATGACGGCATTGACGAGACCCCACACGACCGCGAGCAGCAGGTAGGTGAGCACAAGCGAGGCCTGCGAGTCGTCGTAGGCCGTGACGGTCAGGCCGCCCTGCAGGACCCACACGGTGGCCCACAGTGCGACGGCGTTGAGAACGATCGAGGCGAGAAAGCGCATGCCGTTATTGTGGCGGGTCTGGCTGCAGATCGGTAGGTTCCGCACACCCCGGCGCGCCAGAGCGCTCGCACATTGCAACAGGCGGGTCAGGCGGGCCGCCGGGCGTAGCTAGACTTCGGATATGACTGATGCACCGGTGCAGCTACGACCCGAAATCCTCGCCCAGCGGGCCTACCAGCAGGGCAAGCCCGCGGCCCCCACGGCGTTCAAGCTCTCGTCGAACGAGCTGCCGTTCCAGCCGCTCGAGGCCGTGCTCGAGGCGGTCAACGGCGTGAGCGGGTTTAACCGGTATCCGGATGCTCGGGCGACCGCCGTGCGCGAGGCCCTCGGCGCGCACTACGGCCTCCCCGCCGAGCAGGTGCTCATCGGCGCGGGCTCGGTCTCGCTGCTCTACCAGGCCGCCCAGGCGGCGGCCGGCGCCGGCGACGAGATCCTCTACCCGTGGCGCAGCTTCGAGGCGTACCCGGGCATCGTCACCGTCGCGGGCGCCACGAGCGTGCAGGTGCCGCTCAAGGCCGACGCGTCGATCGACCTCGACGGCCTCGCCGACGCGATCACCGAGCGCACGCGCATGGTCGTCGTCTGCACCCCGAACAACCCCACCGGCCCGGCCGTGCGCCAGGACGACTTCGAGCGATTCATGGAGCGCGTGCCGAGCAACCTGCTCGTCATCGCCGACGAGGCGTACATCGAGTTCGTCACCGACCCCGCGGTGCTCAACGCGACCCGCCTGCTGCGCGACTACCCGAACCTCGTCGTCGCCCGCACCTTCTCGAAGGCCTACGGCCTCGCCGGCCTGCGCGTCGGCTACATGCTCGGCAACGCGCAGGTGTTGCAGGCGTTCGCGACCACGGCCATCCCCTTCACCATCTCGGAGCAGGCGCAGGCCGCCACGCTCGCGGTGATGCAGGAGGCCGACGCGATCCGCGAGCGAGTCAACGAGATCACCGCCCGCCGCGACGAGGTGCGCCGCGCGCTCATCGACCAGGGCTGGCGCGTGCCCGAAACGCAGGCGAACTTCGTGTGGCTGCCGGCCGGCGAGCAGACCGAGGGCGTCAACGAGATTCTGCTCGAGGGCGGCATCGTCGCACGGGCTTTCCCGGGCCACGGGCTGCGCGTGTCGATCGGTGAAGAAGCCTCGGTTTCGCCGCTGCTTGCCGCCTGTTGGCAGGCCATCGAGCGGTACCCGTACCTGCGTCAGACCGACGCGGAGTAGCCGGCGGGCGCCGGAGTCTTGTGGAAAAACACAGTGAATTCCGGCAACTCGCTGTCTTCACCCTCCAGGGTTCGCGGCTAACTCGGCCATAGACTGGCAAGGTTGATCCGCTTCGAGGAGGCACGTCGAACGTGAGTCCAACTGACCCGAGCACCGCCACGGTGCAGCTACTCACCCCCGAGGGCACGCTCGCGCGCAGCGAAGCGGCCGCGCCGTATCTCGCGCGCCTCGAGCAGGCCGACCCCGGCCTGTGGCGCGAGGCGTACCGCTCGATGCGGCTCGTGCGGGCCTTTGACCGCGAGGCAACGAACCTGCAGCGCCAGGGCGAGCTCGCGCTCTACGTGCCGGCGGAGGGCCAGGAGGGCGCGCAGATCGGCTCGGCGCTTGCGCTCAAGCCGCAGGACACGGTGTTCCCGTCGTATCGCGAGCACGGCGTCGGCTTCGTGCGTGGCCTCGACCTCGTGAACATCCTCGCGCTCCTGCGCGGCGTGACGAACGCGGGTTGGGACCCGGAAACGAGCGGAAATTTCCGCAACTACGCCCTCGTCATCGCGACGCAGACGCTGCACGCGACCGGCTACGCCATGGGCCAGCGCCTCGACGGCCTCGTCGGCACCGGCGACCCCGAGCGCGACGAGGCGACGATCGTCTACTTCGGCGACGGCTCGACAAGCCAGGGCGACCTCAACGAGGCGCTCGTGTTTGCGCGCAGCTACGACACCCCGCAGCTCTTCTTCCTGCAGAACAACCAGTGGGCGATCTCGGTGCCGGTTGCGGTGCAGTCGCCCACCCCGCTCTACCGTCGCGCCGACGGCTTCGGCATGCCGGGCGTGCAGATCGACGGTAACGACGTCATGGCGAGCTACGCCGTGTCGCTCGAGTTCCTCGACCGCGCCCGCGCCGGCGACGGCCCCGCCTTCATCGAGGCGCTCACCTACCGCATGGGCGCGCACACGACGAGCGACGACCCGACGAAGTACCGCACGCGCGAAGAGGAGCAGTTCTGGCGCGACCGCGACCCCATCACCCGCCTCGCCGCCTACCTGCGGGCCGAGGGCGAGGGTGACGACTTTTTCGATGGCATCGAGGCCGAGGCAAAGGACTACGCCGCCGACGTGCGTCGCCGCACGCTCGCGCTGCCCGACCCCGAGCCCATGGCGATGTTCACCGGCGTCTACGCCGAGCGGCATCCGCTCATCGAGGCCGAGATCGGCGAGTTCCTGGGCTTCGAGGCGTCGCTGGAGGAGAACGAATGACCGACGAGCGAAAGAATCTGCCCCTCGCCCGCGCCATGAACGCCGGCCTGCGCGCCGCGCTCGAGGCCGACGAGAAGGTGCTGCTCATGGGCGAAGACATCGGCCCGCTCGGCGGCGTCTTCCGCATCACCGAGCACCTCCAGCGTGACTTCGGCAAGCACCGCGTGTTCGACACGCCGCTCGCCGAGTCGGGCATCATCGGCACCGCGATCGGCCTCGCGATGCGCGGCTACCGGCCCGTCTGCGAGATCCAGTTCGACGGCTTCGTCTACCCGGGCTTCGACCAGATCACGACGCAGCTCGCGAAGATCCCGGCCCGCACCGACGGCAACGTGAAGCTCCCGCTCGTCATCCGCATCCCCTACGGCGGGCACGTCGGCGCGGTCGAGCACCACCAGGAGAGCCCCGAGACCTACTTTGCCCACACGCCGGGCCTGCGCGTGGTGTCGCCGTCGACGCCGAACGACGCCTACTGGATGATCCAGCAGGCGATCCGCAGCGATGACCCGGTCGTGTTCCTCGAACCGAAGTCGCGCTACTGGCCGAAGGGTGAGGTCGACACAGCCCTCGAGACCGTGTCGTTGCACGAGAGTCGCGTCGCCCGTGAGGGCACTGATGTGACGCTCATCGGCTTCGGCGCGCAGACCGCGATGAACTTGCAGGCCGCCGACCTCGCGTCAAAGGACGGTGTCTCGATCGAGGTCGTCGACCTGCGCACGCTCGCACCGGTCGACTATGCCCCGCTCATCGAGTCGGCGCGCAAGACCGGCCGCGTCGTCATCGCGCAGGAGGCGCCGGGTAACGTCTCGCTCGGCAGCGAGCTCGCGGCGACCCTGACCGAACGCTGCTTCTACTCGCTCGAGGCGCCCGTGCTGCGGGTCTCGGCGTACGACGTGCCGTTCCCACCCACCCGCTTGCAGGACGTCTATCTGCCCGACGTTGACCGCGTGTTGGACGCCGTCGACCGCGTGCTCGAGTACTAGGAGTCGACCATGAGCATCGAGTTCGAACTGCCGGAAATCGGTGAAGGCCTGACCGAGGCGACCATCGTGAACTGGCACGTCAAGGCCGGCGACACGGTCGCGGTCAACGATGTGCTTGTTGAGGTCGAGACGGCGAAGTCGCTCGTCGAAATGCCGAGCCCCTTCGCTGGCGTCATCGATGAGCTGATCCCCGCCGAGGGTGACGAGGTCGAGGTCGGCAGCGTGATCCTCATCTGGACCGACCCGGCCGACCCCGATGCCGATGGTCACCCCGGCACGACGACCCCCGAAGTTGCCGAGGCCGAGCAGGATGCGGCGCAGAGCGTGAGCGAGGAGGGCGACAGCGAGGGCGGCGCCAGCCTCGTCGGCTATGGCTCCGCGCCTGCCGCGAGCTCGCGCCGCAGCGCGCGACACGCCTCGAACGCCCGCCGCGCCGCGAAGGCCGCTGCCGAGCGCCGCAAGAAGCCTCAGCTGCCCGCATCCGTGCCCGCTGCGGCCGCGTTCCCGATCATCGCGAAGCCGCCGATTCGGAAGTTGGCGAAGGACCTTGAGGTCGACCTTTCGTCGGTCACGGCGACGGGGCAGGCCGGCGAGATCACCCGCGACGACGTGATTCGTCACGCCGAGCAGGCGAAGTTGTTCACCAACCTCGAGACGCCGAACTGGAATGAGCAGCGCGAGGAGCGCCACCCGGTCAAGGGCGTGCGCAAGATGATCGCGCAGAACATGGTGCAGTCGATGTTTACGGCGCCCCACGTGACGCTGTTCGTCGATGTCGACGCGACCCGCACGATGGAATACGTGAAGCGACTCAAGGAGTCGCCGCACTTCGCTGGCATCAAGGTCTCGCCGCTGCTGCTCATCGCGAAGGCCGTCATGTGGGCCATTCAGCGCAACCCCACGACGAACGCGACGTGGACCGATGAGGAATACATCATCAAGCACTACGTGAACCTCGGCATCGCCGCGGCCACGCCCCGCGGTCTGCTCGTGCCAAACATCAAGAACGCGCACGAGATGTCGATGCGCGAACTCGCCGAGTCGCTGCAGCAACTCACCATTACGGCCCGCGACGGCAAGACCCCGCCCGCCGACCAGCAGGGCGGCACCTTCACCATCACGAACATCGGCGTCTTCGGCATGGACTCGGGCACGCCGGTGCTCAACCCCGGCGAAGTCGGTATCCTCGCCTTCGGCACCGTGCGCCCGAAGCCGTGGGTCGTCGACGACGAGGTGCGCGTACGCCAGGTCACGACGCTCGCCGCGAGCTTCGACCACCGCCTCGTCGACGGTGACGTCGCCTCGCGCTTCCTCGCCGACGTCGCCCGCATCGTCGAGGAGCCCGCGCTACTGCTTGATTAGCGCGAGCTAGTGGATGCCCTGCGCGACGAGCGCCTCGACGTGCTCGACCGCTACGGCGTCGCCCGTCACCTCGACGGGCTCGCCGCGGCCCCAGAGCCAGAGGTAGAGGGCGACGGCGTCGGCGGATGCGGTGGCGTGCGGCAGGCTCGAGGCGTCGGCGTCCGCCCGTCGCAGCCGGGCGACGAGCGCGCTGAAGGGTTCACCGTCGCGTGGCCGCGTGCCACTCCAACGCGAGATTTCGACCTCGACCGGCTGCCCCGCATCCGTCGGCGTCAGCGTGAGCGTCGCGAGCGGCTCGACGGTGGCCCACTCGGGAATCCAATCGAACGCGCCGGCATGCATCACCTCGATGACGTGGCCGACGCCGTCAGCGGCAACGTCGGCTTCGATCGGCGAGAGCGGCTTGCCCGCCGTGAGCTCGGCGTCGACGCGGTGCATCGTCGCCTCGTGCAGCTGCATGCGGCGCACGAAGCCGACCGACTGATCGGCCGAGAACCAGGTCCACACCGGTTCGGCATCGTCGCGGGCAGTGAGCTGCTCGAGAAGCCCCGCGGTGGCCGCGCGCCGGCGATGGAGCAGCGCCTCGACGGCGCCCGCCTCCTTGGGTAGCGGCACCTTCGCTGCCTCGACGGCTTCGGCGTCCTCATCACTGCGCGCCCCGGTGGCGAGCAGTTGCCCCCAGAATTCGTGCACCTCGGTGACGTGGGCGAGGAGGCCGAGCGCGGTCCAGCCTGGGCAGGTCGGCACCGGGTTGGCCGGGTCGGTTGCGGCGAGGGTCGAACTCGAGCGTTCAGCTTCTTCGGCGATGCGGTCGACTGTCGTAGTCATGCGCCGAGCCAAGCACTCGAGGCTTGACGGTGCCCGGGAACGCGCGTCGGAGGGGCCGCGCGCCGTAGGCTTTCGCAATGACGTTCTTCACGCATCCGCTCGACCACCGCACCGCGCTCCACCTCGTGGCCGTCGAAGATGCCGAAGAGCTCGCCGAGGTGCTCAACGCGAACAGGGAGCGCATCGGCACGTGGGAAGACTGGGCGCGCGAGCCGCAGCCGCTCGAGCGGCAGCGCGAGTTCCTGCGTGGCCAGCTGCAGAAGTTCGTCGGCGGCACGAGCCTGCCCTGCTTTATCAAGGTCGACGGCCGCCTGGCCGGCTCGATCGAGCTGCGCCAGGTCAGCGCCGGCGACCGCGTGAGCGAGATCGGCTACTGGGTGAGCGCCGAGTTTGAGGGCCAGGGCCTCGTGCGCCGGGCGTGCGAGGCCTTCATCGCGCACGCGTTCGGCCCGCTCGAACGACTGCGCGTCGAACTGCAGATCGCCGCCGACAACGAGCGCAGCTGCGGCCTCGCGGAGCGGCTCGGCTTCACCGAGGAGGGCACCCGCCGCAGCGCCATGGTCGTCGGCGACCGCCGCCACGACCTCGTTTGGTACGGCCTGCTCGCGAGCGAGTGGCGAGGCTGACCTTTCTTGCAGCAGACAATGAGAACGGTTATCGTTTAGCTCGGTCGCAGCTGCGCAAGCGTCGAGCGGCCACACTCTTTTGCCCCCGACGCTCGCTAGATAGGAACCTGCTTTGCGGAAGTTCACGCGCGCACTACTCGGAACTGCCGGCGCGACCGTTGTTGCGATTGGCCTGACCGGATGCGGTGCGGCGGTAAGCGGCTCGGCCGACGGCCTCAGCGTGGTCACCACCACGACGCAGCTGCACGACTTCGCCCTCAACCTCACCGAGGGCACCGACGCGAATGTGACGAGCCTGTTCCAGCCCGGCTCGTCGGTGCACAGCTTCGAGCCGACGGCCGCCGATCTCGAGACGATTCGCACCGCCGACGTCGTCGTGATCAACGGCATGGACCTCGAGCCGTGGATCGACGACACCCTCGCCTCGGCCGGCTTCGACGGCACGGTCATCGACGCCTCGGAGGGCATCACCCCGATGGGCACCGATGACGACGAGGATGTGCACGAGGGCGAGGAAGACGGCGACCACGAGGACCACGACCACGCCGCGGGCAACCCGCACATCTGGACCTCGCCCGCCAACGCCGAGATCATGGTGCGGAACGTGGCCGACGGCCTCGAGACGGCAAGCGCCGACAACGCCGACACGATCACCTCGAACGCCGAGGCCTACGAGGCGAAGCTCGCTGAGCTCGACACCTGGATCGCGTCGAGCATCGACGAGGTGCCCGTCGCCGACCGCCTGCTCGCGACGAACCACGACGCGCTCACCTACTACAACGACGCCTACGACATCACCTTCGTCGGCTCGGTCATGCCGAGCTGGGAAGACAACGCCGAGCCGTCGGTCGCCGAGGTGAACGACCTCGTCGAGAAGATCAAGGAGACCGGCGTGCCTGCCGTGTTCACCGAGTCGCAGCTCAAGCCGACCACGGCCGAGGCGATCGCCGAGCAGGCCGGGGTTAAGGTCTACTCGGGCGAAGATGCCCTCTACACCGACTCGCTCGGCGCCGCCGACAGCGACGGCGCCACCTACATTTCCGCGACCATCCACAACACTGAGCAGATCCTCGACTCCTGGGGTGCCACGGCGGCCGAGGTGCCCGCCTCGCTCACGGAGACCAATTGACCGACGAACTTCTTCGCTACCGCGATGTCACGCTGAGCTATGACGGTCGCACCCCAGCGGCTGAGCGCCTGAACCTGCGCCTCGAGCAGGGCCAGGCGCTCGCGCTCGTGGGGCCGAACGGCTCCGGCAAGTCGACGCTGCTCAAGAGCATGATCGGCCTCGTCGCCCCGATCGCCGGCGAACTCGGCGTGCTCGGCGGCCGCCCGCGCGCGGCCGCCGAGCACGTCGGCTACCTCGCCCAGCACGACCACATTGACCTCGAGTTCCCCATCACGCTGCGCCAGGTCGTCATGCTCGGCCGCTACCGCGCGCTCGGCCCGCTGCGCTGGCCCGGCCGCGCCGACAAGGATGCGGTGCAGGAGGCCCTCGAGCGGGTGAACCTCGCCGACGTGGCCGAGCGCCGCTTCGGCGACCTCTCGGGCGGCCAGCGGCAGCGCGGCTTTCTCGCGCGCGCCCTCGTGACCCGCCCGCGCATCCTGCTGCTCGACGAGCCCTTCAACGGCCTCGACACCCCGAACCGCAAGGCACTCATGCAGACCCTGCGCGAGCTGCGCGAGGCGGGCATGGGCATCGTCGTGTCGACCCACGATTTCGAACTCGCGCACCAAGTGTGCACGCACGTGCTGCTCATCAACGAACATCAGATCGCCTACGGCGACATTCACGAGGTGCTCCAGCCGGAGGCGATCGCCGAGACCTTCGGCGAATCGCACGACCACTTCGACACGCACAGCGACCTCGTCGCCCACCCGCACCCCGTCGCGACCCCCGACAAGCCGCTGCTGTGACCGGGCTCGACGTCATGTTTGGCGCGCCGTTCATGCAAACCGCGGCCATTGCGCTCGCCGCGCTCGCGGTGGTCGCCGCGGTGGTCGGAGTCGCCCTTAACCTGCGTGAACTCGAGTTCGTGAGCGACGGCCTCGTGCACGCTGTGTTCCCCGGCGTCGTGATCGGCTTCGTGGCGGGGCAGGGGAGCGGCACGGCCGTCTACCTGGGGGCGGTCATTGCCGCGCTCATCGCGACCGTGCTGCTCACGCTCGCCGCACGCCGAGGCGCGGGCACCGACGCCTCCACCGCGGTGCTGCTTGCCGGTGCCTTCGCGATCGGCATCGTCATCGTGTCGCGCTCCACGAACTACGCGACCGGCCTCGAAACATTGCTGTTCGGCCAACTGCTCACGATCTCGCACGACGACCTGCTGGTCATCGGTGTGCTCGGCCTCATCGCCTTGCTCATCGTCGTGTTCACGTGGAAGGAGCAAGTCTCGGTCGCCTTCGACCGCGACGCCGCCGAGGCGAGTGGGATGCCCGTGCTGCGCTATGAATTGCTACTCAACGTTGCGATCGCGCTCACGGTCGTCGCGGCCGCCCGCGCGGTCGGCAACCTGCTCGTGCTTGCGCTGCTCATTGTGCCCGCCGCGGTCGGCCGGCTCATCTCGTTCCGCCTCGCCGTGATCGTGCCGATCGCTGCCGGCGCCGCCCTCGTCGCCTCGTTCCTCGGGCTCGTCTCGGGCTACTGGTTGTCGGTGGATGCGCGGCTCAACGTCTCGCCGTCGGCCGTGCTCGTGCTCGTGCTCGTCGCGCTCTATCTCGTTGTCGCGGGCATCACCGCGCTCACGCGGCGAAAGCGGGTGCGCGCATGACGATCTTCGCCTCGGCCCTCGTCACGGGCATCCTCGTTGGCCTGCTCTGCGGCATCGTCGGCTCACTCGTCGTGCTGCGCCAGCGCGCCTTCTTCACGGTCGCGCTCACGCACGCGACGTTCCCCGGCGGGGTGCTCGCCGCGATCCTTGGCGTGCACATTGTGCTCGGCGCCTTCGTCATGGGGCTCGTGCTCGTCGGCTTCATGCTGCTGCTCGGGCGCATCCGTCGTCAGGGGCGCCAGGTCGCGGCGGGCATCGTGCTCTCGTTCGGCTACGCGCTCGGCGTGTTCATGCACTCGCTCGTGCCGGGCCTGCAGTCGCGCGTCGACTCGTTCCTCACCGGCTCGATCATCGGCATTCCCGCCTCGAGCATCCTCATCATCGCCGGAATGCTCCTCGTCGCGATCGTCGCCGTCACCGCACGCTGGAAGGACCTCCTCTTCTCAACCTTCGACCGCGAGGGCTTCGTCGCGAGTGGCGGCAGCGAGGCGCGCGTCGAGGCGCTCACGCTCGTGCTCATCGTTGGCACAGTCGTTTCAACCATGCCCGCGATCGGCTCGATTCTCGCGATCTCGATGATCGCGGCGCCCGCCGCGGCGGCCAAGCTGCTCGTTCGTCGCATCGAGTGGATGATCCCGGTTGCGAGCGCGCTCGGCGCCGGCAGCGCGGTGCTCGGCCTCTACGCCTCGCAGTGGTTCTCGATCGCCGCCGGTGGCTCGATGGCGCTGGCCGCCACGTTGGTGTTCCTCATCGCGCTCGCACTCAATCGCGGGGCGCGACGCCTGGTGCCTGGCTACACTGGCGGCGAGGTGAAGTATGTCTGAGCAAGAGCGTGTCGTGCCTCGCCGCACGACGAAGCAACGGGAAGCGATCCGCGAGGCGCTCGCGGCCGAGCCCGCGTTTGTGAGCGCACAGGACCTTCATCACAAGCTGCGCGACGGCGGCGAGCGCATTGGTCTCGCGACGGTCTACCGTGCCCTCGCCCAGCTCGCCGAAGACGGCGATGCCGACACGATGCTTGGCCCCGATGGCGAGCGCTATCGTGCCTGCGACACCGCACAGCACCACCATCACCTCGTCTGCCGCGGGTGCGGGCATACGGTCGAGGTTGAGGCGCCCGAGGTCGAGGCCTGGGCCGCGAAGGTCGCGAAGCAACACGGCTTCAGCGCGATCACGCATGACGTCGAGGTGTTCGGCCTGTGCGCGGAGTGTGCGGCGGCTGCGTAGCGGAGCGGCTACATCCAGACTCCCGACCTACCCTGACCCGACATTCGGAGATCGATGACAGGGAGATCGAGCCATGGCGCGGAAGCGGAAGGGTCCCGGCCCGTCGGTGAAGGACGCGGAGCTCTACGAGGAGCTCCGCGACGACGGGGCAAGCAAGCAGAAAGCGGCGCGCATTGCGAACGCCGCGGCCGCGTCGTCACGCTCGAAGGTCGGTCGCAAGGGTGGCAAGGCTGGCAACTACGACGACTGGACGAAGGCCGAACTGTATGAGCGTGCGAAGGAGATCGGCGTTGCAGGCCGCTCGAAGATGACGAAGCCTGAGCTCATCAGCGCACTGCGGAACAGCTAGCGACGCTCGCGAACCATCAATTGCCCTCTTCCCAAGCACGCGTATCCAGGGTAGAGTTGCTCGCTGGTGCGCTTGGGGTTCCCCTCCGGCGTAACCGTGCTCGGTCGAGGTTCATCACTGACAGCTCGTTCGGGTGCCGACAAGAGATCTTGGGCAACACGTTCTTGCGTGTTGCGGTATTGAAGGAGAGAGCAATGGCAGCAGTGTGCCAGGTGACCGGTGTTACACCGCAGTTCGGTCACAACATTTCGCACTCGCACCGACGCACCAAGCGTCGGTTCGACCCGAACATTCAGAAGAAGAAGTACTTCGTGCCCTCGCTCGGCCGCAGCGTGACCCTCACGCTTTCGGCCAAGGGCATCAAGGTCATCGACGCCCGCGGCATTGACGCGGTTGTCGCCGACCTCCTCAAGAAGGGAGTGAAGCTCTAATGGCCAAGAAGGGTCAGGACATCCGTCCGATTATCAAGCTCCGCTCCACTGCCGGCACTGGCTTCACCTACGTGACCAAGAAGAACCGCCGGAACACCCCGGACCGCCTCGTGCTCAAGAAGTACGACCCGGTGATCCGCAAGCACGTTGACTTCCGCGAGGAGCGCTAAGACATGGCGAAGAAGAGCAAGATCGCAAAGAACGAAGAGCGCAAGGAGATCGTCGCCCGCTACGCCGAGCGTCGCCTGCAGCTCAAGAAGCAGCTCGTTGACCCCAACGGCACCGACGAGTCGCGCGAGGAGGCCCGCGTGGGTCTCCAGAAGCTGCCCCGCAACGCTTCGCCGGTGCGCGTGCGCAACCGCGACTCGATCGACGGCCGCCCCCGTGGTGTCCTCTCGGAGTACGGCATCTCGCGTGTCCGTTTCCGCGAGATGGCGCACCGTGGCGAGCTGCCCGGTATCCGCAAGTCGAGCTGGTAGTCGCTAGCTGACACCGCAGTACTTCATGACGCGGGCGTGCACTTCGGTGTACGCCCGCGTTGTTGTTGTCGGCAAACGTTCATTACCTCATCGGGGGCCCGAAGGCTCCTAATCGCATGGGAATCCTGGGCAAAACGCGCCAAAACCCCCGTAAATTCAACGAACGCGCCGCGTGGGTGTTAGTTTGGCGACGTTGCCGCACGCCGGGCCTCCCCGCACGGCGGCGACCGATAAGCAATGACTGCGCTCGCGCCCGCGAGCACCTGCGTCCGTAGGAGGGCACACATGGCAGACAACACTGTGAACAAGACCGAACTCGTCGCGACCATCGCCGCTGAGACCGGTCAGAGCCAGGCGACCGTGAACGCTGTTCTGGACGGCCTGTTCCAGCAGCTCGCGGCAAACGCGGCGAAGGGCACCAAGGTCACCATCCCCGGCTGGCTCTCGGTCGAGCAGACCTCGCGCGCCGCGCGCAAGGGCCGCAACCCGCAGACCGGTGAAGAGATCGAGATTGCCGCGTCGAAGGGCGTCAAGATCTCGGCTGGCTCGAAGCTCAAGGCTGCGGTCAAGTAGTAGCCCGGGTTCCCCAACCCTGCGAACGCCGCCCCTCGGGGCGGCGTTCAGCGTTTCCACCCGCCCGACGCGGCCCCACCCGAGCCAGCCGAGTACCCTTGAAGGACCATGCCAGCATCCGATCGTCGCACCGGCTGGTCGCCCGCCACGTTGCAGCTGCTGCGCTGGGGTCCGGCCGGTCTCATCCTGGTCGCACTTCTCGTCACGTGGGCCGCACTCGCATTCGGTGGCGGCGCCACCCCGCTCACGATCGGTGACCCCGGCCCAATTGTGCGCTGGGGTTTGCCGATTCTGCGCCTCAGCTTCGACCTCACCGCCGCGCTCACCGTCGGTGGCCTCTGCCTCGCTATCTTCGCGTGCAGTCGCGATAAGCCCGAGTTCGAGCGGGCCATGACGCTGGTGCAGGGCGGCAGCGTCGCTTGGGCGCTTACGTGCATCCTCACCTCGGTGTTCACCTACCTCGACGTCTCGGCCGTGCCGTTCTCGTTCGACGCTGACTTCGGCACCGGCCTCTGGTACTTCCTCGCGAACCTCGAGCTCGGCCAGATGTGGCTCATGGCCACGTTCATGGTGCTCGTGCTCTCGACCGTCGTGTTCGGCGTGCGCTCGCGCTGGGGCACGCTGCTCGCGACCGGCTACGCACTGCTCTGCCTGTGGCCGATCGCGACCATGGGGCACGCCGCGGGCGCCGCATCCCACGATCTCGCGGTTGGCGGGCTCACGGTGCACCTCACCGGCGCAGCCGTGTGGGTCGGCGGCCTCGTCGTCGTCACGGTGCTCGCGGTCGCCGCGCGCGCCGACGCCGACCGCGACGAGCGCCGCCTCGCCCTCGTCGAGCGCTTCTCGCAGCTCGCCCTCATCTCGTTCGCGGTCGTCACCTTCTCGGGCATCGTGACGGCATTCGTGAACATGTCGGACGTCTCGCAGTTGTTCACGACCGGCTACGGCCTGATCATGCTCGCGAAGATTCTGCTGCTCGTCGTGCTCGGCGGCTTCGGCGTGCTGCAGCGCCGCTTCCTCATCAACCGGATGCGCACCCGGCTCGCGCAGGGCAGCTCGACCGCCGCTCCGCTCGCGTGGCTGCTCGGCATCGAGCTGCTCGTCATGGGCGCCGTCTCGGGCGCCGCCGCGGCGCTCGGCCGCACCCCGAGCCCGCAGTCGCCCGTGACTGCCGACCAGCTCTCGCAGCCCTCGCCTGCCCAGCTGCTCTCGGGCGACGAACTGCCGCCGCCGTTCGACGCCTCGCGCCTGTTCACCGAGTGGAGCCTCAACCCGATCTGGACCGCCCTCGCGGTGATCGGCCTCATCTACTACTACGTCGGCATGGCTCGTCTGCGCCGCCGCGGCGATGAGTGGCCGATCTGGCGCGCGGCCTCGGTCACCGTCGGCGTCGCGATCTTCCTCTATAACGTCAACGGCCCGCTCTACGTCTACGGCCGGTTCCTGTTCAGCTTCCACATGACCGAGCACATGATCCTCTCGATGATCGTGCCGATCTTCCTCGTCATGGGCGCGCCGATGACGCTGCTGCTTCGCGGCGTCAAGGCGCGCAAAGACGGCTCGATGGGCGGCCGCGAGTGGGCGCTGCACATCGTGCACTCGAAGTGGGCGCAGTTCTTCTCGCACCCGATCGTCGCGGGCGTGAACTTCGCGATCGCGCTGCTCATGTTCTACTTCACCCCGCTGTTCCGCTGGGCGACGTACGACCACGTCGGGCACATGTGGATGATCGCCCACTTCCTCATCGTCGGCTACCTGTTCGTCGAGTCGCTCGTCGGCGACGACCCGGCGCGCACCCGCGCCTCGTACCCGATGCGACTCATCTCGCTCGTGCTCGTCATGACCTTCCACGCCTTCTTCGGCCTCGCCGTGATGACCGGCACCGGCTTGCTTGTCGCCGATTGGTACGGCGCGACCGGCCGCGATTGGGGCCCCGAGTCGGCGATCGTCGACCAGCAGATCGGCGGTGCGATCGCCTGGGGTATCGGCGAGTTCCCGACCGTGATTCTCGCCCTGCTCGTCGGCCTGCAGTGGTTCAAGTCGGACAAGCGCCGCGCCGCGCGCGAGGATCGCCGGGCCCTGCGCGACGAGGATGCCGAGCTGCGTGCCTACAATGAGCGCTTCAAGCGATTGGCCGAAAAGGATGGGGTGGGACAGTGACGCTGCAACTCACCGCCGAGCAGCAGGCCGTCTACGACGCGATCGAGCAGACCACCGAGCACCTCTTCGTTACGGGCCGCGCCGGCACGGGCAAGTCGACGCTGCTGAATCACCTCTCGTTCCACAGCGATAAGAAGCTCGTCATCTGCGCCCCGACGGGTGTGGCCGCGCTCAACGTGGGCGGCCAGACCATCCACTCGCTGTTCAAGCTGCCGATCGGCATCATCGGCAACCAGCCGATCGAGCAGAACCGCGACGTGAAGCGGCTGCTCAAGCAGATCGACACGCTCGTTGTCGACGAGGTGTCGATGGTGTCGGCCGATTTGCTCGACGCGATGGACCGCTCGCTGCGCCAGGCGCGTGAGCGCGCCTCCGAGCCCTTCGGCGGCGTGCAGGTCGTCATGTTCGGCGACCCGTTCCAGCTCGCCCCCGTGCCGCCGAGCGACCCCACCGAGCGCTCGTGGCTGCGCGACAACTACACCTCGATGTGGTTCTTCGACGCGCACGTGTGGCGCGAGGCCGAGCTGCGCATCCACACCCTGCGCGAGATTCACCGGCAGCACGATGACGAGTTTCGCTCGCTGCTCACCGCGGTGCGCTACGGCCGCGTGACCGCGCCGATGGCGACCCGCCTCAACGAGGTCGGCGCGCGCCCCGCGCCAACCGACGGCATCATCACCCTCGCCTCGAAGAACGCGACCGTGAACCGCATCAATGCCCGCGAGCTCGAGCGGCTTCCCGGCCGCGCGATGACCGCCGCCGCCGAGATCCACGGCGACTTCGAGGGTGCCCGCACGTTCCCCGCCGAGACCGAGCTCGTGCTCAAGGAGGGCGCGCAGGTGATGTTCCTGCGCAACGACTCCGACGGCCGCTGGGTGAACGGCTCGGTCGGCGAGGTGTCGCGTATCAGCCGCACCGTCTACGTCGAGATCGACGGCGAAGAGCACGAGGTCGAGCCGATCGTGTGGGAGAAGCTCCGGTATCAGATCGACCCGGAGTCGAAGCAGCTTTCGCGCGAGGTCGTGGGGGAGTTTCACCAGTTCCCGCTGCGCCTCGCCTGGGCCGTGACGATCCACAAGTCGCAGGGCAAGACCTACGACCGCGCCGTCGTCGACCTCGGCACGCGGGCGTTCTCGCCAGGGCAGACCTACGTCGCCCTGTCGCGCATCCGTTCGCTCGAGGGCCTCTACCTCAATCGTCCGCTCACGCCCGGCGACATCTTCGTCGACAAGGACGTCATGCGGTTCATGGACGAGGTCGCGCAGGCGCAGCGCGCCGCAAAGGCCGCGGTCGAGGCGTAGCGAGCCGGCCGCCCGCGCGCGAGCCAGCCGCCCGCGCGCTAGTGCGGGTGGATGTTCCGGGCCACCTCCACGGTGAGTGGAGCGAGTTCCTCGTCGCGGCCGAGCACCTGGGCCCAGGCCGGCACGTACTCTTCGAAGTAGCGGTGCGCGTGGCCGCCCTTCGAGCCGATCGAGTTCGGCATGTCGGCCGCGACCTGCCAGAACGTCACCCACGGCCACCAGCCCATGCGCC
This sequence comes from Gulosibacter sediminis, assembly GCF_023370115.1. Taxonomy (NCBI): domain Bacteria; kingdom Bacillati; phylum Actinomycetota; class Actinomycetes; order Micrococcales; family Microbacteriaceae; genus Gulosibacter; species Gulosibacter sp. ACHW.36C. The sequence continues at coordinate 2,609,396 of NZ_CP097160.1, read as the reverse complement.
GCGTGACGTCGTGGCCGCGCGGTTCGCGCATCCACTCTGGCTCCTGCCAGATGAGGCTCGGGTGCCACCAGACCACCGGGTCGCTCGGGTGCTGCAGGAAGATGATGCGGTGCGCGTTCCACGACTGGTACGGCTCGCCGTCGACGGGGCCGAGTAGGTCGTCGCTGCGGTTCGAGAAGCGGATGTTCACGCCGTCGCGTACCCGGGGCAGGATCTGCCGCGAGCCCGGGGCTCGTTCGGCGGTGAGCTCCTGCCAGATCGGCGAGAACTGGGGCGTGCCCGCCCAGATCGCGCCGTCAAGGCGCTCGGCCATGTCTTCGGCGTCGGCGAACACCGACAGGGCACCGAACGCGCCGAGCGATTCGCCCTGCATGTAGAGCTTCGGCCGCCGCTCGGGCGGCAGCTTGAGCAGCTCAAGCATGACTTCGCGGTAGAGGCGCTGGGCCGTGAGCTGCGGCGATTTTCGGTCGGCGATGAGGGCGAGCGCGCTCGTGAGCACGGTGTACTGCAGGCTCACCGTCGCGCAGTTGCCGCGCGTGAGGTATTCGAATGAGCCCATCGACCAGTCACTGAGCCAGCCGGTGCCCGTACCGACGGCGATGCAGAGGTGTTCGCGCTCGAAACCACCCGCCCGCTTGAGTTCGCGCACGGCGCGCTTTGCCGCATCCGGAATCGACACCTGCGCGCGCAGGCCGACGTAGGCGCGGATGGGCTCGAGGATCTCCTCGTCGCTCGGCCCGGAGCCGTTGTCGCGAGCCCGCCAGTAACGCTCGATGTCGGCGCGGCGCGGGCCGTCGCTGACGATCGCCTTGCCGTGGCGGCCCAGCGTGCTGAACGGCTCGTAGGAGGCGTTCGAGCCGCTGCGCTCGAGCTGCTCAGGCGCCGTGCGGCCCGGCAGCGGCTGCAGATTGCGCTCGGCGGCCCGGCCGCGGAGCATCGCCATGAGGCGGTCCCAGAGCACCGAGCGGTTGAGGTAGTAGGTCGCCGCAAACGTGACGAAGGCGCCCGAGAACGGCGCGGCGAGGGCGGGCAGGAAGCGCTGCAACAGGCGGCGCGTGCTGCGGGATTGCAGTCGGAACAGTGCGATGACGCCGAGGGCGACAGCCGTGAGGCCAGTGCCAGCGGTGATGCCCGCGAGCTGGGTGCGCGCATCCGGCGGCAGACGGTCGACGAGCCGTGCGATCTCACGCTGCCGGGGCACGGATGCGCCGAACGCCCAGACCGTGCCGCCGACGAGGGTGGTGATCACCGAGATGCGCCACGCCTGCGCGAGCGCGTCGGGTACCCGCGCGAAGTCGGTGTCGGGGAAGCTGCGGCGCAGGAAGGGCATGATCGAGCGACGCACCCAGCGCAGCGAGCTGCCCAGGCCGTAGCCGTAGAGCTGCGAGAATGCGAGGCTGCCGGCGGTCATCCACCAGGTGCGGGGGAGGAAGCTCGGGCCGAGGGCGATCCAGGAGGTGACCTGCGCGCCGGCGATGCCCCACCAGTTCGGGCGCACTTTGCGTCGGCGCAGGTCGGCCTCGGTGTAGCGCTCGACTTCGGGTTTCCGGGCCCGTCGTGCCACCGCGCGGCGGAGGCGTCGAGCAAACATGCCGCTCATTATGCCGGGGCGAGGTTGCCGAGGGCTCAGACACACAATGCTGCTATCAAGGCAGCGGCCAGCCGGATTGCTGAGAATCTTTCGGTTGCCCCTTGCGCATTCAAATGAAGGCGCATAGGTTGTACCTGCAAGTAAATCCAAAGGAGCAGCGCATGACCACCATCACCCCCGGTACCTGGACCATCGACCCCGCACACACCGAGATCGGTTTCTCGGTTCGCCACCTCGCCATCTCGAAGGTGAAGGGCGTCTTCGAAGAGTTCGCCGGCACCGTCGTGGTCGCCGAGAACCCCACCGAGTCGAGCGTCGAGGGCACCGTCGAGGTCAAGTCGGTCAACACCAAGCAGGCGCAGCGCGACGAGCACCTGCGCACCAGCGACTTCTTCCTCGCTGACGAGTTCCCCCAGATCACCTTCAAGTCGACCGCCGCTCGCCTCGAGGGCGACGATGTCATCGTGACCGGTGACTTCACCCTCCGTGGCGTCACCAAGCCCGTCGACTTCAAGGTCGAGATCGGTGGCGAGACCGTCGATGGTTACGGCAACAAGAAGGCCGGCTTCGAGGCCACCACGACCGTGAACCGCAAGGACTTCGGTGTGAACTGGAACGCCCCCACGGAGGCTGGCGGCCTCACCCTTGGCGACGACGTCAAGATCACCGTCGACGGCCAGCTCGGTCTCGGCGCCTAGGGCCCTCCTCGGCCAACGGCCACTGTAAGTTAACTCTCGGTAATCCTTTGAGGTTGATCGTGCAGAGTTGACCTGCGAGATTCCTCGCCCCAAAATCCACCAGCGTCCTGCCAACCTCCCCCAACCCGGCAGGGCGCTGGTGTCTTTTCCCCTCGATGAAAGGACACGGCAATGTCGCCGAACCCAACTGGCAAGCTCGCCGCGCGCGAGAAGGGCCACGACCTCATGCTCACGCGACTGCTCAGCGCATCCCTGGCCGAGGCCTGGGCCGAGATCACCGACCCCGAGCGCACCGCAAAGTGGTTCGGCGCGTGGGAGGGCGAGGCCGAGGTCGGCGCGACAATTCGCGTGCAGCTCGGCTTCGAAGAGGGCTCCGAGTGGGCCGAGATGCGGATTCTCGAGTGCGAGCGACCGCGACGCGTTCGCCTGCTCTCGGTCGGCGAAGACGGCGGCTGGGATGTCGCCCTCGAACTCGAGTCCGAAGACGTCGCGACCGAGCTGCGATTCATCATGTACGGCGTCGAACTCGAGCAGCTCGGCGAGATCGGCCCGGGCTGGGAGTACTACCTTGACCAGCTCGTCGCGTCGATGACCGGCGCCGCCCTCCCCGATTTCAACGACTACTACCCCTCCCAACGCGAGTACTACGCAGACCTCGCGACTAGCGCAGGCTAGCGCGACCCGCAGGCCCGAGCGGCAAGCCGCAAGGCAGCTAAGTGCGACCGCCTAGAACGGCGGCGGATCGAACTTGGGCCCCGGCGGTTCGGGTTTGGTGGTCACGACTTTGCCGCCCGGGGTAATCCAGACGTAGTCACCGTTGGGAAGTTGCCTGAGTTGCCACGGTCGTTCGTGCTTTTGCACGTGATGTCGCCGGCAGAGATGCCCGAGATTTGGCTGGCTCGTAGGCCCACCGTGCTCGACCGCGATGGTGTGGTCGATATCGCAGCGCTCGGCTGGTCGGCGACACCCGGGGAAGCGGCAGTGAACGTCGCGGGCGCGCAGGAAGCGCTTGAGCGAGGCGTCGGGCATGCGGCTGTCGACCGTCACGACGTGCCCGGTGATGGGGTCGGTGAGGATGCGCATCAGGTGCGGAGCGTTGCGCGCCCAGTCGAGCGCGACGGGGCCGCTGATGGGCGACATGCCGTTCACGGTCGCCACGTCGCAGTCGAGGTCGGGATTGTCGAGCAGCGACATGATGGGGATCACGATGCTCACGCTTGCCGTCACCCGCGGCTTGCCCTTGGCCTCGCCCTCGAGGATCTGCTGCGGCGTGGCGGTGATGAGGGTGTCGCAGAGCAGGTCGGCCCGCTTCTGATCCATCGTGCGAGTGTCTTCGTAGTCGTCGACTTCCGCGGCGTCGCCGTCAACAGCCTCGCCCTCGCCAGCGCTAGTGTCCTCGCCCTTGCTGCTGCTGAGCGCGCGGGCCTGCTGGGTGAGCAGGTCATCGATGATCGACGCCTCGACCGTAGGCAGGTAGGCCCAGAGCGTCGACATGCCCTGCTCACCGTGCTCGATGACGACGCGACGCTGCTCGCGCTCAAGCGCGTGGGCCTCTTCAAACTTCGCCGCGGTGAGCCTCGCGGCGCACTTGCTCGCGAAGCGATCGGTCTGCGGCGCCGTGTGTTCGCGGGCGTAGTCGAGCACCAGCTTCGAATACTCGGCGAGCTGGTCTTCCTCGAGCGAGGTTGCGTGACGTACGACCGCGCGGGTGTGGCCGTGGTCGATCTCGCCGGTGTTGAGTGCCTCCCAAAACTCGCCGAAGTCGCACATGAGGCGATAGGCGTGATGGGCCTTGTTCATGAGCAGTTGGTCGGACGCGCGAACCTCGGCGCCGAACTCGCCCATGGCCGAGCGGAGGTTCCACGTGAACTCTTGCGACGACGTCGGCGCCGACCGAAAGGGAGCGCTCAGCGCGGTGCGCTGTTCAGCGACCGCGTACGCCATGGCGAGGATGCGAATGTCTTGGGCATCGAGGCGCGCTCGCTGGACATGGGACGCGGAGAAGGCGTCGACGAGCAGCTGCATCGAGGCGTCGAGTTGCTCGGAGTTGGCGGGTGCGGACATGTCCATGCGGGTCACCTCCCAAATGTTGATTGCTACATTCATTCTAGAGCGGAACAACACAAATAGGAACAAAATTACGAAAACTGTGGATAACTCCGCGGCGGCCAACGCCCACCTCGGCCGCCTCAAAACATCCTGCCTTGAGCCACCGACATAGTTCGACGCACCCCAACCGACCACCGAAATCGTCCGATCGAGCCGCCTAAGCTTGCGGGGGAGGTGCGATGAACGAGCGAGCACGGGCGTCACTGCTGACGAGGTATCTGGTCTTCGCGGTCGGCGTCGTGATCATGTCGTTTGGCGTGGCGCTCTCGGTGCGCGCGAGCCTCGGCACCGCGCCGATCTCGACGCTGCCAACCGTGCTCTCGTTCACCGGCATCGGCACCGTGGGCAGCCTCACGATCATCATGAACGCGGTGTTCGTCGTGCTGCAGATCGCGCTGCTGCGCCGCCGCTATCGCTGGATTCAGCTGCTCCAGCTGCCCGCCGCCACGCTCTTCGGCGTCGCAATCGACGGCAGCCTCTGGTTGCTGCGCGACGTCGCGCCGAGCGAGTACTGGCAGCAGGCGCTGCTCACGATCGTTGGCACGATCGTGCTGTCGATCGGCGTCTGGATCGAGGTCACCCCGCGCGTGCTTATGGTGCCGGGCGAGGGGCTCGTGCAGGCGATCGCCGACGTGACGCACCGCCGCTTCGGCAACATCAAGGTCGCCTTCGACGTCACCCTCGTCACGCTCGCGACGATCGTCTCGCTCATCCTTTTCCACGGCCTCGTCGGCGTGCGCGAGGGCACGGTCTTCGGCGCGCTCACCGTCGGCAACTTCGTCAAGCTCTGGCAGCGACTCTTCCCCGGCCTCGGCCGCTGGGTCACGCCGCACCCGCCAGAGCATCCCGAGCATCCGGCCGACCTCGCCCCCACGCATCCCGCGTCGTAATAAACACGACCCCACCCTGTTCACCGCGCCGAGCCGGTGCTAGCTTCAACGTCAGCACCGCCACGGCCCTGGTTCTTCGCGGTCGCGCCCGAAGCCCCGACTCAAGGACCTCCCCGTGACCAACCTCGCCAGTGCGCCCGCGCGCGAAACCCACGCCCCGCATCCGAATCGCCGTGCCCGCAAGGCCGCGCTCGCCGGCTTCCTCGGCAGCGCGCTCGAGTACTACGACTTCTTCATCTACACGACCGCCGCGTCGCTCGTGTTCAGCCACGTGTTCTTCACCTCCGACACCCCGACGGTCGCGCTGATCCAGTCGTTCGCCGTGCTCGGCGTCGGCTACGTGTTTCGGCCGTTCGGCGCGTTCCTCTTCGGCCATCTCGGCGACCGCATTGGCCGACGCAACACGCTCGTCGCGACGCTCACGCTCATGGGCATCGCGACCTTCAGCATCGGCCTGCTGCCGACCTACGAGCAGGCGGGCATCTGGGCGCCGATCATGCTCACGCTGCTGCGGATCCTGCAGGGCATCTCGGCCGGCGGCGAGACCGCGGGCGCCTCGTCGCTCTCGATCGAGGAGGCCCCCGTCGGTCGCCGCGCGTTCTTCGGCAGCTTCACGGCGACCGGCCTAAGCGCCGGCATGGTGCTGTCGACCGCGGTGTTCATCCCGATTCAGGCGATGGATGCTGTTGCCCGCGACGCGTGGGGCTGGCGCATCCCATTCCTTGCCTCGCTCATCGTGCTCATCTTCGCCTACGTGGTTCGGCGCACCCTTGACGAGTCATCGGAGTTCACTCGCCACCGTCAAGACACCTCGTTCACATCGACCGGCCGCGTGCCGTTCTGGTTGATGCTGCGCACGCACCCGATTCCCTTCATCTCGGTCGCGCTCATGAGCGTGCAGATTCTCATTTACACCTACCTGCAGGGCTTCGGCATCGCGTTTGCGACGCAGATCGGCACCGTCGCCCCCACCACGATCCTCACTGCGCTCGCGGTCGGCAACCTCATCGCCATCGGCACGCAGCCGTGGCTCGCGCTGCTTGCCGACCGCATCGGCCGCAAGCCGGTCGCGATCACGGGGCAGGCGGTCTCGGGAATCCTCGTGTTCCCCTTCTTCCACTCGCTCTCGACCGGCAACGTGCCGCTGATTTACCTCACCACCGCACTCATTGTTGGGTTCAGCTACGCCGCCGCCAACAGCCTGTTCACGAGCTGGTTCGCCGAGCAGTTCCACGCCCGTGTGCGCTATTCGGGCCTCGCGGTGGCGCTCCAGGCGGGCGCGCTCATCGCCGGCTTCTCGCCGACAATCGGCGCGGCCCTCGTCAACGGCGAACCGAGCCGCTGGATGGTCGGGGCGTCGGTTGCGGCGATTGGCGCGGGTCTCGCTGTGGTCGGTTCGCTGATCGCGCGGGAGACGTACCGAACGCCGCTCGGCGAGCTCGGCAACCCGGTGGCGTAATAGACCCGACTGCCCCGCAATCGCACCCCGGTACGACGCGTCGCGCGCCGGCGCATTCGTAGTATCAAGGGATGCCCGACCACCGTGCCCCGCAGGCTCCGCAGCGGACTCCCTCGTATCGACGTGCGAGGGCGTGGCTCATCTTCGCGATCGCACTCGCAGTTGCCGCGGGCGTGCTCGGAATGTTCGGCTACTCGCAGGTCGCGGCGCAGCCAGAGGCACGAATTCACTACATCGTCGAAGACGGGCTGCCCTATGGCATCACGCAAGAGACGGTCGAGGCTGCCGCCGAAGTACACGGGGCGGTGGCCTACGAGCCGATCACGATGATGGTGGTCGAGCGGGAGCTCGAGTGGGACGAGTACATCAACGGCGAGCTACCCGACGGCGTCGACATTCTGCTTTCGATCGGATACGACGCCGACGATCTCGACCTCTCGCTGCCGCGAGCCAGTCGCGTCGGTGTGGTGGGCGGTGACGAAGACCGCTACTCCGAGCTGACCGCCGTGCGTGAGACGCTCATGAACAACCTCACGATGGGCCACGGCGCGGGCGCGGTCGTCGGCGCGAGCATCACAGCGGCCGACACGCTGTTCGACGGCGCCACGCGCTCGCCGCTGCTGTGGGGTGCCCTCACCGCGCTGCCGCTGCTCGCATCCGTCTGGTTTCTGCTCGCCTACATTCGCGAGGTTCGCTCTGCACGCGCCCAACGCGGCCGCTTCGATCGGGCCCGGCTGCAGCTCGCGAGGATCGTGCTCGAGCTCGACACGCTCGAAATGCAGTTCTCGACGGCCGAGGCGCTGCTTTCTGATGCGCAGGGGTTCTTCAAGGGGCGGGATGCGGCGAAGGCGCGCAAGCGACTTCGCAAGGATTGGGAGGCGGTGCGCGAATCGAGCCTCGAGCTTGCCCGCGTTGAACAAGCGCTCGAGCGCGACCTGATCGACTCGAACGCCGCCGTGCATTCGAGCGTGTCAGCCGCACCCGCAGACCTCGACGCCTTCGAAACTGACGTTGCGACGCTCGCGCGCAAGGCAGACTCGCTGGCGGCGGCCGCATCGCTGCGAGTCGGCCACGCGAACTCCGACACCGTGCTCGCGCGACTTGCGCTGCCGATCACGCAGGCGATCGGCGAGATTCTGCGCAACACGAGGCACCTGGGGCGCAACGAGATCACAGCACTCGAGTCGCAGCGCACCGCGATGCTCGCGCTTGTGCGCGAGAGCAAGGTGCTGACCGACGGGCATGACGACCCGGAAGGTGCGGATGCGGTGCGCGCGCAGAGTGAGCTGCTGCAGCGCTGGAGCACGGTCGAGACGCACATGGTTACGACGCTCGACAAGATTCTCGGCGCGACGAAGATCACCGGCAGCGCGCGCACCCGAGCGGTGGAGCGCATCCGGGCGACCTCTGCGGGGGCAACGGAATCGCAGACGGAGCTGCGCGGCTCGCTTGGCCTGCCCGAGCCGAGCGAATTCGGTGCGCTCGTGCCGGCCGAGCGCGTGCTGCTCGCGTTCGAGCAGGTCGAAGCGACGAACGACGACGCGGCGAGTCGGGGCGCGCTAAGGAACACCGACAACAAGACCCTCGCCGCCATGGCGGGGTTCGGCGTTGTGGCACCGATTGTGGTTGCGCTGCTCGCGGGCATGTTCGCCTCATTCGCGGAGGCGGGCGAGCCCACCGGCTACGGCCGTGAAGTCATCGGTGATGTGCCGCTGGCGAGCATGCAGATCTACGGCGACATGGAACTGCTGCCGAACTTCGAGTCAGATGCGCTGATCTCTGACGCGACGACCAACTACGAATCCATCTCACTCGAGCACGTGCGCGACTGGATGGAGCGGGCAGCCGAGGGCGACCCGAAGATTGGGCTGTTCCCCACAGAAATTGACCTGACGGTGACGATTCTGCCGGCCGAGGGGTATCTCCCGAACCTCGCGCCGATTCCTGACAGCGATCATTATGAAATCGCCTACCCCGACCTGCTTGAGATGTATGACCGGCTCGAAGCCGACGTCTCGAGCGAATATCCCGAGGTGTTCGACGCGGCGACGGGCGACATTCGGCTCGGCCAGGCCATTCTGCCAATTTGGGTGATGGAGGACGGCAGTTACTCGATCGGCCTACCACTGACCGGTGAAATCTCAGCCGGCGTCGACAGTCGGCTTGGCGCCTACTACTTCCTCGCGACCGAATTGCGCCCGCGCGAGGTCGAGAGGGAGCATCCGATCGAAACCGGCACCTACATCGCGTTCGAACTCGGCGAGCTCGGGCGCACCCTCGAGTACAACCACATGGAGATTGCCGAGGAAGACACGAGCGGCGTGTTCTGGACGGTCACCTTTGCCGTGTGGGGCGCGCTGCAGACGGTGCTCGTGCTGGGTGGAATCGCGCTCGAGGCAGTGCGCAGCCGACGTGCCGGTGCGGCAGCGCGTGCGCAACTTTCGGGCATCCGCTCGCGCCTCGAGCAGCTCGCACTCGGGCTCGACCTCTCGCGGCTCGACATGGTCGCGGTGCTCGGCGCGGGCACGGGCGAGAAGGGGGATGCGGCGCAGGCCGACCAGCGCCTGTACGAGACCGCGCTTGTCACCGCCTGGCGACAGGCGCAGGCGCTCGAGAGTCTGCCGCCGAAGCAGCAGCGCGGCCCCGAGTGGGAGGCGCAGGTCGCCGACCTCGACCGGCTCGTGTCGACGCTCGCCGATCAGAGCGAGGAAGTTTCGGAACGCGCGCTCGAGGTGATTCGCGCGAGCGAGTAGCCGCCTAAGTCAGCGGGGCCGCGTCGTAGGTTACCCAGTTCGTGCGGCTCGCGAGCTGGTCGTAGAGCGCCTGCGCCCGGTGGTTGTCCTCGGCCGTGATGCCGCGCACGACCGAGCATCCTTCCGCGCCTGCGATTTCGCGAACCCGCGTGATGAGCGCTCGGGCGGCACCGCCGCCGCGAATGTCGGGCTCGGTGAAGAGATCATCGAGCCAGATTCCCACGGATGCGGTGGAGGGGCGGGCGAAGCGTCGGTAGTGGGCCATCGCGACGACGCGGCCCTCGGCGACGGCGGCGAGGCCGGTCACTTCGTGGTTCGGATCAGTGACCCACGACCAGACGCGGGAGACCGCATCCTCACTGTCGGGTTGCTGGTAGAACGCCCGATAGCCGCGGAACAGCTCGCGCCAGCGCGGCTCGTCGCTCGCCTCGATCGGCCGCACGGTGATGTCTGCTTTGCTCATGATTGCCCCTTCTTGGCCGCGGCCTTCAGCGCCTTCTTTGTCTCGCGCACGCGCTGCAGCGAGGTCTCGTCGACCACGTCGGCGATCGAGCGGAAGGCGTCTTCGGGGCCGTAGTCGCCCGCTGCCTCGCGCCAGCCCTCGGCTTCGAGTCCGAACTGCTTGCCAAGCAGTGCGAGGAAGATCTTCGCCTTCTGCTCGCCGAAGCCTGGCAGCGCCTTGAGCCGAAGCAGCACCTCGGCGCCTGTCGGTGCGCCGCCGGTCTTGCCGGGCGCCGTCCAGATCGCGGCCGTGTCGCCGTCGTAGTCGTCGACGATCGCGCGGGCGAGCGACTGCACGCGGGTAGCCATCGAGCCGGGGAAGCGGTGCACGGCCGGCGTCAGCTTGAATGCCGCGAGCAGCGCATCCTCATCGAGTGCCGCCAGCGCTCCGGGCGAGAACTCGCCGAGCCGCTCGACGAGCTTCTGGGGGCCGGCGAACGCGGTCTCCATCGGCACCTGCTGGTCGAGGAGCATGCCCACGAGCAGTGCGAAGCGGTCGGTGGCCAACAGTTCGTCGGCCTTCGGATCGGTCGAGAGGTACACGCTCGTCATGCCCCCCAGTGTCGCACTGGTGCCCGTCGCGCGAGAAGCGAGGGCCGCGCAACTGAGGACGGTGCGCTGAACCCGTTGCGAGCTCGCAGCTGTGGCCGTGTGAGATCGGTGTTGTCGAAGACCCAGTCAGCGTGGGCGCTGGGCTGCGCTTCTTGCAGATAGAGTCGCTGCCCTTGCACATACCGGTGGTTCGACGGTGCTTCTGGGTCTGCATCATGCTCATCGGCGAAGCGCGCATTCCCACGCGGGACGCTGACGGCGAAGGGCACCTCGAGCCAGACCGTCGCGTCCCAGACGTCGATGAGTTCGGGCCGGTGCAGGAATATGCCATCAACGAGCACGATCGCGTGTGGAGGCACGGTAACCGGGGCGGCGACCACCGGCTCGTCTCGCGCGACGTCCCAGATCGCCGACGTGATCGGCGCACCGCTGCGCAGTGGCTCGACTACACATCGACGGAAATCCGGGTACCGGTATGAGGCGCGATAGAAACCTTCGGGACCGTTCCCGCCCGCGCGGCGCACGGATCGCGGATGGTGGAAGCCATCGATACTGACGCGAACAAGCGGTCGACCGCCGGTGGACCGAGCGCACTCGGCAATTTCGGACGACAGATGCGACTTGCCAGCCCCGTCGAACCCGTCGAGCGCAATTAACGCCCGTGAATCGGGTCGCACGCGTTGGAGCTCGTGCCAGAGCTGCGACACGACCTCCAACCGTTGTGTCGATGCACCCATGCCCAGAGCCTAGTTCGCGGGGTCGTTTCGGCGCGGGTGGCAGGCCTCTGTCTGCTTCGAGCGTGGGGTCAGCGATATATCTCGCGACGGTGACCGACGCGGAGCACGAGAATCACGACCTCGGCATCGTTCACGTCGTAGAGAACGCGAAAGTCGCCCACACGAACGCGCAGCTCGTCCGCACCGCCTTTGAGCTGCTTGCACCCGGAAGGGCGAGGATCGTGGGCCAGCGTGTCGATGGCCTTGAGGATGCGTCTCCGCTCACCACACTCGAGCACGCCGGAAGGGGCCTCATGCTTGACTTCATCGACCGGTTTGCTGACCCGCGCTTTGTCGCCGACAAGCAGCTTCGGTGCTCCGCGATCTGGGTGGGCGTTGTCGAGAACGACCCGGCGTTCGTCGAGTATCTGTCGCCCGATGACGTCGACGAGAGCCAGTTCGTCGCTGACGCCGGCGACGACTATTACGACGTCGACTTTCTCGAGGCCGGCTTCAGCGAGACCCGCCCCGCCGACGCCGTCATCGCCGAGCTCGCGGGCGACCGTGACCTCAGCGCCGAGCAGGTCGCGAAGCTCCGCCAGGCGGCAGCCGAGCGCGGTGTGACCGAGGCGAACGCCTGGATCATCCTCGAGCAGCACGTCTACGAGGGCGACGCCACCGTCGACTTCGGCGGCCTCGCCTTGTTCGGCGACGTCGAATATTGCGAGCCCGAGCCGGTCGAGAGCGCCAGCCCAGCGTAGTTGTTCGCCGGTGTCACGAAACAGCCGACGCTCGCCGAGCTGCGCAACTACGCCGTCAACGAATTCGTCGGCGACTGACAACCGGAGGGGTTGCGGGCGAGAACCTCGGAATACCCGCGCCACCAATGCGTTCTCATCAACATGGCAACCAAGATCGGCTTTCTCTCGTTCGGGCACTGGATGGACGTGCCCGGCTCGCAGGTGCGCACCGCGAGCGACGTCCTGCACCAGGCAATTGACCTCGCGGTCGGCGCAGAGGAGGTCGGCATCGACGGTGCCTACTTCCGCGTGCATCACTTCGCGCAGCAGCACTCGGCTCCGTTCCCGCTGCTCAGCGCGATCGGCGCGCGCACGTCGAAGATCGAGCTCGGCACGGGCGTCATCGACATGCGCTACGAGAACCCGCTCTACATGGCCGAGGATGCGGCGGTCGCCGACCTCATCGCCGACGGTCGCCTGCAGCTCGGCGTGAGCCGCGGCTCACCCGAGCCGGTCATCGCGGGCTACCGCGCGTTCGGGCACATCCCCGACGAAGGCGACACCGACGGTGCCGACATGGCCCGCCACGCCACCGACGTCTTCCTGCGCGCGATCGACGGCGCCGGCGTCGCAAACCCCGACCCGCGCCGCTCGCACTCGGTCGACGCGCAGCCGATCATGCCGCGGTCGCCAGGACTGCGCGACCGCATCTGGTGGGGCGCCGGCTCGCGCAAGACGGCCGTCTGGGCCGCCGAGCAGGGCCTCAACCTCATGTCCTCCACTCTGCTCACCGAAGACACCGGGGCTGAGATGGGGGATGCGCAGGCCGAGCAGATCCGCCAGTTCCGCGAGGCCTGGCGCGAGGCCGGGCATGCCCGCACCCCGCGCGTGAGCGTCTCGCGCAGCATCATCCCGATCATCGACGACGAGTCGCGCCGCTACTTCGGCGTGCGCGCGCAGGCCGAGTCGGTCGACCAGGTCGGCTACATCGACGTCGGTGAGATCGCCCGCTTCGGCCGCAGCTACATCGGGGAGCCGGATGCGCTGGTCGAGCAGCTGCGCCAGGACGCAGCCGTGCAGGAGGCCGACACGGTGCTCGTGACAGTGCCGAACGCGCTTGGCGTCGACTTCAACCTGCGCCAGCTCGACGTCATCTCGCGCGAGATACGCCCGGCACTCGGCTGATTCCCACGGAAACGGTGAAGCAGACCGATGCGATAGCGTAGTGAGATGCCGTTAGTTTCGACAGAGACCGACGAGTCAAAGTTGCATGTCGACTGGGTCATCGACGCTCCAGTCATCCGCGCATGGGAGACCCTGACCGCGCCGTCTCACATAGGAGAGTGGCTCGGGACGGTCGTCTCGGGCTCGATTTCTTCGGGGTCGTCGTTCGCGATCGACCATGGCGACGGCTACCTATGTGAGTCGACGGTTGTGAAGTGTGACGTCTTGAGTTCGTTGACCTATTCGTGGAAGTTCCCCGATGAGCCTCGCACCGATGTCGCGTGGAGCATGACTCCTCATGGCGACGGGACGAGGCTCACGTTGACCCACTCCGGTCTCACCGACCTCGTCAGTTCGTATCGCGACGGTTGGCTTGCGCACCTAACATTCCTCGAAGGGTCAGCGCTCGGGACACCCTTGCCTTGGTCGATGTTCTGGCCGATCCATGCAACGATCGTTCGTCTAAATTCGCTGGGCTGAGCCTCGACCCTGGTCGACCGCCGAACTCCGTCAACTCGCGTCGAGCCCTTGCCCTGCGAACTCGACGACGTCCCCCCCGCATGACCTCGTGTCAGCGATCGTCGAGGTCATCGTCTTCTCCGGCGACATCCGACCCGCGCGTGGCGACCAGCAGCTTGCCGCCGACGAGCACCGAGACGCCACCGAATATCGGCACTTCGCGCACCCCGCGCTCAGCGGTGAGGCGGGCGCGGATGCGCTCGAGGAGCGCGGTCTGCTCGGAAGTCACGATCCGCTCCCCGGCTCAGCCACGCGCATCGGGCTCCTCGCGCGCCTGCCGCATCTCGCGCGCGAGCCGCGGGTTGCGGGCATCCAGTTCGTTCGTGACGCGCTCGACGACGTGCTCGGCCTTGTTCTGGCTCAACTTGGCCCGCGCGTCGAAGCGGGTCACGCGCATCCGAAGGCCCGTCGTGCCCTTCGCCATGCGCCGCGTACCCTCGGGGTCGTCGGCGAGGCGGCGGCCCTGGGGGAAGTGCTGCTCGAAGTGGTCGGTGAGGTTCGAGAGCACCTCGTAGTTCTCCTCGTCGCTGAGGATCTCGGGCACGCCGTAGAGGTGGGCGGTGACGTGATTCCAGGTAGGCACCACCTGGCCCTCGTCGTACCAGCTGGGCGAGACGTAGTCGTGCGGGCCCTGAATGATCACGAGTAGTTCGTGCTCGCCGAGCTCGAGCGCCGCGTCGTCGGGGCGGCCGAAGTGCGAGAGGAGCACGATGTCGTCGGCCGATTCGTCGAGGATCACCGGGTAGTGCGAGGCGAGGAGACCGTTCGCGGTGTTCGACACAAACGTTGCCCACGGGTTCTCGCGGATGAGTCGCTTCACTTCGGCGGGGTCGGTGAGCAGGAAGTGCGGAGTGTGACGCATGCTGCGACCTTAGTTACGGCATCCGTGGTTTGGCTCACCGCGCTTCGTTACTGTGTGCCCATGGATCTGCAACTCACTGACCGCGTTGTGCTCGTCGTTGGCGGTAACGGCACCCTCGGCAGCGTTATCGTGCGCCGCCTCGAAGCCGAGGGGGCGACGGTCGTGTCGGCCTCGCGCAGCGGCGCCGGCGGGCTGACACTCGATGCGAGCGACGACGAGTCGGTGCGCGCGGGCTTCGCGTCGGTGCTCGCGGAGCACGGCCGGCTCGACGGCGTCGTGATTACCGCGGCGCCGCCCGCGAAGACGCTCGACGCGGCGCGGCACGCCGACCCGGATCAGGTGCGCGAGGCGATCGAGGGTAAGTCGCTCACGTTCCTGCGCGTGGCGAACGCGGCGCTCGAGGTGATGGGCGAGGCGGGCTACGGCCGCATCGTCGGCATTTCGGGGCAGAACGCGCGCCTCACCGGCAACGTCAGCGCGGCCGTGCGCAACGCCGCGCTCAACGTCGCGGCGAAGACGCTCGCCGACTCGGTCGCGGGCAGCGGCATCACGGTGAACACGGTGAACCCCGGCAACGTTGTCGCCGAGCCGGACCCCGAGATCGGTGCCGGCAAGCCGGGACAGAGCACGCCCGGCGACACCGCGAACCTGGTGGCGTTCTTGGTTTCGCCGCTCACGGGTGGCATCTCGGGCGAGGCGATCGCCCTCGGCCACCGCGTGCGCGGCGTCGCCGACCTGTAGTTCGCGACCCGGCGCATCCGTGCCCGTGCGGTTTTCTAGAGGGGATGCGGTTGTAAGTGCATCGATCGTAGAACACTGCGTCAGTGGGTGGCAGCGGCGGCGGCAGACTCAACGAGGGTGCGGAGGCGGGCGAGGTCGGCCGCGACGGCCGCGCAGTCGCGGTCGAACTCGGCGAGGGTCATGTCGCGCTGGCGCACCGTGAACACGAGCTCGGCGCCGACCGGATGCTCGAGCACGCGCACCGGGTTGAGCACGGCCTCGCCGCTTGGCAGGGTCACGACGTGGTCGAGCACGCCGAGATCGTTCGTGCCGACGAACTCGACGGTCACCTCGCCCATGGGGGAATCGACGACGAGCTGCTCGCCGCGGCGGCGCACCGGCGCCTGCGCGAGCCCGGCCGCCCAGCGCGGCAGATTGTCGGGGTCGGATGCGAAGCTCCAGACCGCGCGCGGGCTCGCGTGTACGATCTCGCTGAGGTGCCGGCTCTCGCGGCGGCCGGCGACCGGGCCGCCGAGCGAACGCCAGGAGCCGAGCGGCGCATCCGCCACCACCTGCTCCTCGGTCTCGATGCCGCAATCGACAAAGCCTCGCGCCCGATAATTTGCGAGCGCCGCCGGCCCGTCGAGCGAGCAGGTGTGCACCCAGACCCGTGTCACGGCCGGCAGATCGAAGCGTTCACCCAGCGTCCACGCCGCCGCAACGGCGTGCTCGAGCAGCAGCCCACCGAGCCCGCGACCGATCGCACCCTCGGCGAGGCCAAAGTACCGCACCTCGACCTGCGCATCCGCCCCGCGGGGCTGCGGCTGCAGGTGCACATACCCGAGCGGCTGGCCGTCGCCGACGAGCACCAAGAACTCGGTGCCCGGCACCGCGAGCTCCTCTGCCCACTGTTCGCGCGTCCAACCAAGCCGGTCGGTCCAGTGCCACGGCCCGCCCACCAGGCCATACAAGTACCGCGCGAACTCGGGCGACACCTCAACAGCCCGGTCGATGCGCACGTCGGCTGGCACGACGCGTGGCACCGCAGCCGGTGGCGCGAGCATTTCGAGGGACGTGATCGTGACCTGCATGAGAAGACCGCTATCGAATCACGGGCGCAGGAAGCTCACGCCGGGCTCGTCGTCGCCGTCGTAGTCAAGCAACTCGTCGAACGCCTCGGGGTTGTCCTCGAGGTAGTCCTCGGCCGACGCGAGCGACGGCGAGACCACGACGACCGAGTAGTCGGTGAGCCAGATGCGGGTACCGTCCTCGTGCATCCAGAACAGGCCCAGCTCGCCGTCGAAGGTCGTGCCCTCGACTGCGACCGTGTCGAACTCGTCGTCAAACACCGCGGCGAGCTCGTCGAAGCGAATCGAGATGGGGTGGTCGTCGTCAATCTCCTCCGGCAGATCTTCCTGCCAGTCGGTGTGGTCGAGCGACACCGAGTCGGTCTGCGCGTCGTCGCCGAGGATCTGCGCGACGGCACCCGACGGGGTCACCATCTCGTCCTCCTCGGCGCCACCGCGCCAGCCGAGCTGCTCGCGCAGCACTCGACGAGTCTGAATCTCTGAGTTGCGCCAGTCGAAGTCGGCGCACAGGCGCACGAACTCGAGCAGCTCCTGATCGGCGGCGGCCGACAGCGCGCCGGCGACGGTGGGTTCAGTCATTGGGGGGTCCTTCCTGAGCCTTGCGCCAATCCTATTGGGCGCAGGTGTCCGCGGGCCGCGCGTCGGCACCGCCGCCTGCCCAGCTACCAGCCCCGATATGGTGGCACCACCATGTCGCGGCACCCGCGCCTCTTTAACTACCCGGTGCCGGTCACCAATGAGAATGTCGCGCGGCTCTACCGCGAGGGCGAACGGATGCTCGTCTGGCTGCTCGTGCCGCTGCAGTTCATCTTCTTCGCGGTGCTTCAGGCCGTGCTGCTCAACGGCGCCGTCACCTGGCTGCTCTGGGTTGGGCTCGCGGGCCTACTCGCCGTCGTCCTCGCGGGCGTCGTGCAAATGTCGCGCGACGCGTAGCCGCGCAAAGTGCACCGTTTCGGCCATCGATACTCTCCCGGCATGAATACATGCATTTCGAGTCTTGGACGGAAATGATTCCGCGGTCTTACTGTGAGCGAAGTCGTTTTTCGACACCGTGGCAACGATTGCCACAGCCCCGCAAAATAAGCCCCGTACCGCACCGATGGAGATGCGACTTGCCCCTAGTAATCGTTGGAATCGCAGTCTTGCTGCTGCTCGTGTTGATGATGAAGTTCAAGCTGAACGGCTTCATCGCACTCATGATCGTCGCCGTGCTCGTCGCCCTCTGGGGCGTCGCGACCGGCAACTTGATGGCCGATGGCGAGCCGCTTGGGCTCGGCGATATCCCCGGCCTGCTGGAAGACGGTCTCGGCAGTCAGCTCGGTGGCACCGCCATCGTGATCGGCCTCGGCGCGATGATCGGTCGCGTCATGGGCGACGCGGGTGCGGCACAGCGCATCGCCATGGCGATTCTCAACGCGTTCGGCCCGAAGGGCGTGCAGTGGGCGATGGTCATCTCGTCGATGCTCATCGGTGTGACCATGTTCTACGAGGTCGCGTTCGTCATCGTCGTGCCCGTCGCCTTCACGCTCGCCCGCGCGACCAAGGTGAACCTGCTCTGGGTCGGTCTGCCGATGTCGATCTCGCTGTCGACGATGCACTCGTTCCTGCCCCCGCACCCCGGCCCGACCGCGGTCGCCGGCATGTACGACGCCTCCGTCGGCCTCACCCTCGCCTACGGCCTGCTCATCGCAATTCCCGCTGGTGTGCTCGTCGCCATGGTGTGGCCGCGCCTGCCGTTCGTGCGCAAGATCAACCCGTCGATCCCCGAGGGCCTCGTCTCCGACAAGGAGTTCACCGACGAAGAGCTGCCCTCGCGCTGGGCCTCGTTCGCCGTCGCGATCTTCCCGATCATCCTCATCGCCGGCTCCGAGGTCATCGTCATGACCGAACCGAGCTCCGAGGCACTCGTCAGCACGCTCAAGTTCATCGGTTCGACGCCGATCGCCCTGCTCATCACGCTGCTCCTCGCGATCATCGTCTTCGGCCCGTTGAACGGCCGCTCGCTCAAGGACGTCGCGACCTCGATGGCCTCGGCGGCCAAGGCGATGGCGATGATCCTTCTCGTCATCGGTGCCGGTGGCGCGTTCAAGGAGGTGCTCACTTCGGCGGGCATCTCGGACTACATCGCCGACACGGCCGGTGGTTGGGACCTCAACCCGCTCATCCTCGCCTGGCTCATCGCGGCCATCCTCCGCATCGCGCTCGGCTCGGCCACGGTGGCCGTGTCGACCGCGGCCGGCATCGCCGCGCCCCTCGTGGCGGTCAGCGGTGTCTCGCCAGAACTCATGGTGCTCGCCACCGCCTGCGGTTCGATTGCGTTCAGCCACGTGAACGACCCTGGGTTCTGGATGTTCAAGGAATACTTCAACCTCAGCGTGAGCGACGCCATCAAGGTGCGCACCACGTACACGACGACGCTTGCCGTGCTCGGCATCATCGGCGTGCTTATCCTCAGCACCTTCATCACGGCGTAACCAACCCCGCGGCTGCGCCCGGCCGAACCTCGTGCGCGCCAGATTTCAAAGGAGAATCCCCCATGAGCAATGTGACGATCGACAAGGTCGAGGTTGTGCCGGTTGCCGGCCACGACTCGATGCTGCTGAACCTTTCCGGCGCGCACGGCCCGTTCTTCACCCGCAACGTCGTGATCGTGACCGACTCCGACGGTCGCGAGGGCCTCGGCGAGGTGCCGGGCGGCGAGCCGATTCGCAAGACGATCGAGGAGGCGGGGGCTGAGCTCATCGGCAAGCCGGTCGCGCAGTTCCGCACCCTGCTGCGCGAGGTCGGCGAGCGCTTCTCCGACCGCGACGCGGGCGGCCGCGGCCTGCAGACCTTCGATCTGCGCACCACGGTGCACGCCGTCACTGGCCTCGAGTCGGCCCTGCTCGACGTGCACGCGCAGTTCCTCGGCATCACCGTCGCCGAGCTGCTCGGCGGCCAGCACCGCTCGAGCGTGCCGATGCTCGGCTACCTCTTCTACGTCGCCGACCCCGACCGCACCGACCTCGGCTACCTGCGCGAGCAAGATGCGAGCGACGAGTGGTTCCGCCTGCGCCGCGAAGAGGCGATGGACCCGGACGGCATCGTCGCCCTCGCGAAGGCGGCGGCGAACCGCTACGGCTTCAAGGACTTCAAGCTCAAGGGCGGCGTGCTCGACGGCAACTCGGAGGCCGACGCGGTCACCGCGCTCAAGGAGGCGTTCCCCGACGCCCGCATCACGCTCGACCCGAACGGCGGCTGGCTGCTCGACGACGCCGTCAAGCTCGCCGACCGCCTGCGCCCCGTGCTCGCATACGCCGAAGACCCGGTCGGGGCCGAGGGCCGCTTCTCGGGCCGCGAGGTGATGTCGGAGTTCAAGCGCCGCACCGGCCTGCGCACCGCGACGAACATGATCGCGACCGACTGGCGCGAGATGTCGCACGCCGTGCGCACCAACGCCGTCGACATCCCGCTCGCCGACCCGCACTTCTGGACGATGGCGGGCTCGACCCGTGTCGCGCAGCTCTGCCACGACTTCGACCTCACGTGGGGTTCGCACTCGAACAACCACTTCGACATCTCGCTCGCGATGTTCACCCAGGTCGGCGCCGCGGCGCCCGGCGAGATCACCGCGCTCGACACGCACTGGATCTGGCAGGACGGCCAGGGCCTGACGAAGCAGCCGCTCGAGATTCGCGGCGGCGAGATCGCCGTGCCGAACAAGGCCGGCCTCGGCATCGAGCTCGACCGTGACCGCCTGCAGGAGGCGCACGAGCTCTACGTGCAGCACGGCCTCGGCTCGCGCGACGACGCGATCGGCATGCAGTACCTTATCGAGGGCTGGTCGTTCGACCCGAAGAGCCCCTGCCTCGTGCGCTAGCACCGGCAAGCAGTGCGACCGCGAAGGCGGCCCGAACCTCGGGCCGCCTTCGCCTGATTTACGGGAGGAGACACCGTGGAAGGCGTCCTGATGGGCTTCGGCGTGGTGCTCGTGCTCATCGTCATCGGCATCATCGTGCGGCTCTCGCTGCCAAAACAGGTCAGTACGAAGATCCAAGAGGGGCTCTCGCCGACGATCTATTACGTCTCGAACCCGATCCTCATGGTCGTGCTGCTCGCCGAGACCGACCTACGTCAGGTCGTCGGGGTGTTCGTGCCGGTCGCGCTCATCAGCGCCTTCGCCGGCGCGGGGCTGTTCTTCCTTATCTCCCGCTTCGTGCTGCGCCGCAAGGTGGTCGAGGCGGTGCCCGCGTCGATGGCCTCGGCCTACGCGAATGCCGGCAATATTGGTCTGCCGATCGCGCTGTTCTCGGTGTCGAGCGCCGTGCCGGCGATCTCGGTGCTCGCGTCGCAGCTGCTCATCATCGCGCCGGTCTACCTCACGATCTTCTCGTTCATTTCGCGCAGCGCGCAGCCGGGCGACACCTCGACGGGCAAGCTCATCCTGAAGTCCGTCGCGAACCCGGTGACGATCGGCGCGCTCATCGGCGCCGTACCTTCGCTCTCGCAATGGCAGGTGCCCGCGGTGATCTGGGAGCCGCTCGACATGCTGGGTCACGCATCCGTGCCTCTGTTGCTCATGATGTTCGGCATGAGCCTGATCGGGCAGACGCCGTTCCGCACGCGCGAGATTCTCGCGGATGTGGTGCTCGGCACGCTCGTGAAGCTCGCGGTGCTGCCGGTGGTCGCCTGGGCCGTCGGTCACTTCGTCTTCGGTCTCGAGGGCATTGATCTCTTTGGCGTCGTCGTGATGGCGGCGCTGCCGACGGCCCAGAACGTGTTCCTGTTCTCGACGCAGTTCAAGCTGCCCACGCTCGCGGTACGCGACATCACCTTCGCGACCTCGCTGCTCGCGTTCCCAGCGATTCTCGTGATCGGGCTGTTGCTCGCGCCTTAGCAGGGATGCGCGGGGCAGGAATGGGCGGGGCCGGGATGCGCTGAACCACCCCGGGATGCGCGGGCGGGCTACGCGGTGTCGCGGATGACGAGCTCGGGCTGGAACACGACGCGGTCGTGCGTGCCCGTGGGGTTGTCGGCGATCTCGACGAGCAGGTCGACCGCCGTCGCGCCGATGACCTCGGCGGGCTGGCGCACCGAGGTGAGCGGAATCACCGTCGAGGCCGCGAAGTCGATGTCGTCGTAGCCGACGAGCGCGATGTCGTCGGGAATCGCGAGCTTGCCGATCATCACGAACGCCTGCAGCAGGCCCACGGCGAGCAGGTCGTTCGCCGAGAACACGCCGTCGGGGCGCGTTGCCTCGGTGCGCTCGCAGATCATCCGGCCGATGTCGCGCCCCGCGTCGACCGTGAGGCCGGGGGTGCCGAGGAACTCGACGGTCGCACCGGTGACCTCGGCGGCGGCCTTCTGTGCGCCTTCGAGGCGGTCGGCGACCTGGCGAATCGAGAGCGGCCCGCCGACGAACGCGATGTGGCGCCGGCCCGAGTCGAGCAGGTGCTTCGTCGCGAGGTAGCCGCCCGCGACGTCGTCGACCGAGACCGACGGGAACGAGAGGTCGCGCGACTCGCGGTCGACGAGCACGACGGGCGTGCCGTTGTCGCGCACGCGGTGGAGGCGCTCCATGCCGCCGGGGGTCGGGGTGATGAGCAGGCCGCGCACCCGCTGCTCCTCGAAGCGGTCGATGTGCGTGAGCTCGCGGTAGGTGCGGTCGTCGCTGTTCGTCACCATGAGGTTGAGCCCGTGCTCCTCGCCGCGCAGCTCGGCACCGCGCGCAACCTCGGTAAAGAAGGGGTTGCGCAGGTCGAGCACGACGAGGCCGACGGTGTCGCTGCGGCCGGCGCGAAGCTGCCGGGCGGCGTCGTTGCGCACGTAGCCGAGGCGCAGGATGTGCGATTGCACGCGCTCGACGAGCTTCGGCGAGACCCGCTCGGGGTGGTTGAGCACGTTCGAGACGGTGCCCATGCTCACGCCAGCGGCGGTTGCGATGTCGCGCATGTTCACGCCCATGAGTGCCTCCGCTTCTCAGTCCGCGCCGGATTCGGTGTGTGCTCCGAGCTGGGATTCGCCGATGAACCGCCAGTCTTGAACGCCTTGAACTCTTTGAACCGAATCATATCCAAGTTGGCCCGAATCCAAAATGAATGAGTTGCTTGACATGCGGGCGGCGGTGTCATAAATTCAAAGCAATTGGTTGGAACGTTTCAAGAACGAGCAAAGCGGCTCCTGAAACTTCCGCCCGCGTTCGGTGCCCGCCGACCGCATCCCACCCCTATGGCGTGAGCCTCGCAACGATGAGAGGACGGAGCATGTCCGCCCCTGCAGTCCTAGAACTCCGCGACGTGCGAAAGACCTTCGGGTCGGTCGTCGCGCTGCGTTCGGGCACCATCAAGGTCGACCGCGGGTCAATCCACGCGCTCGTCGGCGAGAACGGTGCCGGTAAGTCCACCCTCGTGAAGATCGTCGCCGGCCTCTACCAGCGCGACTCGGGCACGCTGCGCCTCGACGGCGAAGACGTCGACTTCAGCTCGACGGCGCAGTCGAAGGACGCCGGCATCGCGGTCATCTACCAGGAGCCGACGCTGTTCCCCGACCTCTCGGTCACCGAGAACATCTTCATGGGCCGCCAGCCCGTTGGCCGCTTCGGCCGCATCGACTCGCGCGAGATGCGCCACGAGGTCGAGCGCCTCTTCACCCGCCTCGGCGTGAAGATCGACCCGGACCGCCCCGCCGAGGGCCTCTCCATCGCCGACCAGCAGGTCATCGAGATCGCGAAGGCCGTGTCGCTCGACGCGAAGCTGCTGATCATGGACGAGCCCACCGCGGCGCTCTCGGGCGTCGAGGTCGACCGCCTGTTCACGATCGCCCGCGCCCTGCGCGACGAGGGTCGCGGCCTCATCTTCATCTCGCACCGCTTCGAAGAGGTCTTCGCGCTCTGCGACCAGATCACCGTGATGCGCGACGGCGCCTACATCGAGACGGTGGCGACCGCCGACGCGACGGTCGACCAGATCGTGAAGCGCATGGTCGGCCGCGACGTCACCGAGCTGTTCCCGAAGCAGCCCGCCGAGGTCGGCGAGGTGCTGCTCGAGGTCGACGGCCTCACGCAGCCCGGTGTGTTCAGCGACATTTCGTTCCAGGTACGCCGCGGCGAGATCGTCGCGCTCGCGGGCCTCGTCGGCGCCGGCCGCAGCGAGGTTGCCCGCGCCGTGTTCGGCGTCGACCCCTACCGCACCGGCTCGGTGCGCTTCGAGGGGAAGACCCTACCGAAGAGCTCGCCCGCGGCTGCCATGCGCGCCGGCATCGCCCTCGTGCCCGAGGACCGCCGCTACCAGGGCCTCGTGATCGACGACACGGTCGGCCGCAACGTCACGCTCGCGCTGCGCAACCGCCTCGCGAAGTGGGGCCTCATCACCACCGGCATCGAGAACCGCGCCGCCGCCATCTGGGCGAGCCGCCTCGAGGTCAAGACGAACGCGCTCGACACGGTCGCCTCGACCCTCTCGGGCGGTAACCAGCAGAAGGTCGTGCTCGCGAAGTGGCTCTCGCGCAACCCCGACCTGCTCATCATCGACGAGCCCACCCGCGGCATCGACGTCGGCACGAAGTCCGAAGTGCACCGCTTGCTCTCTGAGCTCGCGGGGCAGGGGATGGCCGTGCTCATGATCTCGTCCGAGCTGCCGGAGGTGCTCGGCATGGCCGACCGCGTGCTCGTCATGCGCGAGGGCCGGCTCACCGGCGAACTCGAGCGCGAGGACGCGACGCAGGAATCGGTGATGCACCTTGCCACCCACGATGCCAAGGAGCCCGCGGCATGAGTAATCTTCCCGGGCTGAAGCCCGTCGCCACCACCGCGATCCCGACCTCTCGGGTGAGCCGACGCATCTCGTTCATGGGCCGCGTGCGCGAGCTGAGCATCCTGCTCGCCCTGCTCATCGTCATCGTCGCCGCGACCGCGAAGAACCCAAACTTCACCTTCTCTGCCGACGGCTGGCGCGACCTGTTCCTCACCCCGTCGATCCTCGTGCTCGTCGCGGTCGGCCAGGGCATCGTGCTCATCACCCGCAACGTCGACCTCTCGGTCGGCTCAGTCATGGGCCTGTCGGCCTACCTCACCGGCCGCCTGTTCATCGACCTGCCAGGCATCCCGATGCTGCTCGTCATCGTGCTCGTCGTCATCTTCGGCGGCGTGCTCGGCCTCATTAGCGGCGCGCTCGTCGCGTTCGCCCGGGTGCCGGCCATGGTAATCACGCTCGGCATGCTCTACGCCTACCGCGGCATCAACGTGCTCTGGGCAGGCAGCGACCGCATCAACGCGAGCGACCTGCCGCGCGACTTCCTCGCGCTCGGCACGGGCCAGGTGCTCTCGATACCGATCCTCGCGATCATCGCCTTCATCGTGCTGTTCGGCGCGGCCTGGATCATCAAGAACACCCGCGGCGGCCGCGAGTACTACGCCATCGGCTCCGACCCCGCCGCCGCCGAGCTCTACGGCCTCAAGACCACGCGCCGCGTGCTCACCGCCTTCGTGCTCTCGGGCGCGCTCGCGGGCCTGGCCGGCGTGTTCTACGCGGCCCGCTACGGCACCGTGAACTCGCAGGCCGGTTCGGGCTGGGAGCTCGACGCGGTCGGCGCGGCCGTCATCGGCGGCGTCGCGATTACCGGTGGCGTCGGCACCCTCTGGGGCGCCGCGATCGGCGGGATGCTGCTCGCCACCATCAACCGCGCCCTCCCGGTGCTCGGCATTCCCGACTTCTGGCAGCGCTTCGTCGTCGGCCTGCTCATCCTCGGCGCCATCGTGCTCGACCGCGCGGTCGCGCTGCGCCAGAAACGACGACTCATCGAATCTCGCGGCCGGGAGGATGCGCCACCCCCGCCCGGAGTGCCCGACTCAGAGACGGCCAGGAGCAACGCATGACCACCACCGACACCACCCGCGAACCGACGCCCGCCGAGGCAGCCGTCGGCGCCCCCGCCCGCGTGATCGCGCCCTTCGGCCGCCCCGCGTGGAAGCGTCTCCTGATCAGCCGTGAGATGGCGATCGTGCTGCTGCTCGCCGTCGTTGCGCTCGTCGCGATGACCGCCGTGCGCGGCTTCGCTCAGCCGATCACGCTCACCTACCTGCTCATGGACATCGCGCCGATTCTGCTCATTGCGTTGCCGATGACGCTCGTGATGATCACGGGCGAGATCGACCTGTCGGTCGGTTCGATGGTCGGCCTCTCGTCGGTCGTCACGGGCGTGCTCGTGCAGGCCGGCGTCGGCTTCGGCGTGGCGGCAACCATCGCCCTGCTCGTTGGTGTGCTCGGCGGCGCGGTGAACGGCTTCCTCGTCACCGTGGTCGGCCTGCCCTCGCTCGCCGTCACGATCGGCACCATGGCGCTCTTCCGCGGCCTCGCGGTCGGCCTGCTCGGCACCGCCGCCGTCACAAGCTTCCCCGCGGAGTGGACGGCGCTCGCCCAGGCGAAGATCTCGGGCACGCCGCTGCCCTACATCATGCTGCCCTTCGTGATTCTGCTCGCCGTCTTCGTCGTGCTGTTGCACTTCTCGACCTTCGGCCGCGGCGTCTACGCCATCGGCCTCGCCTCCGACGCGGCGCGCTTCTCGGGCGTGCGGGTCGAGCGCACGAAGTTCCTGCTGTTCGTGCTCGCGGGAGTCGTCTCGGCCTTCGCCGGCATCTTCTTCACGCTGCGCTACGGCTCGGCCCGCGGCGACAACGCGACCGGGCTCGAGCTGCAGGTGATCGCGGCGGTCGTGCTCGGCGGCGTCTCGGTCTTCGGCGGCCGCGGCAAGATCTACGGCGTCGTCGCCGCCGCCCTGCTCATCGGCACCCTGTCGAGCGCCCTGCGCCTCGCGAACGTGACGAGCGATGTCATCAACATCATCACCGGTGTGCTGCTCGTGCTCTCGGTGGTGCTCGCGAGCGTCATCGACTGGGTGCAGCTGCGCCGCGCCCGCCTCGCCGCAGCGAAGGCCGCCCGAGTCGGCACCAAGACCACCCCCAGCCCCACGACCTCATCGCCGAACTAGGCACCCACCCAACGAAAGGCAACACAATGAAGTTTGCTGGAAAGCGTCGTATTGGCGCACTGATTGCGGCCGCCGCGGCCGTCTCAATTGCCCTCGCAGGCTGCGCCGACACCGGCAGCGGCTCGACCGGCTCGACGGATGCTGCAGCCGAAGGCTCTGGCGACCTGTCGGTCACCTTCGTGCCGAAGAACCTCGGTAACCCCTACTTCGACGCCTCGTCGACCGGTGGTAAGGCTGCCGTCGAGGAGTTCGGCGGCACCTTCAACGAGGTCGGCCCGGCTGAGGCCACCCCCGACGGTCAGGTGAGCTACATCAACACGCTCACCCAGCAGCAGGTGGGCTCGATCGTGATCTCGGCGAACGACCCGAGCGCGATCTGCTCGGCCCTCGAAGAGGCGAAGAGCTCGGGTGTCAAGGTCGTCACCTTCGACTCCGACACCGACCCCGAGTGCCGCGACGTGTTCGTGAACCAGGCTGACGCCGAGGGCATCGCGAAGACGCAGATCGACCTCATCGCCGACCAGATCGGTGGCGAGGGCCAGATTGCGATCCTCTCGGCCTCGGCGAACGCGACGAACCAGAACGCCTGGATCGAGCTCATGGAGGCATACCTCGAGTCGGACTACCCCGACATCGAGCTCGTTGAGGTCGTCTACGGTGACGACGACGACCAGACCTCGTTCGACAAGACCTCGTCGCTGCTCCAGACCTACCCCGACCTCAAGGGCATCGTCTCGCCGACCACCGTGGGTATCGCCGCGGCGGCCCGCTACGTCGACACCTCGGAGTACAAGGGCCAGGTTGCGATCACCGGTCTCGGCACGCCGAACCAGATGCGCGAGTACGTCGAGAGCGGCACCGTTGAGGCGTTCGCCCTCTGGAACCCCGAAGACCTCGGCTACCTCGCGGCCTACACCGCGCAGGCGCTGATCGACGGCACCATCACCGGCGCCGAGGGTGACACCTTCGAGGCCGGCAAGCTCGGCGAGTACACGGTCGGCGCCGACGGCACCGTCCTGCTCGGCGACCCGTTCGTCTTCAACAAGGACAACATCAGCGACTTCGACTTCTAGTCGCCACCGGACGCCCGCTCTGCCGCAGCCGACACGCTCGGCCGAGCGGGCGCATCCGCCCCACCACTTGAATCGAATCAATGCCGCGTAGCGGCGAGAGCGAGACCAGCCGGATGCCCGAGCTTCAGCCCCAGCGCGTGTGCTTCACCCTGCGCATCCGCCCCGACAAACTCGACGAGTACCTGCGGCGCCACACCCCCGTACGTGCCGAGATGCTCGAGGAGATCGCGCGCTCCGGACGCCGCAACTACTCGCTCTTCCTCGCGGGCGACGGCCTGCTCGTCGGCTACTACGAGACCGACGACGACGAAGCCGCCCGCAACTACCTCGCTGCGAGCGAGGTCGCCACCGCCTGGGAGGCCGACATGGCCGAGTTCTTCGACCACGTCGACGGCCGCGCCGACCAGACCCCACCACTCACCGAAATCTTCAACCTCGGGGACCAACTGCAGGCCACCCGCACGCAGACAGGAATCTGACCATGACCCGCACCCTTTCGCAGCAGCAGCTCGACACCCTCGGGCAGCTCGTCATCGAACTGCCCTCGTGGGCGTTCGGCAACTCGGGCACGCGCTTCAAGGTGTTTGGCACGCCCGGCACCCCGCGCGACCCGTTCGAGAAGATCGCCGATGCCGCGCAGGTGAGCAAGTACACCGGCCTCGGCCAGGTCGTGGCGCTCCACTACCCGTGGGACAAGGTTGACGACTACGGCACCCTCCTCGAGCACGCGCAGGAGCACGGCGTCGGGCTCGGCACCGTCAACTCGAACACCTTCCAGGACGACGACTTCAAGTTCGGCAGCCTCACCCACGAAGACTCGAAGCTGCGCCAGAAAGCGATCGATCACCACTTCGAGTGCATCGACATCATGAACGTCACGGGCTCGCGCGACCTCAAGATCTGGCTCGCCGATGGCTCGAACTACCCGGGCCAGGCCGATATGCGCGGCCGGCAGGACCGCCTGCAGGACTCGCTGCAGCAGATCTACGCGCGCCTCAGCGACGCACAGCGCCTCGTGCTCGAGTACAAGTTCTTCGAGCCGGCGTTCTATCACACCGACGTGCCCGACTGGGGCACGAGCTACGCCCAGGTCTCGGCGCTCGGCGACAAGGCCGTGGTCTGCCTCGACACTGGCCACCACGCGCCCGGCACGAACATCGAGTTCATCGTGATGCAGCTGCTGCGCCTCGGCAAGCTCGGCTCGTTTGACTTCAACTCGCGCTTCTACGCCGACGACGACCTCATCGTCGGCGCGGCCGACCCGTACCAGCTGTTCCGCATCCTTACCGAGGTGATCCGCGGCGGCGGCTGGAACAACCCGAACCTCGCCTTCATGCTCGACCAATGCCACAACGTCGAAGACAAGATCCCCGGCCAGATTCGCTCGGTGCTCAACGTGCAGGAGATGGCGGCCCGCGCGCTCCTGCTCGACCGAGATGCGCTCGGCGAGGCC
This sequence comes from Gulosibacter sediminis, assembly GCF_023370115.1. Lineage (NCBI taxonomy): Bacteria > Bacillati > Actinomycetota > Actinomycetes > Micrococcales > Microbacteriaceae > Gulosibacter > Gulosibacter sp. ACHW.36C. Next base: position 2,580,485 of record NZ_CP097160.1, on the reverse strand, counting down.
CAGCGCTCGGGCGACGTGCTCGAGGCGAACGAAATCTTCATGGACGCCTACCAAATCGATGTCCGTGAGCAGCTCGCCGCCTGGCGCGAGTCGCGCGGCTTCGCCGCCAATCCGATGCGCGCCTACGCCGCGTCGGGCTACCAGCAGCAGATCGCTCAGGAACGCGTCGGGGGCCAGCAGGCCTCCTGGGGCGCGTAGAAAGCAGACGACACTCGCATGACCACCACGAATCCGGCCGTCGCCGATCTTCTCTCCCGCAGCAACCGACTCGGCGCCGACCCGCGCAACACGAACTACGCCGGCGGCAACACCTCGGCCAAGGGCAGCGACACCGACCCGGTGACCGGGGATGCGGTTGAGCTGCTCTGGGTGAAGGGCTCGGGCGGCGACCTGGGCACCCTCACCGAGCCCGGCCTCGCCGTGCTCCGGCTCGACCGGGTGCGCGCCCTGCGCGACGTCTACCCCGGCGTCGAGCGCGAGGACGAGATGGTCGCCGCGTTCGACTTCTGCCTGCACGGCAAGGGCGGTGCCGCGCCGTCGATCGACACCGCGATGCACGCGCTCGTTGACGCCGCGCACGTCGACCACCTCCACCCCGACTCGGGCATCGCCATCGCGACCGCCGCCGACGGCGAGGCCCTCACCGCGAAGATCTTCGGCGAGCGCGTCGTCTGGGTGCCCTGGCGCCGCCCCGGCTTCCAGCTCGGCCTCGACATCGCCGCGATCAAGGAAGCCAACCCCGAGGCGATCGGCTGCATCCTCGGCGGCCACGGCATCACCGCGTGGGGCGACACCTCGGCCGAGGCCGAGGAACACTCGCTCTGGATCATCCGCACCGCCGAGGAGTACATCGCCGCGAACGGCGCGGCCGAGCCCTTCGGCGCCGTCGTGCCCGGCTACGAGCCGCTGCCCGAGGCCGAGCGTCGTGCGCGGGCCGCCGCGCTCGCGGGCGTGATTCGCGGCATCGCCTCGGCCGACAAGCCGATGGTGGGCCACTACACCGACTCCGAGGAGGTGCTCGACTTCCTCCAGCGCGAGCAGCTCGCGCCCCTCGCCGAGCTCGGCACGAGCTGCCCCGACCACTTCCTGCGCACCAAGGTGAAGCCGCTCGTGCTCGACCTGCCGGCCACCGCATCCGTCGAAGAGCAGACCGCGCGCCTGCGCGAGCTGCACGAGGCCTACCGCGCCGACTACGCCGCCTACTACGAGCGCTACGCCGACGAGACGTCGCCCGCCATGCGCGGGGCCGACCCGCTCATCGTGCTCGTGCCGGGCGTCGGCATGTTCTCGTACGGCGCCGACAAGCAGACGGCGCGCGTCGCCGGCGAGTTCTACGTCAACGCGATCAACGTGATGCGCGGCGCCGAGGCGCTGTCGAGTTACCAGCCGATCGACGAGTCCGAGAAGTTCCGCATCGAGTACTGGGCCCTCGAGGAGGCGAAGCTGCAGCGTCGGCCGAAGCCGCGCTCGCACCAGGGCCGCATCGCCCTCGTCACCGGCGCCGCCTCGGGCATCGGCAAGGCCGTCGCGACCCGCCTCGCCCGTGAGGGCGCCTGCGTCGTCATCGCCGACCTCGACCTCGAGAAGGCGCAGGCCACCGCGGCCGAGCTCGGATCGAGCGACGTCGCGATCGGCGTGGCCGCCGACGTCTCGAGCGAGGCGGCCGTGCAGGCCGCGGTCGACGAGGCGGTGCTCGCGTTCGGCGGCCTCGACCTCATCGTGAACAACGCCGGCCTCTCGCTGTCGAAGCCGCTGCTCGAGACCACCGAGCGCGACTGGGACCTCCAGCACAACGTCATGGCGAAGGGCTCGTTCCTCGTCTCGAAGGCGGCGGCGCGGGTGCTCATCGACCAGCAGCTCGGCGGCGACATCGTCTACATCGCCTCGAAGAACTCGGTGTTCGCGGGTCCGAACAACATCGCCTACTCGGCGACGAAGGCCGACCAGGCGCACCAGGTGCGACTGCTCGCGGTTGAGCTCGGCGAGCACGGCGTGCGCGTCAACGGCATCAACCCCGACGGCGTCGTGCGCGGCTCGGGCATCTTCGCCGGCGGCTGGGGCGCGCAACGCGCCGCGACCTACGGCGTGAAGGAGGAAGACCTCGGCCAGTTCTACGCGAACCGCACGATCCTCAAGCGCGAGGTCGTGCCCGAGAACATCGCCGACGCCGTCTACGTGCTCACGGGCCCCGAGCTCTCGCGCACCACCGGCGTGCACCTGCCCGTCGACTCCGGCGTCGCCGCCGCGTTCCTGCGATAGGCGCGGCGATGAGCGCACACGTCGCCGCGGTTGACCTCGGCGCCACCAGCGGCCGGGTCATCCTCGGCGAAGTGGGGCCCGGCGAGCTGCGGATGCACACGGTCGCCCGATTCCCGAACACCCCCGTCGAGCTGCCCGATGGGCTGCACTGGAACATCGTCGAGCTCTACCGCAGCATCCTCGACGGCCTGCGCGACGCGGGCCGCGAGGCGCAGCGCCGCTCGGGCGCCCAGCTGCAGTCGATCGGCATTGACTCGTGGGCCGTCGACTATGCGCTGCTGCGCCGCGGCAGCATGCTCGGCGTGCCGTTCCACTACCGGGATGCGCGGGGCGCGCGGGCGGCCGAGCTCGCCCACAAGCGCATTCCCTTCGCCGAGCTGTACGCCCGCAACGGCCTGCAGTACCTGCCCTTCAACACGGTGTACCAGTACGTCGCGGAGGTGCTTGACGAGACGCGGATCGCGCAGGCCGACCGGGCACTGCTCATCCCCGACCTGCTCGGATACTGGCTCACGGGCGCCGAGGTGGCCGAGCGCACGAACGCCTCGACGACCGGGCTGCTCTCGCTCGCGGGGGAGTGGGACTTCGACCTCGCGCAGCAGCTCGGGATTCCCACCGAGATTCTGCCGCAGCTCGTCGACCCCGGCACCGAAATCGGCACGCTGCGCGAGCGCGTCGGCGAGGCCACCGGTCTCGACACGCGCGTGCCGGTGCTCGCGGTCGGTTCACACGACACCGCCTCGGCGGTCGTCGGTATTCCGATGACCGACCCCGACGTCGCATTCATCAGTTGCGGCACCTGGGGCCTCGTTGGCGTCGAGCTCGAAGCGCCCGTCGTCACCGAAGCGTCGCGCGCCGCGAACTTCACGAACGAGCGCGGCGTTGATGGCCGCACCCGGTTCCTCCACAACGTGATGGGGCTCTGGGTGCTTTCCGAGACGATTCGCGGTTGGGAGCGCGTCGACGGCGAGTCGATCGATCTCGGTGAGCTGCTCGCCGCGGCCGCCGACGTGGGCACGCCGCAGCCCGTGTTCGACGTGAACGACCCCGTGTTTGCCCCGCCGGGTGACATGCACGCGCGCATCGCCGACTGGCTCGCGGGCCACGGCCTCGCGGTGCCGAGCGGGCGCGCGGAGCTCGTGCGGAGTATCCTTGAGTCGCTCGCCGCGGCGTTCGCGGATGCGGTGCACCGCGCCGCCGAACTGTCGGGCAAGCGGGTGGGCGCGATCCACCTCGTCGGGGGTGGCTCGCTCAACACCCTGCTCTGCCAACTCACGGCCGACCGTGCTCTACTTAGGGTTGTCGCCGGGCCGGTCGAGGCGACCGCGCTCGGCAACCTCGTTGTGCAGGCGCGGGCCCTTGGCGCCGTGCGTGGCGACCTGGAAGCCCTGCGAGCGCTGATTGCGCAGACCGTTGACCTGCGCCGCTTCACTCCGCGGGTGTCGAGCAACTAGAACTACTGAACAAGAGGACGAAGATATGGTGCAGCGTCAGGTTCCAAAGCCGTCGGAGATTTTCGAGTATCTGCATTTGCAGAAGCCTGATTTCAACCTCAAGCGCCGTCGACTGTCGCAAGCGTTGACGATCGCCGACCTGCGCAAGATCGCGAAGCGCCGCACGCCCGCCGCCGCGTTCGACTACACCGACGGTGCGGCCGACGACGAGATCTCGATGCGTCGCGCACGCCAGGCGTTCCGTGACGTCGAATTCCACCCCGACATCCTCCGCCCGGCACCCGAAGTTGACCCTTCGGTGGAGATTCTCGGCGGGCGCAGCGCTCTGCCGTTCGGCATTGCGCCCACCGGGTTCACGCGCCTCATGCAGACCGAGGGCGAGACCGCCGGCGCCGGCGCTGCCGCGGCCGCGGGCATCCCTTTCTCGCTCTCGACGCTCGGCACGACGTCGATCGAGGACGTCAAGGCGGCGAACCCGACCGGTCGCAACTGGTTCCAGCTCTACGTCATGCGCCAACGCGAGATCTCGTACGGCCTCGTCGAGCGCGCTGCGAAGGCCGGCTTCGACACACTCATGTTCACGGTTGACACCCCGATCGCGGGCAACCGCATGCGCGACTCGCGCAACGGCTTCTCGATTCCGCCGCAGCTGTCGGTGAAGACGATCGTCGACGCGATTCCGCGCCCGTGGTGGTGGTGGGACTTCCTCACCACCCCGAAGCTCGAGTTCGCCTCACTCTCGACGACCGGCGGCACCGTCGGCGAGCTGCTCAACTATGCGATGGACCCGACGATCTCGGACGACGACCTCACGATCATCCGCGAGATGTGGCCGGGCAAGCTCGTCGTGAAGGGCGTGCAGAACGTGCCCGACGCGGTGCGGCTCATCGATAAGGGTGTCGACGGCATCATCCTGTCGAACCACGGCGGCCGTCAGCTCGACCGCGCGCCGATCCCGTTCCGTCTGCTGCCCGAGGTCGTGCGCGAGGTCGGCGCCGACGCCACCGTCATGCTCGACACCGGCATCATGCACGGCGCCGACATCGTCGCCTCGATGGCGCTCGGCGCGAAGTTCACGCTCGTTGGCCGCGCCTACCTCTACGGCCTCATGGCCGGCGGGCGCGAGGGCGTCGACCGCATGATTGAGATCCTCGGCTCGCAGGTGAAGCGCACCATGGCGCTGCTTGGCGTCGCGACCGTCGAGGAACTCGAGCCGCGCCACGTGACGCAGCTCGAGCGCCTCACCCCGGTGCGTTCGGCCGGGGCCGAGTCGATCGTTCGCTAAGCAGCGGCGCGCGCTCGCAGTGGCGCTGTCAGCGACACGGCGCGAGTGGAAGTGGCGCTGTCAGCGACGCTGTGCGAACCGCAGGGGCGCGCTCAGCGACAACTGGCGCGATGGTGACTGCGCCAGTTGTCGCTGAACGCGCCACTGCTTGCGGCGGCGCGTCGCTAGGCGAGGGGTGCGCGCTCGCGCAGCAGCTTGATGAAGGCGCCGAACCAGGGGCCGTTGTCGTTCCACGCGCGCGAGGTGACGAGGTTGCCGTCGACGACCGCCTGACCGCCCTCGTAGGTGGCGCCACCCGACTCGATGTCGGGTGCGACCTCGGGGAAGCCCGACGAGGTGCGGCCCGAGAGCACACCCGACTTCGCGAGGATCAGCGGGCCGTGGCAGGTCGACGCGACCGGCGCATCCGCCCCGAAGAAGTGCTGCACGATGCGCTGCACGTCGGTGTTGTTGCGCAGGTACTCGGGCGCGCGGCCGCCCGGAATCACGAGCGCGACGTAGTCGTCGGGGTTGACGTCAGCGACCGCGATGTCGGCGTCCCAACCGTGCCCCGGCTTCTCGGTGAAGGTGAAATACCCGGGCTCGAAGTCGTGCACCACGAACTGCAGGCGCTTCTTTTCGAGCGAGGCGATGACCGGCTCGTAGCCCTCCTCGCGCAGGCGCTCGTAGGGGTAGAACACTTCGAGGGTCTCGGAAAAATCGCCGGCGAGGATCAGGACTTTCGACATGGTTGCTCCTTTGCGCGGGCCGGTGATTCCGGCCACGACAGCAGTGTGCTGCGGCAAGCTTCAGGATGCGTGAAAGCACCGCCGCACGCCGGGGCTAGGCGGTCTTGTACCAGCTCGAGGCGAGGGTGTAGCGGATGTTCTCGACGTCGGCCGCGTCGTAGGGCAGGTACTCGATGACGCGGTTCTTCAGCGCGAGCTCGCGACGCGCGATGCGCCAGCCGGCGTTGGTGCGCACGAGGTCGTCGACGTAGATGCCGCCGGCGCGGATGTGCTTGAACGTCTCGGGGTCGTCGGTGGTCTGCAGCGTGACCCAGAGCACTTCGGTGACGGTGTGTGCGGTGTCGCCGTCGATCTCGAAGCGGGTGTTGCCGTTGACGTGCTGCCCCGAGAGGCGGGTCGAGTCGTTCTGCCCGCTCAGCGCATCCTGCAGCGACTGCGGCGTGTAGTGGGTGTCGCGATCGATGAGCACAATGTCGGCGTCGGGCGTGAAGGCGTCGGCGAGGATGCCCCACTCGCGCTGGTCGAGCGCGTGCGAGTAGGCGTTGATCGCGTCGAGAATCTCGGCGCGGTCGAGGAGGTCCTGAGCGGTGAGCGGCATGAGGGTCCTATCTGCCTAGCCCCACTTGGTGGTGGAGCCGGCGTCGATCGTAAGATTCGCGCCCGTGATGTAGCGGGCTTCATCGGAGGCGAGGAAGAGCACGGCGTTCGCGACGTCGACGGGGTCGATCCACGGCACGTCGAGCAGCTTGCCGCGCTTGAACGGCTCGATGACGTCCTCGGGCGTCGGGTCGGCGAGGTCGGGGCGGTAGCGGCGGAGGTTGCCCTCGTTGAGCACGAGGTCGGTGCCAACAGCGGTCGGATGCGTCGTGTTCACGCGGCCGCCGAACCCGCCAAGCTCGTGCGCCCTGACCTTCGCGAGGCCGACGAGTGCGGTCTTTGCGGCCGTGTAGGCGCTCGTGTTCGCGCCGCCGCGAATGCCCGCGGTCGACGAGGCAAGAATCACGCTCGAGCCGGTCGGGTTCTGCTTCAGGGCGGGGAAGACCGCCTTCGCGGTGCGCCAGACACCCGAGAGGTCGATGTCGATGACGGTGTTCCAGGTGGCCTCGTCGAGCTCCTCGGCCGGGGCCTCGGGCAACAGCACGCCCGCGTTCGCGAACAGCACGTCGATGCGGCCGAAGCGCTCGAGCGTGGCCGCAACCGCCGCATCCAGGCTCGCCTGGTCGCGCACGTCGACCTGCAGCGGCAGCAGCGAGTCGCTCGCGGCCGGCGGCGTGAGGTCGGCCGCGGCGACGACCGCGCCCTCCTCGATGAAGCGCTGCGCGGTGGCGAGGCCGATGCCCGTGCCCGCGCCGGTGATGAAGGCGACCTTGCCCGCCAGGCGGCCGGGTCGTGCGGTGTCGGTGGTGCTCATGCCTCAAGTTCACGCCGACACGGCGACCCGCTCAACTTGCGAGTCGCCGTGTGACGCGGGCTAGGCGGATGGGCGGGCCGCGACGAGCACTCCGGCGCCCGAGCGCGACCCGGTGTTGGAAGGCGCTGTCGCGCGACTAGTGCGTGTGGCCCGCGTCGCCCGCGAGCTTGAACGCGAGACGACCGTGGGCGTAACCGCCACCGGCGCGGATCGCGGTTGCGACCCAGGCAGCCTCGGCGAGCTCGGCCTCGCTCGCACCAGCCTTCACCGCGTTCTGCGAGTGCGCGTCGATGCAGTAGACACACTGCGTCGTGATGCCGACGGCGAGGGCGATGAGCTCGCGGTACTTGAGCGGGATCTCGCGGCCTTCCTTGGCGAAGACGGCGGCGTCGAACTCACCAAACTTCTTCAAGATGTCGGGCGTGTGCTCCTTGTACACCTTGGTGTAGTCACGGTCGTTGCGGTCAAAATACTCGGTCATGTTGTACCTCCTATCGGCAACGTAACGAGCGCGACTGGGCGAAACTTCCCCGCGCGTAGCCCGGCGTCACAAATCGGTCGGCGTGCTCGCCGTGCCACAGAGTGCTATCTTGTGAAGATATGTGAAATTGTGGTGCATTTTGGTGCGCCCAGTGTCAATCAATGAGGAGGGCACGTGGCTCTACAGCTCGGAGTCATCGCCGACGACTTCACCGGGGCGACCGACATCGCCGGATTCCTGGTTGAGGGCGGTTTGCGGACCGCGCAGCTCACCGGGGTGCCCACCGGCCCGTTGCCCGACGTCGACGCCATCGTGATCAGCCTGAAGAGCCGATCGATCCCCGCAGGCGACGCGGTTGCGCAGTCGCTCGCCGCGCACGAGGCGCTGCGCGACGCCGGCGCCGAGCGCATCATCTTCAAGTACTGCTCAACCTTCGACAGCACGCCCGAGGGCAACATCGGCCCGGTGACCGACGCCCTCATGCAGGCGGCGGGCGCCGACATCACGGTGGTCAGCCCGGCGCTGCCGGTGAACGGCCGCACCGTCTACAACGGCTACCTCTTCGTCAACGGCGTGCCGCTCGATGAGTCGGGCATGCGCAACCACCCGGTGACGCCGATGACCGACGCGAGCCTGGTACGCCTCATGGAGGCGCAGTCGGAGGGCAAGGCGGCAGTGATCCCCGTGACGGTGATCGATCGCGGCGCCAAGGCGATTCGCGAGGCCATGGCGCAGCTGCGCGAGCAGGGCATCCGCTATGCCGTGACCGACACGCTCACCGCCGAGCACCTCACCGCGATCGGCGAGGCGACCGCCGACCTGCCGCTCGTGACCGGCGGCTCGGGCATCGGCGGCGGCCTCGCCCGCGCGCTGAGCGGCCGGGATGCGGCGGGCACGGCCACGAGCGCGGCGAGCGATTGGGAGGCCATCGAGGGCCGCACGGTCGTGTTCTCGGGCTCGGCGAGCGAGATGACGAACAAGCAGGTCGCCGCCTACCGCGAGGTCGCGCCGTCGCTCGCCGTTGACGTCGACCGCCTGCTCACCGAGGCCGCTGCCGAGCAGACGGCCTACCGCGAGGAGGTGCTCGCCTGGGTGCTCGAGCAGCCGGCGAACCCTGCGCCGCTCGTCTACGCCACCGCCGACCCCGCCACCGTGCGCGGGCTGCAGGAACGCTACGGCGCCGAAACGACCTCCGCCACCATCGAGGGCCTGTTCGCCTGGCTCGCCGCTGAGTTGCGCGGCGCCGGTGTGACGCGCTTCATCGTCGCGGGCGGCGAAACCTCGGGCATCGTCACGACTTCGCTCGGCGTCGAGGGCTTCCATATCGGCCCCCAGATCGCGCCGGGCGTGCCGTGGGTGCGCTCGCTCGACGGCACCCTCGAGCTCGCGCTGAAGAGCGGCAACTTCGGTGACGTCGACTTCTTCTCGCGAGCACAGGGCCTCAACGACCAGACGACAAGGGAGTCACGCTAATGCCGAAGTTCGCCGCCAACCTCTCGATGATGTTCACCGAGCTCGACTTCCTCGACCGCTTTGCCGCCGCGGCCGACGCGGGCTTCAAGGCCGTCGAGTTCCTCTTCCCGTACGAGTGGCCGGCCGAGGAGCTCCGTGCTCGCCTCGACGAGCACGGGCTCACCATGGCGCTGTTCAACGTCTACCCCGGCGACTGGGCCGCGGGGGAGAAGGGCCTCGCGGCCCTGCCCGGGCGCGAGGACGAGTTCCGCGCATCCATTTTCCAGGCGCTCGAGTACGCCGAGGTGCTCGGTTGCCCGAAGCTGCACCTCATGTCGGGCTTTGCGGCCGACATTCACGACTCCGAGCTCCGCGCCCACTACGTCGAAAACGTACGCTGGGCCGCCGAGCAGGCGGCGGATGCGGGGCGCCTGCTCGTGCTCGAATCGCTCAACGCGTACGACAACCCCGGGTACTACCTGCCGACGGTCGCGCACACCGTCGAACTCATCAACGAGATCGACCGCGACAACGTGCGGCTGCAGTTCGACTTCTATCACGCGCAGCTCACCGACGGTGACATCACCCACCTCGTCGAGCGGTTGGCCGGCCTGATTGGGCACGTGCAGCTCGCCTCGGTGCCGGCGCGCAACGAGCCGGATCGCGGCGAGCTGTTCTACCCGTTCGTGCTCGAGGCGCTCGACCGCACGGGCTACAACGGCTGGGTCGGCTGCGAATACCGGCCGGCGGCGGGCACGGTCGAGGGCCTCGGCTGGCTCGACGCCTACGAGAACTGGTAGGGCGAGCGATGATTCCCGTCGAACGGCAGCGCACGATCATGCGGCTGCTCACCGAGCGCGGCAGCCTCACGATCGCCGAGCTCGTCGAGGCGCTCGACGTCTCGCACATGACGGTGCGCCGCGACATCGCCGCGCTCGAGTCGGCCGGGCGCGTGAGCTCGGTGGCGCGGGGCGTCACCCTGCCGTCGCGCCTGTCGCTCGACCTCGCGCACGCCGACAAGGCCGCGCTGCGGCCGGATGAGAAGGCCGCGATCGGCGCGCTCGCCGCGACCCTCGTGGGGGCGGGCGACGTCATCTTCCTCGACGCGGGCACGACGACCCTCGAGATCGCCAAGGCCCTCGTCGCGCAGGAGGGCCTTGTCGTGGTCACGAACGACCTCGTCATCGCCCAGTGGCTCGCCGAGCGTTCGACGAACGAGCTCCACCTCGCCGCCGGCGCGATCGACCGGGCCAACCTCTCGGCCGAGGGTCGCGCGACCGCCGATGCGATCCGCGAGTTCAACTTTGATGTCGCGTTCATCTCGACCCCGGCGTTCGACCTGCGCGGCAGCTCGGTGCACACCGAGGCGAAGAACGTCGTGAAGAACACGGCGGCTGACAACGCCCGTCGAGTTTTCCTCGTCACCGACAGCACGAAGTACGGCCGCGTCATGCCGCTCAAGTCGATCGCGCTCGAGCGCTTCGACGGGCTGGTGACCGACGCCGACCTGCCGGAGTCAGCCCACGACGCCCTCGTCGAGGCCGGCCTCGAAGTCCTCCAAACCCCGTCCACCGTTCGCTAGCGCATCCCGCGCGCCGGCGTATCCCTCATCAATCCCGCTGAAAGGCCAGCACTCCATGAAAATCATCGTTACCGGTGGCGCCGGATTCCTCGGCAGCCGCGTGATCCGCGAACTGCTTCGCCGAGCCGACGAGGGCTCGCTGCAGGTCGAATTCGATCGCATCGTGTCGCTTGACCTCGCGGCGTCGAAGATCCAAGACCCCCGGGTCGAATCGGTAGTCGGTGACATCGGCGACGTCGAGCTGCTGCGCGAGACGGTCGGCACCGACACCGCCGGCGTGTTCCACCTCGCCGCGATCCTGTCGGGCGGCTCGGAGGTCGACTTCGACCTCGCCATGCGCGTCAACGTCGAGGCGACGCGCGCCCTGCTCGAGGCCGCGCGCGCCGGCGGCACCAGACCCCGCTTCGTCTTCACCTCGTCGCTCGCCGTCTTCGGCGGCGAGATGCCCGCCGTCGTGCCCGAGACGCTCGCGAGCATGCCCGAGTCGACCTACGGTTCGTTCAAGGCCATCGGCGAGCTGCTCGTCAACGAGTACTCGCGCAAGGGCTACGTCGACGGCCGCGTCTTCCGCCTGCCCACGATTTCGGTGCGCCCCGGCAAGCCGAACTCGGCCGCATCCTCGTTCGCGAGCGGTATCCTGCGCGAACCGCTCAACGGCGAGGCCTCGGTGCTGCCGGTGCCGCAGGACACCCGCATGTGGCTCTCGTCGCCCGACTCGGCCGTGACGAACCTCGTGCACGGCTTCGACCTGGCCGGCGAGCAGCTCGGCTCGTGGCGCACCGTGAACGTGCCCGGCATCAGCGTCACGGTTGCCGAGATGCTGGATGCGCTGCGCACCGTCGGGGGCGAGGACGCTCGCGCGCTGGTCACCGAAGCGCACGACGCCGCGGTCATGGACATCGTGTGCTCGTGGCCCGGTAACTTCGACGTCGCCCGCCCGCTCGCCCTCGGCTTTATCAAGGACGAGCAGTTCACCGACGTCGTGCGGCAGTACCGCGACGAGTTCGTCACCGGCAACTAGGCAGCAACGGAGCTACCCCAAATGAACATTGCACTCATTGACGCCGTTGGCGTCTCGCGGTCGGCCGTGCTCGCCGCCACGGAGGCCGAGGGCGCCGTGACGGTCGGCCCGTGGGCCTTCGTCGGCCTCGCCGTCGCCATCGCCGTCCTCATCTTCCTGGTGCTGCGCACGAAGATTCACGCGCTGCTCGCCCTCGTCATTGCCGCGTCGATCGCGGGCCTGTCGGCGGGCATGTCGCCCGAAGACACCGTCGGATCGATTTCTTCCGGCTTCGGCTCGACGCTCGCCACGATCGGTTTCGTGGTCGGTTTCGGCGTCATGATGGGCGCCATTCTCGAGGCGTCCGGCGCGGCCGAGAAGCTTGCGATTACGCTGCTGCGCTGGCTCGGCAAGCGCAAGGAGGAGTGGGCGCTCGCGGTCGCCGGCTACATCGTGTCGATCCCGATCTTTGTCGACAGCGCGTTCGTCATCTTGAACCCGCTCGTGAAGGCGCTCTCGCGCAGCGCGGGACGCTCGGTGCTCACGCTCGGCATCGCCCTCGCTGGCGGTCTCGTGCTCACCCACCACGCCGTGCCGCCGACGCCGGGCCCGCTCGGCGCGGCCGGTATCTTCGACGTGAACATCGGCGAGATGATCCTCTACGGCGTGATCCTCACGATCCCCGCGATCTTCACGGTGACGCTCTACGCGAAGTACATGGGCCCGAAGATCGAGAAGATGATCGAGGTCGACACCGGCACGAAGCTCAGCGCCGCCGAGGCGGTCAGCGAGTTCAACAGCCTCGCCGAGGAGCGCGAGAAGGAGCTGCCGTCGCTGTTCATGTCGATGCTGCCCATCCTGCTGCCCATCGTGCTCATCTTCGCCAACACTGGCATCAACGCGGTGGCGACCAGCGCGCCCGGCGTGCTGCCCGAGTGGCTCGTTGGCACCGCATCCTTCGTCGGGAACCCGGTTATCGCGGTTGGCCTCGGCGTCATCGCTGCGATCTACGGCCTGACCGTCGGCCAGAAGCGCCAGACTACCCTCGCGACCATGGAGAAGGGCATCGACCAGGCCGGCATCATCCTGCTCGTCACCGGTGCCGGTGGCGCGCTCGGCCAGGTGCTTCGCGACAGCGGTGTGGGCGACGCGCTCGGTGAGTTCGTCTCGCAGCTGCCGCTGCCTGCCATTTTGATTCCGTTCGTGATCGCCTCGGCCGTGCGCCTCGTGCAGGGCAGTGGCACCGTTTCGATCATCACCTCGGCCTCGCTCTCGGCGCCGATTCTCGCGACGATGCCCGATGTGAACCTCGCGCTCGCCGCGCAGGCCGCGTGTCTCGGCGCGATGGTGTTCAGCTACTTCAACGATTCGCTGTTTTGGGTCGTCAACCGCATGCTCGGTGTCAAGGAGGTCAAGCACCAGCTGCTGACCTGGTCGGTGCCGACGACGATCGCGTGGGCGACCTGCCTCGTCTCGCTGCTCGTTGCTGACATCTTTGTGTAACCGCGCTCGCCGCAGATAAGGAAACCTCGATTGCGTAATCACGAAACTCGCCAGCAGCTCGTGGAGTTTGGCGCGAGCCTCTTCAATCGCGGGTACTCCGTTGGCACCGCCGGCAACCTCAGCGTGCGAGTCGACGGGGGACTGCTCATGACCCCGACGAACTCCTCGCTCGGGCGCCTCGACGCGAACGCGCTCTCGGAGCTTGATGGTGAGTTTCAGCACATCGGTGGTGGCAAGCCGAGCAAGGAGGTGCCGATGCACCGGGCGATGTACGAGGCGCGCCCCGACGCCCGTGCGATCGTGCACCTCCACTCGACCTACGTGACGGCGCTGAGCTGCCTCTGGCGCGAGGGCGAGCCGCTCATCCCGCCGCTGACGCCGTACTTCGTGATGCGCGTCGGCCGCGACGTGCCCGTCGTGCCGTACTTCAAACCCGGCACGACGGATGCGGTGGCCGAGATCCGCGAGGCAGCCACGCGCGCGCCGGCGGTGATTCTCGCGCACCACGGCTCGCTGGTCGCGGGGGCGACGCTCGCCGCCGCCGTCGCGGCTGCCGAGGAGCTCGAGGAGACGGCGCGGCTTGCGCTGCTGCTGCGCGATCGCGACCCGAACGTGCTTGGGTCGGGCGATATTGAGGCGCTGCTGTAGCGCGGGCCGGCAGGTTCAGCGTTTATCGGTGGGAGCCCTCCACGTCCGCGCAACGAAGACCTCGGTGGGAATTGAATCGATCAGTTGTGCGTCGGTGATGATGGGACGGGCTCTCGCCTCGGCGGGTGCGTGTGTGGTCCGGGCTGGATTCACCGAGTGATGGTGCTCCGCAGTCTGCGGAGATGAGGAGCACCATCACGTCGGGGAGGGTGCCTACGAGCTGTGCGTGAGGGCCGCTTGTTCAATAAGCCCTAACGCCTGCAAGAGGTAGGGCTGGAACACGGGGTAGTTCTCGCTCATCGGGAAGTGTCCAATGTCCTTCATCTCGATGAATGATGCACCTGGGATCTGTGCCGCGGTGCGTGCGCTGTCCTCGGGCGTGGTGAGGTAGTCGTAATCACCGGTCAACATGACGACTGGACAAGCCGACCCGTCGATCTCTTCGAGATGCCCACGGAGATCGTGGTCGACAGAGTAGTAGTGCAGATCGCCCTTGAACGACTCGGCGCCCTGTGAGTAGTAGAACCAAGTCTTCCACCGGTCGGCATCCGGCGACTGGGGCGCCATCAGATCCCACACGCCAGACGCACACACTTGCGCGGCGTTGGCATGTGGATGCTGCCACCAGTCGAGGTAGAAGCCGGGGGAGTAGTCGGCACCTTCGACTGGAATGACCCCGCCGAAACGGTCCGGACGGCGATGAGCGAGTTGGAGGGCGATGTTGCCGCCGAACGACGAACCCATAAAGATAGGGTTTTCGAGTTCCAGCGCGTCCGCGAGGGCGATGATGAGGTTCGCATAGTGGTCAGCGGTGAGCTTGTACTCGCTCTTCCACCACTCGGTGTTCTCTGGTGGGTCGGATTTTCCGTGTCGAGGAAGGTCGTAGGCGATGACACGGTATTTGCTCGTGACCTCCTCGTCTTCGAGAAGGTCGCGCCACTGATGATTGTGGCAACCAGCGGTGTGCTGACAGAGCAATGGTTGGCCGGTCCCGTTTTCGAGGTAGAAGACCTTGTATCGAAGTCCATCGACGTCGACAGTGACGTAGCGTCCGGTGACTGGTGAAATGTTGGACATCATTATCCTTAGTGTTTGGTTAGACGGGGACGCCGGTCTGGCGCAGAAGCTCGATCTGTCGCGTGATGCACCGGAGGTTCTGCATGAGCACCAGCACGTCCCCTTCGAGACGCATGTCACGCTGGAATGAGGCTGCCCAGATGCCGTGGTACATCGGCGCTGGGACGGGCTGACCGAAGCCGCGCCAGGTCTCTTCACTGGCCCTGATCGCGAACTGGTAAGGCTTCTCGATAGGTCCTGGATCGACGGTGACCTCGGTAATCTGCCCGTCGTACACCTCAATAACGAACGTGTGCGCGCTCATGTCAAGGAGGTACGAGCAGGTGAAGTATTTGCCGTGCGCCTGGATCTCGGCGTCGGAGTTGTTGAGTTCCGTCAACATCCTTGCCCATTGCTCGGCATGCAGTGTGGTGACTGTTGAGCTGGTCATGTGAAATCCTCTCTGATCTCAGTCCCCCGCGTGCTGCAGGGGTGGAACTATTCGACCCATCTCGGGGGTCGAGAGCAATGACCGATAAGAAATGGACGGCACGCCCGTGAACCAATAGAAAATTGCGAATGGACGTGGCGACTCCTACGTGACAGCCTGAGACGGTGGAGCCAACGTTGGACCTCAGGCAGTTAGCGCACTTCGTCGTCGTCGCCGAAGAGCTACATTTTGGCCGGGCTGCGCAGCGACTTCACCTCTCGCAACCTGCTCTTAGCGTGCAGATTCGCAAGCTCGAGATGTCACTCGGAACTCCGCTCTTGATCCGCGACAGTCGCAATGTGGCGCTCACCCCAGCAGGCGATGTGCTGCTACTCGAAGGAAGAGCGCTCCTAGCGCGAGCGGACCGTGTCGCGAACGAAACGCGCAATCGCCACACAGCAAAGCCGGGAATCTTGCGCGTCGGATTTCAAGCAAACGCCGCCGCAGAACTCACCCCACAAATCCTCTCTGCGTTCAAAGCCCTCCACCCGAACGTGAGAGTCGATATGGAATCGTTCGATCTCACAGACCCCTACGTTGGACTCGCGGACGGAAGAACCGACGTTTCGTTCGTTCGGCCTCCCCTGATTGTGGAGGACTGGCTAGGAGTCGAAACGTTGTTCTTCGAACCACGCGTCCTCGTTGTCCCAAGCTCGTCGAAATACGCCGAGGCCGGATCCGTCAGCGTCGAAGAGGTCCTGACAGAACCATTCGTAGCTCGACGGTCTCCCGAGTACTGGCGCAACTTCTGGCTCGCCACGGAGGAACGGCAGGGCACCATGGTACGGATCGGCGCGGAGGTCGGAACTGTAGACGAGTGCTTCGAAGCGATCGTCAACGGTAGGGGCGTCGCATTTACGCAGGCTTCTACGAAGCGCTATTACAGTCGCCCCGGCCTTTCCTTCGTTCCAGTCATCGACATCACTCCGGCCGTGGTCTCCATCGCGTGGCGAAAGGGCGCCCGCGACGAAATTGTTCGCGACTTTGTGAGTGCTGCGCAGATACTGGCGTCCTTTGAGGCAGTCCCGCACGCACGTACAACAGCGGCCGCCCTTCAACACGACAGCTCGGGTCGAATACTGCCCCATTCGTTCCCGGAGGGTGTCCGGGGTATCCGCTAGCGATAGGCGTGCGGCAGAAGGCCTGGATAGGTGGAGGGGCTGACGGGAATCGAACCCCGCTCGCCGCAGGTGGGCGACGCATCGCGTCGCGCGGCGGGCGTCGGCGGAGCCGGGCCAGGGTTCAGAAGGGCCGGATATGTGGAGGGGCTGACGGGAATCGAACCCGCGCTGTCTGCTTGGGAAGCAGAAGTTCTACCATTGAACTACAGCCCCAGAGCGCAATGCGCCTGTGCAACTCTAGCAACATTCGGCCCACTGACGACGTTTCAGTGCGAACCTCACAAAATTGATTCATTCAATTTAGAGGCTAGGCTAAGCATGCTAGCGAATCCCAGACTGGGCCCATATCGTTGCTGCCATGAAGATCGACCAGAAGTACGCAGACGCCATCAACGACCAGGTTCGACTCGAGTACACCGCATCGCTCGTTTACCGTCAGCTCGCTGCGGACATGGAGGCGATCGACCTCACCGGTTTCGCGCAGTGGTTCTGGGCCCAGGCCGAAGAAGAGATCGAGCACGCGCAGAAGTTCACGCAATACCTGCTCGACCGCGACGCGCACCCGGTCATCCAGAGCATCCAGCTCGAGGGCAAGACCGTCGACAACCCGCTCGACGCCTTCAAGGCCTCGCTCGCGCACGAGGAGCTCGTGTCGGAGTCGATCCGCAACCTCTACCGCATCGCCGACGAGGTGGGCGACATCGACTCGCGCCCGCTGCTGCACTGGTTCCTCGACGAGCAGATCGAAGAGGAGTCGACCGTGAGCGAGATCATCGGTCGCCTCGAGCTCCTCGACGGCAACGGCTCTGGCATCCTTGACCTCGACAAGCAGCTCGGCGGCCGCGACGTCGTCGCCGCTGAATAACCCCCGAAGACTGGCCCGCAAGCCCGCCCTTCAACTCGGCACCCCCGCGCTCGCACCAGCGCGGGGGTGTCGACCTTTTCCGGTCAGGAATCGCTGCGAGCGTCGCCTACGCTTGAGGGATGCTGCTCAGCGACCGCGACATCCGCGCCGGCATCGACGCCGGCAAGATCGGCCTTGACCCCTGGGACCCTCAGGCGGTGCAACCCTCGAGCGTCGACGTGCGTCTCGACCGATACTTTCGGCTCTTCAACAACCACAACTACCCCTACATCGACCCGGCCGAGGAGCAGCCCGACCTCACGCACCTCGTCGAGATCGACTCGGACGCGGCGTTCATCCTGCACCCGGGCGAGTTCGTGCTCGCGTCGACGTTCGAGCAGGTGACGCTCGGCGACGACGTTGCGGCGCGCCTCGAGGGCAAGAGCTCGCTCGGTCGACTTGGCCTGCTCACCCACTCGACGGCCGGCTTCATCGACCCGGGCTTTCAGGGACACGTCACCCTCGAGCTCTCGAATGTCGCGACGCTCCCGATCAAGCTCTGGCCGGGCATGAAGATCGGCCAGCTCTGCTTTTTCCAACTCTCCTCTCCCGCCGAGCTACCGTACGGCTCGAAGGAGTACCAGTCGCGGTACTTCGGGCAGCGCGGGCCGACGGCGTCGCGCTCGTTCCAGAACTTCTCGCAGGTCGACGTTTCGGTCACGGATGCGGGCTCGCGCGGCGAGTAGCCCGCCTGGTTGGCTCGACGCGCCGCTCGCGCTCGCGCGCCGACGCGGCGGTCCCGCGCAGTTGCTCGTGCGCCGTGGCGGTGAGACCCTTGCGGATGCACGCTTCGGCGTCGGCGCGGACGCCCTGTTCTGGCCGTTCTCGGTATCGAAGCTCTGGCTCGCGACGCTGATCTGGGCGCTCCACGACGACGGCCTGCTCGACGTCGACGAGCCCGTCGCCGCGTACTGGCCGGCGTTCGCGGCCGAGGCGCCCGGCGCATCCGAGAAGGCGCGCATCACGGTGCGCGAGGTGCTGCAGCACCGCTCGGGCCTGCCGCGCGTCGGCGGCACTCTCGCCGAGGTCGCGTCAATGACCGATTGGGGGCGCGCGACCGGCAACATCGCCCGGGCGACGCCGACCCGGATGCCCGCGGGCGCGCAGGTGCGTCGGCCCAGTTACGAGTGGCTCGCCTGGGGGTTCATGCTTGCCGAGGTCGCGTTCGGGGCCACGGGCGAACGCGAGCTGCAGTCGCTGCTGCGCGATCGCATCCTTCGCCCGCTCGGGCTCGACTCGACGTTCGCGACGCTGCCGCGCACCGAGCGCTGGCGGGCGGTGCCGTTTCGCGCGACCGAGCCGACGGCGAGCGTCACCGCGGCCGTGCTCAACCGCGAGCGGGTGCGCCGCGCGACGATTCCCGCGGGCGGGGTGTGGACGCAGGCCGGCGACCTCGCGGCCCTGCTCGAGGCGGTCGCGCCGGGGCACGATGGCCTGGCGCTCGGCCTGCGGGCGGAGACGGTGCGGCAACTGCTCACCCCGAGCAACGAGGGCGAGTTCGACCGCTATGCCGGCTCGCACACGTGGTGGAGCAACGGCTACCAGCTCGGCCACCCGGGGCCCGACCTGATGCGCGCATCCGCCTTCGGCCGGCGCTCGAGCGAGCGGGCCTACGGCCACAACGGCTCGAACGCGTCGATGGCGTGGCACGACCCCGAGCGCGACCTCACGTTCGTGTACCTCAGCGGCATCCTCTCGCCGTTCCCCGCGAACCGGCGCTGGCTCATGCGGCTTGAGGATGCGGTGCTCGCGGGCGCCGACGGGACCTGACGTAAACTTGCGTCGTGCCTGATCGCATCGCAAATCGTCCCGATCCGTCGCCGGCCGACATTCGACGCTGGCGGCGCTACCTCGCCAATGAGCGGGCCGAGTCGGCGACGTACCGCGCCCTCGCGAGCCGCCGACAGGGTGAGGAGCGCCGCATTCTGCTCGCGCTCTCGGAGGCCGAGGGGCGCCACGAGCAGCACTGGCGCGACAAGCTCGGCGTGCACGCCGAGAAGAAGGTGCGGCCGGGCCTTGGCACGCGGCTGCTGACCGGCTTCGCGCGCAGCTTCGGCTCGGTATTCACGCTCGCGCTGATGCAGAATGCCGAGACGCGCTCGCCCTACGCCGACGACCCCGACGCGACCGACCAGATGGACGCCGACGAGGCGATTCACGCCGAGGTCGTGCGCTCGCTCGCGACGCGGTCGCGGGCGCGGATGAGCGGCACGTTTCGCGCCGCCGTGTTCGGCGCGAACGACGGCCTCGTCTCGAACCTCGCGCTCGTGCTCGGCGTCGGCGCCACCGGTGTGCCCGCGGGCTACGTGCTCGCGACGGGTATTTCGGGCCTGCTCGCGGGCGCGCTCTCGATGGCGGCCGGCGAGTATGTGTCGGTATCGAGCCAGCGCGAGCTGCTGCGCGCATCCACCCCGAACCCCGACACCGACCGCAAGATTCCCGCGCTCGACGTGAACGAGAACGAGCTTGCGCTCGTCTACCGCGCCCGCGGTCTCGGCCCCGACGAGGCGAAGCGCAAGGCGACCGAGACGCTCATCGTGCACCGCGTCGCCGCGGGGCTCGGCCCCGACGAGACGCCCGAGCGTACCGCGGCCGAGGTTGAGCCGGAGCCCGAGACCGACGAGCACGAAGAGATCGGCACCCCGATGGGGGCCGCGATGTCGAGCTTCATGTTCTTTGCGGGCGGCGCCGTGATCCCGGTGCTGCCGTGGATTTTCGGCATGCACGGACTGCCCGCGATCGTGCTCGCGGCCGGCATCGTCGGGATTGCGCTGCTGCTCACGGGTGGCATCGTCGGCGTGCTGTCGGGCGCCGCGCCGTGGAAGCGCGCGCTGCGGCAGCTGCTCATTGGCTACGGCGCGGCCGCCGTCACCTACCTGCTCGGCCTCGCCTTCGGCGGCGTCGTCGGGGGCTAGGCGCGAGGCCTGTTTCGCCGCTTGATGCAGTTTTCTAGCAGCGATGCAGTTAGAACCGCATCGATCGTGGAAAACTGCAGCGGCGGATGCGGTGGTACAGACACGCGCCCGACCACGGCATCCGCCGCTCAAGATTCGTCGCTACGCCTCGACGAACTCGCCGGCGGTTACGCGGCGGAGCACCTCGGTGAGCAGGCGCACGCCGTCGACCATGTCGTCGTCGGTCGTGTACTCGGCCTCGTTGTGGGTGATGCCGTCGACACTCGGCACGAACAGCATGATCGTCGGCACGACGTCCTTCATGTTCGTCGAGTCGTGGCCGGCGAGGGTGCGCACGACCTGCTTCGACAGACCGAGCGAGTCGGCGGCGGATGCGGCGAGCTCGAGTCCGCGGCGGTCGTACTCCTTTGAACCCCAGAGGTGCTCGGCGCCGCGCACGATCTCGCACTTCGAGCGCTCCTCGACCTCGGCGAAGCGGCGGAACAGCTCGGCGTCGGCATCGGCGAGGCGCTGCTCGTCGGTCGCGCGCACGTCGATGAGCAGCTTGACCTCGCTCGCGACGACGACGGGCGAGTTCGGGAACACCGAGATCTCGCCGCACGACGTGATCACCATCCCGTCGTCGTCGGTGAACTTGTCGGCGACGTCGCGCGCCGCGACGATCATCGACGAGGCGGCGAAGAGCGCATCGCGACGGTCGGCGATGACGGTCGCGCCGGTGTGCGCCTGCTCGCCCTTCACCGTGAACTCGTACTTGTTCGCGCCCCACGTCGACTCGACGAGGCCGATTTTGATGCCCGCGTCGTCGAGGCTGCGGCCCTGCTCGATGTGCAGCTCGACGTAGCCGGCGACGTCGAGCGAGAAGTCACCAATGGTGCCGATCGCCTCGAGCGCCTCGCGCACCGTGACGCCGTGCGGGTCGGTGGTCTCGAGCACCTGCTCGGCCGAGATCTTGCCGGTGAACACCGACGAGCCCATCATCGAGGGCTTGAAGCGGCAGCCCTCCTCGTTGAACCAGTTGATCACCGCGAGGTTGAACTTCGGCGCGTACTCGCCAGCGCCAGCGGCGAGCTCGGCGACGGCCTTCGCGGCGTGCGCGCCGGCGAGGACGCCGTACGCGCCGTCGAACTTGCCGCCGAGCGGCTGCGAGTCGAGGTGCGAGCCGACGGCGATGTACGGCGCACCTGGCACGAGCTCGAGCAGCGCGAACTGGTTGCCGACGGCGTCGTAGCGCACGTCGAAGCCGTAGCCCTCGACGAGGCCGCGGAACCAGTTGCGGTTCTGGCCGTCGGCGACGGTCGCGGCCTGGCGGTCAACGCCGCCGCCCGGGGTCGCGCCGTTGCGGCTCATCGAACGGAAGTCTTCGAGGAACGCGGCTGCCGCGGTGTCCTTCGTTGCCATGGTGGGTCTCCTTTGCGGGTTGTGGTTAGGCGCGCGAGTCGAAGCTGGCGGTGCCACCGACGAAGGTGGCGATCACATCGAGCTCGTCGATGCGCGAAGCGGTAAGCGGGGAGTCGCTCAGGGCGACGAAGTCGGCGAGCTTGCCGCGGGTCAGCGTGCCCTTGTTCGCGAGCTGGCCGGTGCCGATGGCCGAGCCGACCGTGTAGGTGCGCAGCGCGGTCTCGGCGTCGACGGCCTCATCCGGGCCCATCACCTGACCAGCCTCGGTCGTGCGGTCGACCAGCGACTGCAGCGCGACGCGCACGTTGTTGATCGCGACGGGGAGGTCGCTCGAACCGGCGACGACGACGCCCGCGTCGAGCAGGCTCTTCGTTCGGTAGAGCCAGCCCTCGCGATCGGGGCCGACCATCTTCATCTCCTGGTCGCCGAGCGGCATCGTGAAGCTCGCCTGCGGCGTCGCGACGATGCGGAGGCGGCCGGCGCGCTCGATCTGGTCGGGGCGCGAGACACCGAAGTGCTCGACGCGGTTCTTCGCGCCGTTGTCGCCGTACTCGGTCTGGCACTCCTCGATGAGGTCGAGCGCGAGGTCGATCGCGGCGTCGCCAATCGCGTGGAGCGCGACCGGCCAGCCGGCGCGGTACGCGGCCCGCACATCCGCCCGGAACTTCTCGGGCGAGTTGAGCAGGTAGCCCTTGTTGTCGCCGCCGTGGTTGTGCAGGCAGAACGACTCGGTCACCGCGGCGGTGCCGCCGAGCAGCGAGCCGTCCATGAAGGCCTTGATGTGGCCGAAGTGCACCCAGTCGTCGCCGAAGCCGGTGGGCACGCCGAGGCTCACGCCGAGTCCCTCGCCCTCGCCACGGAAGTCGGCCGAGTTCGCCGACAGCTCGCTGAGCGAGTCGATCGCGGGCATGAGCGTGGCGCGGGCATGCAAACGCCCGGTGCGGCGCGCGAGCGCGTACCCCGAAGCCTCGATCGGGCTGTGGCCGATCCAGCCGCCGCCGATGCCTGCCTCGCAGAAGCTCGTGATGCCCTCGGCCGCGTAGCGCTCGGTCGCGGCGTCGAGCGCGGCCGCGATCTCCTCGTTCGAGTACGGCAGCAGCAGCGACTGAATCAGGCTCTGCGCCGCCTCCTCGACGAGGCCGGTCGGCGCGCCCGCGTCGTCGCGCACGATCGTGCCGCCGGTCGGGTTCTCGAAGCCGTCCTCGAGGGCGCCGACGAGGCGCAGCGTCGCGGTGTTCGTGATCGCGGCATGGCCCGAGGTGTGGCGAAGGTAGAGCGGGCGGTCGCCGGTGAGCTCGTCGAGCACCTTGATGTCGGGGAACTCGCCGCCGTGGTGCTTTTGGTTGAAGCCGGTGCCGTGCACCCAGGCGTCGGGCGCGGCGCCCGCGGCGTCGAGCCGGGCCACCTCGGCACGGATGCGCTCGTACAGGTCGTCGAGGCCGCGCGCCTGATCGAGTTGAATCGCCGTGAGCCCGAGGCCCCACCAGGTCGTGTGGCAGTGGGCGTCGATGAAACCGGGCACGAGCACGGCGTCGCCGAAGTCCTCTTCGCAGGCGGCGGTGCAGCCGTCGAGCTCCTCGTCGAAGCCGACGATGCGCTCGCCGATCACACCCATGCGGGTGGCCTCGGGGCGGGTGTCGTCGAGGGTGATGATCTTCTTGGCGGACACAATCAGATCGAGTTGCATGACGACTCCTTAGGCGTTCTTCGGCATGGTGTTGCGGTCAATCACGAGGTGGAGCAGCGCGGGGCCGTGCTCGAGCGCGGCGAGCGCCTCACCGAGCGCCGCGCTGAACTCCTCGTTCGAGGTGACCCGAGCGCCGAACGCGGGCGCGGCGTCGGTCTCGTACGCGCGCATCCAGGCCCCGAAGTCGGGGTTCTGCAGGTCGGTGCCCGAGACGCGGCCCGGGTACTCGCGCTCCTGGTGCTGCACGATCGTGCCGTAGCGCGAGTTGTCGACGACGAGGAAGAGCACGGGCAGGTGGTTCGCCACCGCGGTCGCGACCTCCTGGCCGTTCATGAGAAAGTCGCCGTCACCGCACACCGCGACTGCGGGGCGATCGGGGCGCAGGAAGCCGGCGGCGATCGCCGCGGGCACCGCCAGGCCCATCGCGCCGTTGCGGGCGCCTACGAGGCTCGCTGAGCTCGCGTGCGAGAGGTAGCGGTGGCCCCAGATCGTCGCGTTGCCGGCGCCGTAGGTGACGGCGCGGTCGGCGGGCAGGGCGCGCTCGAGCTCGCCGAACGCGACGTCGAGGTCGAGACCGGCCTCGGGGTCGGCCTCGGTCGGCGCAGTGCTGAAGCGGGCCTGCGCGTCGGCGCGGCCGAGCATCCAGGTGTCGTCGCGCGAGCCGCGCACGTCGACGCCGTCGAGGCACTCGAGCGCCTGCGCGAAGGTGTGTGGGGTGGCGAGGATGAACTGGTCGAGTCGGCCCGCGTGCTGCAGCAGCGAGGGGTCGGGCAGCGCGACGACCGTCTCGGCGTCCATCGCCGCGGTGTAGCCCTCGCTCATGACGTCGGAGCGCGTGCAGCCGACGCAGAGGAGCAGGTCGGCCTCGTCGAGCGCGACCGCCATCGAGGCGCCGCGGCCGTAGCCAAGCATGCCGCCCCAGGCGCGCTGCGCATCCTCACCGTGGTGCGGCACGGCGTCGTAGCTGCGGAAATCCGCGAGTACCGGCACGCCAGCGCGAGCGGCGAAAGCGAGCACGCGGGCGCCGTCGTCGCCGTGCCAGGCATCGCCGCCGACGACGAGCATCGGCTTCGAGGCGGCGCGCAGGCGTTCGGCGAGCGCGTCGAGCTCGGCCTCGGCCGGGATGGGTGCGGCGAGCGGCCGCACCTCGGGCACCTCGGCGGCGGTCGTGTGGCGCAGCACGTCCTCGGGCACGCCGATGACGACGGGGCCGGGGCGGCCGGATGCGGCGACCTGCATCGCCTCGGCGACGAGGCTCCCAGCCTGGTCGGCATCCTCGAGCGTCAGCACGCGCTTCGCGGTCGAGCCGAACCAGCTGTGGATCGAAAATTCTTGGAAGGATTCGCGGCTGCGGTCGCGGATCGGCACAAGGCCGACGAAGAGCACGAGCGCGGTCGCATCCTGGTACGCCGTGTGCACGGCGATCATCGCGTTGGCGGCACCCGGCCCGCGGGTAACCATCGCGACGCCGGGCAGGACGGCGCCGTCAGTGTTGCCGAGGCGACCCTCGGCAAGCGCCATGAATCCGGCACCGCCCTCCTGGCGGCACACCACCGTCGAGATGCTCGAGTCATGCAGCCCGTCGAGGATGTCGAGGAAGCTTTCGCCCGGAACGGTGTAAACCCGTTCGACGCCATGGGCTTCCAGTGTCTGCACCATGAGGTGCCCGGCGGACTGCATGAGGTTGAACTCCTATGTTCGAGTGGTTGGGGTGGGTGGAACTAGTGCTTGAAGCCGGGCAGGTTCACGCTGAGGCGCGGCGCGATGAGGCCGGCGACGGCGGTGAACAGCGACAGGAAGACGAGCAGCGCGAGGGCCGGCCACCAGTGGTCGCCGGCGGCCGCGACGGTGCCGGTGGCGACCATCGGCACGAAGCCCGAGAGCATGCCCGCGGTGTTCTGCGCGAGGCCGACGCCGGTGTAGCGAGTCTTCGCGGGGAACAGGCCGGTGAGCACGGTGCCCGAGGCGGCGTAGGGGAACGACAGCGCGGCGACCGCGAGGGTCATGCCGATGATCACGAGGATCTCGACGCCCGAGACGATCATGAAGAACGCGGGCACCGCGGCGATGGCCGAGGCGAGGCCACCCCAGAAGATCACCTTGCTCGCGCCGAAGCGGGCGCCGAGGCGGCCACCGGTGATGAGCACGGGGATCTCGACGACGGCGGCGATCATGCTGCCGAGCAGCATGAGGTCGCTCGAGTAGCCGAGGATGTTCGTGCCGTACCAGACGATGAACGACGTGACGAGGTAGAAGCCACCGACGCCGAGGAGGGCGGCGGCCATGCCGACGATGATCTGCTTCCACGAGCGCTTCAGCGTCTCGGCGAGCGGGCTCTTCACGGTCTCGCCCGACTCGACGAGCTCCTTGAACACCGGCGACTCTTCGAGCTTTGAACGGATGTAGATCGCGATGAACAGCAGCGGAATCGCGGCGAGGAACGGGATGCGCCAGCCCCACGAGTTGAAGGTGTCCTCGGAGAGGAACTTCACGACGAGGAAGAAGCCGCCCGACGAGAAGATGGTGCCGATCGGCGAGCCGATCTGGGGGATCGCAGCGTAGATGGCGCGGCGCTCAAGCGGCGCGTTCTCGACGACGATCGTCATGGCGCCCGACCACTCGCCACCCACGAACAGACCCTGCGCGATGCGCAGCAGCACGAGCAGGATCGGGGCGGCGATGCCGATCGCGGCGAAGTCGGGCAGCGCACCGATGAGGCCGGTGACGATGCCGATGCCGACGATGGTGATCATGAGCACCTTGCGGCGGCCGATGCGGTCACCGAGGTGGCCGAAGATGATGCCACCGATGGGGCGGGCGACGAGGCCGACACCGAAGGTGGCGAACGAGGCCATCGCGGCCGCGGTCGCGTCTTCCGACGCGAAGAAGTGCACGTTGAACACGAGCGCCGCGGCGGCCGAGAACAGGAAGAAGTCGTACCACTCGAGGGCGGTGCCGATCAGCGCACCGAGCGCAACCTTGTTCGCTTCTTTGGTGCTGAGCTGTCGGGTTGCGCCGACCTCAATGTTTGAGGTGGGGGAGTTTTGGGTTGTCATGTGTGCTCCTCTGATGGGGGCGTCGTTGCCAATTGGGGTAAGCCAACCAGGAATTCGGCACGCTTTCGACTGGCATCCGTCGCTAACATCGGCCTCAGATTGTGCAAATGCCCGTATCCTGGGCGAATGATGCAGGACACCCCCGCACAGCCTGACCAGTCACCGACGCCCGTCGCGAAAGCCGAGTTCCCCGAGCTCGCCGAAGCGGCCGGCATCGCGACGATCGATTTCGCGAACTGGCCGCAGCCGGGCGACCGCCGCCGGTGGCGCGAACTGCTCGGCCGAGTCGAGGCCGAGCACCTCGCCGAGCGCTACCTCGTCGCGGTGCGCGAGGTGCCCGAGTATCGCGACCCGCGCATCCCGCTCAGCGAGATTCGCCGCATCGCCTACCTTTCATTCGACGCGCTGCTCGCAACGCTGACGGCGGGTGACGCGAGCCAGCTCATCGCGATCGCGGATGAGGTGGGCGCGACCCGCGCGCGGGCCCAGATTCCGATGGCCTCGCTCATGACGGCGATTCGCCTCGACTTCGCGCTCATCTGGAACGAGATCGTCACGGTTTCGGCGCCGGAGGACGCCGACCTGCTGCTGCGGCACTCGATGCTCGTCTGGCGCGTCGTCGACACCTACGCCCGCGCGACGCAGGAGTCGTACCTCGACGAGGTGCGCCGGCAGTCCGACCTCGCCGCGCTCGCCCGCCGCGCGCTCATCACCGAGCTGTTCCAGTCGCCGCCGCCCCCGCCCGAGCGCTGCGCCTCGATCGCGACCGAGCTCGGCATCCTGCCCGAGGCGACCCTCACGGTCGCCGTCGCGACGGGCGGCTCGGTGTCGGCCCTGAGCACCGCGGTGACGCACCTCGAGCGCATCGGCCTCGAGGTGTTCACGAACTTCAGCGGCCAGAGCCTGCTCGCGTTCTTCAGCCAGCGCGGTGTGCCGGCGAGGGTCGTGCAGGATGCGCTGGCCGAGCTGCGCGAGGTCGAGCTCGGCCTGATCGCCGAGGTCGACGGCTTCGCCGGCCTGCACGACGCCGCCGAGCTCGCGTCAGCCCTCGGCGGCCTCGCCGAGCCGGGCACGGGCCGCGCGCTCACGCCCGCGCGCGACTGGGCGAAGCTGCTGCGGCGACACCTCGAGGAGCGCCGGCTCAGCATCGCCGACGACATCGCGGCCGCGCTCGCGGACTGCGGTGTTGCCGAGCGCGGCAACCTCGAGTCGGCGGTGCGCGCGTACCTGCGCTGCGGCAACGTGGCCGAGGCCGCGAGCGAGACGTTCTGCCACCGCAACACGTTGACCAACCGGCTCAACCGCTTTCACGAGCTCACCGGCGTCGACGTGACCGTGCCCGAGCAGGCCGCGCGGGTCGTGCTCAGCTGGGCGTAGCGGCCGGTTATTCGGGGGCGCCGACGACGAGCTGGCCCGACTGCGAGCCCTGCGTCACCGTGACGGTCTGCGTGCCGCCCGCGTACTCGAACTCGCACTGGAACGACTGGCCCTGCTCGACCTTGATCCAGTTCGGGCAGTCGACCGAGCGCAAGTCGCTCAGGCCGTAGTCGTTGCGCAGCACCTGCGCCACCGAGTCCTCGACCGCGCGGTTGTCGAACGAGTTGTAGTTCGTCGCGAGCAGGTAGCCGGCGATGACGCCGACGACGAGCATGATCGGCAGGCCGAGCACGAGCCACGGCACCGCGCGGTTGCGCTTGCGCTTCGGCTCGGCCGGGGCGGCGGATGCGGGGGCCTGGCCCGGCTGCCCGGCGGTCGGATGCGCGGGGCGGGGGTACGCCGCGGCGCCCGGATGCTGCGGTTGCGTCGCCGCCGTGCCGCCGAGCTGGCTCGAGAGCGAGGGGCCCTGCTGGGGCTGGCCGGGCTGGATGGGGCCGGGCTGCCCAGGCTGGCCGTAGGACTGGCCGCGCGCCGGCACGCCGTACTGGCGCTGCGCATCCTGCTGGCGCTGGGCTGGCTGGTGGGGCTGGGTCGAAGGCGACTGCTGGGGCTGCGCTTGCTGTGCGCCCTGCGGCTGCGGGCCCTGAGCCGCAGTCGACGGCTGCCGTTGGGATGGCTGCGGCTGCTGTGCCTGCGCGGCGCTCGCCTGCGTCTCGCTCGCCTGCCCCGGCTGCGCCATGGGCGGCAGCGGCGGCATGGCGCCGCGGTTCGGCTGCGGCTCGCCGGGTTCGGCTGCGTCGTGCGTCATGGTCGTCCTACTTCCTAAACCTGCGCCAGTTGCTGCAAGAACGTGTCGAGCTGGGATTGCGTGGTGATCTCGTAGAGGTCGTCGTCGGGAATGTCGCCCGCCTCGACCGGCGTCATCTCGGTCGACGCCCGCGTCGAGGTGAGCTCGAAGCCAATCTGCACGGCGAGCTCGCTCGCGTCGGCGCCGGTGATGACGCCGTTGATCTCGACCTTCGTGACGAGGCCGGTCTCGTCGACCCAGAGGTGCATGGGGATCAGCGTCGCGTCGGTCTCCTCGCTCGAGTAGTTCGAGAAGGAATCCGAGATGAGGCCCTGCTCGACGAGCGAGGCGTACGACACGGCGGTCGCGAAGTGCTGGCTGCCGTCCTCGGCCCGCGAGAGCTCGACCGGCACGGTGCCGAGCTGTTCGCGTGACGAGTTCCAGGCGTCGATGAGCGCGCAGGTGTACGACACTGCGAACAGCTGGCAGACATTCTCGGGGGTCTTGGCGCGGCCCAGGTCGCCCGTCGGCACCGAGACCCAGCTGTTGCCCTCGCTCGCGACCTCTTTTACCGCATCCCCGAGCAGGTAGTACGTCTCAGTCTCGCCGCCGCGGTGCGACTGGTCGAACGAGTAGCCCTCGACGTTCGTGTGCAGCTGCGAGACGTAGCTTTCACCGTCGACCGACGTCTCGTACTCCATGTGCAGTGAGCTGTCGGGCGACTCGACGTGGTGGTAGCCGACGGCCTGGAACGCCTCGAGCTCGGCGAGGCCGGTGGTCGTGTCGAGGTTGAGCAGGGCGTCGCCCGCGTCAGAGTGGTAGCTGAGCTTGTCGTCGTGGTTCGCGACCGCCCACGGCTGCACCTCGGAGTTGATGCCGAAGCTCTCGAGGTTCGCGCAGCCCGCGAGCGCGCTCACCGCGAGCAGGGCGCCGAGCGCGCTGGCCGTGACGCGCATCCGCCGGTTCGATGCCATGGCGCTACCCCTCATCCAGGTCGGTGTAGAGGTCGAGCGCCGTCTGCCCGAGCACCGGCGTGTTCGCGGTGCCGCGAATCTCGTCGACGGTCGAGGTGACGCCGACGAGGTAGCCGGTGCCCGTGGTCGCGTCGTAGTCGCTGAGCCAGCCGCCGCCCGACGAACCCTGCGTCATGGTGCACGAGTGCGCGTAGCCGCCCTGCCAGTTCGACTGAAACTGGGTCGAGGCGCACATGTACTCCTCGGTGCCGTCGTACGGCGCGGCCGAGGGGTAGCCGACCTGGGTGAGGTAGTCGACGGGCACGCCGAAGGCGATGCCCTGCGCGCCGGTGACCTCTTGGATCGTCTGGCCGTTCTGCTCCTCGAGCTTGATGAAGGCGAAGTCGTAGTTCCAGCCCTCTTCGCTCGTGAGCATGCCCGACTTGTCGGTGATCGCGCCGTCGATGAACTGCTGCGGCACGACCATCTCGGTTGCGGCCCAGGTGCCGTACGGGGTTTCGCGGCCGTTGTCGCGATCGCCCGGGATGAAGTACATCGACTGCGCGAGCTGGCCCGAGCCGTCGGTCTGCGCGGCGCAGTGCGCGGCGGTCGCGATGATGCTGCCCGAGGTCGAGTTCACGACCGTGGCGGAGCAGACATAGGTGTCGCCGCCGTCGAAGGTGAAGTAGAGGCGGCCGAAGGTGGATGCGCCGAGCCCGCCGCGGTCGAACACCTCGGCGTCGGAGACATCGCCGTAGCCCTGCGGGTCGGCTGGCATCGCGTCGGTCGCCGAGAGATAGGCGCCGGTGGCGGGGTCGCCGGGGCCCGGGGGCAGGCCGTTGTCGGGGGTCTGGTAGTCCATGCCCTCGGCGTTGTCGCGCCGTTCGGGGTCAGACCAGAACTCGTGCGACTCCTGCGGGGTCGCCTCAAACTCCTGGCGCAGGCCCGAGTCGTCGCTGTGCACCTCGGGCAGGAACGGCGAGTAACCGTTGTCAGAGGAGGAGGCGTCGATGTTGCTCACCGCGCAGCCGCTGAGCGCCGCGGTGGCGAGCGCCACGACGGTGGCGAGCACTGCTCGGCCGCGAGTTCGGCCCCAAGCGCGCATGTGTTCCCCTCTCGCGGCGACGGCCCGGTGACCGCCCTGAGTTCCATTGTGCCCGAGCCGATGATCTCCGAATACCCGCGGCGCGCGCATCCGGCGCCGGAATGACCGGCGGGGGTTCTGCGTTATCCCTTCGCATGACTGTGTTCTCGGTGCTCGACCTCATTCCGCTTAACGCCACGCAGACACCGAAGGAGGCGCTCGCCGACTCGCACGCGCTGGTGCAGCGGGCGGATGCGCTCGGGTACGAGCGCTACTGGGTCGCCGAACACCACAACTCGGGCGCGATCGCGTCGACCGCCCCGGCCGTGGCGCTCGCGTACCTCGGCACCGGCACCGAGCGCATCCGCCTCGGCTCGGGCGGCGTGATGCTGCCGAACCACTCGCCGCTCGTCATCGCCGAGCAGTTCGCGCTGCTCGAGGCGATGTACCCGGGCCGCGTCGACGTCGGGCTCGGCCGGGCGCCCGGCACCGACCCGATCACGGCGCGAGCGCTGCGCCGCGACATGTCGCGCGAGACGGTCGACCGCTATCCGTCGGATGTGCTCGAGCTCGCCGGCTACCTCGGCGACGTGCACGAGCAGGTCGACCCCGAGGTGTTCAAGAAGCTGCGCGCGGCCGCCGAGGTGCCGAACACCCCCGAGATCTGGTTGCTCGGCTCGAGCCTCTACTCGGCCGAGCTCGCCGGTGTGCTCGGCATGGCGTACTCGTACGCGAACCACTTCGCGATGAACGGCAACCCCGTGCAGGCGCTCGACCACTACCGCGAGAACTTCCGCCCGTCGGCCGCGCTCGCCGAGCCGAAGGCGATGGTCTCGGCGTCGGTGCTCGTCGCCGACAACATCGAGGAGGGCCGCCGCCTCGACCTGCCGACTCGCGTGTTCAAGTACCAGTTGTTTGCCGGCGAGATCGGCCCGACCATGACACCGGAGGACGCGAAGACGTTCTCGGAGCGCGTCGTGAACGGCGACCTCTGGAAGCGCGCCGCCGGTAGCCAGCACGTCGGCCCCGCCGACCTCGTCGCCGACGGGCTCAAGCGCCTCGTGCAGGTCACCGGCGCCGACGAACTCATTCTGCAGCCGAACGGCTACGACTTCGCGACCCGCGAGCACTCGCTCGTCGAGCTCGCGCGCGAGTTCGGGCTGGACGCCGCCACCGAATAGCGCCGACGCGGCGCCGTCGGGCGGGCGTGGCTGCAAGAATGATGCGGTGACTTCCATCGTGCAGTTTGACGACCCGACCGACGCGCCCGCGACCGACGATCAGGCGCGACTCGACCGCATCCGCGAGGCCCTCGGCGAGGCCGGCTACACCGTCGACGGCGTCGAGGCGCTGCTCGGGGCCGATGCCGCCGCAGCGCTGCACCGCGACCTGCTCGTGCCCGCGATCTTCGTGCTCGAGCGTGACGCCGACAAGAACCCGCCGCTCGCCGCGCTCATCCGGCTGTTCCTGCTCGCCGAGCCCGTGCCGTTCGCCGAGCTGCCGGCGGCCGACGAGCTGCTTGCCGCGCGCATCCTGACCGACCCCGCCGCCGACGGCACCGTGACGCCGCGCTTCGACATTCGGCCCTACGCCGTCGCCTCGGGCGACGACACGGTCGATCTGTTCGTCGCGAGCGACCTCGGTGGCCTGCAGGTGCCCGCCGACCAGCCGCTGCGCCGCGACCACGTCGTCGGCATCGGCCCCGCGACGACGAACCTCGCGCAGCTCACGCCGCGCCAGCCGGTGTCGGCGGCGCTCGACCTCGGGGTGGGGATGGGCGTGCAGACGATGCACCTGCTGCAGCACGCCGAGCGCGTGGTCGCCACCGACATCTCCGAGCGGGCGATCGAGTTTGCGCACTTCAACCTGCTGCTCAACGCGCCGGCGCTCGGGCTCGACCCGGCGAACCTTGCGGCGCGGGTGTCGCTGCGCACCGGCGACCTGCTCGAGCCCGTGACGGGCGAGGAGTTCGACCTCGTCGTGACGAACCCGCCGTTCGTCATCACGCCCCGCCGCGAGGGTGAAGACGCGAGCGAGCAGTACACGTACCGCGACGGCGGCCGCCCCGGCGATCGCCTCGTCGAAGACCTCATTCGCGGCCTCGGCGCGCACCTCACCCGCGGCGGCATCGCCGTGATGCTCGGCAACTGGGAGGTGCACGAGGACGACGAGAACTGGCACTCGCGCCTCGAGACCTGGCCGGGCGAGGAGGCCGACCTCTGGGTGATCGAGCGCGAGCACGCCGAGCCGATCGAATACGCCGACATGTGGCTCAAGGACGCGGCCGAGAACCGCGAGCTCGACAGCTGGCGCGAGCAGTTCACGCGCTACCTCGCCGACTTTGAGTCGCGCAGCGTTGAGTCGATCGGCATGGGCATGCTGCTGCTGCACCGCCCCGAGACGCCCGGTGTCGAGCCGGTGCGCCGCTTCGAGACGCTGCCACACCAGCTCGAGCAGCCGCTCGGCGAGCGAATTCGCGTCACCTTCGACGCCGACGACTGGCTGCGCGAGCGCAGCGACGACGACCTCGCCGACGAGACGCTCGTCGTCGCGGGCGACGTCACCGAGGAGCGCTGGACGCTGCCCGGCAACCCCGACCCCTCGGCGATCCTGCTGCGCCAGGGCGGCGGTTTCCGCCGCACCTTCCCTGAGTCGACCGAGCTCGCCTCGTTCGTGTCGGTCTGCGACGGCGAGCTCACGGCCCGCCAGATCCTCGTCGCGATCGCCGCGCTGCTTGAGGTCGACGAGGATGCGCTGCTCGCCTCGGTGCTCGCGGACGCCCGCACCCTCGTCTCCCTCGGCTTCCTCCGCCCCGCCTGGATGTAGCCCCCGCCGCCACCCTCAGTTACCGGGGGAGGGTGGCTTGGCATTGGCTTAGAAGCGCTGGGGTTCGGGCCCCGAGCGGGGGTATCGTTTTTGGATGCCAGTTACCAGCATTCGACACGCATCCGTGGCCGACATCGACACCCTGGTGAGCATCCATAACCAGGCATGGCAAGAGACCTACGCGGGCAAGATTCCCCAGCACCGCATCGACGAACTCAGCAGCACCGACGAGCGCCGTAACGACTGGGTCGCCGCCCTTGAGCGCGCCCAGCACGACCCCGAGCTGCACGCCTGCATCGGCTTCGTCGACGGCACGCCCGCCGGCTTCGCGCTCGCCTGGCCCTCGGCCGACGCCGATGCGCCCCGCGCCACCGAACTCAAGCTGCTCTACACGCTCCGCATCGCTCATGGCACCGGCCTCGGCCGGGACCTCGTCGACGCCGTGCTCGGCGACCGCGCCGCCTGGCTCTGGATGCTCGACGACAACCCGCGCGCCGAGCGCTTCTACGCGAAGCTCGGCTTCGCCCGCTTCGAGGAGCCGGTCTGGCGCTGGCCCCACGCCGTGAAGCCCGACGTGCGTCTCGCGCGCGACGCGCAGGGCCCGGCCGCGCCCCGGCTCGCGCTCGAGCATCCCGCCACCGCACGAACTCAGGAGGCCTTCGCGTGAGCGAGCCGACCGGCAACTACGGCACCCGCGCGATCCACGGTGACACCTGGACGGCCCGCGAGATCACCGGGGGCTACGTGCTCAGCGTGCACACCGGCAACGAGCTTGTCGCGGCGGTCACCGAGTTCGTCGCGTCGCAGGGCATCTCGGGCGGCAGCATCGAGGGCGTCGGCGCCGTCGCGCGGGCGACCCTGCGCTTCCGCGACCCGGTCGACCTGAGCTACATCGACCGCGAGTTCGATGAGCAGATGGAGATCGTGGCGCTGCAGGGCAACGTCTCACTCAAGGCCGACGTCGAGCCGCGCGAGCCGCTCGTGCACTTGCACATCACGCTCGGCCGCGCCGACTACACGGCGCTCGCGGGCCACCTCAAGGAGACCTGGGTCAACGGGGCGTGCGAGATTGTCATCCGCGCGAGCGAGGCCACGTACAAGACGATGGACGACTCGCTCGGCCTGAACATTTACGCCCTCGACTAGCTCGCCTTCCCGGTGACGTTGTGAACGGTGTGATGGCGAGTGAGTTAGCTCAATGGCGCAACCAGGCAACGAGTCAAGGTGACCCAGCTGTCCCATATTCGGCGCCAGGGGGCATAGCTCCCTCCTGTCCGAATAGTGGGACAGTTGGGTCAGGCTGACCTGCCGTTCGGCGCAATGGTGTCGCGCTGCGCCGCAGGCCGGCCGCGGAGAGCGGAAGGACCCTCGCCGCCGGCCCCAGACGTTCACAACGTGCCAGGCAACAACCGCTAGGTCGCCTGCAGGTCGGTGACCTTCGGCTTCGCCGGCACCGTGAGCATCACGACGAGGCCGATCGCGAGGGTGAGCAGGATGCCCCAGACGCCCGCTTTCGGCACCATCAGCCAACTGATGAACGTGAAGTAGAGCAGGTTCGAGATCCAGCCCGCCGCGCGGCCGGTGGTCGCGTAGAGGCCGAACAGCTCGCCCTCGTGACCGGCCGGCGTCGCGCGCGACAGGTACGTGCGCGACGCGGTCTGCACGGGCCCGACGAAGAGGCAGAGGATGCTCGCGATCACCCAGAACACGATCTTGTCGTTCGAGGTGAACATGAGCACGGTGCCGGCGATGAGCATCGACACGAGCGCCGCGATGATCACCGGCTTCGGGCCGATGCGGTCGTCGAGGCGCCCCGCGAACAGCGTGCCGAGCCCGGCGACAAGGTTCGCGACGACGGCGAAGTAGATAACCTCGCTTGACGAGAAGCCATACACCTGGGCCGCGAGCACGGCGCCCCACGCGAAGATCGCGCCGAGGCCGTCGCGGAAGATCGCGCTCGAGACGAAAAACTGCAGCAGCTTGCGGTCGGTGCGCCAAAGCCGCACGATCGTGCGCCAGAGCGAGACGTACGCCTGCGCGAGCGTCACCTTCGGCACATCCGGGTGGCGCGGCGCCTCGGGCACGCGGAAGATCACCGGCAGCAGGAACCCGGCGAACCAGATCGCCGAGACCACCACGGTGAGGCGGATGTTCAGGGCCGCGCCGTCGGCGCCGGAGGGCGTCGCGAACAGGCCCGAGCCCGGCGCATCGCCGTTGAAGTCCTGAATGAACAGCACGAGCACGACGAGCAGCAGCACGATCGACGCGATGTAGCCGAGGCCCCAGCCCGTGCCCGAGACACGGCCGACGTTCTCTTTCGTCGCCACCTGCGAGAGCATCGCGTTGTAGCTCACCATCGCCAGCTCCGAGAACACGGTGCCGATCGCGAGCAGCAGCGCGCCGAACGCGAGCAGCTTCGCCTCGGGGTAGACGAAGAACATCACGAGCATCGCCGCGATGGTCACGCCCGAGAAGATCACGAGGTAGAACTTGCGCCGGCCCGAGCCGTCGGTCGATCGGCCGAGCGCGGGCGCGAGCACCGCGACGATGATCGCGGCGGCGAGGCTGAGCCCGCTGATGACCTGCTGCGAGCCGGCCTGCGCGGCGAGGTAGATCGGGTCGTTCGGGTCGGCCTGGCCCGCCGCGACGGCGGCCGGGTCGAGAAACAGGTCGGACGCGAGGTAGGTCGCAAACACGAACGTGACGATGACCGCCTGGAACGCCGAGTTGCCCACGTCGTAGAGCTGCCAGGCGAACGATTGCCGCCGCTGCTCCTTCACCGTCAACCGGGTGCCGTCGAGGGTTACGAGATCGCCGCTCTGGGCCGCGTTGGTGGGGGAGTCGTGCCTGCTCACGCCCGGGAGTCTAGGCGGTCTCGGTGACGCTGAGGCGAATCGCCTCGGGCACTTGCGCCGACGCCTTGCGGGGTCGGGTGCTGCGGCGGTGCAGCCGTTCGGCGCGCACGCCCGCGATCGGGTCGTTCGTCACCTCGCCCATGCGCACGAGCGCGTCGGCGAGATTACTCGCGCCGGCCTGGGTGCACGCGGCGTCGTCGGCCGCCAGTTCGGTGAACAGGCGAGTCGCGCGCTGTAGCCCCGAGCTCGCGGCGAGCCACTGCGGCAGCGTGCGCGCGTTCGTCTCGGCGATGCGCACGAGCCAGCTGTGACCCTGCTTGAGGTGCGCGTACTCGTGCGCGAGCACGGCCTGCAGCTGCGGCTTCGTGAGGATCTCCACGAGCGAGGTCGAGTAGAAGATTTCTGGCGCGCGGCCGGATGCGGTGCCCGGTACCGCGCACGCGAACGGCCGCGGTGCGTCGATGCGAATGAGGGTGAGCCCCGGTCGCTCGTCGACCGACACCGCGCGCTCGCGGAAGACGTCGATGACCTCGCGCTCCGACTCCATCACCGGTTCGGCGCCGCGCGAGATCGTGATGATCGTGCCGGCCACGACGATGAGCGCGAGCCACGGCGTCACAAACGCGACGACCGCGTCGAACTCGGCCGTGATGACCGGATGCTCGGGCGGGTTGAGTGTGTCGGAGATCGCGAGCACGATGGCCACGCCGGCGAGCACGTTGCCGAGGGCAAAGCTCGCGAACCAGAGGGTGAGGGCCCGCAGCGGGTAGCGCACCTGCCAGGTGCCGCGCGCGAGCAGCTTTGGCGCCACGATGAGCAGCGCCGAGGCGAGCAGCAGCGAGACGAGGCCGGGGATCATGGTGCCGTGGCGACCCTAGGCGCGGGCCCCGTCGAGGGCGCGGCGGAGCAGGTCGAGGTCGTCCTGGTCGAGGTTGCCGGCGAACTGCATGAGGGCCACCTCGCGGTCGGTGACGCGGTCGAGCGCCTCGAGCATCGTGCTGCTCGCCTGCTCTTCCTGCGAGCGGGTCGCGGTGTAGCGCACCTTGCGCGGCGAGGCCGCCTCGCGCTGCACGGTGCCCTTCTTCTCGAGCCGGCCGAGCACGGTGACGAGCGTCGTGTAGGCGGGCACGCGGTCGCCGTCGCTCGCGGCCGCATCGAACTGCGCCTGAATGTCCTTCGCCGACATCGGGGTCTCGGAATTCCAGAGCACGCGCATGATCTGCGTCTCGAGCTCACCACGCTCGCGTGTGCGAGTTCCCGGCATCTGTCCTCCCAATTCGGCTTCTACGACTTGTCGTAATGGTACGCCGCCCGCGCTGAAAAGGGGATGCGCCAAAGTTGAGTCGAGTTCACTCAACTCTCAGCTTTCCCAACTTGACACGAGCCGGCTCAAGCCTAAACTTGAGGTAGATCGACTCAGGGTTACCCAGGTGGGATTCCCGGGCCTGGTCGAGCGGCGGAACCCCGCCGTAGACAACTTCCCGACCATCGTTCCAACACACAAGGAGCCACACATATGTCACGTGCAGTAGGTATCGACCTCGGTACGACCAACTCCGTCGTCGCGGTCCTCGAGGGTGGCGAGCCGAAGGTCATCGCCAACGCTGAGGGTCTGCGCACCACCCCGTCGGTGGTCGCGTTCGCGAAGGACGGCGACGTCCTCGTCGGCGAGACTGCGAAGCGCCAGGCGGTCACCAACGTTGACCACACCATTGCCTCCGTAAAGCGCCACATGGGCACCGACTGGACCAAGTCGGTCGAGGGTAAGAGCTACACGCCGCAGGAGATCTCGGCGCGCATCCTCTCGAAGCTCAAGCGCGACGCCGAGACCTACCTCGGCGACAGCGTCACCGACGCGGTCATCACCGTGCCGGCCTACTTCAACGACGCCGAGCGTCAGGCCACGAAGGAGGCCGGTGAGATCGCGGGCCTCAACGTGCTTCGCATCATCAACGAGCCCACCGCAGCGGCGCTCGCGTACGGCCTCGACAAGGGTAAGGAAGACGAGCTCATCCTCGTATTCGACCTTGGTGGCGGTACGTTCGACGTGTCACTGCTCGAGGTGGGCAAGGACGACGACTTCTCGACCATTCAGGTTCGTGCGACCGCCGGTGACAACCGTCTCGGTGGTGACGACTGGGACCAGCGCATCGTGGAGTACCTCATCGAGGAGTTCAAGAAGCAGACCGGTGTCGACGTTGCGAACGACAAGATCGCGCTCCAGCGCCTCAAGGAGGCCGCGGAGCAGGCGAAGAAGGAGCTCTCGAACTCGAGCAACACCTCGATTCAGCTCCCGTACCTCTCGCTCACCGAGGCGGGCCCCGCGAACCTCGACGTCTCGCTGAGCCGTGCGAAGTTCCAGGAGCTCACGAGCGACCTGCTGGAGCGCACGAAGAAGCCGTTCCACGACGTCATCGCCGAGGCAGGCGTGAAGGTTTCCGACATCGCCCACGTGGTGCTCGTCGGTGGTTCGACCCGCATGCCCGCCGTCACCGAGCTCGTGAAGGAGCTCACCGGCGGCAAGGAGCCCAACAAGGGCGTCAACCCCGATGAGGTCGTGGCCATGGGCGCCGCCCTGCAGGCCGGTGTGCTGAAGGGCGAGCGCAAGGACGTCCTCCTCATCGACGTCACCCCGCTCAGCCTCGGTATCGAGACCAAGGGTGGCATCATGACCAAGCTCATCGAGCGCAACACCGCGATCCCGACCAAGCGCAGCGAGACCTTCACCACGGCCGAAGACAACCAGCCGTCGGTGCAGATCCAGGTGTTCCAGGGCGAGCGCGAGTTCACCCGCGACAACAAGCCGCTCGGCACCTTCGAGCTCACCGGCATCGCACCGGCTCCTCGCGGGATCCCGCAGGTTGAGGTCACCTTCGACATCGACGCCAACGGCATCGTGCACGTCTCGGCGACTGACAAGGGCACCGGCAAGGAGCAGTCGATGACGATCACCGGCGGCTCGAGCCTGCCGAAGGAAGACATCGACCGCATGGTGCGCGAGGCGCAGGAGCACGAGGCCGAAGACAAGAAGCGTCGCGAGGCTGCCGAGCAGCGTAACGTCGCCGAGACCACGGCCTACCAGGTCGAGAAGGTCATCAAGGAGAACGAGGACAAGCTCCCCGCCGACGTCAAGAACGAGGTGCAGGGCGACGTCGACGCGCTGAAGACCGCGCTCGCCGGTGACGACGACGACGCAGTGAAGACCGCGTTCGACAAGCTCAACGAGTCGCAGACCAAGCTCGGCGAAGCGATCTACGCTTCGCAGCAGGAGGCCGGCGAGGCTCCGCATGCGCCCACCGAGGGTGACGCGGGTCAGGCGGCCGACGATGACGACATCGTGGACGCCGAGATCGTCGACGACGAAGACGAGAACAAGGACAAGTAGCAATGAGCGACCAGAACCCGAACGACAACCAGAACGAGCGCGAGGAGCCGATCGTCAACGACAAGCGACGCATCGACCCTGAGACCGGGAAGGTTCGCGGGGAGGGTTCGGCCGCCGCTGATGCCGAGGTCGAGTCGGATGCTTCGGGCACCGACTCGGCCCCGGCCGGCGACGAGGCTGCTGAGGACCTCCCCACCATCTCGGAGGACGACCTGAACTCGTTGCTCGAGGAGGCCATGCAGGCCTCGACCGCGAGCGACTCGCAGGGCGACGCCGAGCCTGAGCCCGCCAACGAAGAGGAGCACAGCTACCTCACCGATCTCAAGCGGGTGCAGGCCGAGTACGCGAACTTCCGCCGCCGCACCGAGCGTGAGAAGGAGGAGCTCGCAGCGCTCTCGACCGCGAAGGCGGCCAAGCAGCTGCTGCCCGTGCTCGACGACCTCGACCGCGCCGACGCTGCGGGTGACCTGCCCGAGGGCAGCTCGTTCCAGGTGATCGCGAGCAAGCTACGCGCGGCCATCGAGCGACTCGGCGTCGTGCGCTACGGCGAGAAGGGTGAGCCCTTCGACCCGCAGCAGCACGAGGCGATTGCGCAGCTGCCGAACCCCGAGGTGACCGAGGCGACCATCGCCGACGTCGTTGAGGTGGGCTACCGCATCGGCGACCGCGAGATTCGCGCGGCGAAGGTCGCGGTGTTCGTCCCCGCGAGCTAATCGCGCACCTGAGTGTGGCCCCGGATGGGGAATGCGGCAGGTGCACCACACCCCCCCCCGCATTCCCCATCCAGCTGCGAGGCGCATCCCGCCTCGCGTGAAAGGAGCAGCGTATGGCCAGCCAGGACTGGTTCGAAAAAGACTTTTATAAGACGCTCGGGGTCGACAAGGACATCAGCGAGGCCGACCTGAAGAAGGCCTATCGCAAACTCGCGCGCAAGTACCACCCCGACTCCAACCCGGGCGACACTGCGGCCGAGGACAAGTTCAAGGAGATCTCCGAGGCGTACGACGTGCTCAGCGACGACAAGACGCGCAAAGAGTACGACCAGATTCGCGCCATGGGCTCGGGCGCCCGCTTCTCGGCGGGTCCGGGTGGCCCCGGCGGGCAGCCCGGCTTCGACGACCTCTTCGGCGGCCTGTTCAACCAGGGCGGCGGCGGGTACTCGTACCGCGGCAGCCAGGGCGGCGCGGGGGGCTACGAAGACCTCTTCAACATGTTCGGCCAGGGTGCCGGCGCGCCCGGTGGCTTCGGCGGTGGCTTCCGCCAGGCCGGGCCGCAGCGCGGCGCCGACCAGCGCGCGCAGACGACCCTGAGCTTCATGACCGCCTTCCGGGGCGACACGATCGACCTGCAGGCTGGCGACGGCCGGGTCATCACCGTGCGCATCCCGGCGGGGGTCAAGGACGGCCAGAAGATTCGCCTGCGCGGCAAGGGCGCGCAGAGCCCGAACGGCGGCGAGCCCGGCGACCTCATCCTCGAGGTGTCGGTGCGCTCGCACCCCGTGTTCTCGCGCGACGGCGACAATATCATCGTCACGGTGCCCGTCACGTTTGCCGAGGCCGTCAATGGCGCGAATATCGAGGTACCGACGCCCGACGGCAAGACCGTCAAGGTGCGCGTGCCCGCGCACTCGCCGTCAGGCAAGCGCCTGCGAGTTAAGGAGCGCGGCGTGCCCCGCAAGCGCGGCCGCGGCGATTTGCTCGTGCGCATCGAGGTCGCCGTGCCCAAGAGTCTCAACAACGAACAGCGCAAGGCGCTCGAGGACTTCGTCGCCGCAAGCGGTGACGAAGACCCCCGTGCCGAGCTGATGCGCGCGGCACGCAGCTAGCGAGAAGGAGGTGCCAACGATGCGTGCAGTGCATTCCCACGAAGTGGATGAGGACGAACCCGTCTTCCCAATCGCCGTCGCGGCCGAGCTCGCAGGCATGCACCCGCAGACGTTGCGGCAGTACGACCGGCTTGGCCTCGTCGTACCCGCCCGCACCGCGGGTCGCGTACGCCGCTACTCGCTCGCCGGCGTCGCGAAGCTCCGCGAGATCGGCGCCCTGAGCGAGGCCGGCGTCGGCCTCGAGGGCATCTCGCACGTCGTGCGGCTGCGCGAGCAGGTGCAGGAGCTCAAGCGGCGCGTGCGCGACCTCGAGGGCGACCTCGAAGAGCAGCGCAAGCGCTCCCGCGAACGGGTTTTCGCGGCGGGCTACGGCGAGGTCATCGCCGTCGCCCGCGGCCAGCGCGTGCGCAACCGCAACGAGATCGTGCTCTGGCGCCCGCGCGGCGAAGAGCCTGAGCCGGGCGACGACGAGCGCGGCTAGCCCGGTGTCATCCGTGCGTAGGATCCCCGGCGGGTACTCCCCGTCGGGGATCCTTCTGCGTGCGAAACTGGCACGAGTCCAACCAGAAAGTGCCGCATGACGTCTTCACCGAGCGAGTCCGCCGACCCGTCGACCACCCCCGACGAGTCGACCACCACCCCGAACTACGCTCGGCGCCGCGCCGTCATCGGTATCACCGGTGTCGCGGCCCTCGCGGTGGTGGGCATCGGGTTCGCGGCGGCGACCGGGTGGGGCGCGCCCGCTGATGTCGTCACGGTGGTACAGCCCACCGACTCGACCGCGGCCGGCCAGGCAACCACCTCGAGCAGCGCGGCGGCGACGCCGAGCGCATCCGGCACCGCGAGCGAGTCGCCAACCCCGACACAGTCGCCCACCGCATCCGCGGCCCCCGGCGCCCCGACAACCAAGCTGCCGTACGACATCTCGACCGGCAGCAGCGTCACGGTCCTCGTGAACAAGCACTACTCGCTCGACCCCGTCGACTACGCGCCGAAGCCGACGGTGAAGCTCACCGACATCGACGTGCCGTCGATGAACGACCACTCGCTGCGCGAGGATGCGGCCGAGGCGTTCAAAGACATGTACGAGGCCGCGCTCGACGACGGCATCACGCTCGACATGACGAGCGGCTACCGCGACTACGAGCTGCAGACCGAGCTCTACAACGGCTACGTCGAAGACCTCGGGCAGAAGGGCGCCGACCTCACGAGCGCGCGCCCCGGCTCGAGCGAGCACCAGACCGGCCTCGCGGCCGACATCTCGGCGCCCGGCGAGAGCGACTGCATCCTCACCGAGTGCTTCAGCGAAACCGAGGCGAGCGACTGGCTCGTCGAGCACTCGTACGAGTACGGCTACATCCTGCGCTACCCCGACGGCGAAACCGATGTGACGGGGTACGAGTACGAACCGTGGCACTATCGCTTCATCGGCGTTGACGCCGCGGCGGCCTACCACGAGTCGGGCGCGGCGACGTACGAGGAGTTCCTCGGCGTCGAACCGGCCCCTGACTACGAAGACTAGGGGCCGCGACCACCACTTTGAGAAGGCGCCGACGTGCTCGCTATTCCTGACACCCTGCAGGCCCAGGCGCAGGCCGCTGTGACCAAGATGGCGCTGCTGCGCACGCCGGGCCGCTTTCTCGTCTCAGGCATGCTCGCGGGCGCCTACATCGGCGTCGGCATCGTGCTCATGGTCTGCACGGCGGGCCCGCTCATCGAGGCGGGTGACGGCTTCGCGAAGCTCGTCGCCGGCGTAGTGTTCGGCGTCGCGCTCACCATCG
Source organism: Gulosibacter sediminis (assembly GCF_023370115.1). Classification (NCBI taxonomy): domain Bacteria; kingdom Bacillati; phylum Actinomycetota; class Actinomycetes; order Micrococcales; family Microbacteriaceae; genus Gulosibacter; species Gulosibacter sp. ACHW.36C. The sequence continues at coordinate 2,537,179 of NZ_CP097160.1, read as the reverse complement.
TCGTCTTCGCGGGCGGCGAGCTCGTCACCTCTACCATGATGATCGCGACCCAGGGCGTGCTCATGCGCAGCATCACGGGCCTGCGCGCGCTCGGCGGCATGGTCGCGACGTTCGCGGCGAACCTGCTCGGCGCGCTCGCGTTCTCGGCGCTCATCGTCGCCTCGGGCGTGCTGCGCGCCAACGCCGCGGGCGGCTCGATGCTCGCCGACCTGCTCGCCGCAAAGGCGCACGAGGGGCCGCTCGAGCTGTTCACCCGCGGCATCCTCTGCAATCTGCTCGTCTGCCTCGCGATCTGGATGGCCGCGCGCGTCGAGAACGAGGTCGCGAAGATCCTGCTCATCTTCGCGGCGATCACGGCCTTCATCAGCTCGGGCTTCGAGCACGTCGTCGCGAACATGACGACCTACGGCATCGGCCTGCTGCTCGGCGACCCGAACGCGAGCCTGGCGCTGTTCGGCGGCAACCTGCTCTGGGTCGGGCTCGGCAACCTGGTCGGCGGCGGCCTCGTGGTCGGCGCCGGCTATTGGCTCGTCGGCGGCCGCCCGCGCGTCGAGGCAGAGACGGATGCGCGGCTCGAGTCGCGCGAGGCCCCGCGCGACTAGTCGAGCAGGCTCGCGTCGTCGGCGACGATCGGCTCGAGGGCGGGGCCATTCGTGCGCTCTCGGCGCCAGCGCACGAGCGCGCCGATGACGACCGGCAGCACCGAGACGAGCACGATGACGATCGCGAGTACGTCGATGTTGTCGCGCACGAACGGAATGCCGCCGAGCAGCGTGCCGACGAGCGTGAGGCTGATCACCCAGAGCAGGGCGCCGAGCACGTTCCACATGACGAAGCGGCGGTACTTCAGCGCCGCCGTGCCCGCGGCGAGCGGCACGTACGTGCGCACGATGGGCACGAATCGGCCGAGCACGAGCGCGAAGGGGCCGTACTTTGCGAAGAATCGTTCGGCCGTCTCGAGGTATTCGGTGCGCAGGATGCGCGCATCTGGCTTGAAGAGTCGACGCCCGAAGCGGTTGCCGAGCAAGTAGCCGACTTGGTCGCCCGCGATGGCGGCGACGATCGCGACGATCGCGATCGACCACGGTGTGAGGCCGAGCTGGGTCGAGAGAATCGCCGCGGTGACGATCAGCGAGTCGCCGGGCAGAAACGGAAAGAGCACCCCGGACTCGATGAAGATAATGACCCCGATGCCGATGAGCACCCACGGCCCGAGCGCGGGCAAGAGGGTTTCGGGGTTGAGGATGTCGAGGATCGCGGAGTGAAACGGCACCCCGCGAGGTTACGCGCTTTCGCTGGAGGCGCGCTGCCAGATGGGCGGATGCGGTTGTTCGCGCTCGCGCTGCAGCCGGTTCGCGAGCGGGGCCCAGATGATGATCGCGACGCCGAGCGCGATGAGCAGGCCGCCGATGGTGTCGGAGATCCAGTGCGCGCCGAGGTAGGTGCGCGAAAGCATCATGCCGACGGTGTAGACCGCGCCCGCGACCCAGACCCAGACGCGCGGGAAGATGATCGCGAAGGTCGCGGCCATGACGGCGGCGTTCGCGCTGTGGCCAGACGGGAACGACCCGGGGTCGGCCGCGACGAGGATGTCGAGGGGCCGCGGTCGCCCGACGATGTTCTTCACGAGCTGCACGATGAGCGTCGCGAGGATCGTCGCGGACGCGTAGTAAAGCGCCGCCCAGGGCCGCCGGAACAGCAGCAGCCCGACGATCGTCACGACGGGAATCACCGCGATCGCGAGCACCCCGCCCCCGACGCTGTTGAACACGAGCGCGAGCCAGGTCCAGGGCTCGCCGCGATGCTCGACAAGTTCGCTCATCCACTCGACCTCGAAGCCAAAGGGCTTGTTCGCCTCTCGGTACACCACGATGAGCGCGAGCAACGTCACGAGGAGGAACGCCGTGATCGCGGAGACGAGCGGCCATCGTCGGGAGACCCTGGCGCTCACCTCCCGAGTCGACTTCGAGTCAGTCATGACAGCGAACCTAGTGCCCGCCCACCGAGCCACCGCCGAACCCGCCGCCGGCCGAGCCGCCGCCGGAGAACGAGCTAGATGAGCCCGAATAGCTGCTGCCGTCCGAGCTGCCCGGCGAGGAATAGCTCGGGGTGACGGTGTGGAGCTGCTGGTCAGCCCACATGATGCCGGCGGCGTGACCGCTCACGTAGGAGGGTGAAGTGTCGGCCTCGGTGTACTTGAGGTCGATGACCTGTGCCCATTCCTTGGACATCTTGAAGAGCACGGCGAAGGGCAGGAGGCGTTCGTAAACGTGCAGCACCGTTGCCGCATCCAGGCCCGGCCCCGAGATGCGCTCGGCCGTCTCGGGCCCCTGCAGCGCGCGCAAGCGGTCCTCTTCTGCCAGGCGCAGGTAGTCGCGCACGCCATAGAGTTCGGTGAGCGCCTCGCGCCCCGATTCGGTGAGTTGGCGCGGATTCAGCGTGAGCACCACGAGCTGAGCGCCGAGGGCGACGACGCCAAGGAGCGTCGAACAAAGCGGAATCCACATGAGGTCTTCGCTCACGTGGGCGTACTGCCAGATTACGAACGCGACTGCCGCGAGGTACAACCAGAGGGCCACCGACACGAGGGCCTTCGACCATTGCACCCGGCGCGACACCGCGGTGAGGCCGTCCTCTTCGACGCGCTTCACTGCGGCGTTAGCGAACGAACGCCATCGTGTCGCGAGCTTCTGGCTGTTCTGAACGAGCAACGTCGAGTCGCCCTCGTTCTTCACGTTGAGCACGTTGTGACGGAAGTGCTGGGTTTGCTTGGGCAGCTCTTCGGTGGGCTCGGCGTAACGCAAGCGCACGAGCGGCTTGGCCTTCTCCTGGTCGTCCTCTTCAAGCTGGACCCCACCGCGCACGGCAACGTCGAGCACGTGGGCGCGGAACGCGGGCCCATCCGGCGGTACTCGGCCGCCGTGGAGCAGCACCGCGGCGCGCAGCGGTGAAATCTCGCTTGAGTAGCGGGGGATGATCGGCATCAGCGGCTTCGGACGACGGATGCGATGCAACAACACGAGCAAGCCGATCCCGACGATGAGCAGTCCGAGCGCAAGCCAAAAGGCAAGCCGCTGCGTGGCCGTGAGCTTCTCGAGGAAGTTCGGCAACTGCACTTCCGACGGGTCGAGCCGCAAATCGAGCGTGACATCCTCGTCGCCGAGATTGACGGGGTCGATCGTGATCATCACGAAGTCGATCCCAGGCTCGACCGAGAAGTCGCAGTAGTTGTTTTGAAAGCTCGCGCCGATGTAGCAGTTCGCATCGAGGCCGTCGTAGCCAGGCGAATCGTCGTAGCTGGTTTGCTGCTGCAGGGCATCCCAGAGACGGGGATCCAGGCTCACCTCGGCCGAGAACTCGTCGATGGACTGCGAGCGTTGCGGCGGCGTGAGGTTTGGTGCGAAGAGGGCGTAGGGGGATGAATCACCGCGTTCAATGAGGGTGTTCACGAGGGTGTACTCGATGACGTAGGTCGTCGAGCCGTGCACGTACTCGTTGCCGATCACGAGCACGAGGTCGTTCGCCCCGAACTCCTGCTCGGTCTCGTACGGCACGGGGTTGCCGTCGCCGTCGGTCACCGAGACATCCTCGATGCGCATCGTCTGCCCGCCCATATCGACGGGAATCCCGCGCACGATGCCGCGGTTCTGGTCGAAATCGGGGAACTCGGCCGTGATCGTTTCGGTGAACTCGGCGCGCACGACATCGCCGCCGAAGTCACCGCGCTCGATCGTGGCGTAAATATCGGTGTGCCAACTCGAAAACGAGAAATCGTTGACACCGGTGGCTACGGGAGACTGGGCGCTCGCGGCGAGAGGCGTCGGCCCCAAGATGAGGGTGGCCAGCACCGTCGCGAGTAACCCGAGCGCAGTGGTCCTGGTGAGTCGTTGTGCGGTCATCCTGTTCCCCTTTGGGCCGGTCTACTGCGGCAGCCCCAATACGCTGCGCAGCTCCGCAGGGGTCGTCACCACTGCAACCGCGCCCGCTTCCTCTCCGAGCCGGCCGTAGCCCCACGTCACGTAGGTTGCGGGCACGCCGTGCACGCCTGAACCCTCAACGTCGTAGAAGCGGTCGCCAATCATCAGCACGTTGCTGAGGTCGACGCCCTGGCCGCGGAGCCGGGCGAGGGCTTCTGCCACCACATCCGCCTTCTCGGAGCGCGACTCGTCAGCGGTCGCGCCGGTGATGAAGTCGAACTGGGAGGCGAGGCCGTACGCCACGAGCACGCGCGTCGCCGCTTCCTCGGGCTTGCTCGTCGCGGTCGACTGCGGCATGCCGGCGGCGTGAAGCTCGCGGATGATGTCGCCGACGCCCGGGAACTGCGGCGACGCAAGCAGGCCCTCCTCGTTGTAAATCTCGCGGTAGGTCTCGAGCGCGTGGGTGAGCTCGATCGCGTCGTCGAGCCCCTGCTCGCGGAACGTGTCGATGATCGGCGGGCCGACGTAGCTGCGCAGCGTCGCGTCGTTGGGAATCGGCATGCGCAGCGTGTCATAGGTGCGGCGCATCGCGTCGATGATGCCGGCGGCCGAGTCGCTGATCGTGCCGTCGAGATCCCACAGCACTGCCGTAAACGGCGCGATGCCGGTGCCGTGCGGCAGGCTCACGGCGCGGGGCGGCAGGGATGCAGCGGGCTGCGCCGTGCGGGTCTCAATCGATTCGTCGGTGGTCACGCGCTCCAGGGTAGCCGCGACCACCTGGCTACCCGGCGAGTTCGCGCGCCAGCTCGAGCAGCCGCTGCGCCGAGGCGGCCCACGTGAACCGCGAAATGTGCTCGAGCCCGGCGGCCGATTTCGCCTGGCGCGCCTCGGGGGTGCTGAGCGATTCGACCTGTTGTGCGAACTCGTCGGGGCTCGTCGCCGCGAAGTAGGCGGCGCCGTCGCCCGCGACCTCGTGGAAGATCTCAAGGTCGCTCACGACGGCGGGCACGCCGAGCGCGAGGGCCTCGGCGATCGGCAGGCCGTAGCCCTCGTCGAGCGATGCGGTGACGAGCAGCGCATCGTCGGCGAGCAGGGCCGCGTACTCCTCGTCGCTCACGCCGCCGTGGAACACGATCTCGGCGCCGTCGGCGAGCGGCGTCTGCTCGACCACCCGCTCGAGCTCCTCGAGCCGCTCGGGCGAGATGCGGCTGAGCAGGTGCAGGGTGCGGCCGGGCAGCAGCTCCATACCGCGAATGAGCGTCTCGACGTTCTTGTAGGGCATGAACGAGCCCATGTAGACGAGGTTGCGGCCGGTGCCGGATGCGGGGCTCGTGTCGGCGGGCAGCAGCGCGCACAGGTCGTTCGGCGCGTTCGGAATCACGTGCACCGGGCGCTTCGTGAGCCGGTGCCCGAGGATCTCGCGCTTCGAGACCTCCGACACCGTTGCGACTGCGTCGGCACCGTTGAGCGCGGCCCGCTGCGGCCAATAGGTGAGGTGGTAGGCGCGCCAGCCGAGGCGTAGCGCGAGGTTGAGGTTGCTCGGCGGGCGGCGGTGCCGGTAGTAGATGAGGTCGTGCAGCGTCACGATCGCCTTGTACTTGCGTCCGGTCGTGCCGATGGTCTGCAGCGGCGAGAAGACGACGTCGGGGCGGTACTTGTTCAGCTTGAGCGCCGCGATCGGTTCGAGCGCCGACTCGTTCGAGTGGAACAGCAGCCAGTTCGCGCCCTCGGGCAGGTGTTCGAGCTGGCGTCGGTCGTGAATGAGAAACGTCACCTCGTCGGCGGCCAGCGCGTGCACGGCGTTGCCGAGCTGTGCGGTGTAACGGCTGATGCCGTCGTGGAAGTCGGTGCGGATGTACCGGGCGTCGAAGAAGAGTCGCATCGCGGGCAGCCTAGAACAGCCGCGGAGCGCCCGAGTCGGTGCCGCGCATGTCGTCATAGTCGAGCACGACGCAGCGAATGCCACGGTCCTCGGCGAGCGTGCGGGCCTGCGGCTTGATCTCCTGCGCCGCAAACACGCCGGTCACGGGCGCGAGCAGCGGGTCGCGGTTCATCAGCTCGAGGTAGCGGGTGAGCTGCTCGACGCCGTCGATTTCGCCGCGGCGCTTGATCTCGACGGCGACCGACTTGCCCGCCTCGTCGCGCGCGAGAATATCGACGGGGCCGATCGCGGTCATGTACTCGCGGCGCACGAGCTCGTGGCCGTCGCCGAGCCGCTCGATCTGCGCGGCGAGGAGCTCCTGGAGGTGGGCTTCGACGCCGTCCTTCATGAGGCCCGGGTCGATGCCGAGGTGGTGGTCGGAGTCGCTGAGAACCTCGAAGAGCTGCACGCGGAGCTTGTCGCCCGTCTTCTTGTGCGTAACCTCCCAGATCTGCGCGATGCCCGCATCCGCCTGCTCATCGTTCGGCTCAACCTCGGCGAACACGCACGGCGGGCTCATCCAGTTGAGCGGCTTGTAGCTGCCGCCGTCGCTGTGCACGAGCAGCGAGCCGTCGGCCTTGTGGATCAGCAGACGCGTCGCCTCGGGCAAATGGGCAGTGAGCCGACCGACATAGTCAACCGAGCAACGAGCAATCACCAAACGCACCCCGATAGATTAGCCGTTCGGCGCTCTGTTCTCGCAGACGCGAGCTCGAGAAGTCGCTAGCGGGATGCGCCGGTCACGACCCAGCGGCTCCCCGCGACGCGCGCGCCAAGCGTCACGCCGCGCGAGAGCATGAAACCGCCACCGTATGCGGCCCAGAGCCAGAACAGCCCGGCGTCACCAGGCACGAAGACGAGTACGAGCCACACACAGGCCACGAACACCGCGAGGTTGATCAGGCCGACCCAGGCGAGGTAGGCGATGTCACCCGCGCCGATGAGCACGCCGTCGAGGGCGAACACGAAGCCACACAGCGGCAACGTCGCCGCCATCGTCGCGATCGCGCCGGGCAGCAGGTCGAGCACCCGGCTGTCGGTTGTGAAGATGAAACCGAGCACCCCGGAGGCCGCGACGACGAGCACGCCGAGTACGGCGCCGAGACCGATGCCCCACCAAGTGAGCAGCCGCGTCACTCGCCGCACGGTGTCGCGGTCACCAACACCGAGGTCGTGTCCGACCATCGCCTGCGCGGCGATCGCCAGCGCGTCGAGCACGAAGACGAGCACGTTGAAGATCGTGTAGGTCACCTGCAGCGTTGCGAGTTCGGTCACCCCGAGTTGCCCGCCCGCCCACACGAGCAGGATGAGCGCGATGCGCATCGTCACCGTGCGCAAGATCATGAGCCCCGAAGCGGTGAGCGCCTGCCGTGGGTCGCCGATGCCGGGGCGCAGTGACACCCCGTGCGCGATCGCGGCCCGGCGGGCAATCACCACGTAGACCAGCGCCATGCCCCACTCGGCGACGACGGTGCCGAGGGCCGAACCCGCGATGCCGAGGTTGAGACCGTAGATGAATACCGCATTGAGCACCACGTTCGCGAGGGCACCGGCAACCGAGACGACCAGCGGCGTGCGGGTGTCCTGCAACCCACGCAGGAGGCCGGTTGCGGCGAGCGTGAGCAGCATCCCGGGCAGACCCCACAGCGAAATCGTGAGGTAGCTCATCGCCGCCTGCGCGACCATCGCATCCTGCGCAAAGCCAGCGACGACCGGGGCAGCGAGGGGCAGGCCGACGAGGAGCAACACGATGCCGCAGGCGAAGCCGAGCCACATGCCGTCGATGCCGGCACGCACGGCACCGGGCTTGTCACCGGCCCCGAGGCGCCGAGCCACCGTGGGCGTGGTCGTGTAGGCGAGAAACACCATCAGGCCGACGAGCGTCGACACCACCGTCGAACCGACGGCGAGGCCCGCGAGCACCGGCTCGCCGAGGTGCCCCACCATCGCGGTGTCGGTCGCGACGAAGAGCGGCTGCGCGATCAGCGCGCCAAGCGCGGGGATCGCGAGCGCCAGCATCCGGCGCGTGAGTTGCTGCGTAGCCATCGCGCCCATTGTAGGAAGCGATCGCACCCACCTCGGTCGCGGGCGGGCTGACATAGGGTTGGGCGTATGACTGCAGAGAATGCAACGGAGCCCACCGAGCAGCTGCCCTCGGGCATCGACAGCGGCTCGTTCGATCAGGATGTTCGGGTACAGGACGACCTGTTCCGTCACGTCAACGGCGCCTGGCTGCGCGAGACTGAGATCCCCGCCGATAAGAGCGGCTACGGCTCGTTCCACCAGCTCGCCGACGAGGCCGAGGTTGCGGTGCGCGAGATCCTCGAGGAGCATGCCGACGCTGAGCCCGGCTCACCGCTGCGCAAGGCCGCCGACGCCTACGCCGCGTTCATGGACGAGGAGCTGCTGACCCGCCTCGGCGCCGAGCCGATCACGCAGGACATCATGCAGGCGCTTGTCGTCTCGTCAATCGAGGAGTTCCTCTGGGTGCTCGGCCGCCAGGAACGCCAGGGCGTCTCGGGCTTCACCGCGATGTACGTCATCGGCGACGTCGGCGACCCCGACACGAACATCCTCTACGCCGAGCAGGGCGGCCTCGGCCTGCCCGACGAGTCGTACTACCGCGAAGAGCAGTACGCGCCGATCCGCGAGGCCTACCTCGCACACATCGACCGGATGCTGCGCCTCGTCGACGTGCCGAACCCCGACGGCCGCGCCCAGCGCATCTTCGACCTCGAAACCGAGATCGCGAAGCACCACTGGGACGTCGTGCGCACGCGCGAGGCCGACCAGACCTACAACCCGACGACGCTCGACGAGTTCCTCGCGAAGTTCGAGGGCCTCGACATGCGCGGCTGGCTGCAGGAGCTGCAGCTGCCCGAGGGCGCGCTCGACCGCTTCGTCGTGAGCGAGCCGAGCTTCTTCGAGGGCGTCGCGACGCTGCTCACCGAGGACCGCCTCGACGCATGGCGCGACTGGCTCATCTGGAGGATCACGCTCAACTACTCGGCCGTGCTCTCGCCCGAGATCTCGTCGGCAAACTTCGAGTTCTACGGCACCACGCTGCAGGGCGTGCCGCAGCAGCGCGACCGCTGGAAGCGCGGCGTCGCCCACGTCGAGGGCCTGCTCGGCGAGGTCGTTGGCGAAGAGTACGTGCGCCGCCACTTCAAGCCCGAGGCCAAGGGCAAGATGGATGCGCTCGTCGCCGACCTGCTCGCCGCCTACCGCGACTCAATCACCGAGCTTGATTGGATGGGCGAGGACACGAAGCGCAAGGCGCTCGACAAGCTCGCGAAGTTCACGCCGAAGATCGGCTACCCCGTCAAGTGGCTCGACTACTCGCAGCTCGAGGTGTCGCCGCGCGACCTCGTCGGCAACGTGCGTCGCTCGACCGTCGTCGAGACCGAGCGTGTCTACGCGCGCATCGGCAAGCCGGTCGACCGCGACCTCTGGCTCATGACGCCGCAGACGGTGAACGCCTACTACCTGCCGAACCAGAACGAGATCGTGTTCCCCGCGGCGATTCTGCAGCTGCCGTTCTTCGACGAACACCGCGACGCGGCCGCGAACTACGGCGCCATCGGCGCGGTGATCGGTCACGAGATCGGCCACGGCTTCGACGACCAGGGCTCGAAGTACGACGGCGACGGTCGACTCGTCGACTGGTGGACGGAGGCCGACCGCGAGGCCTTCGAGCGGCACACCGCCTCGCTCATCGGCCAGTACTCGGCCCTGTCGCCCGCGGGCGTCGACGGCGAGACCGTCAACGGCGAGCTCACGATCGGCGAGAACATCGGCGACCTCGGCGGCCTCGGCATCGCCTGGAAGGCGTACCTGCGCCACCTCGACGGCGCCGAGTCGCCGGTCATCGACGGGCTCACGGGCGCGCAGCGCTTCTATTTGTCGTGGGCCCAGGCCTGGCGAGAGAAGCGTCGCCCCGAGTACATGAAGATGCTGCTCGCGGTCGACCCACACTCGCCCGCCGAGTTCCGCTGCAACCAGATTGTGCGCAACCTCACCCCGTTCTACGAGGCCTTCGAGGTTGGGCCCGACGACGCGCTGTGGCTCGACGAGGCCGACCGTGTTGAGATTTGGTAGCGCGGGTTCGCTCTCACGAAACCGATACATCCGGTGACTAACGTGGTTTGCTGGATCACCCACCGACTGTGAAGGACGCACCATGAAGGCTGCAACCAAGATCGCACTCATCGCCGGCATCGCCACCGGGTACGTACTGGGGACCCGCGCAGGGCGCGAGCGCTACGAGCAGATTTCGGAGCGCGCTGGCGCGCTCTGGAACTCGAAGGCGGTCGTGAAGCAGCGTGACAATGTGGCGGGGCTCGTCGACACGTACGTGCCGAGCTTTGTCACGAGCACGCTGAAGGGCGTCGGCCAGATCGGCGCCGGGCTTGGCAACCTCGTCTTCGGCGACGGTGCCCGCGCCAAGGGCAAGCGCAACGCGCGCTAGGCGCGTCGCGAACTTATCCGTGGATTCGAAATCAAGGGGGCACCTGTGAGTACCTACGACAAGCCGAACGCGTCTGACGCGCGCGGACCCTTCCCGAACACGGAAGCTCCGATGCGCTTCGGCAAGTTCAACCCAAAGTCCAAGCGACCGCTCGGCAAGCTGCTCGGCGATGTGCCGCGGCTCGGCATCGAGCTCGCCAAGGCCGAGGCGGCCGAGGCGAAGCAGGAGCTGCAGGGCAAGGCCATCAAGGGCGGCATCGGCGCGGGGCTGTTCGCGGTCGTCGCGTTCTTCGCGCTGACGCTCTGGGCGGTGCTCATCACCGCCGCGATCCTCGGCCTCAACACGGTGTTCGCCCCGTGGCTGTCGGCGCTCATCGTCGCGGGCGCGCTGCTCGTGATCATGATCATCGCCGCGCTCGTCGCCATCACGCTGTTCAAGCGCATGCAGGGCGTCGTACCGCAGGACACGGTCAAGTCGGTCAAGCAGGACCTCAACGCTCTGAAGGGAATGGGCAAGTATGAGTAACGACACCCCGAGCCGCAGCCGCGAAGAGCTGCGCCGCGAACTCGCCGAAACGCTCAACGCGCTCGAGTACCGCCTCGATGTGCCCGCCCGCGTCGGCGAGTGGGCCGACGAGCGCAAGGCGCAGTTCCTGCGCGCGAAAGACGAGAACCCGACTCGCGTCTACGGCCTGCTCGGCGGCGCCGTGCTCGGCCTCGTCGGCATTGTCGCGGGCGCCATCGTGCTCGCGAACCGCAAGCGCTAAGCAAAGGAGTCGGCATGACCGAAGCAGCACCGTTTGAGGGCGAAGACCTCGAGTCGACCGACGAGTCGGTGAACTACTCGGTTTTCGCCACGTTTGGCGTCAACACCGACAGCGACTACGCCGAGGTGGCCGCGGCCGATGAGGCCGTGAAGTCGCTCGAGCAGTTCGAGGGCGTGCTCGCCGAGATTCGTGACGAGGGCGTCGAGGTGCGCGGCATCTACGACCTCACCCTCGGCAGCTTCGCCGACCCGGCGGTGTGCCTGTGGCTGCGCGGCCCGGTGGCCGACGACCTCCAGTGGGCCTACCGCCAGCTGCTGCGCGTGTTCAGCCGCTACTTCGCGACCGCGCCCGTGTCGGCCGACCTCACGGTTGAGCTCACCGAGCTCGAGCCCGAGGCCGGCGCCTGGATCAGCTTCGTCGACGCCTTCGGCACGACCGAGGGCGGCTCGGGTCGGCACGCCGAGCCGAACTTCCAGCCGGTCGAGGCGGCCGACGAGGTCGAGGACGAAGACGACGAAGAGCTTGGCGACGAGGATGCGGCCGCGGTCGTGAGCCTGCACTCGCGCGTCGGCGTCGGCATCGACGCGTTTACGATTGTGGCTGAGGCCGACGAGCCGCAGTGGCTGCTCGGCGACCCCTCCGAACCCTTCGGCGACTCGATCGCCGTGGCCGGCACCCCGCTGACCGGCCGTTGGATCAACTCCTCTGAGGTATTTGAAGTTCTGCGATGACCCGCTGCCATGACTAGCCAACGAACGCTTGGACCGCTTCGCGGTTGGAAGATTCTGGTTCCTCGCGGCGGCACCTTCGGCCACGACGTGGCCGAGGCCGTGCGCGCCCGCGGGGCGTTTCCCATTACTGCGCCGCTGATCAACTTCGCGAGCCCCGCCCCCGGCGACTCGCCGAAGCTCATGGATGCGCTCGTGCGGCTCGAGCGCGGCGAGTACGACTGGCTCGTGGTCACGAGCGCGACGACCGTCGACGTCATGCACTCGCTGCAGGCGCGCGTGCCCGAGAGCACGCGCATCGCGGCGGCCGGTGAGACCACCGCCACCGCGCTCTCCGCGGCTGGCTACAAGGTCGACTTCGTACCGACGCACGACAACTCGGCCAAGGGTCTGCTCGTGGAGTGGCGCGAGAGCGGCCGGCGCATGCCGAAGATCCGAGTGCTCTGGCTCCACTCCGAGCACTCGAAGCCCGCGTTCTCGAACGGCCTCGCGCGCCGCGGCCACAGCGTCGACTCGGTGATCGCCTACCGCAGTGTCGGCGTGCCCGCGGCCGAGTCGATCCAGCACGACATTCGCAATAGCCGCATCCGCGCCGTGCTCATCACCTCGGGCTCGGTCGCCGAGCAGGTGCAGAAGCAGTTCTCGCCCGTGCCGAGCGATCTGCTGCTCGCGGCGATCGGTCCCCGAACGGCGAAGGATGCGCGCGCCCTCGGCCTGCGCATCGACGTCGTCGCGCGCCAACGCTCGGTTGCGTCGCTGCTCGACGGCATGGAGTGGATCGTCATGGGCGAGCCCCTCGCCGAGACGAGCGCGCTCGACCTGCGCGAGCTCATGCGCCTCGAGCGCGAGGAGTTCGGCGACTCGGTGCCGCCGGAGGACGTGCCCGCGGTCGACGAAGAGCGCCCCGAGACCGGCAAGATCAACCTGCCGCGCGACGGTAGCTAGCTGTTCTTCCCTGTGACGTTGTGAACGGTGGGCGGCGAGTTCGCCGGCGCAACGAGGCAAGGTGACCCGGCTGTCCCATATACGGCGCAGAAGGGATATATACCTCCTGCGCCGTATATGGGACACCTGGGTCATGTCGACCCAGCACACGCCGAGGTGGGGACTCGAACTTCGGCGCCATTGGGGCGTCAAACTCTATCGCGGCAAGTGCCCAACTCCGCCCTGATGCCTGTCGCGTGAGCAGTGGCGCGGTCAGCGACGCCGCGCAAATGCCATTGGCGCGCTCAGTGACGCGGTGCGAACGGAAGTGGCGCTCTCAACGTCGCGGTGCGAATGGAAGTGGCGCTGTCAGTGACAACTGGCGCGATGCTGACGGCGCCAGTTGTCGCTGACGGCGCCACTCCGTGCGACGAGGGTCCGATCATGCGGCGCAGGAAGGCTTCGGGGATCGGAGACGCACTCACCGAGCCCAGACGTTCACAACAAGCCGGGGAAGTACAGCTAGCGACCGCCGCGACTGTAGGGACTCAACAAGCGTCATGGCTTCACGCGCCCGGCCACCTAGGCTCGGCGCGTGAAGTTTTTCTGGCGCATGCTCCGCGTGTGGCTGCAGGCAAAGACCGCCCGCCCCCGCGACGTTCGTGACATCTCGCGCATCCGAATGACGGTGCGCCCCCTCGACCTTGACGTGCAAATGCACATGAACAACGGCACCTACCTGACGATTCAGGACTTAGGGCGCCTCGACTTCATGCTGCGCACGGGGCTGTGGAAGCGCATCCAGGCCCTCGGCTGGAACGCGGTCGTCGCGCGCCAGACCATGACCTACCGCAAATCGCTCACCCTCGGCGACAAGTACGAGCTCAACACGCGTTACCTCGGCATGGACGACCGCAACTTCTACATCGAGCACCGCTTCGTGAAGGATGGCGAGATCTACGCGCAGTCGTTCGTGCTCGGCCGCTTCACCGGCCCGAACGGTGCGATCAGCCACGATCAGGTGCTCGAGCAGCTGCACGAGGCCGCCGATGTGCCCGCCGTCATGCCCGACTGGGTGCTCGAGTGGGGCGAGGCCGCGCGCGTGCCGTCGACCCGCTCGCCGTACCCGAACGAGTGGCACGCGGCCGCCGAATAGGCCGACTCTCCAACCGCTTAGATGCGCGGGCGCGACCATGGTCGCGCCCGCGCATCTTGTTTTGCGCCAATCTCGTATGCAACAATCGAACTACGCGTTCAAATAGTGAACAATGCCCGATCCACGCGGCGGTGGCTCGGGCGACCGAGGAGAGCGACCAATGCAGTTCCACCACCACGGCTACGTCTCCGGCGAGCCCCGCATCAAGCCGGCGGTTGGCTATGGCGCGAACCGCCCCACCGAGCTGCCCGACGAGGTTGACGTGCTCATCGTTGGTTCCGGCCCTGCTGGCATGCTCGCCGCCGCGCAACTCGCGCAGTTCCCGAACGTGAAGACCCACCTCATCGAGCGCCGCCCCGGTCGCCTCGAGCTCGGCCAGGCCGACGGCATCCAGGCCCGCTCGGTCGAGACCTTTCAGGCCTTCGGCTTCGCCGAGGCGATCATCGCCGAGGGCTACCGCATCACCGAGATGGCGTCGTGGACCCCCGACCCGGCGAACCCGGGCAACATCATCCGCACCGGTCGCACGCTCGACGACCCCGACCACGCGCTCTCGGAGTTCCCGCACCTCTGCGTGAACCAGGCCCGAGTGCTCGACTACTACGCGCAGGCCGCGAAGCGCGCGCCCGGGCGCATCACGCCCGACTACGGCTGGGAGTTCCTCTCGCTCGAGGTCGGCGACGACGCCGCCAAGGAGTACCCCGTGACGGTGCAGCTGCGGCGCACCGACGGGGCGGATGCCGGCAGCGAGCGCACGATCCGCGCGAAGTACGTGATCGGCTGCGACGGCGCGCACAGCTGCGTGCGCAAGTCGATCGGGCGCATCCCGCAGGGCGACACGGCGAACCACGCGTGGGGTGTCATGGACGTGATCGTGAAGACCGACTTCCCCGACTGGCGCCTCAAGTGCACGATCCACTCCGAGCGCGGCTCGATCCTGCACATCCCGCGCGAGGGCGGGCACCTCTGCCGCATCTACGTCGACCTCGGCGAGGTGCCGGTCGACGACAACCACGCGGTGCGCAACACCCCGGTCGAGGAGGTCATTCGCCGCGCCAACGAGATCTACGCGCCCTACTCGATCGACGTGCGCGACGTCGCCTGGAGCTCGGTGTACGAGGTCGGCCACCGCGTCACCGATAAGTTCGACGAGATCGACGACGGCGACGAGGCCACGAAGAACCCGCACGTCTTCATTTGCGGCGACGCCTGCCACACCCACTCGGCGAAAGCCGGCCAGGGCATGAACGTGTCGATGCAGGACGGCTGGAACATCTCGTGGAAGCTCGGGCACGTGCTCGAGGGCCGCGCCGACGCCTCGCTGCTGCACTCGTACTCGGATGAGCGGCAGGAGATCGCGCAGAACCTCATCGACTTCGACCGCGAGTGGTCGTCGATGATGGCGCGCAAGCCCGAGGAGTTCGACTACCCGGGCCAGCTCGAGGAGTTCTACGAGAAGACCTTCGAGTTTCCGGCCGGGTTCATGACCCAGTACAAGCCGCTCTCGCGACTCTGCGGCAGCGACGAGCACCAGCAGCTCGCCGCCGGCTTCCCCCTCGGCAAGCGCTTCAAGTCGGCCATGGTCGTGCGCCGCGGCGACAACAACCCGCTCCACCTCGGCCACAGCCACGCCGCCGACGGCCGCTGGCGCATCTACGTGTTCGCCGACGCGGCGAAGCCGAGCGAGGACTCGGCGACGAAGCGCCTGGGGGAGTGGCTCGGCTCCGACCCCGCCTCGCCCATCGTGAAGTTCACGCCGGCGGGCCTTGACCAGGATGCGTACTTCGACGCGAAGGTGATCTACCAGCAGGACTACACCGAAGTCGAATACGCCGACGTGCCCGCCGTCTTCTTCCCCGAGATCGGCGAGTGGCGGGTGAACGACTGGGAGAAGGTGTTCGCCACCGGGCGCGGTCACGACATCTTCGACGAGCGTGAAATCTCGCGCGACGGCGCGATCGTCGTCGTGCGCCCCGACCAGTACGTTGCCCAGGTGCTGCCGCTCGACGCGACTGCCGAATTGGCCGCGTTCTTCGACGGAATTCTGCAGCAGCCGAAGTAAGCTCGCCTCTATGGCAGATCTCCTTCCCCCCGATGACGCGGGTAATCCCGGCGCCCCGGGCACTACGCCACCGGCATCGGAGGGGAGGGATCCGCGACAGTCGCAGGCGCGGGCCCGACGGGTTGAACGAGCGGACCTCGTGCGCGATGTGATGCATCGCAAGCGCCAAGAGGATGCGCCGGAGGACTACGCCGAGCACGCCGAGCCGATCGAGCAGGCCGAGGTCATCACGCCGACACCGTTGCCGCCCCGCGCCCAGCCCCAGGCCGAACGCCAGGAGGTGCAGACGCCCGGCAACGTGCCGATCGACGCGGCCGTGCCGCCCGCGCTCGAGCTACTCGGCCGATGGTGGCAAGAGGATGCGCGGCAGCGCGAGGAGCTCCACCGGCAACTCGAGGCTGAGACGAGCTCGCGACGACGCGAGAAGCTCGACGGCCGTGGCGACCTCGACCGCGCGCTCGACGAGGAGGGCGGCGCCGCCTTCCTCCGGGGCCTCATCGACGACGTGCTCCGCCCCGACGACCTGCTGGCCTCGGGCTTCGGCCTGAGCGACCTCGGCGACCGCATCCCAGCGTCGCTCACCCCGGCCACGCGCCGCAAGTTCCGCCTCGGCGCCTTCGCCGGCCCGGGCATTCCCTTCATTGCCGTGCCCGCAGTGCGCCGGGCGACGCGCGGCCTCTTCGGCCAGGCCGTCACCGAGGCCGGCGCCGAGCCGCTGAACAAGGCCCTCGACCGTGCCCGCGAACGCAACGCCGACGTGCGCGTGCGTCCGCTCACCGACCCGGTGCTCGGCGAGCGCGGCGCCGCGGCCGTGCGGGGGCGCGTGCGCACCCTGCTCACACATCCGAGCGTCGCGCAGGTCGAGCTCGACTGGAACGCGCTCGAGCCGCGCCCCGTCGACTGGGACTTCTCGGGCACGGCCGACCGTGCCGCCGCCCAGCTCGCGACCCTGCTCGCCGTCGCGCGCGAGCAGCAGCACCAGCCGCGCCTGGTGTTGCGGGCGACGACCTCGCGCAACGTCGAGCTCGCGGTCGAGACCCTGCTGCGTGCGCTGCGCGCCGAGCACGCGATCGGCGCCCGCGCCGGCATCGCGCTGCCGGTCGACCTGCCCGACTCGGCGACGCTGCTGCGCCGGCTCGCGGGGTCGGCGCACCTGCTGCGCGAGGAGGGCGGCGCCCCGCTTCGGGTGTCGCTGCACCGCATGCCCGACCGCCTGCGCGAGCGCGCCGATGCCCTGCGCAACGGCTGGCGCGTCGCAACCTACCTCACCGACGAAGACGTCGACGCGAACATGGCGCGCCTCATCGACGGCGTGCTCACGGCCGAGCACCGCGGGGTGCTCGAGCTCGAGGTCGACAGCACGGTGGCGATGGATGCGACACTCGCGGCCTCGATCGCCCGGGCGCGCGAGAGCTTCACCCGCGTTGGCGTCGTGATTCGGCCCGACACCACCGAGGCTGAGCTGACGCGGCTGCGCGAGCTCGGGGTCGACCTGACGATGCGCGTCGCGCAGCTGCCCGAGAACGCCGGCTGGCGACCGGCCGCCGCGTATCTGCGCGCGATCGTGACCGATCGGGCCCGGCAGCACGTCGAGGCGCACGAAGAGACAAGCGTCGACGGCCTTGGGCCGCAGCAGGAGCGGCTGCTCTCGGCGGTCGCGCGGATGCACCAGATTCCCGCGGGCCAGCTGCGGCACCAGGAGCGCATCGCGCCCGAGGATGCCCCGGGCGTCACCGCCGCGATCAAGCTCGAGCTGTTCCCCGAGGGCATGTTCGAAGACGAGCCCGAGCCCGCCACGCGCGACACCCTGCTCACCGACTCGGTCGATCTGAGCAACCTTGCGCAGGAGGCGCAAGCGACGACGGTGCTTGGCGACCGTGACCTCGGCGCGGGCCTGCCCGTCGACCGGCCCGAGCCGCAAGAGACCGGCGTCATGCCGGCCGGCGACGCCTCCGGCTCGATCAACCCGGCCGAGACCGGCGCGACCCCGAACCTCACCGAGGTCGTGCTCGGGCTGCGCCGCGGACGCATCCTGCGCAACACGTTCCGCAACGACCCGCTCAGCGACCCGACGCTCGAGAACGTGCGCGACTGGGCCAGCAACATCCAGCGCCGCGCGGCGCGCAGCGAACTCGGCGTCGACGAGGCCGCCGAACACCAGCTCGGCTCGGTCGAGCAGGTGCAGGAGATCATCGATCGCGCGCACGTCGCCGGCGACTCGTGGCGGCAGACGAGCGGCTGGGAGCGTGCGGCGACACTCGAACAGATCGCGAAGGCGCTCGACGCGAATCGCGCCCGCCTCATCGAGGTCGCCATGTCTGAGACCGGCCTCGCCTTCGACGAGATCGATCGCGACGTGAGCCACGCCATCGACCTCGCGAACTACGACGCGCACCTCGCGCGCCAGCTCGACCGGATGCAGGGGGCCGAGTTCGAGCCCGTGGCCGTCAGCGTCGCGGTGCCCGGCTGGATCTTCCCCGTCTCGTCGGTCGTGTCGATTCTCGTCGCGGCCCTCGGCGCGGGCTCGGCCGTGATTCTCAAGCCCTCGCCGCGCACCGAGCGCACTGCGGCGATCGTCGCCCGCGTGTTCTGGTCGACCGAGCTCGCCGACGGCCTGCTGCAGGTGGCCGGCAACGACTACTCGCGCATCACCGACGACCAGCTCGGGCGCGAGCTCATCGTCGACGAGCGCGTCGAGCGCGTGCTCATGCAGGGCGCCTACAACACCGCCTCGCACTTTCTCGAGTGGCGGCCCGACCTGCCGCTCATCGGCGGCTCGGGCGGCAAGAGCTCGGTCATCGTCACGCCGGCGGCCGACTACGACCAGGCCGCGCGCGACATCGCTCACAGCGTCGTCAGCGCGGCGGGGCAAGACCCGCTGCGGCCGTCGACCGCGATTCTCGTCGGCTCGGCGGCGTTCAAGAGCCGCTTCGCCGAGCAGCTCGCCGACGCCGTCGCCTCGACGCGCATCGGCTACCCGGCCGACCCCTCTGTGCACGCGGGCCCGCTCGTCGCGAAGGCCGCGGGCAAGGGCTACGAGATGCTCACGGAGCTTGCCGAGGGTGAGCGCTGGCTCGTCGAGCCGCGCAGCCTCGACGACACCGGCCGGCTCTGGACGCCGGGCGTGCGCACGGGCGTGAAGCCGACATCGCCGCTGCTGCGCAACGACGCCGCGGTGCCCGTCATCAACATCGTGCACGCCGACCACCTCAACGCCGCGATCGAGCTGCAGAACCACCTCGACTATGGCCTCGGCGCGGGCCTGTTCTCGCTCGACCGCTCCGAGATCGCGCAGTGGGTGCAGGGCGTCGAGGCGGGCAACCTCTTCGTCAACCGCGACGTCGTCGAGCACCGCGTGCAGCGCCAGCCCTACGGCGGTTGGAAGCGCTCGATGATCGGCACCAAGCTGAAGTCGGGCGGCCCGAACACGCTGCTCCACCTCGGCGCCTGGCGCCCCGCCGAGCACTCGCAGTCGCACACGCTGCACCTGCGCGGCCTCGAAGAATCGACCGCCCGCCTCATCGAAGCGCTCCAGCCCGGGCTCGCCTTCGACGACTTCGAGCGCGTGCGCCGCACCGCGCTGAGCTGCCAGATCGCCTGGAACGAAGAGTATGGCGAGGTCGTCGACGTCACGAACCTCCCGGTCGAGCGCAACCTGCTGCGCTACCGGCCGGCGCTCTGCCTCATCCGCATCTCGGCCGACGCGACCGCCGCCGAACTCGGGCAGGTGCTCGTCGCCGCCTCGGCCGCCCGCGCGAAGTTCCTCATCTCGACCGCGAACGAGCTACCGCCGACCCTGCTGCGCGAGCTCGCGCAGCGCGAGGCGCAGGTGCGCATCGAGCGCGACGACGAGTTCCTCGAGCGCATGCGCGATGAGGGGCTGGTCGAGGCCCCGCGCATCCGACTGCTCGGCGGCTCGCGCAGCCAGCTTTGCGCGCACCTCAAGAACTCGGTCGACATCGCCCTGTTCTCTGACGATGTCACGCTCGCGGGCCGGCTCGAGATGCTGCCGTTCCTGCGCGAGCAGTCGATCTCGATCACGGCGCACCGCTTCGGCTACCGCGACGAGCGGGTGCAGCAGCTGTTCCCGCACGAACTCGTCATTGACCACAACGTCAGCGTGCTCTCCGAGGGCGGGCAGCTGCGACGACCTGAAGGGGCGTAATGCCGGCAGTCCTCGAGCTCCTGCGGGAGCAGCTCGGCGAGCGCGTCGTCACCGACCCCGCGGTGCTCGCGACGCTGCGCACCGACCGCTCGGGTGCGCTCGCGGTGGGCAGGCCGCTCGCGCTCGTGGAGGCGGCGACGATTGAGGACGTGCAGGCGACCTGCCGCATCGCGAGCGAGACGCGCACGCCGATCGTGCCCCGCGGCGCCGGCTCGGGCCTCGCGGGCGCCGCCTCGGCCGGCGAGGGCGAGATCGTGCTCTCGACCGCGGGCATGCGTCGCATTCTCGAGGTGCAGCCCGACGACCAACTCTGCGTCGTCGAGCCCGGAATTCTCAACGGCGAGCTCAACGCCGAACTCGCGAAGCAGGGCCTGTGGTGGCCGCCCGACCCCGCGTCGAAGGACTTCTCGAGCGTCGGTGGCAACATCGCGATGAACGCGGGCGGCCTGCTCTGCGCAAAGTACGGCGTCACCCGCGAGGCGGTGCTCGCGCTCAAGGTCGTGCTTGCGTCGGGTGAGCTCATCGAGGTAGGCCACCGCACCGTCAAGGGCGTCACCGGCTACGACCTCTGCGCGCTCATGATCGGCAGCGAGGGCACGCTCGGCGTCATCGTCGAGGCGACCCTGAAGCTGCGGCCCGCGATCACCGGCGAGGTGCCGACCATCGGCGCGTACTTCGCGGGCGTGCGCGACGCGGCCGACGCATCCGCCGCCGTCACCGCCGCCGGCATCCGCCCCGCGATCATGGAGCTGCTCGACCGCAACATGCTCGTCGCCGCCTCGAACGCGACGGGCGTCGACCTCGCGTCGCAGGGCAACACCTACTTGCTCATCCAGACCGACGGGGCGGATGCGCGGGGCGAGGCCGAGCGCATCCTCGAGCTCGTCTCGCCGCTCGCGACCTCGGCCGAACTCACGCTCGACCCCGAGTCGGCGGCGACCCTCGTTGACGTACGCCGCCGTGGCTTCCCCGCCCTCGAGGCGATGGGCGCGATGCTCGTCGAAGACTGCGCCGTGCCGCGCTCGCGGATGGCCGACATGTTCGAGCGGGTCGAGGCGATCGCCGCGAAGTACGACGTCTTCATCGCCTGCCCGGCGCACGCCGGCGACGGCAACCTGCACCCCACGTTCGTGTTCGAGGGCTCGGCGGATGCGGTGCCCGACGAGATCTGGCAGGCCGCGGGCGAGTTGTTCGAGGCCGCGCTCGAGCTCGGCGGCACGCTCTCGGGCGAGCACGGCATCGGCATGCTCAAGCGCCGCTGGCTCGGCGACGAGCTCGGTGACACACAGCTCGGGCTGCAACGGCAGATCAAGGCCGTCTTCGACCCGCAGGGCATTCTCAACCCGGGCAAAATGTTCCCGCAGTAGCCACCGGTTTTCCCCTCCGGCTTCAGCGAAACTTACGGTTCGCGGGCCGATAATTGAGGTGTCCCAGAAGGACCTACATGGAGGGTGAAATGAAGGCAGCTCGTTACTACGGCAACCACGACATTCGCATCGAAGACATCGAGGCACCCACGGTCGAACCGGGCACGGTCGGCATCGACGTCGCCTACTGCGGCATCTGCGGCACCGACCTGCACGAGTTCCTCGACGGGCCCATCTTCTGCCCGCCGCAGGGCCACCCGCATCCGATCTCCGGCGAGGAATCGCCGGTCACGCTCGGGCACGAGATGTCGGGCGTCGTCTACGAGGTCGGCGAGGGCGTCACGGGCGTTGAGGTCGGCGACCACGTGGTGGTTGAGCCGTACATCATCGCCGACGACGTCGACACCGGCCCGAGCAGCCGCGACTACCACCTCTCGCCGAACATGAACTTCATCGGCCTCGCCGGCCGCGGTGGCGGCCTTGCCGAGAAGATCGTCGTGCGCGAGCGCTGGGTGCACAAGATCTCGAAGGACATCCCCCTCGACGAGGCCGCGCTCATCGAGCCGCTTTCGGTCGCGAAGCACGCGGTCGACCGCTCGGGTGCCGTCGCCGGCCAGACCGCCCTCGTCGGCGGCGCGGGCCCCATCGGCCTGCTCACCGCGACCGTGCTCAAGGCGATCGGCGTCACCGTCTATGTCTCAGAGCTCAGCGAGCTGCGCCGCCAGAAGGCGCTCGAAGCGGGCGTTGTGGACGAGGCGTTCGACCCGCGCGAGGTCGACGTGCCCGAGGAGATTCGCAAGCGCACCGGTGGTAAGGGTGCGGATGTCGCGTTCGAGGCCACGAGCGTGCAGGTCGTGCTCGACACGCTCATGGATGCGCTGCGCCCGACCGGTGTGCTGCTCATCGTCTCGATTTGGGGCCACAAGGCCGACTTCGACATGCACAAGCTCGTCATGAAGGAGATCGACATGCGCGGCTCGATCGCCTACGTGAACAACCACCCCGACACGATCAAGCTCGTCGAGGAGGGCAAGGTCAACCTCAAGCCCTTCATCACCGGCAAGATCGCGCTTGACGACCTCGTTGAGAAGGGCTTCGACACCCTCATCAACCACAACGAGACGGCCGTGAAGATCCTCGTCTCGAAGGACGGCAACTAGCCAGTGCCTGCCTCGCGCCGGGTGCCCCGAGTTCATGGGGCGCCCGGCGCGTGCGCGCTAGGCTTGCACCCATGACAGATGAGCGGGCCAGACTCAGCGAACGCGAGCTGCAGGAAGTAACCAAGGTCGAGCAGTTTACGGCGAACAACTACGCACCGTTGCCGATCGTGCTCGCCTCCGGCGAAGGATCCTGGGTCACCGACGTCGACGGCAAGCGTTACCTTGACTGCCTCTCGGCGTTCTCGGCGACGACCTTCGGCCACGCCTATCCGAAGTTCCTCGCGGCGGCCCGCGACCAGATGGCCACGATCTCGCTCGCGTCGCGTGCGGTGTTCGTTGAGGGCCTCGGCGACTTCGCCGAGGGCCTCGCGAAGCTCGCGGGCAAAGACCAGGTGCTCATCATGAACACCGGCGCCGAGGCGAACGAGACCGCGATCAAGGTCGCCCGCAAGTGGGGCGTCAAGGTCAAGGGCGTCGAGAACGGCCGCCAGAAGGTGATCGGCATGCAAGGCAACTTCCACGGCCGCACCATGACGATGGTCTCGCTCAGCGACGACCCGGTGGCCCGCGCCGACTACGGCCCCTACACGCCCGGCTTCGAGCTCGTGCCGTTCAACGACGCGGCCGCGGTCGAACGGGCGATCGACGACGACACCGTCGCCGTCATCCTCGAGCCCATCCTGGGCGAGGCCGGCATCCTCCTGCCCGACGAGGGCTACCTCGCCGAGGTGCGCCGCATCACGCGCGAACGCAACGTGCTGCTCATCTTCGACGAGGTGCAGACGGGCCTCGGCCGCACCGGCACGACCTTCCGGTTCCAGGCCGAGGGCGTCGAGCCCGACCTCATCACGGTCGCGAAGGCGCTCGGCGGCGGCATCCTGCCGGTCTCGGCCGTCATCGGCAACGAGGACGTGCTCGGTGTGCTCACACCCGGCGCGCACGGCTCGACCTTCGGCGGTAACCCGATGGCCGCGGCCGTCGGCCAGGCCGTCGTCGACGAACTCGCGAGCGGCACCTGGCAGCGCAGCAACCAGGAGCTCCACCCGGTGCTCTTCGACGCGCTTGAGTCGCTCATCGGCCGCGGCGTCACCGAGGTGCGCGGCGCGGGCCTCTGGGCCGGCGTCGACATCGACCCGGCGATCGGCAGCGCGCACGATGTTTGTCTCGACCTGCTCGACCACGGCATCCTTGCGAAAGACACGCACGGCATTACCGTGCGCCTCGCGCCGCCGATCATCGCAAACCACGACGAGATCGCGCTGCTCGTGCGCGAGTTCACCGCCGTAATTGACGCTCGCTGGGAGGCCGCGCAGGCAGGAGTCGAGGGCTGATGGGCGTCGCCGACCGCTTCTACACGCCCGGCATCGACACGACGAACGACGGGTTCGAGGTCGACTACCGCGAGCATCTGCTCGACGTGAACGGCGTCTCGGTGCACATCTACGAGTGGCGGCCCGAGGGTGAACCGGTCGCGCTCATCCACATCTCGCACGGCGCGGGCGAACACGCGCGCCGCTACCAGCGCCTCGCGAACGACCTCACCGCCGCGGGCTACGCCGTCATCGCGAACGACCACATCGGCCACGGCCGCACGGGCGTGAACGACAAGGGCATCGGCGTCATGGGCGAGCACGGGATGCGCGACTCAATTCGCGTCGTGCGCCGCGTTATCGAGTGGGGCAAGGAGCTCTACCCGGGCATCCCGTTCGTCGAATTCGGACACTCGTGGGGTTCGCTCATGGGGCAGCAGATTCTCGCCACCAACCCGACCCTCTTCGATGCCGTCGTCTGGTCGGGCACGACCCTGCTCATCCCTGGCATCGCGAACACCGGCAACTTCAACGAGCAGTGGGACGGTGACGGGCATGGCATGAGCTGGCTCACGCGCGACAAGGCCGAGATCAAGTGGATGATCGACGACCGCTACGGCTTCGACATCGGCCAGTCAGACATGCTCGATATTCCGGCCGTGCTCGGCGCTTTCTCGGTGCCGCGGCCGCTGCTCACGGGCCGCGCCGCGCGCGTGCCCATGTACATCCTTGGTGGCAGCGAAGACCCGGTCTCGAACCGCGGCCGCGGCGCCCGGGCGCTCGCCTGGTACTACCGCCACCTGTCGCGGATGCAAGACGTGACGTTGCGCATCTACGACGATGCCCGCCACGAAGTCTTCAACGAACTCAACCGAGCCGACGCCACGACCGACCTCGTCGAGTGGCTCGACTGGCACCTTCGCGCGCCGAGCGAACTCGGGCGCTAACGCACACGACCGAAGATCGGAGGCCGGCACTCGTGCACGGCGAATACAAGGTTCCCGGCGGCAAGCTTGTCGTCATTGACTTCGACGCCGAGGACGGCGCGCTCGCGAACGTGCGCCTCGCCGGCGACTTCTTCCTCGAGCCCGACGAGGCCCTCGAACTCGTGAACGCGGCGCTCAACGGGCTGTCGCTCGAGAGCACGAGTGAAGACATCGCCCGCGCGGTGCGCGACGCGCTGCCCGCGGACGCGGTGCTGCTTGGCTTCTCGCCCGAGGCCGTCGCCGTCGCCGTGCGCCGGGCGATTCTCGGCGCACGCGACTGGCGCGAGTACGACTGGCAGGTCATTCAACACGGCCCGCTCTCGCCGATGACGCAAGTCGCGCTCGACCAGGTGCTCACCGAGGAGGTCGGCGCGGGCCACCGCCCGCCGACGCTGCGTTTCTGGGAGTGGGACGAGTCGGCCGTCGTGCTCGGCTCGTTCCAGTCGGTGAAGAACGAGGTCGACCTCGAGAACGCCGAGAAGTACGGCGTGCAGGTCGTGCGCCGCATCTCGGGCGGCGGGGCGATGTTCATGGAGGCGGGGTCGATCGTGACGTACTCGCTCTACGTGCCGGCCGAGCTCGTCGCGGGCATGAGCTTCGCCGAGTCCTACAGCTTCCTCGACGAGTGGGTGCTCGAGGCACTCACGAGCATCGGCATCGAAGCGAGCTACGAGCCGCTCAACGACATTGCATCGCCGCAGGGCAAGATCGGCGGCGCCGCGCAGAAGCGACTCAGCTCGGGTGCCGTGCTGCACCACGCGACGCTGTCGTACGACATCGACGCCGAGAAGATGGTGCAGGTGCTGCGCATCGGCCGCGAGAAGATGAGTGACAAGGGCACGAAGTCGGCGAAGAAGCGGGTCTCCCCGCTGAAATCACAGACCGGCATGCCGCGGGCCGACATCATCGCGCACCTGCGCGACACGTTCCTCGACCTCCACGGCGGTGCCCCGGGCGAGATCACGCCCGAGGAACTCGAGCGCGCCGAGGAACTGGTGCGTACGAAGTTCGCGACGGACGCCTGGCTTAACCGAGTCCCGTAGCCGCGCGGCTGCTAGTCGTCTTCTCGGATGTCGCCGGTCGTTGCGTCGATGATGAGGTCGGCGCTCTGGTCGTCATCGTCGTAGTCGATCTCCCACTCGAGGGCGCCGTCGTCGGTGTCGAGCTCGACGCTGTCGATCGCGCCGTCCTGGTGCGTCTGGGCGAGGGCGATCGCCTGCTCCATGCGCACCGCGAGTTCCGAGAGGCGCGCGTGGTCGTCGTCATCCTCCTCGTCCTGCTCGTCGACGCGTGCCGTGCCTTCGGCCGCGACCTCGACTTCGTATTCGGCACCCTCGTAGGCGACCTCGATCTCGAAGCGCTCGGAGTCGTTGTCATCGAGGTCGAGCGCGACGGCGATCGCGCCCGGACCAACCGCATCCTGCGCAGTCGTGATCGCGGTCGTGTAGTCGATGTCGACCGTGCCGCTGCCGCCGTCCGCCGCATCCGGCTGGGGCGCTGCGGTTTCGGCGGGCGCGGTGGTCTCGACCGCCGTGCCCGTCTCGGCTGGAGCGGCGCTGTCGGCCGCCGGGTCGGTCGATGTCGAGTCGGCGCTCGAGCACGCGGCCAGCGTGCCGAGCAGAATCGGTGCGGCGAACAGGGCGAATACGGTGCGGGTCGTGTGCTTGCTCATGGCTTCCACGCTACGGAGGCACCATGGCACGAACGTTAGCGCTGTGTGAGAGCGCTGTAATCTTCGTGCCGCGCGATCCACGCCTGCACGTAGCTGCACGCGGGCACGACGCGCTTCGTGCTGTTGTCGCGCACGTCGTCGAGTGCCGACTTCACGAGTTCCGACGCGACACCCGCGCCGCGATGGTCGGGGTCGACCACGGTGTGGTCGAAGACGAGCTCGTGTTCGGTCTCGGTGTAGTGCGCGAAACCGGCGACCTCATCGTCGAGGTAGAGGGCGTAGCGCTCGTTGTCGGGCTCGTGCGTCACGGTGTAAGCATCAGACATGGCCTCACGCTAGCGAGCGAAGCCGAGGGCGCGCTGTGCCGCTGATTAGGTCGTCGCGTTGCTGCGCAGGTCGCCGCGCTGCTGCATCTCTTGCAGCGCCGAGGCCGTGCGGAACGGCTGGTTCGGCAGCACGAACGAGAGCAGCAGCGCGATGACGAGCATGCCGAGCGCGAGCCAGTAGCCGTAGGCGAGCGAGTTGTTGAACGCATCCATGAACGGCGCGGAGAGTCGCGCGTCGGCGCCGGTGAGGAAGCTCGTGTCGCCGTTCATCGCGGCGGCCGCCTGATTGCTCGGGCCGCGCAGTAGCTCGACGATGCGCTCGTTCGCGGCGTCGGGCGACTTCGCCTGTTCGGCGAGGGCGTCGGCGACCGGGCCCGAGTGGGCGGGGGAGTTGAGCGCCGCCGGAATCGTCTGCGTCAGGGTGCCGAACAGCAGCGAGAAGGTGATGCCGGTGCCGAGCGTGCCGCCGATCGAGCGGAAGAACGAGGATGCGCTGGTCGCGACGCCCATCTCGGTCGGGTCGACCGAGTTCTGCAGCACGAGGGTGAGGCCCTGCAGCAGCCCGCCGAGGGCGGCGCCGAAGAGCACCATCGGCAGGTAGAGCTTCCAGAGCGGGTCGTCGTAGCGCAGCGTGACGAGAATCGCGAAGGCGACGGTGAGCAGCGTGAGGCAGAGCACGACGATCCACTTCGCGCGCCCCAGCCTGGCATAGACGAAGCCGATGACCGAGGACGTGATGAGCTGCGCGCCGATGAGCGGCAGCTGCGCGAGGCCCGCGGCGGTCGGCTCGAGCTCCATCACCACCTGGATGTAGAGGGGCAGCGTCGTCATGACGCTGAACATCGCGAAGCCGACGAGCACGCTGAGCAGCACGGCGATCGTGAAGGCGCGCGACGAGAAGAGCCGCAGCGGAATGAGCGCGTCGCGGCCCATGTAGCGCTCGGTGAAGATGAAGCCGACGAACGCCGCGATGATGACGACGTAGCAAACGACCGCGGGCGCCGAGGTCCAGCCCCAGTACGCGCCTTGCTCGGCGACGAGAATGAGCGGCACGACGATGAGCGTGACGAGCGCGGCGCCGCCGAAGTCGATGCGCGGTTGCGCCCGCTTGCGGGGCAGGTGCAGGAAACGCGAGACGAGCACGAACGCGATCGCGATGAGCGGCACGTTGATGAGGAACACCCAGCGCCAGCCCGAGATCCAGAGCAGTTCATCCATGCCCGCGAACAGGCCGCCGATGAGCGGGCCCGCGACCGAGGCCACGCCGAACGCCGCCATGAACAGGCCCTGATACCGGGCGCGATCCTTCGGCGCGAACATGTCGGCGAGAATCGCGAGCGGCAGCGACATGAGGCCGCCGGCGCCGAGGCCCTGCACCGCGCGGAAGGCGGCGAGCTGAATCATGTCCTGCGAGAACGTCGACAGCACCGAGCCGAGCGCGAAGATCACGATGGCCGTGAGCATGAGCGGCCGGCGACCCAGCACATCCGAGAGCTTGCCGTAGATCGGCGTGCTCACCGTCGAGGCGATGAGGAACGCGGTGGTCACCCACGCCTGCAGCGACAGGCCGCCGAGCTCGTCGGCGATCGTGCGCATCGCGGTGCCGACGACGGTCTGGTTCAGCGCCGACAGGAACATCGACACGATGATGCTGAGGAGGACGAGGTGGATGCTGCGCTTGGTGAGGATCTGCGAGGTGGCTGGCTGGTGGGCCCGGTTCTTCGCCATGCAGAAACTCCCCCTCGCGTCGCACCGCGCCGTGCATCATATGGTCGGTGGCTGATGAATTGTACGCCGCCCGCACGACATTGCCGAGGTTCTGCCCCTCGCCGCGGTAAATTGGCGACAGGAGGCATGATGAGCAACAAGACCTGTCCCGTGTGTGGGGCCACCATCGTCGCGGGCCAGCGTTTTTGCGGCGAGTGTGGCAGTCGCTTAGCGACCACGCAGGAGTCGGCGCAGCCCGGCGACGCGGCCGAGCGCAACTCGGTGATGCACCGCCCGGGCGGCGGATCGCCAGACCCGTTCGCGGTCGGAGCGGCCGACGCCGGGTTCGGCGAAGACGACGACTTCTTCAGCCAGTTCGTGCCGAAGTCGAGCGCGCCGCAGCAGGATGCGCCGGCGCAGCCCGCGGCCCCCGAAGAGTTTCCGTCGCGGCGCTCGCGGCGTCGCTTCAACCCGAACGTCTTCGAGACCGGCCCGGTCGAGGACGTTGCGGCCGGCGACACCGGGCAGGTGCCGCCGATGTTCCCGCAGCACGTCGACGAGGCGACCGCGCAGCCGTCGATCCCGCCCGAGACCGCCGCGCCGCAGCAGTCGGCGCCCGCGGCCTCGCCGTTCGAGGAGTCGGGCGAGCCCGTTGAACCGAAGACGCGCCAGATGTCGCTCGAGGACATCCAGAACGCGCTCGGTGCCGAGGATGCTGGGCAGAACCCCGCCGGTCAGCGCGAGGATGCGCGTGAGCAGGAAGAGCGCGCCCGCGCCGCCGAGACCTGGCAGGTCGACCCCGACCGCCGTCGCGTCGCTGACGAGGCCACCTTCACGCAGCTCATCGAGGGCCTGCCCGACGACCCGGCCGACCACCCGATCTCCTCGCCGAAGTACGTGCAGGACGACGTGCAGCAGGGCCGCGGGCAGCAGAGTGATGGCCAGCAGGAGCAGCCGCAGTTCCAGGCGCCGCAGCAGGCGCCGAGCGGTGCCGAGTCGTCCTTCGCGCCCCTGCCCCAGGCGGAGATCGACCCCCAGCAGCGCGAGCAGCAGGAGCGCGCGAACGCGTTCTTCGCGGATGCGCCGACCGAGCGCGCGCAGGCCGAGCAGGAGCAGGCCGAGCAGGAGCAGCAGGCGCAGGCCGCGGCCGCTGCGGAGCAGGCCCGTGCCGAACAGGAACAAGCAGAACGGGCCCGTGCGGAGCAAGCGCGCGCCGAACAGGAACAGGCCGAGCAAGCAGCCCAACAGCAGGCCGCGGCCGGCTCGTCGATGCCGACGCTGCCGCCGCTCCCACAGCAGAACCAGCAGCAGTCGCAGCAGCAGGGTTGGGCACAGCCGCAGCCTCCCCAGCAGCAGCAGCAGCAGCAGCAGCAGCAGCAGCAGCAAGGCTGGGCCCAGCCTCAGCCTCCGCAGCCACCTCAGCAGCAGGCATCCCACCAGCAGCCCTCACAGGACTCCCAGGACCGCGAGCTCAACTTCGACAGCCTCATGTCAGAGTTCGACGACTCCGAGCAGCAGTCCGCGCGCAACCAGCAGACCTCGCCGGCATCGACGCGCGACTGGCGCGCATCCGACCGCCGCGCGGCCGAGAGTGCCACCGCCGTCGGCGCGGGCACCGGCGTCGCGGCAGGCGGCGGTCCCGGCGGCCCGACCGGCCCGGGTGGCGCCGGCGGATCTGGCCCCCAGGGCCCCGAAAACGGCGAGCCGAAGTACACGCCGCAGGAGGTGCAGCGTCGCCGCAAGGGCGTCATGACGATCCTCATCGCCGCGGCCGCAGCCGTCGTGCTCATCATCGGCGCGTTCGGCATCAATGCGCTCTTCGGCAGCGGAGACAGCGACCCGGCCGCCGAGGGTGAGCAGACGCAGACCTCGGCCGGCACCGAGTCGACCTCACCCACCGTGGGCGGTAACCTCGGCGACGGCGGGCCGACCGAGTCCGAAACTGAGACGGCCGAGCCGACTCAGGAGTCGTTCGACCCGGTCACGTTCCAGTCGGGCTCGGGCAACATCCGCTGCCAGATCACGCAGGAGACCGGCGTCGCTTGCCAGCTCACCGCGACGAACTTCGCCGCCCCCGCCGAGATGTGCCAGAACGGCCTCTACTCCGGCGCATCCGTTGGCGTCACGACCGACGGCGCGACCTACCCGTGCCTCACCGGCGGCTTTGGCGGTGGCCAGGCGCTCGGCTACGACACCCCGATCACCGCGGGCCCGTACACCTGCTCGATCAACTACTCGACCGGCGTGAGCTGCGACAACGGTGACGGCGACGGCTTCTCGATGGAGTACTCCGCCGGCATCACGATCAACGGCGACATGGCCGCCGAGCCGCAGCCCGAGGTGGCGCCGGTGGGCTAGCTCAGCCCACCGGCGCCCTCGGCGCTACGCCATTGCGGCGTCGACGATCTGCTTCGCCTCGGCCTGCACCTGCGCGAGGTGCTCCGGGCCCTTGAACGACTCGGCGTAGATCTTGTAGACGTCCTCGGTGCCGCTCGGGCGCGCCGCGAACCAGGCGTTCTCGGTGACGACCTTGAGGCCGCCGATGGCCGCGCCGTTGCCGGGCGCCTCGGTGAGGCGGGCGAGAATCGGCTCGCCCGCGAGCTCGGTCGCGGTCACCGCGTCGCCCGAGAGCGCCTTGAGTTTCGACTTCTGCGCGGGCGTGGCCGGCGCATCCACTCGCTGGTAGGCCGGGTCGCCGAACTTCGCGACCAAGTCTTGGTAGTAGTGCGAGGGCGAGCGGCCCGTCACGGCGATGATCTCGGCCGCGAGCAGGGCGAGCAGGATGCCGTCCTTGTCGGTCGTCCACGTCGTGCCCTCGAGGGTGAGGAACGACGCACCCGCCGACTCCTCGCCGCCGAAGACGACGCTGCCGTCGCTGAGGCCGGGCACGAACCACTTGAAGCCCACCGGCACCTCGTCGAGCTTGCGGCCGAGGCTCGCGACGACGCGGTCGATCATCGAGCTCGAGACGAGCGTCTTGCCGATGCCCGCATCCGCCGACCAGCCGGGTCGGTGCGTCGCGAGGTAGTCGATCGCGACCGCGAGGTAGTGATTCGGGTTCATGAGGCCGTGCGCCGGGGTGACGATGCCGTGGCGGTCGGCGTCGGCGTCGTTGCCCGTGAGGATGTCGTAGTCCTCGCGGTGTGCGAGCACCGAGGCCATCGCCGAGGGGCTCGAGGGATCCATGCGGATCTTGCCGTCCCAGTCGAGCGTCATGAACGGCCAGCGCGGGTCGACGTTCGGGTTGACGACGGTGAGGTCGATGCCATAGGTGTCGGCGATCGCCTGCCAATACTCGACGCTCGAGCCGCCGAGCGGGTCGGCGCCGATGCGCACGCCGGCGCGCTGGATCGCCTCGAAGTCGATCACCTTCGCGAGGTCGTTCACATACTCGGTGCGGAAGTCGTAGCGACCGATCTTGCCGTCGGAGTTCGTGCGCTCAACACCCTCGTTGCCGTTCGCGATGAGGTTGTTCGCGCGGTTCTCGATCCACTTCGTCGCGTCGGTGTCCGCGGGGCCACCGTGCGGCGGGTTGTACTTGAAGCCGCCGTCCTGCGGCGGGTTGTGGCTCGGGGTGATGATGATGCCGTCGGCCTGGGCGGATGCGTGGGCCGGGTCGGCGTTGTACGCCACGATCGCGCGCGAGAGCGACGGCGTCGGCACCCACGAGTTGTTCGAATCGGCGAGCACGTTCACGCCGTGCGCCGCGAGCACGTCGAGCGCGGTCTCTTCGGCGGGAGCGCTCAGCGCGTGCGTGTCGCGGCCGATGAACAGGGGGCCGGTGACGCCCTGCTCGGTGCGGTACTCGACGATGGCTTGCGTGATGGCGAGAATGTGCGTCTCGTTGAACGACGACGTCAGGCTCGAACCGCGGTGTCCCGAGGTGCCGAAGGCGACGCGCTGCGTCGGCTCGTCGACGTTCGGAACATTGCGGTAATAGGCGCCGATGAGGTCATCAACGTCGATGAGGTCTTCGGGGAGTGCGACTGTGCCGGCTCGTTCATGCATGGGTTCATCCTGACAGTATTTGGTTGCAATAGGCTCGACATATGAGCGCATCCGAGACCATTTCGTACCTGGGCCCGGCGGGCACCTTCACCGAGATGGCGCTCCGCCTCGCGCCCGAGGCCGAGGGCAAAGAGTGGAAGCCCGTGGCTAACGTCCTCGAGGCCCTCATGGATGTGCAGACGGGCACCTCGTTCGCCGCGATGATCGCCGTCGAGAACTCGATCGAGGGCGGCGTGACGGCGTCGCAGGATGCGCTCGCGACGATGGACGGCCTGCGCATCGTGGGGGAGTACGTCGTGCCGGTGCGCTTCTCGCTCGCCGTGCGCCCGGGCATGACGCTCGACGACATCCACACCGTCGCCGCGCATCCCGTCGCCTACGGCCAGTGCCGACGCTGGCTGCACCGCACCCTGCCCGGGCACGGCCACGTCGCCGCCTCGAGCAACATCGCGAGCGCCGAGGTGATGCTCGACCGCCCCGACATCATCGACGCGGCGGTGACGCCCGTGAACATTCGAGAGCGCTTCGACCTCGAGGTGCTCGCCGACGACATTCAAGACAACGCGCAGGCCCGCACCCGTTTCGCACTTGTGACGACGCGCACCGACGTGCCCGCGCGCACCGGTCGCGACAAGACCTCGCTCATCGTCGAGCTGCCTGAGGAGCGCCCCGGCGGGCTCATGACGATGCTCGAGCAGTTCGCGACCCGCGGCATCAACCTCTCGATGATCACGTCGCGGCCGATTCCCGAGCAGCCGGGCCGCTACCGCTTCGTCGTCGACCTCGACGGGCACATCCACGACGCGCGGGTGGCGGATGCGTTGCTCGGCCTGCGTCGCTACAGCCCCTCGGTGAAGTTCCTCGGCTCGTACCCGCGCGCCGCCGCGTCGAGCGTCGACGAAGACCCGGCCGCGAGCGACGAGAACTACGCCGAGGCGCAGCGGTGGTTCGACACGCTCGACAGCGCGAGCTGACGCGCCGCCCGCTACCGCCGTCGCTGACCCGCCGTCGCTGACGTGCAGACCCGTCAGCGGCGCGTTGACCTACAAGTGGCGCGAACCTGACAGCGCCCCTTGTCGCTCATCGCGCCACTTCTTTGCTAGTCATCGTTCGGGGTGGCGTTGGGTGGCGCGTTGGCGTACAGGTGGCGCGATCCTGACAGCGCCTTTCGTCGCTGGTCGCGCCGTGTCCTCAGAACGCGGCTACGGCCGGTGCGTTGAGCCCGAGCAACGGGCGTGCTGCGCGACCCAGCGGCGGTCACCGGCGACGTGATGCCGCAGGTTGCTCCGACCGCACAGCGGCTCGTCACAATCACGAACTCTGACCTGCGGGCGACGGTGCACCGCGACCTGCACTTCGACCACATCGCCGTGTGCACGTTCAACGACGCGGGCGAGGTGACGGGGGAGCGGCGCTTCATCGGGCTCTTCGGAAGCTCGGCGTACGCGATGCCGGTCGCGACCCTGCCGATCGTGGGTGAGAAGGTGCGGTACGTGCTTGAGGCCTCGGGCTTCGCACGCGACGCGCACTCGGGCCGGGACCTGCGCCAGGTGCTCGAGCACTACCCGTTGCAGGAACTCTTCCAAGACTCGAAGGAGCACCTGCTCGAGGTCGCCGTTGAGGCGAGCAGCCTGCGCAATCAGCACCGCGCACGGCTGTTCCTGCGTACCGACGCGTTTGGCGGCTTCGTCTCAGCGCTCGTGTTCCTCCCCTCCGACCGATTCAGCACCGACGTGCAGGTGCGCATCGACCAGCTGCTGCGCCGCGAGTTTGGCACGGGGCAGGTGGAACAGTCGATCTACGTTGACCCCTCGGCGCTCGCAGTGCTGCACTACGCGGTGCGGATGCCCGCGGGCGAGGCACTGCCCGACGTCGATGAGTCGCGATTGCAGACGCAGCTCGAGCGCACGATTCGCAGCTGGACCGAGGGGCTCGTCGAAGCGCTCCACGCGACGTTCGACGAGGATCGCACGACGGGGCGCTGCTTGGCCGCTACGTCGAGGCGTTCTCGGCTGGCTATCGCGAGCAGGTTGAGCCCGTTGAGGCCGTGCGCGACATTGGGCTCATGGACCAGCTCGACGACGACACCTCGTTTGCCGTGCACCTCTACGGCACCGAACGCGACGACGAGCACAAGCGGTTCTTCACGCTGGCTTCGCGAGAGCAGTTCCCGCTCACGCGGGTGTTGCCGGTGCTCACCGACCTCGGCGTCGACGTTGTCGAGCAGCGCCCGTACAACGTCACGCTCACCGACGGCGTGACCCTGCATCTTTCGGACTTCGGGCTGACCTCGTCGTCGAGTTCCTGGGGCGACGAGGCCACGGCGAACGAGTTCGAGGCCGTGTTTCAGGCGGTCTGGTCGGGCGCGGTCGAGAGCGACAAGCTCAACTCGCTCGTGCTGCGAGGTGGGCTCGACTGGCGCCGAATCGTCGTTCTCCGCTCGATCGCGATGTACCTGCGGCAGACCTCGTCGGCCTTCTCGGTCGAATACCTCGAGCACGCGCTCATCGCGAACCCGAGCATCGCGGTGCAGCTCGTGCGGCTGTTTGAGGCGCGATTCGATCCGGCATTCACGGGCGACCGCGAGGATGCTGCTGCCGAGATTCGCGCTCAGGTGACCGCAGCGCTCGACGACGTTGCGAGCCTCGACGAGGACCGCATCCTGCGCTCATTCATGGGCGTGATCGAGGCGACGCTGCGCACGAACTTCTACCAGCGTGACGCGGCGGGGCAGCCCAAGCCGTGGGTCTCGATGAAGCTCGACTGCGCGAGCGTGCCCGAGCTGCCGAAGCCGCATCCCATGGCCGAGATCTGGGTGTACTCGCCCCAGGTCGAAGGTCTGCACCTGCGCTTCGGCAAGGTGGCCCGCGGCGGGCTGCGGTGGAGCGACCGCCGAGAGGACTTCCGCACCGAGGTACTCGGCCTCGTGAAGGCGCAGATGGTGAAGAACGCCGTCATCGTGCCTGCGGGCTCGAAGGGCGGGTTCTACGCGAAGCAGCTGCCCGCGCCGAGCGACCGCGCAGCGTGGCTCGAGGC
Organism: Gulosibacter sediminis; assembly: GCF_023370115.1. Lineage (NCBI taxonomy): Bacteria > Bacillati > Actinomycetota > Actinomycetes > Micrococcales > Microbacteriaceae > Gulosibacter > Gulosibacter sp. ACHW.36C. Next base: position 2,501,500 of record NZ_CP097160.1, on the reverse strand, counting down.
GGGCAAGGAGGCGTACCGCACGTTCATCCGCGGCCTGCTCGACCTCACCGACAACCGCGACGGCGCCGACATCGTTCCGCCGACGGATGTTGTGCGTCGTGATGGCGACGACCCGTACCTCGTGGTTGCCGCCGACAAGGGCACCGCGTCGTTCTCGAACATCGCGAACGCGATCTCGCGCGAGTACGGGTTCTGGCTCGACGACGCCTTCGCCTCTGGCGGCTCGGCCGGTTACGACCACAAGGGCATGGCGATCACCGCGCGCGGAGCGTGGGAGTCGGTGAAGCGCCACTTCCGCGAGCTCGACCTCGACACGCAGTCGGAGGAGTTCACTGCGGTGGGTATCGGCGACATGTCGGGTGACGTGTTCGGGAACGGCATGCTGCGAAGCGAGCACACCCGGCTCGTGGCGGCGTTCGACCACCGCCACGTTTTCGTCGACCCCAACCCGGATGCGGCGGCCTCGTTCGCCGAGCGGAAGCGGCTGTTCGAGCTGCCGGGCTCGTCGTGGGACGACTTTGATCGCTCGGTGATGTCGGCCGGTGGCGGAGTGTTCCCGCTTTCGGCGAAGTCGGTCGACGTGACCGACGAAATGCGCGCCGCGCTCGGCATCGACGCATCCGTGACGACGCTCAGCCCGCTCGAACTGAAGCGGGCCGTGCTGCTCGCTCCTGTCGACCTGCTGTGGAACGGCGCGATCGGCACCTACATCAAGTCGAGCGCCGAGAGCAACGACGAGATCGGCGATCGCGGCAACGACGCGATTCGCGTGAACGGCAACGAGCTGCGCGTGCGGGTCGTGGGCGAGGGCGGCAACCTCGGCGCGAGCCAGCGGGGGCGCATCGAGGCCGCGGCGGCCGGCGTTCACATCAACACCGACGCCATCGACAACTCGGCGGGCGTGGGCACCTCCGACCGCGAGGTGAACATCAAGATTCTGCTCAGCGCCGTCGAACGCTCGGGCGTGCTCGACCGCGCCGCGCGCGACGAACTGCTGCAGTCGATGACCGACGAGGTCGCAGTGCAGGTGCTGCGCGACAACTACGAGCAGAACGCGCTGATCGGTAACTCGCGCGCGAACGGTGTCGAGATGCTCCCCTCGCACGAGCGGCTCATGGAGCAGCTCGAGTCGATCGGGCTGCTCGACCGGGAGCTTGAGTTCCTGCCGTCGACCACCGAGGTCGCGGAACGGGTCGCGAACGGCTCTGAGCTCACGCGCCCCGAGTTCGCGGTGCTGCTCGCCTACGCGAAGCTCGCACTGAAGGATGACCTGATCGAGAGTGATTTCGCGAGTGACCCGTGGCTCGCCTCGACGCTCGCCGAGTACTTCCCGGAGCCGATTCGCGAGCGATACGCCGGGGAGCTGGAGGCGCATCCGCTGCGCGCTGAGATCATCGTGAACTCGGTGGTGAATTGGCTCGTGAACCGCGGCGGCGTGACGTTTGCCTACCGAGCCGCCGACGAGACCGGCGCGTCAAACGAGCAGATCGCTCGCGCCTACATCGTGGCGCGTGAGGTGTACGACCTCGCCGGGTTCGTGTCGCATGTCGAGGAGACCGACAACCTGCTCGCCACCGACGTGCAGGCCGAGCTCTACTTGGGCCTGCGGCGGATGCTCGACCGGGCCTCGCGCTGGTTCGTGCAGCACCGCCCTGCGGGAGTGAACATCGGCGCCGAAATCGAGCGGTTCAAGCAGCCGCTCGCGCAGCTAACCGGTCGCGTCGGCGAGCTGTTGCGCGGCGAGTCGCTCGCGGCCTACGAGGCGTGTGTGGCGTCGCTGGTCGACGACGGTGCGCCCGAAGCGCTCGCGAGCTGGGGTGCCGCGCTGATTGACCTCGTCGAGTTCCCCTTCCTCGACATCATCGAGGACTCGCAGGCTAACGGCCGGGAGGCGGCGGAAGTCGCGGGCGTGTACTTCGCGCTCGGCGACCGCCTGCGCATCGACGAGTTCCAGCGCGGGGTCGCCCGCCTGCCGCAGCGCGACCGCTGGGGTTCGATGGCGCGGGCGTCGCTCAGCGACGACCTCTACGCCGTGATGATCGAGCTCACCGAATCGGTGCTGCACACGACCGAAGCGGGCGCCGCGAACGACCGCGTCGACGCCTGGTTCGCGGGCGGTGCGACCGCGGGGCAGGACGTGCTCGCCGAGGTGCTCACGACGCTGCAGGAGGAGGACGACGTGGCGCTCGCGCCGCTGTCGGTTGCCCTGCGCCGACTGCGCTCGCTCGTGCGGTAGCTCACTCCTGCTTCGGGCGGCAGCGCGGTGCGTCGGCAGCTCATTGACCGGGTTCGTCGAACAACGCCCAGGGTGACGGAAACTCGTCGACCTCCACCTCGATAAGCGCTGGCGCATCGCGCTTCGCCACCTCGAATAGGGCGTCGCGAAGCCCGCCCGCGTCGTGGACCCGGAACGATTCCACGCCGTAAGCATCTGCGAGCCGCATGAAGTCAGGGTTTGTGAGGTCGCTGGCGAGAACTCGACCCTCGTATGCATACTTCTGCGAACGGTACACGTTGCCGTACCTGCCGTCGTTGAACACGATCGCGATGAGCGGGATGCGGTAGCGAGCGAGGGTGGCGAGCTCCGGCAGGGTCCAGGAGAACCCGCCATCACCCGAGATCGAGACGACGCGCCGGTCAGGCGCACCGACCTGCGCGCCGATTGCGGTCGCGAAACCGTACCCGAGCGTGCCCTGGTAGCCGGGGGAAATGAACGATCGCGGCGAACTCGCCGGGTAGGTGATGGTGGAGACATAACCAACCTGCGTGTACTCAGACACGAGTACGGTGTCTGCGGGCAGTGTCGTTCGAATTGCCCGAAGGTATTCGAGCTGCGGCGACACTTGCTCCAGCTGCTGGGCCGCCGAGGTTCGGATGCGCTCGATCTCGGATTGGGTCCAGGTGCTCGCGGGTGCGCTGCCGAGGCGTCGAAGCGCATCCACAATCTGCTCGGTTACGACTCGAGCATCGCCGAGGAGCGCGTGCTCAGTCGTTGGTCGTGGGTAGCCGAGGTCGCTGACCTCGGCGTTGATGTTGATGACGTTCCCGGTGCCGAGATCGATGTGGCCACCGGCGCCTGTGCCCATGCGAGAGCCAATCACGATCACGAGATCGGCGTCGGAGATCACCTCTGCTCTCGCGTAGGGGTCGAGTACGAGTGGATGCGTCGCGTCGACAACGCCGCGACCGTTGCGGCTTTGGATTACTGGGCAACCCAGGAGCGTCGCGCAGTCGAGGATTGCGTCGCCTGCGGCCTGTGCCCCGCCGCCCGCGAGGATGTAGGGTCGCTCACTGCGAGCGATCAGCGCTGCGATCGACTCGAGTTTGTCACGCGGGAAGGTGGCTTCGGCCGGAACGATTCGAGACGCTGTGCGAGTCTCGACGCGGGCAGCAAGCACATCCGGTGGTACCTCGAGTGCCACGGGGCCTGGAACGCCCGTGTTCAGGTGATGGAAGGCGAGCGCGACGAGGTCGGGGATCTCGCGGGCGTCTCGAGCCGTTCCGACCCACTTCGTCAACGACCGCAGGATTCCTGTTTGGTCGGGGATCTCGTGCAACGCGCCGTACTTCCTGTCATCGATCAGCTGCGAGTCGAGCTGCCCACAGAGGAGAAGCACGGGAGACGAGCACGCGAGTGCAGTCGCAAGGCCCGCGGTGGCGTTGAGTACGCCGGGGCCGGGCACGACCATCGCAACGCCCGGCTTGCCGGTAACTCGGGCGTATCCGTCGGCCATGTATGTCGTGCTCTGCTCGTGGCGCGGGGCGATGAGCGAGAGTCCCTCACGGGCGTCGAAGAGGGCGTCGACAAGTTCATAGAGCTGGATACCGGGGATGCCAAAGATCGTGTCTACGTCGTGCGCGATGAGGTTGTCGACCAGCAGCTGTCCGCCGGTCACCTGTCGAGGGGTCATTGGGTTTCGTCCTTCCGATGTCCAGCGAGGGGGGAAACAGCTACTTCGCGGTGCACGCCTCGGCGATGGTGGCCAGCGCCTCGCGCGTGAGCCGTTCGATCATCGTGAAGTCGCCGCGGGCGATTACGTCGATTGGCACCATCCAGCTGCCGCCTACGGCGCAAACGTTGCCTGTCGCGAAATAGTCGGCGAGGTTATCGGGGCCGATCCCACCGGTCGGCACGAACGTGACGTCGGGGAATGGCCCGCGCAGAGCCCGCAACGCCGAAGCGCCGCCGTTCGCTTCGGCGGGGAAGAACTTGAATCGTCGCATTCCCGCGGCGACCCCCCGTTGCACATCGCTTGCGGTCGCGACCCCTGGAATCGCGGGGATCCCGAGCTCGGCAGCGCGTGAAGTGACGTCGTCGGTGAAGCCTGGGGAGATGAGGAAGCGGGCACCAGCAGCCGCGGCGCGTTCCGCATCGGTCGCGGTGAGCACCGTGCCAGCACCGACGATGAGGTCGGGACAGAGTTCGGTGATGCGCGTGATCGACTCGAGTGCGGCGTCGCTTCGCAACGTGACCTCCACGACGGTAGCGCCCCCGCGCAGTAGAGACTCGGCGACTGGGAGCGAGTCGGCGACCTTCTCGAGTACCACGACGGGCACGATCGGGGCGCGGCCCAGTGCGGTATCGAGCTCGGCGATGGCGTCCTCCACGAGGCCTCCGTCTCTAGAGATGCACAGTTCTGATAGATGTCTTTCAGAAATGAGGAATATATGCCAATCTAGTTGCGAACGTGACGGCTTGTCAACGATGAACGGGCCGCGCTTGAGCGAGGGGATGCACGTGACCGCAGACGTGTTCTGTTACGGCGAGGCGTTGACGGTTGTCGCGCCATCTCCACCCGCGCCCATCGAGACCCGGCCCACGTGCTCACTTGGCCCGGCTGGCGCCGAGTTCAACGTCGCCGCGAATCTTGCGACACTCGGGGTCGCGGTGCAGTGGCTCGGGGCGCTCGGCGAAGATCCGTTTGGGCAGATTATTCTCGACGAGGCCGCCTTCCGAGGCGTTGGAGTCGATCACGTGCACGTCGATGATCGGCTCTCCACGGGCGTCTATTTCAAGAGCGTCGAGCCCTCCGGCTCGCGCGTCTACTACTATCGCGACGGCAGCGCCTTCTCAGCCGCGAATGTACGTGACCTCGTGGGGGATGCGCCGAGTCCGCGCATCCTGCACACCACCGGCATCACCCCAGCGCTTTCACCGAAGGCGCGCGACTCGACGAATGCGGTGCTCGACCGCGAGGTTGCAGGTGATGCGCTCATCAGCTTTGACGTAAATTACCGGGCGAGCCTCTGGCAAGACATCGAAACGGCAGCCGCGACGTTGCTTGAGTGCGCGCAGCGCGCCGACGTCGTATTCGTTGGCCGCGACGAGGCCGAGCTGGTTTGGGGGACCCGCACCGCCGAGTCGATTCGCGCGCTTCTCCCGGGTCCTCGGCATCTCGTTGTGAAAGACGGCGATGTGATCGCGACCGAGTTCATTGGGCAGCGGCGCGTTGACTGTCACCCGCCCCGCGTACGCGTCACCGAGCAGGTCGGGGCGGGTGATGCGTTCGCGGCGGGTTGGATTGCGGGCTACCTCGAGAACAGGGGACCGGTTGAGCGGCTGCGATTCGGTCATCTGCTTGCGGCGCAGGCGCTCCAGCATCCCGGAGATCTCGTGCCGTTGCCGCCCCTCGACGTGATTCACGACGCGGTGATGCGTGACCCCGCGAGCTGGTCGGTGACTCTCACGGGCACGGACCCGCGGTAGTAGCACCCCGCCGACGTGACCGCCCGGCAATCTGCGCCCAGACCTACCTGGCCATTGGATACGGCCAGGCCGGGTCCATCGCGGCACTGATTGGTCCGTAGAGCTCGGGACGTCGATGGTGCAGGAAGTTAAACACCTCGGCACGGTAACGCGTGCACATGTCGAGGTCAATCTCGGCCACCACAACCTCGTCTTCGACAGAGTGGGCCTGAGCCACGATCTCGCCCGAGGGCGCGATGATTGCCGACCCGCCGATCTGGTCGACGCCCTCTTCAACGCCGGCCTTAGCGGCGCCAATCACCCACATCGAGTTTTGGTACGCGCCTGCCTGCATCGAGAGGTGATTCTGGAAATGGGTTAGCCGATCAATCTCGGGAAGATGCGGCGTCGCCACAGGGGTGTTGTAGCCGATGCACGCGATCTCGGCCCCCTGCAGCGCGAGGAGCCGGTAGGTTTCGGGCCAGCGGCGGTCGTTACAGATCGCCATGCCGACGCGAGCGCGCTGCACTTCGGTGACCGGGAATCCGAGATTGCCGACGCCGAAATAGCCCTTCTCAAGCAACTGGTGCTGAGCTTCAGGCTGCTCGTCGGCAAAGCCCGGCAGATGCACCTTGCGATAGCGTGCAAGCTCGCCTGTGCCGTCGACGAGGCTCGCGGTGTTGAAAAGCTGTCCCTCGGGGGTGACTTCGGCGTAACCGATCTCGAACGTCACGGCGCGTTGAGCGGCCGCTCGCATGATCGGCGCAACCGAGCCATGTGGGAAATCGGTCTCGTAGAATTGCAGTAGTTCGTTTCGGTCATCGATGCGCCAGTGTGGGAAGAACGAGGTGAGCGCAAGTTCGGGGTACACGACGAACGTTGCACCGGCATCCGCGGCGGTATGGAGCAGCGCGACGAGCCGATCGAGCACCTCGTTTCGCGGGGCCGACAGCGGGATCGGCCCGAGCTGAATCGCCGCTGCGGTCAGGGTTCGCTGGTTCATGGGAGGGTTGCCTTTCTGTCAGCCTTGTCGGCCCAGACTGGCCGGTGACTTCGGATGCCCGAGAACGGCATCGGTGTGATGGGGTGGTTTTGGTGCCCCTCGCGGATGAGCGCGGTGGCGTGGCGGACTCCTTCGACGACACCATCGATGACCTCGAGCCCTGAGGATTCGGCGATTCGACGGGCATACTGACCGAACCCGGCGCATGCGAGCACCGCGGCGCGCGCACCCGCTTCGGCAGCTGCCCGGGCCGCGTCCTCAAACTGCTGTGCCGTCGCGTCGTCGCCGCGAGCAAGCGATGCGACGCTGCCGTCAAGCGAGTGATACTTCGCCTGCGAGCCACACGCATAGCGAGCGAGGGTGTCTCGCACCCGGTGAACGACGCCCTCACGCACAACGAGCACGCCCACGTCCTCGGGCGTGTATGCAGCCGCGGCGCGTGCTGCAGATTCGGCGATGCCAACGACGGGTTGTGTCGTGAGTTCGCGGGCAGCCTCGAGACCGGGATCGTCGAAGCAGGCGATGACGTAGCCATCGTAGGCAGGATGCTCCAAGATGCATTCGAGCACCGCGACGGCGGCGAGGGCGGCGTCGGCTTCGGACTCGATTGATTCGGGGCCGTAGCTGACACATAGGGTCATCACCTCGGTCTCGGGGGCTGCGGCCCGGGCGACCGAGTCGATCGCACGCGTCATGCTCACCGATCGGTTGGGGTTGATGACGAGGATTCGGGGACGGCTCATCGGGTCGCCTCCGTGCCTCGCGGGGGGCGGGTGCGGCCTGACGACAGAACTGACGCGGCGACGAGCTTGCCGGTGATCGGGCCCAGAGTGACGCCCCACATCCCGTGCCCACCGTTGACGAAGATGCCGGGGGTGTCGGTTGCGCCGAGCAGCGGCTTGCCGTCGGACGAGACGGGGCGCGCGCCAAACCAGCGGTCGTCGACCGTGCGCCAGTCGGCATCGGGCAGAACCGTCTGCGCTGTGCGCAGCAGGCGTGCGTGGCTCGCAGCACGCGAGCCTGAGTCGGGCCGGTCGATCTGCATGAGCGAGGACACTCGTAAGCGATCGCCGAGGCGGGTCGACGCGATGAGCTCGCTCGGGAAGTAGAGCATTCCGCGGGTGTTTTCTGGCACTTCGACTGACATGCTGTAGCCGAAACCCGCGACGACAGGGCGGCGCACGCCGTGAGGCTTTGCAAGGCGGCCCAGGGCTGCGCCCGTTGCAATGACCACCGCGTCGAAGTCGTGCCTGGCGCCCTGACCGATGATGATGACGCGGTCACCGTCGCGCTCCACTTGGTCGACCGCGATGTCGAGATCGACGGTTACTCCGAGGGATTCCACAGCTTCTCGAAGCCCTTGAAGCAGCTTCGGAGGATGTACGAGTGACTGTCCCGAGAGTTCGACACCGAAGCGCTTGAGCCGTGCGAGCGGCTCGACCGCTGTTAGTGAGGCACCGGCGAGCAACCGCAGGTCGATGTCGTAACCTGCCTCCGCGACAGCAGCATAGTGTGCGAACAGACCTTCCGCCTCGCGGTGCTCCGTGAGGGCAGAAGTGAACGGCGCAGATTCGCGTGTGGTCTCGACGCCAGCGGACTCGAGCTCCTCGAATGCCGCGATCGCGAGCAGGTTGAGCGGCATCGTTTCGCGTAGTGATGCCATCCATTTTCTGTGCCGCGCGTTCCCTGCGAATTCCGCGAGGAACCGCAGCGTTTCGGAGTCGTACGAGCGCGGCGCGGTGACCGCGGCACTGCGTTTGTAGAAGCTGGTCGCCGCCGCCGTGAGATTGCGCCGTTCGGGCAGTGGCATCGACATGGCTGGCACGATGTGCCCGGCATTGCCCCAGGATGCGCGCGCTCGGTCATCGTCAGTGCGGTCAAGCACCGTTACCTCCGCGCCACCGCGAACGAGGTGCCACGCCGTGCTCAGCCCTACGACGCCCGCGCCGATTACGCCAACTCTCATCTGTCGCCCCTTCCTTTCGTCGCCGTTGACCTAGTTCTTGAACCTGCGCACAAACTCGCCGTGACCCTCGGGCCCGACGAACTTGCCGTCCTCAGCGACGAGCACGCCACGCGAGTACACCTGGTTGATCGCGCCGTTCAGGGTCCAGCCCTCCCAGAGGGCGTAGTCAACGTGCTGATATTGGGTATCGGCGCTTACGGTTGTGGTGCCATTCGGGTCAATGATCACAAGGTCGGCATCAGAACCGACCGCGATGACGCCCTTGCGCGGGTAGAGGCCGGCTGAACGTGCAGGCTCGGCCGCGGCAACTTCGACGAACCTCGTGAGTCCAAGTTTGCCCTGAGCCACGGCGGCGTCGTAGAGCACCATTAGGCGGTGCTCTACGCCCGGACCGCCATTCGGAATCTTGCGGAAATCATCGCGCCCGAGCGATTTCTGGCCGTGCATGCAGAGCGGGCAGTGGTCGGAAGAGACGATGCCGACTGCGCCGGTCTTGAGTCCTCTCCACAGGCCTTCGACGTGCTCCTGCTCGCGAAGCGGGGGAGTGAGCACGTACTTCGCGGCGTCGAACCCCGGGGCGTCGTACACGCTGCGATTGAGTGTGAGGTAGTGCGTGCAAGTCTCGGCAGAGATTGGCAGGCCACGCTGTCGTGCGGCTGCGACCTCCTCGACCGCGCCTTCGGTGGATAGGTGCACGAAATAGGCGGGCGCCTCTGCCATCTCGGCGATCGCGATAGCCCGTCGCACTGCCTCGACCTCGGTCTGCGCCGGACGGGCGAGCTCGTGATACTTCGGTGCAGTCATGCCTTCGCGTACGAGGTCAGCGGCGATGCGGTCGATGACGTCGCCGTTCTCGGCGTGAATATTGATCTGAGCGCCCTTGCGGCCTGCGTTTCGGAGCACGTCAAAGAGCTCGCCGTCGTCGAGCATCACGTCGCCCTTGTAGGCCATGAAGACCTTGAAGCTCGGAATGCCCTCGGTCACCAGCGTTGCAAGGTCGGAAGCGAATCCCTCGTAGAGGTGCGATGCAGTGACGTGGAAGGAGTAGTCGATAACCGCCTCGCCTGCAGCCTTGTCGCTCCAGGTGCCGTAGGCGTCAAGCAGCGTGCCTTCTTTGGGCTGCGGCGCGTAGTCGACAATCGTGGTCGTACCGCCAACGGCCGCAGCGATCGTGCCCGTGCGGTGAGTGTCCGTTGTGTGCCCGATGCCGGATGGTGCATCCATATGTGTGTGCACATCAACGCCACCGGGCATCACGACCTTGCCCGCCACGTTGACTACCGGGAGTCCGAGGTGTTCAGCGGCGCCCGACGAGGTAATCGTGTCGATCCTCCCGTCGCGCACGACAATGTCGGCGACGGATTCACCACCGGGGAGGGCGACGGTGCCCCCGTGCAGGACGAATGATGTTTGCTTCATGTGCCACCTCAGCTGCGTTACGTCTTCGACTCGACACGTATTGACGCGTCGAAAGTGAATTAGTTTCCTCAGTAATGAGGAATATATCCCAGGTTGTGAGGTTACTCAATCAAACCTGGCCATATTGCTCGTATGCTGGTTACGACCCAACGAAAGGTGACCCATGCCCAAGCCCACAGGCGGCAAGTTGCCCGCGTACTCTGAACTGAGTCGCGACGAAGCCAAGCTGATGCGAGTCTTCGTTGATCACTCCGAACCGATCGGCGCACGTCTCGCGAGCCGCGAGCTTCGGGAAGCGGGACTCGCGCTGAGCGAAGCGACGGTTTCGCGACTCTTCGCGAAGTTGGACGCAAGTGGTTATACGCGCCCCATAGGTCGAAAAGGGCGAGTCGCGACCGATGCGGGCCGAGCCATGGCCGAAGCGGCCCTTCGCAACGAGCTCGCGAGCGCGAAGCTCACCCGAGCCCTTGACATTCAGCAGGTCGAGCAGCTGATTGATCTTCTGCACGTGCGCCGAGGGGTCGAGCGGGAAGCCGCGGTCCTCGCTGCTTCACGGGCGACGCCCGAGGACCTCGCAGACCTGCGTGCGAACGTGGAACAGTACGACAACGCAGTCGCCGAACACGGCGTCGATAGCAACCTCGGCAACGACTTCCATCGCCTGATCATCAAGGCTGCCCACAGTCCGCTGCTCGAGACTCTGTCAAACCTCACGCTCAACGAGCGCATCGACGCCCTTGAGCCGGTGCTGTTCGTCATCACTAAGGGTCACGGCACGATCGGCTCGGACCCGAAGGAACACCTCGCGATCCTCGACGCACTTGAGCGCGGCGACGTGCAGGAGGCCGACCGTGTGCAGACCGAGCACCTCACACGCCTCATTACCGAAGTGGAAGAGTTCGCGCGAACGAATGACGCCGAGCTGTTCCAGCGCATCCTGCAGCTGGCTCGATGACTTCTTCGGGTATGCAAATGCCGTGTGGGGCGCCCCGAGCGTAACGAATCGGGGCGCCCCAGACGGCATTTGCTACGCGAAGCGCGGGTAGCTCAGGGGAATGTGCTCGTCGATTGTGCGGCTGCCCCAGTCGTACTCCGGCCAGGTGCTCCAGACCCGCCGACCCGCGTCCTTCACCGCTGCCACAGAGCGTTCGATATCGACGCCGCGCACCTCGCGATCACGCACGACGTACTCGCCAGAAACCATGACGTCGCGCAGGTCTTCCGGCTGGGCGTAGTAGACGATGCTCTTGATTGGGTCTCGGCTCGGAGTCATCGACGGGGAGTCGTTGTTCCAGAAGAGGAGATCGGCCTTCGCTCCCTCTGAGATTCGGCCCAGGTCAGGACGCCCGAGGTAGTTTGCGGCGTCGATGGTCGCCGAGTTGAAGGCCTGGTCGGCACGTGCTCCGTCGCTGCGACGTTCGGCGATCTTGCCGAGCACCGCGGTCCAGCGCAGCGACTCGAGCATGGACTGCATGTCGCTATCGGTGCCAAGGCAAACGTTGACGCCTGCCTTGAGGTACTTGTCGTACGAGAACATGTTGATGCCGTTGCGACCGAATGTCCACGCGTTGTACGACACCGATGCGCCGGAGCGAGCGATCAGCCCGAGGTCGTCGCCGGCGAAGTTCACCCAGGGCGTGCCGGAGAGGAACAGCGCATGCCCGAGAATGACACGATCGTTGAGGAAACCGACGTCGTCAAGCCATTCGATCGGGGTCCGGCCATTGCGACGAGTCATCTCGACGAACTCTGTGAGGCTCTGCGCCGCGTGAATTGAGATCGGTACGTCGAGCTCCTGCGAGAGTTCCATGCTCTCGCGCAGCAGCGCCTCGCTGCACGTGTCGACCTGCGAGGGGTTGAGCCAGCCTCGCAGGCGCTCGTTGCCGCGCTCGTGAATGTTCCGTACGAGCCCGGCCGCAGCGTCCATCGCCTTCTTGCCGTCGTCGTCAAACCACTCGTACTCGACGCGACGCCCGTCGCGGGTGAGCCATCGCCCCGAACGATACGACTCGGCGATGTAGGCGCGGATGCCGGTGCGATCGGCGGCCTCGACGACGTACTCCGAGACTTCGCCCATCTGCATCACCGTGGTGGTGCCCGTGAGAAGGTGCGTCGCAAGTGAGAGATCGACGCAGTGTTCCTTGTCTTCGTCGGTCATTGCGCTCGCGCGCGGCGGCAGGATTTCGATCAGGCTCGACGACCAGAACTGGCGCTTGTTCGCGTCCTCGACGATCGTCTTGTCGATGGGGGACTCGTTCATGTGAGCGTGCGTGCTGATGAGACCGGGTGTGATGATCGAGCGGGTTTTGACCTCCTGGTCGACCTCGCCCTCGTAGTGACGGCCCACGAACGCGATGCGGTCGTCTTCGACCACGAGACAGCCGTTCTCAAGCAGGGTGTGCGAACCATCTTGGTAGGCGACGATCCAGGGGGCTCGGTACAGCGTCTTTGTCATGATTCTCCATTCTGTTACTCGTGGTGGTGTGACAACGGGGTCGTCGGGAAGCGACGCGCTTCCCGACGACCCCGTTGAGGCGGGTTATCCCTCGCCCTTGTTAACGGTCGGCTCCTCAAGGAGCCCAGCCTCCAAGCCCCAGTCATTTACGATCTGCTCGTAGGTGCCGTCGTCGAACATTGACTGCAGCGAAGCGAGGATTGCCTCGCGAAGCTCAACGTTGTCCTTCGAGAACCCGATGCCGTACAGCGTCGGCTGAATAACCTCGCCGACAGGCTTGAGGGTGTCGGGCTGGCGGTTCGCCATGTCGGCGTACGACTCGGGCGAGGCGACGGCTGCGTCGGCGCGCTGCTGGTCGAGCTGGAGCTTCGCGGTCGCGGTGGTGTCGAGACCGATGATCTCAATGCTGTCCTTGCTACCGCAGACTTCCTCCGCGAGCTGTTCGATGTGCTCGGGGTAGTTGGTTGACTGGGCGAGCGCGACCGACTTCCCGCAGAGGTCCTCAAACTCGGCGAGGTCGGAGTCGGCGGTCGTGTAGATCATCGTTCCCGACGAGATGTAGTCGATGAAGTCGAGCTTCTCGCGGCGCTCCGGGGTGTCTGACATGGCGGTGAGACTAAGGTCGACGCGCTCGGTATCGACGGCGTTGATGATCTGGTCGTACTTCGGCATGATGTCGAACTCGGGCTCGAGACCGAGACGACCGAGGATTTCGGTGATGATGTCGACGTCGAAGCCGGCGAGCTCGTTGGTCGCCTCGTCGATGTATTCCATGGGCGGGTAGGTCGAGGTGATTCCAACCTTCAGACTAGTTGCGTCGGCATACTTGTCGGGCAGCATCGCGACGAGGTCTTCGTGTACCTCAGGCGCTGCTGCAGCATCAGTTTTCGCGGCGTCGCTGCCCGAGGAACAGCCGACGAGGGCGAGGCAGGCTACGCCTCCCATCGCCAGGAGCGAGGTGAGCTTCTTACGGAGTTTCATGAGACTGACCCTTTCTGGTCACTGGATTCTGCATGGAGGATGAGGGTTTAACGTTCGTGGCGAACTCGTGAGAAGAAGCTCGCGATCTTGTCGTTCGCGGGGTTCGCGATGACGTCCTTGGGTGCGCCGATCTGTGCGATGCGGCCGCCGTCCATGAACGCGAGGATGTCGCCGACCTCCTCTGCGAACGCCATCTCATGGGTGACAACAACCATCGTCATGCCGTCGTTCGCGAGGTCGCGCATGACACCAAGCACCTCGCCGACGAGCTCAGGGTCGAGCGCACTCGTGGGTTCGTCGAACAGCATGAGCTTCGGCTCCATGGCGAGGGCTCGGGCGATCGCAACGCGCTGCTGCTGGCCACCCGAGAGCTGCTTCGGATAGGCGGTTGCCTTTTCCGCGAGTCCCACGCGGTCAAGCAGTTTGTGTGCACGCTCGGTTGCGACCTTCTTCGACTCGCCCTTGACCTGGGTCGGGCCTTCGATGATGTTTTGCAGCACCGTCATGTGGGGGAATAGGTTGAAGCTCTGGAACACCATGCCGATGTCCTCACGACGTTTGCAGACCTGGCGCTCGGCGAGTTCGTAGAGCTTGCCGTTCTTCTCCTCGTAGCCGACAAGGCTTCCCTCAACGTAGAGCTCGCCACCGTCAACTGCTTCGAGGTGGTTCATGCATCGGAGGAAAGTCGACTTTCCGGATCCCGATGCGCCGACGAGGCAGAGTACTTCGCCGCGTTCGACTTCGAGTGAGACGCCCTTGAGCACGTGGTTGTCGCCATAGTGCTTCTCGACGTTCACGGCCTCAATCATTGGTTGCTGGCTCATTACTTCTTCGCCACCTTTCGCTCAACCTTGCGCTGGCCCTTGAAAGAGCGGGGGAGCGTCACCAACGAGGTGGTGACGTGTTCGATCAGGCCCTTCTTTTGCTGTACTGCCTGACCTCGAGCGAAGTACCGCTCGACGTAGTACTGACCGATGCTGAAGATCGACACGACGATGAGGTACCAGAACGCGGCAACGAGCAACAGTTCCATGACCATCGTGTTGACGAAGTAGATCTGCTGCGATCGGAACAGCACCTCTTGGAACGCGATGGCCGAGGCGAGTGAACTTGTCTTGAGCAGGCCAATGAACTCATTGCCGAGCGGAGGAACGATGACGCGCATGGCCTGCGGGAGCACGATGCGGCGAAGGATCTTGATGCGACCCATTCCAAGCGCCTGGGCTGCCTGCGTCTGACCGTGGTCGACCGAGAGGATGCCGCCGCGGATGAGTTCGGTGAGGTACGAACCTTGGTTCACGCCGAGGCCGAGCAGCGCCGCGAGGAACGGGGTCATGACGTCGACGGTGCGCGCTTCGAAGATGCCGAAGAAACCTATCGTCGGGAACACGAGCGCGAGGTTGAACCAGAGCAGCAGCTGCAGGTACACCGGTGTGCCGCGGAAGAACCAGATGTAGAGCCACGCGAAGAACTGTGACACGGGGGAGGGAGAGAGCCGGAGGATCGCGAAGAAGATGCCAAGGACGATACCGATGAGCATCGAGAGCACCGAGATGTATACCGTGGCCCAGAGGCCCGAAAGGACTGCAGGGGCCGTAAGGTATTGACCGACGTAGGACCAGTCGATCTTGCCAACCGCGAAGGCATAGATGAGCGCGGCAAGAAGGCCGACCAGGATGATGCCGGAGACCCAGCGGCCC
This sequence comes from Gulosibacter sediminis, assembly GCF_023370115.1. Lineage (NCBI taxonomy): Bacteria > Bacillati > Actinomycetota > Actinomycetes > Micrococcales > Microbacteriaceae > Gulosibacter > Gulosibacter sp. ACHW.36C. Next base: position 2,486,290 of record NZ_CP097160.1, on the reverse strand, counting down.
CAGTGTTTGATTCGGACGACTTCCTTAGGCGTCCCTCTCGTTCCCGAGCTGGTTACGGACTGACTCGTCATGCGCTCACTCTCCTCGTTCGGTTCGCGAGGACTCTTGTCCTGCTGCGGCGCGTAGATCCTCAAAGATGAGGAAGCTTATTCAAGAACGTACCGGGCAACGTTGCTCCCTGCAAGGGGTGTTCTCGGGATGTTGGGTTCGCGTGTCGCGATGTGCGTGTCGGTGGTTGACGCGCGCCTGTCAGCGTGCGGAGTTGCCCGTGAATACGCGGAAAGTGGGGGATCTGCAGTGCGTACTTGGGGCAAATGGGCCGTCACGAACATTGGGCCTCCCCGTCGGTGGCCGGTTGGATTGCCTGAGACTGTACATCATTTTTGAGGAATCTGCTTCATATTCAATGGCTCAAGGTCGGATGTGCGCTCGCCCCGAGGGGTCTATTTGCGGGAGTTTATTGCGTTAAGTACCTCAGCCCTGAGGAAGGGGCTATATTGGCGGCAACCGATACTGGCGCCGCAGTGAGCGGCACATCGAAAGGGGCTCCATGACTGACCTGAAGATTCTGCACCCTGATGGGATCCCCGCGCCCGGAGGGCACTACTCGCCAGCGGTCGTGGCGGGCGACATCGTGTTTCTCGCGGGCCAGACAGGCGGCGACCCGGCGACGGGCATCCTGCCGGATGAGTTCGAGGTCCAAGTACGCCAGGCGCTCACCAACTTCGTCGCCGCGGTTGAAGGTTCAGGCTCGAGCCGTGAGCGGGTAGTCAAGACGCTCTGCTTCCTTGCCGACTCGAGCACCTTCGGCACGTTCAATGAGATCTACAAGGAGTTCTTCCCCGAGAACCCGCCAGCACGTTCAACCGTGGGAGTCAGCTTCCCCGGCAACGTGCTCTTCGAAATCGAGGGAGTCGCGCTCCTGAGTAAGTAGGTTGCGACTCGGGAACTGTGGCCACGCCGGTCGCGACTCGAGTACGGCACGCAGCGATAGCCTTAGCGCATCATGGCTGTCGCAGATCGCTTTTACACCCCCGGTGTCGACACCTCGAACGACGGCATCGAGGTCGACTACGTCGAGCACGTGCTCCCGTTCGACGGCATCAAGGTACACGTCTACGAGTGGCTGCCCGAGGGCACACCGCGCGCCGTCGTGCACATCTCCCACGGTGCCGGCGAGCACGCGCGCCGCTACCAGCGGCTCGCGAACGCGCTGCGCGCATCCGGCTTCGCGGTGGTGGCCGACGACCACCTCGGGCACGGCCGCACGGGCGTCTATCACCGCGGGATCGGCGAGATGGGCAAGCACGGGATGCGCGACTCGCTTCGGCTCATCCGCCACGTCATCACCTGGACGCGAGGCCGCTATGCGGGCGCGCGCCTCGTCGAGCTCGCCCACTCGTGGGGCTCGCTGATGGCACAGAAGCAGTTCGCCGACGAACCCGACATCTTCGACGCGCTCGTGCTCTCGGGCACGACCGTGATGCTCCCCGGAATCGCGAACACGGGCGACTTCAATGCGCCCTACGGCGACGACGGCCACGGCATGAGCTGGCTCAGCCGCGACAAGGCCGAGGTGCAGAAGATGATCGACGACCTCTACGGCTTCGACATCGGGCAGTCCGACATGCTCGACCTGCCGGGTCTGCTCGGCACCTTCTCGCTGCCGCCGCTGCGCCGCCGAGGCCGCGCAGCGCGGGTGCCAGTGCTCATCCTCGCCGGGGAACACGACGCCGTGAGCCTCGGCCGTGCGCGGGGCGCCAGGTCACTCGCGTGGGCGTATCGCAACGTCACGAAGCTCGACGACGTCACGCTGCGCGTGAGCACCGCGGCGGCCTCGCCGCTCACGACGCTTGAGGGATTCGCGCGGCCAACGGCGATCGCCCGAGCCGCCGCGACTGTGAGAGGGGCAACAGCGCTCTCATGTGCTGGTTCATCGAGGAGCAGGTAGCCGCCGAGACCGACTTTGATGGCGTGGCCGCTGCGGTGCTGGCGTCGGATGTGCGCCGCCCGTGCGGCGTCGGCGTAACTGTCGCTGTTGGTGAATTCGAGTCTCATGGCCCGCAGTACACCGTGCGGCGCCTCGCCGCGCCCGGGAGGAGCAACCAAACTGTGGATAACTCGGGGCTGTGGATGCGCGCATCCGTACCGCGCCGTGCTTGCTCGAGTGCGTTGCCAGTGGCGTGGTGAACGATGACTGGTGCAGTCACCGACGAGACGTGGTCACGGTTGAGTGAGGAGTGGCGCGGTCAGCGACAAGTGGCGCGATTGTGAGGTGGCCACTTGTCGCTCAGCGCGCCACAAGCGACGCCAATTGTCAGGGCCGGTCCGACGCACCGCCCCGCGTAGGGCGCGCCCAGGCCGCTAGCGCGTCACCGGCACGCGGGCGACGAGCGCGCCCTCGAGCGTGTGGGCGCGCAGCGCGACGACCTCGCCCTCGGTGTCGCCGTCGAGCTCGAAGTGCTGCGGGCCGCCGTCGAGGCGCAGCAGAATCTCCTCGCCCTGGAAGTAGTTGACCGCACCGTGCGCCGGCAGCTTCACGTTCGGCAGGTTACGGGCGATGACCCCCGCCGCGACCATCGACCAGCCGAGTGGGCCGCGCGGGCGCATGATCACCATGTCGATGAGGCCGTCATCGATGGCGGCGTCGGGCAGCAGGTTGAGGCCGCCGGGCAGGCTGCCCGAGTTGCCGATCATGATGCTCGAAGCGCGCGTGCCCCAGGTGCGGCCGCCCGAGATCTTGTAGCGCGCGCTGAACGCGCCCGAGCCGACGAGCCAGCGGGCGATGCCGCCGCCGTAGGCGAGCCAGCCGATCTTTGCCTTGAGCTCCTCGTCGGTGTGCTCGATCATGCCCGCGTCGATGCCGACGCCCGCGATGATGCTGAAGCGGAAGCGCTCGTGCTCGCCGTCGGGCCGCTCGACGTCGACCTCGCCGAGGTCGATGCGGCGCTCGCGGTTGCCGAACGCGACCTCGAGCGCATCCTCGAGGTCGAAGATGCGGTTGAAGCGGTCGACGAGGCCGAGGTTGCGGGCGAGCAGGTTGCCGGTGCCGGCGGGGATGATGCCGATCGGCACATCCGAGTGCGCGAGCTTGTCGGCGACGAGGCGTACGGTGCCGTCGCCGCCCGCGGCAATAACGACGTCGACGCCCGCGTCGATCGCCTCGGCGGTCTGCTCGGTGCCGGGGGAGTCGGCTGTCGTCTCGAGGATGAGCGTGTCGGCGTAGCCGTGCGCGCGCTCCATCGCGGGCAGCAGGCGCCGCAATTGCGCCATGTCGATCTTCACGGGGTTCGCGACTATCGCGGCACGCTTCGCTGTCATGGCACCAATGCTAGGCGGCAACCGGCGCCGCTCGGCATCCGTTTCCCGAGGTCGATAGCATGGCAGGGTGATCGATGTTCAGCTCCTGAGAGAGTCCCCCGACGTAGTCAAGCGTTCGCAAGCGGCCCGCGGCAACGACCCGGCCACCGTTGACGAGGCGATTGCGGCGGACTCGTCGCGACGCGAGGCACTCCAGCGCTACGAGTCGCTGCGCGCCGAACAGAACGCGCGCTCGAAGGAGATCGGCAAGGCGTCGAAGGAGGAGCGCCCCGCGCTGCTCGCGGCCGTGCAGGAACTCGCGGCGCAGGTCAAAGATGCGCAGGCGAGCGCGAACGAGGCCGAGACGGCGTTCGCGGATGCGGTGGGCAAGATCGAGAACATCGTCCTCGACGACGTGCCTGCCGGCGGCGAGGACGACTACATCGTGCTGCGCACCGAGGGCGTCAAGCCCGAATTCGACTTCGCCCCGCGCGACCACCTCGAGATCGGGGAGCTGCTCGGCGCAATCGACATGCAGCGCGGCGCGAAAGTGTCGGGCGCCCGCTTCGACTACCTGCGAGGCATCGGTGCCCGGCTCGAGCTCGCCGTGATGCAACTCGGCCTGAACAAGGCGATCGAGAACGGCTTCATCATGCTCACGCCGCCCACCCTCGTGAAGCCCGAGATCATGCGCGGCACCGGGTTCCTCGGCGAGCACGCCGACGAGATCTACTACCTCCCCGCCGACGACCTCTACCTCACCGGCACGAGCGAGGTCGCGCTCGCGGGCTACCACGCCGACGAGATCATCGACGTCGCCGAGCCCCTGCGCTACGTCGGCTGGTCGACCTGCTACCGCCGCGAGGCCGGCTCGGCAGGTAAGGACACCCGAGGCATCATCCGCGTGCACCAGTTCAACAAGGTCGAGATGTTCGTCTACACGACCCCTGAGGATGCGCAGGCCGAGCACCAGCGCATGCTCGGCTGGCAGGAGGACATGATGCATGCCCTCGGCCTGCACTACCGGGTCATCGACACCGCCGCCGGCGACCTCGGCTCGTCGGCCGCGCGCAAGTACGACGTCGAGGCGTGGGTGCCGACGCAGGACGCGTACCGCGAGCTCACGTCGACGTCGAACTGCACCACCTACCAGACGCGACGTCTCGGCATCCGCACCCGCGGCGCGGAAGGCAAGACGCAGCCGGTTGCGACCCTGAACGGCACGATCGCCACCACGCGCTGGCTCGTCGCGATTCTCGAGACCCACCAGCGCGCCGACGGTTCGGTGCTCGTGCCCGAGGCGCTGCGCCCGTACCTCGGCGGCCTCGAGGTGCTGGAGCCGATCGCATGACCGAGCGGCTGCTGATTGCCCTCGACATCGACGGCACGATCCTCGATGTCGACGGCGAGATTCCCGACGCGACCCGACAGCAGGTCAAGCGCCTGCGCGCCGAGGGCCACGAGGTGATGCTCGCCACGGGGCGCTCAGCGGCCGACATGCTCCCGGTGCGCGAACGGCTCTCGCTCGACTCGCGCTACCTCGTGTCGGCGAACGGTGCGATGGTGCTCGAGCGCGCCGAGGGCGTTTCGGCGCCGGCGAACAGCGACTACGCGGCCGCCTGGGTCGAGACCTTCGACCCGACCGACGCGCTCATCCGCCTGCGACCCGTGCTGCGCAACGCGCGCTTCGCGGTCGAGGGGCCGGATGGGGTTTACCGCTATTCGGGGCAGTTTCCCGACGGCAGCTTCGAGGCGCAGGGCACCGAGGTGAAGTTTGAAGACCTGCTCGGGCACCCCGTGACGCGGCTCGTCGTAGTCTCGCCGGACCACTCGGTCGAAGAATTTGTCGCCGAGGTGAAGGGCTCGGGCCTGCACCAGGTGACCTACTCGGTGGGTTGGTCGGCTTGGCTCGACATCGCGCCCGAGGGAGTGAACAAGGCGACCGCGCTCGAGAAGGTGCGCACGAACCTGGGTATCTCTGGGCGCAACGTCGTCGTCGCCGGTGACGGCTTCAACGACATCCAGATGCTCGAGTGGGCGAAGGAAATTGGCGGGCGCAGTTTTGCCATGGGAAACGCGCCACAGCAGGTGATTGACGCCGCGAGCGACCTGACGACGGACTTTTATCACGACGGTCTTGCACTTGCCCTCGCGAAGGTCGGCTACGATATGTCGCAGTCCGGCTGATTCGTTATCGAATTGTTGTCGGTTTGGAGGGCTGTCCGAGCGGCCTAAGGAGCTGGTCTTGAAAACCAGTGGGCAGCAATGTCCCGTGGGTTCGAATCCCACGCCCTCCGCGCATCCGTTGTTTCCCTCTCTGGAGTCCGTGCTTGGCAAACCACACTTCCCCCCGCGCCGCCGCCCCGAGCGGCACGCAAGCGCGGCACGGGCGACTCGCCGTGACCAGCACGTGGGGCACCGTGGGCAAGGGCGTTGGCATGGTTGTCGCCGTGCTGCTCGTCTCGCTCATCACCTTCGGCACGATTGTCTACTGGAACCTGCTCGGCAACGTCAGCACGTTTGAGCTCGAGGACAATTCCGACCCGAGCATTGACACGTTCGAGGGTGGCGTGAACATCCTGCTCGTCGGCAGCGACACCCGCGTCGGTCAGGGCGAGGAATTCGGCGAGGGGTCGCCCGACGCCGACGGCACGCTCAACGACGTGAACATGCTCTTCCACCTCTCGGAGGACCACTCTCACGCCTCGGTCGTCTCGATTCCGCGTGACACCCTCGTCGACACGCCAGCGTGCACGAACGACGACGGCGAGCAGGTTTCCGAGCGTTACGGCGTCATGATGAACTCGATCCTCGACGAGGGCGGCATGGGCTGCATCGTCGCGACTGTCGAGGAGATGAGCGGGCTCGACATTCAGTACGCGGCGATGATCACGTTCCGCGGCGTCATCGAGATGTCGAACGCCGTTGGTGGCGTTGACGTCTGCGTCGAGCAGCCCATCGAAGACACCTACGTCGGGTTGAACCTCGAAGCCGGTACCCACTCGCTCAAGGGCGAGGAGGCGCTGAAGTTCCTCCGCACGCGCCACGGCGTGGGCGACGGCTCCGACCTCGCGCGCATCACGAACCAGCAGGTGTTCCTCTCGGCGCTGTTCCGCACCGTGAAGAGCAACGAGACGCTGACGAACCCGACGAAGCTCTACGGCATCGCCCGTGCGGCGACGCAGAACATGACGCTGTCGAGCAACATGAACAACATCGACACCCTCGTGAGTTTGGCCTCGGCATTGGCGCAGGTGCCGAACGAGTCGATGGCGTTCGTGCGATTACCGGTGGCCGACTCTGTTTACTCGCCGGGCCGCGTCGAGCCGACTGCCGATGCCGATGTCATGTGGCAGCTGCTGCGCGACGACCAACCGTTGATTCAGAGCGCGACGCCCGACGCGACCGACGGCACGGGTGATTCGGCTAGCGCTGACTCCGGCGATACCGGCAGCACCGACAGTGCTGACACCGGTGACCCTGGCGACGCCACGGGCACCGAGAGCCCCGACGCCACGACCGACAGCACGGTCGGCCCCACGACCGAGCCCACGCCGAGCGTCGACTTCGACGGCCAGACCGCCGACCAAGAGACCTGTTCGAACACCGACACACTGTTCTAGCGATGCCGGCGGCTGATTTTCCAGGCCGCCGACATCGTGTAGTCTTGGTCAGTCTGGACACGTCGCATAGTCAGGCCGAGTGCACCACCCTGCTAAGGTGGAGTCCCTCAATAGGGGGACCGAGGGTTCAAATCCCTCCGTGTCCGCGTAGGAGAATCTCTCCGAGATTCTCGTCCTTGCAACTGCTCACCGTCGGATGGTGACGCGCCGCTTGCGCGGCGCGGGGTTCAAATCCCTCCGTGTCCGCGTAGGAGAATTCCTCCGGAATTCGCGCCTCTTCACGGCTCACCGTCGCGGATATAGTTTATTTATGGCTTCGACGGAGCGGATTACATCAGCAACGCAGCGGACTGGTTCGTACACCCGGTCGAAGACCCGTCGGCAGCAGCTGCCCGAAGAGGTCGCCACCTACGTGCGCGAGCTCATCATCTCGGGCGAAGTCAAGGCCGGCGATTACCTGCGCATGGAGCCAATCGCCGAGGCCGTCGGCGTGAGCAACACGCCGGTGCGCGAGGGCCTGCTCATGCTCAAAAGCGAAGGCTTTGTTCGGCTCGTACCTCGGCGCGGCTTTGTCGTGGCACCGTTCTTGGCCGACGACATCCGAGACCTGTTCTGGGCACAGGCGGTGCTCGCGGGAGAACTTGCGGCTCGCGCGGCCGAGCGCATCAGTGACGAAGGCCTTGACGTGCTCGAGGGCATGATCGAGCAGTATGAGGCCGCGGTGAAGGCCGGTGACTCCCAAGCCGTCGCAGACCTTGGTCACCTGTTCCATCGTGAGATCAACCTTGCTGCGCAGTCCAACCGGCTGGCGTTGCTCCAGGGGTCGGTCGTGAAGCATCTGCCGACGCACTTCTATGCCGCCGTTGAGGGCCAAATCTCGGCTAGCCGAGACGGGCATCCCCAAATCCTCGCGGCGCTGAAGGCACGCGACCCCGAGCGCGCCCGCGAAGCGATGGCGCGGCACATCACCGGTGCCGCCGACCGCCTCATCGAAACCCTCGCGCAGCGCGGCATCTGGGACGACGACAACGAGGCGGCAGCGCGCGCGGCGCAATAACGCAATCTACATAACTCAGCGTCATCATCGAAGTACCTACTGCGTTCAACGGGGAACGCGGGGAGCGTGGCCAGCGTAGGCCAGCGCCTGTGAGGAGAGAATGATGAAGATCGTTGTACTCGTAAAAGAAGTGCCCGATACCTATGGCGACCGGGTGCTCAACCTGGAGACCGGTCTCGCCGATCGGGCTGCCAGCGAGGCCGTGCTCGATGAGATCTGCGAGCGCTCGGTCGAGGCCGCGCTGAGTTACGCCGACGCGAACCCCAGCGCCGAGGTGACCGTGCTGAGCATGGGCCCCGAGCGCGCCATCGCGACGATCCGCAAGGGGCTCGCGATGGGCGCGCAGAGCGCTGTCCACGTCGCCGACGCTTCGCTCGCGGGCGCCGACCTCGGCCTCACCGCCGAGGTCCTCGCGGCAGCGATCCAGCGCACCGGCTTCGACCTCGTCATCGCGGGCAACCTGTCGACCGATGGCACCGGTGGCGTGGTGCCCGCGATGGTCGCGGAACACCTCGGGGTGCCCTACACGGGCGCCCTGTCGAGCCTCGACCTCGCCGAGAGCACCGTCGGCGGTCACCGCGCGGTCGACGGCGGCACCACCGTCGTGTCGGCGCCGCTGCCCGCGGTGGCCTCGATCACCGAGGCACTGCCCGACCCGCGCTTCCCGAACTTCAAGGGCATCATGGCCGCGAAGAAGAAGCCGTACGTGACGCTCACCGCGGCCGACCTCGGCGTCAACGTGGCCGACCCGAACGCCCACCGCTCGATCCTCATCGGCATCGCCGAGAAGCCCGCCCGCGCGGCCGGCGTCAAGGTGGTCGATGACGGCACCGCCGCCGACCAACTCGCCGACTACCTCGTCCAGAACCGTCTCGCGTAGAGGAAGAAGCCATGACTGCATTCCCGAATGACGCTGTCCTCGTCGTCGCCGACACCGATCACGCCGGTGCACCAGTGCGCTCGACCGCCTCGCTCATCGCCGCTGCCGCAGGCGCGGGCACGCCCGTCGTGCTCCTCGTGACCCCGGTCGGCGCCGGCCAGGCTGGCGCCGAGGCGCTCGGCCAGTATGGTGCGGCCCACGTGTTCGTCGCCGAGACCGAGCGCTTCGGCGCCGAGGTCGCGACCCCGCAGGTCGATGCGCTCGCCGCGGCGGCCGAGGCCGTGCATCCCGTCGCCTACGTGCTCTCGAACTCGGCCGACGGCCGCGACATCGCCGGCCGCTTCGCTGCCCGCGCTCGCGAGGCCATTGCGGTCGACGCCGTCGGCATCTCGCGTGACGAGGAGGGCGTGGTCGTGCACCACTCCGTCTACGGCGGCAACTACAGCGTCGACTCGGCCGTGACGCTCGGCGCGCCCGTCATCACGGTGCGCCAGGGCGCCGTCGAGGCGACCGGCCAGCCCACTCAGCCCGTCGTGGAGACCCTCGCGGTGCCGGCGAGTGGCGCGCCCGCCGCAACGATCACCTCGTACGAGGCTTCGACCGAGAAGTCGGATCGCCCTGATCTGCGCAGCGCCGCCAAGGTCGTCTCGGGCGGCCGCGGCATCGGCTCGGAGGAGCAGTTCGTGCTCGTCGAGCAGCTCGCGGATGCGCTGGGCGCAGCCGTCGGCGCCTCGCGCGCCGCGGTGGACGCGGGCTACATTCCGCAGAGTCACCAGGTCGGCCAGACCGGCGTCTCGGTATCGCCGCAGCTCTACGTCGCCCTCGGCATCTCGGGCGCCATTCAGCACCGCGCCGGCATGCAGACCGCGAAGACCATCGTCGCAATCAATAAGGACGCCGAGGCGCCGATCTTCGACATCGCCGACTTCGGCATCGTCGGCGACGTCTTCAAGATCGTGCCGCAGCTGATCGAAACGCTGCACGCAAAGAAGTAGCGGGCCATGACGATCGACGGTGGATCACCGCAGACACCTCGCCGGGGCCTCCCGCGCCCGGGACAGCCGGCCGCGCCGGCCGAGCCGGTCGAGCCAACCGGACAGCAGGCGCCGCCGCGTCGGGGTTTGGGCGCCGCGGCTCCGGCCACCACCACCCCAGAACCCACCCCGCTCACCCAGCGGCGCTGGTTCCGGCCCGTGGCGGCGATCGTCGGCGTGCTCATCCTCGCGACCCTGCTCACCCTGCTCGCGCAGTGGCTGCGCACCCTGCCCGGAGTGCAGATCTGGCTGGCCCGCTACCCCGGCGAGTACGAGCTGCCCGAGAGCGCGCAGCCTGGGTTTCCCGCCTGGGTGAGCTGGCAGCACTTCTTCAACATGTTCCTGATGGTGCTCATCATTCGCTCGGGCACGCATATTCGGCACGAGCAGCGCCCGCAGGCGTACTGGACGCCGAAGTGGGGCAAGGAGTCGAAGCGCATCAGCCTCACAATCTGGTTCCACCAGGCCCTCGACCTGCTCTGGCTCGTCAACGGTGTCGTCTTCATCGTGCTGCTGTTCGCGTCGGGGCACTGGATGCGCATCGTGCCGACGAGCTGGGAGGTGTTCCCGAACGCGCTCTCGGCGATCCTGCAGTACGCCTCGCTCGACTGGCCGACCGAGCACGGCTGGGTCAACTACAACAGCATCCAGCAGCTGATGTACTTCCTCACGGTGTTCATCGCGGCGCCAATCAGCGCGCTCACCGGTGTGCGCATGTCGGGCTTGTGGCCGGCGAAGGCGCAGCGCCTCAACAAGATCTACCCGGTCGAGGTTGCCCGCGCTGTGCACTTCCCCGCCATGCTCTACTTCGTGCTGTTCATCGTCGTACATGTGACGCTCGTGCTCGCCACGGGGGCGCTGCGCAACCTCAACCACATGTATGCGGGGCAAGAGGCCGACAACTGGGCCGGCTTCTTCATCTTCCTCGTCTCGCTCGCGGTCATCGTCGGCGCGTGGTTTGCCGCGCGGCCGATCGTGCTCGCGCCGATCGCGTCGCTTTTCGGCAAGGTCGGGCGGTAGGGATGCGGCGGCTACGCTCCCAGCGCGAGTGAGGCGGCAATCGCGAACATCGTCAGCGCGATCACGATGTCGAGGATGCGCCAGGCGCGGGGGTTGCGGAAGATCGGGCGCAGCCAGCGCGCGCCATAACCGACTCCGAAGAACCACACGAAGCTTCCGACCACGGCGCCCACCCCGAAGCTCCAGCGGGCCTCGTGGTACGAGTTCGCGACCGAGCCCATGAGCATCACGGTGTCGAGGTAGACGTGCGGATTGAGCCAGGTGATCGCCGCGATCGCGAGCATCGTCGCCCCGAGCGGCGCGCGAGCCTCCCCATCCGCCTCGGGCTCGAGCGATTCGGCGCGGAACGCTCGGCGGAGCGCGAACGCGCCGTAGAGCACGAGGAACACGACCCCGGCCCAGCGCATCACCACGATGAGCCACGGCGCGAGCGCGATGAGCCCGCCGAGGCCGAAGATGCCGAGCGAGATGAGTGCCGCATCCGAGACCGCACAGAACAGCGCGATCGCGAAGACATGCTCGCGACGGATGCCCTGGCGCAGGATGAACGCGTTCTGCGCGCCGATTGCGATGATGAGCGAGAGGCCGAAGCCGAGGCCGGCGAGAGCGGCACCAGGGGAGAAGATCACGCATTCCAGGGTAAAAACGGCAATGACTAAGTCATAATCAACTTTCTTCAGTAGATTAAGCAGCGCTTATGGAACTCGATCTTGCCCGCCTCCGTGCCCTCGTCGCCGTCGTCGACCACGGGTCGTTTGACGCGGCCGCCGAGGCGCTCCACGTCACCGCGTCGGCGGTGAGCCAGCGCATCCGCGCGCTCGAGCACGACGTCGGGCGCGTGCTGCTCGTGCGCGCCCGCCCGGTGCGCGCGACCGAGCACGGCGCGGCCCTGCTGCGGCTCGCACGCCAGCTCGAGGTGCTCGCGGGCGAGGCCGAGCAGGTGCTGCGCGACGACGCCATTGCGACGCTGCCCATCGCGGTGAACTCTGACTCGCTCATCACGTGGGTGCTGCCCGCGCTCGCACCGCTCGCCGGCGAGATCCTGTTCGAGTTCCAGCGCGACGACCAGACCCGCACGACCGAGCTGCTGCGCAACGGCACGGTCGTGGCGGCGATCAGCTCCGACCGCGAGACCGTGCAGGGCTGCGCAGTACGGCCGCTCGGCGCGATGCGCTACCTGCCGGTCGCGACGCCCGAGTTTCGGGCGCGCTGGTTCGGCGAGGGCCGGCCGGGGTTCGCGGCCGCGCCCCTCATCGAGTACGACGAGTCGGATTCGCTGCAGCGCGAACTGCTCGGCATCGTGGGCCGGGATGCTGCTCCGCCGCGGCATCGCGTGCCCGGCTCGGGCGAGTTCGTGCGGGCCGTCGAGCACGGCTTTGGCTGGGGCATGGTGCCCGAGCTCCAACTCGTCGATGGCGTCGAGCCGATCGACGACCGCCACATCGACGTACCGCTGTTCTGGCACAGCTGGTCGCTCGGCACGGCCACGCTCGAGCGGGTGACCGACGCGCTCTTCGCCGCCGCGGCCGCGAGCCTGCGGCCCGTCGAAGGCTAATGGCTAGGGCTGAGCGGGCCGCGGCTTGCGCGGCAGCACGAGGATGCCCACGAGCATCCCCGAGCCGAACAGCCCCGCGACGAGGTAGACGAGCGCATCCCAGCCCCACTGCTGGTAGAAGACGCCGCCGACATAGCCGAACACGCTCGAGCCGACGTAGTAGAGCAAGTTGTAGAGCGCGGTCGACTGCGCGCGGCCCTCGGTCGGCCACGCGCCGGCCCAGCCGGATGCGGTCGAGTGCGAGCCGAAGAACGCGGCGGTCATGAGCACGAGGCCGACGATGATTGCCCAGAGGTTCGGGATGAGCATGAGCAACAGCGACGCGATGGCCACGAGGTCGCACACGATCATGACGAGCTTGCGGCCGTGCCGCCCCGCGATGCGCCCCGCGAACGGCGACGACACCGAGCCCGCGAGGTAGGCGAGAAACACCATCGACGACACCCACACCGGCAGCAGGAACGGCGGCGCGCTGAGGTGGAAGCCGAGGTAGTTGTAGATGGCGACGAAGCCGCCCATGAGCAGGAACGGCTGCACGTAGAGCGAGACGAGCACCGGGTCGTGCAGGTGGTGCCAGGCGTTGCGCAGTGTGGTCGCGACCGATTCGCCGATGCTGATCTGGCTCAGCGGTTGGAAGCCGCTCGGCCTGGGCGCGAGCAGAATGAACAGCACGGATGCGATGGCCGAGAGAATCGCGACCGCGAGCACGCCGAACTGCCACGAGCCGGTTGCCTCGGCGAGCGGGCCCGAGATGATGCGGCCCGAGAGGCCGCCGATGGTGTTGCCGGCGATGAAGGTGCCGACCGCGGCCGCCGCATCCTTCTTATGCACCTCCTCGTTGAGGTAGGCCATGGCGACGGCGGGGACGCCGCCGAGCGCGCAGCCCTCGAAGAAGCGCACGATGATCGCGAGCTCGAAGTTCGGCATCGCGAGGGTGACGAACGCGAGCAGCGTCGCCGCGACGATTGCGATCGACATGGCCCGCTTGCGCCCGATGCGGTCGGCGACGAGCGACCAGGGCACCACTGCGAGGGCGAGCCCGAGCGTGCCCGCTGAGATCATGAGCGCCGACTCGGCCGTGCTCACGCCAAATCCGCCGGCGATCTGCGGCAGCACGGCCTGCGGCGCGTACAGCTGCGCGAACGTCGCGACACCCGCGATGAACATGGCGAGCTGGATGAGCGTGTAGCCACCCGTCCCGCGGCGGTGTCCTATCCAGGTAGTGCCCGTTTCAGAGAAGCCCGCATGCCCAGTTGTCACCTCTCCAAGTTACTCTCTGGGGCCGATTTGAACTTCCGCCTGGGCGTTGCTAAGCTAGATCAGTCGCCAAGGCGACCTGCGCCTGTAGCTCAATGGATAGAGCATCTGACTACGGATCAGAAGGTTGGGGGTTCGAGTCCCTCCAGGCGCACTCTGTGTGGAGACAGAACTGGACGGCCCGCTTCGGCGGGCCGTTTTGCTTTCTCTCAGTCACGCGCCGCCATGCTCGGGGTCAGCAGGTCGCGAAGATCGCGCAGGTGCTCGACGCGGTTGCGAGCACGCGGCCCTCCGCATCCCGCACATCCGCCTCGGCGAAGCCCGCGCGCGAACCCGACTTCGTCACCCAGCCGTGCACGTGCACAACACCGGTGTCTTCGGTGATCGTGCGCAAATAGTTCACCTTAATCTCGAGCGAGGTGTACGCCTGCCCGGCGCGCAGCGTCGTGTGGATCGCCGTCGCGCACGCCGAGTCGAGCAGCGTCGCTGCAAAGCCGCCGTGCACCGTGCCGATCGGGTTGTAGTGCGAGGCCTCGGGCCGCGCCTCAAAGTGGACGTCGCCCTCGGAGTACGAAACGAGCCGCAGATTGAAGTGCGTCGCGATCGGCGCGATGGGTCTGCCGAGTTCCTCGAGATGCGCGAGCTGTTCGAGTCCGGTCAGCGTCGAGAAGTCAGTCATGCGGGCCTCCGAGGTAAGCGTCGATGCTTCTTGTCGACACGCTAACGCGGCCAAGTGGCGCTCGCGCGAGCACTCGCGGCGGTGCGCGCATTCGTGGTCAAATGACATGGAGGAGGAGATCGCGATGGGGCAACTTCGAATCAAGCGAATCTACGACGAGGCAAGTGACGACGACGGCGTGCGGGTGCTCGTTGACCGGCTCTGGCCGCGCGGCGTCGCGAAAGCCGACGCGCGGCTCGACGACTGGTGCAAGGGCGTCGCGCCGAGCCCCGAGCTGCGCAAGTGGTGGGACCACGACGCCGAGCGCATGGACGAGTTCGCCGAGAAGTACCGCGCCGAGCTCGACGAGGAGCCGGATGCGGTCGACGAGCTGCTTGGCCTGGCGCGAGAAAATGACACGGTCACGCTGCTCTACGGCGCGAAGTCGCCCGAGGTAAATCACGCAGTGATTCTGCGTGATTACCTCGAGGGCCACGCATGAGCAACGACAACGAACTGGACGAGGAATACGGCGGCGACGCGCACTTGACCAACGCGGCCATTGACGTGCATGCCGATGACCCCGCGTTCGGATTCCGGTTCATCGCAGATGAGTTCGCCGAGAACGGGTTCACCGCGTCAGTGCGGTGCGTCTGGTGGCGCTGACTGGCTCTGGCGCAGGCAAGTCTCGGAGCACCCGACCGGTCCGCGCTAGGTCTATCAGTGCGCCGTGAAGGATGCCTGGTCGAACCGGATCGTCGCATACTCAACCAACAATCGCATGACTTGAGAGCTCGCGGTCGCCGCCTTACGGATGGCGATCCAGCGCTGCGACCACGTCGGCACGACGGTTCACATCGAGAGAGGCGGCCAGTTTCGTTCGCGGCGCTTCCAAGCCGAACTCGACCGGGCGGGGCTCATCGGATCCATGGGCCGGGTCGGCGCTACCGGCGACTACGCGGCAATGGAATCGGTCGTCGCCCTGCTCCAGAAAAACGTGCTCAACAGCCGACGATGGGCCACTCGCGACGACCTTCGTTTCGCAATCGTGACACGGATCGAACGGACCTACCACCGGCGCCGTTGACAGCGAGTCGGGTCTGGTGTCAACGGCGTTCCCTTCACAATCGCGTGCGGCGCGTCAGCAGCTAGCGTGTTCAGTTCCGTCGTGTGGTTACTTTGACGGTGTGCGATTCTCCGCGCTCACCATCCAGGCGAGTTGCTCGAAGCGTTGGATGATCGCGTGCAGCAGGTCGGCGCTCGTCGGATCTTGTTCGTCGACGTTGTCGTGCACGTCCCGAAGCGTGCCAACCGTGGTTTCGAGTCGCTCGGTGATGAGGTCGATTGTGTCCGCAGTGTCGACTTCGCCCGCGGGGAACTCGGGCAGCGTCGTGTTCTTGGCCACCGTGCCGCTGCGTCCGTCCGGAATGGCATGGAGCGCGCGCATGCGTTCGGCGACCTCATCGCTGAACTCGCGCGCGCTCTGGACAATCTCGTCCAGTTGGCGGTGGAGATCACGGAAGTTCTTGCCGACAACATTCCAGTGCGCCTGCTTGCCCTGGAGATGAAGTTCGATGAGGTCGACGTGTACTCGTTGGAGGTCGTCGGTGAGTGATGCCGATGCCTTGAAACCGCCCTCCGCATTCTGCCTGGTGCTACGGCGGGCGCTGGTCTTCGTGGATGTGCTCTGAGTTGCCATGAGATCTCCGTTCGTCTGTACGCAAGGCGTATCAGACTCGCTTGTGTTCGACCTCAACGATTGCGCGGCGCGTCCGATTGCAACCCGGCGAGGTAGTCCGCGAAACCGTGCGGCGCGCGACCGAGTGTCCGAGCGGAGGTGCGCACCGGACATCGAGCGGACGCCACGACGCGATAACCCCCAGCCCGCAGCGCCCGCACGAGACGCACATCCTCGTCGTGTGTGACCGGAGGGAAACCGCCCGAAGCGAGGTACGCATCGGCTCGGACACCGAGGTTCGCGCCATGGATGTGCTCGTGCCCATCAACCGGCCGATAGTCGTCTGCCCACGTCTGGAGGGTTTCGTGCATGTCGCTATTGCCGATCGGGATCACCGTACCCACTATGGCGGCGGCGCCCTCCGCTGCCTCGCGCAGTTGCTCGACGCACCAGTGGACCGGTACTTGAGAGTCGCCGTCGCTGTTGGCGATCCAGACATCTGCGGGCGGCCGCCTCAGGATTCCTAAGGCCGTGGCGACGCCGACGGCGCGTGTTCGTCCGACCGCGCCCAATCGGGCCTGCACAAACTCCACTCGCGGATCGCCCGCCGATGCGGCGCGGGCGGCAGGCTCGGAGTCATCGACGCATGTGTCGAATACGACAACAAGGAGAGTGCGGACGCCAAAACTCGACTCGGCCGCGGTCATCGCAGCCAGCGCCGCGACGACCGCTCGTCCCACCAGCGCAGCTTCGTCGCGTACCGGAATCACCACCGCCAATGCCGAGCACGCAGGACCGCTCATATCGAGTCAGCCGACGCGTTCAATGTGAAGACTTCCAAGAGGAAGTCCGCTTCGTGGTGCGTGACTCGCGCAGTCCATCCACGTCGCCGAGCGGCTTCGTGCACGTCACGCCCGTCCAGCGCCCAACCGTCGATCGGGTGCAACCAATGGCAGAGCACCACCTGTGCGTCTGGCGTCACGGACGCTTCGATCCGTTCGAAGACCTCCTCCAGTTCGATACGGGTGAGGTAGTAGCCGAATTCAGACATGACCACCAGATCGAAGGGACCGGTGTCTGGCCAATCCGCTGGCACCTCGCGATGCTCGACACGAACATGCCGGTACTGCGACAAGCGGACGCGACTGCGCTCGACGGCCACGTCACTCGCATCGATCGCGACCACACATTCGCACCGCTGCGCCAGCCGTTCGGTGAGCGCGCCGGTCGCGCTCCCGAGCTCCAACGCTTGCCGGTAGACCGGGCGAGCGAGCGATGTAAGCAGGACCTCTCGTTTGCGCACCTCGTAATCGCTGTCGAAGCGCCAGGGATCCGGGTCGCTGTCGAAGAGCGAGTTAAATGTTTCGCGCGCTTGCGGCGCTCCGAGCGGGCCGGGTTCGGTGCGAAGGAACACCTCCGTGTCTCGGTGAAAATGCTGCAAGAACTGCTCTGTGAGCACAGGAGCATCCTCTTTCGCTGCGGAGAGCGGCGTCGTCTGGGACGGGTATGCGGCCATCGCAAGCCGTTTTGCGCCCGCCGCGCTCGGATCGAGCCGAAAGGTGCGCATGGAACGCCAGCGAGGATCGGCGGCGGGCTGAGCCCAGTGCCAGTACCAGATCGGAAATTCAAGCAGTGTCAGCCCGAGCTCGGCGGCTACTGCCGCGGCTATCTCGCCGACCGCGTCGTGGTCGGAATGGCCGTCGCTCCGCCATGGCGATGCAATGGTGGTGCTCGGAGTCACGAGTCGTCGAAGTTCCCGCTCAATTTCTGTACCGAACTCGCCCACATGTCCGTCGGGCAGCCCCAGCGCAGTGAACGAAACACGGTTGCAGGACTTCTTCGACGCGCTCCCGAGCGCGTCCATAGCTGCGGTGAACTCTCGCCGTCGAATCACGGCGAGTTCTCGGCGGGTGTGCGTGCGGGAGTCGGGATGCGACGCTTCACCGTCGCTGCAGAGCACCACGGTGACGTCATGCCCGTGTGCGGCCGCGGTCGCAATCAGACCACCCGCTCCGAGTGTTTCATCGTCAGGATGGGCGACGACGACGATGAGCGAGGCGCCTGGGGAGAGGAGTTGTGTCATCGTGACGCCGGGAAGCTCGTGCGCACAATCCCAGTCGGAAGCGCCCGTGCCGGGCTCGTCGTGCGTGAACCGCGGGGCGCTCATGATTTGGCGACCGGAGTTGAGGGCCCGGTGAGTGCATGCCACGGATCGTCACGCACGATGAACTCGCCAAGAGCGGCATCGTCTCGGCCGCCGTGATGCTGCTGGAGGTACATTGCGAGGTCAGCGACGCGACGGGCATGCACATCGTCGAACGCGAGGGCGGAAGGGCTGTGCGCCAGACCCGAGATCTCGAGCACGTCGGCGCAGATGTCGGCGATGGTGCTGCGCAGGGCGAGGGAGTCTGGCCAATCGAATGCTGCGTTGTTGACGCGCTCCGCTGCGTCGGTCAGGGCAGTCTTGCCGGTCCGAACCAACCGGGCGGCGCGACCCAGTAGGGCGAAACCAATCTGATCCGGTGGCCGCCGCGCGGCCGCTGAGACGAGATCGCGGTAAACACCAACGGCGCCGCCGAACCAGCATGCGGCCACCCCGGCTCCGCCCCACGCAAAGCCTGGTCTATCGAAATACCAGCCCACGGCGCCGACGGCTGTGGCGGGTACGTTGTCGAAACGAACCGGGCCGCTGGGGACGTGTGCGAGCCCACGGCTCACCCATCGCACCCGTTCCACCTGGACGCCGGGGTGGTGAAGATCGATGGCGAATAGCTGACGTCCCCCATCCGTGTGGGCGGTCACCAACGCGGCGTCGAGTGAGGCCGCGAGCGAGCACCACGGCTTGACGCCGTTCAGATACACGTCCGACGCCGAGCCAGGATGATGGTGGGCGGTCAACGGTGAGTTGCCACCTTCGGCCGCATACACGCCCCAAGTGCCCTCGGCAGGTATTGGGTCGGGGCTCTGCGCAGTAATGGCCAGTGCGTCGAGGTGGGGTTCGAGCGTGCGCGCTGCGACCAGATCCGTGGCCGCCACTTCTGCGAGCAGCTCCCAGAGGGCAAGCGTGTGCTTGCCAGGAAGTGGAAAGTCTTCTGGCGAAATCGCGTCTTCGCTGAGGGTCGCGAGCATTGCTTGCGGCTCGCCGCGGCACTGCTCGGCGCTGGCGACGAGGCGCTCGACTAGATTGGCGAATTCTGCTGTGGCGGGCGCCAGAATGCTCCTGTCGGGTACTGGTGGGGCCGATACGACACCGCCGGTTTCAGAGTTCATCGGGCCTCTCCTTGTTCGCTTGAGGGCATCACCGTCAATCCTCACTGACTGATGCTGACTCTACTGTCCTGCTCACAGGATCCCTGAGCCTTGGTATGTTCGACGCCGTCGCAGGTAGAACGAGCAAGGCTGATGAATTCAACGGCGTGCATTTCGCGCTGGCTGGCGGCCCCCATCACCGATGCTGACGTGGCGAACCGCCTCCGCGAACGGCTGGTTCAGCGCGTTTGGCAAGCCCGAGCGCGGCGTCGGATCCAGCTGGGACACCGTGGCCATGGGGTCCTTCTTCCCGCTGCTTCAGAGGAACGTCCTCGCCACAGACAGTTGAGTTCAACGTATCCGTCATGATGCATCGCACCGACCAAGCTGTGTGTTGGCGGTGTGGCACCCCTTGCGAAATCTAATTTACAAATGTAAATTAGTCGCTCGTGACAAGCACGAACGCCATCGACCCACGCGCCCTTCGCTCCCGCGCCGCCCTCATTGAGGCGGTCTGGGCCCATCTGGCTGCGGACGGGGGCACGCCCTCGATTACCGATGTCGTGAAGCGCGCCGGCGTGAGCCGGCCGACCTTCTACCAGCACTTCACCGACGTGCCGGACCTCGTGCGCGTCGCCACCCTGCAGCGCCTCGGCGAGCTGTTCGACCGCATGCCGAGCGGGCTGCCGGGCGACTCGTGGGACGACTTCGCCCGCGCCCGCCTCGCGCTGCTGTTCGGCGAACTGCAGCGGGATGCGGTGATCTACCTGCCGATCCTGAGTGGCCCGGCCGCCGTGCCGGTGCTCGCGGGCATCGTCCACTACCTCGCCGACCAATTCCTGCATCACTCGCCGCTCGCACCCCGCCTGCGCGAGGGCGTCGACGAGCGCGAGGCCCTGGCCCGCGCCGAATTCCTCGGCGCCGGCGCGGTCTGGCGCGCGATTGCCTGGCTCTCGAGTGACTTCATGGGCGAAAATGCACTGGAACCGACCGTGCAGCGCTTCGCCGCGAACATCCTTGCCGCCTCTGGTGCGGCCAACTACTCAATGACGGACTTCACGAAATGACCGAAACGCAAGCTAAGAATCGCAACGGAAAACTGTGGCGAGCCATCATCTTTGCAGGCCTCGCCACGGTGCCGCTGATTTACTCGGGCCTGCTCACGGGCTCGTTCAGCGACCCGCAGGGCAACTTCGACAACATCCAGGCCGCCGTCGTGAACAACGATGTCGCCACCACGACCGAGACGACCGACGGCGAGACCAAGACCGTCGACCTCGGCGACCAGCTCACCGAGAAGCTCGTCGACAGCGACGAGGCGAAGAACTTCGACTGGGAGGAGCTGTCGGCCGAAGAGGCCGCCGAGCAGCTTGCCGACGGTGAGGTGCTCGCGGTGCTGACGATCCCCGAGGACTTCTCGGCGAACGCGGTCTCGCCCGCGGGCGACGACCCGAAGCAGGCCAAGCTGCACATCGAGACGAACGACGCCGCGAACATGTTCGTCGGCACGATCGCGAACCAGATCGGCACCGTCGTCGCCGATGAGCTCGCGACCGAGGTGTCCGACGAGTATCTGACGAACATCTACGCCGGCTTCACCTCGATCCACGGCAGCCTGCAAGAGGCCGCCGACGGCTCGACCGAGCTCGGCAACGGCATCGGCGACGCCGACGACGGCGCGGGCGAGCTGCAGGTGGGCATCAACCAGCTCGTGAGCGGCACGGGCGAGCTCGCGAGCGGCGCCGACACCCTCGCGAGCGGCGCCGACCAGGCCGCGAGCGGCGCATCCGACCTCGCCTCGGGCGCCGCCACGCTCGACTCGGGCGCGCAGCAGCTCTCTTCGGGTGCGCAGCAGGCCGCGAGTGGCGCCAACGAACTCGCGTCCGGCACGGCCGAGCTCGAAGAACAGACCTCGGGCCTGCCCGACCAGGCCGCCCAGCTCGACGACGGGGCGCAGAGCCTCGCCGACGGCGCCGGCCAGGTGGCCGACGGCACGCAGCAGCTCGCGGATGCGGTGAATGGCGCCGCGTCGACGGCCGAAACGGTCGCGCAGGTCGCCGAACAGCTCACCGCTCAGGGCGGCGAGTTGCAGACCGGCGCCTCGGACGTCGTGACCGGCCTCGACGACCTCGTGACGAACTGGGACACCCTCACCGACGAAGAAAAGTTCGCGCTCGTGACGCAGATTCAGTCGGGCGCGCAGCAGGTGCAGACCGGCTTCGACGACGCCGCGACGAGCCTCGACGGCATCGATCTCTCGGGCCTCGACGCGCTGCAGGACCCGGGCGCGATCGTCGACCAGGTCAACGAGCTCAACGACGGCGCCCAGCAGGTCGCCACCGGCGCCGAGACCCTCGCGGGCGGCACCTCGCAGCTGCGCGACGCCTCCGGCGCGCTCGCCGACGGCATTGCACAGGTGAACTCGGGTGCGCAGCAGCTCGCGGATGCGAACGGCCAGCTCGCCGACGGCGCCTCGACGCTCGCGAGCGGCACGAGCACGCTCGCCTCGGGCGCGAACACCCTCGCCGACGGCACGGGCGAGCTGAGCGACGGCGCGAACGAGCTCTCCGACGGCGCGCACCAGGTCGCCGACGGCACGGGCGAGGCCGCCGATGGCACGAACTCGCTGCGCGACGGTCTCGACCAGCTGCTCGACGGCAGCGGCGAGCTCACCTCGGGCCTCGAGGACGGCGTCGACGAGGTGCCCTCCTACACCGACAGCGAGTCAGAGACGCTGGCGGACGTCACCTCGAACCCGGTGCAGCTCGACACGAGCCGCCAGAACGAGGTCGCGAAGAACGGCGACGGCATGGCGCCCTACTTCATGTCGCTCGCGCTCTGGGTCGGCGGCATGGCGTACTTCATGATGCACGAGCCGCTGCGCAAGGCGCGCGGCAGCGGGTCGATCCTCGTCGACACCTTGCGGGCGTTCCTGCCCGGCGCGATCATGGGCCTCGTGCAGAGCACGCTCATGCTGTTCGTCGTGCACTTCCTCGTCGGCGTCGACTACGCGCTGGTGTGGCCGGTCGTTGGTCTGGCGTTCCTCGCGAGCGTAACCTTTGTCGCGATGAACCAGGCGCTCGTCGCCTTGCTCGGCGCCCCGGGCCGATTCCTCGCGCTCGTGATGATCGTGCTCCAGCTCTCTTCAGCGGGCGCGACGTATCCCGTGCAAACGGCGCCGCCGTTCTATCAGGCGATCCACCCGTGGCTGCCGCTGTCGTACTCGGTCGAGGCGTTCCGCGCGCTCATTGCGGGCTCGACCATCAACGTCAGTGCGGCGGTCGGCCACCTGCTCATCTGGTTCGCGATCGCGCTGTTCGGCGTCGCCGTCGCCGTGTGGCTCGAGCGCCGGAAGATCGCGCGGCTAGCCCGCGACGCGGGGGCGGATGCTGAGGTCGGTAAGGTGAGCGTCCGCGGGGGCGTCAACAACGTACCGAACCGCGCGAGCGACGGTCTCGGGGCGTAGGTAGCGCTCCGGCCGGTAGGTATTACCGAGGCCCTCCTGCAGTTCGACCTGCATGGGGGTGTCGACCTGGCCGGGCATGAGCGTCGTGACGCGGACGCCATGCTCGGCCTCCTCGAGCCGCAGCGAGTCGGCGAGCCCCTTGAGGGCGTGCTTCGACGCGACGTACGCCGCCATCTGGTGCGCCGGGCGCACCGAGACACCCGAGCCGAGGAACACGACGGTGCCCGCCGCATCCCGCAGCTTCGGCAGCGCGAGCCTCGTGAGCAGCGCCGGCGCCACGACGTTCGTCGTGAGCTGGCGGTGCCACTCGGCGGCGTCGGTCTCGGCGAAGCTGCCCGGCGTGCCGACGGCAGCCGAATGCACGAGCACGTCGACGCGGTCGAGCGAGTCGATGAGCGCCGTGACCTTGCCGCCAGCGGCGAACTCGCCCGCGTCGCGCAGGTCGGCGGTCACCGTGATCTCGGCCCCGGTCGCGGCGAGCCGGGCCGCATCCCGCCCGAGCGCGACGATGCGGTGGGTCGACGCGAGCTCGCGCACGATCTCGTGCCCGATTCCGCTCGAGGCCCCGGTGACGATGGCGATGGCTTGGCTCACGATGGCTCCTTAGCGGTCGGGCGAGAGCCGCTGCACGACGTCGGCGTAGGCGTCGGCGTTGGCGCGGTAGAGATTCCAGTTTCCCGCACGCTCGGCGCTCACGAAGCCCGCCTGCAGCAAATGCTTGAGATGGTGCGAGACGGTTGCCTGCGAGAGCCCGACGGCGTCGACGAGCTCGGTCACGGTCGTCGGCCGCGGGTCGTTCGATGCCACGATCGACAGGATGCGCAGCCGGGCCGGCTCGGCGAGCGCCTGCAGCGACGCGGCAAGCGAGCGCGCGGCCGCCGCGGAGACAGGTGCACCCTCGCCGCCGGGCCAGGCGACCCCGGACTCACTCATGCCTCGTCGTGCTCGCGCAGCTTGGTGCAGAGATCGCGCAGCGTGACGAGCTCGTCGGGGGTCAGCACGCTGCCGACGCGGTCGTTGATGTTTTCGGTGTGCACGATCGCGGCACTGCGGAACGCGCGCACCCCCTCAGCCGTCAGCTCGACGACGGTGCCGCGCGCATCCAGTTCGTCCTCGAGTTTCACCATGAACTCGCGGGCGACGAGCCGATCGACGAGCCTCGAGACCGAGGACTGCGTGATCAGCACCGACGCGTTGAGCTCGCGCAGGCGGATGCGGTGGTTCGGCGCGCGATACGTGTTGAAGAGTACGTCGTACTCGTTCATCGACATGCCGACATTGGTGAAGTCCCGACGCAGGTCGCGCATGATCGACACCTGCGCTCGGAAGAGCGCCTCCCAGGCGTCGCTCGGCTTTGCGGCCGCGGCGGATCGATGTGCTGTGTCACTCACGTACGCGAGTCTAGGTTGCGGCGCGCGGAGAATTCCGCGGAACCTCCCAGACCGCGCCGAGATTAGTGACGGTCGGGCGAGGGCGCGAGCGAGTGCACGATGCGCACGTCGGCGTGGCGGTCGAAGCGGTAGCCGATGCCGCGCACGGTGCGCACGATGTCGGCGTAGTCGCCGAGACGCTGGCGCAGGCGACGCACGTGCACGTCGATGGTGCGCTCGTGCGGGCGCTCCTCGTGCGACTCGCGCCACAGCACGTCGATGATCTCTTCGCGGCTGACGGTGCGGCCCTCGCGGAGCACGAGCGCCTGCAGCAGCTCGAACTCCTTGTAGGTGAAGTCGGCATTCTCGCCCTGCACGAGCACGCGCTTGCGCGAGGTGTCGATCTCAACCTTTGCCTGCGAGCGCTTCGCCTCTTCGGCACGCTCTTCTTCCTGGCGGGCGGCGCGCTGCTCGCGCACCGCGCCCGGCTCCTGAAGGGCGAGGCGGACGAGGTCGATGCTGTCGCCGGGCGCGCCGGCGGGCGCGAAGGCGACGGATGCGTAGCTCGAGGCCGACGGGGCGCGCTCGGCGAGCACGCGGCGCAGGGCGGTGACGACCTCGGTGAGGGTCACGCCGTCGGCCGTCGCGGTGTCGGTGTCAAGGCCGACGTAGAGCGCGAAGCCGCGGGTTTCGGGGGCCGGAGCAACCGGCTGCACGGGAGCGGCGGCCTCGCGCTGCGCGGCGGCGGGGTAGCTCGGGGTGACGGGCTTGAGGTCGGCTGCCGCGGTGGGAACGTGGGCGTGCGTAGGGCGTGAGAACGGGGCGATGTTCGACATTGAAATCCTTGCTGCAGATGAGGTCGTTGTGCGTGCGAGTACGTGCCCGGAGTCGGGCGGGGTGCGCGAGATGTGCGCGGGAATACGTGCTAGCGACACATTCGACAGCACGCCACAACGCCGGCCATCATGCCGGCTCGACCTGCCACCTCAAGGGCGTACACAGGGCGGGCGTAATTTGCAGTCATGATGTTAAGTTTGTTTGCGCCCTCAACCAAAGTCAAGTCGTTATTCGAAATCAAGTGACTTCCGGACGTTCGGCTCGCGGCCGAATATCGGTCGGAAGTTGTATTGGGTGATCCCTCGGGGTGATTTCAGGCCCCGGTCGGGCGGGCCCTGACCTCGCGTTCGTATACTCGCACCAGGCCGAGACGGCTGTCAGTTTTGCTTAAAGGTGGGCCATGAACCAGGCTGATATGGATCGTGCGATCGCGGACAGTGTGCAAATTGTGAGCACGTCGCGCGCCGAACTCATGGGCCTGCTCGAACTGGTGCGCGCCGACTTCGACGGCATTCCGCGCAGCGGCTTCGATACGCCCACCGCGCTCGAGTTTCAGGGCCTCGTCAACAGCTGGACCGAACTCGCGGCCGAGCTCATCGGCGCGATCACCAGCTTCGAGGACGCGCTGCGCGAGTCCGCACCGCTCGATGCCAGGGGAGTGCCACGCCGCGCGCCGGTCGACCCCGGCAACATCGGCCTCGAGGAGTCCCTCGAGCGACTCGATGACGCGCTGCAGTCGCGGCTGCCGCACTGGCCGGAGGCGCTCGCGCAGCAGTTCCAGCGCGCGAAGGCCGACGCACTGAAGGCGTGCGAGGGGCTCGCCTTCGTCAAGCAGCAGGTCGAGTACCTCGTGCTCGGAGTCGGCTCGGACGCCTAGTCGACGACGCCGTAGAGGCGGTCGCCCGCGTCGCCGAGGCCGGGCACGATGAAGCCCTGCTCGTTGAGCCCCTCGTCGAGGGCGGCGACGACGACCCGCACGTTCGCGTCGGGGAACTCGGCCTGCATCTTCTCGACGCCCTCGGGTGCCGCGACGAGGCAGATGGCCGTGACGTCAGTCGCGCCGGCCTCGAGCAGGAAGTGCACGGTGGCGGCGAGCGAGCCGCCGGTCGCGAGCATCGGGTCGAGCACGTAGCACTGGCGATCGGCGAGGTCTTCGGGCAGGCGCTTCGCGTAGGTCTCGGGCTGCAGGGTCTCGTCGTTGCGGCGCATGCCGACGAAGCCGACCTCGCAGTACGGCATGAGCTTGAGGAAGCCGTCGAGCATGCCGAGACCGGCGCGGATGATCGGCACGGCAAGCGGCAGCGGCTCGGTCACCTTCGAGCCGGTCGTGGTGGCAACCGGCGTCGCGAACTCGACGGGCTCGACGCGCAAGCCGCGCGTCGCCTCGTAGCTGAGCAGGTTCACGAGCTCGGCGACGAGCTCGCGGAACGCTGGCGACGGCGTCGCTTTGTCACGCAGCAGCGTCATCTTGTGGTCGATCAGCGGGTGGTTCGCGACGTGCAGCTCCATAGGAGTTAGCGTAGCGAGCGAAATTGCGTCGCGTGCGGAGTCGGAGGTGTCGGATGCGCGTCCCCGAACTCTACGAACGCCTGATGCGGGTGGCCCTCGCCGAGGCGAGCCTCGCCGGGGCCTCCGGCGACATCCCCATCGGCGCGGTCGTCACCGACGCCGACGGGCACGTGCTCGGCACCGGGCGCAACGTGCGCGAGGTCGAACACGACCCGACCGGGCACGCCGAGATCGTGGCGCTGCGGGAGGCGGCGGCCGCGCGGGGCAGTTCGCGGCTCGACGACTGCATCCTCTTCACCACGCTCGAGCCGTGCGTCATGTGCGCTGGCGCGGCACTCACCGCCCGCGTCGCGCGGGTGGTCTTCGGGGCATGGGATGCGAAGGCCGGCGCGGCGGGGTCGGTCTACGACCTGCTGCGCGACGGGCGACTTCCGCAGCGCAGCGAGGTGGTGGGCGGCGTGCTCGAGGCCGAGTGTGCGGCTCCGCTGAGCGAATTCTTCGCGGGGCGCTAGTTAGTCCCAGCCGCGAATGACGACGTTCTCGGTGGGCACGGCTTCGGCGCGCCGCTCGGTGACGTCGGGTTCAAGGAACACGTGCTCAACCTCGGGCAGCGCGAGCTTGATGTCGGCGCGCAGCTGGGCGAACAGCGGCGGCAGGGCGCCGAGGTCGTCGATGTTGGCGAGGCAGAACTGCACCCCGGCGACCTTCTCGTTGTCGTCGATCGCTACCTTGAGCACTTCGTTCACGTAGGCGCTTTCGAGCATCAGCGTGCGCACGGTCTCCGCGGCATTCGACGTCATGATCGGCATCCCCTCTGTAGCGGCGTGATTTCACGGTGCCCCGCGCGGGGTCACCGTGATCGATGCGACCAGAATAGACTCATTAACTGTGACTGACGCTCTGCCAAACCTCGCCATTCTCGGCACCGGCAACATGACCGGCGCCATTCTTGACGGTCTGCTGGCTGGCGACGCGCTGGCGCAGCTGCCGGTGCGCGTGACGACCAAGTCGCAGGCATCGGCCGACCGCTTCGCCCAGGAGCCGCGGGTCGAGGCGGCCGCCATTGAGACGAACCCGAACGCGAGCCGTGAGGCCGTCGCGGGCGCGCAGATCGTGCTGCTCGGCGTGAAGCCGTACATGATCGCCGACCTCCTCGACGAGGTGGGCGACGCGATCGAGCCCGGCGCCGTCGTGATCTCGGTGGCCGCGGGCATCACGACTGAGGCGATGGAGGCGCGGCTGCGCCCCGACGTGCGCGTCGTGCGCGCGATGCCGAACACCCCATCCGCCATCGGCCTCGGCGCCGCAGGCATTGCGGGTGGCACCGCCGCCGATGAGCAGGCGATGGGCTATGCCCGAGCGATCTTCTCGGCTGTTGGCACCGTCGTCGAGCTCGAGGAGTCGCGCATCCCGGCCCTCGCCGCGATCTCGGGCTCGGGCCCCGCGCACGTCTATTTCCTCATCGAGCAGATGACCGAGGCCGCGCAGCGCATCGGCATGAGCGCCGAGGAGGCGCACGCGCTCGTCGTGCAGACCTTCCACGGCGCCGTCGGCCTCGTCGCCGCGAACCCCGACAAGACGCCCGCCGAGCTGCGTCGCGCCGTCACGAGCCCCAAGGGCACGACCGAGCAGTCGATCGCCCAGCTCGAGGCCGCCGACCTGGCGGGCACCTTCGAGGCGGCCATGCGCGCGAACATCCGCCGCAACGATGAACTCGCTGCGGGCTCGGCATGAGCCCCGACTTTCCAGAGAATCTCTACGAGGTCCTCGGCGTCGAGCCCGATGTCTCTGACGCCGAGCTTCGCCGCGCCGGCCGCGCCCGCCAGCGCGAGACGCACCCCGACCTTGGCGGTGACGCGCAGCAGTTCACGCGCGTGCGCCTCGCGGTCGAGGTGCTCACGAACCCCCGTCGCCGTGCCGAGCACGACGCGTGGCTCGCGCAGCTCACCGGTGTCGCGCCCGTGCGGCGCGATCACGGCGTGCGCCTGCGCCAGCAGCAGCGCGCGAGCCGCGCACGCCCGGCTCCGCCCCGCCCCGCGGCACACAGCACCGCTGCCGGCACCGACGAGGTGCCGACCTTTGAGCGGCTGCCGAAGCCGAAGGTCGACGTGCGGCGCATGGGCTGGTACCGCACGGCGTGGCACCCGCACCCCGAGGTATGGCCGCCCGCGCGGCCCATCGTGCACGGGCCGCGCCTGCGCGAGCTGCTCACCGTGCTGCCGTTCGTGCTCTGCACCATCGGCGTCTGCATCGCACAGTCGGTGTTCGGGCTCGTCGTGCCGTGGTGGATCGCGAGCTACGTGCTGCTCGTACTCTCGTTCGTGTGGATCTCGCTGCGCTGGGTCGGCGCGCGGCTGCAGCTTGCGCGCATCCTCTTCTGGGCGAACATCGCCGGCATCGCGCTCGACGCGGCCGGCGCGTTCCTCATCGCCATGTTCCGGATCTTCGAGGGTGCGCCCGAGGGAGTGCCGTTCTACGTCGCACGCGGCGTGCTCTCGCTTGTGGGCGTGCTGCTCGCGCTGCTCGCCTCGTGGGGCCTCGACCCGCGCACCAAGCGCATGGTGCGCGAGCGGATGCTCTGCGACATCGCGAACGAGACGGCCCCGGCCGTTGATTCCGAGCAGCGCCAGTGGGGCACGCCCGGCGAGGTTGCGCTGCAGCACTCGCTCGCGGGCGTGAACCCCATTCGCCGGCAGTACGCCGAGCAGCTCATTGGCCCGACGCTCGAGGCGCTCGAGCGCATCCCCGGCGTGCGCATCGTGCACGGCCTGCGCCTGCCCGACGGTGACGAGTACATCTCGACCATTTCGCACGCCGTGCTCTGCGGCCGACGCCTCGCGCTCATCGACGACCGCCTGTGGCACCCCGGCACCTATGGACTGGATACGCGGGGTCACGTCGTGCGCGGCGGCGAGCCCGGCAGCGTGCCGCTCGAGGAGTTCCCGCACCGGGTCACGCGGTTCCGCGAGACCTTCGCCGAGGTCGCGCAGGTGCGCGGCTGGCTCACGATCACGCCGGATGGGCCGGGAGCGTTCGCCGTCGACAACTCGCGCACGTGGCAGCACGTGCGCCTCGCCTCGCCCGAGTCGATGCTGCGCGAGATCGGCGAGTGGCTCTCGGCAGAGGGCGAGCACGTCGACCGACTGCTGCTGCGCGACGTGCTCGAGCTGCGCGTCGACGCTTAGCTAGAGCGCGCGCAGGATCGCGTCGACCGCGTCGCGGCTCGCCGCCGCGGCGACGTCGACGCCGACGTGGAAGTCGACGCCCGCCTCGGGCCCGCAGAGGTCGGAGATGCCGCGCACCGAGATGAACTCGGTGTCGAGCGACGCACACACCTGGGCGATGGCGCACGACTCCATGTCGGTGCCCACCGCATCGGCGAAGGCCTCGCGCATGTCGGCGACGTTGCGGGCGGTCACGAAGGTGTCGCCCGAAAGGATGCGCCCGACGTGCCAGCGGGCGCCCTCGGCGGCGCGCTCGGGTGCGGCCGCGAGCTCGCGGGCAGCGGCGAGCGCGCGCTCGCTCACGGGGAAGCGCAGCGGCTGCTGCGGCACCTGGCCGCGCTCGTAGCCGAACTCGGTCGCATCTGCCGTGCCATACGTCGTCGAGTCGGCGATGGCCACCTCGGCGACGCGGGTCTGCGGGGCGAGCCCACCGCACGTACCGCCAGAGACGACGAGCTCGGGCGACCACTGCGTGACGGCCCAGGCGGCGATCGAGGCGGCCGCCGCGAGGCCGATGCCGGCGGTCGCGATCGTGACCTCCTGCTCGGCGAAGGTGCCGCGCCAGGCGAAGGTGCCGGCGAACGGCGTGGTGACCTTACTCGAGTCGGTGAGCGCGTCAACGAAGGGCTCGGCCTCCTCGCGCATGGCCGTGAGGATCAGCCGCATCAGGCGTCTTCGCCGGTGACGTCGAGCCACTCGTCGCGGGAGCCGAGGAAGCCGCGCACCGCATCCTGCGCCGCCGTGAGCGAGTGGTTCGCGCCCCAGCCGCACTGCACCTCGTTCGCCGCGGGCACCTCGCTTGCTTCGAGGATGTCGCCGAAGGTCTGCTCGAGCAGCGGCAGGAAGTCGTCGGTTTCGACGCCGAGCATGAGGGCGTAGAAGCCCGTCTGGCAGCCCATGGGCGAGAAATCGATGAGCTGGTCGGTGTGGTTGCGCATGAGCTCGGCCGTGAGGTGCTCGATGGAGTGCACCGCGGGCATGTCGAGGTGGCCGACGTTCGGCTGCGTAAAGCGCACGTCGTACTTCACGAGCACGTCGCCGCCGGGCAGCTCCTTGCGATCGGCGATGCGCACGTAGGGGGCGCGCACGGCGCGGTGGTCAAGATTGAATGACTCGACGTTCATAGGCATGGTTCGAGCCTAGATGTGCAGACCGGAGAAGCGTTCAACGTCTTCGGGTTCGCCCGCGACGATGATGACGTCGTGATCGGAAATCATGGTGCCCGCCTCGGCGTAGGTGAACTCCTCGCCGGGTGACTTCACGCCAACGACTGTTACGTGATAAGTCGTGCGGATCTCGGACTCGGCGAGCGTCTTGCCGCGCAGCGGTTTCGGCGGGTACATCTTCGAGAGCACGAAGCCGTCGTCGAACTCGATGAAGTCGAGCATGCGCCCGTTGAGCAGGTGCGCGGCGCGCTCGCCGGCCTCGGCCTCGGGGAAGACGACGTGGTGCGCGCCGATGCGGCGCAGGATCCGCCCGTGCGTCGTCGACATCGCCTTCGCCCAGATCTGGGGGATCTTGAGGTCGACGAGGTTTGCGGTGACGAGCACGCTCGCCTCGATCGAGGTGCCGACCGCGACGACCGCGATCGAGAACTCCTGCGCGCCGATCTGCTTGAGCGCGTCGATGTTGCGGGCGTCGAGCTGCACGGCGTGCGTGACGCGCTCGGCCCACTTCTGCACGAGGTTCGCGTCGGTGTCGACGGCGAGCACCTCGCGGCCGAGCCGCTGCAGCTGGCCCGCGGTGGCGGCGCCGAACCGGCCGAGGCCGATCAGTAGCACCGGGGCGGTGGGGGAGATTGCGTCACCCAACGATGATCCTTTCTTCGGGCAGCGTGTAGAGCTGTTTTCGGTCGCTCGACGCGACTGCGGCCGCGAACGTTACGGTGCCGACTCGACCCAACCACATCGTGGCGGTGAGGATATAGACGCCCGTGTCGGGCAGGTTCTGTGTGAGGCCGGTCGAGAGGCCGCAGGTCGCGAACGCCGAGATGGTGTCGAACAGGGCGTATTTGAACTCGGTGCCGGTGATGTGCATGAGCGAAATCGAGGCGACCGCGACGATTGTCGCGCCCCAGAGCGCGACCGCGACGGCGAGGCGCAGCACGTCGTTCGGGATGCGGCGGCGGAAGACCTGCATGTCCTGCACACCCTTCGCCTCGGCGACGGCGGCGAGGAAGAGGATCGCAATGGTCGTCACCTTGATGCCGCCAGCCGTCGAAGCCGAGCCGCCGCCGACGAACATGAGCATGCTCATGACCGTGAGCGTCGAGTCGTTCATCGAGGCGATGTCGACCGTCGAGAAGCCGCCAGATCTCGTCATCGCCGACGTGAAGCCTGCGGTGAACGGCGCGAACCAGGGTTCCTGGCCCGCGAGCGTCTCGGGGTTGTCGAACTCGAGCAGGTAAATGATGATCCAGCCGGCGAGGAACAGGATCACGGTGGTCGTCAGCGTGAGCTTCACGTGCACGCTGAGGCGTTGGCGCGTCTTCACCCAGCGGGTGAGCGCGAAGATGACGGGGAAGCCGATCGAACCGATGAACACCGCGGTGCAGAGGCAGACGAGGAACCAGAGGTTGTGGTCGAACGGGGCGAGGCCCTCGGCGTTCGGCGTGAAGCCGGTGTTCGTGAACGCGCTCGCGGCGTAATAGAAGGCATCGCGCAGGGCGACCCACCAGGGCCCGTAGTCGGGCTGCAGCAGGAGCACCGGCAGGATCAGCACCGCGATGATCGTCTCGATAATGACGAGCGAGACCGCGACGGTGACGAGCACGCCCGGGATATCGCCGAGGCGCACCGCCTGCGACTCGGCGACCGGGCCCGAGTGCAGGCGCAGCGAGTTTTGGTCGGATGCGGCCATGAGTCGCTGTCGCAGGCCCAGCTTGCGGGTGACGGCGGTGCCGAGGATCGACGCGAGCGTGAGCACGCCGATCGCGCCGACCTGGAGGCCGAGGAAGATGACGCCGTCGCCGAACACCGACCAGTGTGTCGCCATGTCGACGACCGAGAGGCCCGTGACACAGATAGTTGAGACCGCAGTAAACAGGGCCTGCGGGAACGGCGTGAAGTGCCCATTCTCGGAGGAGATGGGGAGCATCAATACGAACGTGAAGAGAAAAATGATGCCGGTGAACGCCAGCACGGCAAAGCGACTCGGAGAGTGCGTGCTCATGCTGGTGACCCAATCGCGCACTCGACGTACCGGCGAGCGCCGCGCAGTCTCCGGGCTCGGCATGACTGCGATCGTACTCGGGTGCAAGGGATCTGCAACCACGCGCGGGCGACCGGCGTACGACCGGGAGATGAATGCGCGGCACTATATACCCGAGGCTTGAAGATTCTGGGAGCAACACTCTAATGTTGACTCAGCACTCCGTTCACAACCGTCACACGGGGCACGACCGCAACAACAATCTGGGGGAGAGTATGGAATCGGAACTGTCTGACGTCCGCTTTCTCACGGTTGCCGAGGTCGCCGAGCTGATGCGTGTGTCCAAGATGACCGTGTATCGCATGGTGCACGCGGGCGACCTGCCCGCCGTGAAGTTTGGTCGCTCATATCGCGTGCCGGAGTCAGCTGTTCAGGACACCATCGCCGGAATTCGCGGCGAAGAGCGCGCCTAACCCACCCTCGGGTGTAAAATCGCAGGATGTGCCTCCGCGTGCTCGGAGGCCTCTGCGCGCATCCCGCAAGATTTAAGGAATAACTATGGGTTCAGTGATTAAGAAGCGCCGCAAGCGCATGTCGAAGAAGAAGCACCGCAAGCTGCTTCGCAAGACTCGTCACCAGCGTCGCAACAAGAAGTAACGACTGCTGCTGTGTGAGGGGCTCCGGGCGACCGGCGCCCCTCACGCGTTTTCCGTGAGGCGTGCTGCCACGTACACTTGCCCGAGGTGTGCTGGGAAGTCTGGTCAGCGGGAGTTTTTTGCACGCCTAGATGACTGGAGATGCCGATGACGGCTCATCGTCCCGACGACCGCTTCTCGCTCAAGGAGCGCCTCAACTCGCGCAAGACCGGCGGCACGCTGCTGCTGATTGCCGCAGTGCTCGCGATCATCGTCGCGAATACGCCGCTTGCGCCGTTCTACGAGAACGTGCGCGACTTCGATCTACCGATTCCGTGGATCGGCATCGAGCACATGTCGATCGGCCACTGGGTAAGCGACGGTTTGCTCGCGATCTTCTTCTTCGTGGTCGGCCTCGAACTCAAGCGCGAGTTCGTGACAGGTGCCTTGCGCGACCCGCGCACCGCATCCCTGCCCATCGCCGCCGCGGTGGGTGGCATGGTGGTGCCCGCTGCGACCTACGCAATTGTGGTGGGCGCGAGCGGCATCGACGGGATGCAGGGCTGGGCGATTCCAGTCGCCACCGACATCGCGTTCTGCCTCGGCTTGCTCGCCGTTGTGGGCAAGGGGCTCCCGAGCGCGTTCCGCACCTTCTTGCTCACACTCGCGGTGATGGATGACCTGCTCGGCATTATCGTGATCGCGATCTTCTACACCGCGGCCCTCAACTTTATTGCGCTCATTGGCTCGCTCGTCGTGATCGGCCTCTACGCGTACCTGGTGAACCGCGGCATTAACAAGATCTGGCTGCTCGTGCCGATCGCGCTCATTGCGTGGTGGCTGATGCTGCTCGCCGGTGTGCACGCGACGATTGCGGCGGTGCTGCTGGGTCTCGTCGTGCCCGCGCTGCCGCGAGGGAACGATGAGATCTCGCTTGCGGAGGACATGGAGCACGACTGGAACGCGATTTCGCAGGGAATCGCGCTGCCGGTGTTTGCCTTCTTTGCCGCCGGTGTGCCGTTTGCGCCGGGGGAGGGGAGCTTCGCGGATGCGATCACAAACCCCGTGTTCCTCGGCGTGTTCCTTGGCCTGTTCGTGGGCAAGCCGCTTGGCATCTTCTTGACCGTGCTCGTGCTGCACAAGCTGCCGATGTTCCGGCTCGAGAAGCAGATCAATATGTGGGACATCGCCGCGCTTGGCGGGCTGGCCGGTATCGGCTTCACCGTGTCGCTGCTCATCGGTGAGCTCGCGTTCCGAAGTGATGAGACTTTCCTCGAATTTGCGCACCTCGGTGTGCTGTTCGGCTCTCTGGCTGCGGCAATTGTTGCGGTGGTCACGTTGCGTTTGCGTGTCAAGGCGCACAAGACCGACCCCGTCGACACGACCCACGTGCCGCTGCCATGATCGTCGACCTGTACGAGAAGCCGGGCTGCCACCTTTGTGATGATGCCGCGACGGTGGTCGTTGCGGAGGCGGCAGCCGCGGGTGCTGAGTTGCGGCGCCACAACATCCTTGAGGATGCGCAGTTGCAGGCGCAGTATG
This sequence comes from Gulosibacter sediminis, assembly GCF_023370115.1. Taxonomy (NCBI): domain Bacteria; kingdom Bacillati; phylum Actinomycetota; class Actinomycetes; order Micrococcales; family Microbacteriaceae; genus Gulosibacter; species Gulosibacter sp. ACHW.36C. Next base: position 2,451,246 of record NZ_CP097160.1, on the reverse strand, counting down.
GCGAACTGATTCCCGTTGTGGCGATCGATGGTGTGCAGCATTCGACGTGGTTCGTTGACCAGCAGCGTCTACGCGCTGCACTCACGCGCGTGTAGTTTGCCTCCGCAATAATCGAGGTCATGCGAGACGAAATCGACCGGGCCATTGTTCGGGCGCTGCGGAAGGATGCGCGGCTCTCGATTCGCGCGCTCGCGGAGTCGGTGCACATCTCGCGTTCGGCCGCTCATGAGCGACTTCGGCAGCTGATTGCCGATGGGGTGATTACCGGATTCTCGGCGAGGGTTGATGTCGCGGCGGCGGGCCTGCCGGTGCGGGCACTGCTGGTGGTCGATACCGGCGCGACCGCGGCTGGCGCCGACCTTGCCGACCGCCTGCTCGAAGTGCCGTTCGTCACGCGGGTGCACACGATCGCCGGTGACATTGACTATCTCGTGGAGATCGCCGCGCCATCGCACGAGGAACTGAGCACGACCGTGTTGCAGCGTGTACTGCGGATGCCCGGGGTCGAGTCGGTGCGCACCCACCTGATCATCGGCGAGCGCTCGAAGGACCCCCTCGACGACACCTCGTTCTCGGACCCCGACGACGAGTAGGCGCCCGGCCTGCCGCGCGATCGCCGCGGGCTTGGGCGACTTCAAGACAGAGCCGGCCCTCTCACGTCAGAGGAAACCCCACATCGGAAAGGCGCTGGATCTGTCGTCGGGGCGTAGGCAGCGTTCTTGGCAGGATGCGGAGCGCTCGCCGCTTGGATGGGCGCCAGATCTCCGAGCGGGTCGTAGACAGAGTTCTCCCCCGTGGGCAGAGTTCTCCCGTGTCAGAAGGGTGCGGGACCTGTGGTTGGGTCGTAGGCAGAGCTCTCCCCGAGTCCGTCGGAGGGTCTGAAGACAGGCTTCCGTGGTCCGATTGGGTCGGCGCGGGTGATGAAGACCTCTCCGAGTGGGGATTCCCATTCGTAGATCCCGTTGCCCAGGTGCCGGTATCGCCACGGTCGTTGGTGTTTCAGGATGTGGTGTTGTCGACACAGGTGTGCCTGGTTATCGACGGATGTGTTGCCGCCCGCGGCCCACGGCGTGATGTGATCCAACTCGCTGCGATGCGCGGCGCGTCGGCACCCGGGGAACACGCATGTTTGGTCGCGGATTTGCAAGAATCGCCGCATCTCGGTGGTGGGTTTGCGGGTATCGACGGTGAGGACGTGCCCGGTGATCGGGTCGGTGAGGATGCGCTGGAAGCACGACGCGCCAGCCGCGAGTTCGCGGGCTTCGGTCATGCTGAACGGGTTCATCCCGTCGATGGTCGCGACTTCGCGGGGCGCATCGGGGTTGATGAGGTTCATCACCGGGATCACGACGCTCACGGTCGCGGTGACGCGGGCCGCGCCCGCGGTGGGCGAGTCGATGATGGCTTGCGGGGTCGCGGTGAGGAGCGTGTCGACAACGAGGTCGGTCTGCAACTGCCGGAGCGTGCGGGTGTCTTCGACGAACTCGGCGTCCTCGGTCGACAGAGCGGTTCCTGTCGCGGCGGCGGTGCGGACGCGTTGCCGGTGCTCGTCGGCCTCAGCCTCGTGCTCAGTGTGCAGGAAACGGGCTTGCTGATCGGCGAGGTCGACGATCGCGTGACCTTGTGCGGTGGGCACGTCGATGTGGATCGTGGACATGCCGAAGTCGCGGTCCTCGATCGTGACCCGGCGGCGCGCGTACTCGTGCTGAAATGCTTCTTCGAACTCCGGCGCCGCGAGATCCGCGGCGAGCTTGCGCGCGTACGTGTCGGTTTGGGTGACGGTCGCGGTGAGGGCGTAGTCGAGGACGTTGCGGGTGTAGTCGTCGCGGCGCTCGTCGGGCACGTTGTTCGCGTAGCGTAGGAGTACGCGGGCGTGGCGCATGGTGACGCCGCCGTCGCGCAGTGCCGGCAACCAACACACGTGCTGAGTCGTCAGGCGGTGCGCGTCGTGGGCCCGGTTGACGAGCGCGGCGTCGGATTCGTTGGTTTTGATGCCGAAGTCCGCGACGATCGACCGCAGGTTCAGGCGGAACAGGTCGTCGTAACTCGCGACGTAGCTGCGTTCTTCGACCTGGAGTTCGGTGCGCGCGACCGCGTCGCCGTAGGCGCCGGCGAGGGCGGTGAGTTTCAGGAACTCGCCGAGGCGTGCCTGGCGTTCGCCTTCCAAGTAGGTGTCGCGGTGGTCACGCACATACTCGTTGATGCCGTCGGTTTCGGGTTCTGGGGTGGTGCCGTCTGGCCGATGCTGGTGCGCGTGCCGGGTGGGCTCGAAGCCCTCACCGGTGTCCTCGGGCGTGGCGGGGTTGGGTGCGGTCATCGGGGGTCACCTCCTCGAGCAAGAGCGGCAGATAGTTCGGAGCCGGGCGGATGTGTTCGTTGTTGTCTTGGAGACGCGTGAGCGGGCCAAAACGTGACCCCTGGACGCGATCTTTTTGCTGGGAGTTCCTGGCCACGACAGTGTGGGCGAGGAGCGAGTCGGCAACGGAATCTGGGGGAGTGGAACTACTGCACCATGAGCCTCCGACACGGTTGCGGGGCAGTGGTGGTGGACGAGTCGACGGTGGTTTTAGGGGGCTGGAACTACTTGACCACGAGCCTCCGACACCACGCCCTCCCGCCCCGCCATGCCAAACTCGCCCCATGACGATCGACGACCATGGACGCACCGAACCTCCCTTCACCGGCGACGAATACGAGACCCTCATCGGCTTCCTGGGCTACCAGCGCGACACCCTCGAGTGGAAGACCCGATCGCTCACCGACGAGCAGCTCCGCCAGACGCTCGCGCCGAGCACGATGTCGCTCGGCGGCATGCTCGCGCACCTCGCCTACGTCGAAGACAACTGGCTCGCCCAGCACGTCGGCGGCAACTCCAACGAGCCCTGGGCGAGCACCGACTGGCAGGCCGACTACGACGCCGACTGGCACCTCGTGAGCACGGCGTCGGGCGACGAGCTTCGCGAACTTTGGCGCGCATCCGTCAACGCATCGTGCGCGGTCATTAGCCACGTCACGGGCGAACTCGGCCGCACAGCGGCGCTCGACTCGAGCTACGAGGTATGGAAAGGCGAGGAACTCGTCTCGCTCCGTTGGATCCTCGTGCACCTCATCGAGGAGTACGCGCGCCATAACGGCCACGCCGACCTAATCCGCGAGTCGATCGACGGCGAAACCGGCGAATAGCCCCGCCAATATCACCCAGACAAACGGCCTGCAAACACCCCAAAACGCCAGACAAACGGCGAAACTTCACGGACGATTGGGCAAGGCGACCACGCCTCCCTCGCAAGCCTCGCGCGGCCGGCCGGCCCGGCGCATCCTGGAGCCATGCGAGACAACGACGTCGCGTCGCTGCTTCCCAGCGACTCACCCATTCAGCTGCTCAACGCGGCTGGCGAACCCGTCGAGGGCGGCTACGAGCTGCCCGACCGCGACACGCTCGTCGAGGCCTACCGACGCATGGTCATCGCCCGCCGCTGGGAGGCGCAGGTCACCGCGCTCACCCGCCAGGGTCGCCTCGCGACCTACCCATCCGCCTACGGCCAGGAGGCCGGCGAGGTCGGCAGCGTGCTCGGCCTCGAAGACCGCGACTGGCTCTTCCCGACCTACCGCGAGTCATCGGCACTGCTCACCCGCGGGATGCACCCGCGCGAGATCCTCGCGTTCTTCCGCGGCGACTGGCACGTCGCGTACGACCCGTATGAGTGGCGTGCCTCGTCGCTCTCGACCCCGCTCGCGACCCAGTCGCTGCACGCCGTCGGCTTCGCACACGGCGAGCACCTGCAGGGCCGCGACACCGTCACCCTCGCCTATCTCGGTGACGGCTCGACAAGCGAGGGCGACGCCCACGAGGCGATGAACTTCGCGGCAACCTGGCAGACCGCAACCGTTTTCTTCGTGCAGAACAACCAGTACGCCATCTCGGTGCCGTTAAAGCACCAGACCCGCTCGCGCTCGATTGCCGACCGCGGCGCCGGCCTCGGCATGCCGGGCATCAGCGTCGACGGCAACGACGTCGCCGCCGTCATCGCGGTCGTACGCGAGGCCGCCGAGCGCGCCCGCGCCGGCCAGGGCCCGACACTCATCGAGGCCCGCACCTACCGCCTCGAGGCGCACACGAACTCCGACGACCCGAGTCGCTACCGCGAATCGGCCGAGGCGGATGCGTGGCGCGAGCAAGATGCGATCGAGCGGCTCGAGCGCTACCTCGCGGCCACAGGCGAGGTGCCCGAGGTGCCCGAGGCCGAAGAAATCGCACAGCTCACCCGCGACGTCATGAACGAAGACGTCACGGTCGACCCACTCGAACTGTTCGAGCACGTCTATGCGGAGCCGCGCGCGGCGTTGCGCGAACAGCGCGATGCGCTGGCGGCCGAGCTCGCAACGAGGGAGGCATGACCATGATCGACACCGGTTACGAAACCGCCGCCGCGGCCGAGCCCGAGGAGCGCGACGTGCCCACCGCATCCGCGCCCGAGACCCTGAGCATCGCCGCCGCTCTCACCGGGGCACTCGACGATGCGCTCGCCGCTGACGACCGTGTCGTCGTCTACGGCGAGGACGTCGGCCCGCTCGGCGGAGTCTTCCGCGTCACCGACGGCCTCGCAGCGAAGTGGGGCCCGCAGCGCGTGTGGGACTCGCCGCTCGCCGAGTCGGGCATCGTCGGCACCGCGATCGGCATGGCGATGGCGGGCATGCGCCCCGTCGTCGAGATGCAGTTCGACGCGTTCAGCTACCCGGCCCTCGAGCAGGTCTTCTCGCACGTCGCGAAGATGCGCAACCGCACGCGCGGGCGGGTCGAGCTGCCGCTCGTCATCCGCATCCCCTACGGCGGCGGCATCGGCGGCGTCGAGCACCACTCCGACTCGTCGGAGGCCTACTGGGCCCACACCCCGGGCCTCACGGTGCTGACGCCCTCGAACGCGCACGACGCCTACCACCAGCTGCGCCACGCGATCGACTCGCAAGACCCGGTGATCGTCTTCGAACCGAAGCGCCGCTACTGGACCCGCGGCGAGGTGCGCCGCGACGAGCCCGGCACCGACTGGAACCGTGCCCGCGTGCTGCGCGAGGGCGACGACGTCGTACTGCTCAGCTACGGACCAACCGTCGAGGTCGCCCTGCGCGCCGCCGAGCTTGGCGCCGAGGAGGGGCTCAGTGTCGAGGTCATCGACCTGCGCTCGCTCTCGCCCTTCGATGATGAGACGGTGTCGGCCTCGGTGCGCAAGTGCTCGCGCGCCGCGGTGATTCACGAGGCGGCTCAGTTCGGCGGCTACGGCGCCGAGGTCGCGGCCCGCGTCATGCAGCGCAATTTCCACTGGCTCGACGCCCCCGTGCTGCGCGTCACCGGCTTCGACATTCCCTACCCCTCGCCGAAGCTCGAGGAGTTCTACCTGCCCACTGCCGAGCGCGTGCTCGCCGCACTTGACACCTGGGAGTGGTGATCATGAACCGAGAATTCATCCTGCCCGACCTCGGCGAAGGTCTCGTCGAGGCGACCATCGTCGACTGGAAGGTCGCCGTCGGCGACGAGGTGCACATCGACCAGCTCGTCGTTGAGGTCGAGTCGGCGAAGTCGATCGTCGAGCTGCCCGTGCCCTACGCGGGCACCGTCGTATCGCTTGGCGGCGCGGTGGGCGACACGCTCAACGCCGGTCAGGTGCTGCTCACGGTCGGCGTCGGCGCGGATGCGCAGCTCGAGTCGGATGCGCCGGCTCCCGCCCCAGCGCAGGCCACCGAACCCGCCGAGCGGGCCGACGGCACCGCCGTCAACGCCGGCTCGGGCGCCGTGCTCATCGGTTACGGCACGAACGACAGCGAGGCGCGGCTGAAGCGCCCCGAGGGCGGCCGCTTCAAGCGCCGCAGCAAGTGCGCTGAACCCGCGGCCGCGAGCTGTGAGACCGGCGCGAGCTCGGCATCCGTCGCGAACGTCGCTCCCGCAGTTTCAAGCCCGGCCGCCGCATCCGCCAGCGCCGCCAACCCCGCAACATTCGGCCAACTCGACGAGTCGCGCAACTCGCCCGTCATGTCGCCGCTCGTGCGCCGCGAGGCGAAGGAGGCCGGCTTCGACGCGCGGCACCTGCAGGGCACCGGCCCGAACGGCCTCGTGCTGCGCGACGACGTGCGCGCGGCGATCGCGCAACTGCAATCCGATGTGCCGGCGACCGCCGAGCTCGCCGCGCAGAACGCGGCCGATTTCGGCGACCGCCGAGTGCCACTCAGCGGCATGCGCGCCGTCACCGCGAAGCACATGGCCTCCTCGCACGCCGAGGTGCCGAAGGCGACGATCTGGCTCGACGTCGACGTGACGCCGCTCATCGAGCTGCGCCGCAGCCTGCAGGAGGCGACGGGCGAGAAGTTCAGCATCACGACGCTCATCGCGCGCCTCGTTGTCGCTGGCCTGCGTAAGCATCCTCGCCTCAACTCGAGCTTCGACGGCGACGCCGTCATCGAACACGGGCGCATTAACCTCGGCCTCGCGGCGCAGACCCCGCGCGGGCTCGTCGTGCCGGTCGTGCACCACACCGAGTCGATGAACCTGCGCCAGCTGCGGGATGCGGTGGGCGAGGTCGTCGCCGCGGCGGGTGAGGGCAAGTTCCCGCCCGAGCGACTGCGCGGCGGCACCTTCACGCTGAACAACTACGGCGCCTTCGGCGTCGACGGCGCCTCGCCGATCATCAACCAGCCTGAGGCGGCGATGCTCGGCATCGGGCGCATCAACGATCGCCCGTGGGCCTACCGCGGCGAGATCGCGCTGCGCAAGGTCGCGACCTTTAGCTTTGTCTTCGACCACCGCGTCTGCGATGGCGAGGCCGCGAGCCAGTTCCTCACATTCGTGACTGACCGGATTGAGCAGCCAGAGCTGCTGTACGCCGACCTGTAGCGGCGACGGGTGACGTGAGCGGCGCGGGGCCCCGGCTTCGCGCCGCGTTGTCGTCTCGCGGGCGGGTCGGCACGAGTCGGCGCAGCCGCAGCGCCGGCGATTCGACGAAGGTCCACGACAGCCACGCGAGCGGCACGACGATCGTGAACGCGATCACCGCCGTCACCCACGGATTCAGCCAGCCGAGCCCGAAGAGCATGATCAGCTGCTGAATCGGGAACGCCCAGATGTACATGCCGTACGAGAGGTCGACGCGGTGCGGCAGGCGCAGCGGCAGCACCGCGCCCGCCCAGAGCACGGCGAGCGCGAGCGGCAGCGGCGTGAGGTAGGTGCCCCAGCCCATCGTCGCGAGCGGGATGACCGCGGCCGCGCAGGCGATCGGCAGCCAGGGATTCAGAGTGATGTGCTCGCGGAAGACGTAGAGGAGCATCCCGGCGAGGAAGTAGCGGGCGAGGCGCAGCGCGGCGAGCGCGACCTCGTTCGTGATGCCGAGCGGGCCCTCGGCGAGGGGCAGCGCGACGCTCGCGGCGACGAAGAGCACCGGAATCACGAGGTGCAGGTGCCCGCGCACCCACTTGCTGAGAAACAGCACGCCGACCGCGAGGTACGCGGCGCCCTCGTACATGAGGGTCCAGAGCGAGCCGTTCCAGGTCGCCCGGTAGGGCTCGAGCTCGAGGGTGCCGTCGATCGTCGACTGATTCACCTCGAGTAGGGCGTTCTTTGTGACGTAGCTCACGGCGTCGCCGAAGTCGTAGTGCTGCATCGAGAGGACTGACGCGAGCGGCGCAAAGACGAACGCGGTCACCAGCAGAACCGTCCAGAGTCCGGGGAAGATGCGGAGCGCGCGCCGCCAGAGGTACGGGCCGATCGGCATGCGGGCGGCGGATGCGGTGACCAAGTAGCCGCTCAGCACGAAGAACGCGAACACCGCCCACTCGCCGAGGCCGCGGGTGGGATGCGAGCTGAAGCCCGAAATGAGCCAGGTGTGGGAGACGATGACGACCGCGGCGAGCAGGAAGCGCAGGACGTCAAGGCCGTTTTCGCGGCTTGAAAGCCGATCACCCAGAGTTTGCATCGGCACGAGGGTACGTACCGATTCGCGACCGCGCGTTGAGGCGCCGCTCAGGATTTCCGCGGGATCCGCAGCAAGTTGCGCCACAAGAAAATGCTGGGAACGGTGTGCCTGCGGCGTCGATGAGTTCGGCTAGTCCCGATATGGCGGCGGGTTCTTGGCTCCCTCGTCGTGCTTGCGTGCGAGAGACCGCCAACGTATCGGCACGAGTACCGCGCGGCTGTGAACTCGGGCGAGGCATCAGCGAGAACTTGAATGAGCGCCTGCGCCACTGACTGCATGGCCTGCTGCCGCCCGGCAATGCCCTGACTTGCTTCAGAGTTGGGATCGAGCATGTTCGTTCCTCTCTGCCGTCATGTTGCGTCGTGTCGGATCTGCCCAGAGCCAATCAACACGAGCGGACGACCCGAGGGTACCGACCAAACCTGCCACACCGCATCCACTACCCTCGGGCACATGGGTCTGGGGCGGCGGAAGAATGACAACGGCAGCAGTCAGGCGATGCAACCGCGCTGGCTCGCCCGCGAGGACCACCGTCAGTGGATCGTCGGCGCCATCGGCATCTCGGTGCTCGTGCCGCTGCTGCTCCCCGGTTTCAGCGACTTCGACGAGGCGAGCACGTGGTCCGACCGACTTGAGCGCATCGCGGTTCCGGTGATCTTCGCGTACGCCGTCATGCAGGCGACGAGCGTGCTTTCCTACGTGCCGCTGACGCTCTGGGCGTTCCGCGGGGCCGCGGGGGAGGACCTCGCCACGCTCGCGCGCTTCTCGTCACCACGCAACGCAGACGAAGAGCGCCAACTGCGCTGGGCAGGCTTCGACGAGGTGTCGACCGCGATCGGCGCCGGCGGCATCTCGCTCATCTGCGTGCTCGCGTTCATCATCGTGCCAGGCGTGCGCGAGAGCCCGCTGGCGACCTACGGCGCGCTCGTCGCGATGGTCGGCTCGTGGATCCTCATCGTCGTCGCCTTCGCGGTGCGGTACATGCGCGACTGGGCGGCCGACGGCGGCGAGTTCATCGAGTCGCGCGAGGCCCCGTCGTTCGTTGACTTTCTGCTCGTGTCGCTGCAGGTGTCGACCGGCTACAACCTGGCGAAGGGCATGTTCGAGACTCGGCGCTCACGCCGCAACGCGCTCATCCACAACGTCATCGCCTACGTCTTCAACACCGTCATCATCGCCCTCGTGATCTCGGTGGCGCTGCCGGCCGCCATGGCCTCGTCCTAGGCGCACGACGCTCCGAAACGACTCGACCCCCGAGCAACAGCTGCACGGGGGTCGAGTCGTAGCGCCAAGCGGCGCCAAAGCGGATGCGCGTTACGGCGTGAGGCGGTTCGGGCCGCGGAAGAGGTAGGTCACCTCGCGCAGGTTCGCCTGGTGCAGCATGAGCATCATCATGCGGGCGAGGCCCATGCCGAAGCCGCCGTGCGGGGGCGCGCCGTAGCGGAAGAAGTCGAGGTAGAACGAGAGCTCCTCGGGCTCGAGGCCCTTCTCGCGGATCTGCTGCTCGAGCACGTCGATGCGGTGCTCGCGCTGCGCGCCCGTCGAGATCTCGACGCCGTTCCAGATGAGGTCGTACGACTTCGTCAGCGACGCGTCGTGCTCGTGCCGCATGTGGTAGAACGGGCGGATCGAAACGGGGTAGTCGGTGAGGAACACGAACTCGCTGCCGTGCTCTTCGAGCGCCCAGCGGCCGATCTCGCGCTCGCCCTCGGGGTCCATGTCGAGGTCGTCGCGCTCGAACTTGTGGCCACGCGACTGCACGATCTCGCGCGCCTCGAGCAGCGGGATGCGCGGGAACGCGACGTCGGGCACCTTCACGTCGACGTCGAAGTGCTCCTTGATCGCGTCGCCGTGGCGCTCCGAGACCGCCTGCAGGGCGGTGCGCATGAGCTCCTCCTGCATGTTCATGACATCGGCGTGCGAGTCGATCCACGAGATCTCGGCGTCAACACCGGTGAACTCGGTCGCGTGACGCGAGGTGAACGACGGGTCGGCGCGGAACACAGGGCCGATCTCAAAGATCTTGCCGAAGCCGGCCGACTGCGCCATCTGCTTGAAGAACTGGGGCGACTGCGCGAGGTACGCGGGGCGGTCGAAGTAGTCGACCTTGAACAGCTCGGCGTTCGACTCCGACGCGCTCGCCATGAGCTTCGGCGTGAACACCTCGATGTAGTCGCGCTCGAACCAGTAGTCGCGCATCGCGTGCGTGAAGGTGGTCTGGGCGCGGAAGAGCGTGTTGTTGCGCGGCGTGCGCAGGTCGAGGAAACGCCAGTCGAGGCGCTTGTCGATCGACGTGTCGTCGGCGATCGGCGTCTCGGGGTCGGCCTCCGACTCGACGATGATCTCGCCGACCTTCACCTCGAGGCCGCCGAGCTTCACGCGCTCGTCCTTCTTGAGGTCGCCGGTGACGGTGAGCATGGTGCCCTGCGCGAGCGACGAGATCGTGTCGCTAATCTGCTCGCGGCCCTCGCTGCGCGGGTTCACGAGCTGCAGGGCGCCAGTCTCGTCGCGAAGCACGACGAACTGCACCTTCTTCTGGTCGCGGACGGTGTCTACCCAGCCCTGAACCTTGACCGGTCCATCCTCGAGCCCGGCAAGTGCGGCAATCACGGTTCGTTGAGTCACCCCGCCATCCTAGTCGCCCGGCGCCGCGCGCACGTGCCCTCGCAGCGGCGGCTCAGCCGCGGCTACGCGTCGGCGGGGCGCAGGATGCTCGGGTCGGCCGGGAAAGCGATGTCGTGGAACACCTGCGGGGCGCCGATTGCCTGTGCTGAACCGTCGTCTTCGAGTAGGCGGATGCGCGTGGGCGAGGACTCGACGATCCGCACGGTCTGCCACCGCGCATCCGCCAGCCGCAGCTCATATTTGTCGGCGAGGTACCGCAGGCCGAGCTCCTCGAGGAACTCCTCGGCGGCGAACCAGTCGAGCGGCGCGGTGCGCTCGCGGCCGAGCAGATCGATGACGACGAAGTGGTCGCCGTCGGGGCGCATCCAGCCCAGCAGTTCGCGGTCGAGGCCGCGCCGATGCTCGATCCAATCCTCCATGCGATCAGCCTACGCAGACGCGTCTCGCTAGGCTTGCGACTATGCAGGAGCAGCGAATCCACCTGGTGCGGCACGGCGAGGTCGACAACCCCGAGGGCATTCTGTACGGGCGCCTGCCGAACTACCATCTCAGCGACCGGGGCCATCGCATGGCGAAGCTCGCGGCCGACGATCTCGCGGCGCGCAACGTGCCGGCCGGGCGTCTCGTCGTCTCGCCGCTGGTGCGCACGCAGGAGTCGGCGTCGCCGGTCGCCGAGGCCTTCGGGCTCGAGCCGGTCATCGACGACCGCATTGTCGAGCCCTGGAACGTCTTCGAGGGCCAGCGCCTGGGCGGCCCCGACGGCGCCTGGCGCAAGCCAAGCAACTGGCCACACTTCGCCCTGCCGTGGGTGCCAAGCTGGGGCGAACCGTTCACCGAAATCGTCGCCCGCATGAAGGCCTCGCTGCTCGAGCACGCGGCCGCCGCGAAGGGCGCCGATGTTATCGTGGTGACACACCAATTGCCGATCTGGATGGTGCACCGGGCCGTGACCCACCGGCCACTCCCGCACAATCCAGCCAAGCGCCGTTGCGCCCTTTCGAGCATCACTGTGCTCGAATACCACCCGGCAACCGGCTTCATCGAAGCCGATTATCACGAACCGGCCGCCAGCGAACTCGCTGGGGCCACCGACCAGGGAGCTGTGTGAGCAGACGCCACCGCCGAGTGACCGCAACCGCGCTCGGCCTCGCCACGGCCCTCGCCCTCACCGGCTGCGCCAACGACGAGTTCGCGCAGCAGTACGCCGCAGATTCTGAGCAGGGCTACGTTTCGGGCGACGGCTCGTGGGAGATCTTCCCCGCCGACCAACGCGCCGACCCCATCGCCTTTGAGGGGCCGACCGAGTCGGGCGACACCTTCTCGAGCGAGGACTATGCCGGCGAGGTCGTCGTCGTCAACTTCTGGTACGCGGCCTGCCCGCCGTGCCGCGCCGAAGCCGCCGATCTGCAGAGCGTCAACGAGAAGTACGAAGACGACGGCGTGCAGTTCGTCGGCGTCAACGTCTACGACCAGGCCTCAACCGCCCAGTCGTTCGCCGACGAGTTCGGCGTGACGTACCCGAGCATCCTCGACGTCGACGACGCGGGCGTGCGCCTCGCGTTCGCCGACAACGTGTCGCCGCAGGCTATCCCGTCGACCCTCGTGCTCGACCGCAACGGCTCGGTCGCCGCCGTGATTCGCGGCCTGGCTGACACCTCGGTGCTCAGCTCGATGATCGACGACGCGCTCGCCGAGTAGCTCGTGAACCCCGGCGAAGTCATCATCAGCGGGCAGCTCCTCGCGGCGCTGCCGATCGCGCTGCTCGCCGGGCTCATCTCATTCGCCTCGCCCTGCGTGCTGCCCGTGATTCCGGGGTACATCGGCATGCTCGGCGCGGTCTCCGACACCAAAAAATCAGACACCAAGAACTCCGACAAGAACAAGCAGGATGCGCGCGAGCCGGCCGCGTCGGGCGGCACGGCCACCGCGGTGCGCGAGGCCGCGGCCCCGGCCCGCGGTCGCGTCGCGCTCGGCGCCCTGCTGTTCGTGCTCGGCTTCTCGGTGATCTACGTTGTCACCGGCGCCTTCTTCGGTCAGCTCGGCGTCTGGTTCCTGCGCTACCAAGACCCCATCACGCGCATCCTCGGCGTCGTCGTGATTCTCATGGGCCTCGTGTTCATGGGCATGGCGGGCCCCTGGCAGCGCACGATCAAGCTCGGCCGCGCACCCGCCGGCCTCGTCGGCGCACCGCTGCTCGGCGCGATCTTCGCGCTCGGCTGGGCGCCGTGTATCGGCCCGACCCTCGTCGCGATCCAGTCGCTCTCGTTCGACTCGGCCTCGGCCGGGCGCGGCGCGCTGCTCGCCTTCGCTTACTGCCTCGGCCTCGGCCTCCCATTCGTGCTCGCCGCCGTGTTCTGGAGCTCGGCGACGGGCTGGATCGGTTGGCTCAAGCGGCACATCCGCACCATCAACCTCATCGGCGCCGCCCTGATCATCTTGATCGGCGTGCTCATGGTTGCTGGCGTGTGGCAGCTGTTCGTCTCCTACATCGGATCTATTCTTCCCGGATATGTCGCGCCCCTCTGATCACATCGACGCCGGCAGCGAGGGGTTCGAACCCAGCATTCGCGCGCCGAAGCAGCAGCCCGCTGGCACCCGCCGCGGGCCCGGAGCGCGCGCCGTCACGGTGTTGCGCAACCTCTGGACCTGGCTCACGAGCATGCGCACGGCGATCATCCTGCTGTTGCTGCTCGCCATCGCGGCCGTGCCCGGTTCGCTCGTGCCACAGCGCTCGAGCGACCCGAACGGCGTCACCCAGTACTTCACGAATCACCCCGACACGGCGCCGACGCTCGACCAGTGGGGCATGTTCGACGTCTACTCGTCGTGGTGGTTCTCGGCGATCTACCTGCTGCTGTTCGTGTCGCTCGTCGGCTGCATCCTGCCCCGCACCGCGCACCACTTCCGGGCGCTGCGCTCGAAGCCGCCCCGCACCCCCGCCCGGCTGCAGCGCCTCGACGCGTACGCGACGCTGAAGCTCGACGCGCGCTGGGTTGGTCGCGAGGGCGAGATCGTCGCCGCAGCGCAGCGGCTGCTCAAGTCGCGCCGCTACCGCACGATGCTCTACGAGACGCAGGCCCGCGGCAAGCGCGCCGGCACCCTCTCGGTGTCGGCAGAGCGCGGCTATCTGCGCGAGACGGGCAACCTCATCTTCCACGTCGGCATGCTCGGCGTGATCATCTCGGTCGGCGTGCTGTCGGGCTTTAACTGGCACGGCCAGCGCGTGCTCGTCGAGGGGCAGTCGTACGTCAACGGCCTCGTGAGCTATTCGTCATTCACACCCGGCCGCTTCTTCACGCCGGGGCAGATCCCCGGCTTCTCGATCAAACTCGACGACCTGCAGGTGACGTACGAGGACGAAAATCAGAACGCCATCGGTATTCCGACCGACTACACCGCGAACGTGACGGTGCAGCATCCGGGCCAGGAGGCGTACCAGGACGTCATTAAGGTGAACGACCCGCTGCGCATGGACGGTACCGACACCTACCTGCTCGCGAACGGGTACGCGCCGACGGTGACCGTGCGCGACGCCGACGGCAACGAGGTGTTCCACGACTCGGTCGTGTTCATTCCCCAGGACTCGTTCCTCACCTCGACCGGCGTCGTGAAGATTCCGGATGGGCTGGCCGAGCAGGTCGGCATGGTCGGCTTCTTCTACCCGACGGCGACGCAGCTCGAGTCGGGCGCCTATACGTCGACGAACCAGGACCTACTCGACCCGATGCTCTCGCTCAACGTCTACGTGGGCGACCTCGGGCTCGACGATGGCATTCCGACCTCGGTCTACCGCCTCGACACCGAAAACCTCACACAGATCGCTGGCGGCGACCACGGCGAGGCGATGCAGCTTCGCCCGGGCGAGACGATCGAACTGCCAAACGGCCTCGGCACCATCACACTCGACGCCGAGGTACCGCGCTACGCGTCGTTCGATGTGCACCGCGACTACACGCGCGTGCCGGTCGCGGTCTTCGTCTTCCTGTCGATCGCCGGCCTCATCTCGTCGCTGCTCGTGCCGCGCCGCCGCACCTGGGTGAAGGTGCAGGGCGCCGGCGACGGCGTGCTCGTCGAGTTCGCCGGCCTCGCGCGCGGCGAGGACCCGCAGTTGGCACGGGCCGTGAACGAACTCGTAGACGCCTGCACGCGCGAGCTCGTATCCTTGAAGCATCCTGCCGCCGCCTCGTCGAGCGGCGAATCCTGACTCGGTCGCGCCCCGGCGCAACCAGAATGTCGGCGGATCCTCGCCGCTCGGAGCAACACCCCACATGATCGAATCCCTCATCAACTGGTCGGACATCGCGTACTACGTCGCCATGGGCGTCTACGCCGTGGCGTTCATCCTCTTCGCGCTCGACCTCTCGGGCCGCGGCTCGGCCGAGGCGAAGCGCGCCGCGGCCGCCCGCAACTCGGGCTCGGCCCTCGGCGCGACCTCGCGCGAGCTCGTGGGCGCCACCGTGAGCCACGCCGATGCGGGCGACGCCGGCATCGTGACGTCGAAGGCGCCCGAGGCGGGCGGCTCGGGCGGCACCGCCGTGCGTGCCACCAAGGCCGGCGGCGGCGAGAGCTGGCGCGACCTGCGCGCGACGCGCTTCCTGCCCGCCGCGATGATCGCGACCCTCGTCGGCTTCGCGGCGCACTTCACCTCGGCGCTCACCCTCGGCCTCGCGGCCGGGCGCGTGCCGTGGTCGAACATGTACGAGTTCACGCTCACGGCGACGCTGCTCATCGTGCTCGTGTTCCTCGTCTCGCAGCTGTGGCAGGATCTCCGGTTCCTCGGCACCTTCATCACCGGCATGGTGACGCTGTTCCTCGGCATCGCGACCGTCGGTTTCCGCGTTGAGGTCATGCCGCTGCAGCCTGCGCTGCAGAGCTACTGGCTCGTCATTCACGTGTTCATCGCGTCGCTCGCGACCGGCTTCCTCGCCCTCGGCTTCGGCCTGTCGGTGCTGCAACTGCTGCAGCAGCGCCGCGAGGCGCGCGTGCGCGCGGGGGCGGCGGCGAAGGGCGGTCCGCTCTCGGCGCTGCCGAGCTCGGAGCGCCTCGAGGACTTGGCGTTCCGCGTCAACGTCGTCGGCTTCATCTTCTGGACCTTCACGCTCGTCGCCGGCGCAATCTGGGCCGAGGCCGCGTGGGGTCGTTACTGGGGCTGGGACACCAAGGAGGTGTGGACCTTCATCATCTGGGTGGTCTACGCCGGCTACCTGCACGCGCGCAGCACGAAGGGCTGGCGCGGCGGGCCCTCGGCCTGGCTCGCGATCGTCGGCTTCGCGACCGTGATGTTCAACTTCGGCATCGTCAACGTGTTCTTCACCGGCCTGCACTCGTACTCGGGCCTGTAGGCCGCCGAGAAGTTACTTGGCCTCGAGCCGCGCGTAGCACTCGCGCATCCGCTCGAACCACCACGAACGCCGCTCCTTCGGGGCGGCGTTCGTGCGTAGCGCGGCTTCGTCGGGCACGACCGGGGCGAGCGAGATGCGGCCGCCGACGGGGCGCCGCGGCTCGCTCACCTCGTCGGCGAAGAGCGAGACCGTGCCGAGGCCCGCGGCGAATACGGGCTCGGGCAACAGCGCCGCGAGCTGCGCGCCCATGACGATGCCCACCGAGGTGTCGAGGGCGCTCGACACGGTCGCGGTGAGACCGGATGCGCGCACGATCTCGGCCGCGCGGCTCACCCCGCCGAGTGGCTGGGCCTTGACGACGAGGTGGTCGGCGGCGCCCGAGCGGGCGACTTGGAGCGGGTCGCTCGCCTTGCGCACGAGCTCGTCGGCGGCGATGCGGATGCGTGCGGCCGGGCCGCCCGCGAGGGCCTCCCGCAGCCGCACGAGCTCCTCGATCGTCGCGACCGGCTGCTCGGCGTACTCGAACTCGAAGCCGGCGTCGGCAAGGGTGCGCAGGGCCGTCGTGGCCTCGGCCACCGACCAGCCCGCGTTCGCATCGATGCGGAGGCGAGCATCGGGCGCAGCGCCCCGCACCGCCTCGAGCCGCGCGAGGTCGTCGGCGAGCGACTGACCGCGCTCGGCGACCTTCACCTTGACGACCTCGCAGCCGTCGTAGCGCGCGAGCACCTCGGCGACGCGCTCGGCGGCGACCGCTGGCACCGTCGCGTTCACCGGCACCGAGCCCGAAGTGCGGCGGTCGAGGGTGGGCGAGAAGCCGTACTCGATTGCCGCGGCCAGCCAGGTCGACGCCTCGGCGGGGCCGTACTCGAGGAACGGCGAGAACTCGCTCCACACGGGCTGGCCCGCGACCTCGGCGGTGCCCTCGATGAGCGCCGCCTCGCGGTGGGTCACGCCGCGGAACTTCGTGTTGAGCGGCAGCGACACGATGTGGGCGCGGGCGAGGAGATCGTCGAGGGGCACGATGGGGGCAGGCATGTGCCCATCTTCGCGCGCCCGGCGGCGCGGCGCCGAATGAACTGCCCGGCCAGCGCGCACTACACTAATCAACAGTCACATCCCTACCAGCCCGAACGGAATCGAATGGCGATCGAGCAGAGCGTCGCTCGCGGCCCGCGCCGCAAGCGCGACCGCGACCCCTCGTACCGGCATGCCACCGTGGTGCCGCTGCCGTGGGTCGACCAGATGCTCAACCCGCTCAGCTGGCGCGTCGGCCACTGGGCGATGTTTGGCGCCGTGCTGACGCTCGCCGCCGACATCATCACGGGCCTCTACCTCTTCAACTTCTTCGGCATCGGCCGCCAGTTCGAGCTGCAGATGTGGCTGCTTATCGCGGGTTCGCTCGGCTTCGTGTCGATCACCGCGTCGCTCTACGCGATCTTCTTCAAGTCGGGCCGCGCGACCGGCATCTTCGCCTTCATCTGCAGCTTCATCGTCGGCGCGGCGCCCGCGTGGCTCGTGCTCAATACGATCCTGCAGTTCATCATTAACGGCGGCACGCTGCCCGACGCCCCCATCAACTGGTAGCCCGCAGCGGGCGACTACGGTGGTCATATGACTACCGAGCAGGTTTCTGACGTCTTCGACCCGTCGCGCTGGCAGCGGGTGTCGCAGTTCGATTTCACCGACATCACGTACCACATCGACACGACCGGCCGCATCGCGCGCGTCGCGATCGACCGCCCCGAGGTGCGCAACGCGTTCCGCCCGAAGACTGTCGACGAGCTCTACACTGCGCTCGACGACGCCCGCCAGAACCCGCGCGTCGGCGTCGTGCTGCTCACCGGCAACGGCCCGAGCCCGAAGGATGGCGGCTACGCCTTCTGCTCGGGTGGTGACCAGCGCATCCGCGGCCGCGACGGCTACCAGTACGCCGAGGGCGAGACGGCCGACTCGGTCGACAAGGCGCGCGCGGGCCGCCTGCACATTCTCGAGGTACAGCGACTTATTCGCTTCATGCCGAAGGTCGTCATCTCGGTCGTCAACGGCTGGGCGGCTGGCGGCGGGCACTCGCTCTACGTCGTCACCGACCTCACGATCGCCTCGCGCGAGCACGCGATGTTCAAGCAGACCGACGCGAACGTCGGCTCGTTCGATGCCGGCTACGGCTCGGCCTACTTTGCGAAGCAGGTCGGCCAGAAGTTCGCCCGCGAGGCGTTCTTTCTCGCCGAGGAATACGACGCGCAGCGCGGCTACGAGGTTGGCGCCGTGAACCGTGTTGTGCCCCACGCCGAGCTCGAGACCGAGGCCCTGAGCATGGCCGAGACGATCCTCACGAAGTCGCCCACGGCCATCCGCATGCTCAAGTACGCCATGAACCTGCAGGACGACGGGCTCGTCGGCCAGCAGCTCTTCGCCGGCGAGGCGACGCGGCTCGGGTACATGACCGACGAGGCCGTCGAGGGCCGCGACGCGTTTCTGCAGAAGCGCGACCCCGACTGGGCGCCGTACCCCTGGTACTACTAATGGGCCGGATGCTCGGCTCGCGCGAGCTGCGCGAGGTCGCGGTTGACGACACCGCCGAGTTCTTCGCCCAGTTGCGCGCGGCGCTCGCGGGCGAGGGGCCGGCGCTGCTGCCGCGCCCGGCCGGCTGGTCGGGGCCGAGCGACGAGCTGCGCGGCGCGACCGTGCCGGACGACGTTGCCCTCGTGATCGAGACGAGTGGTTCGACCGCCGCGCCGAAGCGCGTGCTGCTCACGGCCGAGGGGCTCCTCGCCGGGGCGCGCGCGACGCACCTTCGCCTCGGCGGGGCCGAGGCGGGCGGCGAGCAGTGGCTGCTCACGCTGCCCGCACACTACATCGCGGGCGCGCAGGTGCTCGTGCGCTCGATCGTCGCCGGCAGCGAGCCCGTCATCGCCTCGGGCGAGCACTTCACGCCCGAGGGCTTCGTCGCCGACGCCGCCCGGCTGACCGGGGCGCGGCGCTACGTGTCGCTCGTGCCCGTGCAACTGCGGCGGCTCGTCGACACGGCGCGGTCGGATGCGCGGGTCGCGGCCGCGCTCGCGCGCTTCGACGGCATCCTCGTCGGTGGGCAGGCGACGCCGCCCGAGCTGCTCGCCGAGGCGCGCAGGCTCGGCTGGCCGGTCACGACGACGTACGGCTCGAGCGAGACGAGCGGCGGCGCCGCGTACAACGCGCAGCCGCTGCCCGGAGTGCGGATGCGCGAGGTCGACGGCGAGCTCTGGGTCGCTTCGCCGTCGCTCGCGCTCGGGTACCTCGGCGACCCCGAGCGCACCACCCGGGCCTTCGTCACCGACGAGGCCGGCGACCGCTGGTATCGCACGGGCGACGCCGGCACCGTGAGCGGCGACGGGCCCTGGGCGCTCGGACTCGACGCCGAGGCGACCGGCACGATCGCCGTGACGGGTCGTTTCGACAGCGTGATCATCTCGGGCGGCGTCAAGGTGAATCTCGACGAGGTCACGCTCGCCGCGAGCTCCGCCGGCAGCTTCGACGAGGTCGTCGCCGTCGCCGTGCCGAGCCACGAGTGGGGCCAGCGCGTCGCGTTGCTCGCTGCCGACCCTGCGGTGGGCGAGCCGGCGCTCGACGCGGGCGGGGATGCTCGCTGGCAGCGCATCCGTTTGGCGCTCACGCCGTTTGGTGCGGCCGCACGCCCGGCGCTCACCGCGCGCATCCCCGAACTGCCGCGGCTCGCGAGCGGAAAACCCGACCGGCGCGCGCTGCGCGAGCTCGCGGAGTCGCTTGCGCGTCGGCACGAAGCCGAGGCGACTTAGAATCACTGGGTGGCCAAACAGAAACGCAGCAATCCCACCCAGCAACCGCGAAAGCAGGCGAACGCGCGCAGCGTGACCCTGCGCGATTGGATTTCCGGGGCGCGGCTGCGCACCCTGCCGCTCGCCGTGTCGCCCGTGCTGCTCGGCTTCGCCTCGGCCGTGAGCGCGCAGCCCGGTGAGTTTCACTGGGTGCGGGCGCTCGCCGCGCTCGCGGTGGCGCTGTTCCTGCAGATCGGCGTGAACTACGCGAACGACTACTCCGACGGTGTTCGCGGAACCGACGACGTACGCGTCGGCCCGGCCCGGCTCACGGGTGGCGGCGGCGTCGACCCGAAGCAGGTGCGCAACCTCGCGTTCTTCTTCTTCGGCCTCGCGGCGGTCGCTGGCCTGTTCCTCGTCGTGCGCACCGGGCAGTGGTGGCTGCTCGCCATCGGCGTGCTCGCGATTCTCGCCGCCTGGTTCTACACCGGCGGCAAGCGCCCGTACGGCTACGCGGGCCTCGGCGAGGTCTTCGTCTTCATCTTCTTCGGCCTAGTCGCGACCGCCGGCACCGCCTACGTGCAGGTGCTCTTCGTACCGTCGAACGCCTGGGTACTCGGCGTCGCCGCCGGCCTGTTCGCCTGCGCCGTGCTCATGGTGAACAACCTGCGCGACCTCGAGCAAGACCGCCTCGCGAGCAAGCGCACCCTCGCCGTGCTCGTCGGCCGGGGCACGGGCCGCATCTTCTTCGGCGTCTTCGCGCTCGCCCCGTTCGTCGCGACGATCATGTTCATGCTCGTCTACCCGCTGTCGGGCTTCGCGCTGTTCACGCTGTTGATTCTCGGCCCCGCCGTCGTGATCACGTCGACTTCGGAGAGCCCGCGCGACCTGATTCTCGCGCTCAAGCTGACGTCGCTCGGCTCGTTCGCATGGGCGATCATCATGGCGATCGGCATCATCGTGCCGAACATCACGCCGGCGGTGGTGCCGGACTACCTCGGCTAAGCCCTACTTGGCCGGCTCTCCGGGGTCGTCGGTCTCTTCGAGATCGGCGGCCTCGGTCGTTTCCGGGGTGGCGTCCGACTCGGAGGCGGTCGCTGCCTCGGCGTCGTCGGCGGGAGCCTCCGACTCGGCCACCTCATCCGACTGCTCGTGCTCCTGCTCGTCGAGCACCGCATCCTCGGCCTCGGCATCCGCCCCGACGACGCGACCTTCGCGCTGCTGCATGATCGCGCCGCCGATCGCGAGCCGCTCGGAGCGCAGGAACAGCAGCGACACGAGGAAGCCGATGACGGAGGCGACCACCACGGCGATCAGCCAATTCCATTGCACGGTCGGCAGCAGCAGCATGACGAGCATGAACGGCACCGCGAAAGCGAGCAGGCGAACGACCGTGTAGATGATCCAGGCGCGTGAAGTCTTCATCACAACCAGTCTACGAATCCCCGGCTCTGACGGTTCGTCAGGCTCGCGAAGGTAGGATCTACGGGTATGGGTCGCTGGATAATTCTCGGAGTGGTCGTCGCCGTCGCGTTGACGGTCTACGCAGTCGTCGACTGCGCGATGTCGGACGCGAACCGCACCCGGATTTTCCGCAAGCCAATCTGGCTCGTTGTCGTGTTGCTGCTGCCCGTGATCGGCCCGCTGCTCTGGATCTTCATGGGCAAGGGCCCGGTGGGCGACGACCAGCGCGCGCCCGACAACGACATCGATTACCTGCGCAGCATCGGCGACGACAAGGCGCACGACGACCGCATCGCCGAGCTCGAAGACGAGATGCGCAAGCTCGACGACGAGATCGAGCAGGCCCGCCGCACGAGCATGAACCAGCATCCGTCGAACCACACCGGCGCGCTGCCCACCATCGAGCCCGACGACGAGCAGCCCCGCAAGGGTGACGACAACCTCGGCGATGCCCCGGGCACCGGCCCCGACTCGGATTCCGAAGGCACGCGCTCGTGAGCGCCGCGCTCGCGGCAGCAGTTGAGCTGCTTGTCGCGGCGGTGAACGGCGGGGTGCGCGACATTGTCGTGTGCCCTGGCTCGCGCTCGCAGGCGCTCGCCCTCGTCGCGGCCGAGCTCGAGCGGGTGCGCGCCGTGCGCCTGCACGTGCGAGTGGATGAGCGTGGCGCCGCGTTCTTCGCGCTCGGCCTCGCGCGTGAATCGGGCCGACCGGTGCCGGTCATCACGACGTCGGGCACGGCGGTCGCGAACCTCCACCCGGCGATGCTCGAGGCGCACCACTCGGGCGTGCCGCTCATTGCGCTTACGGGCGACCGGCCGAAGGAACTCATCGGCACGGGCGCGAACCAGACCACGGTGCAGAGCGGCATCTTCGGCCCGCTCATCAACACGACCACCCTCGGCGCGCCCGACGGCGGTGAGCTGAGCCTCGCGCTCGCGGCGGGGGCGGGCAAGGAACTCGCGACGGCGCGCTCGGCCTGGCACCTCAACGTCGCCTACCGCGAACCGCTCTCGGGCATCGTGCCCGACCTCAGCGGCCGGGTCGAGGCGCTCGCCTCGCCGGTGTCGCCCGAGCTCGAGGCGGCCGAGGCCGCGTGGCCGGGCAAGAGTGGCGATGCGCGCATCCTTGGCCGGGGCATCGGCACCGAGCTTGCGGCGCAGATCACCGCGACCATCGAACAGCACAAGGCCGCGCCGGCAAAGCTGCGCGCGTCGGCCCACGACAGTGTGACGCCGCTCGAAATCGTCGAGCTCGACCCGGCCGACTGGCCCGTCGGCATCGTCATCGCGGGCGACGGTGCCGGCCCGAGCGCCGAGCGTATCGCGCGCCAGGGCGGCTGGCCGCTCGTGGCCGAGGTGTCGAGTGGCGCCCGGTTCGGCCGCAACCTCGTCGTCGCCTACCGGCAGTTGCTCGGCGAGGCGAGCACCGTGCCCGGACTGCGCGACGGGCTCGAGCTCGCGATCGTCGTCGGGCATCCGACCCTGAGCCGCGAGGTGACGGCGCTGCTGAAGCGGCCCGGCCTGCGGGTCATCGTGGTCAACCGGCCCGGCGCGCCCGCGTTCAGCCCGACGAAGTCGGCCGAGCACGTCGACGACGTCAAGGTGCTCGCGTTCGGTTCGACGCGGCTCGGTGCGAGCGACGAGATGTTTCAGCTGCGCCGCGAGGCCGATCGGATGCTCGCCGGCTGGCTCGACGCATCCCGCGCCCTCGTGCTCGAGCAGGGCTCGGACGCCCCGGCGCCCGACATCGAGGCCTCGCGCAGCCGCGACTTCCGCGACCGCGCGCGCTTCGGCCAGCAGGAGCTCGCCGTCTCGCGCGAGCCGGTGAACCGGCACATGCTCGTCGACGCCATCTGGCGACACACATGGCCGCACGACCGGCTGGTCGTCGCCGCATCCCGGCTCATTCGCGATCTCGACGGCCGCGCGCCCGGCAAGCGGCTGCGCGTGCACGCGAACCGCGGGCTCGCCGGCATCGACGGCACGATCGCGACGGCGCTCGGCGTCGCCGACGCGAGCCAGCACGGCGACGAACTGAGCTCGCGGGCCGGCGTGACGCGCCTGCTCGTCGGCGATCTCGCGTTCGTGCACGATGCCTCGTCACTGCTCGTCATGCAGGGTGGCGAGGATGCGCCGCGGCTGCAGATCATCGTTGGTAACGATGGCGGTGGCACGATTTTCGACGGCCTCGAGGTCGCCGAGACCGCCGACGCGGCCGCGTTCGAGCGGGTCATGCGCACGGGGCGCGAGGTGAATATCGAGGCGATCGCCGACGCGTTCGGCTGGGGCTACCGCCGCGCGACGACGCGCTCGCAGCTCGAGGAGGCGCTCACCGACCAGACGTCGCCGCGCATCGTCATCGAGGTGCCGCTCGACGCCGAGCAGGGCGAAACCGACGCCGACACCGAGTAGGGCTCCAGTGACGCGGGTCTAGGCTCTGTGCCATGGCCGACATCACTGACTACATCGACCTCGAGGATGCGCTGCGCGCGCGAATCACTGACGATCAGTTCTCGATTGGCGACCTGGCACCAGACGAGACGCCGGGCTTCACGGCGAAAAAGAACGAGAAGGAGATCGGTGAGGAACTCCTCACCGTGCGCGACAAGGAACTCGCTGACTTGCAGGAGCGCATGTACGCGAAGGCGCGGGCCGACGACCCGAACGCGCCGAGCGTGCTGTTCGTGCTGCAGGGCATGGACTCGGCCGGCAAGGGCGGCATCATCCGCCACGTGTTCGGCTCGGTCGACCCGCAGGGCCTCCAACTCGCGTCGTTCAAGCGCCCGACCGAGGAGGAGCTCGCGCATGACTTCCTCTGGCGCATCGAGAAGCAGGTGCCGAAGCCCGGGTTCATCGGCGTCTTCGACCGCTCGCACTACGAGGACGTGCTCGTGCAGCGCGTGCGCTCGCTCGCGCCCGAGGAGGAGATCGAGCGCCGGTATGGAGCGATCGTCGACTTCGAGCGCGGGCTAGTTGCTGCTGGGACCAAGGTCGTAAAAGTGTTCCTGCACATCTCGAAGGACGAGCAGGAGGAGCGGCTGCGCGAGCGCATCGAGCGTGACGACAAGCACTGGAAGTACAACCCGGGTGACATCGACGAGCGCGAGCTCTGGGACGAGTACCAGCAGGCCTACGAGATCGCGATTCAGCGCACCTCGACGCCGGAGGCGCCGTGGTGGATTGTGCCCGCCGACCGCAAGTGGTTCTCCCGGCTGTTCGTGAAGGGCCTGCTGCTGAACACCCTGCGCGGCCTGGAACTCGACTGGCCCGAGGCCGATTTCGACCCGAAGACCGAGCTCAAGCGCCTGAAGGATTCGAGCAAGTAGGGGTTCGTTGGGGCGTGGGGCGTGGGGCGTTTGCGCGTTCGTGGCGACGTCGTTTCCGCGCGTTTGCGCATTCATGACGGCGTCGCCTCATCGCGTTTTCGCCTACCCACGACCCACCGATGCGGTTTCCTACGGGTGATGCGGTTACAACCGCGTCACCCGTAGAAAACCGCACGGCGCGGGGTCGCGGCGGCGCACGAGATGACATTAAATAAAATACATTATTGAGAGCTACGCGATGGAGCGGAACGGAGACTCAGTGTCAGAGCAACGGGTTGGCCACGGCAGCGTCGATGACGAAACGTTTGGGCGCATCACGACCGCGCTGTTCGTGCCCGGGGATCGCCCCGAGCGATTCGCCAAGGCGGTCGGCGACGGCGTCGCGCAGCTTGACGGCGAAATGGTCGACGCGCCGGTCTTCGCCCGCGCCCAGCGCATCCTGCACGACGCGCGCTGACCCGCCCCGCGCATCCGCCGGGGTGGTCCCCGCGACGCGGCGCCCAGCCATCGATGCGGTTTTCTACGAACGTTGCAGTTGTAACCGCATCAAAGATAGAAAACCGCACCGCTGAGGTTGCAGTGGTTGCAGTTTTCTACGTGCGCTGCGGTTAGTAGCGCATCAAAACTAGAAAACTGCGCGGGGCGAGCGCGCGAGCTTCGTCTCGAGCGCTTCGAGCGAGGCGCCCGACGTATTCGGCAGCACCCGCAGCAACACAGCAAACGCGACCACTCCGAGCACGAAGAACGTGCCGAACACGCCCTGCAGTCCAAACACCTCGCGCAGAATCGGCACCAAGAACGCAATCGCCGCGTTCGCGAGCCAGCCGCACAGCACCGAAACTCCCATGCCGAAGCCGCGCAGGCGCAACGGGAACAGCTCCGACAGGCACACCCACACCGGCGCGTTCAGCGCGAGCTGCATGCAGAACACGAACGTCACGCACAGCACGAGCACGCACCACGCGCGCACCTCGCCGGCAGGCAACACGAACGCCGCGATCATGATCAGCAGGTGGCACACGGTCGTCAGCACGAATCCCGTCAGAATTAACCGCCGCCGCGAC
This sequence comes from Gulosibacter sediminis, assembly GCF_023370115.1. Taxonomy (NCBI): domain Bacteria; kingdom Bacillati; phylum Actinomycetota; class Actinomycetes; order Micrococcales; family Microbacteriaceae; genus Gulosibacter; species Gulosibacter sp. ACHW.36C. The sequence goes on along the minus strand of NZ_CP097160.1, from coordinate 2,425,698 downwards.
ACCTGCTCGATCACGAAGAACAGACACACGACGGTGCCCGCGACGGCGAGCGCGCCGTTCGCAACATTCGCGACGATCGCCGCGCTCGCCGAGAAACCGGCCTCGGTGAGCATCTGCGTGCCGTAATACATGATCGAGTTGATGCCCGTGAGCTGCTGCGCGACGGCAAGAAAAATGCCGACGAAGAGGATGCGTCGCACCCACGGCACCGCGACGCTCGACCAGCCCATCGCTCGCACCGCATCCTGGCGCTGCCGCGTCGTGGCCATCTCGGCGAGCTCGGCGGCCGCCCGCTCGGGCGCGCGCACCTGCTCGAGCACCGCCAGCGCCTCGTCCTCCTGCCCCTTCGCGAGTAACCATCGGGGCGACTCGGGCATCCGCAGCATCCCGATAAACAGGCACACGGCCGGCACAGCGCAGATCGCGAGCATGTACCGCCACACGCCCTCGTGCTCGCCCCACAGATTCGCGATCACCGCGTTGATGAGAAACGCGAGAAACTGTCCCACCACGATCGCGAGCTCGTTGCGCCCCGAGAACGCACCGCGCCGCTCGGCCGGTGACATCTCAGCGAGGTAGACGGGCACGGTGACGGATGCAGCGCCCACCGCGAAGCCGAGCGCGACTCGCGCGACGAGCAGCACCGCGACGCCGGGCGTGAATACGCACCCGACCGTGCCGATGAAGAACAGCACTGCGACCTGCACGAGCGCCCGTCGGCGCCCGACCGTGTCGCTCCAATGCCCGCCGACGTAGGCGCCGATCGCCGCGCCGATGAGCAGGCTTGACGTGACAAACCCCTCCGTCAGCGGCGTCAACCCCAGCTCGGCCGACATCGGCTCGAGCGCGCCGTTGATCACGCCGGTGTCGTAGCCAAACAGTAACCCACCGAACGTCGCGGCGACCGCGACCCAGGTCAGGCGGCGCCGGTGTGGCCCGGGCCGGTCTGCTGGCAGCTCGACGGGCGCGGCTGACGGGGTCTCCGACATCGAATCCTGCCTCCGCATCCGCGCGGCACCGCGCCTGCGGCCTCGACGCCGCGGGCGCTCGGGCACCGCACGTGCTCACCCTAACGCGTCCGGGTCGCCCAGCTCAGGGCAGTGTCACGCGACGAAAAACGGTACGGATGCGCGGTGCTTTAGGATCCCGCCGGTCGAGGCCCCGCCGCATCCACCGTCGCCCCGAGCGCCTCGACGATTGGCCGGAACTTCGGCAGTGTCTCGGCGAACTCCTCGTCGGGGTCGGAGCTGCCGACGATGCCACCGCCGGCGAAAGCGGTCACCGCATCCGTCGCAAACTCGGCGCCGCGCAGCGCGACGACCCACTCGCCGTCGCCCGACGCCGAGAGCCAGCCCGCGGGGCCGGCGTAGCGCATCCGGTCGAAGGGCTCGAGCTCGTCGATCGCGGCGAGCGCCGCGTTGCGCGGGGTGCCGCCGACCGCGGCGGTCGGGTGCAGCGCGGCCACGAGGTCGAGCACGCTCGCGTCGCGAGGCAGCGTGCCGCGAATGTCGCTCGCGAGGTGCCACACGTTCGGCAGCTCGAGCAGGAACGGCTCGGGCGACGCGGTCAGGCCCGAGTCGGGCTCGTCGTGGCGGTCGAGCGAGCGCAGCGATCCGAGCGCCGACTCGACGGCGTAGCGGTGCTCCTCGCGATTCTTCGCGGATGCGCGCAGCGACGCGGCCGCGCTGGCGTCGGCCCCTGCGTCGGTCTCGCGCGGCGCGGTGCCGGCGAGCACGCGCGCGGTGACGGCGCCATCGATCACCCGCACGAGCATTTCGGGGCTCGCGCCGATGAGGCCGTCGACGGCGTACGTCCACGTCTCGGGGTAGGCCTCGGTGAGGCGCGCAAGCACGGCGCGGAAGTCTTGCCCGGCGGCAATCGGGGCCTTGAGGTCGCGGGCGATGACGACCTTCGACAGCTCGCCGCCACGGATCCGCGAGACGGCCTCGGCCACGGCGTCGTGGTGCAGCGCGGCGGTCATCGCACCCTCGGCAAACGTCAGCGGCGCAAACTCGCCGACCGGCGCGATCACCGGCAGCTGCGCGGTCGCGAGTACCGGCTCCGACTCGTCCTCGGGGTCGTCGTCGCCGGCGAGGGTAACGCGCGTCACGAACGCGACGCCGCCGCGGCGGCCGAAGATCAGCTCGGGCACGCGCAGCACGCTCGCGGCCTCGCTTGAGTCGGCGAAGGCGAATGCGCCGAACGCGACGAGCCCGGTCGAGGGCAGCTGCACCTCGTCGGAGATCTCGCTCGCCTCGACCAGCTGCCGCCAAGTCTCGCGGGCCTCGCGGATGCGTTCGGGGCCCGAGAACTCGGCCCGCCAGACCTCGCCGCGGCCGACGATGCCGTCGCCTCGGCGCAACCACACGGCAAGCTCCCGCAGTTGGCCGGCGCCGGGCACGGGCGCCAGCTGCAGCAGCCCGCCCGGGTCGGCAATTCGCGCGGTACGAACGCGGAGCCGGGGGAGCGCAACCATCACGCGTGCCAGCGTACCGCGCGCGCGAAGGCAGGGAGCGGAGGGTGTCCTAGACTATTCGGGTGACCAAACCCGATCTCGCGAAGCGACCCGACGATGTCTCGTCGATGTTCGACCGAGTTTCCCGCGGGTACGACCTCACGAACGACGTACTTTCGCTCGGTGTAACACCGTATTGGCGGATGCGCGCTCGGCGTGCGATCGACCCGCACCCCGGCCAGCGCGTGCTCGACGTCGCCTGCGGCACCGGCACCGTGACGCGCATCCTCGCCGACTACGGCGCGACCGTGACCGGCCTCGACTTCTCGCACGGCATGATCAGCGAAGCGATCAAGCGCCACGGGGAACATCCGAACATCACGTTCCAGCAGGGCGACGCGACGCAACTCCCGTTCGAGGACAACACCTTCGACGTCACGACCGTGAGCTTCGGCATCCGCAACGTGCAGGAGCCGAAGCGTGCGCTCGCCGAGATGCTGCGCGTGACGAAGCCCGGCGGCCGCATCCTCGTGTGCGAGTTTTCGCATCCGACGAACGGCCTCGTGAACTTCGGCTACGACACCTACATGAACGTGCTCATGCCCGGCATCGTGAAGCTCGTGTCGAGCGACCCCGAAGCCTACGACTACCTTTTCAACACGATTCAGGCGTGGCCCGAGCAGGCGACGTTCGCGAGCTGGCTGCGCGAGGTCGGGTACGAGCAGGTCGCGCACCGCAATCTGACGTACGGCATCGTGGCGCTGCACCGCGGCACGAAACCTGCGGCCTAGCCACCGCATCCACCTCACTCGCAAGCTTCAGGAGACTACGTGACCGCCTCGACTTCGGCACGCCGCCCCGCACACGGCGCGATCGGTGCCGGCTTCGCGAAGCAGTTGTTCGGCAAACCTGCCGAACGCAAGCTCAAGGCGACCCTTGACGAGGGCCTCGAGCGCGTCGAGCAGGTGCTGCACGACCAGGTGAAGTACTCCGACCAGGTCGCGGCTACGACGACGACCTACCTCATGAGTGCCGGCGGCAAGCGCCTGCGCCCGATGCTCGTGCTACTCGCGGCCCAGCTCGGCCCGACGCCGGTGAGCGACGCCCTCGACGAGGCCGCCGCCGCGGTCGAAATCACGCACCTCGCATCGCTCTACCACGACGACGTCATGGACGAGGCGACCCTTCGCCGCGGCGTCACCGCCGCGCACCTGCGCTGGAGCAACTCGACCGCGATCCTCGCCGGCGACCTGCTCTTCGCCCGCGCCTCGCAGATCTTCTCGTACCTTGGCGCCGAGGCGATCCGCATGCAGGCCACCGTCTTCGAGCGGCTCGTGCTCGGGCAGATGCACGAGACCATCGGCCCGCGCGAGGGCGAAGACCGTATCGACCACTACATCCGCGTGCTCGCCGACAAGACGGGCTCGCTCATCGGCGCGGCCAGCGAGTACGGCGTGCTGCTGTCGGATGCGCCGGCCGAGTTCCGCCCCGCGATGCGCGACTTCGGTGAGGCGGTCGGCGTCGCCTTCCAGATCGTCGACGACGTGATCGACCTCTCGCCCGCCGCCGACACCACCGGCAAGCGCGCCGGCACCGACCTGCGGGCCGGCGTCGAGACGCTGCCCGTGCTGCTGCTCGAGCGGCGCGCCGCGGCGGGGGATGCGCCTGCCGCCGACCTGCTCGACCGCATCCGTACCCGCGTGGCCGGCAGCGAACCCGGCAGCGCCGACGAGACCCTTGCGCGCCCGGAACCGCTCGTGCAGGCCGACCCCGCCGAGATCGATGCGATCATCGCCGAGCTGCGCGCCCACGAGGTCACCCGCGAGACCATCGACGCCGCCCACGAGTACGTGCACCGCGCGACCGCGTCGCTCGACGTCCTGCCGTCGGGCGTCGTCAAGGAGGCGCTGCGAGAATTTGCTCAGCGCCTCGTCGAACGCGACTTTTAGGCGCGCGCCCAGCGCGGCCGGTGTTTGACCCGGCACTCATCACTTGAACCACCCGCCACGAGTAGGAGCAACCATGTCTCGTCTTCGCGTCGCCGTAGTTGGTGCCGGCCCCGCCGGCATCTACGCCTCGGACATCCTCATGAAAGAGGCCGAGGGCACGCACGAGGTCTCGATTGACCTGTTCGAGCGGCTCCCCGCGCCCTACGGCCTCGTGCGCTACGGCGTGGCCCCCGACCACCCGCGCATCAAGGGCGTCGTGAACGCGCTGCGCGACGTGCTCGACACCGGCCGCATCCGCATCTTCGGCAACGTGAACTTCGGCACCGACATCACGCTCGAAGACCTGCAGCAGCGCTACAACATCGTCATCTTCTCGACCGGCGCGTTCTACGACGCCGACCTCGACATTCCCGGCATCGAGGCGGAGGGCTCCTACGGCGCCGCCGACTTCGTGAACTGGTACGACGGGTACCCCGAGGCGAGCCGAACCTGGGCGCTCGACCAGTCGTCGGTCGCCGTTATCGGTAACGGCAACGTCGCGCTCGACGTCGCCCGTGTGCTCGCGAAGCACGCCGACGACATGCTGCCCACCGAGATTCCCGCGAACGTCTACGAGGGCCTCAAGAACACCGCCGTCACCGACGTGCATGTGTTCGGCCGTCGCGGCCCGCTGCAGGTGAAGTTCACGCCGCTCGAGCTCCGCGAGCTCGGCGAGGTGCCCGGCGTCGACATCGTCGTGGCCGAGGAAGACTTCGACCGCGATCCCGAGGCCGACGAGGCCGCGAAGAAGAACAAGCAGATCCTCGTCATCAGCCGCATCCTCGGCAAGTGGCGCGGCGAGCAGGAAGCGCTCGAGGCGCCCCGCCGCATCCACCTGCACTTCTACGCCCGCCCCGCCGAGGTGGTCACGGAAGATGGCCGCGTCTCGGCGCTGCGCGTCGTGCGCACCGAGCCGACCGCCGACGGCGGCGTCGCCGACACCGACGAGACCCGCGACATCCCCGTCGGCCAGGTCTATCGTGCCGTGGGCTACTTCGGCTCGCCGCTCGAGGACGTGCCGTTCGACGAGCGCCGCGGCGTGATCCCGAACGACGCCGGCGCAGTGGTCGACGGCAACGGCGAGCGCGTGCAGGGCCTGTTCGCGACCGGCTGGATCAAGCGCGGCCCCGTCGGGCTCATCGGCGCGACGAAGTCGGATGCGCGCGAGACCGTCGAGCAGATCCTCGGCGACGAGTCGAACTGGTGGCAGCCGACGATCGATGACGAGCAGGAGCTGTTCGAGCTGCTGGCGGAGCGCCAGGTGCGCTTCACCGACCTCGAGGGCTGGCGCCGACTCGACGCGCACGAGCAGCAGCTCGGCGAAGCCGAGGGGCGCGAGCGCATCAAGGTCGTCGAGCGCGACGAGATGATCAACGTCTCGCGTGACGAGACCGGCGAGGCGAAGTAGCGGGCGCTACTGCACGACCGAGGTGAGGCGGGCGACGTTGTCGGCCGCCTCCCGGTACCAGGGACGCTCGAGCCATTCGTGCAGCGTGAGCTCCTTCGAAGCCGCGCGGTACGACTCCTCGACCCCGTGCATCCGGGTCGCGAACGCGCGGCCGTAGACGAGCAGCATGAGCTCGGCGTTGAGCGTGAATGAGCGCATGTCGAGGTTGCTCGAGCCGACGAACGACACCTCGTCGTCGACGGTCATGTGCTTCGCGTGGAGGATGTACGGCTCCTCGTAGCGCATGATGCGCACGCCGGCGCGCAGCAGCTGCTCGTAGAACGACTGCTGCGCGTGCTGAATGAAGAACTGGTCACCCTTCATCGACACGTACAGCTCGACCTTGACCCCGCGCTGCGCCGCGGTCGTGATGGCGTAGAGCATCGAGTCGTCGGGCGCGAAGTACGGGGTCGCGATGACCACGCGCTTGCGGGCGAGGTAGAGCAGCTGCACGAAGATGCGCAGGTTGTTTTCGTTCTCGTAACCGGGGCCGGAGGGTACGAGCTGGCAGTCATAGGTTTCCTCGACCGCGCCGAGCACACGGGCCCGCTCGAGCTCGTCGATGTAGTCCTGCGCCGTCGGCTGGTCGGCATCTTCGATCAGCACGCCGGTGATCATGTACCAGTCGTTGCGGAACACGGCGTCGAGCGCGATCACCATCGGGCCCTGCAGCCGCAGCATGATGTCTTGCCAGAGCTTGCGTTCGCCCGGCTTGCCGCCCTTGTGATAGTCGCGGGCGATGACGTTTTGCGAGCCGACCCAGCCGGCGCGGCCGTCGACGACGAGCAGCTTGCGGTGGTTGCGCAGGTCGAAGCGCTGCCAGCCGCCCTTCCACGGCAACACGGGGTAGACGTGGTGGTAGTCGACGCCCATTGCGCGCAGTCGGCTGCGCAGCTCCTTGTAGCCGCTGTAGCGCACCGTGCCGACCTGGTCGAAGAGCACGCGCACCGTCACGCCGCGGGCCTGCGCCCGCTCGATGGCATCGAAGAACGGCTTCGTGACGTCGTCGTAGCCGACCGTGTAGAAGAGCATGTGCACGTAGTCTTCAGCGCCGTCGATCTCGCGCGCCATCTCGAGAATCGTCGCGTCGTACTCGGTGTGAATCTGGATGCGGTTGCCCGGCAGGCGCGGAATGGCCGTGAGCTTGCGCGCGAGCCGCGAGACCTGGCGAAAGCGCTTCGGCATCGTCGTCGTCACGCGATCGTCGAGGCCCTGCGTGGCCTCGCGCAGCAGCTCGTCGAACTCCTCCTGCTTGCGCCGCTGCGAGCGGGGCAGGTGGTTGCTTCCGAACATCGCGAACAGCAGCAGCCCGACGTACGGGATGAGCGTGACGGCGAGCAGCCAGGCCACGGCGGTCGTCGGGCGGCGGTTCTTGCCGACGGTGAACAGCATCGTGATGACGATGACGAGGTTCGTCGCGCCGATGAGGCTGATCCACCACGTGCTGTCGCTCAGGCCCCAGTAGCCGAGCGGGCCGAGCCAGATTCCGCCGCCTCCGGACTCGCTGTGGAGCATGGGGTGTGGGTCTCCGCTGCTTAGCGGAGGTTGACGAACTGCAGGTCGAGCTCGACGTCGGCGCCGCGCAGCAGCTGCATCGTTGCCTGCAGGTCGTCACGGCTCTTCGAGCTCACGCGCAGCTCGTCGCCCTGAATCTGCGCCTTCACCGACTTCGGGGCCTCGTCGCGGATCAGCTTCGAGAGCTTCTTCGCGTTGGGCTGATCGATGCCCTCCTTGAGGGTCGCCTCGAGACGGTACTCCTTGCCCGACGGATACGCCTCGCCAGTGTCGAGTGATTTCAGCGAGATGCCACGCTTGATGAGCTTCGACTGCAGCACGTCGAGCACCGCGAGCACGCGGTCTTCGCTCGCGGCCTTCATCATGAACTTCGTATCGGTGAGCTCGACCGAGGCACCCGCGTCGCGGAAGTCGTACCGCTGCGCGATTTCTTTGCTTGCCTGGTTCACCGCGTTCGCGGCCTCCATGTGATCGACCTTGCTCACGACATCAAACGAGGAATCAGCCATGCTGCCATCGTACGTTGCCGCACGCATGCCGCAGCCGCGTTTGCGGCCGAGCCGAGCATCCGTCGCTGTGTGTACGGGCGGTCAGGCTGCCGACGCTCGCATGTTCAGGGTCGGTTTTCTACGGTGGAGGCACCTGTCCCCACGAAAGCGAGGCCCCGGCGTGTCGGTAGCCAGTTTCCTTACGCTCGCGCAGCGGCCCTCGGATCTCAGCGCCGAGCCCATCGTCGAGCGGCTCTGCGCCGACTGGGGCATTGAGCGCGAGGCGGTGCAGATCGTCCCGCCCGAGAACCGGCAGGGCTTCGAGACGATGTTTGTCATCGGCAGCTATGTCGTCGCGATCGCGGTGCGCGAGGCGCCCGCGGGTGGCGGGCTCTTTGACAACTCGGTGCCGACCGGGCGGTTCTGGCCCGCGGGGGCGTCGCGTCCCGAGCCGAGCCACTTCGTCACGGTGTCGCTGCACGACCTCGCGCCGAACGCCGAGCAGCCCGAGCACGAGCGCCTCGCGACCGAGATGTTCGTGCTTGGCGGCGTGACCTGCGAGCTCGTGCACCTCGTGCCGGGTGTGCTCAGCGTCGGATTCAACAAGGGCAACGACCTCATCGACCCGCGCTGCTTTGACGACTTTCACCACGACACCGAGCAGCGGTTGTTTGCGTATGCCGTGCGCGTGGTGGTGCGGGCTGTGGACGGCGGACTCACCGGCCATACCCGCGGCATGGTGCTCTACGGGCTGCCCGAGCTCGAGCTCACGTGGTCGCCGCTTTCTGAGGACGAGACCGCGGGCACGATCTTCGGTATCGCGAGCTACCTGCAGGCGAGGGGGCCGGTGCTGACGCCCGGCGAGACACTCGCGGCGTCAGACGGCAAGTCGCGTGCGTTGCTCGTGGTTGATTCGACGCCGATTCCCGATGGCGAGGGCGAGGTACTGCGCGTCGCGTTTGTTGGGGCGGCTGGTGCTGGGGCGGGTGCTGGTGCTGGTGCTGGCACTGGGGTGGATGCTCTGGGACGCGACGGTGCGGCCGGTGACAGCTCGTCTGCTGGTGCTGGGGTGGATGCCGCGGGTCGCGAGGCTGCGGCGGTTGGCGATTGGTCTGCTGCGGCTGGCGCGGAGGCAAGGTCGGGCGCGGGCAACGATCAGGCTGCGGCTTCGAATCCTGCGCTGAACGACGCACCTTCGCAGGCGCCAGTCGAGGGTGAAGTGGATGGTGCACCTCCGGAAAGTGGCAGCGGCCCTGAGCCTGACTTGGAAGACGTGGTGAACCAAGGCGACCAGGAGCAGGGCAGGGATTCGAGCGGGCCGTTCGCGAACATCCCGGTGGCTGACGTGACGGGCGCGAGCACGGTGGGCGGCGATGAAGCGGGCACTGGTGTCGCGGGTGCTGAGCAGGCGAGCGCGGGGGTTGCGGCTGCTGACAAGTCAGGCGCGAGCAGTGCGGGCGCTGACGAACCTGGCGCGAGCGAACCCGAGGCGGCGACCGGCGGCGAGCAGAGCGATGGCCGAGCTGACCCGCGCTCGGGCGTGCAGACGGCGATGCTGCTGCGGCGACCCGACGGCGGCGAGCTATCGAGCGATGCCCTGGTCGGGCAGCTCGAGCGCGACTGGCCCGAGCTTGAGGGCACGGTGAGCGATGTCGAGCAGCAGCCAGATGGCACGATCACACTGCGGGTCGGTGACCGAGTGGTGGTGATCCGGCTTGAGTCGGGCACGATGTCGGAGCCCCTCGATGAGCTCGTGGCCGCAAGCCGTCTTTGGAGCCCCGACGATGCGGTGCCCACCGACGCGACGCAGCTTTCGCTCGTCGCTGTGGCGCGCCCCGTGGGTGACGACGGTGTGGCCCCCGCCAATGCAATTGAGGATGCGTCGTTGCTTACTCGCGTGGTGGCGTCGGTGATCAGCATCGATCGCGCGACGCGTGCCATCTACTTGCGCGGAGCGGGTCACGTCGTCTCGCCCCGCCTGTATCGCGACTTCGCGAAGTCGATGCTGCCCGAGCCCGCGACCCTGCTGTGGGTGTCGGTCAATGTGGGTGGCGAGGGAGATGGTGCTCACGGCTTTACCCGCGGGCTCGGGGATCTTGGCCTGCGCGACCTCGAGATCGCCCCGGGGTCCGGCCTCGTCGCTGCGGGCGTGCGCGACGTGCTCGCGAACACGGCCGTGTATCTCACGGTCGAAGGACCAGTTATTCGGGACGGCGACACCATCGGCAGCAGCGAGCGTGCCCAGCTGGTGGCGAGCTTCCAGCCCTCGACCTTCGGGTTTGACGATGAGGTGATCACGCTGACGGCGGTGCCGCTGCCGTAGTTGCTCCGGCGTGACGAGCCAGCCCTCGACTTGCAGAGACTGCAGCTTGTCGGGGGTTGGTTCTTTGACTGGTTGACGTGCGAGGGGCGGACTCGCGGTTCGGAGCAGCGACGTTGGACGGCATGGCGGGCGGGAGCTGTCGGCGTCGGGTCGCGCGCGGGTTCGATCGGGTGTTCGTTGGAGTACGTGGCCGGGGAAGCTGTCGGCGTCGGGCGAGGCCTGGCGCCGCGCAGCTGCAGGAGGTTCGGGATGGGCAGGCACGGGCAATTTCGGCGGCTCAGGAATCATGCGCGGGGCGCCGTCCGTCGGGGAACGGCCGGAGTTTCGGGGTTGCGCTCGTAGCGGCATCGGACGCTGGGTGGTCGATGAGGTACCGCCAGGTTGTGTCGGTGGCTCGGGTGACGATGAAGCTGCGTTGGGGAACCGGCGCCGACTGCTCGCTGCGGTAGGTGCCAGAATCTGGAAATCTGGGTGCCAGCTTCGAACATAACTACTAAAAATATTGACTTTGGCTTGGAAAACCGTAGTATATAAATACGCACTGTTGCAGTCACCGATGGGAGGTGATTCCGATGTCCGTCACGACGTTCTCTGACTATTTGCGCGCGGATCGTTCCCACGCGGGGCGCTTGCGTGCGAGGTTTACCGAGTTGCTGGGGTCGTGGGAATCCCTCACCCACGGGCGGGGGTCGTCGGAGGATCTCGCGTTCTCGCTGAATGGGGCGGATGATGCGGACGTGCTCGACTTTCTCCAGCAGCTTGGGGCGATGCAACGCCAGTTGGGTGCGGCGGTCGCGGTCGTCGCGAACGAGGTCGCGGTGCGCTCTGACGTGACGCGGGGCGAGGATGCGTTAGCGCGACGCCATGGCTGCCGCGATGCCGGCGACCTTATTGCCGAGGTGCTCCGGTCTGAAAAGCGTGACGCTGACGCGTACGTGCGCATCGGCAAAGAAGTCGTAGGGGAAGACCACTGGACCGGTGACCGGTGCGTCCCGCGGGCACCGCATGTCGCGGTCGCGCTGCAGGAAGGCGAACTCGGTATCGCGCACGCGAACGAGATCGTGAAACTCCGCCACCGCATGGCACCCCGCGTGCTCGACGACGACCTCGCCGAGGGCGAACGCGAGATCGTCGAGGTCGCGAAGACCGGGATGCGCCTGCCCGACTTCCGCAAAGTCGAAGCCCGCCTCGAAGCGCAACTCGACCCCGACGGGCTCGCGCCCTCGTTCCGCAAGCAACGCCGCGAACGCAGCGTCAAGATCTACACCGATATCGACACGGGCATGCTCAACGTGAAGGCGAAGCTTGACCCGGAGTCCGGCATGTATGTCGCGAAGTTCTTCGAGGCGTATTGCACGAACGCGCTGCGCACGTCGCGTGGCCAGAACGTGAAGGGTGATCCGGAGGTCCCGACGGATGGTGAGGTCGCGGGGTCGACGGTCATGTTCCGCCCGACCGATGACGGGGTTGAGCCGGTCGCGGTTGACCAGGACACGCGGTCGATCGCGCAGATGCAGGCCGACGCCCTCGTTGAGGCGTGCAAGCATTTGCTCGGGTGTGCCCAGGATGAGGTCCCGGGCGTGACGACGACCGTGCTGATTCGGATGCACGCGGACGGCCTCCACGAGCACTTGTCCGGCAAGTGCGAGGCGGCGGAGTCCGAGAGCGGCGCAATGTTGGATGCGGCGACCCTGCGTCGTCGTGCCGCGGCCGCGAATATCATCCCCGTCGTGCTCGGGGGTGACAGTGAGGTGCTGGATTTGGGTCGGGAGCACCGCCACTTCTCTCGGGCGCAGCGCCTCGCGCTGGTCGAGCGTGATGGTGGCTGCGCGTACTGTGGCCTGCCACCTGGGATGACGGAGGCGCACCATATTGATTGGTGGAAAGCGCATGACGGCACGACGGATCTTGATAACGGGGTGTTGTTGTGTACCTCGTGTCACCATCGCGTGCATGAGGGGTGGGGTGTCCGGATTGCGCATGAGCCGGGGTCGCCGGCGCGAGTCGCGCGCGAGAAATCGCGGGGTGGTGGCACGGTGTGGTTCATCCCGCCGGAGCATCTGGATTGGACGCAGGAGCCACGCCTTGGCGGGCGTAAACGGTTCGATATCGGGTACCGGCTCGAGCATCCACCGACCCCACTGCCCGAGGTGCGCGGGCGCGAGTGGTAGTAGCGGGGGAGGGCCTCTGTCTTCGACTATGCGCGCCCGCAGATCGTGACATTGATCGATCGCGTGCCCGGCGATCGTGATGTTGACCGATCGCAGAAGGCGCCGCCGTCGTCGAGCGCCGATGTTGGTGCACTCTTCCTGCGACCAACTGTCGTCGCAAGTGTTGCGGGGAGAGAGCGAGCACTGATTGCTGGCCCGTCTGCCGGCGTGAATCGAGGGCGCAGTCGAAGCAAGGCGCAATGAAACAGCCCCCAGCCTGCTGAATCTTCAGCTTGCTGGGGGCTGCGTTCCGCGTCATAGTGCGGATGTGGCTAGTGAGGGATTCGAACCCCCGAAGGCTGAGCCGTCTGATTTACAGTCAGATCCCTTTGGCCGCTCGGGCAACTAGCCGGGTTGTGCGCGGTTAAGCGTACCGGACGAGTTTACACAAAATCGCGACACCCGTGCACGTTGATTCCGACTGCTACCGTCGCGGCGTGACGAATTCGAGCATCCACGACCAACTGCCCGAGCTGCTGCGCATCGCATCCGAGCTGGGAGCCGAAGCTGGCGAGCTGATCGCGACTCGTCGACGCGAAGGGATCTCCGTCGCCGCCACCAAGAGCAGCAGCGTGGATGTCGTGACCGAGGCAGACCGGGAGTGCGAGGCATTCCTCCGCGCTCGCCTTGCCGAGCTTCGCCCTGACGACGGCTTCTTCGGTGAGGAGAGCGACGCGACGGCGACGCGATCCGGCATCACGTGGGTTGTCGACCCCATCGACGGCACCGTCAACTATCTCTATGGCCTCCCTAGCTACGCGGTGTCGATCGCGGCAGTCACGGGTGACCCTTCTATTCAGCCCACCGAGTTCGAGATCCTCGTCGGCGCCGTCGTGAGCCCCGAGCTCGGCGCGACCTACACCGCGGTTGCCGGCGGAGGAGCCTGGCGCAACGGTGAACCGCTGCAGCTCGGCGCAGGCCCGGAGGATCTCGCCCGCACCCTCGTCGCGACCGGCTTCTCCTACACGGCCGCGCGCCGCGAGCTCCAGGCGCAGGCCCTGCTCAACGTCATTGGCAAGGTTCGCGACCTCCGCCGCATTGGCGCCGCATCGCTCGACCTCTGCGCCGTCGCCACCGGTCAGATCGACGCCTACTACGAGTTCGGCCTCAGTCAATGGGACTGGGCGGCCGGTGCGTTGATCGCAAAGGAAGCGGGTGCGAGCGTGTCGGGCCTCGACTTGGAGCAGCGTGAGGGACGCAGTAGTCTTGTGGCTGGCCATCCGCGCATCGCGGCGCAGCTGGTCGATCTGTTATCTGAGGTCACGCCCCAAGATCTGCTCTGATCAGGGACTTTTACCAAATCGTGATTTAGCCTTGTCCTATTCGTAACTTTATCGTTATGATTGGCGAGTCCAAATTCTTCGGTGAAGATCCCCCTATCTGGAGCAACTACGTAATGACGGATGGTCTCGACTCGACGCAGCCTGTGGTGGCGTTGACGCGACGGGAACTGCGCGAGCGCGAGCGAGCGGCAGAACGTGCGGCAATGTTGGCGCGGCAAGCGGCGAACTCGACGGCAACCGAGGTAACGGCTCCCGAGGTTGTGGCTGAGGCTGCACCTCAGGTGGAAGCGCCCGTTCTTACGCGCCGCGAGCTCCGCGAGGCAGAGCGCGCCGCTGAGCGTGAGCAGCAGCTCCGCAACGCATCGGCGAAGGCCGCGCAGGCCGCCGCTCGGGTCAACCCCGAACTCTTCGCCGCTCCCCAGGCTCCCGCCGAGCCCAAGGTTGCCGAACCTGAGAACTCCGAGACGGTCACGAACTTCAAGACCGAAATCGTTGAGACGCTCAACCCAGCAACCGGCCCCATCTCGATCGCTCCGATCATCTCGCTTGAAGAGGTCCGCGCGGCCCGCAACGAGGTCGACGAGAACTCGGTTCCCGAGGCTCCGGCAGGCGAGCCTGAGATCCCCGCGGCTTTCCTCCGCGCATCCGCTGACGAGTCGACCGGTACGGTCCTGCCGTTCCGCGGTCGCGGCAGCGGCGCTGGCAAGTTCGGCGGCTCAATGGTCGCCCTGAGCTTCCTCGCGGGCACCGTGATGCTCGGCGCTGGCTCGGCCGCCGCGATTGGCGCGCTCAGCTCGAGCGACGCCGAGGTTGCGCAGGCTGACGCGGCGCAGGAAGCCGCCGTCGAAGAGAACGCGCAGTCGCTCTCGGTCTCGGGTGAGGCAGTCGAGCACGAATCGACCCGGACTGAGGACGCCACCGCGGTGACGTCGATCGGCACCGCCGCCGCCGCGAACCTCGCTGCGGGCGTCAAGCTGCCCGACTCGACCACCTACGAGAACGACATCACCGCCAACGTGCAGTGGCCGTTCCCGATGGGTGTGCAGCTCACCGACGGCTACGGCCCGCGGAACGGCCCTGCGGGCACGTCGGCCTTCCACGGTGGTCAGGACTTCACTCCCGGTGAGGGCACCCCGATCGGTTCGATTGCCGATGGTGTCGTGAAGAAGGTTGACCTCGACGGTGCCTCGTCGCTCGGTAACTACATCGAGGTCGAGCACGTCATCGAGGGCCAGCACGTCACCTCGCTCTACGCTCACCTCGACCCGAGCACTATCAAGGTCGAAGAGGGCGACACCGTGCAGGTCGGCGACGAGCTCGCTGGCGTCGGCAACACCGGCATTTCGACCGGGCCGCACCTCCACCTCGAGATTCACGTGAACGGCGAGTACGTCGACCCGATCACGTTCCTCCAGAAGGTGAACGTCGCCGGCGTTGAGACCTCGATGCCCACCGAACTTACGGCGACGGTCGGCCTCGGCGCCGACACGAAGCTCGAATCGGCCGACAGCACCGCGCTGATCGAAGAATTCTTCGTGAGCAAGATCAGCAACTAGATTTTCGGATGCACGGCTCGCCTCGGTGGGTCACGCATCCGGTCATAACCGAATAGCCACCGGAGTTGCACATCGCAGGATGTGCTTGCTAAGCTCCTCTGGTGCCCAAGCGAGAAATCGTCTGAGGTTCCGCCCCGATAGCTCAGTGGTAGAGCACTTCCATGGTAAGGAAGGGGTCGCCAGTTCAATCCTGGCTCGGGGCTCCATCAGTTGCTCGACCGGCAGCTGAGCCCGTGGCAGGGTAGCTCAGTTGGTGAGAGCGCACGACTCATAATCGTGAGGTCGCGGGTTCAAGCCCCGCTCCTGCTACTTCGCAGAACAGCCCCCGCAGTCGCGGGGGCTGTTCTCTTTTCGTTGAGTCTGTCGGCATGCGGCGCCGGTACGCTCAGCCTCGTGACGACTTCCGATTCTCTTCCCGATCTGTCGCGGGAACACCGCGCGGTGTATCGCGGCGCCGTTCGCATGGCGCAAGCTGCCGGCGACGCCGCCGAGACCGCGGGCATCCCGCGCGCCCTCGTGGAGCTCATCAACGTGCGCGTCTCGCAGATCAACGGATGCGCGCGCTGCCTCTCCGTGCACGTGCCGGCCGCGCGCAAAGCCGGCGTCGACGACGCGAAGCTGCACCTCGCATCCGCCTGGCGGGAGGCGGGCGTGTTCAGTGACCTTGAGCGAGCGGCTCTCGAGATCGCCGAGCTCACGACCGAGCTGCCGATCGACCCGGCCCGCGCCGCGTTCGCCGCCGGGCGTCAGGGGCAGCTCAGCGACGATCAGATTGCCGCCATCGAGTGGATCGCGATTTCGATCGGCGCCTTCAACCGCATCTCGATCATGTCGGGCCACCACGCGTTGGCTGACAAGTTTGTCGCCGGCACTGACGCTGGCGAAGGAAGCTAGGAGTGACAACATGAGTCAAGTGCTCGTTGACGGCAAGCGGCCCGCGGTGCGCGACGACGCGGAGAGCAACCGCTACGTCGTCGAAGTTGCAGGGGAGCGGCTCGGTCTCATTGACTACAAGATGCGCGGCGAGAACATTGCCCTCGTGCACACTGAGGTCGACCCCGACCGCTCGGTGCCCGGCCTCGCGAAGCTCCTCGTGGCCGAGACGCTCGCGGATGTGCGCTCCCGTGGTCTCGGGGTGTTGCCGTACTGCCCCTATGTGCGGCGCACCATCGACCGCAATCGCGAGCAGTACCTCGACCTCGTGCCCGAGGACCGCCGCGCCGAGTTCGACCTCGGCGACGCCGCACACTAGCT
Organism: Gulosibacter sediminis; assembly: GCF_023370115.1. Lineage (NCBI taxonomy): Bacteria > Bacillati > Actinomycetota > Actinomycetes > Micrococcales > Microbacteriaceae > Gulosibacter > Gulosibacter sp. ACHW.36C. The sequence continues at coordinate 2,409,179 of NZ_CP097160.1, read as the reverse complement.
GGCGGGCCTTCGGCGACAACCCGCGGGCGCGTGAGTCCCTCACGTGACGCGGCCATCCTGCCGTTGCCAGGCGGCGCCAACCAGTGACCAACCTCGGGATGCTCCTCGAGCTAAGCAGCGAACGGATCGGTGATCGCGCGCAACCGCATGAGGCTCGCCCGCGACTTGGCCATCGCATCCTTGCCGAATCAAGGAGTCGGCTTCGGGGTTCCGTGAGCTAACCAACGAACGGGTCGGTGATCTCTCGCAACCGCGTGAGGCTCGCCCGCAGCTCGGCCATCGCATCCTTGCCGAGGTGCGCCGACCATTCGGCCTCGAGTCGCTCCTCCTCGCGCCGTGCGATCGGGGCGAGGCGTTCCTGTGCCATTTCGGTGAGGCGCACGACGCGCGCGCGACCGTCGCGGGGGTCGGGTATCCGCTCGACGTAGCCGCTCGCCTCGAGCCGATCGACGAGCGCGGTCGCCGTCTGCTTCGTCACCTGCGCCTGTTCGGCGAGCTCGGAGATGCGCGTGCCCTCGGGCGCCATTCGCGCGAGCAGCCGGCTCTGCGCGAGCGTGATGTCGAAGCCCGCCGCCTGCACGGCACCGACGATGCGGTTCTCGGCCGCGCGGTAGGCAATGAACATGAGCACCGACACGGGTAGCTCGCGCTCGGCATTGTCGTTGCGAGGATTTGACATCAGCACCATTGTTCTAGTTCGAAAAGCGAAGTAATCTAGTTCGAAGATCGTACCAAACCGCCACACGCTTGGCACGGTCCTGGCGGCTCAACGACGAGAAAGGCAGCGCCATGGCCACCCCACTTCTCAACCTCGACGAGGTCTGGGCTGCGATCGATGCCCAGCGCCTCCGCACTGCGGCCATGCTCGACGACCTCACCGAAGACGAGTGGGAGCAGCCCTCGCTCTGCGCGGGCTGGCGCGTGCGCGACGTCACCGCGCATCTCACACTGCAGCAACTCAGTCTCGGCGACGTGCTCGGCTCGATCGTGCGAAGCCCCGGCAACCTCAACCACGTCATCCATGCGTCGGCCGTGCGCGCGGGGCGGCAGCCGACCGCAACGTTCGCGCCGCAGATTCGCAACACGATCGGCTCGCGGCGCCACAACTTCGGCGTGACGCCGCTCGAGACGCTCATCGACGCGCTCGTGCACCCGCAAGACATCGCCATTCCGCTCGGCCGCGAGATGCGCATGGATGCGCGGGCGGCGGCGACCGCCGCGGCCCGCGTCTGGTCGTACGGCGGTAAGGGCTCGGCGAAAGTATTTCGGGCCCTGTCGGTGCAGCGGATGCGCCTGGTCGCGAACGACATCGACTGGTCGGTCGCCCCCGACTCCGGCGAGACCGTGCGTGAGATCCGTGGGCCAATCGCGGCGCTGCTCTTGCTCCTCACGGGACGCACCACCGGCCTCGACCAGCTCGAAGGCTCCGGTGTCGAACAGCTCCGGGAGCGTGCCTAACTGATTGCCTTCGCCCCACGCCGCAGCTGTTTCAGCGCCGGCTTCAGCCCCTTGGCGTGATCGCTCGCGCGAGACTCGGCCGCCTCGGTCAGCTGCTCGTACGGCGCCACGGCTTCGCCCGCCGCGTCCGCCGCCGCTCGTGCCAGGCGCAGCCGCGCGACAAGCAACAGCGCGTCGCGCTGCTCGCCGAGCGCGTCGTGCACGCCCTTGCCAGCCGCGACCAAGTGGGAGACCTCGAAAAGCCCCGGGGCCTGCGTACCGATGGCCTCGGCGATGTACCGCAGCCGGCGACCCGCCTTGCGCAGCTCGTGCTGGGTCTCGAGCCTGCCGTCGTACGCTCGCTTGGCCCGCCGCACGCGCTTGATCTCGTGCTGTAGGACGCGGCGAAGATCTTTGCGTGCCTTGCCGCCCCGCGCGTGCGGCTCGGCCGCAAACCGCTCGAGCCGCCGCGCCCGCTTCGTTGCCGCGGTAAACGACGCCTGCTGCTCCAGGCGCGCGTGCTCGACCACGTATTGCTCGCGCTCGCGCCCGACGAGTCGGCGCCACGCATCCGCGTCGTCGACGTCGGCGTCGGTGAGCGCCGCATCCGCCTGCTCGGCGCGCACCTCGAGGTCGCGCACGACGCCGAGGGAGTGGCCCCACTCGCGATACTCGTCGCGCAGGCGGCGCGCGGCCGGAGCATCCACGTACCGGCTGACGCCCGCGAGCACAGCCCGCAGCCGCCGAACGCGCGTGCGGTGCTCATGCACGGCGTCGGGTTCGTCGCGCAGGGCAGCCGGCAGGGTGTCGCGCACGTCAGCGGCCGCCGCGCGCACCATGCGCGTGACGACCTCGGATGTGCGGAGCGACCTCGCCTTCGCCATGCGCCAACGCTAGCCCTCGCGCCTGATGGCCCACTCACTGCAGGATGCGGGTTTCTGGTGACCGGCTGGCGGATGTGCGGAAGCAGCACCGCCAAACGCCGGCCTGACCTCATGTCCCTACGGTCAATCCACATGGCCGTTGGCACACCGCTCCACCGCCGCGCCTTCGCTACTAATACGTCACGAGTTGGGGCTGCGGCTCAACCTCGAGCGTCTGCGCGGGAGTGAACGTCGGGGTGTCTTCGTCGATGAAGTTCTTCCAACCGAGCGCCATGCCGTCGGGCAGGTCGGCGGTCAGGGCGTTCCAGGTCTCCATCTTGAGCCCGGGCGTTCCGTGCCCGTCGATATGCACGACGAGCTGCAGGGTGTCGTGACCGGTGTCGATGGCGTCGCGATCGCCGAGCATGTCGCCACGGAACTCGTGCAACACCACCACCTTCTGCGGCAGCTGGTGCTCGGCGGTGAAGTCGGCGAGCCAGTCGAGCGTCTCGTTGATCTCCTCATCGCTCACGGTGCCAATCTGCTCGAGATGCTTCTGCCCGGGCTTGAGGCGCCACTCGGGGTCGAGCGCGAGGCCGACGTGCGGCTCGGCGAGCAGCGACTCATACTGCTGCGCCTGCTCGGGGAACGACGACAGCCCCGGCTGCAGGTCGAGCACGACGTAGATACCCTCCTCGGCCGCGCGGTCGATCCACGGGCGCAGCGCCTCGGGGTCGCTCTCGGCCGAGTAGTCGCCGTCGTCGCCGGCGCTGCCGCTCGCGAGCGTCACGATGATCTCGAAGGTTGGCACGACCTGCTTATCGGTGAGCGCCTGGTATTCGGCGGCACGCTCCTTCACGTCCTGCACCGCCCAGTCAAGGTCGTGCTCGCCGAGCACCCCGAGCACGGGCTCGCCGGGATATCCGTAGTCGGCGACGAGGATGCGGTCGCGCAGTGGGAGCATCCCGCCGCCCGGCAGCTCGGCCGAGTTCGCGGCCGCCCCGACCCGCTGCGCGAAGTCGTCGCTCGCCCCGAAGTCGTCGCCGAACCCGAGCACGTTCGCCCCCGGATGCTCGCGGACGATCGCGACCGACTCGCTTGTCGCGCGCGGGTCGCCTCCCGGCAGCGCCTCGATCGTGCCCCGGACTGCGGCAAGCGTCGCTGCGGGCGCGGCCGCGGCGTCGGGCACGGCGCCGTCCTCGGTGAACAGCACGGCGGGCGCAGGGTCCTGGGTCCGGTTGAGCTTGGGCACCTCGGTCGACGCGGGGTCGGCGGACGCGTCGACCGAGACCTCTGTGACGCCGCTCAACTCGACCTCGTCGCCGTTCGCGGTGACGACCGTCGTGGCGCCGAGACGATCGAGCTCACCGCCGAGGTCGGGGCCAGCCACGAGCAGCGGCGCACCCGCCGCGATCGCATCATCGGCGAGCTCACCCGCGTGCTCGGCCGTCGCGACGAACGCAAGCTCGCTCGTCTCAAAGAGCGCCGCGCTCGCGGCAATCGAGGCCGCGCTCGGATCATCGACGTCAAGCGACACCGCCGCAACCGCCTCGGCGCGCGGGCGTGCCTCGAGCCCGCCGCCGGCGCATCCGGTCACCGCCGCGAGCGGCACCGCGAGCCCGAGCACGGCGAGCAGGATGCGGATGACGGGGCGGCGGAGCATGTGACCTCGACGGTTGGCGGGGCGGGCACTCGGCCCGCGAGTACGCCGCGAGTGTAGCCGCCGAGCCTCACCGCGCCCGCAAAGCTGGCTGGTGAGGTGTTCTTCGCCGTGACGTTGTGAACGGTGTGGCGGCGAGTTAGTTATCTGAACGGCTCAACGGGGCAACGAAGACCCGGCACACGTCGCGGTGGGGTCGCGAAGTTCGGTGCCAGTGGGGTGCCAATTTCTGTCGCGGCAGTTGCCCAACTGCGCCCTGATGACTCTCGCGTGAGCAGTGGCGCGCTCAGCGACGCGGTGCGAGTGGCAGTGGCGCTGTCAGCGACAACTGGCGCGATGCTGGCAGCGCCAGTTGTCGCTGACAGCGCCACTGAGTGCGACGAAGGTCCGACGGGGCGGCGCGGGCTGGCCCAGGATCGGAAAGACGCTCGCCAGCCCCGGACGTTCACAACGTGTCAGGGGACCACAACCAGTTGACGATGCGCAGGCCGATGTCGGTCTCGACATCCTGGCGCTGGCCGCCCGAGTGCGTGAGCTGGCGTCCGTCGGCGTCGACTGTGAGCTGCGTGCGGTGACTGCGCAGCGCCGCGAGCACGGCAGCCCGCTGGTGCTCCAGCACGAACCACTCGGTGCCGGGCAGGTTCGGGTCATCGACGAGCTCGGCATAGCGAATGCCGGATGCTCGGGCGACGGCGAGCGCGGCCTCGCGGGCGCGCAGATGGTCGGGATGCCCGTATCCGCCCGTATCGTCGTAGCTCACGACAAGCTCGGGGCGCTCGAGTTCGACAACAGCCGCGAGGTCGGCGACCACGTCGGCGAGCGGCGCCGCGGTGAGCGACCGGGCGTCGCTCGAGTCGGTCGGCCCCGCGACGCCGGGCCGCACCCACCGCATGCCCGAATCGCGGTAAACCCGCGCTCCCGTGCCCGCGGACCTGGCGGGCGGAGTGCCAAGCCAGTAGTGCGCCGCGATGCCGAGCGCCCCCACCGATCCGCGTACTTCGCGCTCGCGCACCACTGCGAGCTCGGCCTCGCTCGTGCCATCAGGCAGAACGCCAGCAACGATCTCGCCGGCCTCGCCGCGCGAGCAGGTCACGAGCGCCACCCGAACCCCGCGCTCGTGCAGCTCGCGCAGCAGGGCGCCGCCGGCGAGCACCTCGTCGTCGGGATGCGCGTGCACCACGAGCACGCGGTGAACCCCCGCGAGCAGGCTGTCGCGCTTAGGCATGGATTGCTCCGTTCTCAACTTCGGCACGCACCGTGAACTGGTCGCGCTCCGAGACCGCGAATCGGTCGCGCTCCGACCCATCGAACTGGCTCACGAGCTGGATGCAATCATCAAGCCAGCCGTCGCGCTCAGCCACGCGCCGCCCCATTCACGAGCTCGCGATAGACCTCGAGCAACTGCCCAGCCGATGCATCCCAGCTCATGGCCCGCGCGTGGGCGAGCGCGGTCGTGGCCAGCCGCTCGTACAACCCCGCATCGCCGAGCACGCGCGCAATCGCGGCGGCCCAGTCGGCGGGCTCACGAGTGTCGACGAGCAGTCCCGTCTCGTTATGCCGCACCGACTCGGCCAGCCCGCCGGATCGATACGCGATCGCCGGCAGCCCGCACGCCGCCGCCTCGAGCACGACGAGCCCGAAGGTCTCGGAGTGCGAGGGCATCAACAACAGGTCAGATTCGCGCATCTCGCCCGCGAACCCTGCGCGCGAGAGCGGCCCGGTGAACCGCACCCGCTCGTCGAGCCCATGTCGGGCAACGGCGTCGTGCAGCGACCGCTCGTAGTCGAGCGAGTCGGGCGGCGGCGCTCCCACCACCACGAGGTCGGGCCGCGACGCCTCGGGCAACTTGGCGACCGCGTCGATCGCGAGGTCGATGCTCTTGAGCGGATGCAGCCGCCCGCCAACAATGAGGCGCGGCCGGTCGCGACCCGCACCTGGGGCCGCAACGACAGCATCCGCGGGATAAAACACCGTCTGGTCGACGCCGGGTGGCACGACGAAGATCCGCTCGGGCGCCGCGCCCAGCCGCTCGATCGCGGTCTCGCGCTCCGCGTCGCTGATGACGACCAGCGCATCCGACTCCCGAGCGAGCCGGGCCTCGCCCTCGAGCCGCCCGGGCGACTCCGCCCGCTCGCCCGCCGACAGCGGCAGCGACGCGTCGGCCGCGATCGAGTGGAAGCTCTGCACGAGCGGCACCCCGAGCTCGCGCGCGACCGGCAGCGCCGCGATGCCCGAGAACCAGTGCTCGCCGTGGATGACGTCGACCGGCACGTCGCGCAGCAGCGCCGCGAGGGCGTCGCGGAACTCGTCGATAAGCGCCTCGTGCTCGCCCTTCTCAATGGTGCGCGCAGGGCCCGCGGTCAGCGAGTGCAGCCGCAGGTTCGGTGCGAGCTCGACCACGGCGGGCTCATCGGGCCGCTGCCGGCGCGTGACCAGCTCGACCCGGTGCCCGGCGCGCGCAAGCACCTCGGCCTGCGCGCGCACGACGACGTTCATGCCGCCCGCATCCTTCGTGCCGGGTTCGTCGACGGGGGAGGTGTGCAGCACGACAAACGCGATGCCGAGGGGCGCGACCGAAGCTGCGTCAGAAGTCATGCTGCGACGCTACCGCGGCAAGCCCAGCGTCGCACTCGCTGCCGACGCGACGGGTCACAGGTGCCGGCCAGGCGCATCCGCGAGGGTGGGCGCATGATCATCACGGCACAGGACGACGGTTTCTCGCTCAACGAGCCCGACAACTTCTCGAGCTTCCACGTCGACGCGGGCGGGCGCACGAGCGCCGAACTCACCGAACTTGCGACGGCGCATGTCTCGGTGATCCCCATCGTCGACGCCGACCACCTCTGGGTGTCGGCCGACTTCTTGCGGCGGGAGGGCGACAGCGACGAGCGCACCGGCCAACTCGAGCGCCTCGTCGAGTTCGCGCGCGAAAAGGGTTGGTTTGATGAGGATGCGCAGGCGATCCGGGCCCACGTCGAGAACCTCGGCGAGTAGTCGCGCGCCGGGCAAACGCAGCATTTCCCTCGCGACGACGCGGGTGTAATGTGCTCGGGTGATGTTTTCGATGACTCAGCACGAGAGTGCGGTTGGAGGTCGTGGCGGCGCTGCCGCCACGGGTAGGTGACCTCGCCGCTCAAACCGGTTCTGCGCATCCGCGGTGCCGGTCACTCGTGCTGCGCAATCTGCGTGGCGTGCCGGCCGTGTGGCCGGAAATGATCATCAACGCTGGCGCTGTCATGGCGCCATTCGAAAGGCCATCATCATGCTTCCGATCACGGAAAAATTCATTCGCACCAACTTCATGAACGCTTCGAAGAAGGAGCGCACGGAGCTCTCGCTGCCCGAGCACTTCGACGAGGTCGACTGGGACTCGCTCGACTACTTCGGCTGGCGCGACCCGCGCATCGCCCGCCGCGCCTACGCCTTCGTGCCGATCGGTGGCGACGAGGTGCGCGGTATTCTGTTTCAGCAACAGCCACCGCTCTCGAAGCCGCAGCTGTGCGGTTGGTGCCACGACGTGCGTTTGCCGAACGACGTCGTGTTCTCGAACGCGAAGCGCTCGGGCTCGTCGGGCCGCAACGGCAACACCGTCGCGGTCTACGTGTGCAAGAACTTCGAGTGCTCGTTCAACGTGCGTAACGACCCGCCGAGCCCGTACGACGGCTTCGATATGGATGCGGCACGCACCTCGCGCATCGAAGGCTTGCGCGAGCGCGCGGCGAAGTTTGCCGCCGAGCTCTAGCTGGTCTCAGCGCGGATAGGGACGGCGGGGGGTGAAGTGCCGCCCCGCTGCCCGCTGCCCGCTGCTGCGCGTGGCCGGTGGCGCGATCATCGAAGACTGGCACGATGCTGACGGCGCCAGTTGCCGCTGAACCCGCCGCGGCGTGCGGGCTCCCTGCGTTTCCGAGGGTGCACACCAGGTGTCGTCACTATGCTCTGGAGCAACCTGCACGTGGTGACCTCGCAACGACGCGAGCCGCCCCGATTAGCGGCGACGCTGCCGCGGTGAGGAGTCCTCATGATCTTTACGAGCCCCTACGAAGACGTCGAGATCCCTGCCGAAACGCTCTACGAGGCGATCTTCGTCAACCTGAATGAGGCGGATGCGCGCCGCGTCGCGATCGTCGATGGCCCGACCGGCAACACGACGACCTACGGCGAGTTGAAGGCGCAGGTCGATGCGATCGCCGGCGGGCTCGCCGAGCGTGGCATCGCGCCCGGCGACGTCGTCGCGCTGCACGCCCCGAACATCCCGGCCTTCGTCGCGGTGTTCCACGCCATCCTCCGGGCCGGCGCAACCGTGACGACGGTGACGGCGCTCTCGACGGCCGAGGACATCGAGCACCAGCTGCGCGACGCGGGGGCGCGGATGCTCTTCACCATTTCGGCGCTCGGCAGCCAGTCGCTGCCGGGGGCGGCCGCGGCCGGGCTGACGAACGAGCAGGTTGTCGTGCTCGACGGAGCGGAGGGCTACCCGAACCTCGGCGAGCTGCTCGCGTCGGCGACGACCGCCCCGAAGCGCACCTTCGACCCCGAGTATCACCTCGCGGTGCTGCCGTTTTCGTCGGGCACGACTGGCGCGCCCAAGGGCGTCATGCTCACGCATCGCAACCTCGTCGCGAACCTCGTGCAGGCCGACGCCGCCATCGCGCTCGAGCCCGACGACCGCGTGCTCGCGGTGCTGCCGTTCACCCACATCTACGGCCTCACGGTGCTGCTCAACCTCGCGCTGCGCAAGCGGTCGCGGCTCATCACGCTGCCGAAGTTCGAGCTGCCCGAGTTCCTCCGCGCGATTCAGGATGAGAAGGCGACCGCGGTGTTCATCGCGCCGCCGATCGCGGTCGCGCTCGCGAAGCATCCGCTCGTCGCCCAGTACGACCTCTCATCGATCGACTTCGTGCTCTCGGGCGCCGCCGCGCTCGACGAGCAGCTCGCGAACTCGGTCGCGCTGCGGCTCGGCGCGCGCATCCTGCAGGGCTACGGCATGACCGAGACGAGCCCGGTCACCCATGTCATTCCGCGCGACCGCGACGATCTCTCGCGCGGCTCGATCGGCGTGCCCGTGCCGAACACCGAGGTGCGCGTCGTCGACATCGAGACCGGCGACGACATCGAGGTGCCCGAAGACGGCCTGAGCGAGCCCGGCGAGATGCTCATCCGCGGCCCGCAGGTCATGGTCGGCTACATGAACAACCACGGCGCGACGTCGGCGACGATCGGCTCCGACGGCTTCCTCCACACCGGCGACATCGTGCGCGTCGACGCGCACGGGCAGACGTTCGTCGTCGACCGGCTCAAGGAGCTCATCAAGTACAAGGGCTATCAGGTGCCGCCGGCCGAGCTCGAGGCGCTGCTGCTGACGAACCCGCTCATCGCTGATGCGGCCGTCGTCGCCTACCCCGACCCCGAGGTTGGCGAGCTGCCGAAGGCCTTCGTCGTGCGTCAGGGGGATGCCGAGCTCACCGAGCAGGATGTGCTCGACTTCGTCGCGGTGCACGCGGCACCCCACAAGAAGGTGCGCCTCGTCGAGTTCATCGATGCGATCCCGAAGTCGAGCTCCGGCAAGATCCTGCGCCGCGAGCTGCGAGCGAGGGATGCGGCCGCGGTCGCGTAGCGAGTGGGTCGCGTAACTACGTGCCGCAGTAGGTGACGTACGGCCCGAACGAGGCGGGCGCCGCGGTGGCGAAGCGCTCGCCATCGGTGCGCTCGCTGAAGGGCTCGGTGACGACCTCGAGCAGCTCGCCGAAGGGCGCGAGGTCGCCGCGGCCGGCCGCGGCGAGCGCCTCCTCGACGAGGTGGTTGCGCGGAATGTAGGCCGGGTTGCTGCGCGCGATCAGCTCGGCGTCGGGCGCGAGCCCGCGCCAGCGGTGCAGCCAGGGGCGCACATCCGCGGCATCAGCGAACAGCCGCTCGACCGCGGCATCGTCGCCCGCCGCCGCGCTCACGAGGGCGCGGAAGAACTCGGTGTAGTCGATGTGCTCCGCCTGCAGTAGCCGCAGCGTGGCGCTCGCGAGCGCATCCACCTGCGGGTCGGGTGTGTCGGGCGAGAGGCCGAGCTTGTCGCGCATACCGGCGAGCCAGACGCGCTGGTATTGCGGCGCGAACTGCTGCAGCTCGGCGGTCACGAGCGCGACGGCCTCCTCGCCCTCGCCGACGAGCGGCAGCAGGGCCTCGCCGAGCCGCGCGAGGTCCCACTCGGCGATCGCCGGCTGGTTCGCGAAGGCGTAACGCCCGTGCTCGTCGATCGAGCTGAACCAGAGCGCCGGGTCGTAGGCGTCGAGGAACGCGCACGGCCCATAGTCGATCGTCTCGCCCGAGATCGTCACGTTGTCGGTGTTCATCACGCCGTGAATGAAGCCGAGGCGCATCCAATCGGCGATGAGCCGGGCCTGGCGCGCGATCACCTCGCGGTAGAGGGCGAGCGCTGGCACCTCGGCGTCGGCCGCGGCGGGGGAGTGGCGCTCGATCGCGAGATCGACGAGGCGGCGCAGCACCTCGGGCTCGTCGAGCGAGCGCGCGTACTGAACGCTCCCGACGCGGAGGTGGCTGCTCGCGACCCGCACGAGCAGCGCGCCGCGCTCGGGGAAATCGCGCTGCACGATGTGGCCCGTCGCGACGACGGCGAGTGCCCGCGTCGTCGGCACGCCGAGCGCGTGCATCGCCTCGCTCATGAGGAACTCGCGCAGCATCGGCCCGAGCACGGCCTGCCCGTCGCCCTTGCGGGCGAACGGGGTCTTGCCCGAACCCTTGAGGTGCACATCCCGTCGCTGCCCGTCGCGATCGACGAGCTCGCCGAGCAAGAGCGCGCGGCCATCGCCGAGGCGCGGCGCGTACCAGCCGAACTGATGTCCCGAGTAGATCTGTGCGACGGGCTGCCCACCCTCGGGCACGGACTGCCCCGTCAGCCAGGCGAGGCCCTCGGGCCCGCGCAGCCACGCAACGTCGAGCCCGAGCTCCTCGGCGAGCGTTTCGTTGAGCACGAGCAGCTCGGCGTTCGGCATCTCTTGCGCCTGCCAGGCCTGCGCGAGCTCGGGCAGGACATCGGCGAATTCATGCTGCAACTGCATGCCCACCAGTTAACGACGGTCGGCTGGGCACCGCCACAGCTGGCCGTCAGCAAGTCGCGGCGTTACGCGCTCACTCCCAGCTCGTGGTCTGGTACTTGCCCGAGGGCTCGGGCACGGAGGCGGTGAGCAGCGTGCCGTCCGAGCGGTGCCAGCCTGCGAGGGTGTGCATGCCGAGCTCGCGGTCGACGCGCGGGCCCTGACCACGCAGTGGCACCGTGACCGGAGCACCTGCCCGCACCAGCACCTCCTCGCCGCGCACCCACACGACTGCCGAGGTGCCCGACTCGAGCGTGAACGTCATCGCCTCGGGACGCAGCTCGACGCGCACCTGCGCCTCCTTGAGCTGCAGCTTGAAGTCGATGCCCTCCCAGCCGTCCGGCAGGCGCGGGTCGAACTGCACCTCGCCACCGTGGTCGCGCATCCCGGCGAAGCCGCAGACCGCGCCGAGCCAGACACCGCCGGACGACGCGACGTGGACGCCGACATCGGTGTTGCCATGCAGATCACCGAGGTCGATGAAGGCGGTGTGGCGGAAGTATTTCTCAGCGAGCTGCAGGTGCCCGACCTCGGCCGCGATGATCGACTGCACCGCCGCCGAGAGGCTCGAGTCGGCGGTGGTGAGCACGTCGTAGTACTCGAAGTCGTTGAGCTTCTCCTCGGCGGTGAAACGGTCGCCGCGCAAGAACAGCGCGAGCACGACATCGGCCTGCTTGATCACCTGGAAGCGGTAGATGACGAGCGGGTGGAAGTGCAGCAGCAGCGGCCGCTGCGACTCGGGCGTGTTCTCGAGGTCCCACATCTCCTTGTCGAGGAACGAGGCATCCTGCGGGTGCACCCCGACCTGCTCGTCGTGCGGGATGAACATATTGCGCGCCGCGCGCCGCCACTTGTCGGGCTCGTCGGCCGAGATCGAAAGGCGGTCGATCGTCTGCTCGTACTCGAGTGGATGCGTGACGCGCAGCAGCTCGAGCGACTGGGCCGCCGTGCGGAGATTCTCCTGCGCCATGACGTTGGTGAACAGGTTGTCGTTGACGACGGTCGTGTACTCGTCGGGCCCGGTGACGCCGTGGACGTGGAAAGTGTCGGAGGCGTTCGTGCGCCAAAACCCCAGGTCGTACCACATGCGGGCCGTCTCGACGAAGACGTCGACGGCGCCGCCGAGCAGGAACTCCGTGTCGCCCGTCGCCGCGAGGTACTGCGACATCGCGTGCGAGATGTCGGCGTCGATGTGGTACTGCGCAGTGCCCGCGGCATAGTAGGCGCTCGACTCCTGGCCGTTGATCGTGCGCCAGGGGAACAGGGCGCCACGCTCGTTCAGTTCGACTGCGCGCTCGCGGGCGTGGTCGAGCATCCGCACCCGGTAGCGCAACGCGTTGCGTGCCATCGTGGGCTGCGTGTACGTGAGAAACGGCAGCACGAAGATCTCGGTGTCCCAGAAGTAGTGGCCGCCGTAGCCCGAGCCGCTCACGCCCTTGGCGGGCACGCCGAGGCCGTCGGCGCGCGCCGCGGCCTGGGCGACCTGGAAGAGGTCCCACCGAATCGCCTGCTGCAGCTCGGGTTGGCCGTGCAGCACGACGTCAGACTTCGACCAGAAGTCGTCGAGCCATGCGCGCTGCTCCGCGCGCAGCGCATCCACCCCGAGCTCGAGCGCGCGACCGAGCGTGCGACCGCAGCGGTCGGCGAGCTCGCGGGCCGGTGCGACGCCGGCCGTGTGGTAGCTGATGAACTTTGTGAGCCGAATGACGTCGCCGCTCTTCGCATTGATGCGAAACACGCGCTTGGCGTGGTCGGGCTGGAGGTCGGTGGCCGTGTGCACCTTGCGTTCGCCCTCGCAGGTGACCTCGAGGCGGTGGTCGACCGCGCACGCGAGCGACATTTTCGACATGCGCGTGCGGTACCCGAGGATGAGCCGGTCACCCTGGTCGCGCTGCAGCATTGGCTCGAGCACGCGCTCGTTGAGCTGTTCGGCGTTGCGCGGGTCGAATGCCGCCGGTTCGCTGTTCGGCTTGGCCGCGACGTCGCGGTACTCGTCGACGCCGTCTTGGCGGTTGAGTAGCTGGCTCGAGATGACAATCGACGCGTCGCTGTCGAGCAGCTCGACCTCGTACTCGATGAGGCCGAGGTGCCGCTCGACGAACGACACCATGCGGCTCGAGCGGATGCGCACCCGCTTACCGCCCGGCGTGCGCCAGATGAGATCGCGCGAGAGCACGCCGTCGCGCAGGTCGAGCCGGCGCTCGTAGGCGAGCAGCTCGGCGGTCGAGAGGATGAGCGGCTCGTCGTCGACATAGAGGCGAATCACCTTCGCGTCGGGCGCGTTGATGATCGTCTGCCCGACCTTTGCGAAGCCGAAGGCCTCCTCGGCGTGCCGGATCGGCCACGTCTCGTGGAAGCCGTTGATGTAGGTGCCGTGTTCGCCCCCCTCGCGGCCCTCGTCGATGTTGCCGCGCATGCCGAAGTAGCCGTTGCCGACCGCGAACAGCGTCTCGGTGTGACCGAGCCGCGCCGCGTCGAAGCGCGTCTCGGTGAGGGCCCAGTCGTCGAGCGGATAGCGGGCGCGGTCGAGCGGGCTGCGCTCGTGGTCGGTGCTCGTCATGCGTCGCTGCCTTTCGTGGTGGCCCCGAGTCCGGGGATGAGTTCGGCGAGGTCGTCGACGACGAGCGTCGCGCCGTTCGCCGTGAGGGCGTCGTGGCCGGCGCCGCGGTCGACGCCGATCACCTCTCCGAAGTTGCCGGCGCGGCCCGCGGCGACGCCCGAGGTGGCGTCCTCAACCACGGCGCACTCGGCCGCCTCGAGGCCGAACTCGCGGGCGGCCTGCAGGTAGGTGTCGGGCGCGGGCTTGCCGGGCAGGCCAAGCTCGGCCGCGTGCACGCCGTCGATGATCACGTCGAAGCGCTCGCCGAGCCCGGCGGCCGCGAGCACGCGCTTGCCGTTGCGCGAGCTCGTGACGACGGCGGCTGGGATGCTCCGGCTCGCGATCTCGCGCAGGAAGTCGAGCGAGCCCGGGTAAGCGGCGATGCCGTCCTCCTCGAGCAGCCGCGCGAAGTGCGCGTTCTTGCGGTTGCCGAGCCCGCCCACCGTCTCGAGCTCGGGCGCATCCTCGGGCGTGCCCTCGCGCAGCGAGATGTCGCGGGAGGCGAGAATGTCGCGCACCGCGTCGAAGCGCGGCTTGCCGTCGAGGTAGGTGAAGTAGTCGGCGTCTTCGTACGGGGCGACGCCGTGCTGCGCGAACACCTCGGTGAACAGCGCTCCCCACGCGTGCCGGTGCAACTCGGCGGTCGGCGTGATGACGCCGTCGAGGTCGAGCAGGAACGCTCGGATGTGCTGAAGGGATGGGGTGATGCTCGCGGCCGCGGTCATGTCGACCATTGTGCGCCCCTCGCGGCTGTGAATCGATCAATGCCGGCGAATGTTGAACATCGGCGACGGTTTGGTCACGTTCTGCGCGCATGGATGCCGCTTGCAGGTGCTCAGCGCACGCTGGAGGTGTCCGAGCCGCACCGACAATGGAGCTCGAGATGGCGCACGAGACAGTTCAGGGCGCGGGGCATCCCCGCATCGTCGTCATCGGGCTTGCCGACGGCGAGCCGAACCCCGAGTTTGCGCTCACACGCAAGGTCACCACGATCGGCTCGGCGTACGACAACGATATCGTCGTCTCCGGGCTCGATCTGCACCACGCCACGATCACGCGCGACGCCGGCGATGACTTTCGGCTCACGTCGCGGGGCGATACGCACTACGCGTCGGCCGGCGAGGGCTCGCCCACGAACGACGCGCCCGATGGCGTCCGGCTGCGGCACGGCTCGGGCTTCACGATTCGCGACACGAAGTTCGTGTTTCAGCGCGAAGAGTTCGCCGACCGCAGCCACGCGGAGGGGGAGTTTTAATCGTCGGAGACGCTCACGGTCACCTGGATGTTGCCGCGGGTCGCGTTCGAATAGGGGCACACCTGGTGCGCGGCGTCGGCGAGGGACTGCGCCTCGTCGTGCGGCAGGTTCGGAATGACGACCTCGAGGTGCACGGCGAGCTCGAAGCCGCCCTCGCCGTTCGACCCGATGTCAACGCGCGAGCCAACCGTCGTGTCGGTGATGGTGACTTTCTGCGCACGCGCGACTGCGTGCAGGGCCGAGTGGAAGCAGGCGGCGTAGCCGGCGGCGAACAGCAGCTCGGGGTTCGCGCCCTCGCCCGAACCGCCCATGCTCTGCGGGGTGGCCATGTCGAAGTCGACCCGGCCGTCGGTCGTGCGCACGTGGCCATCGCGGCCGCTGCCGGTCGACAGGGCTTCGGCGGTGTAGAGAGTGGAATCGATCATCGTTGCTCCTTAGCGCTTGTGGAATGGGGAGCCCGACCTTAACGCCGCTCGTTGAGAGCCCACACAGCTGGGGTGGTGACGCGCGAGGTGGGGCGCGCGCTGGCTACCGCCGCCGCGTAACCAGCACGAACGCGACGCTGAGCAGCACGAGGACGCCGACCCCGGTCAGCACGAACACGATGGTCGAGCTGCCCTGCTCGCCCTCGGCAGCGGGGGTGCCGCTCGGGCTCGGGAGGGGAGTCGTCGTCGGCGTCGGCGCGATCGTGGCCAGTCCATCCGGCGCCTCGACCTGGGCAACCTCGGGCGCCTCGCCGACGTCGTCGAGCAGGCTCGTGAGGTCGCCGAAGCTCAGCGTGCTCGCGGGGTCGGCGAACTTCACCGCCATCGCGGCGAGGGGCGCGCGTACTCGCTCGACCAGCGCATCCGGCGTCAGGGCGTCGGGAATATCGCTCCAGATCGCGAACATGCCGCCCGAGCTCGCCTCGACGAGGTCGGGGCTGCCCTGCACCGACGGATACACGGTGTCGTCCCAGCCCGCGAGGATCGCCTCGCCGGTTGGGTAGGCGTAGCCGACGCGCTCGCCGAGCACGAAGTAGAGGAACTCGTCGTTCACGTTGACGAGGTCGTAGCCGGCCGCGGCGAAGTCGCTCGCGGGCACGGCGCCGGGCGGACGCTGGGTCCAGTACGCGACCTGCACGCTGGTGTCGAGGGCGACGCTGCTCGAGCGGAGCATCCCGTCGCTCCAGACGCGCGGCTGGTAGCCCGCGTCGGTGAGTAGGCCGGCGGTCGTGTTCACGAAATCGGTGAGGGCATCGTAGGCGGTGGCCTGCGCGCCGAACTTCGCCTGCGCCGACTGCGTGAGCGCCTGCACCTCGCCCGCGTCGGCGAAGTTGACGAACTCGTCGGCGCCGAGGTTCCACGGCACGGGGCCGGGCATGTCGGGCTGTGTGAACAGCTCGGTGTACTCGCCGATGAGGTCGTGCGCGAACTCGACGCCGGCGTCGCTTGTGATGTCGAGGGCGCCGAAGACGTTGCCGCCGTACGCGTCGTGCAGGCGCAGCTCGGGGTAAGCGTGGAGCGCGTGGTCGAGGTGGCCAGGCATGTCGAGCGACGGCGCGACGCGGATGTGCAGGGCGTTCGCGTACTCGATGAGCTCGCGGATCTCGGCCTGCGAGTGCGCGTCGGGCGAGGCGATGTCGGGATGCGTCGTCGACTCGATCGCGAAGCCCTCGTTCTCAGAGAAGTGCAGTTCGAGCTCGGTGAAGCCGAACCAGCTGAGCTGCCGCAGCAGCGCCTCGAGGCTCTCGATGGGGTAGTGCTTGCGCGCGATGTCGAGGTGCGCGGCGCGGATCTGCTCGGCGGGGAAGCTGAACTCGTAGTCGCCGTTCGCGATGTCGCCCGCCGCGACGAGCTGCTGCAGCAGCGGCCGGGTGACGTGGAAGACGCCGGCGGCGTCGGGGCCCGTGACCGTGACACTGTCGTCGACGGTGAGCAGCGTGGCGTCGTCGAGGCCGAGCACGATGTCGGCCTCGGTGGCGAGCGACGCATCGGCGAGGTAGGCCACCTCGGGCGCCGCGTCGGTGAGGCCGAGCGCGGCGAGCTCCTCGGCGAGGCGCGCCCCCTCGCCCGCGAGGGCGTCGTCGGTGATGAGGATGCGCGTGCTCGAGCTCGGCGCCCAGTAGCCGAGGCGCGGGGCCACGCTCGTGGGCGGCGGCAGCATCTGCGGCCAGGCGCCGGACTGCGTCGGCGCCGTCGTCTCGGCGAGTGCGATGCCCGGCGAGCCGAGCGCGACGCTGAGCGCAAGCAGCAGCGCCGTCAGCCAGCGCCAACGGCGCGGTCGGTCTGCGGAAAACCAACGACGGTGCATGTGCTTACCCCCAAGACGTGCGCCCCCAGCATCCCACCCCTCGCCGGTCGCGTGGCTAGCGAAGTTCGGAGAACAGCTCGAGCACGTGCCGCTCGATATCGTCGCGCACCAGCCGCATGCGCTCGAGGCCGTCGATGCCGCGCTCGGAGGGCTCGTCGGTGACCCAGCGCTCGATGCTCGCGCGCATGCCGTCGACCGGCTCAACCTGGGCCTCGTTGCCGAGCACGATCACGCGGTCGGCGCGGCGCAGCAGCTCGGAGTCAAGCTGCTTCGGGGCCTCGCGCTCGAGGTCGGCGCCATGCTCCTCGAGCACCTCGCGCGAGAGCTCGTTGATCGCGTCGCCGGGCTCGGTGCCGGCGGAGGCGACCGCGACGGAGTTACCCGCAATCTGTCGCAGCGTGGCGGCGGCCATCTGCGACTTGCCGGCGTTGCGAACACAAATGAACAGTACGGTGGGCGTCTCGCTCATAGAGGCATGGTCGCACGCGGGGGTGGGGATGCGCCCGGGCGCGCCGGGTGCGCGCCGGTCACCGCGCATCCAGTGCCGATTCGTACCCTGGGGCGCATGAGTGACGCGACAACCCCCGGGCCCGAGCAGTGGCGGCCGAAGGCGGTCACGCTCGCGCCGTGGCCGCTGATTCTCGGCGCCGTGTTCGTCGTGAGCACGCAGGCGTGGCTGCCGTTTTGGGGCACGTCGATTCGCGCGAACGTTCTCTACGTCGCCTTCACGCTGCTCGGCCTCGCGCTCTGTGGCCGGGGCGTGCGGCAGCTGTGGCACGCGAACCGCGCGGTCGGCGGCGTCGGCGTTGCGAGCGGCGAGACCGGCGCCGACGGGCTGCGATCGTCGGGCACGATGTGGTGGTGGCGCAGAGCGCCCCGCATGCAACTCTCGTGGGGCATGGGTGCGCTCTGCGTCGTCGTGGGGCTGGGGTTGTGGCTGTTCGCGGATGTTCGGGTCGAGCAGGTGCTCGCCTTCCTCGGCACCGGCGGCATGGTCGCGTCGGGCTACTCGGGCATGATGCTCGCCGCGCGATACTCGCGGCTCTGTCACGACTTCAACGTGCCGTTCCCCGCCCTGTTCTGACGCGGATGCGCGCTCGAACTAGCGCGTGCAGCCGTTGTGGTGGCCGCGACCGCGGCGGTTGTGCTCGCGCGCATCCGGGTCGAAGCCGTGGCCGAATCCACCGCCCCGGCCGTAGCCGCGACGGTCGGCGCGCTGGCGGTCGGAGTCGGGGTCGAAGTCGTGCCCGTGACCGCCGCGGGGGCCGTAGCCGCCGTGCGGGCCTCGGCCACCGCGACCGCGGCGCTCGAAGCCGCGGCGCAGGCGGTCGAACTTCTCGGGCTCCGACTCGGCCATGCGGCCAATCCAGTGCTCGAAGCGCTCGTCGCCCATCCGGCGCCGCGCCTGCTCGCTCCAGCGATCGAACTCGGCGTCGGGCGCATCCCAACCCTGCTCGGCGCGCTGTTGCTCGAGCTGCTCAATCACCCGGTCCAGGATGCTCGCGAGCTGCTCACGCTCCTCATCGCTCAGGCTCGAGAACGCGTCGGGGCGCTCGGGCACGAGCTGTTCGGTCGCGCGGCCGGCTTCGGTGAGGCGAATCAGCATGACGCGCTTGTCATCGTTGGCCGGCTCGCGGGTAATGAACTCGGCCTTCTCGAGCTTCGCGAGCGCCTCGTTGAGCGAGGCGACGCGCATGCCGAGAATGAACGCGAGGTCTTTCGTAGCGATGCCGTCCTGCAGCTTGAGGGCGGCGAGGATGCGGCCCTGGCCGCGGGTCGGGTCGGCGGCGGGGCCGTGCGGGCCGCCGTGGGGCCCACCGTGCGGGTGGGGGCGCATGAGGCGGGCTGCCTCGCGGAACTTTCGATAGAGTTCGTGGCTTTCCATGAGGTTCTCCTACAGATTGGTGAAAGCTGCTGGTACCTGTTGATTCGGTACCTGTAGATAAAAGTACAGGTACCTGTTGCAAAACGCAACAGGTACCTGTCAAACCTTCAGGATGCTGGGCTCGCGGCGCCTACGCGGCGTCGCCGGCCGAGATGGTCTGGGCCTCCTCCTGCGCGGTCTCGTGCGGGCGGCCGATCTGCTGCAGGCGCTTCGACGAGAGGCCGAGCACGACGATCGAGACGATGAGGGCGGCCGCGCCGAACCAGTACGGCGACTCGGCGCCCATGGCCTCGGCGATCGGGCCCGAGACGGCCGGCGCAATGGCACCGCCGAGGAAGCGGATGCCCGAGTAGGTCGACGATGCCACCTGACGCGGCAGGTCGGTCGCCTCCATGACGGTCTCGGTGAGGGCGGTGTTGACCACGCCGAGGAACGCGCCTGAAACAATGACGCACCAGACGAGCGCCGTGAGATTGCCAATCGAGAACGCCATGACGACGAGCGTCGCGGTGAGCAGCACGAGCATCGCGAAGAGCGTCTTCACGAGGCCAAAGTTGCGCGTGAGCACGGGGGCGACGAGCACCGAAGTGATCGCGAGCAGCAGGCCCCAGCCGAAGAACACGAGGCCGAGCTCGTGCGCGCCAAACTCCCTCCCCTGCGCTGCGGCCGCCGCCTCGAGCGGGTAGGGCGTGTAGGCGAGGATCGTGAAGAAGCCGAAGTTGTAGAAGAGTGCCGTGATGCCGAGCGAGCGCAGCGTCGGGTTGCGCAGCGCCTTCAAACTCGCCGAGATCGGCACCGGTACGGGCTTCTCGGCCGGCTTGCGCAGCAGCGTCGCGATTGCGATGAAGCCGATGGCCATGAGCGCCGCCGTGCCGAAGAATGGGCCGCGCCACGACACCTCGCCGAGCGCGCCGCCGAGCAGTGGGCCGAGTGCCATGCCGACGCCAAGCGCGGCCTCGTAGAGCACGATCGCGCTGCCGCTTCCGCCTGAGGCGCCGACGATGGCGGCGAGCGAGGTTGAAATGAACAGCGCGTTACCGAGACCCCAGCCCGCGCGGAAGCCGATGATCGTGTCGACGTTGCCCGCGGTCCCGGCGAGCGCCGCGAACACGATGATGAGCACGAGGCCCGCGATGAGCGTGCGCTTCGTGCCGAGGCGGCTCGCGACCCAGCTCGTGAAGAACATCGCGACGGCCGTGATGAGCAGGTAGCTCGTGAACAGCAGCATCGTCTGCGACGGCGTCGCGTCGAGTTCCTTGCTGATCGCCGGCAGGATCGGGTCGACGAGGCCGATGCCCATGAAGGAAACGGTGCAGGCGAAGGCGATCGCCCAAACTGAAAGTGGCTGATTGAGAATCGACGACTTAGGTGGCTGCGTGTCTTGGGGCATTTCGCTTTCTCGGGTGGGTGTCCTGACGTCGGGGGCTGAGTGCAGCGGCGTGCGGGGCAGTGGGTGAACTAGTGGTGGTCGGGATGCGTCGGCTCTTCGGTCGTGAGCCGCTCGAGGATGTCGGTGGCTCGCGCGAGCGTCGCCCACTCGTCATCTGTGAGCTGCTCGAGCGCGGGCCGTGCTGCCTCGCCGGCGCGAAGCCGGAACGCGCGGATCTCCGCGTCGCCGGCCTCGGTGAGGCGCACGACGGTGGCCCGCGCATCCGCCGGGTCGGACTCGCGGGTGACCAGCCCATCCGCCTCGAGCTTGTTCACCGCGGTGCTGATCGCGGGCTGCGACATGCGCTCGCGGAGGGCGATGTCGCCGATGCGCATCGGGCCGAGCTGCTGCAGCAGCGACAGGATGCGCAGGGCGACGACCGAGCGCGGCTCGCTGGTGCGCAGGCGTGCGTAGGTCGCGAAGCGGCTGCCGTACATGACAAGGCGAGCGGCGACGCGGTTGTGGTCGTGCGGATCTGTCACTTGGGAAATATATAACTAACTTATATAAAACGTCAATGTAACTGCGTGCGGGCATGCTGACGCAGCGCCTGCCCTCGGTGGGCGCCGCGGAGTGGGGAGATGTGGCGCCGCCGCATGACTTCGACTGTGGCCGGCGTCGTGCAGATGCGGATGCGATCGCGTTGGCGAGCGTCGCTAGGGCGGTGGCCGCTACTTCTTCTTCTTCTTCATGCGGTTGCGGCGCACCGTGCGCCACACCATCGCACCGAAGACCACGGCGACAACGATGCCGCCGATCCACCAGGACACCGCGTTCGCGGCCTCGCCGGCGCCCGCAGCCAGCGCATCCATACCCGAAATCACCCCTCTATTGTCTCGCAGTTGCGGCGCGAGTGTTACGTGCGGCGTCGGGCGTGCTCGACGGGCGGCGGCGCGCGCGGGACAATGGTTGAATCGCCGCGCCCGCGACGACACCGCAACCAGCGAGGGGAGCCCGCACATGTGCCGATTGCTCGCCTACGCCGCACCCAGTGAGACGACCGTCTCGGAGGTGATCGGCGAGGCCAACGCCGAGGCCTTCCAGCAGATGACGAGCGTGCACAACGATGGGTGGGGCACCGCGTGGCTCGCGTCGGGACCGGGCGAGGAGCTGCCCGAGGTCGAGTCGGCGCGCGTGTCGACGCCCGGACAAGCCGACCCGATGCTCACGGCCGCGCTCGAAAGCGTGCCGTCGTACTCGCGGCTCGTGCACCTGCGCCTTGCGACCGACCGGCTCAAGCGCACGAAGGTGAACACGCATCCCTTCGTCGCGAACGGCATCGCGTTCGCCCACAATGGCTCGATCATTCCCGTTGAGCGCTTCGAGGAGCTGCTGAGCGAAGAAGAACTGCGGGCCGTGTCGGGTACGACCGACTCCGAGCTCTACTTCTCGTATGTGCGCAAGCAGATTCGCGAGGGTGGCGGCACCGTCGCCGAGGGTGTCGTGCGCGCCGTGCAGCGGCTGCGCCGCACGTTCCCGAACGCGAGCCTCAACGCCGTCGTGCTGACCGATGCCGAGTTGATCGTGATTCACGCGAACTCGACGGCGCACGTGACCGATGACGACTTCCGCTCGTACGGCATCGACCCGGCGCTGCTGCCCGACGACCACGACGAGAACTATTACAAGCTCGCGATGCTGCAGCGCCCCGACGGCACCACCGCGTTCTCATCGACCGGCATCAACCTCGCCGGCTGGAGTCGCGTGCCCGACGACACGATCACCCGCATCGACCTCGACACGCTCGAGCTGGCGCAGCGCAAGATCTTCGGCATCCGCGAAACCGCGTCGCGCCGCGGCCACGCCGCCCTCAACGACTCGACGATCGACGAACTCGCGCGCCACCGCCAGCTCCGCGCCAGCTAGCTCTGCGGGCTATCTCTTCCACCAGCTAGCGTCGCTGCGGAAATGCGTCGCTTTTCCCTACCTGAGACGGCGATAAGGGGTCTCAACCTCATGGACGTCTCACGTTGGGAAAAACAACGCATTTCCGCGGCGCCTAGACTGGCGGGGTGACTGTGAACCCGGATCTCGTCGGCCGACGCTTCGTGCTCGCCGAGCCCTATCTCGTTGGGCGCGAGCACGTGCGCGCTTTCGCGGCGGCTGTCTTCGCGAGCAACCCCATCCACTTCGATGTCGAGGCGGCCCGCGCGGCCGGCTACGCCGACGTCGTCGCGCCCACGACCTACCCGGCCGTGCTGCAAGACCGCGGCCTGCAGCTGCTGCTCGCCGACCCGATGGCCGACTTCGAGCTCAAGAACGTCGTGCACGGCGACGAGCGCTTCACCTACGAGCGCCCGATCGTCGCGGGCGACGAGCTCGGCGCCGAGCTTGAGGTGACGACGGTGCGCGCGGTGCGCGGTAACGCGATGATCCAGGCGACGACCAGGCTGACGGATGCGGCGGGCGAGCTCGTCGTGACCGCCTACGCGACCCTCGTGGTCGGCGGGGAAGGGGCGAACTAACCATGGCAACCCTCGAAACGGCCGCCAAGGGCGAGCAGCTGCTCGAAACCACCCTGCACTTCACGCGGGAGTCGCTCGTGCGCTACGCCGGCGCATCCGGCGACTTCAACCCCATCCACTACCGCGACGACATCGCGGTCGAGGTCGGCCTGCCCGGCGTGCTCGCGCACGGCATGCTCACGATGGGCGCGGCGATCCAGCCCGTCATCGAGCTGCTCGGCGACCCGGGCCGCGTCGTCGACTACCAGGTGCGCTTCACGCGCCCCGTGCTCGTCGACGCGAGCGAGGGTGCCGACGTGCAGATCGTCGCGACGGTCGGCGAAGAGGCCGGCGACGACGGCATCGGCCGCATCGACCTCACGGTGAGCTTCGCCGACAAGACGGTGCTGACCAAGGCGCAGGTGCGCGCGAAGTTCACCGCATGACGACGTTCGCGCAGTTGACGACGACGCAGGTCTCGCAGGCCGAGGCCGAGCTCGTCGAGCCCGCGACCCGCGACGCGCTCGCCGAGGCATACTTCGAACTCGCCGACCGCGACGAGCCGTTTCTCGTCATCGGCGGCGGCTCGAACACGATTGTGAGCGACGACGGCTTCGACGGCCCCGTGCTGCGCGTCGCGACCCGCGGCGTCGAGTACCGCCCCGGCGAGGGCGGCGAGGTCATCGTCGCCGCCGACGCGGGGGAGTCGTGGAGCGAGCTCGTCGACGCTACCGTCGCGCGCGGACTCAGCGGCATCGAGGCGCTCGCGGGCATCCCCGGCTCGGTCGGCGCGACGCCGGTGCAGAACATCGGCGCCTACGGGCAGGAGCTCGCCGACGTGCTCGTGCGTGTCGAGGTGGCGGATGCGGACGCCGGCGAACGCCGCTGGGTCGCGGCCGCCGACCTCGGCCTCGGGTACCGCACCTCGGCGCTCAAGCGCGAGGAGCTCCTCGGGCTCGTGCTCGCGGTCGAGCTGCGCCTGCGCGAGGTCGACTCGAACGACGGCGCCCCGGTGCAGTACGCGCAGCTCGCGAAGGCGCTCGACGTCGACCTCGGCGCCCGCGTGCCGGTCGCCCAGCAGCGCGAGGCCGTGCTGCGCCTGCGCGGCTCGAAGGGCATGGTGCTCGACCCCGCCGACGTCGACACGCGCTCGAGTGGCTCGTTCTTCATGAACCCGATCGTGCGCCGCAGCTTCGCGAGCGAGTCGCTGCCGGCGAGTGCGCCCCGCTTCGACGCGGGCGAAGACGCCGAGGGCGTCGAGCTCGTCAAGCTCTCGGCCGCGTGGCTCATCGACCACGCCGGCGTGAAGAAGGGCTTCGCGCTGCCCGGCAGCGGCGCCGCGATCTCATCGAAGCACACGCTCGCAATCACGAACCACGCGGATGCGACGGCCGAGCAGATCGCCGAGCTCGCGCGCTACGTGCGCGCCCGCGTGCTCGCCGAGTTCGGCGTCGAACTCATCCCCGAGCCGAACCTGATCGGCCTGCAGCTGTAGTGCGTTCGCGCGGCTGCTGCGCGAAACTCGAAGTGCGCCAACGAGACGGAGACCCAGGTGAGTGAGCAGCGACCGAGATTCAGCCCGCCCGAGCCCCGTTTCGGGGCCGAGCCGGCAGCGGATGCTGTGCCCGACGCATCCGGCTCGTCGCGACGCAGCGTCTGGTCACCCCTCACGATTGTGCTCACGAGCGCCTCGGCGGTCGTCGTCATCGGCCTCGTCATCACGCTCGCGCTGCTGTGGGGAAACCCGTTGCAGCCGAGCCAGGGCGAGGCCGCGGCGCCGCTCGAGAGCGGCGGCGGCGGCACCGGTGGCCCGACCGACACCGTGGGCCCCACGCCGACGCCCTACGCGGTGCAGCCGGGCGACACGATCTCGATTGAGCAGGATGCGGTGTTCGAGGATGGCTTCACGCTCGTCTACCCGAAGCTCGGTGACTGGATCGAGCAGGACATCGTGAATCGCCCCGAGCAGCTGACGATGTACGCGCCCGACTACAGCGCGCAGATTCAGGTCTGGCAGACGTCGGTGTTCAACTCGAACCAGACCGACAAAGAGCTCACGCTCGCACAGCTCAATCGCATCAATGATGAGTGCTCATACGGCGCGACGGGCATCTCCGAGCCCGAGTCGTACCTGCTTGAGGGCGAGGACGGCACGAAACTCGAGCTGCTCGGCGTGCGGGCCGACGAGTGCGAGGGCGGCGAGGTCTGGCTGCTGCAGCGCGTCATGCCGCTCACCGGCACGCGCGTGCACATCGTGCTGTGGAGCACGACGACGCTCGACGACAACGACGAGCTGCTCGACAAGCTCGCCGAAATTACCTTCACAACGCCGTAGCCGGGCCGCCGTCTTGCGACGGGGCCCGGCTACGGCGCGCGGTGTGGCGCGAGTTAGTTGAAGAGCGCCTGGATGCGGCGCACGCCCTCGACGAGTGCGTCGTCGCCGAGCGCGTAGCTGAAGCGCAGGTAACCCGAGGGGCCGAAGGCCTCGCCGGGGACGGCCGCGACCTCGGCCCGATCGAGCAGGAAGTCGGCGAGGTCGAGCGAGGTCTCGAGGCGAACGCCGTCGTACTCCTTGCCGAGCACGCCCGACACGTCGGCGTAGACGTAGAACGCGCCCTGCGGCGTCGGCACGGTGAAGCCGTTGACCTTGCTGAGCTCGTCGACCATGAGCTTGCGGCGGCGGTCGAAGGCGAGGCGGAACTCCTCGATCGGCTCGCTCGGGCCGGTGAGGGCGGCGAGCGCGGCGCGCTGCGCGACGTTGTTCACGTTGCTCGTGAGGTGTGACTGCAGGTTCGCGGCGCCCTTGATGAGATCCTCGGGGCCGACCATCCAGCCCACACGCCAGCCGGTCATCGCGAACGACTTCGCGACACCGTTGACGAGCACGGCCTGCTCGGCGAGCGCGGGCACGGCCTCGACGATCGAGGTGGCCTTCACGCCGTCGTAGACGAGGTTCTGGTAGATCTCGTCGGCGATGACCCACACGCCGTGCTCGAGCGCCCACTCACCGATGGCACGGGTCTCGTCGGGCGAGTAGACGGCGCCGGTCGGGTTCGACGGCGAAACGAAGAGCATCGCCTTCGTGTTGGGCGTCCGCGCGGCCTCGAGCTGCTCGACGGTGACCTTGTAGCCCTGGTCGGCGCCGGCGAAGACCTCGATGGTATTGCCGCCGGCGAACTTGATGACCTCGGGGTAGGTGGTCCACGCCGGGGTCGGCAGCAGCACATCGTCGCCGTCGCCGATGATCGCCTGGATCGTCTCGAACACGGCCTGCTTGCCGCCGTTCGTAACGAGCACGCGGCTCGCGGGCACGGTGAGGCCCGAGTCGCGCGCGGTCTTCTCGACGATCGCGTCGCGCAGCTCGGGCAGACCGACGTTGGCCGTGTACTTGTGGTTCTTGGGATCCTTCACTGCCTCGACAGCGGCGTCGATGACGTGCTGCGGCGTTGCGAAGTCGGGCTCGCCGGCGGCGTATGAAATCACCGGGCGGCCCTCGGCCTTGAGGGCCTTGGCCTTGTTGTCGACCTTCAGCGTGGCCGAAGGGGCAATGGCGGAGACGCGGGACGAAAGACGCGATTCAGTCATGATGTGCAGCCTAGTTTGTGCGGTTGTGAACGGGTTACCGTCATTCATTTTTCATGACGCGCAGCCCGCTGTCTGCACATCCGCCGGAAATGGGCCGGATGTGCGCAAACGGCAAACTCGCGGCGTCACGCGACGTCGTGGTTGCTACCTGTCGACGCCAGGGTGCCGGTACTCAGTGCCGTCGAAGCGACGTTCCACGAGCCCGAAGTCCACCAGCTACCTGCGGAGCACCGCCACGTCGTCGTGGAACTGGGACAATCGCTCGTTCATCTCGGGCTCAGAGAGCGCTTCGTCGGTGGCGATGACTTGATCGCGAACCCAGCGGAGGAGCGCGCCCCGCTCGCTCGGAGTTGCCGGGTAAACATCGATTCGGCCGTCGACGAGAAACCGTTGAACTCCAGTTTGAGTCTCGCGCCTGCCTTCCGCGAGGAGCTGGGGAAACACCGAGGGGATCAGCGTCAGCGCGCCGTCGCTCGTCAACTCGGCGATGCCCGAGTTCACGATCGCACTCACGACGTGACGGGTGCGTGACGGCGACAGCTCAAGGGAGTCTGGGTGGACCGTTTCGTCGAGCAGCAGCCGGCCGGCGACCTGACGTGTTTGTTCGTTGACAAAGAGCGCGATGACATTGCGCCACTGGTGAGTCATGGATGACACTTCCTCTCGTTCTGGCATTTCACCCGCGATTCCGTGGCAAACGCAAGCTGGACCGCATCATCCAGCCGCCGATGCGCAGGCAACCTCGTGCCAGCATGTGGAGGTGGCGGCGGTTTTGTCGTAAACTGTCTGGGTTGCCCGCGCAGCATGCGCGACGTGACGTAGGGCGGTAGCTCAATTGGCAGAGCAGCGGTCTCCAAAACCGCAGGTTGCAGGTTCGATTCCTGTCCGCCCTGCAATCACGGGCCGTGCGGAGTGCACGGCCCGTTTTGCATCTTGGCTGGTCTTGCAGGGCAAGCGGGCCCGCGTTATCGACAAGGTTGTCGGCGTGACGTAGGCTGGTGCAGTTGCCAAAAGGCATACTGCAGTGCGCCCAAAATCCGGTTCGTGCCGCATATCCAAGCTTCGAAAGGGATCCGCGTGGCCACAGGCACGTCTGATGACGAGCGTGACGACGACCTCACCAACAGCACCGAATCAACCGGTGACGAGGCCGACGCTTTGGACGAGACGCTTGATGCGGAGGCGGCCGACGAGTCGGCTGCGAGCGAAGCTGACGAAGACACCGACAACGAGGCTGACGCCGACGCGGAGGACGACGACGCTGACGACAGCGACGCTGACGAGGATGACTCGGACGATGCGAAGTCTGACGCCAAGAAGGATGCTGCGGTAGCGGCATCCGGCAAGGGCAAGAAGGCGAAGCGTGGCGAAAAGACCTCGGCCAAGGGCGCCGCTGTTGAGGCCTCGAAGAAGCCGAGCAAGAAGAACGACAAGAAGGACGCCGGCGAGAAGCGCGGCCTTCGCAAGTTCTTCAGCGAGGTCGTCATCGAACTGAAGAAGGTCGTCACCCCGACCCGCCAGGAACTCTGGCGCTACGTCGGCGTCGTGATCGCGTTCCTCATCATCATGATGCTGCTCGTGATGCTCTTCGACTGGATCTTCGGCTTCGCCTCTTCGTGGGTGTTTGGCAACGGCCAGTCGTTGTTCCCCGAGGAGTGGTTCCAGGGCGGCGATCCGACCCAGACACCGCTGCCCACCGAGACCGTCCTGCCGACCGAGTCGGTTGCCCCGACCGCGACGGCGACCCCGTAAACCCCAAGTCGCGGCGCCACGCGCCCGCGCATCCGACACAGACCGAGCGGCCAGCGCGCCGCAATTCGATGAAGTGAGTTGAACTACCGTGGCTGACGAAACCCAGCTTCCCGAGCAGAACGAGACCGAGCTCGACGCCGTGAACGAGGCTCCCGAGAGCCAGGACGCTCCCGTCGAGGCCGAGACTGACGCCGTCGAGACCGACGCCGACACCGAGGCAACTGACGGCGCCGAGGCGACCGACGAGACCGACGCTCCCGCCGTATCCGACGAGGCTGCGCCGGCCGACGCCGAGCCCGCCGCGGAAGGCGAGCCCGCCGAGGGCGACGACGAGGCCGAGGTTGACCCCTACGCCGAGTTCAAGCTCGAACTGCGCATGAAGCCCGGCAAGTGGTACGTCATCCACACCTACGCCGGCTTCGAACGCAAGGTGCGCGACAACCTCCAGCAGCGCGTCGAGAACAAGAAGCGCTCGGACTCGTCCGAGGGCGCCGACGACATCTATGAGGTGCAGGTGCCTATGGAAGACGTCGTCGAGATGAAGAACGGCCAGCGCAAGATGGTCACGCGCGTGCGCATCCCCGGCTACGTGCTCGTGCGCATGCACCTCACCGAGGACAGCTGGTCGCTCGTGCGCCAGACCCCGGGCGTCACCGGTTTCGTCGGCAACGCGCACGATCCGGTGCCGCTGCGGTTCAAGGAGGTCTTCGAGATGCTCAAGAGCATCGTCGAGCTGCCCGACGTCAAGGATGTCAAGGGCGAGGCCAAGGCCGGCACCGCTACGGGTGGCAAGCAGCCGATCACCGAGGTCGAGTTCGAGAACGGCGAGACCGTCACGATCAAGGAGGGCTCGTTCGAGGGCCTCACCGGCTCGATCAGTGAGATCAACGCCGCGGCGGGCAAGCTCATCGTGCTCGTCTCGCTCTTCGGTCGCGAGACTCCCGTCGAGCTCTCGTTCGACGAGGTCGCGAAGCTCTAATTCAGCTCGAGCAGGCGCGGCGTCGGCCCACGTGGTCGGCGCCGCGTTCGCGTGAACGGCCCCTGGCCAGGATGCGCGGAATCGAGTAAACTTGCGGGGTTGCGCATGCGCAACCGATACCGGGCGCCGGAAAGGCCGGCGTTGCGGGAGAGGGATGTTCGCAACATCCACTCGACAGAAAGGAAACCACATGGCACCGAAGAAGAAGGTTTCGGGTCTGATCAAGCTTCAGATCCAGGCTGGCGCCGCGAACCCTGCTCCGCCGGTTGGTCCGGCCCTGGGTCAGCACGGCGTCAACATCATGGAGTTCTGCAAGGCGTACAACGCGGCGACCGAGCAGCAGCGCGGCAACATTGTGCCCGTTGAGATCACCGTGTACGAAGACCGTTCGTTCACCTTCGTGCTCAAGACGCCCCCGGCGGCTGAGCTCATCAAGAAGGCTGCGGGCGTGAAGAAGGGCTCGGGTGTGCCCCACACGAACAAGGTCGGCAAGATGACCATGGACCAGGCGCGCGAAATCGCCGAGACCAAGAAGGCCGACCTCAACGCGAACGACATCGAAGCTGGCGCGAAGATCATCGCCGGCACCGCCCGCTCCATGGGCATCGAGGTCACGGGCAACTAGCCCCCGCCTCCCCGAGCTAGCGATCGGGGGAGTGCACACACGCCGCGCCACAGCGCGTGGCCGTACACACTTTCGCGGGAGAGCCAGCCAGCTCGTTCGACCGCACACTCTCAAAGGAGCACAACATGGCAAAGAATTCCAAGGCGTACCGCGCCGCGGCAGAGAAGATTGAAGAGGGCAAGGTCTACGACCTTGCCTCGGCCGCGCAGCTCGCGAAGGACACTTCGTCGGCGAAGTTCGACAGCACCGTCGAGGTCGCACTGCGCCTCGCCGTTGACCCGCGCAAGGCCGACCAGATGGTGCGCGGCACCGTCAGCCTCCCGCACGGCACCGGTAAGACCGCTCGCGTCATCGTGTTCGCGCAGGGCCCGGCCGCTGAGGCCGCCCTCGCCGCGGGCGCCGACGAGGTCGGCAGCGACGAACTCATCGCGAAGGTCGCTGACGGCTGGACCGACTTCGACTCGGCCGTCGCCACCCCCGACATGATGGGCAAGGTCGGTCGTCTCGGTAAGGTGCTTGGTCCCCGTGGCCTCATGCCGAACCCGAAGACCGGCACCGTGACCCCGGACGCAGCGAAGGCTGTCACCGAGATCAAGGGCGGCAAGATCGAGTTCCGCGTCGACAAGCACTCGAACCTGCACTTCATCGCGGGCAAGGCGTCGTTCGGCGCCGAGCAGCTCACCGAGAACCTGCAGGCCGCGCTCGACGAGGTCATCCGCCTCAAGCCGGCTTCGGCGAAGGGCCGCTACGTGCAGAAGGCTGTCGTCTCGACGACCTTCGGTCCGTCGATCCCCCTCGACGTTTCGGCGTTCTAAGCAACGTCTCGCGCTCGTCGCGAGTTCACTGGCCCCGCTTCGGCGGGGCCAGTTTGCGTTTCCTGGCCTGTGCGAGGGCTGGCGGCCGGATGCGCGACTCGAGCCGCGCATCCGGCCTTCGGGAGGCTGTGGGAGCGCGCCTGAGCACGCGAGATAAGGCGGGCGAGGGAATTACCGACGATCGGGTCGGTAATGCGGTAGTGTCTGGCGTGACGAATGTGACGTTCGCCTGAGTCGCGCCACGGTGGCCGACTCGGATTGTCATGACAACGGAGCCATGAAATGTCCAATACCTCTGATATCGACCAGTTGGCGGTGACGAGCCCGGCCGAGCGCCGGCGCGTCCTCGCCGCGACGATCGTCGGCACCACCGTTGAGTGGTACGACTTCTTCATCTACGCCTTCGCGGCGTCGCTCATCTTCAACACCCAGTTCTTTGGGCCGATGGGTGAGGCGATGGGGCCGGCCGGCCCGACGCTGATCTCGATGGCCTCGATCGGCCTCTCGTTCCTGTTCCGCCCGCTCGGCGCGTTCCTCGCCGGCCACTTCGGCGACAAGTACGGCCGCAAGCCCGTGCTCATCGCGACGCTGGTGCTCATGGGCGCGGCGACCGCGCTCATCGGTCTGCTGCCCACCGGCGATCTCGCCGCGATCAGCGCCATCGGCCTGCTCCTGCTGCGCGTGCTGCAGGGTATTTCGGCCGGTGGCGAGTGGGGCGGCGCGGCCCTTATGGCCGTCGAGACCGCCGCCGACGGTGGCCGCAACCGCGCGGGCGCCTGGCCGCAGCTCGGCGTGCCGTTCGGCATGCTGCTCGCGACCGGCATGCTCACGGTGCTGCAGATGACGCTGGGCCAGGAAGGCTTCGTCAACGGCGGCTGGCGCATCGCGTTCCTGTTCTCGGTCGTGCTGATCCTCGTCGGTTACGTCGTGCGCCGCGCGGTTGAAGAGTCGCCAGTGTTCCGCCAGATCTCGAAGATGGCGAAGAGCCAGTCGGCTCCCATTGCTGTCGTGTTCCGCAAGTACTGGCTCATTGTGATCCTCGCCGCGCTCGTCTTCGCGGGCGACAACGCGGTCGGTTACATGCTCGTCGGTGGCATCGTGCAGAAGTACGCGGCGACGCCGCTCGAAGCCGGTGGCATGGTCGGCATGGACGGCGGCCAGGTGAGTCTCTTCCTCAACCTCGCCGCGATCTCGTGGGCGATCTGGACCTACGTCGGCGCCTGGATCGCCGACAAGTACGGCGCGAAGCCGGTGTTCATCGTCGGCTACATCCTCATGATCTTCGCCTCGATCGCCCTGTTCCCGCTCGTCGTCATGGGCGGCGAGAACCCGATCTTCTTCGTGCTCGGCACCTGCCTTCTCGGCATCCCGCTCGGCTTCTGCTACGGCCCGCTCAGCGCCTGGTACGCCGAGGTGTTCCCCGCATCCGTGCGCTTCTCGGGCGTCTCAATCACCTATGCGATTGGCGCGATCGTCGGTGGCGCGTTCGCGCCGCTCATCGTGCAGGCGACCTTCGAGGCGAATGCCGGCCAGTGGCACTGGGCCGCGGTCTACCTCGCGATCATGTCGGCCGTCGGCCTCGTCGGCTCGATCCTGCTCAAGGGCCGCCACGGCATCCCGCTCGGCCACGACATGGAGCACTCGGGCCAGTGGGAGACCTGGAAGACGGGCGACCCGATCCCCGAGGGCGTGCGCACGCAGCACTAGCCCGCGCGCGCTGGCTCGCTCATCACGAGGGCGGCCCCGCACCGAAATCGGTGCGGGGCCGCCCTCGTCGTGCGCGGTCGGCGTGACTATTCGGCAGTGAGGTCGAACACGATCTTGCCGCGCGTGTGCCCCTGCTCGAGCTGCTCGTGGGCCGCGCGCGCCTGGCTGAGCGGGAAGCTCGCGTCGAGGTGCGTCTGCAGGTCGCCCTGGTCGAAGAGCTGCGCGATGGTGGTGAGGATGCGCCCCTCGGGCGAGAGCTTGAGCGTGGATGCGCGCAGCTCGCGGCCCGCGGCCTCGGTCTCCTCGTGCATCGTCGGCCACGAGCCGGTGGGTACGTTCACGACGAGGCCGCCGTCGCGGAGCACCTCGAGCGAGCGGCTGCCCGTGTTGTCCTGCACGTTGCCGATGAGGTCGATGACGACGTCGACCGGCTCGTCGATCGCCTCCTCGAAGCGTTCCGAGGTGTAGTCGATCACCTGGCTCGCGCCGAGATCGGTGAGCCAGTCGTGGTTCCGGCCGGATGCGGTGGTCACCACGTCCGCGCCGTAGAACGCCGCGAGCTGCACCGCGAAGTGGCCGACGCCGCCCGCGCCGGCGTGCACGAGCATCCGCTGGCCGCTGTGGACGCGCGCGGCCTCAACCACCGCGGCCCACGCCGTGAGCGCGGCGAGCGGCACGCCGCCGGCCTCGAGCATCGTGAGCGACTTCGGCTTGTGCGCGAGCGACATGAACGGCACCGACACATAGTCGCCGTGCGCGCCCTGGTAGCGCGGGGTGAGCAGCATGCCGTAGACCTCGTCGCCGGGCTGGAACGGCGCGAGCTCGTACGACGCCTTCTCGACGACGCCGGCGAACTCGCCGCCGGGTACCCAGGGCATCCGCTCGATGGCCCCCGACGCGCCCTTGCCCGCGCGGGTCTTCACGTCGATCGGATTGAGGCCGGCCGCGTGCACGCGCACGAGCGTGTCACTGTTCACGACCTTCGGCATCGGCACCTCGCCGAGCCGCAGAACCTCGGGGCCACCAAATTCATTGACTACAACGGCGCGCATCGTTTCAGACATGAACCCAAGCTTGGCACGTTCGGCTGCGCGCGGGCGGGGCGAAACTGGCCGGGCAAACCGGGTGCGGTGACACGTTCGCGGGCTACGCTGAGCGAGTCCACTGCGAAAGGAACGAAGATGCCTGCTGTAGTTTCGCTCACCCCGGCCCCCGTGATCGATCGCACCTATTTCGTGGAAAGCTTCGACACCGGCAAGGTGAACCGCGCGACCGAGATTCAGGAGTTTCTCTCGGGCAAGGGCATCAACGTGTCGCGCACGCTGCGCATCGCCGGCGTCTCGACCTCGGCAGTGCTGCCGGTCGGGCGCGAGGACGAGCACCTGCTGTTCCGCACGCCGTTCCCGCAGGTGCTGCGCATTCTGCCGGTGCCGGGGCGGATGCGCGTGAACACCGCGATTCTCGAGCCCGAGGGCCGCACGACGAACGTGAACCAAAAGGCCGTGCCGCTGCACGAGCGCGACTGGGATGCCGTGGTCGACATGACGCTGCAGGAGATTCGCGCGCTGCGCGCTGACTGGCTCGTCGTGTCGGGCTCTGTGCCGAAGCTCGTCGAGTCGGGCGAGAAGATCGACTTCACCCGGCTGTTCAGTGAGGCGCGCCGCATCGGCACGCGCGTCGCCGTCGACACCTCGGGCTCGTCGCTCGAGACGTGGGCAACTTCGGGCCTTGTCGACTGCATCAAGCCGAACGCTGACGAGATGGCGACGCTCGTGAAGCGGCATCTCAACACCGTCGGCGACGTGCTCGAGGCGGCGCGCGAGGTGATCGAGCGCGCGGGGCTCGAGGTCGTGCTCGTGTCGATGGGCGGCGACGGCGCGATGGTGGTCACCCGCGACGAGGCGCTGTGGGGCTACGCGAAGGCGCCGCAGGTCGTGAACACGACGGGCGCCGGGGATGCGTCGCTCGCGGGCTTCGTCGGCCACTCGATTCAAGGCCCGGGGCAGCGCGGCGGGCAGGCCGACTACGGCGAGCTGCCCGCGTTGGCGCTCAAGTCGGGGCTGTCGAAGGCCGTCATCTACGGGGCCATGGCGGTGTCGGTGCCGACGACGATCATCGACTCGCTCGACGGCGCCCCGACCGCCGAGATCACGGTGCCCGACCCGGACCGCCCCCTCAGCGAGCCCACCAAGTTCTTCGAAACCCCTTCCGCCTAACCCCGCCCGCCCCGTTGGGTTGCCGTTCTAGGGGGGTTGAGTGGTCGCTTTTTGTAGTGCTGGCGGTGGCGGATTCGTGGGGTGAGTGCAACTCCCTGATTGTCAGGGGTGTTGGATGTATCGGCTTGCGGATCGGGTTCGGGCGATTGAACGGGTGTTAGACGGCACTCCGGTACGGTCGCGCCAGTTGTGGCCAGGGGTGGGCGTGCGAACGTTGTTCCGATGGCTTCGATGGGCAGGAGTACGGATGCAACGAGGGCGACCCAGTGACACCCGCTCGAGTGTGGTGTTTCCCGACCCGATCGATCCGGCGTCCTCGCCGGGCACGGGACACGGCCGGCGGCTGCAACTTGGGGACCGGATACTGATCCAGCTCGGGCTGGAACAGGACCTGTCCCAGGCACAGATCGCGGAATTGATCGGGTTCTCTCGTGCGACGGTGTCGCGAGAAATCTCGCGCTACCAGCTCGTGTTGACCACGGGCGCGGGGCAAGAAACGCAGTACAGCGCCAAACTCGCGCAGTACCGTGCAGACCATGCACGCGCTCGTCCGAAACCCCGAAAACTTGACCACGACCCGCGGTTACGGCGGGTCGTGGTCGGGTTCCTCAACAAGCAGGTGTCCCCGCCACAGATCTCGGCCCGGCTCCCGGTCGAGTACCCGCGGGATGCGGCGATGAGGGTCAGTCACGAAACGATCTACCAAGCCTTGTACGTCCAAGGTGCGGGGTCGTTACGGCACGAGTTGAAGGTCGAACACGCGTTGCGGTCGAAACGTACCGGCCGCAAGCCCCAGTCGAGACTCCCGGCCCGGAATCAACGGCCGTGGTTGGACGGGTACCGACTCGCGGACCGTGATGAGCAACTCGCGGCCGCGCATGCGGGGCGTGCGGTGCCCGGGCATTGGGAGGGTGATCTCGTGGTTGGCCCGAACAATTCCGGGATTGTCACGTTGATGGAACGCGCGAGTCGGTTGTGTCTGCTCGGGCGTCTTCCCGGGGTTCGGGACTCCGCGACCGTGATCGAGGTCCTCACGGGCATGGTCGAGCAACTGCCGGATGCGGTGTTGGCATCGTTGACGTGGGATCAGGGCACGGAGATGGCGCAGCATCGTCAGTTCACGGTCGCGACAGGGTGTCCGGTGTTTTTCTGTGATCCGCACTCGCCGTGGCAGCGGCCGAGTAATGAGAACTTGAACGGGCAGTTGCGGTGGGACTTTCCCAAGGGCACGGATTTCAACCGGGTCACGGACCGGGAGTTGCGGCTGGTGCAAGACCAACTCAACTCCCGGCCTCGTGTCGTGTTGCAGGGCTACACGCCGGCTGAAAGACTTCAGCAACTCATCGATGGAGTTGCACTGACCACCTGAAGCCCCCACCGCCAGAACTACAAAAAGTGACCACTCAACCCCCTACGCCATCGGCGGCGGGGGAGGCGGCCGTTGTCGGCGGGTGGTGGCAAACTGGAGCAATGGTAGTTTTCCGGCCGGCACCCGACGAAGCTCTTTCGTCGACCCGAACCGACGACTACGCGCCGCTCGCTCTTGCCGCGCCGCCGAGCGTCACAAACGCCGCGACCGAAGAGATCGAGGCGAGCCTGCGCGCCCTGAGTGAGCGCGCATCCTTCACCGTCTCCGAGACGATGCCAGCGAGCGAGCCTACCGCGCCCGCGAGTGGCACGCTCTGGCGCGCTGGCCTTGTTGACGAGCTGCTCAACCCGCGCCCCACGGGCGAGCTCGCGGCGCGTGTCGTCTGCGCCGACTCTGACCGCGAGGAGTGGCTGCGCCACCGCAAGGTCGGCATCACCGCGACCGACGCGGCGCGACTCGCAACCCCCGCATCCGTTCGTGCCGTCGTGAACGACAAGCTCTATGGCGGCAGCTTCACGGGCAACGCGTTCACGGAGTATGGCAAGAAGCGCGAGCCCGAGATCCAAAAGTGGGTACGCGAGCAGCACGGCATCGGCAGTTGCGGTTTCCTCATACGCTCCGCCGAGAACCCGCGCCACCTCGCGACCCCCGATGGGCTCGCGCAGCGCGGTGGCGAGGCCCTGCTTGCCGAGATCAAGACGACGAACAAATCGTGGGCGAAGATTCCTCGTAACTACCTGCGGCAGATCTACTGGCAGCAGTACGTGGTGGGGGCCGAGCGCACCCTGTTCGTGTGGGAGCACCACAAGAACTTTGTAGTGCAGGACCCAGAGCCCCGCGCCGTCTGGATCGAGCGCGACGATGCCGAGATCGCGCGCCTCGTTGGCCTCGCGAACGAGGTGCTCGAGCGGCTCGCGCTCTCGTAACTCGAGCTCGCGGCCAGAACGGCGCGAAGCTAGGGCAACTGCACCGCGGGCGTCTTGCCGAGCAGCCCCTGCATTGCACCGATTGGTTCGAGCCACACCTTGCCCGCGAACGACTTCGCGGGTTCGAGCAGCAACCCTGCCTTCAGACCGATAAAGGTGATCGTCAAGTGGGCGCCGAGCACCGCGTCCGGGTCGGGCACCGCACCATCGTCGGGGTCGATACCCGACGGAATATCGACGGCGATGATGAGCGGGTCGGCCTCCGCGGCCGCTGCCTTCACCGCGACCATCACCGAGCGCAGCGGTTCGCGTAAGGCGGGCGAGCCGCCGGCCGCAGCCCCGCCCGAACCGATGCCGAGTACGCCGTCAACCAGCACATCCGCGCCAGCAACTCGGGCCGCGACCCCGGCTGGGTCTTGCTCGAACACCAGCTCGACGCCCGCATCGCGCGCCGCTGCTTCGGCCTTCTCGTGCAGCGTGCCCTTCACCGCGACGACCTCGACCTGGGTGCCCGCGGCGGCGAGCAGCGACGCGGTGTAGGTCGCGTCCGCGCCGTTGTCGCCGCCGCCGGCGAGCACGAGCACGCGCGCCGTCGCCGGGTCGGGCAGCACGCTCGAGATCTGGTCGGCGAGGGCCTGCGCCGCCCGCAGCATCAGGGGCACGCCGCGCTCGAGGAGGGGCAGTTCGGCCTCACGAATCTGGGCTGCCAGGTATCCGATGCGCATGCCCCCATCCTCCCACCCCGCGACTAGCGGATGCGCATGCCCCCATCCTCCCACCCCGCGACTAGCGGATGCGGGGGTGGCGCAGTTGCGACGGCGGTGCGCCGAAGCGTGCCTTGAACGCACGGCTGAAGTGCGCGGAATTCGCGAAGCCCCACGAGTGCGCGAGTTGCGTGAGCGTCACGTCTTTCGGGCACTGCGCGAGGTCGCGGTACGCGCCGTCGAGGCGCCGGTTCCAGACCTGGTTCATGAGCGTGTCGCCGTCGTGCGCGAACGTCCGGTGGATGCTGCTCGGCGACAAGTGCAGCGCCGCGGCGATCGACGCGACGCTGAGCGACGGGTCCCGCAAGTGCTCCTCAAGATGCGCCTCGATGAGCCGACGTCGCGCCGAACCCGCGTCGGCGTCGAGCGGTGCGAGCGCCGCCAACAGCAGGTGCTCGAGCCCCTGCGCCATCGACGACGCAATGGCGGGGCCGACCTGGTCATCGACGTGCTGCAGCGAGCCGAGCGCCGACAGAAACACGCTGCCCACTCCGGCCCCCTCGACGGCGCGCGCGGTCAGCGTTTCGGGAGCGCGCATCCGGTCGAACACCAGCCGCGGAACCTGCACCACAACTTGCTCAAACTCACCGAGCAACTCGAGCCGATACGGTCGCTGCGTGTCATAGGCGGCAAGCGACCCCTGCGCGATCTCGGCGCTCCGGCCGTCCTGCGTCACGACGCACCGACCCCGGGTTTGCACCCCGACCAGGTAGCCAGCGTCGCACCGCGCGGCCGCCACCTCGGAACGCCCGCGCGTCACGAGCTGCGCCGTCGACCGCACCGTCGAAACCTGCAGCCCGCCGAACGACCGCACGTCGATCTCGCCCTCGATGCTGTCGGCGTCATTGCCGGCGATGCAACCGAGGTCGACGAAGGTCTCCGACACTGCCTGATTCCAGAACGCGACGCGCTCGCGCCGCGGAACCCTCGCCGTCGTCAATTTCTTGGCCATGCCCGATTCTAAAGACGCGCAGCGCCGATTGCGCTGTGCTTCTTGCCGAGTTGGTACACCGGATGCGGCGACCTGCGACAACGGGGCAAGCCGGCTGACGCTGTGGGGCAAGCGCCGCATCCGCCGCGAACGTAGCGTCGGCCGCACCAGTTCAGGGCGTTGTGCAAAGGAGTACGACATGACACACCCAGCGTTCAAGGCGGCCGCGATTCAGGCTGCACCTGTTTTTCTTGACCTCGATGCGACGATCGACAAGGCGATTGGTTACATCGCCGAGGCGGCGGCCGAGGGCGCGTCGCTCGTCGCGTTCCCGGAGGTATGGTTCCCGGGCTACCCCTGGTATGCCTGGCTCGACGTGCCGGCCGTGTGGATGCAGAAGTACGCGCAACGCTATTTCGACAACTCGCTTGAGTACGGCACGCCCCAGGCTGATCGTCTCTCGAAGGCCGCGCGCGACCACAACATCATGGTGTCGGCGGGCATCAGCGAGCGTAGCGGTGGCAGCCTCTACATCGCGCAGTGGCTCATCGGCGCCGATGGTCGCACGATCACCCAGCGCCGTAAGCTCAAGCCGACCCACGTCGAGCGGGTGATCTACGGCGAGGGCGACGGCTCCGACCTCGTCGTTGCCGAAACCGAGCTCGGCCGCGTCGGCGGGCTCTGCTGCTGGGAGCACTTCCAGCCCCTGTCGAAATACGCGATGTACGCGCAGCACGAGCAGGTGCACATCGGCGCCTGGCCGAGCTTCTCGCTCTACGAGGGCGGCGCCTACGCGCTCGGCGCCGAGGTGAATACCTCCGCGTCGCGCACCTACGCCGTCGAGGGGCAGACCTTCGTGATCGCGCCGTGCGCGACGGTGTCGCAAGAGATGGTTGACGAGATGTGCGAAACTGACCTGCAGCGCCAGCTGCTCAAAGTTGGCGGCGGCCACGCGCGCATCTTCGGCCCTGACGGCCAGCAGCTGCACGAGAGCCTCGCGCCGGATGCTGAGGGTCTCGTCTACGCCGACCTCGACCTCGGCGCGATTTCGGTGGCGAAGGTCGCCGGCGACCCGGTCGGTCACTACTCGCGCCCTGACGCGACGCGCCTCGTCGTAAACCGCACCCCGCGCATCCCCATGACCGATTCGCTGGCGCCGCGCTCCCGCGACACCGTTGACTCGTTCGCTGAAGAACTCGACGAACTCGAGCAGCCGGTCGAGTAGCACCCCGCCGATCCGGCGCCGCAGCCCCGTCCATCCCAGCCATAGGTGTCGCGTTGGTGTTCGTTCGCGAGAACGGACCCAACCGCGACACCTATGCTTGTTTGGGCACCCCAACGCCGCGAACGAGCGAAGATGCTATTGCGCGCGGGCCACGCGTATGGCTAAACTTGACGAAGCCTTAGACCGCTGGTGCTTGGCGTGTGCCCATTGAGTTCAACTCACGGGCCAGAGTCGAGCGAAAGATCCGCAAGGACCACCCGCGTAGGAAAACGAGCAACTCGCTCCGCGTACATCCGTGTGCGCGTGCCAGCAACGCTCCGACGCCTACGTCGGAGCGTTTTTTCGTGTCATTCGTGCCTAGTGGTGGGATCCCGGCATCCGCCGAGATCTCGCGTACAGACGAGAGGAGAACCATGGCGACCAAGGAGGCAACCGTCGCTGAGCTCGTGGAGCGATTCCAGGGCTCAAACGCCGTTGTGCTGACTGAGTACCGCGGTCTCACCGTTGCACAGCTCAAGGAGCTGCGCCGTTCGCTCGGTGAGAACGCAACCTACGCCGTGGCAAAGAACACGCTCGCCAAGATCGCAGCCAACAAGGCTGGGTTCGAGGGTCTCGACGACAACTTCGCTGGTCCGACCGCTATTGCGTTCGTCACCGGTGAGGTCGTTGACGCGGCCAAGGCGCTGCGCGACTTTGCCAAGGACAACCCTCTCCTGGTGATTAAGGGCGGCTACTTCGACGGTAAGCCGCTCACCCCGGAAGAGGTCAACAAGCTCGCCGACCTCGAGTCCCGCGAAACGCTGCTCGGCAAGCTTGCCGGCGCATTCAAGGCCTCGCTGTTCGGTGCCGCGTACATGTTCACCGCGCCCGCGTCGAAGGCGGTTCGTACCGTCGACGCGCTGCGTGCAAAGCAGGAAGAGACCGCGGAGTAGTCCGTCCCGGACCGCGGCATTTCAAAACTAAGGAGAAACCCCATGGCTAAGCTCACCGCTGAAGAGCTCATCGAGCAGTTCAAGGAGCTCACCCTCATCGAGCTCAGCGACTTCGTCAAGCTCTTCGAAGAGACCTTCGACGTCACCGCTGCTGCCCCCGTTGCTGTTGCTGCTGCTGGCGGCGCTGCTGCTGCTGACGCTCCGGCTGAGGAAGAGAAGACCGAGTTCGACGTCATTCTCGAGGCTGCTGGCGACAAGAAGATCCAGGTCATCAAGGAGGTGCGTGGTCTTACCTCGCTCGGCCTTGGCGACGCGAAGGCACTCGTTGACGGCGCTCCGAAGCCCGTCCTCGAGGGCGCAAGCAAGGAAGACGCTGAGAAGGCCAAGGAGGCCCTCGAGGCCGCCGGCGCCACCGTCACCCTCAAGTAGTTGCTCGCTGCGCACGCAGCTTGAAACTTCGCGCTGACCTTTTCGTCGGCGCACGACCTAGCGGGTCGAGACACTGTCTCGACCCGCTAGGTCGTTTCCGCCGTGGATCGACCGACCTCGAGGTAACGATCCGTGCACGACCGCAAGTTCACCCTTGCCGCTGGCTGGATGCAAGGTGGACGCTTGGTGCGTGCAGGGTTGGGGGATCCTGAGAATTCTGTGCGACCCAAGTCGAATCTCACGAAGGAAGCAATGATGCTCAAGCTCACGAGGCGAGTCGGTGGATTCATCGGGGCCATCGCGATCAGCGTCGGCGGATTGTTCGCCGTCGCAACACCGGCTCTGGCGGCGCCGCTCGACTCAAGCGTGCTGCACCGCCATGCGGAGCCACTCGACGTCAACGATGACGAGA
The DNA here is from genome assembly GCF_023370115.1 of Gulosibacter sediminis. Lineage (NCBI taxonomy): Bacteria > Bacillati > Actinomycetota > Actinomycetes > Micrococcales > Microbacteriaceae > Gulosibacter > Gulosibacter sp. ACHW.36C. The sequence goes on along the minus strand of NZ_CP097160.1, from coordinate 2,367,545 downwards.
CCACGGCGCCGGCCGAGACGCTGGTCGACCCAAGCGACTCCGCGACCGCGACCGCGACGAGCGAACCGGCCGCCACGCCGACTGACCCTGCCGCGCCCGAACCAACCGCGACCACCGAACCGACAGAAACCCTCGGTGAACCGGGCGAAACCGAGGCGACGACGTCGCCGACGACGACCGCCGACCCGAGCGAAGAGGCCGCGGCCCCCGCGTTGACGCTCGCCCAGACCTCGTACACGCCCGAACAATCGGCGGCCGGCATTGGCTGGTCGGTCAGCGGGATGAACGAGGGGGACTCGTACTTCCTCTATGTCAACGGCAACAATGTTGGTGGCAGCGACTCCATGGACAACGTGGCGCATGCCGACGGCAACGCGACGGGAGTCATTGGCTTCGACAGCCTGCAGAGCGATGGCTCGCCGCTCTTCGCTGAAGTTGCCACGGGCGTGGCGGCGCCGGTTGGCGACTACATGCTCGAGGTGCGCTTCGAGGATGCTGCGGGCAACCTGACGGGCTCGGTGACAGCCGCCTTCGTGGTCAGCGAGGATGTGCCGACGAGCCCCTTCGATCCCAGCGTCTGGGTGCCGGCTGCGTCGGTGCTGCAGAGCGAAAGCCTGAATGGCGTCGCCTACGTTGGCGAGGGCTGGCAAGCCGGGGTGATCGATGCTTCGGTGACGCTGCCCGATGGGTCTACCGTTGCCCTGAATCCGATCGAGCCGATGGCCGACGGCTCCTTCGAAGACGCGCTCGTTTACTACGCCATTGATGAGGAGACAGGCTTGCCTGGCAAGACCCTTCCGTTCCCAGCGGGCACCTACATCATCACGGTCTCGCAGGCCGGCGTCGAGCGCAGTGTGAGCTTCGAAATTATTGACGAGGGGCTCTCGGGCAACGGCGACTGGCAGAACCCGGGGCCCAAGGCTGGCGACGGGCCGAATGCACCATCCGACCCGAGTGCAGCAACGGATGCGGTTGGCGCCGCTGACGTGCTGGCAAACACGGGTACGAACCAGGCGGCATTGACCGGGATGCTCGCGGGGGCGGGCGTGCTGATCGCGGCTGGTGCAGTCTTCCTGCTCATGCGCCGATTCCAGTCGACTGACTCGTAAGGAAGTAGAACCGATCGACGCGAAAGTGGCCGCGGCGGATGCGCCGGCCACTTTCGCGTCGGCTGTTGGCTAGCCGATGCGTACGCATATTGGAAGTCATTCTGTGGGTGCGTTTGGAAACATCTCCGTTACGAAACTGTTGCATCTGAGTGCCGCCTGTGAAACTGTGGACGGGTGCAGGGTTGGGGAATCCTGAGAATCTGCGCATACGCAACCGCATCCTCAAACAAGAGAAGAGACAACGATGACCGCTTTCTCAAAGCGCATTGCTGCCACTGCTGCCGCGGCAGCGCTGACCGCTGGTGGCGTGTTTGCCGTCGCCACGCCGGCATTCGCAGCGACCACCACGCCGACCGCCACTGACGATGCCGCCGCGGCGCAGCTCGTTGTTGACGCCTCGTCGCTGGAGACCGGTACTACCGCCGTCAACTGGGCCGCGACTGGCCTCGAGCCGGGCACCACCTACACCGTTCAGCTTGAAGCTCCCGAAGGCTCGTTCGATGTGCCGGCCACCGGCGGTAACGAGTACGTCGTCGACGAGGACGGCACTACCTCGGGTGAGATCACCTGGAACGACAGCTCGGCTTTCACCGACGGCGACTACACCCTGACGTTGACCCCGGCTGAGGGTGACCCCATCACCGTGGCCTTCGTCGTTGGCCCGCAGGCCACCGAGACGCCGGAGCCGACCGCGACCGCGACGCCGACGGCGACTCCGACTGAGACAGAAACTCCGGAGCCGACCGAGACCACGCCAGCCGAGGACCCGACCGTCGTGGTGTCGGAGGACTCGCTCGAGTCGGGCACCACCGCCATCAACTGGGCCGCCGCTGGCTTCACGCCGGGCGCCGAGTACACCGTGACCCTCGTTACCCCCGAGGCGGAGTACGAAGTTCCTGCGATCGACGGCAACGAGTACGTCATCGCGGAAGACGGCAGCACCTCGGGCGAAATCTCGTGGGAAGACAACCGCGCGTTCACCGACGGTGACTATGTCATCGTGGTCGAGAACGTTGACGGCACCGAGTCGGCCACTGTGTCGTTCGTCATTGGTGAGACCGAGACCCCGGAGCCCACCGAGACCGAGACTCCCGAGCCGACCGAGACCGAGGAGCCGACTCCGACCGCAACCGAGACCGAGGCTGAAGAGGCCCCGGCGCTCGGCATCGAGAAGGACACCTACACCCAGAGCGAGACGCTCTCGGGCGTCAACTACGCGGGTGCCGGCTGGGCCCCGGGCGTTGAGATCACTATCGAGGTGACCGAGCCGAACGGTTCGACCACCGTCATCTCGCCGGTCGGCGACCCTGAGTCTGACATCGCGGTCGACGAGAACGGCGAGTTTGCCGGCACCGTCACCTACACCACCTACGAGGACACGAACGGCAACGGTCAGTATGACGCCGGCGAGCCCAGCTCGTCCGAGGTTCTCCCCGTCGGTGACTACACCATCACCGCCACCCAGGACGACGTGACCGAGACCGTCGCGTTCTCGGTCGTTGCCGACGCCTCGGAGTCGATCCCGGCTTCGGACGGCGAGGGCACCTCGAACAACGGCGGTAGCAACGGCGACTCGCTTGCCGTGACCGGTGCTGACGACGCTGCGCTGCTCGGCATGCTCGCCGGTGGCCTCGTGCTGGTCGCCGCCGGTGCGACCACCATGGTCGTGCGTCGCCGCCAGAGCTAGTAGCTCACGAGGTCTGGGCGGCTAACGCTCAAATCTGACGAGGTGGGATGAAGAGAAGGCTCTTCATCCCACCTTCGTCGTTTCCGGGTTGGGCGGGGCAAAAGAATTTTTATTACTACGCACGAAATGCTGTGAAAACTCTCCAAGGTCGCTAATATATCGATTAGGTAACTTTGCCTTTTCTGGCTCGATGAGATTGGACACCGACATGCCCGCATCACGGCGTGCCACCGGCGCACTCGCCCTTGCGGTCGCTGGGGTGTTCGGCAGCTTCGTGGTTGTCGGTCTGTCTTTCGATCCTGCTTCCGCTGCCGAGCCAGCGGGTGCAACCAGTGAGACGCAAGTCTCTGAAAACTTGGTAGCGGACGAGCCCGGGGCGACGACGGTGCCCAATAGCGCCTCGTCGGTCACCGGCGTCTCAACCGAGCCGGGATCGACCTCGGGCGGCGACTCAGATGAGGGCTCTACCGGAGGTCCGACGGGTGGTGCTACGGCCACCGGCGACCCCGACCCCGGTGAGACGACGACCCCTCCGGTGGAGACAACGACGCCGCCCACTGAAGAGCCGACGAGTCCGCCTGAGACTCCCACGCCGACCCCCGAGCCGACCGAACCCGTCGAAACGGGGGGAACGACGCCCGATCCGGGGGTGGAGGAGCCGGCACCCGAGCAGCCCCCCGTGGATGAGCCGATCCGGCAGGAACCCGGCGGGCCGACCGGTGCTCCCGAGGCTGGTGGCGAGGTAGGCGAAAACATTGTGCCCGTCGAGCCAGGCCACCGCGGCGGACAAGACTCCACGAGCGACAACGGCACGCGCCCAACCGTGAAGCAGAGCCCGACCACCGGGCCGAGCTCTGCATCCGATGTCGATGTGTCGGCACCGACACCGTCGGCAACCCCTCAGGCCGACGACCTCGCGAATACGGGCGTGAACGGCAATCTGATCGCGGTCTTCTCGATCGCGGCGATCATCGTCGCGATCGGCACCGTCCTGCTGCGACGTCGTAACGGTCGTAACGCCTGACCCCACGTGGCACGGGCGGCCCGCGCATCTGTATGATTGACCGATGTGCCACGTTCGCGTGCACACCTGGAGGATTCGCCTAGTGGCCTATGGCGCACGCTTGGAAAGCGTGTTGGGTGCAAGCCCTCAGGGGTTCGAATCCCCTATCCTCCGCAATGTGTCCTGAGTCGCGACATAGTTTACGAACTAGTCGCGGCTCAGGATTTTTTTTGTTGCCTTGGGTGTTGACGGTTGACGTGGGGGTCTGCTGAGCGGATAGGTGACAGTTGGGGTTAGGCCGCGAGGGCCAGGGTCTGGTTCATGATGGTCTCGAACTCGACCGGGGTCAAACGGCCCAGGCGGTCCTGCCTGCGGCGCCGGTGATAGGTTCGTTCGATCCAGGTCACGATCGCGTTGCGCAGTTGTTCCCGGGTGGCCCAGGAGCGGCGGTTGAGGACGTTCTTCTGCAACAGCGAGAAGAAGCTCTCCATGGCCGCGTTGTCGCCCGCGGCTCCCACTCGGCCCATCGATCCGACCATGCGATGACGGGCAAGCTCGCGCATCACCTTCCGGGAGCGGAACTGGGATCCCCTGTCGCTGTGGACGATGACGCCGGCGACATCGCCGCGTAACGCGGCGGCGTTGCGGAAAGCGTTGACGACGAGGCGGGACTTCATCCGCGAGTCGATCGAGTAGCCGACGATCTTGTTGCTGAAGGCGTCCTTGACGGCACAGAGGTAGAGCTTGCCCTCGGCGGTCTTGTGCTCGGTGATGTCCGTCAACCAGAGCTGGTTCGGGGCATCCGCTTCGAACTGGCGCTGCACGAGGTCGTCGTGGACAGGCGGGCCTGCCTTCTTGCCCTTCCCGCGGGCCCGGCGCTTGGCTAACGCTGACCACCAACCGTTCTGGGACGCGATCTTCCATGCGGTCCGGTCCGACATGACCTCACCCGCTTCGCGGGCCTCGTCGGCCAGCAGCCGGTGCCCGAACTCCGGGTCGTCGCGGTGTGCGTCGAACAGCGCGTTCGCGCGATACGCCTCCGTCAGCTCCGCATCGGTGATCGGCTGCTGGAGCCAGCGGTAGTAGGGCTGGCGGGCGAGCTTGAGGACCCGGCACGTCACCGCGACGGGAATCCCATCGGCGGCGAGCTCCTTCACGAGCGGGTACGTCATTTTCCCGGGAGATGCGCCTGCGCGAAATACGCCGCCGCACGACGGAGCACCTCATTCTCCTGCTCCAGCAGCCGGACCCGCTTGCGCAGCTCCCGCGCCTCATCGGCCTCGGCCTTCGTCGTCCCGGGTTTGGTGCCGGCTTCGACATCGGCCTGACGGACCCAGTTCTGCAGGCACGTCTCGGAGATTCCGAAGTCCGCCGCGATCTGACGCAACGGCACACCGGTATCGCGGCCCAGAGCGACGCGCACCACGTCGTCACGGAACTCGCGGGGATAGGGCTTGGGCATGAGAACATCCTTCCAGCAGCACCCTCAGGCACCACAGATCAGGTGGCACCTATCCGTTCAGCAGACCCGGAAACGGGCCGGTGACCTGCTGAATCGTGACTTCACCACCCCTGCTCCGAACCGGGTCTGGGTCACCGACTTCACCTACGTCCGCACCTGGGCGGGGTTCGTCTACGTCGCGTTCGTCGTCGACGTCTTCGCCCAGCGAATCGTGGGCTGGCACGCCTCCACCTCGAAGCAGACCGACCTGGTCATGACCCCGCTGCGCATCGCGCTGTGGCACCGCGAGAGGGAAGGAAACCCGGTCTCACCATGAAACTTGATCCATCACAGCGACGCTGGGACTCAGTACACCGCCATTCGACTGACCGAGCATCTCGCCCTCGAGGGCATTGCCCCGTCGATCGGGACCGTCGGCGACGCCTTGGACAACGCGCTGATGGAGACGATCAACGGGCTCTACAAGACCGAGTGCATCCGCACCACCGTCTTCCACGCCGGCCCCTACCGGACCCTCGCGGACGTCGAGTTCGCGACCGCCGGCTGGGTCGACTGGTACAACAACCGCCGCGTCCACGGCTCCCTCGGGATGCTCACCCCGATAGAGTTCGAGACGCTGCACAACGAGGCCCTCACCCGGGAGCCCGAACCCGCAAAGTAGCGGCAGAGAACCTGGGCCGATTCACATCGACAAGCTGGGCCCACGGTATGAGCAATCCTGAGACTCGGAGCTGAACAGATATGTCTGAGGGTGCGGACGAAGGGCTCGGAATCGCGCCGGGTCGGGGAAACAGTCAGGTACTCATTCGTCGGGGAGCAGTCCGGTCACAAGATCATCGATGACGTCATCGCTCGAGATGTCCGGGGCGATCGGGGTGGTCAGCAGGTCGAAGAGCAGGCCGTCGATCGCGTAGTGAAAGAGCGCGATCTCCCTGCGTCCGCCGGGCAGCCCCATCGACTGGTTGAACGCGATATCCGCCTCGAAGTTCGTGCGAAGCCACGGCGTGAGGACGGCGGAGAGGTCGGGTCGCCGTGCGGAGTCGAGTCGTAGTTCGAACAGGGCGCGAGCGATGTCGGGTTCGGCGGTCAGGCGTCGCACGATGTCGCGCATGTAGTCGGCAAACAGAGCTCGCCCGCGTGGTTGTTCGGCGCGCTTGGCCAAATCATCCGGCGTGGGGGCGAGGCGAGTTCCGATCCTCTCGAACAGGCCCGCGAGGAGCGCTTCCCTGCTCCGGAAGTAGTTCGTCGTCGTCCCGGTGGGGACGCCCGCTTCCTGGTCGATGGCGCGGTGGGTCAATCCGCGGGATCCTTCGCGTGCGAGTACGGTGATGCCTGCATCCGCGAGCGCGTTTCGGCGTGTGTCGTTCTTGGCCATGAGGAGAGACTAGCGCAACCACTGCAGATGATGTAGTCTCACAACCACTGCAGATGCTGTGATTGGAGAATGATGCGAGAACTGACCTATTACGTCGCCGTCAGCCTGGACGGATACATCGCCGGACCCGGCGGTGAGTTCGACACCTTTCTTGCTGCCGGCGATCACATGGGGCCGATCTGGTCCCGCTATCGCGGCACGGCTCCGACGCAACTGGCCGAGGCGGCCGGACTTTCGGTCGCTGATGGGCCGTTCGACACGGTCCTCATGGGGAAAAACACTTACGCCGCTGGACTACCGCACTTGCCAAACCCGTATCAGCACCTGCGGCAGATCGTCTTCACGAGCACGCCGTCACAGCGACCGGAAGGAAGTGACGCCGTTGAGTTCACCACGGCCGATCCGACAGCGGCCGTGCGTGCACTCAAACAGGAGGACGGGCTGGGCATCTGGTTGTGCGGCGGCGGTGCGCTCGCCGCAACGCTCATCGAGGAGATCGACCGGCTGGCGCTGAAGATCAACCCTGTTCTGCTCGGCGCGGGCATCCACCTGCTCGGGTCTGCCGGCTACTCACCGACGACATGGAACCCAATCCGCACGGAGGCGTTCGAGTCGGGCGTGATCTTCGCCGAGTACGTGCGCGCCTGAACCGAACGCGGCATACGGCATACGGCATACGGCATACGAAGCAACATCACGCTTGTGGACGCCGTTCCCGTTTACCTGACGTCATCGGAGGAACAAGAAACATGAGTACGATGCCCTCACCAGCAGTGCGTTTGTCGGGCTTGAGCATCCGTTTCGGTGATCGCGTTGCCGTCGATGCGGTCGACCTATGCGTGCCGGAAGGCATGTTCTTTGGCCTTGTGGGGCCGAACGGTGCAGGGAAATCGACGCTCCTGTCGATGATCGCCGGCATCCTCGCCCCCGACGCCGGGAGCGTGGAGATCGCCGGGTTCGATATCCGCCGGAGTCGAGAGCAGGCACTGGAGGTCATGGGGCTCATGCTGGAAGGATTCTCCCTTCCCGAACGGCTCACCGGCAGCGAACTCCTGGAATACACCGCCCGGTTGCGCGGCATCGGGAGCGAGGCGCGCGAACGTGCTGTGGACCTTCTTGAGATCCTTGAGCTCGACAGGTCGCCTTCGACATTGATCGTCGACTACTCGACGGGCATGCGCAAGAAGATCGGACTGGCGGTCGCCATGATGCATCGGCCTCGCGTCCTGGTGCTGGATGAGCCATTCGAAGCCATCGATCCGGTGTCCGCCCTGGCGATGGAAACGCTGCTCGGCCAGTACGTCGACGGTGGAGGGACGGTGTTGCTGTCTAGCCACATTATGGACGTGATCGAGCGCAGCTGCGAGCGGGTCGCCGTGATGAACGACGGGCGTGTCCTCGCTGAGGGCACGATCGACGAGGTGTCTGCCGAGGGCACTCTCGCCGAGACGTTCATACGCCTCGTCGGTGCTCCTCCGAATCGCGACATCGGGTGGCTGCGATGAGACATCGTATCGACTTCATCTCGTTGCGTTGGCGGGTCATCCGCCGCGGCCCGAACGACGAGCGGGTCTTCGGCCTGATCGCCGGACTCATCGCTGCCGCAGGCGTCATCGCCGTGGCGGCTCTCACCTGCGCTGGAGATCTCGATCCAGGCTGGCTCGCCGTTGCTATCTCACTCCTCGGAGTGACATGGCTGCTCGGCCCGGTCCTGTTGCCGGGCGTTGCTCCGATGATGGACCCACAGTGGTTCCGCACGCTCCCACGACCGCCGGTGCGTATCGCCAGGGAGATGTCGGCCAGCGAGGCGATGAGCGTGGGAACCGTGATCACCACAGCTGCTCTGCTCAGCTTCGTCGTGGTCGCCGCGCCACACGGGCCTGGCGTCATCGCTGTCGCCGTCTTGGCGGTAGGAGCACAGATGCTTTTCCTGGTGTGGCTGGGGCGGTGCGCATCCGCCTTGGTGGCCCGTTCGCTCCGCTCGGCCTGGGGCGTCAGGACAGCGGTCTTCCAGATGTCCGCGGTGCTGGCGCTCTCCTTCGCCGGGTGGGTTCCCTTGTTCGCGGTGGTCCTGCCGAACCTTGGTGACGGAGATGTCACGATCCACACCCCACCGACCGTGGCCATCGTACCCGGATCTCTCGTGACGATCCTGCTGACCCTTCCTACCGGGTGGGGTCTCGTCGCGGTGAACGCAGCGATGTCAGGGGCGGCACCGGCAGCGATCGCTGCACCCCTTGTCGGCACCTTGGCCTGTGCGCTGCTGCTACGCAGAGCATGGATCGAACTCACCGCACGCACGTTGCGCCAACCGCCTCGGACCGCGCGCTCGGGCATTTCCGTGCGTGAGCGTCGCCGCGTCCTTGTCGCGTGGCCGGACAGCGCAATCGGGGCCGTCGTTGCGCGCGAGGTCAAGACCTGGTTCCGCGACCCGCATCGTCGCCTCGGCCTCGGGCATGCGTGGCTCACGCCCGTTCTCATGGTGGTCCTAGTGGCTCCCAGCGGTTGGGTGTGGGTCCTCCCGTTCATCGGTGTCGTAGCGGCGGCAATCGCTGCGATGGCCGCTGTGAACACGTACGCTCTCGACGGCAAGGCACTATGGCAGATCCTCACCACGCCCGGCGCCCTGCGCGCCGACATTATCGGACGACAGGTCACGTGGATGCTGCTCTTCGGCCTACCAGCAATAGTCGGCACGATTGCCCTCAGCATCGCCAGCAGGTCCCAGTTCGGTCCGCTCGCGGTCGGTATGACTCTCGCCGCGACCGGTGCCGGGTGCGCGACCGCACCACTGCTCAGCGCGCTGATGCCAGCCATCGGAGCAGACGCGAGAAACCGAGCTGCGACCTCGGACAACGTCGGCAATCCCGCCGGAGCGCAATGGACGATCTTCACCGCTGTAGCCATCGCGGCAACCATCCCGCTCATCCCCGCCGGTCTCACCGTGGCCGTACCATCCTCGGTCGCACACCTGGCCGTCGGCGCGATCGTCGGCTCGCTCACGCTCCTGCTCGCGCTACCTCTCACGCGTGCATGTATCGAACGAACGGGCCCAGCGCTGCTCGCCGCAATGGCCGCCGGAGACCCTACGCGTCACAGCGCAGGACAACGGCGTGCCCCTCAGTTCGACGCTGGCGCGATTCTGCGCAGCAAGGACACTAATCGCATCTGGCATGAGCCATAACGTCAAGCGAGTCGATCGCGCGATGCAGCGAGCGAGTCTGCGCAAGCTTGAGCTGATCCATGCGGCGAAGGACGTTGAGGGCGGATGTCGAACTCGCCGCCTGCCATTGACGCCGACCTGATGGAGCCGATCCATCCGGGAGAGCTCCTGATGGACGACTTCAGCAAAGGGTTCGTGATCACACAGAATAGGCTGGCAGTGTCGATCGGAGTGCCGCCGCGGCGGATCAACGAAATCGTGCACGGTAGAAAGGGTGTCACGACTGACAGCGCGATCCGACTCGCGCGGTGCTTCGGCATGTCCGAGGAGCTGGGGATGAACCTGCAGTCGAACGACGAGCTGCGCCTTGAGCGGCGAGCCCTGAGCGACCAGATCGCCGCGATCAGGCCCCTGGATGTCGCGTGAGCACTGTCCCTGAATCGAACGAAGGCGACGCAGCGCCGACAGCTCGTACCCGTCGCTCAACGCTTGACGATGCAGCAGCGCTCGTGGAATCTCAGGTCGAGGTGTGAAGCGCCCTGAGTTTGTTGGAGGCTCCTGACCATGCCGATCGCGCCGAATGCAGCGGCTCTAATGATCAGATGTGGTCTTTGTTTCTCGGTTGCGGAAGTTGACCGGCGACCATCGCGATGAGTGCGGCGGCGAAGCCGAGAAGTTGGAGTGGAGTCAGGCCTTCACCTGCGATCGCGACGCCGAGCACCGCCGCTACGAGCGGAGAGAGCAGGCCGAGCAGGGCGGTCGCCGTCACAGGCAGACGCCGGATGCCGGCGAACCAGATGGTGTAGGTCAGCAGTGCCCCGATCAATCCCAACCAGGCGTACCCCAGCACAGCCTTGCCGTCGATACCGGGCGGAATACCGTCGATGAGCAGAGTCGGCAACAGCAGGACAAGACCGGCCGCGGTGAGTTGCCACCCGGCCAGACCGACTGCGGATACCCCATCGGGGCGCCCCCACTTCTTCGTCAGCACCACGCCGATGCCCATCGACACGGCGCCGCCCAAGCCCGCGAGGATACCAAGAGGCGACATCGCAGCGTTCGGGCCGAGGACGACGAGCGCAACGCCGATCATGCCGAGCATGCCCCACGTGACTCGCCAGAGCGAGAGCTTCTCGTGCAGGATCGCCACGGCGAGGAGCGCGATCACGATGGGCTGGGCCGCACCCAGCGTGGCTGCTACTCCGCCTGGCAGCTGCTGGGCTGCGAGGAAGAGCAGCGGGAAGAATGCGGCCATGTTCAAGGTGCCGAGCACGAGGCTCTTCCACCACCACGAACCGTGCGGCAACTGCCTCGCGATCAGGTGCGCGATCAGACCTGCGGGAAGCGAGCGCATCATCGCGGCGAAAAGAGGATGCCCCTCGGGCAGCAGGTGCGTGGTCACGATGTAGGTGGTGCCCCAGGCCATCGGGGTCAGCGCAGTCAGTATCGTCCAACCCACTCGGCGCGTCGATCTTGCCTGCGCGCTTGGAGGCGTGCGGGGTGAGGTCGTGATGCTCATGGTTACATCGTCGGGTCCGACGTGCTGATGAGTCCAGGACATTGTTGTCATATCAGTGATGAGCAGGAATCATTGACGTGTGGAGTTTCAGCAGATGCGGTATGTGGTCGCGGTGGCCGAGGAGCGCAGTTTCACTCGCGCGGCGGAGCGGTGTCTCGTGGTGCAGTCCGCTCTGAGCCACCAGATCAAGGCGCTCGAACGCGAACTCGGGGTGAGGTTGTTCGCGCGCACCAGCCGCAGGGTTGAGATCACCGCCGCCGGAGAGGCATTCCTGGCGCGAGCACGAGAGAGTCTCGATGCGGCTGAACGGGCGGTCTCCGAGGCGGCGGAGGCGGACGGGCAGATTCGAGGCAGTCTCACCATCGGTGTGATTCCGACGGTGACCGCCATCGATATACCCGCTGCGCTCGGGCAGTTCCATCGGGCCCACCCTGCGGTGCGGATCAAGCTCCGAGGCGGCGGTAGCGATGAGTTCGTCACCGCGATCAGCGAGGGCCGTATGGACGTGGCAGTGCTCGGGCTGCCCGACAGTGCACCCCCGAAAGGCGTGAACGCGCGCGTTCTTGCCAGGGAACGGCTCATCGTCGTCGTCTCCGCCGAGCATTCACTGGTTCGGCGTCGCATACTGCGGTTGGAAGACTTGGCTGATGAGGTGTTCGTGGACTTTCCCGAAGGAACACCCGGACGGCTTCCCTCCGACCTCGCGTTCCAGGCCGCCGGCATCCATCGCGAGGTCGCCTTCGAAGCGATGAGCACCGACCTCATCCTCGACCTGGTCAGGCAGGGCCTCGTGATCGCCTTGCTCTCACCGGCTGTCATTCCAGTCGGCAGCAACGGTCTTCGAATGATCCCGGTGACCGCTGGCCCCACCCGTATCGAGTACCTCGCGTGGAGCAGCTTCAATCCGGCCCCCGCGGCAAGAGCATTCCTCGAAAGCCTGCCGATTCCTCAACCGGGCGACGACAAGTAGGTGCATGGGCAGGAAGTCGAGTGCCAGCCCGTCGGGTTTCGCCTCAAAAGTGCTTGACAAGTTCGACTGTTCCTTCGGGGTTCTCGGCGTGCTGGACGAATCCTTCGCTCGTGTACAGATAGACGTTCTTCGTGCTCCGCGATCCGGTGCTGAGCTCTATACGGTCGCAGGAGCTGGCGAGAGCATGCGTCGCGTGCTGGAGGAGCCAGCGCCCGATTCCCCGCCCGTAGAGATCGGGAACGACGGCGAGTCTGCCGATGTGCCCTGTTCGCGATGCGCGTCGAGCGCGAACCATTCCGATGAGACGACCGTGGAGCCAGAGTCCGACGCTCTCCCAGTCGGTGAGCCAGGCCTGCACGTCTTCGAGGGTCTCGGTGAACGGAGCGAGGTCCAGCGTTTCGTTGCTCAACGCTTCGTCGACCCAGCAGCACCGCTGCAGAACCAGTACATGCGGGGCGTCGTCGGGAGTCAATGGGCGTGTATAGCTACCGGGCAACGGTCCGACTTCGATACCGGGTCGTGCAGCCTCCCGCATGGGCTTGAGTGCGTGAGCTAGTCTGACCAGCTCCTCCAGCAAGCCGTTCGTCGACGCGGTCAGCTGTGCGCTCGGACGCACCCCGGTCGAGTCGATCGTGTCTTTCAGGCGCAGGGCGACGGTCGAACCGAGGGGGACGAGACGAAGCGTCGTTATCACCTGCTTCGCGTGCTGCACGGATCGGGTGCCTGCCGACGTGTTGCCGTAGCTCACGAACCCCATGGGCTTCCATGCCCATTCGCGGCTCAGGTAGTCGAGGGCGTTCTTGAGCGTTGCGGGCATGCCGTAGTTGTATTCAGGCGTGACCGCGATGAAGCCATCGGCCTCGTCGACGATCTTGCTCCACGCTGTGGTGTGCGGGTTTCGATAGGCGCCGAGCGCCGGATGCTCCTCCTCGTCGAAGAACGGGAGATCGAGATCGCGCAACGACACATGCTGAAGCTCGATGTCGAGTGCGTCTGCGCGGGGGATGAGGGTTTGCAGGAGCCAGTCTGCAACCGCCGGGCCCATCGCTCCGGGCCGGGTGCTGCACGTGAGGATCACGACTCTAGGAGACTTCGTTGACATGTAAGCGAGTGTAGATCGTACAATGATTACATGTCAACGAAAAGGATGGGGTCGGCGGCGCCTTGGTTGAGCGAGGATGAGGAAGTCGCCTGGCGCGCGTTCCGTCGCATGATGATCGCCGTGCGGGCCGGTGTGGTGCACGACCTTGCGGCATCGGGCCTCTCGGAGCCCGACTACGAAGTGCTCAGCACTCTGGTCGAAGCGCCGGAGATGACGAGCACACTGCATGCCCAGGCGCAGAAGATGGGGTGGTCGCGGAGCAGGCTCTCGCGTCATGCCGGCAGGATGGAAGCGCGAGAGCTGATTCGCCGTGATCCCGACCCGGCGGATGGCCGCGGCTGTCTGCTCGTGCTCGCCCCCCTCGGGCTCGACGCCCTTCGCGGAGCGACTGCCGTGCACCTGGAATCCGTGCGCCGTCGCTTCGCCGATCGGCTCGACGCGCGCGACCTCCTCGACATCGTGCGAATCTCTGGAAAGCTCGCCCACGCCCCAGAGTTGGGTCTACGACACGTAGGCCGTGAGTAGTCTGTCGAGAACCCTGTGGGACTGCCGGCGAGCCAGGTCGGTGTCATCGTGTTGGGCCGTCCAGAGGGCTGCCTCGTTCATCGCTCCGGAGAGCTGCGCGGTCGATGCATCGAGGATCTCTTCTGCAACTCCTGCCTCACGTAGTGCCTCTCGCAGATGCGTCGCCGAATTCTCCGCGTCGAGCCGGCGCCACTCCTGCCAGCCGGTCACCGCTGGTGCATCGATGAGCAGGATGCGCATGGCGGCCCCGTTCGTGATCGCATCGAGGAACGCGTGCGACCCGGCCCTGAGCTGTTCGAGAGGGTGTGGGTCTGCATTCTCCGCTGCCGCGACGACGGCTCGTGCGACATCGGCTTGGAGGCGGGCGATGACCTCGGCGAACAGTGCGACCTTGTTCCGGTAGTGGTGGTAGACCGCTCCTCGCGTGACCCCGGCGTCCCGGGCGACGTCATCGACGGAGACTTCACTGAAGCCTCGTGCTGAGAAGAGCCCCTTCGCCGAATCGAGGATGCGTTGTGCCGTCTGGGCGGCGTCGGCTGCGGATGCGCGGGGCATGGTCCTCTTCCTTTACGTACAGTGTGCATGTATGCTGGCTTCGTTACATTCATATCGTACGTAAAGGAGTGCGATGTCCGTCACCAGCCTCTATCCCGTGCTCATGTCTCGCGATGTCGACGCCGCGGCGTCCTTCTACCGCGACCTCGTCGGTTTCGAGACGACCTTTGAATCCGACTGGTATGTCAGCTTGCGCTTAGGCGCGTTCGAGCTGGCGATCTTGGCTCACGATCACTCCACGGTGCCGGCCGGATACCGTGAGCTCCCCCGAGGAGTGATCGTCAACCTCGAAGTTAGCGACGTCGATGCCGTCCACAAGCAGCTGGCCGGCAGAACAGAGGTGAACGTGGTGCTACCGCTTCGCGACGAGGACTTCGGGCAGCGGCACTTCATCGTTGCAGCCCCCGACGGCGTCCTGCTCGACATCATCCAGCCCGTGGCCCCCAGTGAGGACTACGCGAGCGCGTACGTGCAGCCATAGAGGCTCCCTTTCGGCGAGACCCTGGGTCCGGTCACCGCAGGTCTCGCCGAAGGGGAAGGAAGAGGGCGAGAATCGCCGCGATGACCGTGTATGCCACGAGGGTCGCAGCGCCGACCACAGGTGAGACCATCGTCGCGGGCGTCAGGGCTGTCTGGCTCGCGATCGCGCCGGTGAGGAAGTCAAAACTCGTCAGCGATGCCGTTGCGCCGCCCGGCAGGAACGGGTAGACCGCATTGACGCCGGGAACCATCTTCAGGACGTACTCGACGAACAGGAAGTAGCCGAGCACGACGCCGATCGCTACGAAGGATGAACGCGCCAACGCGCCGCCCCCTACTCCAAGCAGTGAATCGGCCCAGGTTCTCTGCCGCTACTTTGCGGGTTCGGGCTCCCGGGTGAGGGCCTCGTTGTGCAGCGTCTCGAACTCTATCGGGGTGAGCATCCCGAGGGAGCCGTGGACGCGGCGGTTGTTGTACCAGTCGACCCAGCCGGCGGTCGCGAACTCGACGTCCGCGAGGGTCCGGTAGGGGCCGGCGTGGAAGACGGTGGTGCGGATGCACTCGGTCTTGTAGATCCCGTTGATCGTCTCCATCAGCGCGTTGTCCAAGGCGTCGCCGACGGTCCCGATCGACGGGGCAATGCCCTCGAGGGCGAGATGCTCGGTCAGTCGAATGGCGGTGTACTGAGTCCCAGCGTCGCTGTGATGGATCAAGTTTCATGGTGAGACCGGGTTTCCTTCCCTCTCGCGGTGCCACAGCGCGATGCGCAGCGGGGTCATGACCAGGTCGGTCTGCTTCGAGGTGGAGGCGTGCCAGCCCACGATTCGCTGGGCGAAGACGTCGACGACGAACGCGACGTAGACGAACCCCGCCCAGGTGCGGACGTAGGTGAAGTCGGTGACCCAGACCCGGTTCGGAGCAGGGGCGGTGAAGTCACGATTCAGCAGGTCACCGGCCCGTTTCCCGTCCGGGCCGGGGATCGTGGTGCGGACCTTCTTCACTCGCCGGATACCCTCAAGACCGAGGGTCCGCATCGCCCGGTCCACCGCCCCGCGGGAGGTGCCGGCCAGGCCTTCCTGGCGGCGGGGCAGCGCGACCCACTTCCTACGTCCGTAGAGTCCCTCGGGCGTCATCTGGACCTGTCCGGTGGCGGGGTTGATGGTCCAGGCGAGGTCGCGGATCTTGTCCTCGACCAGGGCGTCTGTGACGGTGCGGGCCGCGATGCTGGCCGGATTCTTCCAGGCCCGGTAGGTGCGTGCAGCGATCGTCAGGCCCTGCTGACGCAGGACGCGGAGGATCGGCTCGACTGCATAACCCTCGGCTCTCATCTCGTCGATGAACGCGCAGATCAGCGGTTGCGAGGGTCGAGCTCCCCCGCGAAGAAAATCGAGGCGCGGCGCAGGATCTCATTGTCCTCCCGCAGCTGCTTGTTCTCGGCCTTCAGGCGCTTGACCTCTGCAGACTCCTCGGTCGTGATGCCGGGGCGGGTCCCGTCGTCGACCTCGGCCTGCGCCAGCCAGCGCCGCACGGACTCGCGCGAGACACCTTCCTGCCGTGCCACTGCGGTGACGGCGGCGGTCAAGGTGGCGTACTCCTGGAGGTGCTCCCTGACGAGCCGCACGCACCTCGCGCGCATCTGGGGATCGATCTTCTTCGGCATGCTGTCCATCCTCTCGGACTCAAACAGCAGCGGCATCAAACCTGGGCCGATTCAGGGCCGGCGTCGAGGCCTTGGTTGGTGAGGTGGTGGCGCAGCTCGATGATGCGGGCGCGGATCTCGTCGGCGATGGCGTGGGGATGCGTGTTTGGGGTGCGGGGTTTGGGGTCGAGGCCGGTGGGGCCTTCCGCGTGGTAGCGGGCGAGGAGGCGGTGGAGGTGTTGTCGGCTGACCTCGTAGTGTCGGGCGGCTTCACTGACGGTCATGGTGCCGTGGACGATGGCGTAGACCGCGAGTTTGTGGGCGTGCATGAGAGCACTGTCCCGGATGTCGCAGATGTCCCGACTCAGGTGTCGCGGATGCCGCGACGCAGCTGTCGCTGATGTCCCGACTCAGCTGGTTTCCGCGTGAAGCTAGGGTGCGGAGTGTCGCGTATGTCGCGCTGCAGGTGTCGCGTTCAGGTTGTCGCGTATGTCGTGAACCTAGACACCCTATCCTCCGCAAAGCTCCGGATATGGGTGCTCATCCCAAACAATCTGCGATGCAGATTGCGAATCCCGCATCCTCCGCAAAGCTCCGGATACGGGATGCCAACCTCAATCAATCTGCTACGCAGATTACAAATCCCGTATCCTCCGCAAAACACGAGCCGCGATGTCTGATGACATCGCGGCTCTCTGCTTGTGAAACGGACCTACGACTGGGTGACGTCGAGGCTGAACTCGAGCTGGCCCTCCGGCTCGACCTCGACGAAGCCGAGGCTCGGCGCATCCACGCCATAGTCGGCGAAGGTGAGTGGCACCGTGCCGACGATCTGCGCCGTGTCGCCGTTCACGACGACCTCGAGCGTCGCCGTCACGGTCTGTGCGACGCCGTGCAGCGTGAGAGTTCCGGTGACGTCGACCGACACGGTTTCACCGCTCGTCACGTCGTCGGGCAGCTCGGCCGCCTCGGCGAGTTCGAAGGATGCGGTGGGGTAGGTGCTCGCCTCCATCGCGTCGTTCACGAAGTAGTCGTCGCGGTTCGAGTTGTCGGTCGCTATCGACGCGACGTCGACCTCGATGGTGCCCTCGGTGAGGGTGGTGCCGTCGATCGTGAACGACCCCGACACCTCCTCGGTGCGGCCGACGACCGTGACGTCGTCGCCCTGCAGTACCTCGTCGACGCGATAGCCGGCATAGCCGCTGTCGACGCTCCACTCGCCCGAAACGTCGTCCGATCCACTCGCGGTCGAGGCCGAAGTCGTCTGCGAGATCGAGGGCTCGGCGACGTCGCTGCTGCCGCCGAACACGGCGCGATACATCGTGGGCGCGAGCAGCGCTGCGGCGATGAGCACCACCACGACGATGCTCGCGACCCAGAGGGTGATCTTCTTGCCTCGGCTCATGGGGGTGCGGGTGGCGTCAGCCATGCGAAACTCCTTCGACACGGCTTGCGGCCGCGGGGTGGGGGGACTCTTCTCTCGTCGCGATCGAAGATAGGCAAGCGTAAAATGCTGCGACTATGCGGATGCTAGGAGTCACCTATGCGGGTTGGCCTCCCGCGCCTACGCGTGCGGCAGCGACTCGTCGCGCCCGTAGCCGCCTGGCTCGAGCTGGAACGTGCAGTGCTCGATGCGCACCTCGAAGTGCTCGCGCACGCACTCCTGCAGCTCGCGCAGCACGGTTTCGGTGTGCGCCTTGTCGAGGCACTCGTGCTCGACCTCGATGTGCGCCGTGAGCACGGGCAGGCCGGTGCCGATCGAAGTGACGTGCAGGTCGTGCACCTGCCGCACGTGCTCGTTCTCGAGCAGGTGCTGGCGCAGCAGGTCGAGGTCGAGGCCCGCGGGCACGGCTTCCATGAGCACCCGCACGCTCCGACGCAGAATCGAGACGGCGCGGGGCAGGATGAGCGCGGCGATGAGCAGGCCGGCGATCGTGTCGACGGTGGTCCAGCCCGTCGCGGCGATGACGATCGCGCTCACGATCACCGCGACCGAGCCGAGCGCATCGTTGATCACCTCGAGGAACGCGGCGCGCAGGTTGAGGTTGTTGTTGCGCGAGCTCGCGAGCACGGCGATCGACGCGATGTTGCCGACGAGGCCGATGATGCCGAACACGAGCAGTCCCTGGCTCGGCACCTCGGCGGGCGCGAAGAGGCGCGCGATGCCCGAGACGATCGCGTAGACGCCCACCGCGAGCAGCACGAGCGACTGCGCGGCCGCCGCGAGCACCTCGGCGCGCCGCAGGCCCCACGTGTGGGTGGTCGACGCGGGCTTGACCATGAGGTTCGCGGCCACGAGCGCAAGCAGCAGGCCGCCCGCATCCGTGAGCATATGCGCCGTGTCGACGAGCAGCGCGAGCGAATTGGTGAGGATCGCGCCGACGAGCTGGGCGACAAACACGGTGGCGGTGATGCCGAAGGCGATCGCGAGCCGGGAGCGGCCCGGGGCCACCGCATCCGACTGGCCGTGATCGTGATCGTGGTCGTGCACCGCAACCTCCGTATATATAAACAAATACTTATATTTCAGAGTAGCTCGCCGAGCTCGCTTCGGCCACCCCGATTCTGCCGCGCGAACGCTGGCCAGTAGGCTGTCTCGGTGAATTCCGTCGTTATCGCCGTCGTCGTCATGCTTGCGCTCTCACTTGCGCGGTTGCATGTCGTGCTCTCCCTCTTTATCGGCGCGGTGGTCGGTGGCCTCGTCGGCGGCCTCGGCCTCGACGGCACCATGCTCGCATTCCAAGACGGTCTCGGCGCCGGCGCGAAGATCGCGCTGAGCTACGCGCTGCTCGGCGCCTTCGCGATGGCGGTCGCGAACTCCGGCCTACCGCGGCTACTCGCGGATGCGCTCATCCGCCGGCTCGAGGGCGACGGGGCGAGCGCTTCGACCCGCACCGTGACGATCACGAAGTACGCCATGCTCGCGGGCATTCTCGCGATGTCGGTCATGAGTCAGAACCTCATTCCGGTGCACATCGCGTTCATCCCGCTGCTCGTGCCGCCGCTGCTCAGCGTCATGAACAAGCTGCGCATCGATCGACGCCTCGTCGCCTGCGTGCTCACGTTCGGCCTCGTGACGACCTACATGTACCTGCCGTTCGGCTTCGGCAAGATCTTTCTCGAAGACATCCTGCTCGGCAACATTGCCAAGGCGGGCCTCGACACCACGGGCATTAACGTCATGGAGGCGATGGCGATCCCGGCGCTCGGCATGGTCGCTGGCCTGCTCATCGCGCTGTTCGTGAGCTACCGCAAGCCGCGCGACTACGAGGACCTCCCGATCATCGGGGCGAACGTCGAAGAGGAGGAGCACCCGACGCCGTACCGCGTGGCCGTGTCGCTGCTCGCGATCGTCGCCTGCTTCGCGACGCAGCTCATCATGAACGCGGTCGGCGCGCAGGCCGACGCGCTGCTCGTCGGCGCGCTGCTCGGGCTCGCGATCTTCCTGCTCACCGGCGCCGTGAAGTGGAGTGAGGCCGACGACGTCTTCACGCAGGGCATGCGCATGATGGCGCTCATCGGCTTCATCATGATCACCGCACAAGGCTTCGCCGCGGTGATGGATGCGACGGGTGACGTCGCGCCGATGGTCACGGCGGTCGAGCAGGTCTTCGGCGACAACAAAGCGATGGCCGCGTTCGCGATGCTCTTCGTCGGCCTCGTCGTCACGATGGGCATCGGATCGTCGTTCTCGACGCTGCCGATCATCACGACCATCTACGTGCCGCTCTGCCTTGCCCTTGGCTTTTCGCCGCTCGCGACGGTCTCGATCATCGGCACGGCCGGCGCGCTCGGTGATGCCGGTTCGCCCGCATCCGACTCGACGCTCGGGCCGACGGCCGGGCTCAACGCCGACGGGCAGCACGACCACATTCGCGACTCGGTGATCCCGACGTTCCTGCACTACAACTTGCCGCTGCTCGCGGCCGGTTGGGTGGCAGCGATGATGCTTTAGCCCGCGCGCACCGGCAGGTCGTAGCGGCGGCGGATGCTCGAGCCGAGCTTGCGAATGTCGGCACCGTACACGTGGATCGAGATCGCAAGAGCGTCGCCCGAGTTCCATACCTCGTGCAGGTCGCCGGGAGGGGCGAAGCCCTCGACGCTGCCCTGCAGGTTCACACCAGTGCCGGTCTCGACGAGGTAGTCGCCGGCGGCATCCTCGACGACGCGGTAGCGCAGCTCCGACTCGTTGCCCTCGTAGACGCCGACGACGCACCACGAAATGTGGTCGTGCACCGGCGTGCGCTGGCCGGGCAGCCAGACGAGCGCGACGATCGAGAAGCTGCCGTCGTCCTCGACGTGCAGCAGGTTCTGCTGGTAGGCCTCGGGGTTGGATGCGCGGGCCGACTCGGGCACGAGGCCGGGCACGTCGAGGTACTGCTCGAGCACGGCGGAGACAGCCTGTGAGGTCGGGGCGGCCGCTTCGGCGCGGGCCACAATCTGGCGGATCTTGCTGATTAACTCTGCGCGCGCATCCGCCGCCGCATCAATCGTCATAGTCACTGCTCTTTCCTGGGCCGTCGCCACGAGCAGGAGCCTACGCCGCTGGCATGACCGGAAAAGTAAAGGACCCCCCGCGCACCCGCCAGAGCCTGGTTACCCTTGCTTCGTTTCCGACCTGGGGGAGTTGGCCTGGGTGGCGCCACGCGGGGAGCCGACTTGTAGTTTACCTGACGGTCGAGGAGGCGCGCACGTCGGGCGGGCCGCTGCGCCGCAACAGCCCAGCCGCCGGTCGCCGGGCGTCGTTACGATGACACCGTGACCGCGAGCATCTACATCACGTCATCCGAAGGTTTTTCCGGCAAGCAGGCCGTTGCACTCGGCGTGCTCGAGACCCTCACGCAGCACAGTGGCCGCGTAGGTCTGTTCCGTCCCGTTACGCAGAGCGCGACCCGCGACGACATCCTCAAGCATCTGCTCGAGCGACTCGACCCGAACCTCGGCCTCACGCCCGAGCTCGGGGTTGGTGTGACCTACGACGAGGTGCATGCCGACGCGACGTCGGCGCTGGGGAAGATCCTCCAACGCTACGACGCGGTCGCGAGCCGCTGCGACGTCGTCGTGATTCTTGGCAGCGACTTCACCGACGTCGGGAACCCGGCCGAGCTCGACTTCAACGCCCGCGTCGCCGCGAACCTCGGCGCGCCCGTGCTGCTCGTGCTCACCGGCCTCAACCCGGACGACCGCAGCGCCCGCACGCCGGCCGAGCTCGCGCAGGTCGCCGCGAGCACGCTGCCAGTGCTCGAGGCCGAGCACGCCCAGCTACTCGCCGTCGTGGTGAACCGCGTCGGCGAAGGTCACCTCGACGAGGTGCGCACCGGCGTGCAGGCGGCAGTGCGGGATGCCGAGGTCGCAGCCACCGCCGAGGTGCCGGTCTGGTGCCTGCCCGAGAATAAGGTCCTCAACGCCCCGAGTGTCGACGAGCTGCGCGCCGCGCTTGGCGCCGAGCTCTACTCGGGCGACGAAAAGCTGCTGGGCCGCGAGGTGCTCGGCATCACGGTGGCCGGCATGTCGATGGAGCACGTGCTCGAGCGCACCTTCGAGTCGGGCGTCGTCGTGGTTGCCGCCGACCGCACCGAGACGATCGTCGCGCTGCTGCTCGCCCAGCAGGCGCGCACGATGCCCTCGCTTGCGGCGCTCGTCGTGAACGGGCCGTTCGAATTCTCGCCGATCGTCGAGTCGCTCATTCGCGGCGTCGACCTTGAGCTGCCGATGCTGCGCACGAATCTCGGCACCTACGAGACGGCGCAGCGCATCGTGAACACTCGCGGCCGTTTCCTTGCCTCAATGGTCCGCAAGGTCGACACCGCGCTCGCCGACTTCGCCGAGTACGTCGACCGGGACGCGCTGCTCGGCCTGCTCGACGTGCCGGAACCGCAGGTGGTCACGCCGCTCATGTTCGAGCACACCCTGCTCGCGCGCGCCCGCGCCGAACGCAAGCACATCGTGCTGCCCGAGGGCAACGACGACCGGATCCTTCAGGCTGCCTCGACGCTGCTCACGCGCGAGGTCGCCGAGCTGACGATCCTCGGCGACGAGCCGAGCATCCGCAACCGCGCATCCGAGCTCGGCCTCGACCTCGCCGAGGCGCACATCGTCTCACCGCAGGACCCGGCCATGCTCGAGCGCTTCAGCGAGGAATACGCGCGGCTGCGCGCCCACAAGGGCGTCACGATCGACCAGGCCCGCGATCGGGTGCAGGACGTCTCGTACTTCGGCACGATGATGGTGCACCTCGGCCTCGCCGATGGCATGGTGTCGGGCGCGGCCCACACGACGGCACACACGATCAAGCCGTCGTTCGAGATCGTGAAGACCCGGCCGAACGTGTCGATCGTCTCGAGCGTGTTCCTCATGTCGCTCGCCGACCGCGTGCTCGTGTACGGCGACTGCGCCGTGAACCCCGACCCGACGGCCGAGCAACTCGCCGACATCGCGATCTCGTCGGCCGAGACGGCGAAGCAGTTCAACATCGAGCCGCGCGTCGCCATGCTGAGCTACTCGACGGGCGACTCGGGCGCTGGCGCCGACGTCGACAAGGTGCGCGAGGCGACCCGCCTCGTGCGCGAGCGCGCGCCCGAGCTACTCGTCGAGGGGCCGCTGCAGTACGACGCGGCGACCGACATGGCGGTGGCCTCGAAGAAGCTGCCCGGCAGCGACGTGGCGGGCCGGGCGACCGTGTTCATCTTCCCCGACCTCAACACCGGCAACAACACGTACAAGGCGGTGCAGGGCTCGGCGGGCGCGCTCGCGATCGGCCCCGTGCTGCAGGGGCTCAACAAGCCGATTAACGATCTCTCGCGGGGCGCGCTCGTGAGCGACATCGTGAACACCGTCGCGATCACGGCGATCCAGGCGCAGGCAGACGCGTAGGCCGCGGCCCCGCGACGAAAGGCAAGACATGACCATCGTGCTCGTGGTGAACTCCGGTTCCTCCTCGCTGAAATACCAGCTGCTCGACATGGCGAGCGAGACGACGCTCGCCGCGGGCCTCGTCGAGCGCATCGGCGAGCCGAGCGGCAGCGTGCGCCACACGAACGCCGACGGGAAGCACGAGCGTGAAGTGCCGATTGCCTCCCACGACGATGCGTTCGAGGCGATGCTCGCAAACTTCGCCGAGCTCGGCCCGACGCTCGAGTCGGCGCCGCCAGCCGCAGTCGGTCACCGCGTCGTACAGGGCGCGCGCCGCTTCTTCGGCCCGACCATCATCGACGACGACGTCGAGCGCAACATCGACGAACTCAGCCCGCTTGCGCCCCTCCACAACCCCGCGAACCTCGCGGGCATCCGGGGGGCGCGCCGGGTGTTCCAGAGCATCCCGCACGTCGCGGTGTTCGACACCGCCTTCCACACGACGATGAGCGACGCCGCGAGCACCTACGCGCTCAACCGCGAGGTGGCCGAGGCGAACCGCGTGCGCAAGTATGGCGCGCACGGCACGAGCCACAAGTTCGTGTCGGAGGCGGCTGCCGACTTTCTCGACCGGTCGCTCGAGTCGCTGCGCACCGTCGTGCTGCACATCGGCAACGGTGCCTCGGCCTGCGCGGTCGACGGCGGCAAGTCGGTCGACACCTCGATGGGCATGACGCCGCTCGAGGGCCTCGTCATGGGCACGCGCACTGGCGACATCGACCCGGCCGTGCTCTTTCACCTGCACCGCAAGGCCGGGTACACGGTCGACGAGCTCGACGACCTGCTCAACCGCCGCTCGGGCCTGCTCGGGCTCACCGGCACGAACGACGTGCGCGATGTCACGCAGCGCGCGGCGGCGGGGGATGCGGCGGCCCAGCTCGGCCTCGACGTCTACGTGCATCGACTGCGGCACTACCTCGGTTCGTACCTCGTCACGCTCGGCGGTGGCGACGCGATCGTGTTCACCGCCGGCGTGGGCGAGAACTCGGCCGAGGTGCGGCGGCGCACCCTTGAGGGCCTCGAGTGGCTCGGGGTCGAGCTCGACCCCGAGCGCAACCAGCTGCCGAACGACGGCATCCGGGTGATCTCGACCGGCGCCTCCCGCGTGACCGTGCTCGTCGTGCCGACGAACGAAGAGGTCGAGATCGCGCGGCAGACGCTCGCGCAAACGGGGCTGTAGCGCCACAGGCGCACCTGTGGATGACCCGGCATGCGGGTCGGTGGCGACCTCTACGATGGAGGGCATGGTTGCTGCCCTGTATCGCCGATATCGGCCCGAGACGTTCGCCGAAATGATCGGTCAGCAACAGGTGACCGACCCGCTCTCGGTGGCGATTCGCTCGGGCCGCATCAACCATGCGTACCTCTTCTCTGGCCCGCGCGGCTGCGGCAAGACCTCGTCGGCGCGCATCCTCGCTCGCTGCCTCAACTGCGCAGAGGGGCCGACGCCCGAGCCGTGCGGCAAGTGCGACTCGTGCCTCGAGCTCGGCCGCGAGGGCGGCGGCTCGCTCGACGTCGCCGAGATCGACGCCGCGAGCCACGGTGGTGTCGACGACGCCCGCGAACTGCGCGAGCGCGCCGTCATGGCCCCGAGCCGCGACCGCTACCGCATCTTCATCATCGACGAGGCGCACATGGTCACCTCGCAGGGCTTCAACGCGCTGCTCAAGGTGGTGGAGGAGCCGCCAGAGCACGTGCTCTTTATTTTCGCGACGACCGAGCCCGAGAAGGTCATAGGCACGATTCGCTCGCGCACGCACCACTACCCGTTCCGGCTGATTCCGCCGGCGCCGATGCTCGAGTACCTCGAGCGCATCTGCGCCGCCGAGGGCATCTCGGCCGAGCCGGGTGTGCTGCCGCTCGTCGTGCGCGCGGGCGGTGGCTCGGCGCGCGACACGATGTCGCTGCTCGACCAGCTCATCGCTGGCACCGAGGGCGAGACGATGCAGTACCAGCTCGCGACGCAGGTGCTCGGTTTCACGGCGCAAGACCTCCTCGACGAGACGATCGCGGCCTTCGCCGACGGTGATGCCTCGGCCGCGTACCGCTCGGTTGACTCGGTGATTCAGTCGGGGCAAGATCCGCGGCGCTTTGTCGAAGACCTGCTTGAACGAGTGCGTGACCTCATCGTGGTGAAGGCAATCGGCCAGGGCGCCGAGGCGGTCTTGCGCGGCATCTCGCCCGACGAGCTCGAGCGCATGCACACGAACGCCGCGCGATTTACCCCGCGCGCGCTGTCGGGCATGGCCGATGCGGTGAACGCGACGCTGTCGGAGATGACTGGCGTGACCGCGCCCCGACTGCAGCTCGAGCTCATGATCGCGCGCGTGCTCGTGGCGCAGCGCGCGGCGTTTGCCGAGGCGGATGCGCCCGGTGCGGCACCGGGGCAGGATGCGCGCGGGCAGCGCGACGCGAGTGGACAGCGCGCGCCCGGGCAGCCGGATGCGCCGGGTCGCGGTGCACCCGCGGCCGATCGCGGTCAGGGGGCCGCGCCGACGCGCGCGCCGCACGACGAACGACCGGCGCCGCAGCGTGAGCCGGAGCGTGCGCCGCAGCGGCGGCCCGAGCCGGAGGCGCCTAAGGTGTCTGCGGCCGAGGCCGCCAAGGCGGCGTGGGCGACGCCGGGTGTGACTGACGCTGGGCCGACAGTGCCGCCGGCTGGTGCCGCGGGTGCACCAGTCTCGCGTGAGGGCGGACAACAGGCAGACGGTTCGCCGTCGCGCGAGCCTGGGCAGGCGCCTGGCGCGCGCGAATCTGGTCAGCAGCGTGCGGATTCCGCTCCGACGCAGGCGAACGGTGCGCCGTCGAGTGGGCCTGGGCAGGCGCCTGGCGCGCACGAATCTGGTCAGCAGCGCGTGAATTCGGCTCCGCCGCAGGCGAATGGGTCTGCAGCGGGTGCCCGGGCCGGGCGCCCCGACGCACCCGAACCTTGGCGCACCGAGCAGCCTGCCGCATCCGCCCCGGCACCTGCCGAATCGGGCCAGGGGTCGACCGGAGCATCCGGTTCGGCGCGAGCCAGCGCGAACCGGCCCGACGCGGGCCAGCCGGAAGCCGGCCAAGGCGCAGGCAGAGCATCCGAGTCGACGCAGACTGGCGCGGGCCAGCGCGGCGCAGACCAAGCCGGCGCGAAGCAGCCCGACGCAGGCCAGGTGCAGGACGCCTGGCCAAGCGTGCTCGAGGCCGTGAACCGTCTCGGCGGGCGCTCGACCTGGTCGGTCGTGCGGGGACTGCAGCCGCTCGGTTACGCCGACGGCGTGCTTGCGCTGTGGTTCCCTAACCGCGCGGTTTTCGACCAGGCGCGTCAGGCTCGCGACGGCCAGCCGTCGCCGAGCGACCACCTCAAGAGCGCGCTTCGTGAGGTGTTCGGCGTCGACATGAAGATCGCCCCGAAGATCGAGCGCAGCCCCGGTCGCGAGTCGGCGGCACCGGCGGCGGATGCGCCATCCGCGCCATCCGACGAGGAACGTCACCGAGGCAGGGCGAGCCAGGCTCCAGCACCGGCGGCAACCTCCGGCGGGGGAGCCACGTGGAACGTCGCGCCGATTCCCGGTGAGCCGCGGGTTGCCGATGACGGCCCGGGCTCGGCCTGGGACGAATTCGCGACCGGCCCCGAGCCGAGCGATGCCGGCCAGCCGAACGACCCGGCGCCCCAGACTGTCGACCCGGTCGATGCCGCGCCCACCAATGCGGGCGAGAACAGAGCGAACGCGGCCAATTCCGGTTCTGACTCCAGCGCTGGATTCGCGACGGCTTCCCAGCCGAGCGCCGCCGCAAGCGCCGAACCCGCGGGCTCTGACGCCGTGAGCTCTGAAGCGGCGGCCGCTGAGCCTGTGCGCGAGGGACACTCGGTCGAAGAGGTCGCGGCGACCGATGCGAGCGAGCGCGAGCACGACGCGACCCCCGTGGCGATGCCCGAGGCGACGCTGCACGCGGCGCCCGGCACCGAGGTGCGCAACCCCGTCGACCCGGCGTCGTCGCGATCCGCTTCAGCCGGAGCCTCGCGGGGCACAGCCGACCAGAACCAAACGCGCCAGGCGAATTCCGAGACGGTAGCCACCGGCGACCAGCAGTCCGGTGCCGAGCCAGCAAGCACCGCACCCGCGGCGCCGAGCTGGAACGTCGTCGCCGTTCCGGGCTCCGAACCCGAGCCCGTTGCCGAACCCGAACCAGAACCCGAGCCCGAGGAACCCGCCGCACCGAAGCATCCTGCGCTCGCGGCGGGCCAGGAGCGCTACGGTGAGTCGGTTATTCGTGAACGGCTCGGCGCGCGCTTCGTCGGCGAAGAGTTGCGGGCCCTGCCGGGGCCGTCGGGCCCGTTCGATGAGGCGCCCGACGACTTCGAAGCGCCGCCAGAGGAGTACTAGGCATGTACGAGGGAATTGTTCAGGACCTCATCGATGAGCTCGGGCGCCTGCCCGGCGTCGGCCCGAAGTCGGCGCAGCGCATCGCGTTCCACATTGTGCAGACGCAGAACTTTGACGTGTCGCGGCTCGCGAAAATCCTGCTCGAGGTGCGCGACAAGGTGAAGTTCTGCAAGTACTGCGGCAACGTCGCGGAGCAGGACGTCTGCATCATTTGTGGCGACCCGAACCGCGACCGCTCGCTCATCTGCGTCGTCGAGGAACCGAAGGACGTCGGCGCCATCGAGCGCACCAACGAGTACGAGGGGCTCTACCACGTGCTCGGCGGCGCGATCTCGCCGATCGACGGCATTGGCCCCGATCAGCTCAACATTCGCGGGCTCATGCCGCGGCTCGAAACGGGCGACGTCGTTGAGGTCATCATCGCGACCGACCCGAACCTCGAGGGCGACGCCACCGCGTCGTATCTCTCCCGCCTACTCAAAGCGGTCGGCCTCAAGGTCTCGCGCCTCGCATCCGGCCTGCCCGTCGGCGGCGACCTTGAGTACGCCGACGAAGTAACGCTCGGGCGCGCCTTCGCGGGCCGACGCGTCATTTCTTAGCTGTATCCACAGCGTCGCCACGCGCATCCGACCGGCTAAGCTGGCCGATGGTGCGCAGCCGCGCGGAAGGGAGCCCCTGTGAGCCTCATTGTGCAGAAATATGGCGGATCGTCGGTTGCCGACGCCGAAAGCATCCGCCGCGTCGCGAAGCGCATTGTCGACACGAAGCGTGCCGGCAATGAAGTGGTCGTCACCGTCTCGGCGATGGGTGACTCCACCGATGAGCTGATCGACCTTGCACACGAGATCACGCCGATTCCCGACCCCCGCGAGTTCGACATGCTCGTCACCACGGGCGAGCGCATCTCGATGGCGCTGCTCGCGATGGCGATCAAATCGATGGGCTACGACGCCCGCTCGTACACCGGTAGCCAGGCCGGCATGATTACCGACGCGAAGCACGGCGACGCCCGCATCGTCGACGTCACGCCGGTGCGCGTGCGCGAGGCACTCGACGAGGGTGCGATCGCGATCGTCGCCGGGTTCCAGGGCTTCAACCGCGACACTCGCGACATCACGACGCTCGGCCGCGGCGGCTCTGACACGACCGCCGTCGCGCTTGCGGCCGCCCTCGACGCCGACAAGTGCGAAATTTACTCCGACGTCGACGGTATTTTCACCGCCGATCCGCGTATCGTGCCGAAGGCGCACAAGATCGATCACATCTCGAGCGAAGAGATGCTCGAGCTGGCGGGCAGCGGCGCGAAGGTGCTGCACATCCGCGCCGTCGAGTACGCCCGCCGCCAGGGCGTCACGCTCGTCGTGCGTTCGTCGTTCTCGAGCGACCCCGGCACCATCGTCTACAACCCCGAAACTTCTAAGGAGTACGCAGTGGAAGAAGCCTCGATCGCCGGCGTCTCGCACGACCTCAGCCAGGCGAAGATCACCGTCGTCGGTGTTCCGGATGTTCCGGGCTCGGCCGCCGCGATCTTCAACATCGTCGCCCAGCAGGGCGCGAACATCGACATGATCGTGCAGAACGTGCAGACGCAGAACGACGGCGTCACCGACATCTCGTTCACGCTGCCGAAGACCTCGGCCGAGCAGGTGCTGCGCGCGCTCGAGGGCAACCACGAGACGCTCGGCTACGAGTCGCTGCGCTTTGACGACCAGATCGGCAAGGTCTCGCTCGTCGGTTCGGGCATGCGCACGAACATCGGCGTCTCGGCGACGCTCTTCGAGGCGCTCAAGACTGCGGGCATCAACATCGACATGATCTCGACCTCCGAGATTCGCATCTCGATCATCACGAATGCGGATGTTGTGCCCGAGGCCGCGCGCGTCATCCACACCGCGTTTGGTCTCGACGGCGACTCCGAGGCCGTCGTCTACGCCGGTACCGGCCGCTAACGCTCCACCCGCGTCGCCACTCAACCCCCTTACTTGGTGGGGCGGCGGGACGTGTGTTGGGCGGTTAAGCTGGTGGGCATGGTCAAGAAGATGAATGTTGCCGTTGTCGGTGCCACCGGTCAGGTGGGTGGCGTCATGCGCCGCCTCCTCATTGAGCGGAACTTCCCGATTGCGTCGATTCGCCTCTTCGCCTCGGCCCGTTCGGCGGGCAAGCAGATCGAGTTCGACGGCGAGCAACTCACCGTCGAAGACGTCGCCACCGCCGACCTCAGCGGCATCGACATTGCCCTCTTCTCAGCCGGCGGCGCCACCTCGCGCGCCCAGGCAGAGCGTTTCGCCGCCGCCGGTGCGGTGGTCATTGACAACTCGTCGGCATGGCGCGGTGACGCTGAGGTGCCGCTCGTCGTGTCGGAGGTCAACCCTGGCGACATCGCGAACCGCCCCAAGGGCATCATTGCGAACCCGAACTGCACCACGATGGCGGCCATGCCGGCCCTGCGCGCGCTCAACGACGCCGCGGGCCTCGAACGCCTCATCGTCACCACCTTCCAGGCCGTTTCGGGCTCTGGCCTTGCGGGCGCCCGCGAGCTTTCGAGCCAGGCGGTCGCCGCCGTGAACCAGGGCGAGGACGCCCTGCTCGGTCTCGTGCAAGACGGGCACGCGGTCGAGCTGCCCGAACCAGAGCTCTACGTGCATCCCATCGCCTTCAACGTCGTTGCCCAGGCGGGCAACTTCGTCGACGACGGCACAGGTGAGACCGACGAAGAGCAGAAGCTTCGCAATGAGTCGCGCAAGATCCTCCACTTGCCCGACCTCCGCGTCGCCGGCACCTGCGTGCGCGTGCCGGTCTTTACCGGCCACTCGCTCTCGATCAACGCCGAGTTCGCGAACGACATCACCCCCGAGCGCGCCACCGAAATCCTCGCCGAGGCGCCCGGTGTCAAACTGCAGGATGTGCCGAGCCCGCTCGACGCCGCCGGCACCGACCCGAGCCTCGTTGGCCGCATCCGTGCCGACCAGTCGGCACCCGAGGGCAAGGGTCTCAGCCTCTTCATCTCCAACGACAATCTGCGCAAGGGCGCAGCCCTCAACGCGATCCAGATTGCCGAGCTCGTGGCCGAGGAACTCTCGGCCTAATTAGCGCATCCGCGAACAATCGCGGGTCACACCAACTGAATAGCGCACCCAAAGCGTGCCGAAGCCCGGGAGTAAGGTAGTTACGTGACGAACCCGAAGATCTACGATGCTGTCCTCATTGGCGGCGGTGTTATGTCGGCGACCCTGGCGACACTGCTCCACGAACTCGAACCCGACTGGTCGATCAAGATCATTGAGCGACTCGACGATGTCGCTCAGGAGTCGTCCGGCCCCTGGAACAACGCGGGTACCGGCCACTCGGCGCTGTGCGAGCTCAATTACACGCCCGAGACCGACGGCAAGATCGACATCTCGAAGGCGCTCACGATCAACGAGCAGTTCCAGGTGTCGCGCCAGCTCTGGTCGACGCTCGTGACTCGCGGCCAGCTGCCCGAGCCCACGAAGTTCATCAACCCCGTGCCGCACATGACGTTCGTGACCGGCGAAGAGAACGTCGAGTTCCTCCGCCGCCGCTGGAACATCCTCAAGGAACAGCCGCTGTTCTCGACGATGCAGTTCAGCGACGACCCCACGCAGATCTTCGAGTGGGCTCCCGCGCTCATGGTCGGCCGTGCGAAGGACGAGAAGGTCGCCGCGACCTTCGTCGAGCAGGGCACCGACGTCGACTTCGGTTCGCTCACGCGCCTGCTTTTCCAGGCAGCGATCGAGAACGGCGCCGTCGTGCGCCTCGGCACCGAGGTTGTCGACCTCCGCCAGCGCCCGGATGGGGTCTGGCAGGTCGCGACGAAGGTCGCGAGCGGCGCCGAAAAGGGCCGCAAGAACGTCACCCACGGGCGCTTCGTGTTCGTCGGCGCGGGCGGCGGCGCGCTGCCGCTGCTGCAGAAGTCGGGCATCCCCGAGATTAAGGCGTTTGGTGGCTTCCCGATTTCGGGCGAGTTCTTCCGCACCGACAACCCCGAGGTCGTCGCGAAGCACCAGGCGAAGGTCTACGCCATGCCTCCGGTCGGCGCACCACCGATGTCGGTGCCGCACCTCGACACCCGCGTGGTTGACGGAAAGGCCTCGCTGATGTTCGGCCCCTACGCCGGCTTCAACACCCGCTACCTCAAGCAGGGTTCCCTGCTCGACATGTTCAAGTCGCTGCGCGTCGACAACATCCCGACCTACCTCGGCGTTGGTGTCACGAACCTCGACCTCGTCACCTACCTCGTGGGCCAGCTCGCCGCGTCGCCGGCGAAGAAGTTCGAGTCGCTCGCCGAGTTCTTCCCCGAGGCGAAGAGCGAAGACTGGCGCCTCATCACGGCCGGTCAGCGCGTGCAGGTCATGAAGAAGAACCCGAAGGGCAAGGGTTACCTGCTCGTCATGGGCACCGAGGTGGTCACCAAGGCCGACGGCTCGATCGCGGGCCTGCTCGGTGCCTCGCCCGGCGCATCCGTCGCCCCGTCGGCGATGATCTCGCTGCTTGAGCGCTGCTTCCCGGAGCAGTGGCCGAGCTGGTCTGAGAAGATCACCGACCTCGTGCCGTCGTACGGCCAGACGCTCAACGACAAGCCGGAGCTGGCCAAGCAGGTGCAGAACGACACCGCGAAGGTGCTCGGCATCGCCCCCGTCGCGTAACTTGGGCCAGCCATTCGTTGTCGGCATCGCCGGCGGATCAGGAAGCGGGAAGACCGCGCTCACGCGCGCCCTCGCCGAACGGTTCGCCGACGATGCCGCGGTGATTTTCCACGACAACTACTACAACCGACAGGATGCGCTGAGTTACGACGAGCGCGTGCTCGTGAACTATGACGCGCCCGAAGCCTTCGACAATGCGTTACTGGTGGAGCACCTCGACGAACTGCTTGCGGGTCGCGATGTCGAATCGCCGACCTACGACTACGCGCAGCACAATCGTTCCGACGTCACGGTGCCGGTGTGCAGCCGGCCGATCATCTTCGTCGAGGGCGTGCTCGTGCTCGCCGACGAGGCGCTGCGGGCCCGCTTCGATCTCAAGCTGTACGTCGACACCGACGCCGATGTGCGCATCCTGCGACGCATCAAGCGCGACGTGCTCGAGCGCGGTCGCACGCTCGAGTCGGTCGAGGCGCAGTACCTCGCGACGGTGAAGCCGATGCATGAGCGCTATGTCGAGTCGTCGAAGCTCTGGGCCGACGTCATCGTGCCCGAGGGTGGGCGCAACTCGGTCGCGCTGGAGACGATCGCCGGCGGCCTCGTCGCAAACCTGCGCGGCCTCGCGCACGAGTCCCTCCGCACCATCGGTGAGGAGTAAGCATGGCCAAGCTCTATTTCCGCTACGGCGCCATGAACTCGGGCAAGTCGACGGCGCTGCTGCAAACTGCCTTTAACTACGAGGAGCGCGGGCAGGCCGTCGTGCTGCTCAAGCCGCGCCTCGACACGAAGGGTGCCGACTCGATCTCGTCGCGCCTCGGCATGGACCGCAAGGTCGACATCCTGCTCGACGACGGCGCGTCCCCGAGGGAAGCCCTCGCCGGCCTCGTGGCTGAGCGCGGCGCGATCGCTTGCCTGCTCGTTGACGAGGCACAGTTCCTCAGCCCGCAGCAGATCGACGAGCTGTTTCGTATCGCGGTGCTCGACGGCATCCCGGTGCTGAGCTACGGCATCCGTACCGATTTCCAGACACTCGCGTTCCCGGGTGCCCGTCGGCTGCTCGAGATCGCGCACTCGGTCGAAGAGCTGAAGACGATCTGCCGCTGCGGCCGCAAGGCTGTGTTCAATGCGCGCAACGTCGACGGCAAGTTCACGTTCGCGGGCGACCAGGTGGCGATCGACGGCGGCTCGGTCACCTACGAGTCGCTCTGCGGCCAGTGCTACCTGCTCGAGTCGGGTGGGCGCCTCGCGAGCGACGTCGCCGACGCATAAATACTTGCATGAGCATCATCAGGTGTTCGTGAGGCCATCACCCCGTACGCTATGTGGCACGAATCAATGGTGATTCGTGAACCAAAGGACGGCACATATGGAACCTCACGACGACGTGCGACTCGCGCGCATGAAACGGTTTGACCTCGAACCCGAGCTCAGCCTCACCGTGACCAAGCTCGCCTACTCCACCCCGGCTGAAATCTTTGACGTCGTGCGCAACCCCACCCTGCACATCGACTTCGACCCGAAAGAGATGATTGTGAGCGTCGACCCGTCGTCGGCCGACCCGATCACGCAGGTGGGCGACACCTTCACGATGAACATGTCCTCGCCGAAGATGGGCGGCGCGTATCGCATGGTGAACCACGTGACGCGGCTCGAAAAGAACGCGGCGATCGCCTGGAAGCCGGCGACCGAGGGCTACCCTCCGATCGGGCACCGGTGGACGTGGACGCTCGAACCGCGTGACGCCGAGTCGACGTACGTCTCGCTCACCTACGACTGGCTCGACGTGACGCACGAGGGGTTTCTCGCGAAGAACACGTTCCCGATTTTCCCGCTCGAGAGCTTCCACGAGTCGGTGGATGCGCTGGTCGAGTTCGTCGAGAGCGACTGGGGCGACGGCTATGAGGATGCGGTCGCGCACGGCTAGCGATGCAGCTCGGCCCCGCGCCGGCACGCAGGCACGTCAGGCTCGCGGCGGCCCGCTAACGGGGCAGCGTGAGGATGCGCGGGCCGTCCTCGGTAATCGCCACGGTGTGCTCGGTGTGGGCCGTCAGGCAGCCTGTGGCGCTGCGCAGGGTCCAGCCATCGGCGTCGGTGACGAGCTCGGCGGTGTCGAGCATCGCCCAGGGCTCGATCGCGAGCAGGATGCCCGGGCGCAGCTTCCAGCCTCGACCCGCCTTGCCCCAGTTCGGGATGTGCGGGTCTTGGTGCATGGTTGAGCCGACGCCGTGGCCGCCGAACTCGAGGTTCACGGGGTAGCCTGCGCCCTGCAGGACGGTGCCGATCGCGTGCGCAATGTCGCCGATGCGGCCGCCCGGCTGTGCTGCCTCGATGCCCGCGTCCAGGGCGCGCTCGGTCGCCTCGATGAGCGCCTGGCCCTCTGGACTCGGGGTACCGATGAAGAAGCTGATCGCCGCATCCGCCACGACGCCCTGCAGCGAGATCGCGAGGTCGAGTGTGAGGAGGTCGCCGTCGCGCAGCGCATAGTCGTGCGGCTTGCCGTGCAGCACTGCGTCGTTCACCGAGGTGCAGATGTAGTAGCCGAACGGGCCCTCGCCGAACGACGGCTCGTAGTCGACGTAGCAAGACTCGGCGCCCGCGGCGAGCATCATGTCGCGCGCGAGTGCGTCGATCTCAAGCAGGTTCGTGCCGACCTTCGCGCGCGCCTTCGCGGTGTGGAGGATGTCGGCGACGAGGGCACCGGTGTCGGCGCCGAGGGCGATTTCGGTGGGGGAGAGCAACTCGATCATGTGATTGCCCATGCTACTCGCGCGGCTTGAGGCGCGTGATGGGCAGTGGCGGTGCCGGCAGCGGATCGGGTTGGCCGTCGGGGAAGTCGCCGAAGAGCGGGCGTTTGCCGGCATCCTGCGGGTCCGCGGGCTCGAAGCCGAGCTCGGCCTGGTAGCGGCGGCGGATCTCGACGATCTCCTCGTGATTACGACCGACGAAGTTCCACCACATGAGAATCCGTTCGCCGAGCGGCACGCCTCCGAGCAGCACGATGCGGGCTCCTGCCGGCCCCGCGGTGACTGTGAGGGTGTCGGCGCCGGTGGGCGCGTAGGCGAGCTCGCGGTGCGCGGTTGGCGTGCCGTTGACGCTGATCTCACTGTCCTCCGCCAGCACCCCGTGTTCGAACTCGCGCCGTACGGGAACCGTGAGCGTCGCATCCGGGTCGAGCAGGAGCTCGGCGCCGAGGAGCTCGGGCGTGCGCGTTTCGACCGGAGAGGTCGAGCCGAACAGCGAGCCGATGAACACACGGGCGGATGCGCCTGGCAGTTCGACAGGTTCGGGCGCGTAGTGCACGAACTCGTTCTCGCCGAAGCGCGTTGCCTCGGGCAGTGCATACCAGAGTTGCACGCCGTGGAGCGTCGTCGTGGCGTGGTCGGAGAGCTCCTGGTGGGTGACGCCGCGGCCCGCGATCATGAGGTTGAGCTCGCCCGGCACGACGGCGGCAGCGTTGCCGCCCGAGTCGAGGTGCTCGATGCAGCCGGTGAACAGCCACGAGACAGTCGCGAGGCCGGTGTGCGGATGCCGGGGCACGAACATCCCGCCGGTGTCGCCGACATCGTCGGGGCCGTAGTGGTCGGCGAAGCACCAGGCGCCGACGAGCGAGCGCTGGCGCTGTGGCAGGGTGCGATAGACGGTCATCGCGCGCACACCGCCGAGCGGCACGAGGCGCGGCTCGAGCACCTCGATTTCGGTGCAGGGCTGGCCCGGCTCGAGCAGTTCGAGCTCGGGCCGCTGGTCGAGATTCGTCATCGAGTCACCTGACTTGGGGAGTGGGGTCTTGGCCCATTGTGCCCAGGATGCGGTGGGTCGCGCCAGTTTGGTTGTTGGTTGCAGGTTGCAGGTTGCAGGTAGTGCTGTCTAGCCGTTAGCCGTTAGCCGTTAGCCGTTAGCCGTTAGCCGTTAGCCGTTAGCCGTTAGCCGTTGGCCGCTGGTCAGGTTGGTCAGGTGGCGGAGGCTGAGCTGCTGGCTGTGTCTGGCGGCTCGGTGACGGATGCGTGTGGGGTCGGGGGCGAGTTGGCGGTCGTCGATCGATGGTTGCGCTGGTGGAGGCGAGTAAGTCATCGGTGTTTCAGAGCAGTTAGTCGTGCAGGTCACTTGGCGCAGGACATGAGCGGCTGGGGCAATGACCTGCCGCTCGTGGCCTGAGTCGGTGGCTGGGGCTCGCAGCCACCGTCGTGTCGAGGGCGTCACAGTTGTGTCGGTGGCTCGGGTGACAATGAAGCTGCGTTGGGGAACCGGCGCCGACCGCTCGC
Source organism: Gulosibacter sediminis (assembly GCF_023370115.1). NCBI lineage: Bacteria > Bacillati > Actinomycetota > Actinomycetes > Micrococcales > Microbacteriaceae > Gulosibacter > Gulosibacter sp. ACHW.36C. The sequence continues at coordinate 2,330,760 of NZ_CP097160.1, read as the reverse complement.
TGCGGTAGGTGCCAGAATCTGGAAACCTGGGGGCCAGCTTCGAACATAACTACTAAAAATATTGACTTTGGCTTGGAAAACCGTAGTATATAAATACGCACTGTTGCAGTCACCGATGGGAGGTGATTCCGATGTCCGTCACGACGTTCTCTGACTATTTGCGCGCGGATCGTTCCCACGCGGGGCGCTTGCGTGCGAGGTTTACCGAGTTGCTGGGGTCGTGGGAATCCCTCACCCACGGGCGGGGGTCGTCGGAGGATCTCGCGTTCTCGCTGAATGGGGCGGATGATGCGGACGTGCTCGACTTTCTCCAGCAGCTTGGGGCGATGCAACGCCAGTTGGGTGCGGCGGTCGCGGTCGTCGCGAACGAGGTCGCGGTGCGCTCTGACGTGACGCGGGGCGAGGATGCGTTAGCGCGACGCCATGGCTGCCGCGATGCCGGCGACCTTATTGCCGAGGTGCTCCGGTCTGAAAAGCGTGACGCTGACGCGTACGTGCGCATCGGCAAAGAAGTCGTAGGGGAAGACCACTGGACCGGTGACCGGTGCGTCCCGCGGGCACCGCATGTCGCGGTCGCGCTGCAGGAAGGCGAACTCGGTATCGCGCACGCGAACGAGATCGTGAAACTCCGCCACCGCATGGCACCCCGCGTGCTCGACGACGACCTCGCCGAGGGCGAACGCGAGATCGTCGAGGTCGCGAAGACCGGGATGCGCCTGCCCGACTTCCGCAAAGTCGAAGCCCGCCTCGAAGCGCAACTCGACCCCGACGGGCTCGCGCCCTCGTTCCGCAAGCAACGCCGCGAACGCAGCGTCAAGATCTACACCGATATCGACACGGGCATGCTCAACGTGAAGGCGAAGCTTGACCCGGAGTCCGGCATGTATGTCGCGAAGTTCTTCGAGGCGTATTGCACGAACGCGCTGCGCACGTCGCGTGGCCAGAACGTGAAGGGTGATCCGGAGGTCCCGACGGATGGTGAGGTCGCGGGGTCGACGGTCATGTTCCGCCCGACCGATGACGGGGTTGAGCCGGTCGCGGTTGACCAGGACACGCGGTCGATCGCGCAGATGCAGGCCGACGCCCTCGTTGAGGCGTGCAAGCATTTGCTCGGGTGTGCCCAGGATGAGGTCCCGGGCGTGACGACGACCGTGCTGATTCGGATGCACGCGGACGGCCTCCACGAGCACTTGTCCGGCAAGTGCGAGGCGGCGGAGTCCGAGAGCGGCGCAATGTTGGATGCGGCGACCCTGCGTCGTCGTGCCGCGGCCGCGAATATCATCCCCGTCGTGCTCGGGGGTGACAGTGAGGTGCTGGATTTGGGTCGGGAGCACCGCCACTTCTCTCGGGCGCAGCGCCTCGCGCTGGTCGAGCGTGATGGTGGCTGCGCGTACTGTGGCCTGCCACCTGGGATGACGGAGGCGCACCATATTGATTGGTGGAAAGCGCATGACGGCACGACGGATCTTGATAACGGGGTGTTGTTGTGTACCTCGTGTCACCATCGCGTGCATGAGGGGTGGGGTGTCCGGATTGCGCATGAGCCGGGGTCGCCGGCGCGAGTCGCGCGCGAGAAATCGCGGGGTGGTGGCACGGTGTGGTTCATCCCGCCGGAGCATCTGGATTGGACGCAAGAGCCACGCCTTGGCGGGCGCAAACGGTTCGATATCGGGTACCGGCTCGAGCAACCACCGACCCCGCTGCCCGAGGTGCGCGGGCGCGACTGGTAGCGACGGACGAGAACTCTGCCCTGAGCCGCGTCGTGGAGTAGATGCAGCTGCGACACCATTCGGGCGGCCCGCCGGAAACGAAGAAGTCGCGGGCATCGAATACTCGATACCCGCGACTTCACAAACGTCGGGATGACAGGATTTGAACCTGCGACCTCCTCGTCCCGAACGAGGCGCGCTACCAAGCTGCGCCACATCCCGATGTGCCAACCAGGTCGGCAACTCGTCAATACTACCCCAAATCAGGGTGCCGTCCAATCACACGATTCGCGCCGAGCGAGGGTCGCTAGGCCCGTGCCGTCAACGTGATGAGCGACGCCTCGGGCGGGCAGAAGGTGCGATACGGCGCGTAGATCGAGGTGCCAAGTCCGCGCGACACGTGCAGCGGCACGCTGCGACCACCGGCCGACCACTCCGAAACCCCGCCCGCCTGATCCTTCGGCAGGTCGCAGTTCGCGATGATCGCACGGCCGCCCGGCAGGCAGACCTGGCCGCCGTGGGTGTGGCCGGCGAAGATCGCCGCGACGTCCGTGTCTTCGACGTAGCGATTGAGAATGCGCTGGTACGGCGCGTGCACGAGCCCGAGCGTCACCTCCCACTCGCCACCGCGGCGCGCGAGCCGCTCGAGGTCGGCGAGCGCAGCATCCGGCTTGTCGAGGTGGATGTGCGGGTCGTCGACGCCGACGGCACGGATGCGCAGCCCGCCCGCGCGCACGATCGCGGCCGAGTTCGTGAGATCGACCCAGCCGAGGTCATCGAACAGCAGCTCGCGCAGGCCGGCCTCGTCGAGATCGGGCTGGCGCTCGACCTTGATCTTCTTGCCGGTGAAATAGGTGAACGGGTTCTTGAAGATTGGCCCGTAGTAGTCGTTCGAGCCGAACACGCTGAGCCCCGGCACGCCGCGGAACGGCTCGAGCATCTCGGCGATGCCAGCGAGCCCATCGCGGTGCCCGTAGTTGTCGCCGGTCGCGACGATGAGGTCGGGATCGTGCTTCGCGAGACTGCGCACGAAACGCTGCTTCTTGCGCTGTCCCGGCGCGTAGTGGAAGTCGGCAAGGTGCAGCACCTTCACGGGCGCGGCACCGGCCGGAAGCACCGGCAGTTCGTACCGACGCAGCGTGAACCGGCGCCGCTCGATGGCCGCAGCCCAGGCAACGAAACCGAGGCCGCCCGCAATCAGCGTGGCGGCCCCGGTTCCGAGAATGCGTGCGATGCGCACCCTAGTCTTCGGCCTGAATGGTCACGGTGTCGTCTGGTCCGACAACCTCACCGGCGGCGGGTGACGTGCTCTTGACGGGATTGTCCTTCGACCCCTGCCACTGGAACTGCGTGCCCTGGTCGCCGAGGCCGGCTTCGGAGAGCGCGTCGACGGCCTCGTCATACGACATGCCGACGATGTCTGGCATCGGGATGCCGTCCGACGAATCGCTGTCACCGCTCGACGGACTGATGGTCACGGTCGATCCCTCTTGCGCACTCGTGTTCGCCGAGGGGTTGGTGCGCGCGACGGTGCCCGATGCCTCGTCAGAGGCGACCGAGTCGCCCACCGTCACGGTGAATCCAGCGGACTCGAGGGCAGAAGTGGCGGCGTCGACCGACATGCCGACCACGTCGGGCACGGTCACGTTCTTCCGCTGCACGGTGTCACCCGTCGGGGCCGGGAACGTTTCGGCGCCGTACTCGGTGATGCCAGCCGCGAGGATCGGTCTCGCAACCTCGTGACGCGTCCAGCCGAAGCCGATATCACGCATCGAGGCGAGGCGACCCTCGTAGGCCTCGGTGTTACCCACCCAGACCGCGAGCGAGAAGCCGGTGGTGGCCGCGACCATCCACGTCTGGGCCGCACCGTTACCGTTGCCCACCGTTCCACCGGTGGTACCGGTCTTACCGATGATCTCGGAGGTCAGGCCCGGGTTCGACGCGGTACCCGAACCGGCCGACATCACGGTCTTCATCGCGAGCTCCATGGCATGCGCAACCTCGGGATCGATCGCCTGCGTGCAGTTGCTCGAAGGCGGATCCACCTCAGTGCCGTCGCGCAGCGTGATGCTCTCGATGGCGATCGGGTCGCAGGACTCACCGCTGTTGGCGATGGCCGCAAAGGCGACCGCGAGCGACATCGGCGACACGTAGTTCTGGCCCGAGCCGATGATGTCCGACGGATAGGTCTTCAGCGGGGAGCCATCGGCGTTGTGCACACCGAGCGCCTCGGCGATGTCTGCAGTCGTGCACTGGTCGAGCTTCTCAGCCATGGCGAGGAAGCCGGTGTTAATCGAGTCCTGCGTTGCCTGCACGGCGTTGATATTGCCGTACTTCGCACCCGCGTCGTTGCCGGGCTCGAACGAATCGCTGCCGCCAACGCGGTCACACGACTGATAGAAGTTCGTGTAGGCGCGGTCGGACGCATTGAACGACTCATAGAGTGAATGGCCGGATTGCAACCAGTTCGCGAGCGTAAAGACCTTGTACGTCGAACCAGGCTGGAAACCCGATGAACCGCCGTAGTCGAAGTCGGTGTTGTAGTTGATCACCGTTGCCGCGGGATTATCGGCCGCCGCATCGGTTGGGTCGTACTCGGTGTTCTGCTGCATCGCGAGGATGTTGCCGGTGCCCGGCTGAATCGCAACCGCGGTGCCACCGAAGTTGACGCCCTCGATCGCCGCCGGCAGGTTCGAGTGAATGGTGTCGGTCACGGTCTGCTGCAGGTCGAGGTCGATCGTCGTGTCGATCTGGTAGCCCTTGGTCTGGAACGCGAAGCGACGTTCCTCGTACGTTGCGCCGAATGCGGGGTCGTTGAGCACGACCTTCTCAACGTAGTCACAGAAGTACTGGGTGTTGTACTTCGCGTTCATGCACCCCTGCTCACTCGGGGTGATGTTCGGCGTGATCTCCTCCGCCTTCGCCTCGTCGTACTCGGCCTGGGTGATCGCGCCCTCGTCGAGCATTCGGCCCAGCACGTAGTTGCGCCGGTTCGTCGACGCCTCGAGGTTGTCGGGGTTGTCGATGCGGAACGCGTTCGGGTTCTGCACGGTACCCACGAGGGTCGCCGACTCCGAGAGCGTGAGGTCCTTGGCAGGCTTGCCGAAGTAGTACTGCGCGGCCGCCTCGATACCGTAAATCTGGCCGCCGAAGAGCGCGATGTTGAGGTAGCCCTGGAGGATCTCATCCTTCGAGAACTGCTGCTCGACACCGATCGCGAGACGCATCTCCTGGAGCTTGCGGCCCATCGACACCTCGGTGGCGTCCTGGAACGCGGCGTCGCGCTCGTCGGGGTCGAGGATGGCCTCGGCCGCCTGCACGCGCTGGTTACGCACGTACTGCATCGTGATCGTCGACGCGCCACCGCCGTCGTCGCCGATCAGGCCGACGAGGAGGGCTCGGGTCGCCGAGATGACGTCGACGCCGCCGTGCTCGTAGAAGCGGGGGTCCTCCGTCGACACCGCGGCCTCGGCGACATACGGCGAGATGTCGTCGAGCGCCACCTCAACGCGGTTCTGCGAGTAGAACTCGGCGAACTTGACGCGCTCGCCGTTCAAGTCACCGTAGAGCTCGGTCTTCTGCTGCAGTGGCTGGATCTCGAGGTAGTCGGGAAGCGATTCGAACAGCGTGATTGACGAGTTCGCCGCAACACCGGCAACGGCAATGAGCGGGGTCACGAGAGCTGCGACCAACACGCCCGCGATACCGCTCATCCCAAGAAGGCCGAGAATTGTCGCAACGACGTTGCGTTTCGGCGCAGTGGAGGAGTTGTTAGGCATGGCAACTAGGGTAATTGGAAACGTGTAATTACGGGCGGTGCGTTCAGGAAACTGGCTCCCGCCCCGGGGCGTTCTCGCCCGCAAACACGGGCGAATCTCGCAGCCAGAAACACATCGACGGAGGGCCATGACCATGACCAACTGGGAGTACTTCATCACGCCGCTGCCCCTGCACACGCCGGGTGCAATCCTCAACAACTGGGGCAAGCAGGGCTGGGAACTCGTGCAGATCGTCACGAATGAGCAGGGTGGCTCCGTCGCCTACATGAAGCGTCCGCTCGCCGACGACGCGACCGCCTAAGCCGCACCACTACGAAGGAGAACCCAGATGAGCCGTGTTGAATCCGCCCTGCGCGAACTTGGCCTGACCCTGCCCACCGTCGCCGCCCCGGCCGGCGACTACGTGCCCGCCCTCGTCGACCGCGGCACGGTCTACACCTCGGGCCAGCTGCCGTTCGTCGACGGCACCCTCAAGGCGACCGGCCACGTCGGCGCCGAGGTCACGGTCGATGAGGCGCAGGAGCTCGCCGAGCTGTCGGCCCTCGGCGCCCTCGCGGCGATCAAGCAGCAGATTGGCGACCTCGACCGCGTCACCCGCGTGCTCAAGGTCACGGTGTTCGTGAACTCGACCGCCGACTTCACGCAGCAGCCCCAGGTCGCGAACGGCGCATCCGGCCTGCTCGGCAAGGCGTTCGGCGAGCGCGGCCGCCACACCCGCTCGGCCGTGGGTGTCGCGGCCCTGCCGCTCAACTCGCCGGTCGAGCTCGAGGTGACCGTCGCATTCGAGTAGGCGCGCGCATCCGCTCGTAACCGCAAAAACGCCTCGGCGGTGTCGTCTCCGACACCGCCGAGGCGTTTTTGTGGCTGGGGCTAGTCCTGCGCGCCGGCCGCGACGTTGTCGGCGATCGACGCCATCACGTTCGCGTCGGTGAGCGTCGTCGTGTCGCCGACGGTGCGCCCCTCGGCGACGTCCTTGAGCAGACGGCGCATGATCTTGCCCGAGCGCGTCTTCGGCAGTTCGTCGACGACGAACACCTGGCGCGGGCGGGCGATGGCGCCGATGCGGTCGGCGACGAACTTGCGCAGCTCCTCGGGCACGTCGGCCTTCGCGATCGCGTCGGCCTGCGAACGCTTGAGCACCGCGAACGCCACGACGGCCTGGCCCTTCACCTCGTCGGCCGCGCCGACGACCGCCGACTCGGCGACGAAGGGATGCTCGACCAGGGTCGACTCGATCTCGGTGGTGGAGAGGCGGTGGCCCGACACGTTCATGACGTCGTCGACGCGGCCGAGCAGCCAGAGGTCGCCGTCGAGGTCGACGCCCGCGCCATCGCCAGCGAAGTAGCGGCCCGGGAACTGCGACCAGTAGGTCTCCTTGAAGCGCTCGTCGTCGCCCCAGATGCCGCGGGCCATCGAGGGCCACGGCTCGGTGATCGTGAGCAGGCCCATCTCGCCCGGGTTGACGCGGTTGCCGGCCTCATCGACGACCTCGACGACCACACCGGGAACCGGCTTCTGCGCCGAACCCGCCTTGAGCGCATCCTGCGTCGGAATCGGCGCGATCATGTGTGCGCCCGTTTCGGTCTGCCACCAGGTGTCGACGATCGGGGTCTTGCCCGAGCCGATGACGTCGCGGAACCACTCCCAGGCCTCGGGGTTGATCGGCTCGCCCACCGAGCCGAGCAGGCGCAGCGACGAGAGGTCGTGGCGCAGCGGAATCTCGCGTCCGGTCTTCATGAAGCCACGGATCGCGGTCGGCGCCGTGTAGAAAATCGTCACCTTGTAGTTCTCGATGATCTCGAACCAGCGGTCGAGCGACGGATAGTCGTTCGTGCCTTCGTACATCACCTGGGTCGCGCCCGCGAGCAGCGGGCCATAGATGAGGTAGCTGTGGCCGGTGACCCAGCCGATGTCGGCGCTGAGCCAGTACATGTCGTCGTCGCGGAGGTCGAACATCGTGCGGAACGTGAGGTTGACCTGGGTGAGGTAGCCGCCCGTCGCGTGCCAGAGGCCCTTCGGCTTGCCGGTCGTACCCGAGGTGTAGAGGATGAACAGCGGGTGCTCGGCGTCGAACGCCTCGGCCTCGTGCACGGCGGGCTGGTCGGCGACCGCCTCGTGCCACCAGAGGTCACGGCCTTCGACCATCTCGACGTCGTACTCGGGGCGCTTCACGACGAGCACGTGCTCGACGGTGTGGCCCGGAGCCTTGAGGGCCTCATCGACGGTGGGCTTGAGCGGGAAGACCTTGCCCTTGCGGTTCGACCCGTTCGCGGTGATGATCAGCTTCGCGTCGGCGTCATCGGCGCGTTGACGGATGGCGTCGGACGAGAAACCCGCGAAGATCACCGAGTGGATCGCGCCGATGCGCGCGCAGGCGAGCAGCGCGACGACGGCCTCAGGAATCATCGGCAGGTAGATGGCGACCACATCGCCCTTCTTGATGCCGAGCGAGAGCAGCATGTTCGCCGCCTGCTGCACCTCGCGGTGAAGGTCGTTGTAGGTGATGGCGCGCTTGTCGCCGGGCTCGCCCTCCCAATGGATCGCGACACGGTCGCCGTTGCCGGCTTCGACGTGGCGATCGACCGCGTTGACGGTGGCGTTGATCTTGCCGTCGGCGAACCAGCGGGCGCGGGGCGCATTGCTCCAGTCGAGCACCTCGGTGAAGTCCTGACCCCATGTGAGTTCGCGTGCCTGATCGGCCCAGAACCCGAGCCGGTCCGCCTCCGCTCGATCGCGGAGGTCGGTGGGGACCTTCGTGCCCGCAATGAAGTCCTCGCTCGGCGGGAACGTCTCAATCGGGTTGACGAGCTTCTCGATCTTGTCGTCGCTGGCAGCAACCATAGGAACCTCACTTCGTTGTGATGCGGAATCTGCACGCGAAGTCTATGCCTCGGGTTTCGAGGTGCGCTCGGCATACCAACTTTGGTAGGTAGTTGCTCGGCGCGTCGCGCCGCCTCCCGCGACGGCGGTGGATGCGCGACTCTCCACAGCTGCCCGGCCTCGGCGAGCGCGCGGATCGCGAGCCGAGCATCCTGGTGCGCATGCAACGCACTTCGTTTGACGCTTACGACACCGGCGACCCCGAGCCGTTCGTGCTGCAACGCGCGGCCGACCGGCCCGCGCAGGTGCAGCTCGTGGCTCGCCCCGGTCGCCCCGACGACGCGCGACCCCGGCGTGAGCTGACGCGCGGCCAGGCCGAGGCGTTCGGCCCGCTCGCCGGCTATGTCGCCGACGGCGAGGTGACCGATCTGTTCGTGAACGGCATGGCCGGGCTCTGGGTCGACCGAGGTTCGGGAGCCGAGCTCGACCGCTCGTGGAAGGCGCCCGGCGAGCGCGCGCTGCGCGAGCTCGCGACCCGCATCATCGCGGCGGGCGGGCGCCACCTCGACGAGGCGGCGCCGACCGTCGACGTGCGCATCGGCGCGGGCATCCGCGTGCATGCCGTGCTGCCGCCGGTGTCGACGACGGGCACGCTGCTCTCGATCCGCGCACCCCGGGCGACCCGGCTCAGCCTCGACGACCTCGCCGCCGCCGGCTTCTTCTACGACGACGCCGAAGAGATCGTGCGCCGAGCGCTCGCCGATCGCGCGAACATCCTCGTCACCGGCGCGGGCGGCTCGGGCAAGACGACCCTGCTCGGCGCGATGCTCGGCGAGGCGCCGAAAGATGAGCGGCTCGTGGTGATCGAGGACGTCGCCGAGCTGCGCATCCGGCACCCGCACGTCGTGCAGATGGAGGCACGGCAGGCGAACGTCGAGGGCGCGGGTGAGGTCACGCTCGAGCGACTCGTGCGCGAGGCCCTGCGGATGCGCCCCGACCGCCTCGTGCTCGGCGAGTGCCGCGGCGCCGAGCTGCGCGAACTGCTCGCCGCGCTGAACACGGGGCACGACGGCGGGGCGGGCACCCTGCACGCGAACTCGCTCGCCGACGTGCCCGCACGGCTCGAGGCACTCGGCGCCCTCGCCGGCATGTCGCAGGAGGCGGTGGCCCGGCAGACCGTATCGGCGCTCGATCTCGTGATGCACATCGAGCGCGACCGCGGCCTACGCCAGCTCGTCGACATGGGCGAGTTCGGGCTCGACGACAACGGCCGTCTGCGGGTTACGAGCGTGCGCACCGGCAAGCGGCTGGAGCGTTCGGGTGGCTAGGCGGCACGAGTCGGAGCACACCGCGGCGGTGGTCGAGCGGCTCGCGACGCTGCTCGGCGGCGGCGTCGTGCCCGACACTGCTTGGCAGCGGGTGGCGCAGGCGGATGCGCTCGAGCAGGCCGCTGAGGGCAGGCGGCGGCGCTCGCCCGAGACGACGATCGCCCGTCTCGCGCGCGAGGTGGGCTGCGGCAGCGATGCCGGCGCCCTGCTGCAGGGGCACCCCGACGCGACCTGGCGCGCCCTCGGCGTCACCTGGGCGCTCGCGACGCGCACCGGCGCCCCGCTCGCGCAGTCGCTGCGGCAGCTCGCGAACGGCTTCCGCGACCTTGGCCAGTCGGCCCGCGACGTGCAGGTCGAGCTGGCGGGCCCCGCATCCGCCTCGCGCATCGTGCTGCTGTTGCCAGTCGTCGGGCTCGTGCTTGGCGCCGCCCTCGGCTTCGACACGATCGGGGTGCTCACGGGCAGCGCGCTCGGCTTCGGCTGCCTTGCTGTCGGCGGGGTGCTCATGCTCGTCGGCTGGCTCTGGAACCGCCGCATGATCGCGAAGGCGACGCAGCATCCCACGACCCCGGGCTTCGGGCTCGACCTCATCGCCATGGTGATGCTGTCGGGCCGCAGCGCCGAGCACGCCAAGGCGGCCGTGCGCGACGCCCTGCGCGAGTGGCGGCTTGAGGAGAGCGGCTTCGAGCGAGCCGAGGGCATCGTGCACCTCGCCGCCGAGGCCGGAGTGCCGGCGGGCGAGCTGCTGAGGTCGGAGGCGACGCTCGAGCGGGCGCGCGCCCGGGCCGACGCGGCGCAGGCGGCCGCGAAGCTCGGCGTGCAGCTCATGCTGCCGCTGGGCGCGTGCATCCTGCCGGCGTTTCTCGCCGTCGGTGTCGCGCCCCTCGTCATCGCCGTGCTGCAGCGAACCATCGGGTAGCCCGCAACAACGTGCCGTGCATCCACCACCACGAGAGGAAGCCAATGTCCGAGATCCTGACACCCGAATCCCCCGACCGAAACTGGTTGCAGCGACTGCTGCGCGACGAGCGCGGCGCCGCCACCGCAGAGTATGCAATTGTGATAATGGCTGCGGTAGCGCTGGCCGGCGTACTTGTCGCCGTCGTGCAGTCCGACGCGGTGCGCCAGATCATCGAAGACCTCGTCATCAGCGCGTTCGGTTAGGCGCGACGATGCGGATGTGGTGGCCGCGTTCGCGGCGCCGGCAACGGATGCGCGCCGACGAACGCGGGTCGGTTGCGGTCGAGTTCGCGGTCACCATGCCCGCCGTCGTGCTCGTGCTCGCGCTCTGCGTCGGCGCGGTCGTCGGATCGGCCGCGTTCGTGCAGGCGCAGGACTCCGCGGGCGAGGTCGCGCGGCTCGCGGCCCGCGGTGACGATTACGGCGCCGCGCTTTCGGGCCGCGGCGATGGCGCGAGCGCCGAGGTGTGGGATGCGGGCGAGTTTCGCTGCGCGCGCGTCACGGTGCCGATCCGCCTGCTCGGCGCATCCCTCGGCGTGAGCGCCGACGCCACCTCGTGCGCGCTCCGGGACGTCGACGGATGAGTCGGGTGGGGTGCGGTGCGCGCGCAGAGCGGGGGAGCGGCAGCGTACTCGCGATGGCGATCATTGGGGCGACGGTGTCGATCGCGGTCGCGCTCTGCCTCGTGCTCGCGGCCCACGCGGCGAACACGCGGGCGCAGGTCGCCGCCGATGCGGCGGCGCTCGCGGCGGCCGATACCGCGTCGGGCCGCATCCCGGGAGACGCCTGCGGTCGCGCCGCCGCCATTGCCGCGGAACACGGCGTCGCCCTCAACGGCTGCGACGCCGGCCGCACCGAGACCTTCGTCACCGTCTCGCTCGACTTCGGCTGGATCACCCTGACGGCGGCGTCGAGGGCCGGGCTGCCCGACTCCGTGCCGTGACCGAGTTTCATGTCGGAGGCTCGGGAGAGAGTTCAGGTGCGTGAGAAATCACACTCATGCGGCTTCGCAGCCGGGCTCCGGGCTGCCTTCCGAGAAAGACGCACACCACCATGACTGATGGCGTAGCTGGCTCCAACGACCGCGTTCCGTTCTCCGACAACCGCATGCCGCAGCTCCCGCCGCTGCAGCAGCCCCCGCAGCCGGTTCCCAACCCCAACCCCGAGTTCGGCCGGCCCACGCCTGCCACGATGCACAACCGGGGCGCGGGCACGCCGGCTCAGGGGCCGACCCGTGCGCGGCTGAAGAAGCGGAAGACGCCGTCGCGCAAGGCGCGGGTCGGCATCGCGATCGGCGCACTGGTGGTTGTGCTCGCCGCCGCGCTGATCGTGCCTCCGCTGGTGAACCAGCCGAACCTGGCCGACTATCGCGAGCAGGTCAGCAAGCTCGAGGGCGTCATTTCCGACTCCGAGTCGCTGCTCAGTGAAGTGCCCGAGGGCTACGAAGCGAGCCTAGTCGCAGACATCGAGAGCGATGTCCAGGCAGCCAGCGCGCTGCTCGACGCCGACGAACCCCACCCGTACTCGTTCACGATCCGGGCACAGGCCGACGAAATCTACGAGGTGCGCCAGGACATTCTTGCGCTGACGGCCGACCTGGGTTCCGCGCTGCTGGCCAGGGACGACTACGACGACTACGTGAGTCACGCCAACGACGTCATCGCCGATGCGCAGAGCCTCCTCGAAACGACCTCCGGTCAGGTCGACAACGACGCCACGCGCACGGAACTCGCGGACGCGATCGACTCCCTCGAATGGGAGCTGGGGCTCGAGTCGGACCACGCCGAGGCTGATGGCTACTCGGAGGCGCTGGCTGACCTCGAGGGCGCCGTCGACGACGTCGAGAGTGCATCGGACAACGTCGAAACCAGCAACGAGGCCTGGGTTGTGGCCGAAGAAGAGAAGGCGAAGACCGACCCCGCGAACTACGGCACGATCTCCGACCGCGACTGGCAGCTGCTCGAGCGCGATGCCAACAGCCACACGGGCGAGAAGTACGTGCTGTACGGCTATGTGACGCAGGCCGACAGTGCGATGGGGACCTACGGCATCCGTGTGAATACCTCAGGCGAACAGCTTGGCAGGTGGTACGACTACGAGATCAACACGATCGTGCTGGCAGCCAGCGACGACCTCTTGTCCACCGTAATCGCCGGCGACACCGTCAAGCTCCTGGTCGAGGTGCAGGGGTCGACGTCCTACGACACCACCATCGGAGGCACCGCGACCGCCATCACCGTGCTGGCCTACTCCGTCGAGGTCATCGGGTAGGCGACGCGAGTTCAGGAGCCGCGGGCTCAGTCCTCTTCAAGTGAGTAGCGCCGGGCCAGGTCGACGTTCGCCTCTGCGGGGCGCGCGTCGACCTTGGTGAGCGCGAACTCGAAGGCGGGCTCGGGTCCGTCGGCCGCGTCGAGCCACCCGGCGAGTCCGTCGACGCGGTACCAGCCGTTCTCGAGCTCGACCCGCGGCCCGCCGTAGCCGGCGTACCGCTCGAGCAGTGCATCCACGGTGCTCTCCGTGAACTCTCCGAGGACGTGCCACGTGAACAGCTCGAGCGAACCGTGCTCGACGTGCAGCGCGTAGCCGTCGCCGCGGTGCTCGAGCTGGGCACCCGGCTCGAGCAGCCGGGGTGCGTCCGGCGCCGTGACGAACGCCACGGTGTAGGGCAGGTTCTCGACACCGGGGATGAGCAGCAGCACGCCCGACTCGACCGCGCGGTCGGCGGCCTCGGTGGTCGTGAACTCGGTCGCGAGATCCGCGGGGAGCTCCTCGCGCGTCGCGAAATCGCGCAGCGCCCGAATGTCGGCGAGGAGGAAATAGTCGATGAGGTCGTTGAGAACTTCGGTGAACTCGTGACGTATGGCGGTCGGACTCCTCGTTCGGCGTGGGTACTTCGCGGCGGTTAGTCGACCCGTTGCCAGTGCTCTGCCCAGGCGATGCGGGTCGGCCACACCTCGTGCGTGGCCGACGATAGCTGGCCCGCGGAAATGAGTGCCGCGAGCGCCTCGCCCGACCGGCGACCAAACTCGTGCGGCTGGGTATCGAGCGCCGAGATCTGCGGCGCATTCACCTCGCTGAGCGGGTCGCCAGCGCACGAGGCGATCCAGGGCACGGCGGAATCGGCGTAGCCGAGGCGCAGGGCGGCCGAGCACACCGCGGCGAGCCGCTGGCCGGCGAAGATCATCGAGTCGGGCGCATCCGGCTGCTCAAGCTCGCCACGCACGAGGGCGACGATGTCGGCATCCGGCCCGTTGACGGGGAACATCCGCACCGCTGCCGGCACTCCGAGCCGCTCGCACCAGCCCTCGAACGCGGCCGTCACGCGGTCGCGCCACGACGACGCGAGCGAGAGATCGGGCGCGATGAGCATCGGCCGGCGCGCCCCCGACGCGAACGCCGAGCGCAGCAGCTGGCCCATGACCTCGTCGTAGTCGATGTCGATCGACAGGTTCGGGTGCGGTCCGGACACGGGCGCGCCATCGGCCGCGACCACCGGTACCCCAAAGGCGATGAGCTCGCGGAGGCGCTCCGAGTCCTCCTCGGCGTCGATGAATACGGCGCCGTCGGCCGCGAGCAGGCCGCCCGAGCGGGGCCGATCCGCGGTCGTGAGCAGCACATCCAGCCCCGCGGCGGCGGCCGCGTCGACGACGCCAAACGCGAAGTCGATGTAGAACGAGAGGTGCCGGGCGTTGCGCGGCAGGTGCAGCTCGATCGCCTGCGTCGCCCCGACCTTTAAATTTCGCGCCGCCGAGTTCTTGCGGTAGCCCCGGGCCGCGGCGTGGTCGATCACGCGCTGCCGCGTTGCCGGCGCCACCCTGCCGGTGCCGCTCAGCGCGCTCGACACGGTGCCGACGCTCACGCCGAGCTCGCGGGCAAGCTGGGGAATCGTGACTCGGTCGGCGGCCATGTCGTCGATCCTACGGGGATGCTTGCGCGTCGCGGCCGCACCATGACAAGATGTCGAAACGTTTCAGCACAGCAGCCGAAACGTCGACACCAACCACGTCGCACCCAATGGAGGGCGCCTACATGACGACTGCCACCACCCTGTTCCGTGCACGCACCGTGCGGTCGCCCGAGCGCGTGCTCGGCGACACCGTCGCAGTCGCCGACGGCCAGATCGCCGCGGTCGGGGAGTGGGAGGAGCTCCGCAGGGCGCATACCGACGCCGAGGTGCTCGAGTACCCTGGCGCCACGATCACGGCGGGCCTCATCGACGGCCACAGCCACCCCATTTGGGGCCTCGCAATGGCCCGCGGCGTCGACCTCACCGGCCTCGAGACGCGGCCAGAGATCATCGCGGCACTCACGAGCGGCGCGGCAGACCTCCCCGAGGGCGAGTGGCTCTTCGGCTGGGGCCTCGCCCCGAACGCGCTCGAGGGCCCGGTCGACAACACGACCATCCACGAGGCGGTCGGCCCCGACCTGCCCGTCTACCTCATGCTCTTCGACGCCCACTCGGCGCTGCTCTCCGACGCGGCGCTGCGCGAGGTCGGCGTCACCGAGCCCCACCGCACCGTCGACGGCGGCGGCTTCACGGCGCGCGCCGACGGCCGGCTCTCGGGCCACGCGCTCGAGTTCGCGGCGATGGGAGAAATCGCCGACCTCGTGCCGCAGGAGCCGCTCACGACGCGGGCCGACAAGCTCGACGCGCTGCTGCACGGCATGGCCGCGACCGGCCTCACCTCGCTCGTCGTGGCGGATGCGCAGGGCGGCGACGCGGTCACCGACGTGCTCGAGGAACTCGAGCGCCGCGGTGAACTGCCGTTGCGCCTGCGCATCGCGCCGTGGTGCACACCCGACCTCAGCGAGCTGCAGGTGCGCGAGCTCGTCGCTGGCCTCGGCCGGCATGGTCGCCGCTGGCGCTACGAGGGCGTGAAGCTGTTCATCGACGGCACGATCGACAACGGCACCGCGTGGCTGCACGAACCCGACACCGAGGGCGAGGGTCGCGCCGGCTTCTGGCATGACCCGCAGACCTACGCCGCGCGCATCCAGCTGCTGCACTCGCTCGGCGTGCCGACCCTGACCCACGCGATCGGCGATCGAGGCGTGCGCTTCGTCGCTGAGACGCTCGCGGCGCTGCCGAAGACCGGCGTGCAGCACCGCATCGAGCACCTCGAGCTCGCCGACGACGAGACCGTCGCGATTCTCGCCGAGCACAACATCGCGGTGTGCGTGCAGCCGACGCACTGCACGCTCTTCGTGCATCCCGACCAGGGCGACTCGTGGTCGCAGCGCCTCGGCGAGCCCCGCAACCAGCAAGGCTTCCGCACGGGCGACTTCGCGGCGGCTGGCATCGTGCAGGCGCTCGCGAGCGACTGGCCGGTCGCGCCGTACGACCCGCGCATCACCTTCGCGGATGCGCAGCTCCGGCACCCGCACGACCAAGACAGCCCGGCGGTCGGCGCGCAGCAGGCCCTGACACCAGAGCAGATCCTCGCGGGCTACACGACCGCCGGTCGCGCATCCATCGGCGAGACCGGCAGCGGTCTGCGGCCGGGCGAACCCGCCGACCTCACTATCTGGGCCGCCGACCCCATCACCGCGTCACCACACGATGTCGCCGACATTCGCATCCTTGCCACCACACTCGACGGCGTCGTGGTGGCGCAGTACGCATCTTCGAAAGGTACGACGGCATGACCACGAACCAGCCGCAGCTCAAGCGAGCGATGGGCACCCCGACCCTGCTCATGTTCGGCATCGCCTACATGGTGCCGCTCACGATCTTCAGCACCTACGGTGTCGTCAGCGACATCACCGGCGGCCGCCTGCCGCTCGCCTACATCGTGACGACCATCGCGATGCTCTTCACAGCGCTGAGCTACGCGAGCATTGTGCGCCGTCTGCCGACCGCTGGCAGCGCCTACGGCTACGCGCGCCAGGCGTTCGGCCGCGGCGTCGGCTTCGTCACCGGTTGGGGCCTCATGGTCGACTACATGCTGCTGCCGATGCTCAACTACATGCTCGTCGGGCTCTACGTAAACAGCCAGTTCCCGGATGTACCGGTGTGGCTCGTCATCGTGCTCGCGATCGCGCTCGTCACGGTGCTCAATATCATCGGCATCGAGGTCGTGCGCAACATCAACGTGCTGCTCGTCGCGTTCCAGGTGCTGTTCCTCGTCTTCTTCGTGGTGCTCGCCCTCGGCAAGTTCTCGCCCGACGCGAGCGCGACCGCACCCTTCGCGTTTGCGCCCGACTTCGCGACCGTGGTCGCGGGCTCGGCGATCCTCGCGCTCTCGTTCCTCGGATTCGACGCGGTCTCGACCCTCGCCGAAGAGGCGAAGGATGCGCGCCGCACGGTTCCGCGCGCGGTGCTGCTCACCGTCGTGGTCGGTGGCGTGATGTTCGTGTTCGTCTCATGGATCGGCGCCATGGTCTGGCCCGACCCTGCGACGTTCGAAAACCTCGACACGGCACCGAACGAGCTGTTCGGCCTCGTCGGCGGCTCGGCGCTGCAGGCATTCTTCCTCGCCGCCTACATCGTCGGCTGTGTCGCGAGCGCCCTAAGTTCACAGGCCTCGACCTCGCGCGTGCTCTATTCGATGGGTCGCGACCGGATGCTGCCACAGCCGCTGTTCGGCAAAATCAACGCGCGTTTTCAGACGCCGAGCAACGCGATTCTCGTGGTCGCGGCGGTCTCACTGCTTGCCCTCGTGCTGCCCCTCGACACCGTGATCTCGGTCGTGAGCTTCGGTGCCCTCGCCGCCTTCTCGATGGTGAACCTCGCGGTCATCAAGTTCTTCCTCATCGACGCGAAGGAACGCGGCGCGAAGGCGATCGTGCTCTATGGCGTGCTGCCGGCCGTCGGTTTCGGGCTCACGATGTGGCTCTGGTTCTCGCTCAGCGCAGAGGCACTCACGGTCGGTCTCGTCTGGGTCGCGATCGGCATCATCTATCTCGCGGTGATCTCGAAGGGATTCCGCAAGATCCCCGATTCGAGCATCGACACGAAGGCGATCATGCACCTCGACGAGCGCGAGCGCGCCGAGCTCGAACGCGACGCGTAGGGTCGAATTCGGGCACACTCGGAGACGGGTGCATATATAAAGGGATGACTTCGCTCTGTGGAGAACCCCGGCGCCGCACGCTGATGTTGCGCTACTCTGCGCAACGTGGCAGTTTTTGTCGGAATGCGCTGCACTCCCCGTCACGGGCATCCCCCAACCCGTGTGCGTCGGGCGCAGCCGCACATCGCCGCACCCCCAACCCCGCAACAGAAAGCACATCGTGTCGCACAAGCTCGTCATCGTCGAGTCACCCACCAAGGTCAAGAGCATCTCGAAGTACCTGGGCGACGACTACACGGTGATGGCATCGGTCGGTCACATTCGCGACCTGATCGAGCCAAAGAACCTCCCCGCCGAGCAGAAGAAGGGCTCGCTGGGTAAATTCTCGGTCGATGTCGAGAACGGCTTCGAACCGTTCTACGTCGTCAGCGACGCGAAGAAGAAGACCGTCACCGAGCTCAAGCGGGCGCTCAAGGATTCCGACGAACTCATCCTCGCAACCGATGAAGACCGCGAGGGCGAGGCCATCGCGTGGCACCTGCTTGAGGTGCTCAAGCCCAAGGTGCCGGTCAAGCGCATGGTCTTCCACGAAATCACGCAGGAGGCGATCGAGGCCGCCCGCGACAAGACCCGCGACATCGACGACCACCTCGTCGACGCGCAGGAGACCCGCCGCATCCTCGACCGCCTCTACGGCTACGAGATCTCGCCCGTGCTCTGGCGCAAGGTCGGCCCGGGCCTGAGCGCCGGCCGTGTGCAGTCGGCCGCGACCCGCCTCATCGTCGACCGCGAGCGTGAGCGCCTCGCATTCATCGCCGCGAGCTACTGGGGCGTCGAGGCCGACCTCGCCGCATCCGGCCAGGCCTTCGGCGTGCGCCTCACGCGCGTCGACGGCAGCCGCGTCGCCACCGGCCGCGACTTCGACGACCACGGCCAGCTCACTGGCGACGCGACGATCCTCACCGAGCCGACCGCGACGGCCCTCGCTGACGCGCTCGCGGCGGGCAACATCGACGTCACCGTCTCGAACATCGAGTCGAAGCCGTACACCCGCCGCCCCGCCGCGCCGTTCACGACGTCGACGCTGCAGCAGGAGGCCTCGCGCAAGCTCGGCTTCTCGGCCCGCCAGACGATGTCGGTCGCCCAGTCGCTCTACGAAAATGGGCACATTACCTATATGCGTACCGACTCGCCGAACCTGTCGGCGCAGGCGCTCAACGCGGCCCGCAGCCAGGCTCGCGAACTCTACGGCGCCGAGACGGTGCCCGAGAAGCCGCGCTTCTACGGCTCGAAGTCAAAGAACGCGCAGGAGGCGCACGAGGCGATTCGCCCCGCGGGCAGCGAGTTCTCGCGCCCGCGTGAGCTGAGCGGCGTCAACGACAACGAGCGCAAGCTCTACGACCTCATCTGGAAGCGCACCGTCGCGAGCCAGATGGCCGACGCGAAGGGCCAGACCCAGACCATTACGTTCGCGGGCGCCGCCCACGAGCTGCCGGATGCGGCGGGCACGTTGACGAAGATCTCCACCGAATATCAGGTGTCGGGCACCGTCATCACTTTCCGTGGCTTCCTCGCCGCGTACGAGGAGGGCCGCGACGAGACCCGCAACTCGCAGGACGCGAGCGACGGCAACGCGAAGCTGCCCGAGCTCACGACCGGCGCGCAGGTCGACGTCGCGGGCGCCGAGGCGAAGCCGCACGAGACGACTCCGCCGCCGCGCTACACCGAAGCGAGCCTCGTCAAGGTGCTCGACGACCTCGGCATCGGCCGCCCGTCGACGTACGCGTCGATCATTGCGACGATCCAAGACCGCGGTTACGTGAACCGTCGTGGCAACGCGCTTGTGCCGAGCTGGACCGCCTTCAGCGTCGTGCGCCTGCTCGAAGACCACTTCACCGACTTGGTTGAGTATGACTTCACGGCGCAGATGGAGTCCGACCTCGACGCCATCGCCTCGGGCGAGCAGGACCGCGTCGAGTGGCTCGACGGCTTCTACTTCGGCAACGACGACCACCCGGGCCTGCGCCGGGTCGTCGACAACCTCGGTGACATCGACGCACGAGCGATCAACTCGACGCGCCTCACCGACACGGCGACGCTGCGCATCGGCCGTTACGGCCCGTACATCGAGGTCGCGCAGGGCGAGGGCGAAGACCCGCGCCGCATCAATGTGCCCGAAGAACTCGCGCCCGACGAGCTCACCGCCGACAAGGTGCAGGAGCTCATCGACGCGCCCGTTGCCGGCGACCGCGTGCTCGGCCAAGACCCCGAGTCGGGCCACGACATCGTGGTGAAAGACGGGCGCTTCGGCCCCTACGTCTCCGAGATCATTCCCGAACCCGAGCAGCCCGAGGGCGCGAAGCGCAAGAAGGCCGCGCCGAAGCCGCGCACCGCATCCCTCTTCAAGTCGATGTCGCCCGACACGCTCACGTTTGAGCAGGCCCTGCAGCTACTGAGCCTGCCGCGCGTCGTCGGCACCGACGAGGAGTCGGGCAACGACATCACCGCGCAGAACGGCCGCTACGGCGCCTACCTCAAGAAGGGCACCGACACGCGTTCGCTGCCCGACGAGGAATCGATCTTCTCGATCGACCTCGCGGGCGCGCAGGAGCTCTTCGCGCAGCCGAAGTACGCGAACCGCCAGTCGAAGACCGTCATTCTCGACTTCGCCGAGCCCGACCCCGTGTCGGGCAAGGTCGTCAAGGTGAAGGACGGCCGATTCGGTCCGTACGTCACCGACGGCGAGACGAACGTCACGGTGCCGCGCGGGCAGGACGCCGCGACGATCACCTTCGCGCGCGCCGTCGAGATGATTGCCGAAAAGCGGGCGAAGGGCCCGGCTAAGAAGCGCACCACGGTGGCCAAGAAGCCGGCGGCGAAGAAGACGACCACCGCGCGCAAGACCACCACCGCGAAGAAGCCCGCGGCGAAGAAGACGACCGCCGCCAAGACCACCGCGGCCAAGAAGCCGGCGACGACGCGCGCGACGAAGACCACCACCGAGTCGGCCGAATAGTGGCGTCGCGGGGCATGTTCATCACCTTCGAGGGCGGGGATGGTGCGGGCAAGTCGTCGCACGCCACTCGCGTCGTCGAATGGTTGCGCGGCCTCGGGCACGAGGTCGTGCAGACGCGTGAGCCCGGCGGCACCGAGCTCGGGCAGCAGCTGCGCAACATCGTGCTTCACGGCCCCGACGACCTCTCGGACCGCGCCGAGGCACTCATCTTCGCGGCCGACCGGGCCCACCACATCCAGTCGCTCGTGCGCCCGGCGCTCGAGCGCGGCGCGATCGTGGTGCAGGACCGCTACCTCGACTCGTCGATCGTCTACCAGGGCCGCGGACGCGGCCTCGGCTCGCAGCAGATTCGCGACCTCTCGGTCTGGGCCGCCGACGGGCTCATGCCCGACCTCACGGTGCTCCTCGACCTCAAGCCCGAGATCGCGATGCAGCGGATGCGCACCGGTCGCGGCCGCCTCGATCGCCTCGAATCGCTCGGCCTCGATTTCCACCTCAGCGTGCGCGAGCAGTTCCTCCAACTCGCGCAGGAGGAGCCCGAGCGCATCCGCGTCGTCGACGCCGACCGCCCCGAACGGCTCGTGAGCGAGGAAATCCGCGCGCTCGTCGCGGCGAAGCTCGAGGAGCTGCAGCAAGCGTGAGTGTCTGGGATGAGGTCGTCGGCCAGCCGCGCGCGGTCGGGACTTTCCAGCGCGCCGTGCTCGGCGCCCGCCGCGGCGCCGAGGACCCGCAGGCGTTCACGAACTCGTGGCTCGTCACCGGGCCCGCGGGCTCGGGGCGCTCGACCATCGCCTACGCCTTCGCGGCCGCGCTGCTCTGCCCCGATAACGGCTGCGGTGTCTGCCCGAGTTGCCAGCAGGTCGCCGCGCGCAGCCACGCCGATCTCACGGCAGTCGCGACCGAGAAGGTGTCAATCGACATTGGTACGGCGCGCGAGCTCGTCACGCGCGCCTCGAACTCGCCGGTCAACTCCGACTACCGCGTCATCGTGGTGGAGGACGCCGACCGCATGATCGAGCGCACCTCGAACACGCTGCTCAAGGCGATCGAGGAGCCCGTCGACTCGACCGTTTGGGTGCTCTGCGCGCCGAGCGAGGCCGATCTGTTGCCGACCATCCGCTCGCGCGTGCGGGTCGTCGCGCTCTCGACGCCGCCGATCGACGACGTCGCCGAGCTGCTCGAGCGCCGCCACGGCATCGACCACGAGATCGCCATGCGCGCGGCCCGGGAGGCGCAGTCGCACGTCGGCATGGCCTCGCGACTCGTCACCTCGCCTGAGGCCTGGCAGCGACGCGACTCGTCGCTCGACGGCGTGCTCAGCCTCGCCTCGACCGGCGACGCGGTGCGCAAGGCGCAGCAGTGGGCCGACCTCGCGAAGTCCGACGGCGAAGCGCACTTTGCCGATCGGGCCGAGCGTGAGAAGCAGGAAACCTACCGCAGCCTTGGGCTCGATCCGGGGCAGGCGGTGCCGCGCAAGCTGCAGAGCATTTTTCGCGATCTCGAGCGCGACCAGAAGCAGCGGGCGAAGCGCGCGACGATCGACGGCGTCGACCGCATCCTTACCGACATACAGTCGCTGCTGCGCGATCTCCTCATGCTGAAGTTGCAAGTTGGCGTGCCGCTCGTGAATGAATCTCGGCGTGGCGAACTCGAAGCCGTCGCAAATCGTGCGCCCGCGTCGCACACGATCGCTAGCATTGAGGCAATTGCGCTGGTGCGCGAACGATTGGCGGCAAATGTGCCGCCGCAGCTCGCGCTCGAGGAATTGCTGATCGGTTACGCCATCGGCTCGAGCTAGCGCGACCCCGCCCGAAGCCCGCGCTGAGAGGACACCGATGCGAGAAGCAGCGAAGCGACGACGAGCAAGACTGATTGGCGCCGGGGCGATCACGCTCACCGCATCCCTCGTGCTCAGCGGCTGCACCCTGATTCAGGAGCTGCAGACGCCCGACGAGCAGCAGACGAACGAGGAAGAGACCGACGGCGACAGCGACGGCGCCGTTGGCATCCCCGAGTCGGTCGCGCCGGGCGGCGAAGACTTTTACGAGCAGGGCATCGAGTGGGGCGAGTGCCCCGAGGAGTATGCGGCGGCCGACGACACCGCCGAGTGCGCCTACGTTGACGCGCCCCTGAACTGGGCCGATCCCGGCTCCGATGAGCCCATCGAGCTCGCACTCGTGAAACTGCCCGCCACCGGCGGCAACTCGCAGGGCGCGCTGTTCACGAACCCGGGTGGCCCGGGTGCGGGCGGCGTCGACTTCGTCGCGCAGAGCGGCGACTACATGTTCTCGAGCGAGCTGCGCGAGAACTTCGACATCGTCGGCTGGGACCCCCGCGGCGTCGGCTACTCGAGCTCGGTCTACTGCGTCGACGACGCGGGCATGGACGACTACCTCTACGGTGTGCCCGACGGCTACGCCGACATGACCGAGGATGAGCTGCTCGCGTATCAGCAGGCGAAGGCCGCCGCGTTCGGCGACTCCTGCTACGAGAACACCGGCCCGCTGCTCGAGTACGTCGACACGAAGTCGACGGTGCAGGACCTCGACATGCTCCGCTACGTCGTGGGCGAGGGCAGCGCGCTGAACTACTTCGGCTTCTCGTACGGCACCGACATCGGTGCTCAGTACATCGACATGTTCCCCGAGCAGGTCGGTCGCGTCGTGCTTGACGGCGCCACCGACCCGACCGTGCCGATGTTCGACGTGATCCTCGACCAGCAGGAGAAGTTCAGCGACTCGATCCGCGCGTACCTCGAGGATTGCCTCACCGCGGCCGAGTGCCCCTTTGACCAGGCGGGCGGCGTCGACGGCGCGATCGACGAGATCAGCGACATCATGAATGACGTCGACGAGGCGACCCCGCGCGCCTCCGACGGCCGCGTGTTCACCTCGAGCATCATCTACCAGGCGATCGTCGCGGGCATGTACGACGAGACGAGCTGGCAGTACGTCACGCAGGCGTTCGTGCAGTGGGAGCACAATAAGGACTCGAGCATCTTCTTCGCGCTCACCGACTCGTACAACGGCCGCGACCCGAGCGGCACGTACTACTCAAACCAGGAAGAGGCGTTCACCGCGATCAACTGCCTCGATTACCCGCTCGTGACCGACAAGGCGACGATCAAGGAGTTCAACCAGAAGCTGCAGGACGTCACGCTGTTCCAGGATCCGATGTCGGAGGCGCAGCTCGAGGTCGGCGACGTCACCTGCGAGAACTGGCCCGTGCAATCGCGCGTGACCGAACAGCAGCCCGTCGTCGGTGCCGGCGCGGCCCCCGTGCTCGTCGTCGCGACGACGAATGACCCCGCGACCCCGCTCAAGTGGGCCGAGGCCGTCGCCGAGCAGCTCGAGTCGGCGTCGCTCCTCGTATACGAGGGCGAGGGCCACATTGCCTACGACGAGGGCAGCGAGTGCGTTATCGGCACGGTCGATGACTACCTGATCACGGGCAACCTACCCGAGGGCGACATCAACTGTTAGCCCGCTAGAACGCTCGCAGCATCGCGCTCTGTGACTCCTCGAGATGTTGGAGTTGCAGGGCGCGAGCTGCTTCGCCGTCGTTGCGAGCGATCGCGGCGAGGATGGACTCGTGCGCCTCGCGTTCGGTCGTCGACGAGATGTGGGCGCCGAGGCCCGGCAACACGAAGTGCAGCCGATTGATCTCGTCGACGAGTGGCCGCAGCGTTGAGGCGGCGCGGTGGTTGCCGCTCAGCATCGCCACCTTGACGTGGAACTCGGCCGCGAACTCAACCTGCTGGGCAAGGCCGATGCCGGACTGATGCTGGTTCGCGATGATCTCCTCGATCTCGGCGATCGCCTCCCTCGCTGGGGCGATCGCGGCGCGCGCCGCGAGCTCCGGCTCGAGGATGATGCGCATGTCCATGACCTCGCGAATGTCGGTGAGGTTGAGCGGCCGCACGAGGTAGCCCTTGCGGGGAAGCACCTGGAGCCAGCCCTCGGTTGTGAGCAGGCGGAAGGTCTCGCGCACCGGTGTGCGTGAGACACCGAACTCTTCGGTGAACTGGTTTTCCGCGATCACTTCGCCCGGGGCTATCTGCGCCGTTCGGATTCGGTCTCGAATCGCGACGAGCAGCGATTCTGTTCTCGACTGCATGGCTTCTCCGCGGTATCTCCGTCGACGTCCGGCAGTGAGCCGACGGTCAAACTAGGCTAACGCCCCCGTCAACGGCCAGAATCTGGCCTGTTACGTAGCCTAGATCGGCGAGCGCGAGGATCGCCTGAGCCGCGTCCTCGACCTCACCAAGCCGACCGGCAGGCGCGGTGGCGAGGATGCGCTCGCGGGCGGCGGTCCAGGAGTTCGTGAGTGGAGTGTCGACGTAGCCCGGGGCTATGGCGTTGACTCGAACGCTCGGCCCGAGGGCGACGGCGAGGAGCTTCGTCAGGTGGATGACGCCAGCCTTGGAGACGGCGTACGGGATCGAGCTGCCGTCAACCGAGAGCCCCGCGATCGAGGCGACGTTGATGACCTGTCCCTTCGCCTCGGCCAGGGCTCCGGCGCAGGCCCGCACGAGGTTCCATGGGCCCTTGAGGTTCGTGCGCATGACCGTATCCCAGAAGTCGTCCTCGACGGCCTGCAGGTCGGGGTGGGGGATCGGCTTTGCGATGCCCGCGTTGTTCACGACGAGGTCGAGTCGGCCGAACTCTGCGAGCGCGCGATCGCGCAGCAGCGCGGCTACCGATGAGTCGCCAACGTCTCCATCGACGTAGGCAGCGCGCTCGCCGAGCTGCGCCACGAGCTCGTCGCCCTGCTGCTGCGTGCGGTAGCCGTTGAACACGATGCCGTACCCCCGCTCGTATAGACGAAGCGCGGTGGCCTTGCCGATGCCGCTGGTCGAGCCGGTGACGATGGCGCTCTTCATGGTGGGTCCTACTCTGTTACGTTCGGGTCGGTTACGGGAGCGGTGTCGGGCAGCGACGAGGTCACGAGGGCGGCGAAGGATGCGTCGGGGTGCGCACCGCTCGCCGCAAACCAGCTCGCCTCGATGCTCGGGAGGAGTGCGCTGCGCACGCCGGAGCTTGCGACGAGCTCGTGCACGTGGCGAAGATCCTTCTCGAACTTCGTGAGCCCCGCGCCGTCGGGCGCAAACTCGCCGGTCATCGAGTCGACCAGCTGTAGCTCGAGGCGGCGCGAGCCGGCCCAGCCGCCCGACAGGGCCTGGAGCGCGACGTCCGGTGCCACGCCGGCTTGCCGCAGCAGCGCGGCGGCATCCGCGGCGGCGACCGAGTGCGCCGCGACAAGGAACTGATTGACGAGCTTGAGGGTTTCACCGGCGCCGACCGGGCCGGCGCGGACGACGCTCGCGCACGTGGGCTGCAGCAGTGCCTCGATCTCGTCGAAGTCGCTGGAGACGCAGCCGACCATTGCCGAGAGTGTGCCCTGCTCGGCGCCGGCTGGCCCACCCGAGACCGGGGCATCCGCGAACCGGATGCCAAGCTTCGCGAGCTCGGCCGCTGTCTCGACGACGAACTCGGGCGCGAGCGTGGCGTGCTCGACGATGAGGGCGCCTGGATCGAGGAGCGACGCGAGGCCGTCAGACCCGAAGTAAACCTCCCGCACCGCATGCTCGTCGAGCAGGCACGACACGACGACGTCGCGGCCGCGCAGCTCGGCGCGCTCGGTCGTCGCCGCGAGCCCCTCGGCCTTGAGCACCTGCAGTTTCGCCTCGCTCCTTAGCCAGACCAGGGGTCCATGGCCAGCGTCGGTGAGGCGTCGAGCCAGAGGGAGCCCCATAACTCCGGCGCCGACCATGCCGATTTGCGGTGTCGCGCGGGTAGTCATTTGGGCGTCCCGTTCGATTCGAGGAACGTGAAGTCGCACCCCTCGTGCGGCTGCGTGACGTACTGCTGGAACAGCCACCGGTACCCGCGCTCCGCGGGGGCAGGCGGCGTGGCGGCCGGGCGGCGTTCGAACTCCTCGGCGGGAACGCGGTGCTCTATCGTGCCCGCGATCGCGTCGACGAAAAGGGTGTCGCCCGTGTTGAGCTGGGCGAGGGGGCCTCCGACGGCTGCTTCGGGGCTGACATGGAGCACGACGGAGCCGGTCGAGGTGCCGCTCATGCGCGCATCCGAAATGCGAAGCAGATCGGTGACGCCGCGGCGCTGCAGCTGCTCTGGGATCGGGATGTGCCCGACCTCCGGCATGCCGGGGGCGCCCCGCACACCGAGGCCGCGGAGCACGAGGATGCTGTTCTCGTCGGCCTCGAGGGCCGGGTCGTCGATGCGTGCGTGGAGGTCATCGAGCCCATCGAACACGATCGCCTTGCCGAGAAACTGCGTCGGCATGCCCGGGTTGAGTTTCATGACGCAGCCCTCCGGCGCGAGGTTGCCGCGCAACATCCGGAGGCCTGCGTTTGCCTCGGGGGCGCTCGCGTCGTCGCGAATCGCGGGCCCGGACTTCTGTGGCTGCTCGGCGAGGACCTCACCCCATGACGTGCCGTTCGAGGTCAGCGTCGTGGGGTGGATGCGTGTGCCGAGCCGCCGCATCACCTCGACCACGCCGCCCGCGCGGTCGAGCTCGTCGAGGAGGTGGTCGCCGGTCGGGCGCACGTTCGCGAGCAGCTCAGTCGTATTGCTCCACTCGCGGAACCGGCCGAAGCCGATGCGGAGCCCGGCCCGGCCGGCGATGGCCTCGAGATGAATCAGCGCGTTGGTTGAGCCGCCGAGCGCGGCGACGACGCGGAATGCGTTCTCGAGCGACTCGAGCGTGATGCGCGCGGCGGGCAGCCGCTGTGCCCGCACGTGCTCGACGATCTGTTCGCCGGTGAGGCGGGCGATGTCCATGCGGGCCTTGCTCGCGGCCGAAGGCAGCGAGGAGCCCGGGGGAGCGAAGCCGAGCACCTCGGCGATGACCGCCATCGTCGTGGCGGTGCCCATCACGTTGCAGGTGCCGACACCGATGTTGGCGCTCGCCTCGAGCTCGGCCCACGACGCGTCGTCGACGTCGCCAATGCGGCGGGACTCGCAGACCGGCCAGATGTCGTCGACAGTGAACTTGTCGTTGTCCTGGTATCTCGACACGGGCCGGTGCCCCGCCGCGAGGATCAGCGCGGGGATGTTCGCGCTCACGGCGCCCATCATCTGGGCCGGGATGGTCTTGTCGCAGCCGCCGAGCAGCACGACGCCGTCGAGGGGCGCCGCATTGATCATCTCCTCGACGTCCATCGACAACAGGTTGCGCAGCACCATGCTGGTCGGGCGTGAGAAGGGTTCGGAGATCGAAATCGTCGGGAACTCGAGGGGCAGACCACCGGCCGCCGTGATGCCGGCCTTCACATGCCGGGCCAGTCCCGAAAGTCCCTGGTTGCAGGGGTTGAGCTCGCTCGCGGTCGACGCGATTCCGATCACGGGTGAGCGGCGCACCTCCTCGGCGCTGTGTCCGGCGCCTCGCAGAAACGCGCGATGCAGCAGGCCGTCCTGGCCCTCCTGTTGAAAGAGCTCGCCTCCGCGGCGGTCGATTCCCTCTTGCGACATCAATCTCTCCTCGTTGAGCACCTGATATCCATGTGATATACAAGCTATATCACAGCTCGAACCGCAACTGACAACGGAGTCACGGATGTCGAACGCCACCCTCACGCACGCCACAAACCCGACTGATTTACGCAGCGAACGGCGCAAAGTCGTCGCTGCCTCGATGATCGGTACCACGATCGAGTGGTACGACTTCTTCATTTACGCCAGCTCGGCCGCGCTGGTCTTCAATACGCTTTTCTTTGAGCCCGCCGGCGCCGAACTCGGCCTGCTCATCTCGTTCGCCACGATCGGCCTGAGCTTCCTGTTCCGCCCGCTCGGTGCGATGATTTGCGGCCACCTCGGTGACCTCTTCGGTCGCAAGCGAATCCTCGTCGCCACACTCGTGATAATGGGTGTCGCGACGTTCCTCGTCGGGCTCTTGCCGACTTACCACGACATCGGCATCATGGCGCCAATCCTGCTCGCGTCGCTGCGCATACTTCAGGGCCTCTCGGCGGGCGGTGAGTGGGGCGGCGCCGCACTCATGGCGGTCGAGTACGCACCGACGAACAAGCGGGGCGCCTTCGGCGTCGCGCCGCAGGTCGCAACCCCCATTGCCATGCTGCTTGCGAGCGGTGTCATCGCGCTCATGACCATCATCGCGCCGGGCGACGCCTACCTCGAGTGGGGCTGGCGTGTGCCCTTCATGCTGAGCGCGCTGCTTGTTGTTGTCGGCCTTGTCGTGCGTCACTCCGTCGAAGAGAGCCCGGTGTTCCGTGAAATGGAGAAGAAGAGTCAGAAGGCCCGCGTACCGCTCGTCACGCTGTTCCGTCGACACACGCCGCTCGTGCTCATCGCAGCGCTTACCTTCGCCGGCAACAACGGCGCGGGCTACATGATCGCCGGCGGGTTCATTCAGAACCAGGCTGTCGCGCCGACGAACGGCAATATGAACCTCACCGCGGTGCTCATCTCTATGGCGATTTCGTCGGTGTCGTGGGGCGTATTTACCGTCATCGGAGGATTCCTATCCGACCGCATCGGTCGCCGTGCTATGTATCTCATCGGCTGGACGGTGCTGCTCGTCGCGATCTTCCCGATGCTCTGGTCGATCAGCAGCCAGAACGTCGTGACGCTGACCGTCGGTGTCTCGTTCTTCGCGGCGGGCCTCGGACTTAGCTACGGACCGCAGTCGGCCTACTTTGCCGAGTTGTTCCCTGCATCCGTGCGCTACTCGGGCGCCTCGATCTCGTACGCCCTCGGCGCGATTCTTGGCGGTGCCTTCGCCCCGCTCATCGCAACCGCGCTCGTACAGGCGACCGGCAGCACGACCTCGGTGGGTATCTATCTGATCGGTCTCGTGCTCGTTGCGACGATTGCCACGCTGCTGCTGCGCGAGCGCCGTGGCATCCCGCTCGACGCCGCGCACGAGGAGGAGCAGGCGAAGCCTCCGTTCATCTGGGCCAAGCGCTGATTGGCCCCGAGTGGCGCGGGACACGAAACGTACGATAAGATTTCGTGTCGCCTGTCACAGGCGGCAAGCCGCCTTAGCTCAGTCGGTAGAGCGATTCACTCGTAATGAATAGGTCACCAGTTCGATTCTGGTAGGCGGCTCCGACAGCAAACGCCCCGGTCATCCGCGCAATAGCGCGAAGGTGACCGGGGCGTTTTGGTGTCGGCGGATGCGCGGGCGTAGTCGCGCCGCGCGAGCATCGCCTCGAGGGCCGCGTGCGGCAACCCGGCACGCGCGCTGGGGCTGTCGCTGCCGGAGGCCACCGCCGTCGGCTCGCCGCTGCCCCGCCACTTCGCCAGCGTCACACGAACCAGGAGTGTCTCGGTTGGGGCGGCACCGAAGGCGCGAAGTGGCGCTGCCAGCGACAAGTGGCGCCGTCAGCATCGCGCCACTTGTCGCTGAGCGCGCCACAGCCGTTCGCGTCGCGTCGCGTCCCTGACGGCGCACAACCAATCACGTCATGCCGGTCGCAACTTCACAGAGAACAGCTACGGCACGTCGCGCCAGCGGTATTCCGAGCGCGGCCGCCCGCCCGTGCCGTAGTGCGCCACGCGTTCGACCCTGCCGAGCTCGGCCAGGTGCTCAAGGTAGCGCCGCGCCGTCACGCGCGATATCCCCGCCACCTCGGCCGCCTCGGCCGCCGTCACCTGCGCCCGCGCGCGCACGACCCCGAGCACCGCCTCGAGCGACTGGGGTGACAGCCCCTTCGGCAGCGCCGTCGGCGCCGGCCGCAGCGCGCCGAGCATCGCGTCGATTTCCGACTGCGTTGCGGCGCCGGATGCATCGAGTACCCGCGCACGATAGTCGCGATACTGCTCGAGTCGCTCGCGAACATCGGCGAAGGTGAACGGTTTTACGAGGTACTGCACGGCGCCGAGCATGATCACCTGCCGCACCACCTCGGGGTCGCGCACGCTCGTGAGCGCGATCACATCGACCGGGGTTGCCTTCGCTCGCGCGTAGCGGAGCACGTCGATGCCGGTGCCGTCGGGCATCGTCATGTCGAGCAGCACGAGGTCGATCGCATCGCTGGCTCCGCCGCGGATGCTCGGGGCCAGTCGATCGAGCGCGGCCCGTGCCCCGGCGGCCTCGGCGACGACGCGAAAGCCGTCGATCCGCCCGATGTACTCGCGATGCGCCTCGAGCGCGAGGGGCTCGTCGTCGACCAGCAGCACATTAATCACCGTTGATTCTCCTCCTGCACGGCGCGGCCCGGCAGCGTCACCGTGAACAGCGTCGGTGCCTTGCTCACTTCGATCGTGCCACCGACCGCATCGACGATTGATCGTACGAGGGCGAGGCCGACGCCGCGACCCGACGCGTCACTCGGCTTCGACGACACGCCCTCCTCGAACATCCGCGCCTCGATGCCGGGCGCGAAGCCGGGCCCGCTGTCGGCGATCGCGAAGACGGCCGCGCCGTCCTCGCCGGGCATGATCGACACCTCGACCCAGCGTGGGGTCCCGCCCTCGCCCGCCGCGTCGAGGGCGTTGTCGATGAGGTTGCCGCACACCGAGACGGCGTCGACGGCGCTCAGCGTCGAACGGGGCGCCTCGGGGTCGATCTCAATCGACCATTCGATGCCGCGCTCGGCCGCGGCCGATGCCTTGCCGAGCAGCAGCGCCTGCACGGCGGGCTCGAGCCGGCTGCCGTCGGCCGCAATGTCGAGCAGCAGTTGCTGCCGGCCCGCGGTTTCGGTGAGGATGCTGATCGCCTCGTCGGTGCGCCCGAGCTCGAGCAGGCCGACGGCCGCGTGCAGGCGGTTGCCGTGCTCGTGCGCCTGGGCGCGCATCGCGGAGCTCAGCGTGCGCAGCGACTCGCGCGACGACACCGCGTCGCGGATGGTCGAGGTGGGAAGATCTCCGGCGAGCTGACGAATGCCCCGGCGCGCCAGCACCGCGCCACCGAGCCCGAGGAGCAGCACGAACAGCGACACGACTGCGACGGCCCCGAGCCGCTGCGGCAGTCCCGCGTCGATGCTCCGGATCGTGATGCCCGACGAGACCCAGCCGATTACGCGGTCGTCGTCGAGCACTGGCACGATCGTGCGAATCGAGGCGCCGAGCGAGCCGACAAACTCCTCCGAGAGCGGCTCGGGCGCATCCGGAATCGTGCCGAGGTAGTGCGCGCCGACCTGCGCGTCGGTCGGATGCGTGACGCGCGTGCCGTCGGGGCGCATGATCGTCACGAAGTCGAGGCCGGCGTCGTGCTCGACCTCGTTCACGACGGGCTGGAGGGTCTCGGTTGCGGCGGCGTCGTCGCCCGCGAGCGCCTCGCGCACGAGCGGCGAGTCGGCGAGTGCGATTGACACGGCGTGTGTCGTTACCGTGGCGTCGCCGCGGGCATCGGCCCGTGCGTCGATAACGAGGTAGGTCGACGTGACCGCCATGAACAGGGCCGAGGCGAGCGCGACGAGCACGAACACGAGCGTCGCGGCGCTCCAGCGAAATCGTGCCATCGGGCTCACCCCCTCGTGTGCGATCGACGTGCGCGCGAAGACCAATACGACCACAAGCGGGGCCCGCGCGCGTGCACACACCAGGGTAAAGGGCAGTACGGGTGCCCGCCCGCACGTGACAACGAAGTTCACAACGGAGGCAATGATGGCTCTTTCGAATCAGACACCCACGGGTGCGACCCGGGATGCGGCAAAACCGCGCGGGATCGCCGGCTGGGACAAGCACACCTGGCTCTACGTTTCGGTAATTCTCGCGGTCGTGCTCGGCGCGATCGTCGGGCTCGCGGCACCCGACTTCGCGATCGGCCTCGAACCGCTCGGCACCGCGTTCGTCGGGCTGATCAAGATGATGATCGCGCCGATCATCTTCTGCACGATCGTCGTCGGCGTGGGCTCGATCGCGAAGGCCGCGACGGTCGGCAAGATTGGCGGCCTCGCGCTCATCTACTTCCTGGTGATGTCGACGTTCGCGCTCGCGATCGGCCTCGTCGTGGGCAACATCATCCACCCGGGCGACGGCCTGAACATGGCGGGCTCGACCTACGAGGCGACTGCCGAGGCGCAGGGCACGACCGACTTCCTGCTCGGCATCATCCCGACGACCTTCTTCGCCCCATTCACCGGCGAGAACGTGCTGCAGGTGCTCTTCATCGCGCTCATCACGGGCTTCGCGCTGCAGGGGCTCGGCAAGCGCGGCACGCCGATCCTCGGCGTCGTGAAGCAGCTGCAGACGCTCGTCTTCCGCATCCTCAGCATGATCCTCTGGCTCGCCCCGATCGGCGCGTTCGGCGCGATCGCCGCCGTCATCGGCAAGACCGGCATCAGCGCGATCTTCAGCCTCGGCCTGCTCATGGTCGCGTTCTACATCACCTGCTTCCTCTTCGTCGTAGTGGTGCTCGGCACGCTGCTGTACGCCTTCACTCGGGTGAACGTGTTCCGCCTCATCGGCTACCTCGGCCGCGAGTACCTGCTCATCGTCGGCACGAGCTCGTCGGAGTCGGCGCTGCCGCGTCTCATCGCGAAGATGGAGCACCTCGGCGTCGCGAAGCCCGTCGTCGGCATCACGGTGCCGACGGGCTACTCGTTCAACCTCGACGGCACCGCGATCTACCTCACGATGGCGTCGCTCTTCATCGCCTCTGGCATGGGCTCGCCCATGTCGATCGGTGAGCAGATCGGCCTGCTCGTGTTCATGATCATCGCCTCGAAGGGCGCCGCGGGCGTCACCGGCGCGGGCCTCGCGACGCTCGCCGCGGGCCTGCAGGCCTACCGCCCCGACCTCGTCGGCGGCGTCGGCGTCATCGTGGGCATCGATCGCTTCATGTCGGAGGGCCGGGCCATCACGAACTTCAGCGGCAACGCGATCGCGACCCTGCTCATCGGCACCTGGACGAAACAGGTCGACATGGAGCGCGTGCGCCTCGTGCTCTCGGGCCAGCTGCCGTTCGACGAGTCGACGCTCGGCGCCGACGACCACGGCGCCGACGAGCACGACGCGGCCGAGGATGCGGCGGCCAAGCCGGGCGCGCAGTTTGAGCAGGCCGGCGCTCGCTAGCCACTCCCGCTGTACCCCACGACAGGGCCCGGTCGGCGCAACCCGCCGCCGGGCCCTGTCGTGGCGTTCGAACGCCGCTACTTGACGACGCGGAAGGTCGCGGCGGCCGGATCGACCGCGCCGCGCACGTAGCCCATCGGAGCGGCGGCGACGGCTTGCAGGTAGTCGACGATCTCCTCGGTGATCGTCTCACCGGGCGTGAGGTTCGGGACACCGGGCGGGTAGGCCGCGAGCGAGTCGCTCGAGACGCGACCCACCGCATCCTTCGCGAGCACGACCTCGCTCGGCGCGAAGAACGCGTCGCGCAGCGACATTGCGCGGGGGCCCGGATCGACGACGCGGGCGGCAATCGCGTTGCTCGGCATCTCGGGCAGTGCGTCGATCGCGCGCATGAAGCGGTCAACATTCGCGGTGCGGGCGGCGCCAAGCACGAACACCACGGCCCCGTCGGTCGCGAGCTCGGGCACCACACGCTGCTCGTAGGCGAGGTGCTGGTACGTCTCGAAGCCACCGATGTTGCCCGAGCGGGTGTCAATGACGAGCTTGAACGGGTCGATCGCGATCGTGTCCTCGGCCGCGAGCTGCTGCTCGCGCGCCTCGGTGAAGCGGCCGTGCTCGGCGAGGCGCACGCGCAGTTCCTCGGCCGACTCGAGGCCGCGGTTGAACGCGGTGCTCGCCTCGGTAGCGAGGAACCGACGGGTTTCATCGAGCGCCGCCATGAGCAGCGCGCTCGAGCTCGTCGAGGTGACGACCTTCGAGACGCGGTCGACCGCGGCGCCCAGCGCGGCCGCGTGCGGGCCCTGCCCGAGCAGCAGCATCGCCGACTGCGTGAGGCTTCCCGCGAGTTTGTGCGTGCTCGAGACGACGAGGTCGGCACCGAGGCGAATCGCGTTCGTCGGCAGCTCGGAGTGGAAGCCGAAGTGCGAGCCCCACGCCTCGTCGACGATGAGCGGCTTGCCCGCGTCGTGGGCGACCTTCGCAATCGCGGCAATGTCGGCGACGGCGCCCGAGTAGCTCGGGCTTACGACGAAGACGGCCGCGGCATCCGGATGCTCGGTGAGGGCCTCGGAGACCTGCTGCGGCGTGACGCCGCGCGCGAGGCTGAGGCGGAGGTCCATCGACGCCCGCATGAAGACCGGCTCGACGTTCGCGAGCATCATGCCGTCGATCGTCGACGAGTGGCAGCTGCGCTGCACGATGAGCTTGTCACCGAGCGTGCCGAGCGCGAGCATCGCGATCTGGTTGCCGGCCGAGGCACCGTTGGTGAGGAACCATGCGCGGCTCGCGCCCCACGCATCTGCCGCGAGCGTAAGCGCGCGCTGCATCGTGTCGGGCGCGTCGCCGAGGGGAATCTGCGGGTCGGCGAGCGGAAACTCGGTGAGGATCATCGGGAAGTCGAGGGCGACGGCCTTCTCGCCGAAGACGCGGGTGAGATGCGTCGAACCCTCCGCGTCGGCGCCGTGGCCGGGCACGAAGTAGCGTTCGAGCTGCAATGACGCCAAGACCTGCAGCTGTTCGGAATAGGGGGCCGCGTACTGGGAGTCGTTCAAGGCAGTCATAAGCAGATTTTTGCCCCACCTGTCGGTTTGGCACAAGCGCAGAAGTGTCGAGATCCCTCGATACTGACTATGGTGGCTACGGCTGCTCAGCCCTAGGCTGCTTGTATGTTCGACCTCCGCCAGCTCGCCGTGCTCGACGCGATTGCCCGCACCGGCTCGCTCGCCGCCGCGGCCCGCGACCTCCATTACGGCCAGCCGACGATCAGTCACCACCTGCGCGCCCTCGAGCGACACCTCGACTCCGAGCTCGTCGTCTCGAGCGCCACGGGCACGACGCTCACGGCGGCGGGCGAGCTCATGCTCGAGCACGCCCGCGCCGTGCTCACCCGCCTGCGCGTCGCCGCGCGCGACGTCGCCGAGCTCGGCCAATCGGGCGGCCCCGTGCTGCGCATGGGCACCTTCGAGTCGGCCGGCGCACGACTGCTGCCGCAGGTGCTCGCGAAGCTCGGCACGGGCCGCACGGTGCAGGTGGAACTGGTCGAGGGCGAACCGCTCGGGCTGCAGGAACAACTGCTCGACGGCTCGCTGCACTGCGCCCTGCTCTACGACCTCGACGGCGACACCTCGGTGACCGACGCCGCCCTGCGCCAGCGCACTCTTGAGCGTGAACCCTTCCGCATCATGCTCGGCGCCGACCACCCGCTTGCCGAGCGGGAGGTGATCGACCTCGCCGACCTCGCCGAGGCCGACTGGATCCGCTCGCGCAGCGTGCTCGAGGCCTCCGAACGCGCGCTGCTCACCGCCGCGGGCGCGGCTGGCTTCGTGCCGAACACCCTCCTGCAGAGCGAGGACTACTCGCTCGTGCACGCCTTCGTCGCCGCGGGCGTCGGCGTCGGCCTCATCGTCGAGTCGGCCGTTGACACCCGCTACCGGGTCGTCGCACGGCCGACGGTGCAAGACCTCGGGATGCGTCGTGTGCGCTTCGTCGCGACGGCCACCCCCGAGCCGGGTCGCGCCGCCGCCCTCGCGCGCCTCGAGGAACTGCTGATCGAGGCGGCTGAGGTGAATCCCGCAGCATCCATGGGGTCAATGACGACGTTCGTCGACGAGCGTGGCAGTATTGCCAACACATCACCGTCGTAACGACGCGAAGCCGCAAGCCAGCGCCGTGCCGTCGAAGGGAAACGAATGTCGCAGCAGCACGTTGGGCCGAGCATCGGCGCCCCGTTCAGCGAAACGGAGTTCATCGCGCGACGCGACAGCGTGCGGCAGCGGATGCGTGCCGGCGGCTTTGACGCCCTGCTCGTCGCCGACCCCGCGAACCTCTACTACCTCACGGGCTACAACGCGTGGTCGTTCTACATGCCCCAGGTGCTGTTCCTGCCGCTCGACGGCGAGCCGCTGCTCATCATGCGCGAAATGGATGCGAACGGCGCCCACCGCACCGCGACCACCTTCCCGCCCGAGCAGATTCTGGGTTACCCCGAGTCGCTCATCCACCAGCCCGACCGCCACCCTGGCGACTGGATCGCGCAGGCCTTGCTCGACCGCGTCGGTGCCGAGCCACGCCGGGTCGGGTATGAGGGCGAGGCGCACTTTTTCACGGTGCGCACCTTCCTCTCGCTGCAGGCGCACCTGCCCGGCTGGCAACTCGACGACAGTCAGGACCTCGTCGGCTGGGTGCGGCTCGTGAAGTCGCCCGCCGAGATCGAGCTCATGCGCATCGCCGGTCGGGTCGCCACCTCGGCGATGACGGCGGGCCTCGAGGCGCTGGTGCCGGGCCGGCCGCAGAACGAGGTCGCCGCGGCGATCCAGGCCGCGCAGGCGCAGGGCATCGAGGATGCGGCGGGCGACTACCCGGCGATCGTGCCGCTCATGATGGTGGGCGCGGCGGCCGACACACCCCACCTCACCTGGAGCCACGACCCGCTCCCGGCCGAAACCGGCGTCGCCCTCGAAATGACGGGCGCCCACCGCCGCTACCACGCGCCGATCGCGCGTACCGCCTACCTCGGCACCCCGAGCGCCGAGCTGCGTCGACTCGCCGACGCGACGACCGACGGGCTTGAGGCCGCGCTCGCGGCGGTGCGCCCGGGCGTCACGGCCCACGACGTGAGCGAGGCATTCACGAAGGTGATCTCGGCCGCGGGCTACGAGAAGGCCTCGCGCCTCGGCTACTCGATCGGCATCGGCTACCCGCCCGACTGGGGCGAGCGCACCGTGAGCCTGCGCCGCAACGACCCGACTGTGCTCGTCGAGAACATGACCTTCCACGTCATCGCTGGCATGTGGATGCAGGGCTACGGCTTTGAAACCTCCGAGGCGATTCGCGTCACGGCCGACGGCGTCGAGATTTTCGCCGACGTGCCCCGCAACCTCGTGCTGCGGCCGAGCGCGGGCGGTGCGGCATGAGTATTTCCGACGCGGAGCAGGCGGTCATCGACCGGCTCGACCCCGACGCGATCGCCGAGCTCACGGCCGAGCTCGTCCGCGTCGGCGGCGAGAACCCCGGCGGCACCGAGGAAGCGACGGCGACCCGCCTCGCCTTCGCGCTGCGTGCGCTCGGCGCCGAGGTGACGCTGCAGACGGTCGAGCCCGGCCGCCCGAACCTCATCGCGCGGATGGGCGACCACCGCCTCGGCGACGGCATTCTCTTTCTCGGCCACAGCGACGTCGTGCCGGCGGGGGAGGGCTGGACCCGCGACTCGTACGCGTGCCTCCGCGAGGGCGACGCGCTCTACGGCCGCGGCACGACCGACATGAAGGGCGGTCTCGCGGCCGTCGTCTCGGCCATGGCGGCGGTCAACGCCGAGCTGCCGCACCTGCCGATGACGCTCGTCGTGACCGTCGATGAGGAGCTCGGGGCGAAGGGCGTGCTCCACTACATCGAGCACGAACCCGTCGGCAGCTACCGCGCCTGCATCGTCGCCGAGCCAACGAACCTCGTGACGATCACCGCCTGCCGCGGCGCGATGAACGTCCGCGTCAGCCTCGAGGGCGCGAGCGCGCACGCCGGCAAGCCCGACGAGGGCGCGAACGCGATCATCGCAGTCACCGAGGTGATCGCCGCGGTCGAGGCCGACGACGCGGCGCTGCGCCGCCAACCGCACCCCGTGCTCGGCAGCGGCACCTGGTCGGTCGGCACCATCGAGGGTGGCCACGGCACGTCGATCGTCGCCGACCGCTGCACGCTCACGATCGACCGCCGCATTCTGCCCGACGAGCAGCCGGATGCTATCCTCAACAACCTGCTTGCGGACGCCCGCTGCAGGATCCGTGACCGAGCTCGTGTCGGCACCGACCGCATCCGCGTGAGCGGCGAGGTCGAGATGGTGATGCCTGGGTTCGAAACGGAGCCGGAATCTGAACTCGTGAACGCCGCGGTGCACGCGGTGCGCGACGCCGGAGGCGACGGCTCGGTGGGCGTGTGGACCGCAGCGTGCGAGGGCGGATTCCTGCACCGTCATCACGGCGTGGACTGCCTCGTGTTTGGCCCTGGAGACCTCACGACGCAGGCGCACCAACCCGACGAACACGTGTTCGTCTCCGATCTGCATCTCGCAGCCCGTGCCTACGCACTGATGGCCGTGCGTGCCGCCCTCGCGGGCCGGAACCCGGCGCAGACCCCCAACTGATCGACCCGCCTTCGAGCAAGAAAGGATCGCCCCACCGACACCCGAGCGCGCACGAGGCGCGCACCTTGGCCGCAGTATTCGCGGCCATGCGCAGAGAGGAAATCCGATGACTGCGACCCCACCCCCGTACGACGAACTCCCACCCATCACCAAAGAGATCGACCTCACGCCAATCCAAAAGAAGCTGGCGCGCAAGTCGGTGGCCGGTTCCGCCCTCGGTAACGCGATCGAGTGGTTTGACTACGGCATCTACGGCTACCTCGTCACGTACATTGCGGCCCACTTCTTCACCTTCGGTGACGACTCGGGCGCGTGGCCCACGATTTTCGCCTTCCTCACCTTCGCGGTGTCGTTCCTGGTGCGGCCGCTCGGCGGCATCATTCTTGGCCCGCTCGGTGACCGCGTCGGCCGCCAGAAGGTGCTCGTGCTGACGATCATCCTCATCTCGCTTGCGACCGCGGCCATCGGCATCCTGCCCACCTACGAGCAGGTCGGCTTCCTCGCCCCCGTGCTCCTGGTGCTGCTGCGTATGCTGCAGGGCTTCTCGGCCGGTGGTGAATACGCCGGCGCCGCCGTGTTCATGTCGGAGCATGCGCCCGACAACCGCCGCGGTGCTTACGGCTCGTTCCTCGAATTCGGCACGCTGCTCGGTGCGAGCTGCGCGGCGATCCTCTGCACCACCCTCACCGCCGTCGTCGGCGAAGAAGGCATGCTCGACTTCTGGTGGCGCGTGCCGTTCTTCATCACGCTCGCGCTCGGCGTCGTCGCGCTCTGGCTGCGGTCGAGCCTGCAGGAGTCGGAGACGTTCAAGCAGGATTCGAAGCACACCGATGAGAACGAGTCGGCGCTGAAGGCCCTCGGCAACCTGTTCAAGCACTACCCGAAGCAGGTGTTCAAGCTCTTCGGCTTCGTGATCCTCATCAACGTCGCGTTCTACATCGTGCTCACCTACATGCCGAGTTACATGGCGACGACGCTGGGGCAAGACCCGGTCGCGTCGAACTGGACGCTCGTTGCGATTCAGGTGGTCATGATGGCGGTGATCGTGCCATTCGGCGCGCTGAGCGACCGAATAGGGCGTAAGCCGCTGCTGATTACGGCGAGCCTCGGGTTCATCGTGCTTTCGGTGCCCGCGGTCATGCTGCTGCAGATCGAGGCCGTGTGGTCGCACCTGCTCGGCCTCGGCATCCTCGGCATCTGCCTCGTCATGGTGATCTCGACGATCTCCTCGACCCTGCCGGCGCTGTTCCCGACCGCGGTGCGCTACTCGGGCTTCGCGATTGGCTACAACATCTCGACCGCCCTGTTCGGTGGCACTGCCGGTGCCGCGAACACCTGGCTCGTCGAGGTCACGGGCAGCCCGCTCGTGCCCGGCTTCTACCTCGCCGTCGCGGGCCTCATCGGCCTCATCTCGGTGCTCACGTTCAACGAGACCGCGGGTCGATCGCTCCGCGGCAACGTGATCCCCGGCAGCGACGACGAGAAGCGCGTCGCGCGCGGCGAAAAGCTCGTCGGCAAGATCAACACCCCCGCCTAAGGGCGGGCAGCAACGGCCGGGCAGCAGACGCTGCCCGGCCGTTGCCATGCCCAAGTAGGCTAGGGCGGTCGAAAGGAGCGGCGTGAGCACGCAGCAGACGGATGCGCCCGGGCGACGGCGGGCGCCGTGGCTGGTGGCGCTGCTCGCAATTGCCCTCGTCGCCGGGCTTGCGCTCGGCGCCGGCGTCGCGCGCGCGGGCCTGCTGCCCGAGGCGGCCGCCCCCACGCCGACGCCGACCGAGGTGGTCGTGCCGCATCCGACCGTGACGACCGACTCGTCGACGCCGCGCACCTGCTCGATCGCCGACGACGTCACCTCGGCCGACGCCCTCGACTTCCACGGCATCGTCGAGCGCGCCGACACCGGCGAGGTGCTCTTCGCGCGGCAGGAGAACGAGGCGACCCCGACCGCATCCGTCATGAAGCTCGTCACCGCCGTCACTGCGCTGACGACGCTCGGCGCCGACACCCGCCTGCCCACCACCGTCTACCCCGGCACCGAGGCGGGCAGCGTCGTCATCGTCGGTGGCGGCGACCCGACGCTGAGGTCGCAGACCACGAGCTACTACGCCTCGGCCACGGCGTCGATCTCCGAACTCGCTGACGCGGTGACCGAGGCTGGCGGCGCCACCACCGTCGGTTACGACGACTCGCTGTTCACGGGCGACACCTGGCAGTCGAGTTGGAACGACGCCGACCGCATTGACGGCTCGACCTCGGCGATCTCGGCGCTCATGATCGACGCGGGCCGCGCCGACCCGACGACCGAGTACTCGCCTCGCACGCTGACGCCGTCGGAGGACGCGGCCGACGCCTTCGCCAACGCGCTCGGCGCCGACGTCGACGACTCGATCACCATCGAGCCTGACAGCGAGCCGATCGCCGAGGTCTGGTCGCCGACGATCGAGCAGCTCGTCGAGACGATGCTGCTCGACAGCGACAACGTGATTGCCGAGGTGCTCGCGCGCCTTGTGGCGATCGAGCTCGGCGCGGGTAGTGACTTCGACGCGGTGGATGCGGGGCAGCAGCTCGCGCTCGACGCGCTCGACGTGTCGACGGCCGGCTTCG
This sequence comes from Gulosibacter sediminis, assembly GCF_023370115.1. NCBI lineage: Bacteria > Bacillati > Actinomycetota > Actinomycetes > Micrococcales > Microbacteriaceae > Gulosibacter > Gulosibacter sp. ACHW.36C. The sequence continues at coordinate 2,289,396 of NZ_CP097160.1, read as the reverse complement.
TCGGCGCGGACGGCTCGGGCCTCTCGCGCGACAACCGCGGCAGCGCCGCGACAATCGTCGGCCTGCTCGAGCTCATCGACGCGGGCGAGCACGACCTCGGCGTGCTCCGCGATTACCTGCCGCAGAACATGCAGTCGGGCACGCTCGAGACGCGGCTCGACGGGGTGCCCGACGGCGCGGTGCAGGCGAAGACGGGGTACACCGATCAGGTGTACGCGCTCGCGGGCTTCATGGTGCTGCCCGACGGCACGCAGCTCACCTTCGCGATTCTCGCCGCGGTGCCCGATCCCGACAGCGACGCGACGACGACGAGCCTCGCGAACCGCAATGCCCTCGATGCCGCCGCGACGGCGATCTACGACTGCGGCGTCGAGCTCACGAACCGGTAACGCGCGCCCGAAAAGCGGTGACTCGCCAGCCGCGGCTCGATACCCTGGGCATATGACGCGCGGACTTCTCATCGTCGATGTGCAGAACGATTTCACCGAGGGTGGTGCGCTCGCCTGCAGCGGCGGCGGCCAGGTGGCCCGAGACATCTCGGAGCACCTGCGGCGCTTCGGTGACGACTACGCGTGCGTCGTCGCCTCGCGCGACTGGCACAACGCCGACGGCGACAACGGCGGGCACTTCGCCGCGACCCCCGACTTCGTCGACTCGTGGCCGGTGCACTGCGTCGCCGGCACCGAGGGTGCCGAGTTCCACCCCGACCTCGACACCTCGGCGCTCACCGCCGAGGTGCGCAAGGGCCAGGGCAAGCCCGACTACTCGGCGTTCCAGGGCGTCGACGAGCAGCATCGCCTGCTGCTCGAGGTACTCCGCGACGCCGAGGTGCACGAGCTCGACGTCGTCGGCATCGCGACCGACCACTGCGTGCGCGCCTCGGCGCTCGCCGCGCTGAGCCTCGGATTCAAGGTGCGGGTGCTGAGCGACCTCTGCGCGGGCGTCGCCCCCGAGTCCTCGGCAGCCGCCCTCGACGAACTCGAAGAGGCCGGCGCCGAGATCGAGTACGTCGGCGTCGCGTAGCCGCTACGCGAGCAACTGGTATTCGGCGAGCCGGCGGTAGAGCGGCGTCGTCTCGAGCAGTTGCTCGTGCGTGCCGCGGCCGATGATGCGGCCGCCGTCGAGCACGAGAATTTCGTCGGCGTCGGCGACCGTCGAGAGCCGGTGCGCGATCATGAGCATCGAGCGGCCCTCCGAGACGGTGTCGAGCGCGCCGCGCATGAGCGCCTCGTTCTCGCCGTCGAGGGCCGAGGTTGACTCGTCGAGCAGCAGCACCGGCGGGGCAGAAAGCAGCGTGCGCGCGATCGCGAGGCGCTGCTGCTCGCCGCCCGACAGGCGCACGCCTGACTCGCCGACCTGCGCATCCAGGCCCGCGGGGGAGCGGTCGACGACGTCGCCGAGGTTCACCTGGCGCAGCACGGCGACGCACTCGTCATCGCTCGCGCCGGGGTTACCGAGCAACAGGTTGTCGCGGATCGTGCCGGCGAGAGTCGGCGAATTCTGTTGCACGTAACCGAGCTGGCCGCGCAGCTGCGAGCGCTCGATCGCGCGGAGGTCGACGCCGCCGAGCGAGATGACGCCCGCGGTGGGGTCGTAGAAGCGCTCGATCAGCGCGAGCGAGGTCGACTTGCCGGCACCCGAGGGGCCGACGAGCGCGACCTTGTGGCCGCGCGGCACCGTGAACGACACCTCGTCGAGCACGAGCGGGGATTCGACCTGTGTCGACTCGTCGATCTGGAGCAGCTTGTCGGCGTCCTTCTGCGCCGCACGGCCGCGGGCGGTGACGAAGCCGTCGAAGCGGGCGGATGCGTCGGCTCGCGCCTGCGCGGCCCGCACAACAAGCTCCGGGTAGCGGAACGACACGTTCGCGAACTCGATCGCGGGCGCGGCGGGCTCGGCCTCGACGTTCGCGGGCCCGCGCAGCGTCACCACGGCGCCGAACGTGCGGTCGCTGGCCTCCTCGTCGGGCAGGTTCACGATCTCCTCGATGCGGCCGAGTGCTCCGAGCGCCGAGGCGACGGCCGAGATGGCGCCGAAGAACTGCGTGAGCGGCGCGATCATGAGGAACAAGAACATGATGAACGAGATGAGCGAGGCGACCGTGAGGCTGCCCGAGGCGACGCGGGCGCCGCCGACGCCGAGCACGAGCACGAGCGAGAGCTGCAGGGCGAGGAACGACACCGGCACCATGACGGCCGAGATCGCGGCGATGTCGAGCCCGCGGCGGTAGGCGCCCTCCGCATCCTCGATCACCTTGCGCTCCTCGCGCGCGGTGGCGTTTGCGGCGCGCAGCGTGCGCATCGCCGAGATGGCCCGCTCGGTCGAGGAGCTAAGCTCGCCGACCTTGGCCTGGGCGGCGGCGGATGCGCGCATCACGCGCCCGCCGAGCGCCACGACGACGACGGCCGAGACCGCGACGCAGGCGAACGTAATGAGGAACAGCACCCAGTCGAGGATGAGCATCGCGACAATCGCGCCGACGAAGGTGAGCACGCCGCCGATCGCCTCGATGAGGCCCTGCGTGAGCACGGCTCGCAGCAGCGTCGTGTCGCTGCCGACACGTGAGACGAGGTCACCGGTGCGGCGGGCGTCGAACTCCGAGATCGGCAGGCGCAGGATCTTGCGAATAAGGTTGCGGCGCGCGTTGAGCACGATCGTCTCGCCGGTACGTTGCAGCAGGAAGTGCTGCATGCCCGAGAGCAGCGCGGCGAGAATCACCACCGCCACGAGCAGCCACGCGATCCACCACTGCATCGCGCCCTGCTCGACCTGTTGAATGAGCAGGCCCATGAGCAGCGGCTGCGCGAGCGAAAAGACGGCGCCGACGAGCGAAATGACGATGATGAGCGCGAGCATGCGCTTGTCGGCGAAGAGGTACGGCCACAGCTGCCGCAGCGTTGCGCGCGGCGCCGAAGAGTCGGTGCCGCGCGCGAAGGGGGATCGAGAGGTGCTCACGGGTGGGGCTTAGTGCCAGAGCACCGCGATGGCGATGTTCGCGAAGGTGAGCGTGCCGGCGGCCCACATGACGCCCGAGGGCACCGGGTTCTTCTTGCGGTTGACCATGAGCAGCACCATGATCGCGACGAGGAAGAGCAACTTCACCGTGAGCTTGATGCGGATGTCCATGGTCACGTCGTAGAGCGCCTCGTTGAGGCCGAACATGATGAGACCGGTGAGCAGCGCGAGCCACCCCGAGTGCACCATGCCCGCGGGGATCGTCGCCTCGCCCTTGCCGATGGCCTTGATCTGCAGGAACCACCCGCCGAAGAGCCCCGCAACGCCCACGATGTGGAACACGAGCAGGATGTCCTTGAGAATTTCCATGGCTCTATTCTACGAGTTGTCGAGCTGTTGGCCACCGGCGCTGGCTCGGGGGTGATTAGGCGTCTTGCTCGTCCTCGGTGGGCACGTCGAGGTGGAGGAGGTGGCCCATCCGCTCGGCCTTCGTACGGAGGTAGCCGTCGTTGACGGCGTTGCGACCGACCTCGAGCGGCACGCGCTCGGCGACCTCGATGCCGTGCTCGGTGAGCGCGGCCTGCTTGAGCGGATTGTTCGTGAGCAGCCGCACCTGCGTGATGCCGAGGTCGCGCAGAATCGCGGCGGCGGCCGAGTAGTCGCGGGCGTCGGCGGGCAGGCCGAGCGCGAGGTTCGCGTCGACGGTGTCGAGGCCCTCCTCCTGCAGGTGATAGGCACGGAGCTTGTTGACGAGACCGATGCCGCGGCCCTCCTGGCCCCGCAGGTAGAGCACGACGCCGCCGTGCTCAGCCACCACATCCATCGCCGTGCGCAGCTGCGGGCCGCACTCGCACTTCAGCGAGCCGAAAGCTTCGCCCGTGAGGCACTCGGAGTGCAGGCGCACGAGCGGCACGTGGTCGCCCGGCACGTCGCCGATGAGCGCGAGATGGTCATCGCCCGTTTCGACGTCGTGATAGGCCCGAACGCGGAACGTGCCGTGCTCGGTCGGGAGGTGCGTCTCGACCTCGAAGCGAACCTCGTCGCTCACCTGCGGGTCACCAGCTGCTCGGCGCCACGTGCGCGGTACCCGATGCCCCAGGCCGCGACCCGCCAGATCGCCTCGAGGATGATGTTGCTCGACATCTTCGAAGCGCCGTGAATGCGTTCGACGAAGGTGATCGGCACCTCGACGACGGGCAGGCCCTTGCGCTCGTACATCCAGGCCATCTCGATCTGGAAGCAGTAGCCGGCGGCGCCGATGTTGCTCAGGTCGAAGGTCTTCAGCGTCGACGCGCGATAGCCGCGGAAACCGGCGGTGATGTCGTTGATGCGCGACTTGAGCCAGATCTTGCAGTAGAGCGCTGCGCCCCGCGACAGCAGCTGGCGAGAGAGCGGCCAGTTCTCGGTGGCGCCGCCCGGTACCCAGCGCGAGCCGATCGCGAGCTCGGCTCCAGCATCCAGCTTGTCGATGAGCTCGGGCAGCTTCGCCGCCGGGTGCGAGCCGTCGGCGTCGAACTCGAAGAGGTACTCGTAGCCGCGCGCCTGACCCCAGTCGAAGCCCTGCAGGTAGGCCGTCGCGAGGCCCTGCTTGCCGGTGCGATGCAGCACGTGCACGCGAGCGTCGCTCGCCGCCATCTGGTCGGCGATCTCGCCGGTGCCGTCGGGCGAACCGTCGTCGACGATGAGCAGGTCGATGCGGGGCGAGGCGCCAAGCACGCGCTCGGCGATCTCGGCGATGTTCTCGCGCTCGTTATAGGTGGGAATCACCACGAGCACGTCGCCCCGCGCGGTCGTCGCCTCGGGCAAGGCGTGACGCGGGCCATCGGATTGGGATGCCATGGGCAAGTTGTCCTTCGTCGTTCGGCGCGGCCTAGAGGCCGGCTCGCGTCGGGAAACCGATGCGCTCGTGTACGAGGTCGAGCGTCGCCGCGGCGCGCTCGCGTGCGCGGTCGGAGCCAGAGCGCAGGAGGCGCGTGAGCTCGCCCCGGTCGTCGAGCAGCTCGGCGGTGCGGGTGCGGATGGGCGTGAACGTCGCGTCGACGACCTCGGCGAGGCCCTTCTTCAGATCACCGTAGCCGCGGCCCGCGTACTCGTTCGCGACATCGTCGAGCTCGCGGCCCGAAAGCACCGCGAAGATCGTGAGCAGGTTCGAGACCCCCGGCTTCGTCTCGGGGTCGTAGCGAATCTCGCCGTCGGCGTCGGTGACCGCGCGCATGACTTTCTTTGTCGTCACCTTCGCGTCGTCGAGGATCGACAGCAGACCGGCCTCGCTCGGCGCCGACTTCGACATCTTCGCCGTCGGGTCCTGCAGGTCGTAGACCTTCGCGTTCGCCTTCGGGATGAAGCCTTCGGGCATCGTGAACGTCTCGCCGAAGCGCGAGTTGAAGCGCTCGGCGAGGTTGCGGGTGAGCTCGATGTGTTGCTTCTGGTCGACACCGACCGGCACCTGCTGCGTCTGGTAGAGCAGGATGTCGGCGGCCATGAGCACGGGGTAGGTGAACAGGCCGACCGTGGTCTTGTCGCTGCCGTAGCGCTGCGACTTGTCCTTGAACTGCGTCATGCGGCTCGCCTCGCCGAAGCCAGTCATGCAGCCGAGGATCCACGCGAGCTGCGCGTGCTCGGGCACGTCGGACTGCACGTAGAGGATCGACTTCTCGGGATCGATACCGGCGGCGATGTACTGCGCCGCGGTCGAGAGCGTGCGGGTGCGTAGCTGCTCCGGGTCGATGCCCGAGGTGATCGCGTGCTGGTTCACCACGCAGAAGATCGCGTCGTACTCGTTCTGCAGCTTCACCCAGTTCGTGAGGGCGCCGACGTAATTCCCCAGGTGAAGTGAATCGGCGGACGGCTGCATGCCGGAGTAGAGCACGGGCTGCGGAGGGGCAGACGGAGTCATGAAGTTCTTGGTCCTTTCGAGCACATCTGGCGATCGGCACCTCGCGCGGAGCGTGCCAGTTGCGCGAACGCGAGTGCGCTAGATGGCGTAGTCGACGACGACGGGTGCGTGATCCGACCACCTCTGATCGTAGGCGGCCGCACGGTCCACCGCGTAATTCTCGACCGTCGCCGCCAGTTTCGGCGTCGCGGCCTGGTAGTCGATGCGCCAGCCCGAGTCGTTATCGAAGGCCTGGCCGCGGTTCGACCACCACGTGTACGGGCCGGGCACCTCACCCGCGAAGACGCGGCCGACGTCGACGTAGCCGATGCCCGCGCCGACTGAGCCGTCGACGCCCGTGACCTCGGCGTCGGTCTCGCCGAACATCCGCGACAGGTACCCGCGCTCGCGGGGGAGGAATCCGGCGCGCTTCACGTTGCCCTTCCAATTCTTAATGTCGAGCTCAGTGTGGCCGATGTTGAAGTCGCCCGTGACGACGACGAAGTCGCGCTCGGCGGCCAGCTCGCGCATCCGCTCGGCCTGGGCGTCGAGGAAGCCCCACTTCGCCTCCTGCTTCGGGGTGTCGACCTCGCCGGAGTGTGTGTAGCAGCTCACGACGGTGACGACGTGCTCGCCGTGCTGCACATCGACCTCGAGCCAGCGGCCGGCCGAGTCGACCGTGTCGTCGCCGAGCGTGCGGCGCACCTCGACGGGAGCGTTGCGGGTGAGCACGGCGACGCCGGCGCGACCCTTCTGGTTGCTCTCGTCGAGGGTGACGTGCCACTCGGCGGGAATGAGCGGCTGGGCCTGCTCGATCGTGGCGCGCACCTCCTGCATGGTGATGATGTCGGGCGTGCGTTCGGTGACCCAGTCGGCCAAGCCCTTACGGGCGGCGGCGCGGATTCCGTTCACGTTGACCGTTGCGATGCGAAGCGACATGCCGGCAATCCTATCGGCGCAGGGTGATGTCGTCTTCGTCGATGCCCTCGCGCTCGGCCTTCGCCTCGAGCGGGTCGTAGCCCATGCGCAGCGTGCGGATCTCGTTTTCGGTGGCCACCTGCTCGCCGATCACGGCCTCGTACTCGCGGCGCACCTTGCGGCGGCGCCAGCGCGGCAGCTGCTCCATCTCATTCTCGATGCGCAGCCGCGTCGTCGCGAGGCGGTCGCGGCGGGCCTCGAGCTCGGCCTGGTGGGTGAGGCGCTCGGCCTCCTCGAGCGAGAGCACGCGCGGCGCCTGCCCGAGGTCGTCCATCGTCACCTTCACCCACGAGGCGGTGATGAGCAGCACCATGCAGAGGAAGTTGAAGAAGATGAGCACACCGAGAATCGTCGCGAAGGTGGCGATGAGCGGGTTCGAGGTCGCGCCGCCGAGCAGCGCGCTGCCGAGGTAGGTAAGGATGCCGATCGCGACGCCGCCGATGAGCGAGCCCGACCAGAGCGTCTTGCCGGGGATGCGGATCTGCGCGAGCACCCGCAGCATGGCCGCGACGACGGTGGTGTAGACCGCGAGCGTGACCGCCATACCGGCGAGCTGGATCATGACTCCGCCGGCGACGCCGAGATTGAGGCCAAACACGTCGCGGATCAGCCAGTTCGCGAGACCACTACCGGCGGCGACGACACCGGCGGCGAGGATGAGCATGAGCGCACCGGCGACCATGAGGCCGAGGTCGGTGAGCCGCGTTACGGCCATGCTGCGCTCGGGCGCGGCCGGCAAGTCGAACATCGCGCGGATCGCGAGGCGCGAGCCGTTGAGGAAGTTCATCGCGGTCCAGAGCGTCGAGGCGAGCGCGATGATACCGGCGATCGTGAACGAGCTGCCCGCATCGAGCGAGAGCAGGTCTTCGGCCTTGACGACGCCGCTGCCGCCGCCGGTGTCGATGAGGCCTGGCACCATGTCCGAGAGGGAGGTGATGAGCGAGTTCATCAGCTCCTTGTTGCTGCCGACGACGAGGCCGAGCACCGAGAAGAACACGAGCAGGGCGGCGAACACCGAGAACAGGGCCGAGTAGGCCATGCCACTCGCGAGGGTGCCGCCGCGGCGCTCCGACCAGTGCTTGACGACGCGCATCGGTCGGGTCGCCTGCACCCAAGTCACGAGCGCCTTCATCCGGTCGGCGAACGTCGCCTTTTCGGGCAGCGTCGGGTACGGGGGGATGATCGTGACGCGCGCGAGGGAGAGCTCAGTGTCCGCGCTGCTGTGCTGCCGCGAGCGCGAGGTGGCGGACGCAGCACCGTTGGTAGACTTCGTCGACTTTGCTGAGGTCACACAGACACCTTACGCGGCGCGCCACTACGCTGACCTAATGCGCTCTGCCCGGAGCGCACGAACCGAGCCGAAAGGTTTGCACGATGGAGCTTCACGGTTTCGGAGTCGGGACTCGAATTGCGATCGGCAATGCCGTGCGCATGCCCGACCCACTGCCCATTCCCGAGGACGTCGCGTTCCGTGGCGATGTTGCCGCCGAGCAGGAGCGCGCGAAGGCCGCAATCAAGTTGACGCAGAGCCAGATCGCCGCGCGTGCGAGCGAAGCCGAGGGCTCGCTCAAGGAGGTGCTCGAGGCGCAGTCGATGATGGCCGCCGACCCTGCCATCGAGGGCCTCGTCACCGGCGCCATCGAGGCCGGCAAGACCGCGGAGCGTGCGGTCTATGAGTCCTTCCAGCAGTTCGCCGACACCCTCAAGGCGATGGGCGGCTACATGGCCGAGCGCGCGACCGACCTCGGCGACGTGTCGCAACGCATCCGTGCCCAGCTCGCGGGCGTGCCCGCGCCCGAAGTTCCGCAGCGTGACGAGCCCTTCATCCTCGTCGCTGTCGACCTCGCCCCGGCCGACACCGGCAAGCTCGACCTCGACAAGGTGCTCGCCTTTGTGACCCGCGACGGCTCGCCCAAGGCACACACCGGCATCATCGCGGCCGAGAAGGGCCTGCCGGCCGTCGTGGCGGCCGCGGGGGCCGATGACATTCCCGATGGCGCGCTCGTCGTGGTCGACGCCGCGACCGGCCAGGTCATCGTCGGGCCGACGAAGCACCAGCTCGACGAGGCCCGCGCGAAGCAGGAGGAGCAGGCGAAGATCGCGGATGCGCCGATCGAGCCGGGCGCGCTCGGCGACGGCGAGCCCGTGCAGCTGCTCGCCAACGTCGGCAAGCCCGCCGACTCGCAGCCGGCGGTTGACCTCGGCGCCGAGGGCGTCGGCCTGTTCCGCACCGAGTTTCTGTTCCTCGACCGCAGCGCGCCGCCGACGAAGGACGAGCAGGTCGAGGTGTACACCTCGCTCATGCGCCCCTTCGCGGGCAAGAAGGTCGTCGCGCGCGTGCTCGACGCCGGCGCCGACAAGCCGCTGTCGTTCCTTAACGACTCGGCCGAGGCCAACCCGGCGCTCGGCATGCGCGGCATCCGCATCCTGCGCGAACGCGAGAGCCTGCTGCGCGACCAGCTCGCGGCGCTCGCCGAGGCCCGCGACCGCTCGGGCGTCGAGCTCTGGGTGATGGCCCCGATGGTCGCCGATGCCGCCGACAGCGAGTACTTCACGGCCGTGGGCCGCGAGTACGGCCTCGAGGTTGTCGGCTCGATGATCGAGGTGCCGTCGGCCGCGCTGCTCGCCGAGCAGGTGCTGCGCACGAGTGACTTCGTGTCGATCGGCACGAACGACCTCACCCAGTACACGCTCGCCGCCGACCGCGTGCTCGGCACCGTCGCGAACTTCCAAGATCCGTGGCACCCCGCCGTGCTGCGCCTCGTCGCCGAGACCGGCCGCGCCGGCCAGGCGACCGGCAAACCCGTCGGCGTGTGCGGTGAGGCCGCGGCCGACCCGCGCCTCGCCGTCGTGCTCGTCGGCCTCGGCGTGAAGAGCCTGTCGATGGCGCCGCCCGCGCTCGCGGGCGTGCGCGTCGAGCTGCGCAAGTTCACGCGCGAGCAGGCGAACGAGGTCGCGCAACGTGTGCTCGCCGCCGCCTCGGGCGACGAGGCGCGCCAGCTGTTCGACGCCTACGTCGCCGAGCAGGGCTAGTTCGGGATTCTGCAGAGGCTCCCCGGGCTGGCGGGGCAGGATGCGCTTGGTCGCGTGTTCCGCCCCGTCGGGTCGGGGAGTTTCTCGTTGCTGCTGGGCGTGCGGGCGGCGGCGTAGGGTGGCCTGGTGTCTGCTGAGCTCGCCCCGTGGTTGCCCGTTGCGTGGACGACCCTCGTGCTGCTCATCGTCGCCGCGTTCGGCGCGGGCTGGATTGACGCGGTCGTCGGCGGTGGCGGGCTGATTCAGCTGCCCGCGCTCGTCATCGGTCTGCCGCAGACCCTGCCGAGCCCCTATGTGCTCGGCACGAATAAGCTCGCGTCGTTCATGGGCACGCTGAGCGCGAGCCTCGTGTACCTGCGCAAACTGCGCACGCAGCTGGTGGTGATCGTGCCGCTCGCGCTCGGCGCCTACGCCGGCTCCACCGGGGGAGCGTGGTTCTCGCGCTTTCTGCCACGTGAGGTGCTCACGCCGATCGTGCTCGTCGCGGTGGTGGGCATCGGTGCGTACATCCTGTTCAAGCCGCACCTCGGACTCAGCCACGAGCCGCGCCACGAGGGCCACTCGATGGGCTGGCGCTCGGGTTTGATCGGCCTCTCGGTCGGCTTCTACGACGGCTTGCTCGGCCCCGGCACCGGCTCGTTTTTCGTGATCCTCATGGTCGCGGTGCTCGGGTTTGGCTTCCTCGAGGCGAGCGTGAACGCGAAGATCGCGAACGTCGTGACGAACATCGCCGCGATTGTGCTCTACGGCCTCCACGGCGAGGTCGTCTGGGTGCTCGGCCTCTGCATGGGCGTCGCGAACGTGCTCGGCGCCGTCATCGGCGCGCGCATGGCCGTGCGACGCGGTTCGTCATTCGTGCGCAAGATCTTCGTCGTCGCCATCTCGATCCTCGCCCTCAAACTCGGCTGGGACACCGTCGACCTCTTCTGGCTCTGACGCGCGCGACGCGTGGTGCGCGCCCCCGCCCGTCCCGCCGCATCCGGTGTGGGCCTGTCGTACCGCATCCGCGCACGACCTGCCCGGCGCATCGGTGGTGGGGGCCGACGCGCACGGGGCGGACGCGCACGGGGCCGACGCACACGCAGCGAGCGCCGGAAACGAGCCGGGGCGCGCATCCGACGAATCGGATGCGCGCCCCGGCTACCAGCCTCAGGCTACGGACGACCGCGCAGCACGGCCTGCTTGACCTCGGCGATGGCCTTGGTGACCTCGATGCCGCGGGGGCATGCGTCGGTGCAGTTGAAGGTGGTGCGGCAGCGCCACACGCCTTCCTGGTCGTTGAGGATGTCGAGACGGGTCGACGCGGCCTCGTCACGCGAGTCGAAGATGAAGCGGTGCGCGTTCACGATCGCGGCGGGGCCGAAATACTGGCCGTCGGTCCAGAACACCGGGCACGAGGTCGTGCACGCGGCGCAGAGGATGCACTTGGTCGTGTCATCGAACACGGCGCGGTCCTCGATCGACTGGATGCGCTCCTTCTCGGGCTTGTCCGAAGCCTGCAGGAAGGGCTGCACCTCCTTGAACGCCTCGAAGAAGGGGTCCATGTCGACGATGAGGTCGCGCTCGAGCGGCAGACCCTTGATGGCCTCGACGTACACCGGCTTGGTGATGTCGAGGTCCTTGATCAGCGTCTTGCACGCGAGGCGGTTGCGGCCGTTGATGCGCATCGCGTCGGAGCCACACACGCCGTGCGCGCACGAGCGGCGGAACGCGAGGGTCGAGTCCTGCTCCCACTTGATCTGGTGCAGGGCATCGAGGATGCGGTTGGTCGAGTACATGTCGACGGTGAACGACTGCCAGTACGGCTCATGGTCGGTCTCCGAGCTGTAGCGACGCACGACGATCTCGACCTTGAAGGGCTTCTCCGGCTCTTCGACCTGGGGCGCGGCGGTGTCAACCTGCGATTCAGTCATTGCGATGATCTCCCTTCAAATTCCTAGTACTTGCGTTCCTGCGGCACGTAGTGCGTCATGCGCACCGGCTTCTGCCCCAGGGTGATGTGGTCGGCCGGGTCAGCCGAGGTACGGTCACCCGTGAGGTACGCCATGGTGTGGTGCATCCAGTTCTCGTCGTCGCGCTTCGGGTAGTCGTCACGCATGTGGCCACCGCGCGATTCCTTGCGGTTGCGCGCCGTGTAGGTGACGACCTCGGCGAGGTCGAGGAGGAAGCCGAGCTCGATGGCCTCGAGCAGCTCGGTGTTGAAGCGGTGGCCCTTGTCGTGCACGTGCACGTTGCGGTAGCGCTCGCGCAGCTGGTGGACGACCTTGGTCGCCTCCTCGAGGGTCTCTTCGGTGCGGAACACCTGGACGTTGGTGTCCATGGTCTCCTGCAGCTCCTTGCGGATCTCGGCGACCGACTCGGTGTGCTGCTCGGCGTCGGTCGCGCGGAGGTCGGCGACGAGGCCGCGGACGAAGGCATCGGGGTCAGCGGGGAGCTCGACGAAGTCGGCGGTCTTCGCGTACTTCACGGCCGAGCGGCCGGCGCGCTTACCGAAGACGTTGATGTCGAGGAGCGAGTTGGTGCCGAGGCGGTTCGAGCCGTGCACCGAGACGCACGCGCACTCACCGGCGGCGTAGAGGCCGGGCACGACGTCCTCGTTGTCGTTCGCGAGCACCTCGGAGTCGTTGTTCGTCGGGATGCCACCCATGGCGTAGTGCGCGGTGGGGTAGACGGGCACAGGCTCGGTCACCGGGTCGACACCGAGGTAGGTGCGCGCGAACTCGGTGATGTCGGGGAGCTTCGTCTCGAGCACCTCGGCACCGAGGTGGGTGCAGTCGAGGTAGACGTAGTCCTTGTTCGGGCCGGCGCCACGGCCGTCGAGCACTTCCTGCACCATCGAACGGGCCACGATGTCACGCGGCGCCAGGTCCTTAATGGTCGGCGCGTAGCGCTCCATGAAGCGCTCACCCGAGTCGTTACGCAGGATCGCACCCTCACCACGCGCACCCTCGGTAAGGAGGATGCCGAGGCCGGCGAGGCCGGTCGGGTGGAACTGGAAGAACTCCATGTCTTCGAGCGGCAGGCCGTTGCGCCAGATGATGCCGACGCCGTCACCCGTGAGGGTGTGGGCGTTCGAGGTGGTCTTGAAGACCTTGCCGAAGCCACCGGTCGCGAAGATGAACGACTTGCCCTGGAACACGTGCAGGTGGCCGGTCTTGAGCTCGTACGCGATGACCGCGGCCGGGCGCTTCACGCCGTCGACCTCAACGAACGACACGTCGAGCGCGTAGTACTCGTTGAAGAAGCGGATGTTGTGCTTGACGCAGTTCTGGTACAGCGTCTGGAGGATCATGTGGCCGGTGCGGTCGGCGGCGTAGCAGGCGCGGCGAACGGGCGCCTTGCCGTGCTCGCGCGTGTGCCCACCGAAACGACGCTGGTCGATCTTGCCCTCGGGCGTGCGGTTGAAGGGGAGACCCATGTTCTCGAGGTCGAGCACGGCCTCGATGGCCTCCTTCGCGAGGATCTCGGCCGAGTCCTGGTCAACCAGGTAGTCGCCACCCTTGACGGTGTCGTAGGTGTGCCACTCCCAGTTGTCGTCCTCGACGTTCGCGAGGGCGGCGGCCATGCCACCCTGCGCCGCGCCGGTGTGCGAGCGGGTCGGGTAGAGCTTGGTGACGACGTCGATGACCGCACCGGTGCCGGCCTGCTCGGCCGCCTCGATGGCGGCGCGCATGCCCGCGCCGCCGGCGCCGACGATCACGATCTCGTTGCGGTGGAAGTGGACGGTGACGCCGTCCACAACCTTGGTGGTGTCCTTCAGCTGTTCAGCAGCCATGATGTTCGAAAAGTTCCTTCGTTCTACGCGTTCGCGAGCGGGTGTTCAGCGGCGCACTAGGCGGCGCAGACCGAAACCGACCCGGCGCCGTGGATGCAGGGGTTCACGCCGAAGGCGATGAGCACGATGACGCCGAGGATGATCTCGACAGCGCAGGCGATCCACAGCGTGGTGATGAGCGCCTTGCGCGGGCCCGGCTTGTAGACGTAGTCGTTCACGATGGTGCGAAGACCGTTGGTGCCGTGGATCATCGCGAGCACGAGCATGAGGCCGTCCCAGATGAGCCAGAACGAGAACTGGAACTTCTCGGCGACGACGAACTGGTAGTCGATCTGGTGCACGCCGTCGCCCGCGATGAGGTTCGAGTAGAGGTGCACGAAGACGAGGACGATGAGCAGCACGCCCGAGACGCGCATGAAGACCCAGCCGGTGCGTTCCCAGTTGCCGGAGCTCTTCTTGCGCTCGGCGAGCGGGGTGCGCGGGTATTCGACAGTTTCAATAGTCATGGTGCGTCCCCCTTAGTGACCGAACACGTGCGACAGGTGCATGATCGCGAACGGGATCATGACGACGAACCAGATAACGATGACTCCCCAGAACATCCCGCGCTGGATGCGGGTGCCGCCGGGGAGGAAGTCGATGAGGATGATGCGCAGGCCGTTGAAGGCGTGGTACGTGATCGCACCCACGAGACCGAGCTCGCCGAGACCCATGATCGGGTTCTTGTACGCACCGATCACGGTGTTGTACACCTCGGGGCTGACCAGCAGGAGCGCGCTGTCAAGCACGTGCACCAGCAGGAAGAAGAAGATGGCGACACCGGTGATGCGGTGGAGCACCCACGACCACATGCCCTCGTTGCCCCGATAAAGGCGACCGCCAAGGGCGCTCTTTTTCGGTGCGGTGGCAGTGGCGGGGGTGCCGGTCGAGGATGATGACACGGAACTACCCTTCTCTTGGTCTAGGCCGGCGGCGCTACGTCGCCTGGCGTGTGAGTGGCGCAGGGCACCACGTGACGTGATCTTGCGTTTTTGCACAACTCACACTTGATGCCAGGTTACCCCGTTTTGAGGCAACCTTCAGCGAGGAGCGCTATTAGGTGGGCCTTACTCGCGGCTGAATGCGGCGGCCGTTTGGGTCGCCGCGATCACGTCGTCGTAGTGACCGAGCAGCTCATCGCAGATGCCCTCCCACGAGCGGTCGAGCACGCGGCGGCGGCCGGCCTCGCCCATCCGGGCCCGCAGCATCCGGTCGCCGACGAGGCGCTCGACGTAGGCCCGCATCGAGTCGATGCCGCCGCGCAAGGCGGGGTCAAAGAGGTAGCCGTCGTCACCGTGCGTAACAAGGTCGACCGGGCCGCCGGCGAGCGGTGCCACGACGGGCAGGCCGGCGGCGTGCGCCTCCTGCAGCGTCTGGCCGAAGGTCTCTTCGGTGCCGGTGTGCACGAACAAGTCGAAGCTCGCGTAGGCGAGCGAGAGGTCGCGGCCGCTGCGGCGACCGAGGTAGGTCACTGGCATGCCGTGCAGGGCGGCGCGCACCGACTCGTCGCTCGGGCCCTCGCCGACGATCGCGAGGTGGATGCCCGGAATGCCGCGGAGCTGCGCGAGCCGCTCGACCTGCTTCTCTGGCGCGAGCCGGCCGACGTAGCCGACGACGACCTCGTCGGGCCCCGCGATGCTCGCGCGCAGCTCGGCCGCGTCGGGTGCGAGGCGGTGGTTCGGGTGGTAGGCCTCGAGGTCGACGCCGCGGCCCCAGGTCTTCACCCGCTCGAAGCGGTTGCGCTCGAGGTCGCGAATCGAGTGGGTCGACGGCGCGAGCGTGACGTCGGCCTGCGAGTGCACGCTGCGGAGGAACATCCACGTGACCTCGCGCATCGCGCCGAGGCGGTTGCGCTCGGTGTAGCCGGCGACGTCGGTCTGGAAGATGGCGACGGTCGGGATGCCTCGGCGTCGGGCGGTCGCGAGCGCGTTCCAGCCGAGCATGAAGGGGGATGCGGCGTGCACGACGTCGGGGTTGAAGTCGCGCAGCAGCTGGTCGACCTGGAGGCTCGGGAGGCCCACCGGGAACTCGCGGAGGTTCACCGTCGTCACCTCGTGCACCGGGAAACCCGCGTATTCGGCCGGCGCACCGGCCTTCGGGCAGATGACGATCGCCTCGTGCCCCCGCAGCCGCAGGTGCTCGAGCACCTTGCGCACGCTGTTGGTGACGCCGTTCAGTGTCGGCAGGAAGCTTTCGGTGACCACTGCGACTCGCATGATGTATCGACCATAGGAGGCGCCAGTAGCCGTGGGTTGAACCCCAGGCGAACTTCGGGACGAGATTGGGTTGCGTGGACGTATCTGCTGCGAACCTTGAACCGTCGGGCACTACAGTCGTGCGCATGCCCAATAACTTGGACCACTTCTATGCGGTGATTCCGGCAGGTGGCGTGGGGTCTCGCTTGTGGCCGCTGAGTCGTGCGGACCGCCCAAAATTCCTGCGCGACATCGCCGGCACCGGCACCACGCTGCTCCGCTCGACGTGGGAGCGCCTCGCACCCCTCACCGGCGACGAGCGCATCTACGTTGTGACGGGCGCCGCCCACGGCGAAGAGGTGCAGCACCAGCTGCCCGAACTGCTGCAGCACAACGTGATTCTCGAGACCGAGGGGCGCGACTCGAGCGCCGCCGTCGGGCTCGCCGCCGCGATCATCGAGCGCCGCCACCCCGGCGCCGTCATCGGCTCCTTCGCCGCCGACCACCTCATCTCGGCCGACACGCGTTTCCGCCGCGCCGTCGTCGAGGCGGTGCGCGCCGCGAATGAGGGGCTCATCGTGACGATTGGCATCCAGCCCATCGAGCCGTCGACCGCGTTCGGCTACATCCGCGCCGGTGAACCGCTCGAGATCCTCGGCGCCCCCTCGGCCCGCCAGGTCGACGCGTTCATCGAGAAGCCGAAGGCCGCGACCGCCCGCCGTTACCTCACCTCGGGTGAGTACCTCTGGAACGCCGGCATGTTCATCGCCCGCGCGAGCCGCCTGCTCGCCGAGCTCGAAGAGAACGCGCCCGAGCTCGCCGCGGGCATCCACGAGATCGCCGAGGCGTGGGATTCGCCAGCACGCGACGAGGTCGTGGCTCGCGTGTGGCCGACGCTCGACAAGATCGCGATCGACTACACCGTCGCCGAACCCGCCGCGAAGAAGGGTGGCCTTGCGGTCATCCCCGGCTTCTTCGGCTGGGACGACGTCGGCGACTTCGCCGCCGTCTCGCGCGTGCACGAGGGCGTGAGCAACTGCGACGAGGGCGTCAGCGCGATCGGATCGCCCGAGCGGGTCATCGCCTATGAGTCGAGCGGGCTCGTGATTTCCGAGACCGAGCGCGTCATTGCGATCGCTGGGCTGCAGGACGTCGTGGTGATCGACACCGAGGACGCCTTGCTCGTGACGACGCGCAAGAACGCCCAGCAGGTGAAGCAGCTAGTCGGCTTGATCAAGGAGTCCGACCATCCGGAAGTCTTGTAGCGAACCGACAGCACTGCACGGCAGGCGTAGCCAAATCGTTAGGGAGCGCGACACTAGTCGTCGCGGCTGTGAGAAAAATCAACATAGACTCAACTCAAGGTGAACATTCCGCACGGGTGCGGAACTACTTGAGGAGAACCAATGGGTATGTCTCGCAAGAAGGCGGTCGGCGCGCTCAGCGTCGCGTCGATCAGTATGCTCGCGCTCGCGGCGTGCGGTGCCCCGCCCGCTGACACCGAGGCGACCGGTGGCGCAGGCAGCGACAACAGCGACTTCCTCGCGTGCATGGTGTCGGATGAGGGCGGCTTCGACGACCGCTCGTTCAACCAGCTCGCGCACGAGGGCCTCGAGATGGCGGTCGACCAGCTTGGGATCTCCTCGGCCGAAGCGCAGTCGAGCTCGCCTGACGACTTCCAGCCGAACCTCTCGGCGATGGTTGACCAGGGCTGCAACCTGATCATCCCCGTGGGCTTCAACCTTGCCGATGCGACCCAGGCTGCCGCCGACGCCAACCCCGACACCGACTTCGCGATCGTCGACGTCGACTACCTCAGCGCTGACAACCTCCTGCAGCTCAACTACGACACGGCACAGGCCGCGTTCCTTGCCGGTTACGCTGCCGCGGGTCAGTCGGAGAGTGGCAAGGTTGCCACCTTCGGTGGCGCCCAGATTCCCTCGGTCACCATCTTCATGGATGGCTTCGCCGACGGCGTTGCCTACTACAACGAGGAAAAGGGCACCGACGTTGAGGTGCTCGGCTGGGACGTTGAGGGCCAGAACGGTGAGTTCGTCGGCAACTTCAGCGACCAGACCAAGGCGAACCAGATCACCGAGGGCTTCCTCGCCCAGGGTGCCGACATCATCCTGCCGGTTGGTGGCCCGCTCTACCAGGGTGCCGCTGAGGCGATCCGTGCCGACGGCGACAACGCGCTGCTGCTCGGCGTCGACAGCGACCTTCGCGAGAAGGAGCCGGACTACGCAGACATCATCTTCGTCTCGATCGAGAAGGGTCTCGACGTGACGGTCTACGAGGCGATCGAAAGCGCGGTCGAGGGCAACTTCGCCGGCGGCACCACCTACACTGGCACGCTCGAGAACGAGGGCGTTGGCCTCTCGGACTTCGGCGACTTCGAGTCGGAGCTGCCGGACGGCATGCTCGACGAGCTCGACACGATCCGCCAGGGCATCATCGACGGCACGATCGAGGTCGAGTCGCCTTCGTCGCCCGCGGTTTCGGAGTAACCATTCCCTCGCGCTGACGCGCGACCCGTATGCGATTTGAGCCCGGTCAAGCCCTTAGGAGCTCGGCCGGGCTCAAATCGCGCCGGTGGCCCGTTAGGCTTCCTGCAGAACCCCACCCGTTGCTTGGAGAAGGTCTCGGATGAAACTCGAACTCCGCGGTATCACGAAGCGCTTCGGCAACTTCACCGCAAACGACAGCATCGACCTCACTGTTGAGGAGGGGGAGATCCACGCGCTGCTCGGCGAGAACGGCGCGGGCAAGTCGACCCTGATGAACGTGCTCTACGGGCTCTACACGCCCGAAGAAGGTGAAATCCTCCTCGATGGTGAGGTCCAAAACTTCTCCGGGCCCGGCGACGCGATGCGCGCCGGCATCGGAATGGTGCACCAGCACTTCATGCTGATTCCCGTCTTCACGGTGGCCGAGAACCTCATGCTCGGCCACGAGCCCACGAAGGGCGCGGGCATTCTCGACCTCCAGGCCGCGCGCACCCGCGTGAACGAGATCTCGGAGCGCTTCGGCTTCCGCATCGACCCCGACTCGGTGGTCGAAGACCTCTCGGTCGGGCAGCAGCAGCGCGTCGAGATCATCAAGGCCCTGTCGCAGGAGGCGAAGGTGCTCGTGCTCGACGAGCCCACCGCCGTGCTCACGCCGCAAGAGACCGACGAGCTCATGCGCATCATGGACGAGCTGCGTCAGCAGGGCACCTCGATCGTCTTCATCTCGCACAAGCTGCGCGAGGTGCGGCACGTGAGCGACCGCATCACGGTCATCCGCCGCGGCAAGGTTGTCGGCACGGCCGAGCCGACCGCGTCGAACGAGGAACTCGCGACGCTCATGGTCGGCCACGACGTGTCGCTGACGGTGCAGAAGGATGCGCCGAAGCTCGGCTCCGCGTCGTTCCAGGTGCGCGACCTCACCGTCTTCAGCCCGACCGGCCAGCGCCTGGTGGATGGGCTCAGCTTCGAAATCCGCGAGGGCGAGATCCTCGTTGTCGCCGGCGTGCAGGGCAACGGCCAGACCGAGCTCACCGAGGCGATCCTCGGCCTCCAGCCGAAGACCGACGGCTCGATCACGCTCAACGGCAAAGAGGTGCTCGGCCTCAGCGTGAAGCAGGCGCTCAACACCGGCATCGGTTTTGTCCCTGAGGACCGCACCGTCGACGGCATCGTCGGCGAGTTCACGATCGCCGAGAACCTGATCCTCGACGAGTTCGACCGCAAGCCGTTCTCGAAGGGCATCGCGCTCGACCTCGGCGCGATTCACGAGAACGCCGAGCAGAAGGTCGAATCGTTCGACGTGCGCACACCGTCGACCGAGACCGCCGTCGGCCGCCTCTCGGGCGGTAATCAGCAGAAGGTCGTGCTCGCGCGCGAACTCGGGCGACAGCTCAAGCTGTTCATCGCATCCCAGCCCACGCGCGGCCTCGACGTCGGCTCGATCGAGTTCGTGCACGACCAGATCGTCGCGACGCGCGACTCGGGCATCCCGGTGCTCATCGTGTCGACCGAGCTCGACGAGGTCGTGCAGCTCGCCGACCGAATCATGGTGATGTACGACGGCCGCTCGATGGGCATCGTGTCGGCCGACACCTCGCGCGAAACACTTGGACAGATGATGGCAGGTATTCCCCATGGCGAATGACGCGAAACTCACGCCCGACGTCGACCAGCCGCCGGTCGACAAGGTGCGCACCGGCTCCACGAACGCCCTCGCCGACGAGCCCTGGCGCGGCGTCTGGCGCGACATCCTCGGCGGCTCGTTCGCCCGCTCGCTCATCGCGATCGTCATCGCGCTCTTCATCGGTCTGCTCATCGCGGTCTTCACCGACCCGGATGTGCAGAGCACGCTCGGCTACGTGTTCGCCGCGCCGCAGCACTTCTTCCAGGCCGCGGGCGCGCTCATCGGCGACGCCGTGCAGGCGCTCATCAACGGCGCCATCTACAACCCGAAGCGCGGGTTCCTCCCGCTGCTGACGACGCTGCAGTGGGCGACGCCGCTCATCGCCGCCGGTCTCGGCCTCGGCATCGCGTTCCGCGCCGGCCTCTTCAACATTGGTGGTCAGGGGCAGCTGCTCGTCGGCGCGTTCTTCGCCGCCTACGTGGGTTCCAACTGGGCCCTGCCCCCGGTGCTCCACCTCGTCGTCACGATCATCATCGCGATCCTCGCCGCCTCGATGTGGGCCGCGATCGTCGGCTGGCTCAAGGCACAGACCGGCGCGCACGAGGTGATCCTCACGATCATGTTCAACTGGATCGCTTACTGGGGCGTCACCTACCTGCTCAAGCAGCAGCCGTTCCAGGCCGAAAACGCACCGGGCTATGCGAAGAGCAAGGCGATTCTCGAGAGCGCCCGATTCCCCGAGATCGCGGGTGTGTTTGGCACCGGCATCGTCGTCGTGATTCTCGCGGCGGTCGCGTACTGGTGGATCATGGACCGCTCGACGATCGGCTTCCAGATTCGCGCGGTCGGGATCAACCCGAACGCGGCCCGCACCGCCGGCATCAACGTGAAGCTCGTCACGGTGCTCACGATGGCGCTCTCGGGCGGCTTCATCGGCATCGCCGCCGCGACGCAGACGCTTGAGGTGCACCCGACCGGCATCGAGCCGTCGGTGGATGCGGGCATCGGCTTCGACGCGATCACGGTCGCGCTGCTTGGCGGCAATAACCCGATCGGCATCATCTTCGCCGCGCTGCTGTTCGGCGCGCTCAAGGCGGGTGCCGTCTCGATGGAAGTCAGCGCCGGTGTGCCGAAGGACATCATCCCGGTGATCCAGGGCCTCATCGTGCTCTTCGTCGCCGCCCCGAAGTTCCTCGGCTTCCTGCCGAAGCCCACGGGCATCCAACTCGCCGACCGACTGTCGGCTCGCAAGCAGGGTTCGGAGGCGTAACCATGACGAACGACCAGCTCACCCGCGCCGAGGCGGCCCCCGCCGGGGGCGAGACCCTCGCACCCCGCAAGCTGAAGACCCCGATCTTGCTCGCGGTCTTCACGCTCGTCTCGCTGCTCGCCTTCGTGTTCACCGTCGGTGACCAGTCGACGCAGATCGACATCAGCAACCGCGGCGGCGCGATTCAGCTCGACCCGCTCGTGTTCCCGACGATGCTCACGAACGCCGTGCTCACGGTCGGCATGATCGCCCTCACCGTCTTCGCGTTCTCGCGCTCGCTCGCGCGCCAGAAGGTGCCGATGTGGGTGAGCGCCGTGTTCGCGGCGCTCTGGGCGATCGCGCTCATCATCTGGGTTGGCGCCGGCGCGAACGTGCCGCTGGCCTGGCTGCTCACCGGCACCCTCGCCCTCTCGACGCCGATCGTGTTTGGTTCGATGGCCGGCCTCGTTGCCGAACGCTCCGGCGTCGTGAATATCGCCATTGAAGGTCAGCTGCTCTCCGGTGCCTTTGCTTCGGCGCTCGTGGCGAGCCTCACGAGCAACTGGGTCGCCGGCCTCGTTGCCGCGATCGTCGCCGGTGTGCTCATCTCGGCCATCCTCGCGCTGTTCTCAATCACTTACTGGGTCGAGCAGGTCGTCGTCGGTGTCGTGATCAACATGATCGTGCTCGGCCTTACCGACTTCCTCTATTCGGGCCTCATGTCGAGCGACCCGCAGCGCTACAACAGCCCCGACCGCTATCCGACCTGGTCGATCCCGGGCCTGAGCGAGATCCCGGTGCTCGGTCCGCTGCTGTTCTCGAACACGATCGTCGTCTACGCGCTCTTCCTGCTCGTGCCGTTCATGGTGTTCATGCTCTTCAACTCGAAGTGGGGCATCCGCACCCGCGCGGTTGGCGAGCATCCCAAGGCAGCCGACACCGTCGGCATCAACGTCAACGCCACCCGCTGGCGCAACGTGCTGCTCTCGGGCGCGATCGCCGGCTTCGGTGGCTCGTACTACACGCTCGGCCTCGTCGGCGCCTTCGGCTCTGAGGTGACGAGCGGTCAGGGGTATATCGCGCTCGCGGCACTGATCTTCGGCCGCTGGCACCCGGTGTATGCGACGCTCGCGGCGATCCTGTTCGGCTTCGCGTCGAACTTCCGCACGCTCGCCTCGCAGGTGGGCGCCGACCTACCCACCGAGCTCATGGCGATGGTGCCGTACATCGTGACCGTGTTCGCCGTCGTCGGCTTCGTGGGGCAGTCCCGCGCGCCCGCCGCGAGCGGCACACCCTACATCACGCAGGGCCGGTAGCTCGTGAACGATCGGATGCGGGCCGTCGTCGACATCGACTGGGAGACGCTGCGCGCCGCCGCGCGAGAGGTGCAGGCGCACGCGTACGTGCCGTACTCGAAGTTTCGAGTCGGCGCGGCCGCCCTCGTCGACGACGGTCGCATCGTCACGGGCTGCAACGTCGAGAACGCGAGCTACGGCGTGGGCCTCTGCGCCGAGTGCGGGCTCGTGTCGGAGCTCGCGCGCACCGGCGGCGGGCAGCTCATCGCCTTTACCTGCTGCGACGGCAACGGCGAGCGGCTCATGCCGTGCGGTCGGTGTCGGCAACTGCTCAACGAGTTCGCCGCACCGGGGTGTCTCTTCGATACCATCGCCGGCATCACCGACATCGAGGGCATCCTGCCCATGGCTTTCGGGCCTCGCAACCTGAACGATTTCGACGACCGGGGCGAGCCCGCCTAGTACCGACCCGGTCGCCCGCATCGAGGAGGAAAATTGGCTGAGCAGTTTGACGCGATCGAGCTCATTCGACGCAAGCGCGACGGGGGAGCCCTGAGCGGCGACGAGATTCGCTGGTTGATCGCCCGCTACACCGACGGCTTCGTCGGCGACGAGCAGATGGCGGCCATGACCATGGCGATCTTCCTCAACGGCATGCAGCGCGACGAGATCCTCAACCTCACGAACGCGATGATCGCGTCGGGCGAGCGCCTCGACTTCTCGAGTCTGTCGAAGCCGACCACCGACAAGCATTCGACCGGCGGCGTCGGCGACAAGATCACCCTGCCGCTCATGCCCCTTGTTGCGTCGTTCGGCGCCGCGGTGCCGCAGCTCTCGGGCCGCGGCCTCGGCCACACGGGTGGCACGCTCGACAAGCTCGAGTCGATTCCTGGGTGGCGCGCCGAGCTGTCGAACGACGAGTTGCTGCGCCAGCTCGAGGAAGTCGGCGGCGTCGTCTGCGCCGCGGGGGCCGAGCTCGCGCCGGCCGACAAGAAGCTCTACGCCCTGCGCGACATCACGGGCACGGTCGAGGCGATTCCGCTCATCGCCTCGTCGATCATGTCGAAGAAGATCGCCGAGGGCACGGGCGCGCTCGTGCTCGACGTGAAGTTCGGCTCGGGCGCGTTCATGCGCGAGCGCGAGCGGGCCCGCGAGCTCGCCGAGACGATGGTGCAGCTCGGCACCGACGCCGGCGTCAACGTGTCAGCGCTGCTCACCGATATGAACACGCCCCTCGGCCGCACGATCGGCAACGCGAACGAGGTGCGCGAGTCGATCGAGGTGCTCGCCGGCGGTGGCCCCGCCGACGTCGTCGAGCTCACGGTCGCGCTCGCCCAGGAGATGCTCGAGCTCGCGGGCATCCGCGACGTCGACGTGGCCGCGCACCTGCGCGGCGGCCAGGCGATGGATGTCTGGCGCAAGTTTGTTGTGGCGCAGGGCGGCGACCCGGATGCGGCGATGCCGACCTCGCGCGAGTCGCACGAGGTGCGGGCCGAGCGCGATGGCGTCGTGACCCGGCAGGATGCCTACCAGTTCGGCCTGGCCGCGTGGCGCCTCGGCGCCGGCCGCGCGCGCAAGCAGGACCCGGTGGTGCACGCCGCGGGCATCGACCTCGCGGTGAAGCCGGGCGACACGGTGCGCCGCGGCGACTTGCTCTGGACCCTCCACGCCGATGACGCGTCGCACTTCAACCGCGCCCTCGACGCGCTCGATGGCGCGTGGGAGCTCGGCGACGCGGCGCCCGAGCCCGCCCCGCTCATCGTCGACCGCATCCGCTGAGGTTCGGCGCGCGACCCGACCGCTGGCCGGGCTAGTCGGTGGGCGTGCCGCGGTCGCGCGCCCGCCACGCGACCAGCGTCGTCCAAAGGGCGAGGGCCTCATCGGGTTGGTCGAGCTGGACTCCCCAGTCGCGCAGCGCCTGCTGGACTCGGTAGCGCACGGTGTTCTCATGCACGTGCAGGTGGGCGGCCGCGCCGGCGGGGCCGCCCTGCTCGAACCAGGCGAGCATCGTGTCGCGCCGTTCGCGCTGGCGCCGGTCGTCGGCCATGGTGACGGCCGGATGCTGCAGGTACGGATACGTCGCAAATAGCTGCCCGAGGTGGTCGGCAAGGAGCGAGGCGCGGACGTCGTCGCTACTCGTGACCGGCTGAGTTCGCTCGTGGGGCGTGCGGAGAATCGCGTCGAGTTCTTCGCGCGCGGCGACGAAGCCCACCCCGGCGGTGGTGGGGCAGGCGATGGCGGCTCGAATTGCCTGGGTGAATGAGCGCGCCGCGGCACGGATCGTGGCGGTGAGCGCATCCCGGATGCGCGACTCGGTCGCGCCCGTGACCGCGACATAGCAGGCGCCGTTCGTCAGGGCAGCCGCAACGACCGAGACTCGGGCCTGCAGCTGGTGCTCGGCGAAGGCCTGCAGCTGCCGCTCGTCGCCCGGGCTGGCCGGCTCGCCGACGAACTGCAGCGAAATCAGGCGCACCTCGGTGGTGGGCGCGAGCGAGAGCGCGACGAGGTCGCTGCTCGTCGGCGGGATCTCGAGCATCCGACCGAGCGCGGCGTCACGGCGCCGAGCCTCGGCGTCGCTCACCCGCCAGGCCGCGAGCAGGTGCGCGGCGGCCGATTGCGCGCCCCGCTCGAGCGCATCCCGTTTCTCTTCCGAGAGGGGAGCCTCGGGGCCGCCGTCCGGGTCGATCGCCCAGATGCTGCCGAGCTGCATACTGCCGGCCCGCACCGCGATGGCGGCGCGCGGCAGCTCGTGCGCGTCGAACTGCGGGAACTGCACGGGACCGTCGGTGAACTGCACCTGCCGGTACTGCTCGTGATTGCGGGTGGCGTGCGGCACCTGGCGAGTGCGGATGCCGACGCTGCGCGTCTCGTCGATGATTTGGCGCTCGACGGTCGAGTAAGCGAGCAGCGTTCGCGCATGGTTCTCGACCGCGACGGAGCCGCCGAAGACCTCCGCGATGGAGTCCGCGATCGCGAAGAGGTAGTCGGACTGCAGCAGCGACGCAGTGATGCTGGGGGAGGTCTCGCCGATTGCGAGGTCAACGACCGCCTCGAACTCGCGCCACGAGACGTGGTCGTCGAGACGCAGCAGCGCGACGCCACGCGCGGTCTGCGCGCACGCGGCGATCACCTGTTGCGGTGGTTCGCCGCCCTGAATCACGACGCCCGCAGCACCGCGCTTCGCCGCCAGCTCCACGAGGCCGCGCATCGCTTGCTGTCGCAGCGCACGCCACGAGGGGACGAGCACGAGGACGCCCTCGGCAACGCGTTCGGGGGCCGAGTCGTCGTAGAACTCGACCCCAACAATTGCCGGCAGCTCCGCATCCGGGAGGAAAAGCGCGGTGGCGAGCGGGGCCGCGTCCTCGAGCAGCGCGGCGACCGTCGACCCCTGCGGCGAAGAACTTGGAGATATCGACAGACTCATGCCATAAGACTATGAGATACCCCAAAAACAGGGGTGGTCGGCATTTGTACCGTTGCTTGCAACCAAGTTGGTGGCGTTCGCAACACCAACACCGCTGCAAAGCCATCGTGCGAGGAGACCACATGACCGCGAACCAATCGTCGCTCGAGCGTTTGGCGGACGTTTTGCCCGCCACCGCCGCTGCCGACGCCGATGGGGAACTCACGATTGGCGGCTGCCGGGTGAGCGACCTCGCAGCGGAATTCGGTACTCCGCTGCACATCTATGACGAGGCCTCGCTGCGGAGCCAGATGCGCGCGCTCGTCGATGGCCTCCATCGTCGGTGGCCGAACTCGGAAGCGGTGTTTGCTTCCAAGTCGGCGCCCATTCTCGCGATCTACGCCATCGCGGCTTCCGAGGGGATGGGCATCGACGTCGCCGGGCCGGGTGAACTTGAGCTTGCACTCGCGGCGGGGGTGACGCCAGAGCTGATCCACCTGCACGGCAACGCCAAGACGGATGCGGAACTCGCTCGAGCAATCGAGGTCGGCGTCGGTGTCATCATCGTCGACAACGAGGCCGAGCTTGACCGGCTCGAGCGTCTCGTGCCTCGCGGGCGCCGGCAGAAGTTGCTGTTCCGGGTCATGCCCGGCGTCGACGCGAAGACGCACGCGAACATGAACACGGGCGGCAACGACTCCAAGTTCGGCTTGCCGATCAGCGTCGTGAGCGAGCTGATTCAGCATCTCGCGGGCCACGATCGGCTCGAGGTCGCGGGCGTTCACGTGCACATCGGCTCTCAGATCCTCAGCGTCGAGCAGTTCGCGAGCGCGGTCGAAGCGTTGAAGCCGCTGGGCGGGCTCGCGGTCTACGACCTCGGTGGCGGCCTCGGTATCGCCCACCACGAGGGCGAGCAGGCGCCGTCCGTGGACGACTATCTCGACACGCTGATCGACGCCGCCGAACGCTATCTGCCGGCCGATGCGCGGATTCTCATCGAGCCGGGCCGCTCGACCGTCGCTCGCTCGGGAGTCACCGCCTACCGAACGGTGGTCACTAAGGAAACGGGTCGGACATTCGTCGCGGTCGATGGCGGCATGGCCGACTTCGTCGAGGTGGCCCTCACCGGCCAGCGGTTCTCGGCCCTGGTCGCGAACCGGGCGACCGCGGTGCCGAACTCCCGTGTGCAGCTCGTCGGGCGCCAGTGCGAGTCCGGAGATCTGCTCATCGATCAGGCCGAGCTGCCCGACCCGCGCATTGACGACGTCATTGTCATCCCTGCCACGGGTGCCTACACGTACACGATGACCAACAACTACAACGGTGCCGCACGGCCCGCGGTTGTCTTCGTCAAGGACGGCGAAGCACGGCTCGCCGTTCGCCGCGAAACCACCGATGACCTCCTCCGCCTCCACCAACCTGCGCTGGACCACGACTGGGCGACCAGCGCAGTCCCCGCCGCAACGATGTGACTCACAACACCAAGGAGAATTTGATGAAAACTCGTACGCTAATTGCTCTGATGGGCGCGTCCGTCCTGGCACTCACCGGTTGCTCCGCGTCAGAAACTCAGACCGAGCAACTCACTTCGGGTGTGGATGAAGCAGCGAAGGCGGCGGTGCCGCAGGAGATCCGCGACGCCGGGGTCATCAACGTGGCGGTCGACTACCCGTATCCGCCGTTCGAGTACCAGGACGATGCGGGTGAGATCACCGGGCTCGACATCGATTTGGCGTATGCGATTGGTGAGAAGCTCGACATTCCCGTGCAGATCAATAAGCAGCCGTTCGACTCCGTGGTCGCGAGCCTGCAAGCCAACAAGAACGACATCATCCTCTCGGGCATGAATGACACACTGGAGCGGCAGGAAGTGCTCGACTTCGTCGAGTACCTGCACGCTGGCTTCGCGATTGCGGTGCCCGCGGGCAACCCCGAGGGGATTAGCGACGAGCTGGACCTGTGCGGCCTGACGATCTCCTCGCAGAAAGCTTCGACAAGCGGCGACATCCTGCGCGACCTCAGCGAAGAATGCACGAGCGCCGGCAAGGCCGAGATTCAGATTCACGAACTCGCCACGACGAACGACGGCCAGACCGCGGTGCAGGCAGGCAACGCCGACGCGTTCATCGGCGACGCCCCGATTATGGAATACCTCGTTGCCACGGCCGGCGACGGCAGCACATTCGAACTCGTCGACTTCGCCGATGCACCCAAGGGGTTTGAGCCCGTGTATACCGGCGTTGGCGTCCTCAAGGACGAGGGTCTGACGGAAGCCCTTACGCTCGCCATGCAGTCAATCGAGGCGGATGGCACCTACGACGCGCTACTCGAGAAGCACGACCTGACGCAGTACCGGGTCGAGAGCATCGACGTGAACCTCGCGGAGAAGTAATGAGCACCGTGACCTCGCCCACAGCACCAAGTAGCTCGTCCGCCGAGCGCAACGGCACTCGGGTCGCTGCCGATGACCTCACTATCCGGCCACTGCGGCACCCGTGGCGGTGGATCTCTGGAGCGGCGGTCCTGTTCCTCGTCGCGATCTTCATCCACGCGATCGCGACGAACAAGAAGCTCGACTTTGCGGCCATCGGCCAGTACCTCTTCAGCCCGCGAATTCTCTCGGGGCTGGTGCTCACGATTGTGCTGACCATCCTCGCCATGGTCATCTCGACCTTGCTCGCGATCCTGATTGCGGCAATGCGGATGAGCAAGAACCCCGTCATGCAGGCGGTCTCGGCGGTCTACATCTGGGCTTTCCGCGGCACGCCGCTGCTCGTGCAGGTCGTGCTCTGGGGGTACCTCGGCTTGCTGTTCGACCGGCTCGGCATCGGCGTTCCCTTCACGAGCATCATGTTTTGGTCGATGCCTACCAACCTGCTCGTGACCCCGTTTATTGCCGGCCTGCTCGCCCTCACCCTGAACCAGGCGGCCTACTCGGCCGAGATCGTTCGCTCGGGCATGCTGTCGGTTGACTCGGGGCAGCGGGAGGCCGCCGCGTCGCTGGGCATGACTCCGGTGCGGACCTTCCGGCGCATCCTGCTGCCGCAGGCCATGCGCGTCATCATCCCGCCCATGGGCAACGAGTTCATCTCGATGCTGAAGAACACCTCGCTGCTTTCAGTCATTGCGGTGCTGGAGATCTACACGGTCGCGACGCAAATCTCGGCGCAGAACCTCAAGCAGATTGAGCTGCTGATCGTCGTGAGCCTCTGGTACCTGCTGCTCACCTCGCTCCTGGCGATTCCCCAGCACTACCTCGAGAAGTACTTCGGCCGGGGCGTTGCGGGAGCTTCCGAGAAGCGGGCCAAGACCCCGGGAACGACCGACGGTGAAACGGATGCGGCGCAGGCCGCTGGTGACGGAGCGAAGGAGGGTCAGCGATGAGCAAGACCGTGAATCCATGGACGCAAGCCACCGAAGTTTTGCACGATGATGGGCCGATCGTGCGGCTCGAATCCGTGCGAAAGCGCTTCGGCCAGAACGAAGTGCTGAAGGGCATCGACCTCACGGTTGAACGTGGCGAAGTCGTGGTGCTGCTCGGGCCGTCGGGGTGCGGAAAATCTACGCTGCTGCGCTGCATCAATCACCTGGAGACCATCGACGGTGGTCGAATCACCGTTGACGGCGAGATCATGGGGTACCGGCAGCGTGGCGACGTGCTGCACGAGTTGTCGCCCGAGCGAATCGCGCGCCAGCGCAAGTCGATCGGCATGGTGTTTCAGCGGTTCAATCTCTTCCCACACATGACGGCGCTGGAGAACGTCATCGAGGCACCGGTGGGCGTCCGCCGAATTCCCCGAGCCCAGGCGCGGGCGAGGGGGCGCATCCTGCTCGAGCGAGTCGGACTTGCGGATCGTGCCAACCATTACCCGAGCCAGCTCTCGGGCGGACAACAGCAGCGGGTCGCGATCGCGCGTTCCCTCGCGATGGATCCCGAGCTCCTGCTCTTCGATGAGCCGACATCGGCGCTGGACCCGGAGCTCGTCGGCGACGTGCTCGATGTGATGCGCGACCTCGCGGCGGCGGGCATGACCATGATCGTGGTCACGCACGAGATTGGGTTCGCGCGGCAGGTTGCCGACCGTGCCGTGTTCATGGATGGCGGCGTGGTCGTCGAACAGGGCGACCCCACCGAGTTGTTCAGCAATCCGCAGCACGAACGGACGAAGGCGTTCCTGAGTAACGTGCTGTAGCTCTGTGGCCCGGGGTAGGTGTCTGCTCCGGGCCACAACGCGGGACTCAACCCCCAATCGAATGCGGGCAACGCGGCCCAGACGCGTTAGTGTTACGACTTGTAGAAATCTGAGCAAACCGGTCATGCAGGCTGGGTAGCATCGGCGGGTGCACGATTTCGAAGACGAGGTTGGAGGTGGACTCCTGTGACACATGACCGGACCGCAACTCAGGGTGCGGAAGTCTGGCTGGCTGAGGGCGTGGATGCGCGTACCCTCCCGAAGGTGCTGCTGCACGATCACCTCGACGGCGGCCTGCGCCCCGAAACGATCCTCGACCTCGCGGAAGACGCGGGGATCGAACTGCCGGCGGCGGGGGAGCCCGAGCTACGAGAGTGGTTCCGCGCGAACGCCGACTCCGGCTCGCTCGAGCGGTACCTCGAGACCTTCGACGTGGTGCTTCGCGTGCTGCAGACGCCCGAGGCGTTGCACCGCGTCGCGCGCGAGGCGGTGGCCGACCTGGCCGCGGATGGCGTGATCTACGCCGAGCTGCGTTGGGCGCCCGAGCAGCACCTGCGCGGTGGGCTCACGCTCGACGACGTCATTTCGGCCGTTACCGCGGGTCTGCGCGAGGGCTGCGAAGCCCACGAGGGCATCGAGGTCGGCCAGCTGCTGTGCGCGATGCGCCAGGCGAACGACGCCGACACGATCGCGGATGCGGCGCTCCGGCACCGCGGCGACAGCGAGCCGGGCGGGGTGCGCGGCTTCGACCTCGCGGGCCCTGAGATCGGCTTCCCGCCGAGCCAGCACCGACGCGCACTCGAGAAGCTCGCGGGCGAGTTCATGCCCGTCACGATCCACGCGGGCGAGGCCGCCGGCCTTGAGTCGATCGCTTCGGCGCTCATTGACGGCCGTGCGCTGCGCCTCGGCCACGGCGCGCGCATCGCCGACGACATCACCCTCGAGCAGCAGGACGACTCGGGCACGCGCGTCGCGCTCGGCCCGATCGCGAGCTGGGTGCGCGAACGCGGCATCGCCCTCGAACTCGCGCCCTCGTCGAACCTACAGACCGGCCTCGAGCTCGACAGCCCGCTGTTCGAGCACCGCACCGTCGAGACCATCACGCAGCATCCGTTCGACCTGCTCTACCAGCTCGGGTTCTCGACCACGGTCAACACCGACAACCGCCTCATGAGCGCGACGAGCGCATCCGAGGAATTGCAGCTCGTCGCCGACGCCTTTGACCTGCGGGTTGGCGATCTCGAGCAGCTGCAGCTCAACGCGGCCGAGGCGGCCTTCGCGCCGCTCGAAGACCGCGAAGACCTTGCCGACCGCATCACCGAGGGCTACGCGCAGGAGGTGGGCGCGTGAGCGCAGAGACCGCGAAGACCATCTTCACCGACCCGGCGCTCGTGCGCGCCGGCGGCAAGGCCGTCGACTGGCGCGATGCGGTGAAGCAGACCACGCGCCTGCTCGTGTCGGAGGGCTACGTCACCCGGCGGTATCCCGACAAGGTCATCGCCGTGATTGACCGCTACGGGCCGTACACAGTGATTGCGCCGGGCCTCGCGCTCGTGCACGCGCAGCCGAGCGCCGACTCGATCAAGCCCGGCGCCGCCGCGATGACGTTCCCCGATGGTGTGAACTTCGGGCACGCGCACTTCGACCCGGTTGGGCTCGTCATC
This sequence comes from Gulosibacter sediminis, assembly GCF_023370115.1. Taxonomy (NCBI): domain Bacteria; kingdom Bacillati; phylum Actinomycetota; class Actinomycetes; order Micrococcales; family Microbacteriaceae; genus Gulosibacter; species Gulosibacter sp. ACHW.36C. Next base: position 2,257,611 of record NZ_CP097160.1, on the reverse strand, counting down.
GCGATCGCGACCACGAACCCGTCGGCACATATCGAACTCATCGCGGACATCGCATCCCAGCTCGAACACGACGGTGGCATCGTCGTGCGCGCGATCCGCGCGAGCTCCGACGCCGCGCTCGTGAAGGCCCTCGGCGAGGTCGCCCCTTAGCTCAGCAGCGCGCGCATCGCCGCAGCGGCCGCGTCGGCGCGCTCGTTTGCCGAGGCGCGGCGATCGCCGAGCGATCCGTCGGTCGACACGGCGTCGACGTACACCTTGATCTTTGGCTCGGTGCCCGAGGGACGAATCATGAGCCGCGTGCCGTCGTCGAGCACGAGCCGCACGATGTTCGCGGGCTGCGCGTCGGTCTCGAAGTCGTGCACCTCGGCGACGGCGACGGCACCCACCTGCCTCGGAGGCGTCGCGCGCACCGAGGCCATGACTGCGGGCAGTTGCGCCGGGTCGTCGAAGCGCAGCGCCACCTGGCGCGACGCGAACGCGCCGAACAGCTCACCAAACTCGTCGTCGAGATCCTGCAACGTCTTGCCGTCGGCGGCCTGCGCGAACGCGAGGTCAAGGATGGCGAGGGCGGCAGAGAGTCCATCCTTGTCGCGCACGGTCTCGGTGTTGACGAGATAGCCGAGCGCCTCCTCGTAGCCGTAGATGATGCCATCGGCACGCGAGATCCACTTGAAGCCGGTCTGCGTTTCGGCGTAGCCGAGGCCGTAGTGCTCGGCGACCTTCGACAGTGCGGGCGACGACACGAGCGACGTCGCGAGCGTGCCGGATGCGCCGGCCGCGGTCGCGATCTTTGCCGCGCGCCAGCCGAGCAGCTTGCCGATGTCGTTGCCGCCGAAGAGGTGCCAGCCGCCCGCACCATCCGACTCGGCGACCGCGAGGCGGTCGGCGTCGGGGTCGTGCGCGATGATGAGCTGCGCGCCAACGCGGCTCGCAGTCTCGTAGGCGAGGTCGAGGGCGCCGGGCTCCTCGGGGTTTGGGAAGTCGACGGTCGGGAACGTGCCGTCGGGCTCGATCTGCTCGGGCACGATCTCGTGGGGCTCAATGCCGGCCATCTCGAGCACCCGGCGGTAGGTGTTCCAGCCGACACCGTGCATCGCGGTGTACGCCACCTTGAGCGGCACGGGGGAGTGGCGCAGCACCTTCGCGGTGGCGGCGACGTACGCGTCGACGAGTGAGGCATCGGCAACGGCATACCCGGTGTCGCGCGGCAGCTCGGTCACCTTGCGGCCGGTCGCGACGGCGGCGATCGCCGCGGCGATCTCGGCGTCGACCGGCGGCACGATCTGCGAGCCCTGGTCGGCGCCGCCGAGGTACACCTTGTAGCCGTTGTCCCACTTCGGGTTGTGCGAGGCCGTCACCATGACACCAGCGGAGGCATCGAGGTGGCGCACCGCGAACGCCGTCACGGGCGTCGGCAGGGCGCTCGGCAACAGCGTCGCGCGCACCCCGGCGGCCTGCATGAGCTCGGCCGTGTCGCGCGCGTAGATCTCGGAGTTGATGCGGGCGTCGTAGCCGATCACGACGCTCGGGTCGGCGTCGCCGCGGGCGAGCAGAAAGTCGGCGAGGCCGCGGGCCGCCTGCGCGACGACGACCCGGTTCATCCGGTTCGAGCCCGCGCCCTGGCGCCCGCGCAGGCCGGCCGTGCCGAACTGCAGGCGCGTCGCAAATCGGTCGCGCACCTCGCGCCACGCCTCGGCGCGGTCAGAGGTGTCGCTCTCGGCAATCTCCTCGCCAGCCGCGCTGACGTCGCCGAGCCGTCCGAGCAGCTCGCTCAGCTCGGCGCGGGTCGCCTCGTCGGGGTCTTGCTCAAGCCAGGCCGTCGCGGCGTGGCGCAGCGCGACCTGCGATTCGCGAATCAGCGGCAGGCTCATGCGCCCGCTCCCGCGTCGTCGGCGACGAGGATGCGCTTGACCGCGTCGGCGAGCAGGGTCGCGAGGTGCGACTCGGCGGCCTTGCCAGCGGCAATGACCTCCTCGTGGCTGAGCGGGTCGGGCGAGATACCCGCGGCGGGGTTCGTGATGAGCGACATGCCGAGCACCTCCATACCCGCCTCGCGCGCGGCGATGGCCTCGAGCGCGGTCGACATGCCGACGATGTCGCCGCCGATGGCGCCGGCCATCTTTACCTCGGCCGGCGTCTCGTAGTGCGGGCCGCGAAACTGCACGTAGACGCCCTCGTCGAGCTTCTCGACGCCGTGCACGATCGTGCGCAGGCGCTCGGAGTAGAGATCGGTGAGGTCGATGAACGTCGCGCCCTCGAGCGGCGACGCGGCGGTGAGGTTGATGTGGTCGCCGATGATCACGGGGGTGCCGGGCGCCCAGGCCGGGTTGAGCCCGCCCGCGCCGTTCGTGAGCACCATGATCTTCGCGCCGGTTGCGGCCGCGGTGCGCACCGAGTGCACGACGCGGCGTACGCCGTGGCCTTCGTAGAAGTGCGTACGCGCGCCGATGATCAGCGCGTGGTGGCCCGACTCGAGGCGCACCGAGCGGATGGTGCCGACGTGGCCGGCGAGCGCGGGCTTCGAGAAGCCGGGCACCTCGTCAGCGGCCAGCGTCGCGACGGTCTCGCCCAGGGCATCGGCCGCCTTGCCCCAGCCGGAGCCGAGCGTGAGAGCGATGTCGTGGTGGGCAACCCCACTGCGTTCTGCGATGACGCGCGCGGCTTCGGCAGCAACGTCGACCGGGCGGGCGGCTGGGTCGTCGAGCGGATGCGCGAACTGGGCGTCGTTGTTGGTCAGTTCAGCCATGGAGTCAGCGTAGGTGAGCGTCGCTGAACTCCGTGGCAAAATGAGCGACATGGGTGCGCTAGCTGCAGAACGTCATCGGATTGTTGTCATTGGTGGAGGGCCTGGCGGCTACGAGTCGGCGATCGCCGGCGCGCAGCTCGGGGCTGATGTCACGCTCGTCGAGCGGGTCGGCGTGGGCGGTTCGGCGGTGTTGACCGACGTCGTGCCGTCGAAGACCCTCATCGCGACCGCCGAGGCGGCGACGCAGGTGCAGTCGTCCGACGAGCTCGGCCTGCAGTATTTTGTGCGCGACGACGCCGATAACCCGCGCCGCCCGGAAATGGCGGTCAACCTCGGCAAGCTGAACCAGCGCATCCTGCGCCTCGCGCAGAACCAGTCGGACGACATGCGCCTCAACCTCAAGGACCGAGGGGTGCGCATCGTCGAGGGCCTCGGCCGCATTGCCGCACCCGGCGTTGTCAGCGTCAGCACCGGCGAGAACGGCCAGGAATTCGACCGCATCGAGTACGACACCCTGGTCGTGTCGGTCGGCGCGAGCCCGCGCGAACTGCCGACGGCGAAGCCTGACGGCGACCGCATCCTCACCTGGAAGCAGCTCTACAACCTGCAGGAGACCCCCGAGCACCTCATCGTGGTCGGCTCGGGTGTTACCGGCGCCGAGTTCGCCTCGGCATACCGCGCGCTCGGCATCAAGGTCACCCTCGTCTCGAGCCGCGACCGCGTGCTCCCCGGCGAGGACAAGGATGCGGCCGACGTCATCGAGGAGGTCTTCAAGCGCAACGGCATGAACGTGCTCTCGAAGACCCGCGCCGAATCGGTCGTCGTCGATGGCGACGAGGTCGTGGTCACGCTCTCGGACGGCGCCGAGGTGCGCGGCTCGCACTGCCTTATGGCGGTTGGCTCGGTGCCGAACACGAATGGCCTCGGCCTCGAGCGCGCGGGCGTGAAGACAACCGATTCGGGCCACATCATCGTCAACCGCGTCGCCGGTACGAGCGTGCCGAATATCTACGCCGCGGGCGATTGCACGAACTTCTTCCCCCTCGCCTCGGTCGCCTCGACGCAGGGCCGCACGGCCGTGTTCCACGCGCTCGGCGACGAGGTGCACCCGATCACGCTGCGCAATGTGGCTTCGAACGTCTTCACCTACCCCGAGATTGCCACCGTGGGCTGGCAGGAGAAAGACATCGAGGAGGGCAAGCGCACCGGCCGCGTCTACAAGCTCGACCTCGCGCAGAACCCGCGCGCGAAGATGCAGGGTTTCCGCGACGGCTTCGTCAAGCTCATTGCGGGCAACAACCTCGGCACGATCGTCGGCGGCGTGGTTGTCGCGCCGCGCGCATCCGAGCTGCTGCTCGCGCTCTCGATCGCGATCGAGCAGCGCGTGACCGTCGACGAGTTCGCCTCGTCGTGGGCCGTCTACCCGTCGCTCTCGGGATCGATGGTGGATGCGGCGCGCGACATGCACGTGCGCGACGCGTAAGACGGGGCGCGGGCCCGCGAATACCAGGATTTTCCCAGCCCCAGTGAATCTGATTCATATTTATAATAGGCTCAGCTCTGGGCGCTGACGCCCCAAGCGTGTTGCCGACGCCAGGCCGGTCGCCGCAACACATCCCCTCGAAACGAACTGGCGCCAGGCCGGCCCAGAGAGAAGAGAGCACACCGTGGGAAAGCCCATTAATTTTGAACGTGTCGAAGAACTCGCCAAGGTTGAAGGCGAGAAGCTGAACGAGCGGACGCAGGAGTCGAAGAACTACTACGCCAACGCGAGCAAGCACCTCGCGGGCGGCGTCGCCTCGTCGTACCAGCTGCACGACCCGTGGCCCATCTACGTCGAGAAGGGCGATGGCCCGCGCGTGTGGGACGTCGACGGCAACGAGTACTACGACTTCCACAACGGCTTCGGTTCGATGGTGCAGGGCCACTCGCACCCCGCGATCGGCAAGGCCGTCATCGACCGCTACCCGCTCGGCACGCACTTCGCCGCGCCCACCGAAGATGCGATTGTCGTCGGTGACGAGCTCGCTCGCCGCTTCGGCCTGCCCAAGTGGCGCTACACGAACTCGGGTTCGGAATCGACGATGGACGCGATCCGCATCGCTCGCGCCCTCACCGGCCGCGACACCGTCATGAAGATCTTCGGCTCGTACCACGGCCACCACGACACCGTGATGGTCGACATCGGGTGGATCGACGAGCAGGAGATCGGCCCACGCGACAACTACGCGTCGATTCCCTACGGTGCTGGTGTGCCGCAGGCGACCGTCGACATGACCGTCGCCGTCCCGTTCAACGACGCGGAGACCATGGAGAAGCGCATCCAGGCGCTCGACGCCGAGGGCCGCAAGCCCGCCTGCGTCATCATGGAAGCCGCGATGATGAACCTCGGCGTTGTGCTGCCTGAGGACGGCTACCTCCAGGCCGTGCGCGACATCACGAAGAAGTACGGCATCATCCTCATCTTCGACGAGGTCAAGACCGGTATCTGCATCGCGCCCGGTGGCGCGACCGAGAAGTTCGGCGTGCGGCCCGACATGGTCACCCTCGCCAAGGCGCTCGGTGGTGGCCTGCCTGCCGGTGCGATCGGCATGACCGAAGAGGTCGCGACCGTGGTCGAGGACGGCTCGGTGTACCAGGTGGGTACCTATAACGGCAACCCGCTGACGCTCGCCGCCGCGCGTGCCTCGCTGCTCGAGGTCATGACCGACGACGCGTACGCGCACCTCGCGCACCTCAACGACCGCATCATCGCGGGCTGCGACGACGTCATCAAGCGCTACGAGCTCGACGCCTACACCGTGGGTATCGGCTCGAAGGGCTGCGTCGTGTTCAGCGACCACAAGGTCACCGACTACGAGACCTACATGGCCAACGCGAAGACCGGCGGCAAGCTCGCCGACCTCGCCTGGCTGTTCAACATGAACCGCGGCATCTTCATGACCCCGGGTCGTGAAGAGGAGTGGACGCTCTCGGTCACCCACGACGACGCGGCGATCGACGCGTACGTCGAGGCCTTCGACCAGCTCGCGGCCGCGATCCGCAGCTAGGTTTCGCCCGCACGAAGCAGCCCGCCCCAGCATCCGAATTGGATGCTGGGGCGGGCTGCTTCGTGCGGCTGCGGCTGCGGTTAGACGAGCGAAACCTTGCGGTTCCACGAGTAGTGGGTGCGCCAGAGGCACGCCGCGGCGATGAGTGCCAGGGCGGGCAGGAACCCGAGTGGCATGACGTCGTCATTCCCGTTGCCGGCGAAGGCATCGAAGAAATTGGTTTCGAAGCTCACGACGGCGAGGTTGCCGCCCTCGAGGCCGAGGCCAAAGGGGAGGATGAGGATGGCGAACGTCGTGATGAGTTGCGTCACGAAGTAGAACGCGATGAGCACGATGATCGGGCCGCCGATGCCGAAGCGATTGAGCGGCGCCTCGCTGCCGATGGAGACGCAGAAGAAGTACTGCACCGGCCATACGAGCATGAGCAGTACGAAGGAGACGACAATGGCCGTGAGCATGCCTGAGGAGGCGTACTGCGATGCGAAGTCGAGCAATTCGCCGGCCATGGTGAACGGGTTGCCCGCGAGTCCGAGCATGGGCCCGAAGGCGGTCCAGAAGATCAGCGCCGCGGCCGCGGTCACGACCATGGCTGCGATTGAGGCCAGCCACGCCCACAACATCTTGGCCCAATAGATCGTGCTGCCCTTGGCAGGGATGGACTGCGTGAAGTAGCCGAGCTGGCGGTAGCTGGAGCGCCAGTAGTCCACGGCGAGGGCGATCTGCGTTGCGGGGAGCAGCAGGAGCGTCACGACTACGCCGAGGGCGACGCCGAGCTCCGAAAGCACGGGCCACTCCATGAGGGCGAACAGCGTTGAGAGGGCGACGATCGCGAGCCCGCCGCCGAGGAGCAGTCCGAGGAAGGTGCGGGTGCGGAGATACTCGTGCTTGAGCAGTGTGGCGGTCATCGGTACGTCTCCCTAAACAGTGCGTCGAGGCTCAGGTTGTGTTCGGCGCGGAGGTCGTCGGCGTCGCCCTGCAGCACGACGTTGCCGTGGCGCATCATGACGACGCTGTCGAGAATGGGCTCGAGGTCGTGAATGAGGTGGGTGGCGATGAGCAGCATCGAGTCCTCGTCGAGGTTGCGGAGGATGCCGTTCAAGATCACCTCCCGGGCGGCCGGGTCGACGCCGCTGATCGGCTCGTCGAGCAGGTAGAGCTTGGCGCGACGAGACATGGTGAGCGCGACCTGCACCTTTTCGCGCATCCCCTTCGACATCTGCTTGAGGCGCATGCGCTCGTCGAGGCCGAAGAAGCCGATGAGGTCGCGGGCCTTCGCCTCGTCGAAGTCGGTGAAGAAGTCGCGGTAGAGGCGGATGCAGTGGGCCACGCGGGCGTCCTGCGGCAGGAAGCTCGCGTCGGGCAGGAACGAGACGAGCGCCTTCGACGCAGGGCCCGGCTTGTGACCGAAGATGCTCACGTCGCCGCGGTAGTCGGCGATGAGACCGGCGAGGATCTTGAGCAGCGTTGTCTTGCCGCAACCGTTCTCGCCGAGCAGGCCGACGATGCGGCCCGGTGCGAGTTCGAGGCTGAGGTCGTTCAGTGCCGAGGTCTTGCCGTAGATCTTGTTGAGGTGCTGGATCTGGATTGCCGGGGTGGTCATGTCACTGCCCTCCCGTGCGGGTGTGTGCGGCGTGGTCAGAATGGACATTTGGGTCGTCCCATCGTTGTTTGATGATGTCGGCGGCCTGGCTGAGGTGCATCCCCAGACCGCGGACCCTGGAGATGTAGATATCGGTCGCGTCGCGGGCGAGATCGGCGCGCAGGGCGTCGATGCGGGCGAGGTCGTCGGTGATGAATCGGCCGCTCGTGCGTTCGGAACGGGCGAGGTCGGCACGCTCGAGCTCGGCGAGCGCGCGCTGGGCGGTGTTGGGGTTGACGCCGACTTCGGCGGCAATCTCGCGCACTCCGGGAACGCGCGAGCCTGGCTGCCACTCGCCGACGACGATGCGCCGGGAGAACTCGGCGACGAGCTGCACCCAGATGGGGGAGGCGGTGCTGAACTCCATCGGTGTCCTTGTGTTGTTGTATTAGGTGCTTAATACAGTGGCACAGGTGTGGGATGGGCGCAAGGGGTTCGGGGGAAAAGAAGCGAGCCGGCGTGGGGTCGGTGGTTAGACCGACAGCAGCTCGATGAGGTTGTCGGAGAACTGCGAGTTGTAAGCGAGGGCCGTGGTCTCGACCTGATTGCTCGAGGCGTCGGCATCGACGTAGTCGGCGACCCCGTCGGCGCGCTGCTGTTCGTTCAGCAGGCCGAGGGCGGCGAGCGACTCGGCGGAGGTGCTCGCCGAGACTGCCTCGGTGACCGGCGCGTCGGTGGTCTGGGTGACTGAAGTCTGCGTGGTGGCCTCGTCGGCGAAGGCGGGAGTGGAGAATCCGAGCGTCACGGCGACGGTGGCGACTGCTCCGAGTGCGAATGCGGCGTTGCGCCAGCCGCGGCGGCGACCGGGTGCGCGGTGGTCGGTCATTCGCGTCTCGTTGGTGTGCTGCTCAGTCATGGTGATGCTCCTTGCGTTACGGCTCGTCTTCGGGCTTGTGACTACCTTCGGTGGGCGATCTATGGGCAAGTCAGCACTTCGCTATGCGTGCGCTATGCGGGGCTCGGAGTAACGAAACTGCCGGCCCACCCGTGAGGGCGAGCCGGCAGTCGTGGTGCGCGCGGGGCGGGCTACTCGTCTTCGACCGAGAGCAGCTTCGTGCCCGAGCTGATGGTCTGGCCGGTCTCGCCAGTGATGCCGCGCACGACCCCGTCGCGCGTCGACGAGATCGGCTGCTCCATCTTCATCGCCTCGAGCACAACGAGCAGGTCGCCCTTGACGACGCGCTGGCCCTCTTCGACGGCGAACTTCACGATGGTGGCCTGCATCGGCGACGTGACGTCGTTGCCGGATGCGGTTTCGACGGTTCCGCGCGAGCGGCGGCGGGGCGCGTGGCCGGCCATGTTGCGGCCGACGCCACCGTGTTCGATGCCAGCCGAGATGACGAGGCGCTCGGGCAGCGAGACCTCGATGCGCTTGTCGTTCACCTCGACGACAACCTCGCGGCGCGCACCCGGGTGCTCAAGCTCCTCGGCCTCGCCGTCCCACGGCTCGAACTGGTTGTCGTAGTCGGTCTCGATCCAGCGCGTGTAGACACCGAACTCACCGTTCTCGGCGGTAAACGCCGGCTGGCGTACGACGTCGCGGTGGAACGGGATGACGGTCGGCATGCCGGCGACGACGAACTCGTCGAGGGCGCGGCGCGAACGCTCGAGCGCCTCCTCGCGGGTGGCGCCCGTGACGATGAGCTTCGCGATCATCGAGTCGAAGGCACCCGAGACGGTGTCGCCCTGGCGGACGCCCGAGTCGACGCGCACACCGGGGCCGGTCGGGGCCTCGTAGGTTGAAATCTTGCCGGGCGCGGGCAGGAAGTTGCGACCCGGGTCTTCACCGTTGATGCGGAACTCGAACGAGTGCTTCGTCGACACCGGGTCGTCGTAGCCGAGTTCGGCGCCCTCGGCGATGCGGAACTGTTCGCGCACGAGGTCGATGCCGGTGATCTCCTCCGAGACAGGGTGCTCGACCTGGAGGCGCGTGTTCACCTCGAGGAACGCGACGGTGCCGTCGTTCGCGAGCAGGAACTCGCAGGTGCCGGCGCCCTGGTAGCCGACGTGCTTGAGGATCGCCTTCGACGCCGAGTACATCTGTTCGCGCTGCGCATCGGTGAGGAACGGCGCGGGCGCCTCCTCGACGAGCTTCTGGTTGCGGCGCTGCAGCGAGCAGTCGCGCGTCGACACGACGACGACGTTGCCGTGCGCATCCGCGAGGCACTGCGTCTCGACGTGGCGCGGCTGGTCGAGGAACTTTTCAACGAAGCACTCGCCGCGGCCGAATGCAGCGACCGCCTCGCGCGTGGCCGAATCGAACGCGTCGGCGATCTCCGACTCCTCACGCACGATCTTGAGGCCGCGCCCGCCGCCGCCGTAGGCCGCCTTGATGGCGACCGGGAAGCCCACCTCGCGCGCGAAGTCGACGACCTCGGACGCCCCCTGCACCGGTTCGAGCGTGCCGGGCGCGAGGGGCGCGCCGACCGACTCGGCCACGTGACGCGCGGTCACCTTGTCGCCGAGGGCCTCGATCGCCTCGGGCGACGGGCCGATCCAGATCAGGCCCGCGTCGATGACCGCACGCGCGAAGTCGGCGTTCTCAGAGAGGAAGCCGTAGCCCGGGTGCACGGCGTTCGCACCCGAGCGGCGCGCCACAGAGAGCAGCTTCTCGATGACGAGGTAGGTCTCGGCACCTGTGGCACCACGAAGCGCGTACGCCTCGTCTGCGAGCCGGGCGTGCGGGGCCTCGCGATCCTGGTCGGCGTAGACGGCGACCGAGGGGATGCCGTAGTCGCGGGCGGCGCGAATGATCCGGACAGCAATCTCGCCGCGGTTGGCGATCAGGAGTTTCTCAATGCGAGGCATAATTCCCTAGCTTATGAGGAAAGGCACCGTCGGCGTTGGAACTTCCCAACAGTGTTTCTCGCGAAATCGTTGCGGAAATCACGAAGCGCTCCGGCCTAGTGCGGGTTGTCGCGGCTGGCGGCGCTGTGGGTTCGGCCGAGTTTCGTCGCGAGATCGGCGACCGCCTCGGCGAGTTGTGGCGGGCCGAGGGGCACAAATTCGAATGGGCTCATCGTCGCGAGCACCGCGACCCAGCGGGGATCGCCGCGCGTGGTGAGCAGCGTCGTCTCGTCGTCGATAGCCTCGAGGTCGCCGCGGAGCCACTCGAGCATCCGTTCGCGCACCTCAGACAGCGGAGCAAGGATGCGCAGCTGCATGGGCTCGCCGGGTTGGAAGGCGCGCGCCTGCCGCACTGCCTCGAGCGAGTCGGGTGCGTCTCGGGGTTCGAAGCGAAGCGTGGATGCGCGCGGCTCGCGGATGCGGTCGAGGCGGAACACACGCCAGTCGTCGCGGTTGACGTCGAAGGCGTGGAGGTACCAGCGCCGATCGATCGCGAGCACACGGTACGGCTCGGTGCGGCGTTCGCTCGCCTGCCCATCCGCCGCCGTATAGCCAAACTCGAGGCGCACGCCATCGCGCACCGCGCGGGCGAGCACGCGGAGCACCTCGGCATCGACAATCGGCCCGTTTGGTGCGGGCACATCAACCGACTCGGTGACCGCGGCGATCTCGGGGCGGAGCTTGGGTGGGAGCACCTGGTCGAGCTTCGTGAAAGCGCGCACGGCGCCGTCGGCGAGGCCGTCGATGCCCGAGGTTACCGCGAGTTGGAGCGACACGGCCATGGCCACGGCCTCGCTCTGGTCGAGCAGGAGGGGCGGGAGTGAGCGGCCGGCGCCGAGTTGGTACCCGCCGCCGTGGCCGGCGGCCGCGAGTACCGGATACCCGAGCTCGCGCAGACGGTCGATGTCGCGCCGAACCGAGCGGGTGGTCACGCCGAGCTCGGCCGCGAGCTCGTCGCCCGACCACACCGAACGCGACTGCAGGAGGTCGAGCAGTCGAAGCGTTCGGGCGGTCACTTCGGACATGAGAACAGTCTGGCCGAGTTTGCGGACAAAATGTGTCCGCAAATGCCGATAGTTTGGCCCGTGACCAGAGAAAAAACGACTCGATCTACAAATGCGTCGGCCACCCGAGTCTGCAAGGATAGAACCCGTTTTTACGATCGGGTCTCGCTCCACCCAGGCGCCCGACGCTCTGTCTCGAAGAAGTGGCCCACAAGGCGGTATTTCATGTTGCTTAAATTGCTCGGCAGGTATTTGCGCCCGCACCTGCCGCTCGTCATTGGCGTGCTGGTGTTCCAGTTGCTCCAGGCGTTCGCAATGCTCTACATTCCAACGCTCAACGCCGACATCATCAACAACGGTGTCGCGAAGGGCGACGTTGGCTACATCTGGCAGACGGGCGGCGTGATGCTGCTCGTCGCGATCGGCCAGCTCGTGTGCATCCTCGTCGCGACCTACTGCTCGGCTCGCGCCGCGATGTCGGTCGGCCGCGACCTGCGCCGCGACGTGTTCGACCACGTCGCCGGCTTTTCCGAGCGCGAGGTTGCCGAGTTCGGCGCCGGTTCGCTCATCACCCGCAGCACGAACGACGTGCAGCAGGTACAGATGCTCGTGTTCATGGGCGCCCTCGTCATGGTCTCGGCGCCGATGCTCGCGATCGGCGGCGTCGTCATGGCGATTCGCCAGTCGATCGAGCTCTCGTGGGTCATCGCGGTGGCGGTGCCCGTGCTGCTCATCCTCATGGGCATCATCGTCGGCCGCATGATTCCGCTTTTCGGCAAGCTGCAGGACCGCCTCGACGGCATCAACCGGGTCATGCGTGAGCAGCTCACGGGCATTCGCGTCGTGCGCGCGTTCGTGCGTGAGGACATCGAGCGCCGCCGCTTTGGCGAGGCGAACGACAACCTTGCCGACGTCGGCCGCCGCGTCGGGAACCTCTTCGTCATCGTGTTCCCCGGTGCGATGCTGATTATGGAGATCACCTCGGTCGGCGTCGTTTGGTTCGGCGGGCACCTCGTTGACGCCGGCACCATCGAGGTCGGCGCACTTATCGCCTACATCTCGTACACGATGCAGATCCTCATGGGCGTCATCATGGTGAGCTTCATGACCACGATGATTCCGCGCGCCTCGGTCTGCGCCACTCGCATCAGCGAGGTGCTGGCGACCGACACGTCGCTCAAGTTCCCCAAGCAGGGCATCGCGCAGCAGCCGACGCCGGGTCGCGTCGAGTTCGATAACGTGACGTTCGCGTACCCGGGCGCCGACAAGCCCGTGCTCAGCGACATCAACTTCACCGCTGAGCCCGGCCAGACGGTCGCCGTGATCGGCTCGACCGGCTCGGGCAAGACGACCCTCGCCAACCTCATCCCGCGGTTGTTTGACGTGACGGGCGGCGAGGTGCGCGTCGGTGGTGTGCCGGTGCGCGAGGCCGATGCGTCGAGCCTCTGGGACTCGATCGGTTACGTGCCACAGCGGCCGTACCTCTTTGCCGGCACCGTCGCATCCAACCTCGAGGTGGGTCTCGAGGGCGCGAGCGAAGAGGACATGTGGTGGGCGCTGCGCGTTGCCCAAGCCGACGACTTCGTCAGCGAGATGCCCGGCCAGCTCGAGGCGTCGATCGCCCAGGGCGGCACGAACGTCTCGGGCGGTCAGCGCCAGCGGCTCTCGATCGCCCGCGCGCTGATTCGCAAGCCGAAGCTGCTCGTGTTCGACGACTCATTCTCGGCGCTTGACCTCACGACCGACGCTCGCCTGCGCGAGGCCCTGTGGCAGGAGCTGCCGCAGACGACGAAGTTCGTCGTGGCCCAGCGCGTGTCGACGATTACCGAAGCCGACCGCATCATCGTGCTCGACGGCGGCCGCATCGTCGGTGACGGCACCCACGAGCAGCTGCTCGCGGACAACCCCACGTACCAGGAGATCGTCGAGTCGCAGCTCGGCGCGGAGGCAACTCGATGACCGACGCACCTACGACGAATTCCAACGCAACCATCGACGAGTTCGACGAAGAGACCGCCGCGGCCGCCGCTGCCGGCGGCGACTGGAGCGGCACCGGCGCGGACTCACGCCCGGCGAAGAACTTCTGGCCGAGCTTCAAGCGGCTGCTGGGCCTGCTGGCACCGTGGAAGCTGACGTTCGCGTTCGCGACCGTGCTCGGGGTGATCTGGGTGCTGCTCACGCTGTGGGCCCCGCGCCTGCTCGGTAATGCCACCAACCTCATCTTCGAGGGCGTTATCTCAGCGCAAATGCCCGCTGGCATTTCGAAGGAACAGGTGGTCGCGCAACTCGAGGCCGAGGGCCAGCACAACTTTGCCGAGATGGTGTCGGCGATGGATCTCGTGCCCGGCCAGGGCGTCGACTTCTACGCCCTCTCGCAGACGCTGCTGCTCGTGCTGGCGGTGTACCTCATTGCCATGCTGCTCGACTATTGGGTTGGGTACATGCTCAACGGCATTGTCATCAAGGCGATGCACGGCCTGCGCCGTAGCGTTGAAGCGAAGGTGCACAGCCTGCCGCTGAGCTACTTCGACCGCACGAAGCGCGGTGAGCTGCTCAGCCGCGTCACGAACGACGTGGACAACATCACCAACGCGCTGCAGCAGTCGCTCATTTACGTGATCAACGCCGTGCTGATGATCATTGGCCTGCTGATCATGATGTTCACGATCTCGTGGCTGCTCGCGCTGATTGCGCTCGTGACGCTGCCGATCACCGGCATCATCATGGCGGTCATCGGCCCGCGCTCGCAGAAGGCCTACCAGGGCCAGTGGAAGTCGACCGGTCGCCTCAACGCCCGCGTCGAGGAGTCGTTCTCGGGCCACGCGCTCGTGCGCGTCTTCGGTCGCGAGCAGGACTCGCGCGAGAAGTTCAACGCCGAGAACGACGAGCTGTTTCAGGCGTCGTTCAAGGCGCAGTTCCTTAGCGGCCTGATGATGCCGCTGATGCAGTTTGCCGGCACACTGTCGACGGTCGGTGTCGCCGTGATCGGTGGCCTGCAGATCGCCAGCGGTAACCTCCGCCTCGGTGACGTGCAGGCGTTCATGCAGTACTCGCAGCAGTTTTCGGGCCAGATGGGTCAGGTCGGCCAGATGGCTCCGGTCATCCAGTCGGCCACCGCCTCAGCCGAGCGCGTGTTCGAGTTGCTCGACGCCGAGGATGAGCCCGAGGACGACCCGAACTCGCCCGAGCTCGTGCCGGGCCCCGGCAAGATCGAGTTCGATCACGTGGCGTTCTCGTACTCGAAGGACAAGGACTCGCCCGACTGGCGCCCGCTCATCGAAGACCTCAGCTTCAGCGTGGAGCCGGGCCAGACGGTGGCCATCGTCGGGCCGACGGGTGCCGGCAAGACGACGCTCGTGAACCTCGTCATGCGGTTCTACGACGTCGACTCCGGGCAGATCCTGCTCGACGGCCAGCCGACCGGCGACCTCCGGCGCCACGACGTGCGCGCCCGCACGGGAATGGTGTTGCAGGACCCGTGGCTGTTCCAGGGGTCGATCCTCGAGAACATCCGCTACGGCAACGACGACGCGAGCGATGAGGAGATCAAGGAGGCGGCTCGTACGACCTACGTCGACCGCTTTGTGCAGTCGCTGCCCGACGGGTACGACACCATGCTCGACGAGGACGCCTCGAACGTCTCGGCCGGCGAGAAGCAGCTCATCACGATCGCCCGCGCGTTCGTCGCGAACCCTGCTGTGCTCATCCTCGATGAGGCGACGAGCTCGGTCGACACCCGCACCGAACTCCTGCTGCAGCACGCCATGAACGCGCTGCGTCAGGGCCGCACGAGCTTCGTGATCGCGCACCGCCTCTCGACGATTCGCGACGCCGACCTCATCCTCGTGATGGAGCAGGGCTCGATCGTCGAGCAGGGCAACCACGACTCCCTGCTCGCGCAGCGGGGTGCCTACTGGCGCCTCTACCAGTCGCAGTTCTCGGGCGCCGCGACCGACCTCGACGATGGCCGCGGCGACGGCACGGCCGAGCACGCGCAGACGGCGACCGGGGCGATCCCGGTGGTCGGCGAGCCGACCGGCGAGTAGCCGAGCTGCAGCCGGCTAGCTAGCGAGCCAGAACGAGTGAGGGCCGCATCCTGCAAAGGATGCGGCCCTCACTCGTGAGTTGTCGTTAGTCGTCGAAGCCCCGAATCGCCGGGGTGCGCACCTGTGTGGCGGTGAGGTCGCTCGCCGCGACCTCGGCGTAGCCCGCATCGCCGCAGTCGGCGATGTAGTCGCGGTCGCCGCGCTGGTAGATCTCACACTCGGGCGTCGACGCGATTGCGTCGCCGGGCGTCTCGGGCGCTACTTCGCCCTCGTGCCAGACGATCTGGTCGCAGATGACATCGAGGTTGGGGGAGTTCATGTCTCGGCTGGTCATGAGCGCATTCGAGTCACCGCGGAGCATGCTGAGATGACTCTCGAACGTGGTCGGGACCTGCGTCGCGGGGTCATCCTCGCGGCGCTCGCCGAGGAACATCGAGCAACCCAGTGTGCCCTGCTCGGTCGACACATATTCATTCGGGTCGACGACGCGGAACTCACCCGTAAAGATGGCGGAGTTGATCTCGTGGTCGAGCGCCGACCAGCCGGCGATGGCCCACCCGTCGCCAATGACGGCGAAGTGATCGAAGCCGTGTCCCTCGTTTTCAGACCCTTCGAGCCGGTAAAAGTCGGCTTCGGACTGCCCGGTATCGGCCAGTACATAGTTATTCGCCGCGAGGTCGGCCAGCAGTTCGTCGAACGAGGCGGTCGTTTCAACGTAGGTGTACATGACGCCGACCTCATAGTCGGTGCCATAGATCTCACAACTCATCCCACGATCGATCGGTGTCGCCGTACCGGTCGCGCCGCTGCGGTCGAGCTGGAACGTGCCGCCAGTGACCGCGACCTGTTCTTTCAATCCCCACCCGGGCATCGTGATTTCGAAGGCGGCATCGGTGGACATCAGCCCAGGGCAACTTACGGTTGCAGGTGATTCCGCCTCGGTCGTGTCAGGCGTTTCGGTCGTCGGTGCGGTCTCGGCGGGCGATGCGGCGGCGGGCGCCCCGGTGTCATTCGGCTCATCGCTGGCCTGGGTCGAGCAGCCAGCGAGTAACAACGTAGTGGCGAGGACAAGGGCGAAATGGGCGGGGCTCAAGCGTCGGCGCATGATGGTCTCCGTTATTCGTCAGGCGTACTTCATCGTCGCACGCGTCTCCTGGCGTCCTCAACGGTGAGCGATTAGCTCGCGGCGCCGGGCCGGTTCCAGAGCGCGGGCCAGGAACCGCCGAGCTCGCGTACGAGACGGCGCACGACGGGCAGCGAGATACCGATGACCGTCGATGGGTCGCCGTCGATACGGTCGATGAATGCGCCGCCGAGGGAGTCGATCGTGAATGCGCCCGCCACGTAGAGCGGTTCGCCAGAGGCGATGTACGCGTCGATCTCGGCGTCGTCGAGGTCGGCGGCGAACTCCACCGTCGCCGACTTCACCGCGCCGACACCGGCAGTGCCGTCATGGCCCTCGCGCCGATCGACGAGCCAGTGACCCGACCAGAGCGTGCCGGTCTTGCCGCGCTGCTGCTCCCAGCGCTCGCGGGCCCGCTCGGGGGTGTGGGGCTTGCCCTGGAGCACGCCGTCGACCTCAAACATCGAGTCGCCGCCGAGCACGAAGCCGTCAAGCGCTTCCTCACCATCGGCCACCGCGAGCGCCTTCGCGCGCGCGAGCGTGAGCACCGTGTCAGCCGGCGAAAGCGAGCCCGCCGCCGCGAGCACCGCATCCTCATCGACATCGCTCGGCCGCACGACCGGCTCGATGCCGGCGGCGCGGAGCACCTCGAGGCGGGCGGGTGAGGTGGAGGCAAGAATCAACGACATGCGCGCCAGTCTAGGCAGGCCGGTGAACGCGGCGAGGCGTCAGTCGCGGCGCGTGCGGATGCGCAGGCCGAGCACGAACATGACGATGCCCGCGATGAGGCACACGAGGGTGAGGATGAGCGAGGTGGCCATCGCGATGTCGTCGCCGGCGCTGCGCTGGATGCCATCTGAGCTGAGTGTCCCCACGACGATCAGAATGATGCCAATGATCATCAGGGCGACGCCGCCCTTGCGCTTTGGTGTCTCCGGAGTACTCATCGCGCCCACGCTAGCAGCCAGGGCCACGGCGGGGTGCGCCAACTAGACTTGTCAGCGTGACTGAAACCACTGCTTCCGAGCTCGTTCCGGGCCAGATCGTTGAACTGACCGTCGGCGATGTAGCCCACGGCGGCATCTTCGTTGCCCGCCACGAGTCGGGCCGCGTCGTGTTCGTCTCGGATGCGCTACCCGGCGAGCGCGTCGAGGTGCGCGTCGCCGAGGTGAAGAAGCGGTTCGCGCGCGGCGAGACGCTGCGCGTGCTTGAGGCTTCGCCTGAGCGCCGTGAGCACGTGTGGGCTGCGGCGTCGCTCGAGCGCGCGCCCGAGGACCGCGCCGGCGGCGCAGAGTTTGGGCATGCGCTGCCCGAGTTCGGCCGTGAGCTGAAGCGCCGCGTGCTCGCGGATGCGATGGCCCGCTTCGGCGGGGTCGAGGCTGAGGGTGCGCTGCTCGGCGACCTCGAGGTCGCGGGCCTGCCCGGCGACGACGAGTCCCGCGGCACCGGCTGGCGCACCCGGCTCACGCTGCACGTCGATGCGGACAAGCGCGTTGGGCCGTACGCCGCCCGCTCGCACCGCATCGTCGACGTCGACGACCTGCCGCTCGCGTTCAGCGACATCGAGGAGTCGGCGCTCGCCGAGATCCGTGCCGGCTCGCGCTCACCCGGGCACATCGATTTCGTCGCGCCGGCCGACCACGAGGTGCACCTGCGTCGCCGCCCGGATGCGAAGCCGGCCCGCGCCGCCGGCGTTGTGCACGAGCGCGTGCACGAATTCGCCTTTGACGTGAACGAAGACGGTTTCTGGCAGATCCACCGTGCCGCTGCGACGACGCTGTTCGACGCCGTTGGTGCGGCGCTCGACCGTGAGCACTTCGACGCCGCCGCGCAGCACCTCGACCTCTATGGCGGTGTCGGCCTGCTCGGAGCGGCGCTCGCGGCAGCGGCGGGGGAGTCGGGAATCCGGCTCGAGTCGGTCGAGGTGGCCGAGGAGGCGACGGTGCACGCCGCCGCAAATCTCGCGCGCTGGGAAGGAACCTCGGCGGTGACCTCGCCGGTCGACCGCTACCTGCGCGGGCTGGCGAAGAATGCGGATGCGTCGCAGCGCGCATCCCTCGCTGCCGGCACCGTCGTGCTTGACCCGCCGCGCGCGGGCGCCAAGGCCCCCGTGATCGACGCGCTCGCGGCACTCGAGCCGCAGCAGCTCATCTACGTGGCGTGCGACCCCGTCGCGCTGGGCCGCGACACCGGGCTCCTGCGCGAGCGCGGCTACGAGCTCACGCGCCTGCGCGCCTTCGACCTGTTCCCGAACACGCACCACGTCGAGGCCGTCGCCACTTTCATCCGCGCCTCCCGCTAAGCGCCCAGAACGACGCATAGGTGTTGCGTTTCGCCCCATTCGTGGCCGATTTTCGGCAGGGAATGG
Organism: Gulosibacter sediminis; assembly: GCF_023370115.1. Lineage (NCBI taxonomy): Bacteria > Bacillati > Actinomycetota > Actinomycetes > Micrococcales > Microbacteriaceae > Gulosibacter > Gulosibacter sp. ACHW.36C. The sequence continues at coordinate 2,238,788 of NZ_CP097160.1, read as the reverse complement.
GGCCAAACGCAACACCTATGGCTGGGTGGCGCGGATGCGCAGCGTCGCTAGCGGTAGCGGTCGGTGAGGATTTGGTGCGCAGTGACGCCGCCGCGGGTGGCGCGCTGCGTGCGCTCCCAGGGCGTGAGCCGCGCGGGGCGGTCGCGCGGCCGGTCGACTGACACCCCCGCGGCGAACATGACCCCGAGGGTGCCCGCGATCGCGGCGAGCTCGTCTTCGGTCGGGTTGCCGCGCAGCAGTCGCGCGTCGCCCGGCGTGAGCGAGTCGGTGAGATCGATGTCCGGAATCCGGACCTTCGGTTGCTTCGTCATTAGAGCGGAATGTTCCCGTGCTTCTTCGGCGGCAGCGATGCGCGCTTCGAGCGCAGCGACCGCAGCGCCTTCGTCAGCGTGACGCGGGTCGACGCCGGTTCGATGATCGAGTCGAGCTCGCCGCGCTCGGCCGCGAGGTACGGCGTCGCCACCGAGTAGGTGTACTCGTCGGCGAGCTTCTTGCCGAGCGCCGCGGCGTCCTCGCCGGCCTCTTCGGCCGCCTTGATGTCGCGGCGGTAGAGGATGTTCACGGCGCCCTGGCCGCCCATCACGGCGATCTCGGCGGTCGGCCATGCGAAGTTGAGGTCGGCGCCGATCTGCTTTGAGCCCATGACGATGTACGCGCCGCCGTAGGCCTTACGCAGAATCACGGTGACGAGGGGCACGGTCGCCTCGGCGTACGCGTAGAGCAGCTTCGCGCCGCGGCGGATGACGCCCGACCACTCCTCTTCGGTGCCGGGCAGGTAGCCGGGCACGTCGACGAGGGTGACGATCGGAATCGAGAACGAGTCGCACATCCGCAGGAAGCGCGCCGCCTTCTCCCCGGCCGCGATGTTGAGCGTGCCGGCCATCTGGTTTGGCTGGTTCGCGATGATGCCGATTGGCGAGCCTTCGAGCCGGGCGAAGCCGACGATGACGTTCGGCGCGTAGAGCTCCTGCACCTGCAGGAACTCGCCGTCGTCGACGACCGACTCGATCACGGTGAGCATGTCGTACGGCTGGTTCGGCGAGTCGGGCACGATCGCGTTGAGCTGGCGGTCGGCGTCGGTGACCTCGAGGGTCGAGACCGCGTCGTAGGTCGGCAGCTCGGCGAGGTTGTTGTCGGGCAGGTAGCTGAGCAGATTGCGCGCGTAGTCGAGCGCATCCTCTTCATCCGACGCGAGGTAATGCGAGACGCCAGAGACCTTGTTGTGCGCGAGCGCGCCGCCGAGCTCCTCCATACCGACGTCCTCGCCCGTGACGGTCTTAATCACGTCGGGGCCGGTGACGAACATGTGTGAGGTCTTGTCGACCATGATCACGAAGTCGGTGAGCGCGGGCGAGTACACGGCGCCACCGGCCGCGGGGCCCATGACGATCGAGATCTGCGGAATCACGCCCGAGGCGCGCGTGTTGAGGCGGAAGATCTCGCCGTACTTGCCGAGGGCGATCACGCCCTCCTGGATGCGCGCCCCGCCCGAGTCGAGGATGCCGATGATCGGCACGCCGGTCTTGAGCGCGTGCTCCATGATCTTCACGATCTTCTGCCCGGCGACCTCGCCGAGCGAGCCGCCGAACACGGTGAAGTTCTGCGAGTAGACGGCGACGTTGCGGCCGTGGATGGTGCCGGTGCCGATCACGACGGAGTCACCGAATGGCCGGCTCTTGTCCATGCCGAAGGCGGTGGTGCGGTGGCGCACGTACTCGTCGAACTCGACGAACGAGCCCGGGTCGAGCAGCGCGAGGATGCGCTCGCGGGCGGTGTTCTTACCCTTGGCGTGCTGCTTCTCGGCGGCACGGGCTTCGGCGTCGGTGACGGCCTCGGCGTGGCGGTGCTTCAGGTCTCGGATGCGGCCTGCGGTCGAGAGGTCGACCTCGGGCTCGCGCTCGGCGGGCTTGTCATTCATCCTGCCCACCCTATACGCGCCGAGGCCCCAATCTGTGGATGAAACCTCGTATACATCGCGGAATATTCTTGACGAATGCCACAAAGCGCGACCCGCGGCCGCATGATCGCGCACGGATGCAGCCCGATCTCGGGCGATGCCGCCAATAATGGGAGCACTATGACTGCTGCCAGCGCACCCCAGATCGAATGGCTCGACACCGTCGACTCGACCAACGAGGCCGTCCGCCGCCGCTTTGCCGACGAGGAGCAGTTCGCGCAGTTTCAGACTGTCGCCACCACGAACCAGACCGCGGGCCGCGGCCGGCTCGACCGCGAGTGGATCGAGACGCCGGATGCGTCGCTCGCGATCTCGACCTACCTCGAGTTCTCGGCGGATGCGGCGCGCACGTCGATCGGCTGGGTCACGCTCGCGGCTGGTCTCGCGCTGCGGGCGACGCTCGCCGAGCTGGCGAGCCAGCACCAGGCGAGCCGCCTGCAGCTGAAGTGGCCGAACGACGTGCTGATCGAGGGCCGCAAGACCGCGGGCATCCTCGGCGAGATCCTCGGCGTCATCGCCGGCGGTGAGCGCTTCGCCTGCGTCGTCGGCACCGGCATCAACCTGCGCGACCCGCAGGCGCTCACGACGCCGATCCCGATCGTGGCGCCGCCGGCGGCCGCGGGCGCCGCGTTCGCCGCGGCCCAGGTGTCGGAGGCGTTCGCCAATGCCGACGCCCTTGCGAACGCGACCTCGATCGCCGACCTCGGCGTGCATGTGCCGCATGAGGATCTCGCGGCCCGCTATATCGGCGAGCTCGCGGCGCGCATCGACGCGCTCATCGCGCACGACGGCGACGCCGAGGCCTCGGGGCTGGCGGCCGAGCTGCGCGACAACCTCACGACCCTCGGCCGGCGTGTGCGGGTCAACCGCCTCGAAGACACCGACCTCGTCGGCATCGCGAGCGGCGTCGCCCCGACGGGCGAACTGCTCGTCACCGATGACGCCGGCACCGAGCACGCCGTGCGCGTCGGCGACGTGCAGCACCTCCGCCTCGACGACGGGTCGCTCGCGTGAGCAGCCCCTTCGCTCCCGGTGGCGGGCACCCGCAGCACGCGGGCGCGCCGCAAGCTGCTGGCCAGCCGCAGGCGAGCGGCCCCGCGCATCCGCCCCGCCACGCGCAACCCGTGCACCAGGCCCAACCCCCGCGCGGCGTCGCCGAGGTGACCATTGCGCGCATCCGGCAGCACGCAAATCGCATCGTGATCCCGAGCCTCGTGACCATCGTGTGCGCCGCGTTCATCGGCTACGCGTTCCGTGAGCTGCGCGAGTCGGGCCCGTGGCTCTGGTGGGGCATCATCGCGGCCGTCGCGCTCCTGCTGCTCGGTCTCGTGCCGATCATCCTCTGGCTGCGCACCCGCTACACCATCACTACCTACCGCACCTCGACCCGCAAGGGACAACCGCACAACACCACGAACGAGCTGCCGCATCACCTCGTCTCGAGCGTCGAGATGCACCGCAACGGCTGGCAGGCGATCTTCGGCAGTGGCACAATCACGCTGCTGTCGGTCTCGGGTCTGCGGATGCAGCTGCGCGACGTGCCGAACGCGGTCACCGTGACCCAGGCGTTGCGTGAGCTGACGGGAAACCCCGAGCGGTAGGGTCAAACCACTGCAATTACTAGGAGGCCTGCATGAGCATGGATGTCTTTGAACGACGCGAATCTGAGGTCCGAGGGTACATCCGCGCATTCCCGGCCGTCTTCACCTCGGCGAAGGGTTCGCGACTCATCGCCGAAGACGGCACCGAATACATCGACTTCTTCGCCGGTGCCGGAACGCTCAACTACGGGCACAACAACGACAACTTCAAGCAGGCGCTGCTCGACTACATCGAGGAGGACGGCATCGTGCACGGCCTCGACATGGCGACGAGCGCGAAGCGTGGGTTCCTCGAGGCGTTTGAGCAGCACATCCTCACGCCGCGCGGGCTCGACTACCGCGTGCAGTTCACCGGCCCGACCGGCGCGAACACCGTCGAGGCGGCGCTGAAGCTCGCGCGTATGGCGACGGGCCGCAGCAACGTCATCGCGTTCACGAACGCGTTCCACGGCGTCTCGCTCGGCGCGGTCGCCGCCACCGCTGGCTCCGGCTTCCGCAAGGCCGCCGGCGTCGACCTCGGCAATGTCACGCGCATGCCCTACGACGGCTACCTCGGCGCCGACTTCGACACGCTCGACCTGCTCGAGAAGATGCTCGACGACGCGTCGGGCGGCGTCGACGCCCCGGCGGCCGTGATCGTCGAAACGGTGCAGGGCGAGGGCGGCATCAACGTCGCCTCGCGCGAGTGGCTGCAGCACCTGCGCAAGCTCACCGCCGATCGCGACATCCTGCTCATCGTCGACGACATCCAGGTCGGCGTCGGCCGCACCGGTCAGTTCTTCAGCTGGGAAGACTCGGGCATCGTGCCCGACCTCGTCACGCTCTCGAAGTCGATCGGTGGCTACGGCCTGCCGATGGCGCTGCTGCTCATCCGCCCCGACCTTGACGTCTGGAAGCCGGGCCAGCACTCGGGCACCTTCCGCGGCCTCAACCTGTCGTTCGTCGCCGCGCGCCGCGCGATCGAGACGTACTGGACCACCGACGAGTTCGAGCGAGGCATTGCCGAGCGCAGCGAGGTGCTGCGCGAGGAACTCGAGAAGCTCGCCGCCGAGCATCCCGAACTCGAGCTCGAGGTGCGCGGTCGCGGCCTCGTCTACGGCATCGAGTCGAAGGTCGACCGCTCGTGGGCCGGTCGCATGAGCAAGGAAGCCTTCAAGAACGGCGTCATCATCGAGTGCGCGGGTTCGGACGACCAGGTGCTCAAGTTCCTGCCGCCGCTCGTCATCGAGCTCGACGAGCTGCGCGCGGGCGTGGATGTGCTCGCGCGCTCGGCGCGTGACCTCGCGGCGGTCGTGAGCTAGCCAGTCCGCCGGTCGCGCGGCCGCTAGGCGGTCGCGCGGCTGGGGGAGTAGACCCACCAGCGGTAGAGCACGAAGCGGAATACCGAGCCGAGCCCGATACCGACGAGCTTCGAAATGTTGTCGGCGATCGGGCTCGTCCAGCCCATGCCGTAGTGGGTGAACCACAGCGGCAGCAGGCCGATGAGCATGCCGGCGAGGCTTACGGCGAAGAACTCGATTGCCTCGCGCGAGGTCGAGGTGTGGTGGCGTTCCTTGCGGAACGTCCAGAAGCGGTTGCCGGCCCAGTTGAAGACGATTGCGACAAGGGTCGCGATGATGTTTGCGGCCATCGGCCCCCACGTGACCTCTGACGGCGAGAGCACGGTCGCGCGCAGCCAGTTGAACACACCCATGTCGACGACGACACCGAGGCCGCCGATGAGGCCGAACTTCATGAGCTGCTTGAACAGATGACCCCACCACGCGGCAGTGCCGCGGCGCGGGTGATCTTCGGGGTGGGTCCGCGCGTCGGCCTCTTCAGCAGCAATGATCGCGATCGCACCCGATTGGGGGTGTCTGGTGTCGCGCCACGACGGGTCGTGGTGGGGATGCTGCTGTTCAGTCAATGCGTATCCGATGGGTCGGGTGCAGGGAAAGTCCTCGCGGGCCGTCGCCCATTCTCGCATGAGAGGCCACTGGGAACGCTGATCTGCCGGTTGCGGATGCCAGAATGGAGAGGATGTCGGCGGGCAGCGTGCACGTCATACAACTAGCGGAGGATTTTCATGCCAGTGCCAATTGTGGGTGTTATCGGCGGCGGCCAGCTCGCCCGAATGATGGTGCCGCAGGCGCTCGAACTTGGCATTGAGATCCGCGTGCTCGCCGAGGCGGAGGGCTCCTCGGCCCGGCTCGCGGCGACCGAGGTTGGCGACTATCGCGACCTCGAGACGGTGCGCGAGTTCGCCCGCGGGGTTGACGTCGTCACCTTCGACCACGAGCACGTGCCGCAGGAAATCCTCCGCGCCCTCATCGACGACGGCGTCGCCGTGCATCCCGGCCCCCACGCCCTCGAGTTCGCGCAGGACAAGCTTGCGATGCGCCGCCGCCTCACTGAGCTCGGCGCCCCGGTGCCCGAATGGGCCGAAGTGCGCACCGAGGCCGAACTCGACGCGTTCATCGCCGCACACGGCGGCGCGGCCGTGCTCAAGACGCCGCGCGGCGGCTACGACGGCCACGGCGTGCGCATCGTGCGCGCCGGCAGCGAGGGCGCCGACTGGTTCGGCGACTTCGATGCCCTGCTCGTCGAGGAACTCGTCGACTTCCGCCGCGAGCTCGCGCAGCTCGTAGCGCGCCGCCCATCCGGCGAGATCGTGGCCTGGCCGCTCGTCGAGTCGGTGCAGCAAAACGGTGTGTGCAAGGAGGTGCTTGCGCCGGCGCCCTCCGCCTCCCCGCGCGAGAACGAGGTGACGCGCGCGATTGCCGAGCAGATCGCATCCGGCCTCGACGTCACCGGCGTGCTCGCGGTCGAGCTGTTCGAGACCACCGACGACCGTGTGCTCATCAACGAGCTCGCGATGCGCCCGCACAACACGGGGCACTGGACGATGGACGGTGCCCGCACGAGCCAGTTCGAGCAGCACCTGCGCGCCGTACTCGACCTGCCCCTCGGCGACGCCAGCGCCCGCGACGCCGCGAGCGTCATGATCAACATTCTCGGCGGCCCGCAGCACGAGGCGATCACCGACCGCTTCGCGGCGGTGATGGCCCGCCACCCCGAGGCGAAGCTGCACACCTACGGCAAGTCGGCACGCCCCGGCCGCAAGGTGGGCCACGTCACGGTGAGCGGCGGCAACCTCGACGAGGTCGCTTACGCCGCTCGCGCCGCGGCCGCCATGTTCGACGATGAGGAGAGCGCGGAATGACCACCGAAACTTCGCCCCGCGTGGGCATCATCATGGGCTCTGACTCTGACTGGCGAGTCATGCACGAGGCCCGCGACATCCTCGCCGAGTTCGGTGTCGCGTGCGAGGTCGAGGTCGTCTCGGCCCACCGCACGCCCGACAAGATGGTCGACTATGCCCGGCAGGCGCGCTCGCGCGGCATCGAGGTGATTATCGCGGGCGCTGGCGGCGCCGCGCACCTGCCCGGCATGGTCGCCTCGATGACGACGCTGCCGGTCGTCGGCGTACCCGTACCGCTCAAATACCTCGACGGGATGGACTCGCTGCTGTCGATCGTGCAGATGCCCGCGGGTATCCCGGTCGCCACTGTGTCGATCGGCGGGGCGAAGAACGCGGGTATCCTCGCTGCGCGCATCCTCGGCTCGCACGATGCGACGGTGGCGGATCGCCTGCAGGAGTACGCCGACGGGCTCACCGCGATGGTCGACGAGAAGAACGCCGCGCTCAAGGCGCAGCTCTAGCACTCGGCTTGGCCGACGGTTTTTCGCGAGCGCGCCGGGTATATTCCCTCGGGGCGTGATTGCCGTGTTCCGTCAGACGCGCCCCTTCGCGTCCGCGACCTAGGCCTTTCATTTATGCACTCATCTTTCGCCCGCCCGCTGCGTCAGCCCGACGTGTCCTCACCCGAGTTCATGACGCGTCGGGCGTGGTGGTTGCTCGTCGCCAACCTGCTCGTGCCGGGTGCCGGGCCGCTGCTCGCGGGCAACCGCCGCTTCGGCCGCGCGGGCCTGCGGCTGTGGCTGCTCTGGGTGTACGTACTCATCGCCGCACTTGTGCTCTGGTTCGTGCTGCGCAGCGTGCTGTTCTTCCCGCTCACCACTTCGTGGGGGCTGCGGCTGCTCGCGTGGGTGTTCCTCGGCTACGGCATCTGGATGGCCGTCACGATGGTCGAGACCATGCGGCAGGCGAAGCTGATTCGCGTGGATGCGCTCGCCCGCGGCCTGGTGCTTGTGGTCGCGCTCATTGCGACCTTGATTCCGGTGTTTGTGGGCGGCTTCGTTGCGACGCAGATCGGGGTCGTGCGCAACACGATCGACAACATCTTTGGTGGCCCGAACGCGGGGCTCAAGGTGCCGGCCGACGGCCGCATCAACATCATGCTGCTCGGCGGCGACGAGGGCGAAGATCGCGAGGGTGTGCGCCCTGACTCGATCAGCGTCATGAGCTTCGACGTGTTCACGGGTCGGGTCACGACCATCGGCTTGCCGCGTACCCTCACCGACTTCGGCTTCGTCGACGGGCCGATGCACGACATGTACCCCGACGGCTACACCGGCTGCAACGTCGACGTCTGCTACCTCAATTCGGTCTACACCGAGGTGACGGTGTGGGACTACGACATGTATCAGGACGCCGCCGACCACGGCTCCGAGCCCGGCATCGAGGCGACGAAGGATGCGGTCGAGTGGATCACCGGCCTCGACATTCAGTACTACGTCATGATCAATATGCAGGGCTTCGCCGACCTCGTGGATGCGATGGGCGGCGTCGAGATCGATGTGCAGGAGCGCATCGCGATGGGCATTAACGACGACGGTTCGCCGGGCTGGACGCCGCCAACCGCATACATCGAGCCGGGCCTGCAGACCCTGAACGGCGACCACGCGCTCTGGTACGCGCGCAGCCGGTACGAGACCACCGACTACGCCCGCATGGAGCGCCAGCGCGAGCTGCAGGATGCGATCATCGCGCAGCTGCCCGGCGCGATGGCGCAGCACTCGACCGACATCATGAACGCGCTCGACGAGGTCGTGACGACCGATATTCCGAAGGGCGAGATCGGTGTCGTCGCCGACCTCGCGCTGAAGTCGCGTGGGCGCGACGACAACGTGCGCCTCGACCTTGCGCCGCCGGTCTTCGAGATCGAAAACGTCGCGCCCGACTACGACTACGGCCACACCCTCATCGAGGACGCCCTCGACGGCAACGTCCCCGACGCCACCCAAACCTCCCAATAGCACTCCCGGCCACCGCAGCACCTTTGCGCAGGTGCCGGTGGCGGGTTGAGTGGTCACTTTTTGTAGTCCTGGCGGTGCCAGAACTACAAAAAGTGACTACTCAACCCAACCCTACGTGGCCGGGGCGGCTAGCCGAGGCCGAGGCGCGAGTACGTCGAGAGGAGGAGGCGCTCGGAGTCGGCGAGGTAGTTCGTGAGCGCAGCGGAGGCGGCGGGCAGGTCGTCGGCCTCGATGGACGCGAGAATTACCTCGTTTCGCCCCATGAAGGGGCGGTGGAGCCCCTCGGGGTCGTTGAGGCGCAGGAACGCGAGCCGCATTTCGGCGACGACGTTCTCGAACGCGCTGATGAGGCGCGGGCTGTCGCTGAAGCGCGCGAGTGCTGAATGGAAGCGCATGTTGTCGGTGCCGACGGTCGACCAGTCGCTGGTGCGCTCCGCTGCCCGCGCATCCGTCACCGCCTCCCGCATGGTCGCGAAGGCAGGATGCAGCGCTGACGCGGTCTGGAGCGCGCCGAGTTCGAGGATGCGGCGCATCCGGTAGATATCGATGACGTCGGCCACCTTGGGGGACGCGACGGAAACCCCGCGATTCGGGACCCGAACGAGCAGGCGTTGTTCGGCGAGCGCCTGGAAGGACTCGCGCAGCGTGTTGCGCGATACGCCGAACGAGTCGGCGACGGCGATCTCGGAGAGTCGTTCTCCGGGTGCGTACTGCCCGGCCGCGATCGCCTCTCGCAACTCGTGCGCGACGCGGGGGAGCGCAGTGCGCTCGGGCAGCGGGGTCATGTTCGCGAGCGTAGTCGACTCGAGACGACGGCCTAAATGAAGTGCAAAGAAAGATTAAGGACTATTGCGCGTAAAAAAAAGACATGGGTAATGTGAGCAGCAATCCAGAACAAACTGTTGAACAATCCTTGCGTGACTGTTCAGCACGACGTAGGGTCGCAACCACGCACTACGCGCACCCCGTCAATGAAGCCGAGGAGTTCGTCATGGCCGACGATCGCACCATTTCTGCCGACACCAAACGCACATCGAAGCAAACGGCGAAAGAATTCGCCAAGTCTCGTCGAGGTCCGATCCTCGGCGCCATCTTCCTTATGGCAACGAGCGCCATCGGGCCGGGCTTTATCACCCAGACCGCCACCTTCACCTTCCAGATGGGCGCCGCGTTCGCGTTCGCGATTCTCGTGTCGATCATCATCGACTTTGCGGTGCAGATGAACATCTGGCGCATCATCACCGTCGCAGGCAAGCGGGCTGGCCAGCTCGCGAACGAGGCGGTGCCGGGCTTCGGGTACGTACTTGGCATCCTCATCGTCATCGGGGGCCTCGCCTTCAACATCGGCAACATCGCCGGCGGCGGCCTGGGCCTCAACGCCATGCTCGGCATCGACGCCAAGCTTGGCGGCATCATCACCGGCCTGCTGGCGATCTGCATCTTCCTCTGGAAGCGGGCGGGCCGCATCGTCGACATCGTCGTGATGGTGCTCGGCGTCGGCATGATCGTGCTCACGATCGTCATGGCGATCGTCTCGAACCCGCCGGTCGGCGATGCCCTGCGCCAGACCGTGTTGCCCGACGACATCAACTTCGCGACGATCACGACGATCGTCGGCGGCACCGTCGGCGGCTATATCACCTACGCGGGCGCGCACCGCTACCTCGACTCGGGCCTCACCGGCCCCGAGCACGTCAAGGCCGTCTCGGGCGCGTCGATGAACGGCATCCTCGTCACCGGCATCATGCGCTACGTGCTGTTCCTCGCCATCCTCGGCGTCGCGGCCTCGGGCTTCACCCTCGACATGGCCGACCCGAACCTCAACCCGGCGGGCGCCGCGTTCCAGTACGCGATGGGCGAGGCCGGCCTCCGCGTCTTCGGCGTCATCTTCTGGGCGGCCGCGATCAGCTCGGTCATCGGTGCCGCGTACACGTCGGCGACGTTCCTCTCAGTCTTCAGCAAGAAGCTCAACGACGGCTGGCCGCTGCGCATCGCGACCGTCGCGTTCATCGCGGTCTCGCTCGTGCTTTACATGCTCTGGGGCGCCGCGCCCGCGTCGATCCTCGTGTTCGTCGGCGGCTTCAACGGCCTCATCCTGCCGATCGGCCTCACGATCTTCATGTACATCGGCTGGTTCCGTCAGAAGGACCTGCTGCACGGCTACAAGTACCCCGTGTGGTTGCTCGTCTTCGGTACCCTCGCGACCGCGCTCACCTGGTACATGGGCGCCGTCTCGATCGTGCCGATCTTCGAAATGATCACCGGCGCCTAAGCGCCAAGGAAGGAAACATAGATGGCCACCATCGACCTCAACTCCGACCTCGGCGAGAACACCCCGGACCGCCAGGTCGCCGACGACGCCGCGATGCTCGAGATCGTCACGAGCGCGAACGTCGCGGTCGCCTTCCACGCGGGCGACCCCGTCGGCATCCGCGACACCCTGACGAAAGCGCGCGAGCACGGCGTGACCGTCGGCGCGCATCCGGGCTACCGCGACTACGCGAACTTCGGTCGCGTCGCCGTCGACATCGACGACGCGACTCTGCAGGCCGACGTCGAGTACCAGCTCGGCGCGCTGCAGGCCCTAGCGAAGAGCGTCGGCACACCAGTGAAATACGTGAAGCCGCACGGCGCGCTCTACAACACGATCGCGAAGGATGCGCGGCAGGCGAAGGTCGTGGCCGCGGCGGTTCGCGCGATCGACCCGAACCTCGTGTTCCTCGGGCTCGCGGGCGGCGTGAGTATTGAGATCGCCGAGCGGGCGGGCGTCACCGTGGCCCGCGAGGCCTTCGCCGACCGCGCCTACGAGGCCGACGGCTCGCTCATGTCGCGCACGAAGGAGGGGTCGGTCCTCCACGACGCCCAGCTCGTCGCCGAGCGGATGCTGCGCCTCGTCAACGAGGGCATCATCACCGCCGCTGACGGTACTGAGGTGCACCTCGCTGCCGACTCGATCTGCGTGCACGGCGACAGCGCCGGCGCGATCCAGATGGCCGCGGCGGTGCGCGAGGTGCTCACCGGCCAGGGCGTCGACCTCGCCGCATTCGCGAAGTAGGCGACACGATGCTTATCTACGCCACCGGCGACGACCTCGCCTCGGCCCAGGCTGCACGCAGCGCGGCCCGCGGGGGTAACGATGCGCCGACCAGCGGGGTCGCGTCGGGTGTCGTCCAGACGAACTTCATCTCGGTGCCCCAGGAATGGGCGTACGACGTGTTGCTCTACGCGCAGCGGAACCCGAAGCCATGCCCCGTGCTCGAGGTGATCGAAGACGGCGACTTCGAGTCGAAGCTCGCGCCGGGCAGCGACTTGCGCACCGACGTGCCGCGATATCGCGTGTGGCGCGACGGCGTGCTCGCCGAAGAACCGAGGGATGCGCGCGAGGCGTGGGCCGAGCATCCCGACCTCGTCACGTTCCTAATCGGCTGCAGCTTCACGTTCGAGGCGGGGCTTGCGGCGGCGAACATTGAGATCCGCCACCAGACCCTCGGCCGCAACGTGCCGATGTACCGCACCGCCGTCGATTGCGATCCAGCGGGTCGCCTGCGCGGCAAGCTGGTTGTCTCGATGCGGCCGATTCCGGCCGACCGGGTTGCCGATGCGGTGCAGATTTCCGGTCGTACCCCGGCCGTGCACGGCGCTCCGGTGCACATCGGCGACCCCGCCGTGCTCGGCATCGACCTCGACAACCCCGAGTTCGGCGACGCCCCCGCGCCGCTGCGCGACGGCGAGGTGCCCGTGTTCTGGGCCTGCGGCGTGACCCCGCAGGCGGCGATCATGGAGTCGGGCGTGCCCTTTGCGATCACCCACGCACCGGGGCGCATGTTCGTCACCGATGTGCGCAACGAAAGCTACGCGGTATGACCGCACCCGCCATCACCCGCATCCTGCCGATGAGCGACCGCGCGCTCCTCGTCGAGTACGCCGACCTGGATGCGGTGCTCGCGCACTTCCCGGCGGTCGAGTCGGCCGCGCTGGCCGGCGTCGAGGAGCTGATCCCGGCCGCGAGCACGACCATGGTGCGCTTCGACCCGAGCCTGACGGATGCGCGCAGGCTGGCCGCGCGCATCCGCGAGGTACCCACGGCCGAGCAGACAGCATCCGAGCACGAGGCCGTGACAATCGAGGTCGTCTACGCGGGCGACGACCTCGACGAGCTCGCCGGCACCCTCGGCGTCTCGCGCGACGAGCTCGTACGACGCCACACGGAAGCGACCTGGCGCGGCGCCTTCGCCGGCTTCGCCCCGGGCTTCGTCTACTGCGTCGGCGACGATCCGCTGTTCGAGGTGCCGCGCCGGCCGTCGCCGCGCACGCGCATCCCCGCCGGTTCGGTCGCGCTCGCCGGCAACTTCTCGGCCGTCTACCCGCGCGAGTCGCCGGGCGGCTGGCAGCTCATCGGCCGCACCCCGCAGCGGATGTGGGACCTCGACCGCACGCCGCCCGCGTTCGTGCAGCCCGGGCAGGAGGTGCGCTATCGCGCCGTGCGCGAGAGCGTCGACCTCGGCAACGCCGCACCCCGCAACTCGACGAGCCGCGCGCCAGAAAAGCCGGCCCGCGCCCTCGAGGTCGTGCGCCCGGGCGCACAGCTGCTGCTGCAAGACCTCGGCCGGGCCGGGATGCTCGGCATGGGGGTCGCGGCCTCGGGCGCGGCCGACCGCCGCGCCCTACGCACCGCGAATCGCGTCGTCGGCAACGCCACCGACGCGGCCGCCCTCGAACTCGCGGGCGGCGGCGCCGAGTTCGTCGCCCAAGTCGACGGCGTCGTCGCCTGGGCTGGCGCGAGCGGCCGCCGCAGCATCGTCGACGCCAACGGCACCGAGCTGCCGTTCGAGCGCGAACGGCCAACCGCCGTGCAGGCGGGCGACCGCATCCGCATCTCGGGATTCACGCGCGGGCTGCGCGGCTACCTCGCCGTGCGCGGCGGCTTCGCCGTCGAGGCGGTGCTCGGCAGCCGCACGACCGACACGCTCTCGGGCGTCGGCCCGCAGCCCCTCGCCGCGGGCGACGTGCTGCCGCTCGGTGACGATCACGCCGCCCGCGCGGTCGAACCGAACGACGCCCCGAGCCCCGAACTGCCACCGCACGACGAGCTCGTCGAACTCGACGTCGTGCTCGGCCCACGCACCGACTGGTTCGACGCCGACGCGGTCGCGACCCTCAGGGGCCAGGACTGGCTCGTCACTCCACATTCCGACCGCGTCGGCGTGCGGCTGCAGGGCGACACCCCGCTCGCGCGCGCCGTGACCGCCGAGCTGCCGAGCGAGGGCGCGGCCACCGGAGCCATCCAGGTGCCGCCGAACGGCCAGCCCGTGCTGTTCCTACCCGACCATCCGCTCACCGGCGGTTACCCCGTCATCGGCGCCGTCGTCGACGCCGACCTCGACCGCGCCGGGCAGCTCGCCCCCGGCATGCGCGTGCGCTTCCGCATCGTGCGCGAATTCACCGAACTGTAAGCCCGAAAGGCCCCATCATGCAGCGCATCCTCATCGCCAACCGTGGCGAAATCGCCGTGCGCGTCGCGCGCGCCTGCGCCGACGCCGGCTACACCTCGATCGCGGTCTACGCCGACCAAGACGCCGACGCGATGCACGTGCGGCTCGCCGACGAGGCCTACGCGCTCGGCGGCACGACGCCCGCCGACAGCTACCTCAACATCGACCGCCTACTCGAGGTCGCGCGCGAGGCCGGCGCCGACGCCGTGCACCCGGGCTACGGCTTCCTCAGCGAGAACGCCGCGTTCGCCCGAGCGGTCGAGGACGCGGGACTCACCTTCATCGGCCCGACCCCCGAGTCGATCGACCAGCTCGGCGACAAGGTGACCGCCCGCCAGATCGCCACCTCGGTCGGCGCGCCGCTCGTGCCCGGCACCGACAAGCCCCTCGAGAGCGCGGATGAGGCGATCGCCTTCGCGCGCGAGGCCGGCCTGCCCGTCGCCATCAAGGCCGCGTACGGCGGCGGCGGGCGGGGGCTCAAGGTCGTGCGCCGGCTCGACGAGGTCGGCGACGCCTTCGAGTCGGCCACCCGCGAGGCCGTCACCGCCTTCGGTCGCGGCGAGTGCTACATCGAGCGCTTTCTCGACCGCCCCCGCCACGTCGAGGTGCAGGTGGTCGGCGACGGCGCCGGCCGCGTGCTCGTCGTCGGCGACCGCGACTGCTCGCTGCAGCGCCGCAACCAGAAGCTCGTCGAGGAGTCGCCGGCGCCCGACCTGCCCGCCGACGCGCGCGAGCGCATCCACACCGCTGCTCGCGAGATCTGCGGCGCCGTGAACTACCGCGGCGCGGGCACCGTCGAGTTCCTGCTCGGCGAAGACGGCACCGTGTCGTTCCTCGAGGTGAACACGCGCCTGCAGGTCGAGCACCCGGTCACCGAACTCACGAGCGGCGTCGACCTCGTGCTCGAGCAATTCCGGGTCGCCGAGGGCCGCGGCCTCTCGCGCACCGACACCCCCGAGCCGGTCGGCCACGCCATCGAGTTCCGCATCAACGCCGAAGACCCGGGCCGCGGCTTCCTCCCCTCGCCCGGCGCGGTCGAGCACCTGCACCAGCCCGGCGGCCCCGGCGTGCGCTGGGACGGCGGTGTCGAGTCCGGCGACCGCGTCGAGGGTGCCTTCGACTCGATGATCGCGAAGCTCATCGTCGTGGGCGACGACCGCGCCACGGCGCTCGCGCGCTCGCGGCGGGCCCTGCGCGAGACGACGATCGACGGGGTCGCGACCGTGCTGCCGTTCCACCGAGTCGTCGTCGAGCATCCGGCCTTCGTGGGGGAGCGGCTCGGCGTCTACACGCAGTGGATCGAGACCGAACTCTTGCCCGAGCTCGAGGCGCAGCCGCGCGCAAAGGCCGCGCCCGCGCCGGCCCTGCGCCGCGTCTTCATCGAGGTCGACGGACGTCGCGTCGAGCTCGGCCTACCGCCGGAGCTGCTCGGCAGCCTGCGCGCCGCCGACGCCGGCGCATCCGACCCTGCCGCAGCACCCGAGGCCCCCGCACCGCACGAGGATGCGCTGCTCGCGCCGGTCTCGGGCACGCTCGTGCGCCGCCTCGTCGCCGAGGGCACCCAAGTGGCCGAGGGCGACGCCGTCGCGGTGTGCGAGGCAATGAAGATGGAGACGCAGGTGCTCGCTGAGCGCGCGGGCACGATCGCCTGGCTCGTTGAGGAAGGCGCGGCGGTCACCGTCGACGCCCCGATCGCCCGCGTCACCGAGTAGGCGCGCGCCGGCCCTAGAGGTCGGCGTGCAGCCGCCACACGAGGTCGGCCGAGTAGCCCCACGAGTAGATCGGGAAGCGGTCGTGGCCCGCGGTGACGAGGCTCTCGCGGAGCTCCTCGTCGCCGAGCACGTTCTTCAGCGCAACCGAGAGGCGCTCGACGAAAGTTGACTCGTCGGCGAGCGGCACGTGGATGCCCGCCCCACCAGCGACCTCCATGAGCGCCGGCACATCGGTGTGCACCACGGCGGTGCCCGCGCGGAACGCCTCGAGAATCGGCAGGCCGAAGCCCTCGTCGATCGAGGGCATGCAGAACACCGTCGCGCGATCGTAGGCCACGGCGAGGTCGGTGTTCGAGATAAAGCCGAGGGACTTCACCCGCGAGCGCTCGACGCCGGCGTCGGCGCAGAGCGAGTCCCAGTTCACATCGCCCCAGCCGTCGGGGCCAGCGTGCACGAGCTGGGCGTCGGGAATTTTCGCGAGCGCCTCGACGAGCTTGTTTAGGCCCTTGCGGGGCTCGAGCGTGCCGACGGCGAGGATATACGTGTCGGGCAGCTCGAGCCGCTCGGCGGCCTCGTCGGGGTTCTCGGGCAGGTGCACGTCGCGCGACGGCGCGCCCGGAATCACGCGCAGCCGGTCGCCGAAGTTGTAGAGCTCGGCGACCTGTTCGGCGACCGCGTGGGTCGGCGTGACGATGGCAGCGGCGTGCTGCCAGGCGCGCTTGAGCTGGCGCTTGTGCCAGCGCACCCCGTTCGAGGTGAGGGTTTCGGGATGCGTCCACGGCACGGTGTCGTGCACCGTCACGACGGTCTGTACGCCGCCGTCGCTGCCGAGCGGCTGCAGCGGCGCGAACAGGCTGGGTGCGTGAATGAGCCCGCCGCCGATTGCGCCGGTGAGCAGGCCGCGCGACCACGACTGCGCGAGCGTCGAACGGCTCAGCTTGGTGACCTCGAGGTGCGCGAGGCCGGGGAAACGCTCTTCGATCTGCTCGACCGTGGGCGCACCCTCACTCTTCGGCGGGGTGATGATGCCCTCAACCTCGCAGCCCGCGGGGGCGCGCGAAATGACCTCGCGAGCGAGGTTCTCGGCGTACCGCCCGATGCCTCCGGGCACGGGCGCGACGAGCTGGTCGAGCAGAAACTTGAGCGTCACCATGTGGACGTGAGCACTCCATCCTCAGCGGCCGCCTCGAGGGCGTCGCGCCAATTGCGCATCGGCTCGATGCCCGCGGCGCGCCAGGCGTCGTGGCCGAGCACTGAGTAGGCCGGGCGCGCGGCGGGGCGCACGAAGGCGGTCGAGTCGGTGGGCTTCACGCGTTCGGAGTCGTGCCCGGCGAGGTGGAAGATCTCTCGGGCGAAGCCGAACCAGGTCGTCTCGCCCGAGTTCGTGCCGTGGTAGATGCCGGCCGGCGCATCCGCGTCGAGCAGCTTCACCGTCTGCTCGGCGAGGTCGCGCGTGTAGGTCGGCTGCCCGAGCTGGTCGTTCACGACCGTGATCTCGGGGTTGTTCTCGGCGAGCTTCACCATGGTCTTCGCAAAGTTCGGGCCGCCGGCGCCGTAGAGCCAGGCGGTGCGCACGATGAACGTGCCGTCCGGATGCGCGGCGAGCGCGAGCTCCTCGCCGGCGGCCTTCGTGCGCCCGTAGGCATTGAGCGGGTCGCGCTGCTCGTTCTCGGCATACGGCGTCGAGGCATCGCCCTGAAACACGTAGTCGGTCGAGTAGTGCACGAGCTTCGCGCCGGTCTCGGCCGCGGCCTTCGCGAGGTGCTCGACGGCGGTCGCGTTGATCGCGTACGCGGCGTCCTCATCGGTCTCGGCGTTGTCGACCGCGGTGTACGCCGCGGCGTTGATCACAACGTCGTAGCCGGCCACCGCGGCGCGCACGGCCTCGGCGTCGGTAACGTCGAGGTCCTGCCGCGTCAGCGCCGTGACCTCACGGCCGGCGAGGGCGCGCTGCAGGTCCTGCCCGAGCATCCCCGCCGAGCCGGTAATGAGGTACCGGGTCACTTCTGCGCCTCCAGGGCGGCGCGCTCCTTCAGCGGCTCCCACCAAGCGCGGTTGTCGCGGTACCACTGCACGACGTCGGCGAGGCCCTGCTCGAACGGCACCTGCGGCTCGTAGCCGAGCTCGTTCTGGATCTTCGAGATGTCGACGCAGTAGCGCAGGTCGTGACCCTTGCGATCCTCGACGTGGTCGACGTACGAGTCGTCCTTGCCCATGAGCTCGAGGATCTTCTCGGTGATCTCGACGTTCGTCAGCTGCGTGCCGCCGCCGATGTTGTAGACCTCGCCGGCGCGGCCGTTTGCGAACACGAGCGCGATGCCGCGGCAGTGGTCGTCAACGTGCAGCCAGTCGCGCACGTTCTCGCCGGTGCCGTAGAGCGGCACGTGCTTGTCGTCCATGAGGTTCGTGACGAACAGCGGGATGAGCTTCTCGGGGAAGTGGTACGGGCCGTAGTTGTTCGAGCAGCGGGTGATCGACGCGTTGAAGCCGTGGGTGCGGAAGTACGAGCGCACGAGCAGGTCGCTGCCCGCCTTCGACGCCGAGTACGGCGAGTTCGGCTCGAGCGGGAACTCTTCGGTCCACTCGCCCTCTTCGATCGAGCCGTAGACCTCGTCGGTCGACACGTGCACGAAGCGCTTCGTGCCGTGCTTCAGCGCCGCGTCGAGCAGGCGCTGCGTGCCGAGCACGTTCGTCTCGACGAAGATCGCGGCGTCGCGCACCGAGCGGTCGACGTGCGACTCGGCGGCGAAGTGCACGACGCCATCGATGGTCGGGAAGATCTCGTCGAGCAGCGCGGCGTCGCGAATGTCACCCTCAATAAAGGTGTAGCGAGGCGAGTCGGCGATCGGGTCGAGGTTCTCGCGCACGCCCGAGTAGGTGAGCGAGTCGAGCACGACGATCTCGGCGCCCTCGACGCCGGGGAGTTCGTCGCGCAGCGCGCGGCGAACGAAGTTCGAGCCGATGAAGCCGGCCCCGCCGGTGACGAGCAGTTTCATTGCAGTCCTCCCTGTGAGCGTGCGGCAGCGAGCCCGCCGCACTCCGCGCAGCGCGCAGAAACAGCCCTTAGCCTACCGGCACGACGCCGAAAACCACGTTGAATCGGTAGCGTTGAGGTGTGAAGAGTGCCGAAGCTGTGGGCAAGATCGTCGCCATCGTCGTGAGCTGGAACGGCGGCGATGAGACCGTCGCCGCGCTCGCGTCGCTCGTCGAGCAGGATGCGGGGGTCACCCGCGACGGTGACGCGCGCCAACTGCAGGTGGTGGCGGCCGACAACCACTCGAGCGACGACTCGGTCGCGCGCATCCGTGCCGGCGTGCCCGAGGCCGACGTGCTCGAACTCGGCGACAACCTCGGCTACGGGCCCGCCGCGAACCGCGCGATGGCCGCGTACCCGGCCGACGCCTACGTGATCTGCAACCAGGATGCGGTGTACCAGCCCGGCTTCATCGCCGCGCTCGCGGATGCGCTCGAGGGCGACCCGCGCGCCGGAGCCGCGACTGCGCAGGTGCGGCTCGCGGGGCGCTTCGTGCGGGTTGCGGAGGACGGCCTTCGGCCGGGCGAGCGCGTGCTCGTCGGCCACGACGGCGCCCGGTGGCGGGATGCGCGCGACGGCGAGGCGGGCGAGGAACTGCTCAACTCGACCGGCAATCAGGTGACGAAGTCGGGCAACGGCCTCGACCGCGGCTGGCTGCAGCCGGTCGGCACCGAGTTCCCGGCAGCAGTCTTTGGCCTGCACGGCGGTGCCGCGATGCTGCGCGCGGCGGCGGTCGAGCCGCTCGGTGGCTTTGACGAGGGCTACTTCATGTACTACGAAGACACCGACCTCTCGTGGCGGCTGCGGAAGGCGGGCTGGCGCGTGGCCTACGCGGCGGGGGCCGTGTCGGTGCACGCGCACGCCGGGTCGTCGGGCACCGAGTCGGCGAACTTCGTGCGCTGGAACCGCCGCAACCGGCTGCGCTGCGCGCTGCGTAACGGGCCGATCGACATGAAGCTGCGGGCCCTCGTGCGCACCGGCGGGGCGTCGGCGAAGGCGGCGCTGCGGTCGGCGCGGGCCGCGCGGGCAACGGCAACCGCCCCAGCCGCGGCCGAGACGCCCGGCCGAGACCTCGCATCCGAGCACCTCGTGCTCGACTTCACCTCGCTGCCGCCGCAGCTCGGTGGAGTGGGGCGCTACCTCGAGGGGCTCGCGACCGGGCTCGCCGAGCTCGACGCCGCCGGGCAGCGCGTCGCGCGCACCTACCTCGTGAAGCCCGAGCACGTCGAGCACTTCCGCGCGCTCGACGACGCCGCGAGCATCGAGGCCGTGCCCGCGTGGGTGGGCAAGCGGGGCCTGCGCTTCGTGTGGGAGCAGACGCATCTGCCGCGTGCCGTGCGCGCGCTCGGTGGCACGGCGCTGCTCTCGCCGCACTACACGTTCCCGCTGTCGGCGCGGGGCATCCGCCGGCTCGTCACGGTGCACGACGCGACCTTCTTCTCTGACCCCGAGGCACACTCGTCGCTGAAGCGGTGGTTCTTCACGGAGTGGATCAAGCGCGGCGTGCGCGCCGACGTGCAGCTCATCGCGCCGAGTGCCGCCACCGCCGCCGAGGTCGCGCGGTACGCGGGCGAGCCGCGGCGCGAGATCGTCGTCGCCCACCACGGCGTCAACCTCGACGTTTTCCACCGCCCGAGCGAGGCCGAGCTGGCCGAGTTCCGCGCCGAACACGGCGTCGAACGCTGGGTCGCGTTCCTCGGCACGATCGAGCCGCGCAAGCGCGTCGGCGAGCTCATCGATGCCCACGCCGCGCTGCCCGACGCGCCGCCGTTGCTCATCTCGGGCCAGCGCGGCTGGGATGCCGACGCCGCCGCGAAACTCGATGCCGCGAAGGCCGACGCGAGCTCGCGCATCCGGGAGCTCGGCTACCTGCCGCTCGAGCAGCTACGCGTGCTGCTCGGCGGCGCGGATGCGTTCGTCTACGCCTCGATCGCCGAGGGCTTCGGCCTGCCCGTGCTCGAGGCAATGGCGTCGGGTGCGCCCGTGATCACGACGAAGCTCTCGGCGCTGCCCGAGGTGGGCGGCGACGCCGTGAAGTACTGCGAGCCGACCGCCGCGTCGATCGCCACCGCGCTCGGCGACTTGCTCGCGGATGCGCCGGTGCGCGCCGCGCTCTCGGCCGCCGGCGCCGAGCGGGCCGCGACCTTCACTTGGCGCCGCTGCGCGAGCATCCACCTCGCCGCCCTCGCCCGCTAGCCGTACTTCGTTGAGAGACGGAGGCCATCCGGTATTGACGCAGTCACCACAGCGTTGAAGAGCTAGGCGGCCGGGTCTCGGTCAAGGGCCGCGGTGACGGTGCGCAGGTAGGTCGCGGTGACGTGGCTCGAGTCCATAAAGACGTAGATGTCGCCGCGCACCGGCGCGCACTCGCCATCGGGGCAGATGAGGTTGTTGCGGTCGATGTAGTCGCCGCCCGCGGCCTCGACGCGCGATTGCAGGTCGAGGTTCGGCTCGGCGAGGCTCGTCGTGAAGCTGCAGCGCTCGGCGTCGACGCCCCACTGCTCGGTGCACATGAACGGGTTGAAGGTCGTGCGTGGCGCATCGCGCACCGCGATCACGTGGATGCCCTCGTCGGTGAGCCGCTCGATCCAGTCGGTGATGCCCGGCAGTTCTTCCTCGCGGTCGTCCTCGTACGAGCGCGTCGCCATGACGAGCACGGTCTTCGGCTTGTCCTCGAGGATCTGGGCGGTCATGTTCTCCCAGAACTCATCGCACTCGTCCTCGACATCAGGCTGAACACCCTCGCCGCCGAACTGGCACGAGAACAGGATGTACGCGCGCACCGGCCCCTCGATGAGCGGAATCGACTGCTGCGCCTGCGAGTTGCCGACGACCCAGGTGTCGGCGTCCTCGTCGCCGAGGCAGTACTGCTCGAGATCGTCGTCGATGGTCGCGAGCGTCTCGCGCGAGCAGCTCGGCAGCTGCGCGAGATCGTCGCGCACGATCAGTTCGCTCGGCCACTGCGGCTCCCCGTCAAGGTCGGGCGCGCTCGCGCCGTACGAATCGGCGGGAACGGCGAGGGCCTCGACGCGGGCGCCGTGCATGCGCGCCGACAGGATGCCCTGGCCGACCCCCAGCGTTGCCAGCGTCACGGCGGGCAGGGCGACCACGACGACGCCGGCGCGTGCGAGCGTGCCGAGCCCGCGCATCCGCTTCGGCGCCTGGCGCCCCGCGAGAAACTCGGCGATCGGCGCCTCGACGAGCTTCGTCAGCGCCCACGCGAGCGCGGCCGAGATGCCGAGCAGCCCGGCGCCCTCGAGGAACGACACCGAGTCGGTGCGCGCGACGAAGAGGTAGATGACGAGCACGGGCCAGTGCGTCAGGTAGAGCGCGAAGCTGTAGTTCGCGGCCGACTGCATGAGCGAGTTGTTGAGTAGCAGCCCGGCGCCGTAGCGCGGCGCGCCCGCCGAGACGACGACGAAGCTCGCCGAGAGGATCGGCCAGAGCGCCGCCCAGCCGGGGAACGACGCCTCGACCGGCAGCACCCAGCCGCAGAGCACGATGCCTGCGACGCCGGCCCAGCCGAGCACCGCCTTCGCGATGCCGGGTAGCCGAATCCACGGCAGCACGAGCGCGAGCACGGCGCCGGCCGCGAACTCCCACACCCGCGCGAACATGCTGAAGTAGGCGGCCTGCTGATCAACCTCGGTGTAGCGCACCGAGAACGCGAAGCCGAGCGCGAGCACGAGCCCGAAGCCGCCGAGGGCGACCTTGCGCGTGTCGAGTTTCGTCACCTTCGCGACGAACCAGAGCAGCGCGAACAGCAGCGGCCAGATGACGAACACCTGCCCCTGCACCGCGAGCGACCAGTAGTGCTGGAACGGGGATGCGGTGCTGCGGTCGACCGCGAAGTAGTCGATCTGCTGCTGCTGCAGGTAGATGTTCTGCCAGTACGTTGACGACGCGAAGCCCTGCGTCAGGATCATCGGTGACTCGGAGGTCGGCAACAAGAGCAGTGACGCGGCGACGATGAGCAGCGCCGCCGTCAACGTCAACGGCAGCAGGCGGGCGAAGCGCCGCAGGATTGTCGAGAGCGGCCGGGGCGACGCTCCCCGCTCGGCCGCGCCGATCATCGAGCGCGTGAGGAGGAATGCCGAGATAAAGAGGAAGACGTCGACGCCGCCGGAGACCTTGCCGAACCAGATGTGATAGGCCGCGACCAGGGCGAGTGCGAGCGTGCGCGCGCCCTGGACTTCGGGGATCCACTTGGCAGCCATAAGCTTCTAGGCTAACCACGCGGGGCGTCCCTGTCGCCCCGCGGCCGAGAAACCGGCGTTAAAACAGCCCGAGCACGAGCGTGCCGGCGAGCGCGAGTTGGTCGCGACGCCGGCGTCGAAACTCCGACACACGGCGCGCGAGCCGCAGCCGGTCGAGGTAGTTCAGGCGCTCGAGCCGCACGCGCATCCACTCGAGCCGGCCGCGCTCGGGGGGCGAGGCGACCTCGAGGCAGGCCTCGACGACGCCGAGGGCGTTGCGGCGGAACTGGCCGTTCGCGATCGAGCGAAAGCGGCGCACGTACTGGCTCAGGCCCTCGTTCGCGCCGAGCGCGTTCTTGCCGTGCTGGCGGTATTCGACCGACGATTCGCCGTCGATGAACCAGCGGCCGCCTGAGGCGCGCACGAGCGCGTAGGCGAGCCAGTCGTGCGCGGCGGTCGCGTCGGCGACGCTGTCGGGCGCGAGCAGGCGGCGCTGCACGAGGGCGAACGCCTCGGGCCGCAGCAGGAACGTTGAGCCGGGCCCTGCCGATTCGAACATGTAGTCGGCGCTGCGCTGCAGCTGGTTCTTCACCACGAGCTGCCGCTCGCCCGCCGAGGTGAACGCCGTGACGTTCGACGAGACGCCCGAATACGGGCCGCGCCCGTCGAGCCCGTTCGGCAGCGCGAGCACGTTGAAGTGCCGCTCGAGCTTGCCAGGCACCCACACGTCGTCCTGGTCGCAAAACCCGACCGCGTCGTAGCCGGCGACGTCGGCGTCGCGCATGATCCGAAAGAAGTTGGCGGTGGCCGAGCCGAACACGCCCGGCTTGAGCAGGCGCATCCGGTCCTCGGATGCGGCGGCGTAGCGCGCGAGAATCTCACCCGTGCCGTCGGTCGAGGCGTCGTCCGACACGAGCACGTCGACGTCGACGCCGCGCTGCGAGAGCACGGAGTCGAGCTGTTCCTCGAGAAACGCCGCACCGTTGTGCGTCGTCAGCAGCACGAGGATGCGCGGCGGGGTCGATCGGGTCATGAAGCTCTCGGTTGGGCGGGGGAGTACGGGACAGCGAAGTCGATCGTATGCGAGCGGACTTGAAGATCCCCCGGTCGCCCCACCGCGGTGGCGCCTGAGCGTTTGCCGAATGGACGGCTACCATTTGGTAGTACTTGCTCGCTTGGCCTGTGTCAGGAAACTCTTTTTATGCGCGTCTTTGTTCAGATTCCTTGCCTCAATGAGGAGGAGACCCTCCCGCTCGTGATCAACTCGATCCCGCGCGAGATTCCCGGGGTCGACGAGGTCGTCATTCTCGTGATCGACGACGGCTCGACCGACCGCACCGTTGAGGTGGCGCGCGAGCTCGGCGTCGAGCACTTCGTGCTGCATGCCCGCAATATGGGCCTCGCGCGTTCGTTTAGCGACGGCGTCGACTACGCGCTCTCGCACGGCGCCGACATCGTCGTGAACACCGACGGCGACAACCAGTACCCGCAGGACCGCATCCCCGACCTGCTCGCGCCGGTCATGGCGGGCGAGGCCGACATCGCGATCGCCGACCGCCAGACCGCGAAGATCGCCCACTTCTCGGCATTCAAGAAGCAGATGCAGAAGGTCGGCTCGGACGTCGTGAACCTCGCCGCGGGCACGCAGCTGCCGGATGCGGCGTCGGGCTTCCGCGCCTACTCGCGCAACTCGCTGTTCCGCCTCAACGTCGTGACGCAGTTCAGCTACTGCATGGAGACGATCATTCAGGCGGGCAACAAGCGCCTGCGCATCGCCTCGGTGCCGGTCGAGACGAACGAGAAGACGCGCGAGTCGCGCCTGTTCAAGAACATCTGGCAGCACATGTTCAAGTCGGGCACGGCGATCACGCGCTCGTTCCTCATGTTCAAGCCGCACGTCGTGCTCGGCACGATCGGCACGGTCATGCTCGTGCTCGGCCTGATTCCGTTCGTGCGCTTCCTCATCCTCATGATCATGGGCACCGCGGGCGGCCACGTGCAGTCGCTGCTCTTCGGTGCGGTTATGTTGCTCGCCGCGTTCATGTCGTACGTGTTGCTCGTCATCGCCGACCTCCAGCGCACGAACCGCGTGCTGCTTGAGGACACGCTCGAGCGGGTGAAACGCGTGCAGCTTGGCGGCCCGAACGTCGCGGGCACGCAGTACACCGTAATTGACCTGCCGGCCGACACCGCGGGTGTCGAAGAGGTGCAGCGGTTCCCGCGCACCGACGCGATCCAGCAGATCGTGCAGCCGCACCTCGACCGCGAGCACCTCGACCGCGAGCGTGCGTTGCAGGACCGCCACGACCACCGCTAACCCGGTGGCGGGTGCGATTCGCGCCACCCAGTGCCGGTATCGTTGAGCACCATGAGCAAACTTTCTGTGATCGGTTGCGGCTACCTCGGCGCGGTGCACGCCGCGAGCATGGCTGAGGTCGGGCATCAGGTGGTTGGAATCGACACCGACGCCGACAAGGTGGCCCTGCTTTCGGCAGGCAAGTCGCCGTTCTACGAGCCGGGGTTTGACGAACTGTTGCGTCGCAACGTCGAGTCGGGTCGCCTGACCTTCTCAACCGACTTCGCCGCCGCGGCCGACGCCGACGTGCACTTCATTGGCGTCGGCACTCCGCAGCGTCGGGACGGCCAGGGCGCCGACCTCACGTACGTGCACGCGGCGACGGATGCGCTGCTCGCGGTGCTCCCGGATCACCCAGAGAACCCCTCGCTCGTCGCGGGCAAGTCGACCGTGCCGGTCGGCACCGCCGCGGTACTCGCCGACAAGTTTGCGGCGAAGGGCGCGATCGTCGCGTGGAACCCCGAGTTCCTCCGTGAAGGCTTCGCGGTCGACGACACGCTGCGCCCCGACCGCCTCGTCTACGGCCTGCCGGCCGACCCGGCCCAGGCCGAGCTCGCTGAGGCGAAGCTCGACGAGGCCTACGCGAAGATCCTCTCGGGCGAGACCTACGAAGGCCTCGACTGGAGCGAGACGCCGAAGGTCGTCACCGACTACGCGACCGCCGAACTCGTGAAGGTCGCCGCCAACTCGTTCCTCGCGACGAAGATCTCGTTCATCAACGCGATGGCCGAGATTTGCGACGCCACGGGCGGCAACGTCACCACGCTCGCCGAGGCGATCGGCTACGACGACCGCATCGGCAAGAAGTTTCTCCGCGCCGGCGTCGGCTTCGGCGGCGGCTGCCTGCCGAAGGACATCCGCGCATTCCAGGCGCGCGTCGACGAGCTCGGCCTCGACGACACCCTCGACTTCCTCAGCGACATCGACGCCGTGAACGTGCGCCAGCGCTCGCGCGTCGTCGCGAAGCTCGCGGATGCGCTCGGCGGCAGCGTCGAAGGCAAGACCATCGCGGTGCTCGGCGCCGCGTTCAAGCCTGACAGCGACGACATTCGCGACTCGCCCGCGGTTGACGTCGCGCGGCAGCTCGCGGCGGCGGGCGCCGACGTGCGCGTGACCGACCCGAAGGCCGGCCCCGTGGTCGCGCGCTTCGCCGACGACCTCAACTTCGTCGACTCGATCGACGACGCGGTGACGGGCGTGGACGCGGTGGCCGTGCTGACCGAGTGGAAGCAGTTCCAGCAGCTCGACGCGGCGAAGGTGGCTGAGCTCGCGACCGGCCGCATCGTGGTCGATGGCCGCAACTGCCTCGACCGCGGGAACTGGGAGTCGGCGGGCTTCACCTACCTCGCGATGGGTCGCTAACCCCGCACCAATCCTTGTCACGCCAAGCGGCGCTGACGTACGCTTGAACGTCTGTCTCGAGGACAGAGCGAGAAGGAGTGCCTCGAAATAATGCTCAAGAAGCTGAAGTCGACCGTCAAGAATGTGCTCGCGAACCCACAGGTTCGGGCCATCTACAACGGAACCAACCGCGCCGTCCTTGCCGTCGCCGCGTCCAACCGGCTCACCGCGACGCTCTACTCGACGGTCGGGTTTGCGACCTTCAACCGTGAGCAGTACGCCGTGCTGCGCGGCCGTAGCCACTACTACCGCGACATCAACCGCCCGCAGCGCAACAACGTCGGCCTGCGCCGCAACATTCACCGCCTCGAAAAGGGCATGGTGATGCAGCCGCGCCGCGACGTGTTCGCGCTCGACTACCTCGGCGAGACGATCGAGTTTCTCGAGGGTGCGCTGAGCCGCCGCAGCGGCGCCGTGCGCGTCGACCCGAACGAGATCGCCTGGGCGAAGGACGTGCTCTTGGCCTACTTCGCGATGGTCGACCTGAGCAACCCCGTGATCGCGCAGGCGAAGGAGCGCTTCGAGAATGTCATCGGCACGCTCGAGCCGGTCGAGGGCATCGACGAGCACCCGACCGACCGCGCCGTGAGCGACGTCGTCTCGCGTTCGCCGTTCCTCGCGGGCCAGCGCACGGCCCCTGACGTGTCGTACGAGCAGATGCTCAACCTCGCGACGCACCGCCGCAGCGTGCGGTGGTTCGAACAGCGCGAGGTGCCGGTCGAGCTCGTCGACCAGGCGCTCGCTGTGGCTCGCCAGTCGCCGACCGCCTGCAACCGCGAACCCTACGAGTTCAAGGTATTCACCGACGCGACCATGGCGCGTGAGGTTGCGGGCATCCCCTTCGGCACGGGTGGCTATTCCGAGCAGGTGCCTGCCGTCGCCGTGGTCGTGGGCAAGCTCGAGAACTACTTCAGCCCGCGTGACCGTCACGCGATCTACGTGGACTCTTCGCTCGCCGCGATGTCGTTCATCTACGGCCTCGAGACGCTCGGCCTGAGCAGCACGATCATCAACTGGCCCGACTTCGAGCCGCTCGAGATTCAGATGCAGAAAAAGCTCGGCCTCGACGCGAGCGAGCGTGTGATCATGCTCATCGCGTTCGGCTTCGCCGACCCGAACGGCGGCGTGCCGTTCTCGCAGAAGAAGTCGATCGAGTCGATTCGCTCGATCAATGCGAAGAAGTAGTCGTTGAAGAAGGCGCTGAAGGTCGCGTCGAAGATCCTGCCCTGGGTCATCATCGCCGCGATCGCGCTGTTTTTCTGGCGCGCGCTCTCGAACAACATCGAGGCGCTCCGCGACGTCGACCTGCACCTTGACTGGTGGCTCGTCGGCAGCGCCGTGCTGCTCACGCTCGCGGTCGTCGTCTCCGGCCTGCTCTGGGGCCGACTGCTCGCGCACATGGCGGGCACGAAGGTGTCGATCTCCGACGCGGTGCGCATCCACGCCGCCTCGTGGGTGCTCAAGTACATTCCCGGCCAGGTCGGCTCGGTGCTCAACAAGATCGCCTGGGGCAACAAGGTCGGGCTGAGCAAGAAGACGGTTACGAACTCGTTCATTTACGAGAACGTGCTCATGGTGATCGCGAGCGTATTGCTGTCGATCCCGGTGGTGTTCATGTTCAGCGACGAGCTCGCGTCGAACGCGGGGCTGTTCCTCCCCTTGCTCGTCGTCGTGCCGATGCTCATCATCTTCTTCCCAAAGGCGTTCTACTGGCTCCTCAACAAGGCGCTCTCGATCGTCAAGCGTGAGCCCTTCGCCGAGACTGACGTCATCCGCCCGCTGCCGCTCGCCGGCTTCCAGCTCGGGTATCTGCTGCCGCGCATCCTCAACGGCATCGGCTTCGTGTTCATCATGCAGTCGATGGTCGGGATGCGCCCGGAGTGGATTTTTGGCGTGGCCGCGACCTACATCCTCGCGAGCATCATCGGCATGCTCGCCATCTTCGTGCCCGGCGGCCTCGGCGTGCGCGAGGCGGTCGCCGTCGCGCTCCTCAGCGCGTACATCCCGGTTGCGCAAGCGATCGTCGTAACGTTGGTTGCACGCCTGGTTGCGACCGTGTCGGATGCGCTTGTCGCACTCATCTACCTCATTCTCAATAAGGGAAGGCTCAAGCAGCAGTGACCT
This sequence comes from Gulosibacter sediminis, assembly GCF_023370115.1. Classification (NCBI taxonomy): domain Bacteria; kingdom Bacillati; phylum Actinomycetota; class Actinomycetes; order Micrococcales; family Microbacteriaceae; genus Gulosibacter; species Gulosibacter sp. ACHW.36C. The sequence goes on along the minus strand of NZ_CP097160.1, from coordinate 2,209,716 downwards.
ACAACATCGTCATCATCGGCTCTGCCCTCTCGGGCAACAAGGGCGCGGCCGCCATGCTCGAGAGCGCCGTGCAGACCCTCACCGAGGCGCTCGGCGACGTGCGCTTCACCCTGCTGAGCATGTACCCCGAAGAGGACCGCCGGCTCAACACCTACCCGAACCTCGACATCGTCGCGGCCGACCCCCTGACCCTCGGCGTGAAGATCAACTCGGCCGCGCTCGCGTACCGGCTGCTGCCGCCGCTGCGCCGCACGCTGCGCACGAAGTCGCCCGCGGCCCGCGCGCTCGCGCAGGCCGACATTCTGCTTGACCAGGGCGGCATCACCTTCGTCGACGGCCGCGAGAAGTTCCTCATCTACAACGTCGCGAGCATCCTGCCCGCGCTCAACGAGAACGTGCCCGTCTTCAAGTGCGCGCAGGCGCTCGGCCCGTTCGAGAACCCCGCGAACAAGGCCGCCGCGAAGGTGTTCCTGCCGAAGATGGCGAAGATCATCTCGCGCGGTGCGATCACCCAGGAGCACCTCGACGGCCTCGGCCTCACGAACACGGTGCCCGGCGCCGACTACGCGTTCCTGCTCGAGCTCACCGACGACGAGAAGCGCGAGGCCGAGACGCACTTCGACGCCTCGTTCTTCGGCGACAAACCGGTCGTCGGCATCTCGCCGAGCGTCGTGATGCAGAAGAAGATCGACGCCGCTGGGGGCGACTACGTCGGCGAGCTGGCCTCGTTCGTGCAGTACCTCATCGGCGAGCGCGGCTACCGCGTCGCGCTCATTCCGCACAGCGTGCGCACCGGCACCGACAAGACCCACAACAACGACCTGCCGATGGTGCGCGAGCTCGCCGACCGCATCGGCGCGAGCGACGACCTGCTGTTTATCGACAGCGAGATGTCGTCGCAGGGCCTGCGCCACGTCATCGGCTTGTGCGACCTCTTCGTTGCCTCGCGCTTCCACGCGATGGTGTCGTCGCTCGCGATGGCCGTGCCGACCCTCGTGATCGGATGGAGCCACAAGTACCAAGAGGTGCTCGACATGTTCGGCCTCGCCGAGTGGGCATTCGGCAAGGACAAGTTCTCGCAGTCGCACCTGCGCTCGGAGTTCGACCGCCTCGCGGCGAACGAAGAGGAGGTGCGCGGCAAGCTCAGTGAGTCGCTGCCGCAGGTGAAGGACCGCTCGCGCGTTCAGGTCGACGAGATCGTCAAGATCGTGACGGGCGCGAACTAGGCCTCGCTACGCGATCACAGACGGCGCTGCCTGCTCGGCAGCGCCGTCTTTTTTGTTAGCGCCGTCTTGTTCGTTGGTGGCGGCCGGGGCGTCGTCGAAAAGTTCCTTGGTCGTCGAGAGGCGGGCGGCGAGCACCGCCGTGGCAATGGCGGTGACGGTCGCGAGCAGGATCACAAGGGCGTCGACCCACGAGGGTAGGGCGAGGTGATGTTGTGCGTTCGTCTGCCACGTGGCGGTCTCCATGACTATCCCGTTCGTTTGCCAGAACATGGTCCAGCGCCGCGAAACCATGAACGGCAGGCACACAGCAGTGATGGCAACGGGCGCTGCGACGCCGACCATGGTCAGGATGCTGCGGGCTCGCGTGCTTGCGCGGCGAAGTATCAGCAGCCAGCAGGCTCCGATTGCGATCGCGACCGCGACGATTCCGCCAAAGAGGTAGCGGCCTTGCACGCCGCGGCTCGGGTCGGAGGTGTCCCAATAGATGCCATGGGCGTTGTTGAAGATTGTCGCTGCGATGAGCAGCGGGAACAGCGCGGTGATGAAGAACATGCTGCGGGTCTGGCGCGTCAACAAGGCCACGATGAGGACGAAGATGAGCGCGACACCTGCGATGGTGACGACTTCGGCGGGCAACAGGTTGCGGCCCCAAAAGGTGCCGTTGAGTCGCTCAAAGAAGGCACCGACGAACCTGCCGAAATCGTAACCGCTGAACGCGTTCTCGTGTCGCTCACGGTCGCCGAGCTGGCTGGGCTGAATCTTGCCGAGGAGTAGCAGGTTTCGCGCCCACCACCAGCCGCCGATGGCGAAGGCAATCGCAGCCGGAACCAGCAACTGCACTACGAAGTGGAGCACCGATCGACGCCGACGCCAGGCCACCCAGAAGGCGAGGATGACCACGGTCGGGGCGAGCATCAGTGCGAACCCTTTCGTGAAGAGCGCGACGCCATAGGCGACTCCCGCGAGGGGGAGGAGCCATGCGCTAGGGCGAGCTTCGCGAACCCCTCGAACGAGCAGGTACATGGTCGCGGAGCAGGCGAGGAGTAGGAGTGTGTCGTTCGAGGCGTATCCGCCCAGGCCGGTAAAGAACGGCACACAGAGCAAACCGACGCCACCGAGGATGCCGATGAGGCGGCTCCTGGTCACTCTGCGGACGGTGCCAACGATGAAGGGGATTGCGCCCGCAACGATCGCGGCCGAGACACCCCGCACAATAAACTGGGCATGGTCCCACCGCAGCTCGCCGCCCCCAAGGGCGGCGACGACGGTCGCGGCCACGGCATAGTACCCGGGGGGATGCTGCAGCATCGTGTCGCGACCCTTGTCTTGACTTGTGCCGTACTCGAATAACGTGCTGCGGTAAATGGGATCAAGGAGTTCGCGCACCGCGCCGTCCTGTGTGACGACTACGGAGCCCTCGAGTTCAGCCTGGTGCGTTGCGCCGGTAACGACGGCTTCGTAGGGCATCGGCCAGCCGCCGCCATCAACCAGTCTCGATATGGAATTAATGTGTCGGCTCTCGTCGGGCCCGTCGAAGAAGGGCGAGTTGAATGCCCAGAGCAGCGAGAACGCAAAGAAGAGGAGGCTGGTTGTCGCGATCGCGAGCGAGTAGAGGCGGTTGCCGTTGGTGTCCTCGTGCACACCTTGGCGATGGTGAGCGGGTGGCTCGAACACGGATGCTCGTCGATCCATAGTCGTTGGCTCCGGCTCCTCGGCAGTGGGTGGTTGCCCGCGGTACGCGATCCTGCGGTGCAATGGTGTCAGTGTGCTCGTGTCATTTTATGGCGGGGCGCGGCCGTCCCTATCATTGAGAGTTGGCACCGCCGATCGTTCGGCGTTCGATGTGGGGAGACTCTTGGGAATACGGATCGCTGAACGCACCCGCGGTGGCAGCCATCAGGCACCCGATATTCGGGACGGATGGTTCCGCCGGCTCCTGCGCCCAGAGCCAATTGTTGCTGCGATCGGGTGGGCAGCGCTCGTGTGCTTCACGATCGTTGCGGTCGTCCCAGGCCTCCTCGAGGGGCGCGTATTCGCCAGCACCAACATTCTGATGAGCTCGGCGATGTTTTGGGAAGCGACCGACGTCCGGTCGAATTCCGGCAACGTGTTCGCGACCGACACCGTCGACAGCGTCCTCCCGAGCACGCTGCTGTTCGGTGAGCGGCTCAGCCAGGGCGACTTCGCCTTCCGCAATCCTTTCCAGAGCGGTGGTGCCGAGCTGGGCGGGATGCCGAATGGCGGCTACTTCTCCCCGCTCACCTGGCCCTACTGGGTCTTTCCGACCGAGGTGGCTCCGGGCGTTGTCAAGCTGCTCGAAATCGCGGCGATCGCTCTGGGGATGTCGCTGTTCCTGCGCCGCCTCAAGATCACGCCGGCGGCTTGGCCTGTCGCGAGCCTCCTCTACGCTTCCTCCGGCTTTATGCTCGCCTGGACCGGTTGGCCGCAAACGCGCGTGGCCGCGCTGATTCCACTCCTGTTCTGGGCGACCGAACGGCTCATTGCAACGCGAAGGTGGACGTCGATCCCGCTGCTCGGTCTTGTCCTCGGAGCGATGTGGCTTTGTGGCTTCCCGGCGATTGTCTTCTACAGCCTCTACCTCATCACGGCCTATGCGGTCATCCGGGCGTTCACGCTGTGGCGCGGCAATACTCAAGCGGGGTGGCTCGACATCCTTTGGCAGGCGCTGCGGTACGCGGGCGGCATCCTGTCGGGCGTGCTCGTCGCGGCGGTCCACCTCCTCCCATTCGTGCTTGCATCGAACGACCTCATTGACTTCGAGGGCCGCGGCGGAAACAAGGGCGTGCACATCAATACGTCTGCGCTCTCGACGACGCTGTTCCCGTATCTGTTCGGTCGACCCGACTTCACTCACTATTGGGGCACGGGGCACCCGATCGAGATGCTGTCGTATTTCGGTATAGGGGGCATCGCGCTCGTCGTCATCGCCCTCGTGCTCCGCCGCCGCCTGCCGGTTCCAAACCCGATCATGTGGTTCTTCGTCGGTGCGGTCGCCCTCATTGGGGCGGGCATGTACTGGGGCGGGCCGGCCCTTGCCCTGATCCAGGAACTGCCGACGTTGAGCTCGAGCCTCTCGGGCCGCCTGCGGAGTGTCCTCGGATTCCTCCTCGCGGTGCTCGCAGCCTTCGGCCTGCACGCGATTCTGCGACCTAAACCGCAGGTGCTTGGCACGAAGTGGGGGCGGCGGGCGCTCGACTTGGCGGGCCTTGCACTCGCCATCGCGATCGTAATCGCGCTGGTTATGACCTCGACGAACGCGATTCTCAACTCGCCGACGCCGCCGCTCGTCGAGCGCTGGTTGCAGTTCACGCTGCTCGCCGTCGCGGTGTTCGTGGGCATCACCACGGCCCTGTCGAAGTACCCGCATTGGCTGTTCAAGGTCACAGCGGGCCTCGCCATCTACGCAATGGTGGCCCTGCCCGCCGCGCAGGTCGCGCGGCAGTGGTGGACCGTCAACGACGCCGACACCTTCTACCCGCAAACGCAGGCCACCGACTACCTCGCGGAAAACCTCGACGACCAGCGCTTCATTTCGTTCGGTAACTCGATCTACATCGGTGTTTCGAGCGTGTATGAACTGCGTGACTTCGCGGGCCGCGGCTTTACCACTTCCGAATGGCGCGACCTCATCGCAACCGCTGTGCCCGGGGCACAGCGCACGATCACGTATGCGCAGCCACCGGTCGAGGCAATCCCGGAAGCAAGCTCGAATAACATCCTCGATCGATACGGCGTGCACTACGCGACGATGCCCTCGAGCGATCAGTTGCCGGGTCCTGTCGAGGAAGTTACCGGCCGTGTGGAGACCACCCTCGTGCTGAGCGATGACAGCTCGATTGCGACAGCCGAAGTCACGGGGCCGAGCCGCGGCGTGATTCTGTCTGCCGCAGGCGTGACCGATCTCCCGTGGGATGGCATGAAGGTCGAGGTCAAGGCGGTCGACAGCGATGGCAATGTGCTCACCACAAATGAGCAGGAACTCCGACAAGTCGACGACTCGATCTTCCTCGCGCTCGACGCTGACGAGTTCGACGCCGACCTGGAGTGGACCGTCGAGGTATCGACCACGACGCCCGACGCGACCATCAACTTCTGGTCGGAAGACGGCGACGCGTCGCTGCAGGTGGTCCGGCCGCAGGACGATGACCTCAACGTTGTCGACACCGGGGACGTGACCATCGTCGAACGCGATACGGCACTCGAACGCATCCGCTGGGCGAGCGACTCGACTGTCATCGAGGACCGCGAAGAGCGGCTCGAATACCTCGACACCGAGGCCACTCCCGACGAGGTTGTCCTCGAGGATGCGGCGGATGAACAGCCGGGTGGCGGCGAGGGCAGCGTCGTGGTTACTGACTCGGGAGACCTCGACATCACGACTGCAACGGTGACGACGGACGGCCCTGGCTGGGTCATCTTTGCTGACTCGATGCGTCGCGACGGCTGGACCGTAACGCTCAACGGCGAGGAGGCGGAGCTCGTCGACGCCGAGCACGCGGGCGCCGCGGTCTACGTGCCTGCTGCTGGAGTCTATGAACTCAAACTCGAGTTCGTGACGCCGGGCTTCTTCCCGGGCCTTGTCGTCACGGGTGTGACGCTGCTTGGATTCGTCGGCGTCGGTGTCTGGGCGCTCGTGGCGCAACGGCGCCGCCGGGAGGCCGACGCGACGGTCGAGGCTCGCAACGTGGAAACCTCCGAGGCATAGGCACGAGCTCCTCCTACACTTGACCTCATGGAGATTCGCGAACTCAGCATCCCCGGAACCTTCGAGATCACACCGAAGCAGTTCCCCGACGACCGCGGTGTGTTCTTCGAGTACTACCGCTTCGACAAGCTCGAAGAGGCCGTCGGCCACCCGCTTGACCTCAAGCAGGCGAACACCTCGGTCTCGAAGCGCGGCACCGTGCGCGGCATTCACTTTGCGGATGTGCCGCCGAGCCAGGCGAAGTACGTCACCTGCACCCGTGGCGCCGTCGTCGACTACGTCATCGACATTCGCGTGGGCTCGCCCACCTTCGGCAAGTGGGACAGCGTGCGCCTCGACGACGTCGACTGCCGGGCCATCTACATTCCCGAGGGCTTCGGCCACTGCTTCGTCGCGCTCGAGGACGACTCGACCGTGAGCTACCTCTGCTCGTCGACGTACGCACCCGGGCGCGAGCACGGCATCCACCCGCTCTGCAAGACCGTCGGCCTCGACTTCGAGATCGACGAGGCCGAGCTGCTGCTCTCGCCGAAGGACACCGAGGCACCGGGCCTTCTCGAGGCACAGAAGCAGGGTCTGCTACCCGAGTACGAGGCGTGCCTCGCGTTCTATGAGCAGCTCAACGCAGGCGCTAAGGAGGCCAAGTAGTGAAGGGCATTATTCTCGCCGGCGGTTCCGGCACCCGGCTGTGGCCGATCACCAAGGGCATTTCGAAGCAGCTGATGCCGATCTATGACAAGCCGATGATCTACTACCCGCTGTCGACGCTGATGATGGCCGACATCAACGAGATCCTCATCATCACGACTCCCGAGTACAACTCGCAGTTCCGTGCGCTGTTCGGTGACGGCTCCGACCTCGGCATCCGCATCGAGTACGCCGAGCAACCCTCGCCCGATGGGCTCGCGCAGGCGTTCATCATCGGCGAGGAGTTCATCGGCGACGACTCGGTCGCACTCGTGCTCGGCGACAACATCTTCCACGGCACCGGCCTCGGCTCGTCGCTGCGCTCACACGGCGAGATCGACGGCGGCCTCATCTTCGCCTACCAGGTCGCCGAACCCCGCGCCTACGGCGTCGTTGAGTTCGACGAGCACATGAAGGCGCTCTCGATCGAAGAGAAGCCGCAAGAACCGAAGTCGAACTACGCGGTGCCCGGCCTCTACTTCTACGACAACGACGTGGTCGAGATCGCAAAGAACGTCGAGCCGTCCGACCGTGGTGAGCTCGAGATCTCGTCGATCAACGCCGAGTACCTCAAGCGCGGCAAGCTGCAGGTGCACGTGCTCGACCGTGGCACGGCCTGGCTCGACACCGGCACGTTCGAGTCGATGATGCAGGCGTCGGAGTACGTCAAGGTCATCGAAGACCGCCAGGGCCTCAAGCTCGGCTGCATCGAGGAGATCGCCTGGCGCGCCGGCTGGATCGACGATGCTCAGCTCGCTGAGCTCGCGACGCCGCTCGAGAAGTCGGGCTACGGTAAGTACCTCAAGCGACTACTCAAGGTCGGTAAGTAGGCGGAGCAAACGCAACAAAGAACGGGGCGAACCGAAAGGTTCGCCCCGTTCTCGTATGGGCGGGCTAACGCAGGAGGCCCTTGATGCGGTCGACGGGCGACTTCGCCGCCTCGGCGATGCGCACGATCGTGCGGTTGCGGAAGTCCTCGAGCTCGCCGTCGGCCCGCGTGAGGTCCTTGTCGAGCTGGCGGATGCGCTCCTTCATCTGTTCGTGTCGGCTGAGGAACAGCTCGCGCTCATCGCCCCAGTCGGCGAGCTCCTCGATGCGCTCATGCTGGAGGGCATTGTGCCGCTGCAGCTCGGCCACCTCGACCATGAGCTCGTCAATGCGCGCCTGGAGCCCCCCTGCGGCCTCCTGCTGCAGTTCGTTGTGGCGGGCCGCCTCAAGCAGCCGAGCGTCGGCCTCGGCGAGCGCCGCGGCCCGCTCGTCCTCGAGTGCCACCACCACGGCGTCGAGGTGCGAGAACCGCTCGTCGAGCTCGGCCGACTCGGTCGCGCCGAGCGCGACGGCCTCACCGGGCACAACCCCGGCCTCGGTTAGGCGCTCCGCCAACCGCGTGTCCTGCCGGAAACCCTCCGCACGGCGCCCCTGCGGGTGGCGCGCGCCGTAGAACATCTTCAAGATCCCGACGGCATCCCAGCGGTAGTCGCGCATGAGGTGGTGGCGGGGGCTCGGGTGCAGGTCGGGGCTCGACGCGTAGATCTCGCCGCCGACCCGCACGCGGTCGCGGTATTGCTGCCACGAGCGCATCGGGAAGTGCAGCACCTCGAGGCCGATGTCGGCGGGCAGCTCGTCGGCCTGCTCGAACGACGAGAAGTGGTTGCCCTGCGCGACCTCGACGGTGTCGGAACCGGGGTGAATGAGGTTCTGGGTGGGATGCGCGTGCAGGCCGACCCGGTGCAGCGCCTCAGGGCTGCGCTCGTCGCGCCACACGGCGGCGGTGATGTCGAAGCCGCTCTCGAGCACGGGTCCGAACATGTTCACGACCTGGACGGGGTAGGAGACCTTGGCCTCCGGGAGGCGAGCCAGCGCATCCGCCACCGGCTCGCCGTTCTCGGTCACCCAGAACTCGTCGGCATCGGAGTTCAGTACCCAATCGGCGCCGTACTCGCTCGAGGCGCGGCGGGCCATGCCTGTGACGACCTCGAACTGCCGCTTGTCCTGCTCCAGCCGGTCGTGCAGCTCGATGCGGCCTGCGTCGGCGTACTCGCCGAGCACCTCGCGCGTGCCGTCGACCGACCCGTTGTCGGTGACGATGATCTGAGTGAACCCCTGGGAGAGGTGGTAATCGAGCCAGGTGCGGATGAGATCGATCTCGTCGCGCACCATCAGGGTCATGACGACAACGGGTTCGGGTGAGCTAGGCACGGCTTCCTCCACTGGTAAACGTCGATGCGGCGGCCGCGTACACCGGGCCGATGCTCTCGGGGCCGGCCTCGGCACGGAACTCACCGAGGTCGTCGCGGCGTGCGAGCTCGTGCCGCTGGTCGTCCTGGAACGTCGTCGTGACGAGGTAGTCGCCCGCGCCGATCGAGAGGTTCGGCAGGGTAAAGCGAATCGTGTGCTCACCGACCGACAGCGGCGCGTTCTTCAGCCCCGAGGCGTGCGTCGAGGTGACGAGTACCGTCGTGCCGAGCTGGTTGACGAGCGCGACCGTGAGGTCCCAGGCGTTCAGCTCGAGCTGCGTTCGGAACGTCACCGCGACATCGAGTGTCGTGCCCGGCATGAGGTGCTCGCCCTCGCGCGGCGTCGAGGACACGTTCGTGATCTGGACCATCGCGCGGCGGCGGTCAATCTCCGCCTCGCGGGCGCGGTCGCGTTCGAGGCGCGCCCGCTCGGATTCGGCCTGGTCGGCGGAGTCGAAACCTGCTCGGAGAATGCTCACCGCGTCCTCGGGCTGGCCGTCGAAGACGACCTGACCGTGGCCCATGACGACGGCGCGGGTGCAGAGCTCGACGATCTGCTCGAGCGAGTGCGACACGATGATGATCGTGCGGCCCTCTTCCTGAAACTGCTTGATCTTGTCGAGGCACTTCTTCTGGAAGGCCTCGTCACCGACCGCGAGCACCTCGTCGACGAGTAGCACGTCGGGGTTCACGTTGATCGCGACCGCGAAGGCGAGACGCACGTACATGCCCGAGGAGTAGAACTTCACCTGCGTGTCGATGAAGGGGCGGATGCCCGAGAACTCGACGATCTCGTCGAAGCGGGCCTCGGTCTCCTCGCGGTCCATGCCGAGGATGGCGGCGTTGAGGTAGACGTTCTCGCGGCCGGTGAGGTCGGGGTGGAAGCCCGCGCCGAGCTCGAGCAGCGCGGCGAGGCGGCCGCGCGAGTAGACGGCGCCCGAGGAGGGCTCGATGATGCCGCCGATGGTCTTCAGCAGCGTCGACTTGCCGGAGCCGTTCGGGCCGATGAGGCCGATCGTGCTGCCCGCCTCGATGTCGAGGCTGACGCCCTTGAGGGCCCAGAAGTCGTCGCGGTGCTCGTGCGAGCGGCGGGGGTGGAGGACGCGCTCCTTGAGCGACTTGTCCTTGTGCATCACGAAGCGCTTCGAGACGTCGCGGATCTCGACAACGTTCGGGCGCGCGCCCTCGGCAATGAAATCTTGGGTAGTCATGTGTTACAGCTCCTGCGCAAAGTTGCCCTGCAGCCGCGCGAAGATGCGCTGGCCGAACCACACGAGCAGCAACCCGAAGATGATCGAGATGCCCATCCGGGTCATGAGCTCGGGCGGGAACTCGGCCGTGGGGGAGCTCGGCGACCAGAAGGCCACCTGGAAGCCCAGCACGGCAAGCGTCACGGGGTTGTTGACGTAGATCTCGGTGAGCCACGGCACGCCGAAGCTCACGAAGGCGTCGTGCACGAAGGTCCAGGAATAGACGATCGGGCTGAACCACATGAGCAGCATCATGAGCACTTCGACGAGGTACTGCACGTCGCGGAAGTACACGTTCGTCGACGCGAGGATGAGGCCGAGGCCGGTCGCGTAGAGCAGGATCACGATGACCGCGACGACGCCGTACATGAGGTGCCAGCCGAGCGTGAGCGAGCCGGTGAACGCGGCGGCGGCGATGAGAATCACCATCTGCAGCACGAAGTTGAACAGCGACGAGCCGAGCGTCGCGAGCGGGAAGATCTCGCGCGGCAGGTACACCTTCTTCACGAGGCCGGCATTCGCGATGATCGAGCCGGTCATCGCCGTCAGCGTCTCCGAGAAGAGGCTGTAGAGCGTCAGGCCGGTAAAGATGTAGACCGCGAAGTTCTCGATCGAGCGGGCAGCGCCGAGGAACTGGCCCATCACCAGGTAGTAAATGAGCAGCTGCGTCAGCGGGCGAATCAGGCTCCAGGCGAAGCCGAGCACCGAGTCCTTATACCTGCCGACGACCTCGCGTCGCACGAGCAGGCCGAGCAGGTTGTGGTGCTCGCGCAGCTCGCGGATCGCGGTGATGAACCCCGAAATCGGGTTGCGGGGTTGCTTGCGCGTTTCGAGCTCAAGTGAGGCCAGCCGGCGCATGCGCTCGTCTGAAACCTGCTGCATTTCATTGAAGTACGTCATAGAAGTGTTGGTGACCTCGCGGGGTTGCGGGCGAAAAAGACGGAGTTCCCAGGGGATCGCGGGTCACGCTGGTGAAAGTCTAATGTTGGTCGCCTGATACGGCGGCGATTTCGCCCGCGACGGCGCCACCTTAGCGCTCGCCCGGGCCCGCCTCGCTAGTCTTAGCTGCAGTCAATCAAGGAGATGTGCGTGCGACGGTTTGTGTTTTTTCTGCTCTACGACCCCGACGGGTACGTTGACAGTGCGGTGCTGCACACCCTGAACGGCCTGCGCCCGCACGTCGAACACATCATGGTCGTCTCGAACGGCTTTCTGCAGGCTGAGTCACGCGAGCGGCTGGAAGCGGTGGTCGACGAGGTCTTCGAGCGCGAGAACGTGGGCTTCGATTCGGGCGCCTACCGCAGTGCGATCGGCCGCGTGGGCTATTCGAAGCTCGCCGAGTACGACGAAGTGCTCCTCATTAACTACACCTTCTTCGGGCCGGTCACCTCGTTTGACGACTTGTTCGCGCGCATGGATCTGAAGCCCATCGATTTCTGGGGCATGACCGACCACGTTGCCGTCTCACCGCATCCGATGCTCGGCAAGGGCATCATGCCCGAGCACCTGCAGTCGTACTGGATCGCGTTCCGCAAGAGCCTCGTCACGAGCGTCGACTTCCGCGAGTACTGGGCCTCGCTGCCGAACGGCATGTCGTACCACGACGTCATCACGGTGTTCGAGACCGCGCTCACCCGCCACTTCGGCGACCTCGGCTACGCGTGGGAGAGCGCCTACCCGGCCGACGACTACTCGGTGAACAACGCCTCGATGGAGCAGCCGCTGCGCCTGCTCGACGACGGCTGCCCCATGTTCAAGCGGCGCCTCTACTTCCACGACGTCGTCGACCTCGACACCCGTGATGTCGCGGCGAGCGAGGTCACGGCGCGGGCGCTCGAACTCGGCTTCCCCCGCGATGTGCTCATCGACGGGGTGATTCGCCGCACTTCGGCGCGCGCGCTCGCGACTGGCCTCGGCTTGCTGCACCTCGTCGACGACGCCGCGGCGCCGGGCGAGCCGGATGCGCGGCTCGCCCGCCGCACCGGCCGCGTGTGGCGCAGCTGGTTGCGCGACGGCATCGACCCGTTTGCCGGCGCCGAGGTGCTCGTCATCGACGGCGTCACCGACGACGAGCTCGCCGACGGCCCCGCTGCTGAATACACGAACGCGAACCTCGACGAAGCACAGCTGCTGCGCGCTCGCGGCGGCATCGTCGACCGCCTCGCCGACACGCTCGGCGCGTTCGACACCGACGCGCGTCTCGGTGTGTTGGTACCGCTCGCCGAGCATCGCGCCTCGACCCGCCTCGGTTACGGCTGGCGCGGGCTGCGCACGGCGGCGAACCGCGTGGCCGAGGCCCTCGGCCTGATCGGCCCGCTCGAGCGTCACGCGCCGTTGGCGCCGCTCGCCGGCGTCGCCGCCTACCGCGCGGATGCGTTCGCCGGCCTCGCCGAGCGCGTCGAGTCGGCTGGTGGTTGGGCCTCGCTCGTACGCCTCGCCGAGGTTGAAGAGGACGAGCTCGACCTCATTTTTGACCTGCTCGCCGCCGACGTCGCAAAGACGAATGGCTACGTCGCCTCGGAGTCCGCGCGCCGCAGCGACTTCGTGCGCTCGTCGCAGCTGCTGCAATACAAGTTTGCCGACACGAGCGCGCGCTTCGGCCCCGAGCAGCGCGGCCCGTTCATGGGCCCGCTGACCCACCCGAACTCGTTCATCCGGCCGCTCGTGGGCGACTGGTTGCGCACCAAGGCCCCGTCGACGGCGAAGGTCGTGCTCAAAGGCGAGGAGTCGGCGCGCAAGCAGGCGGGCGCCGCCAAGCGTGCGATCACGCGCATCGTGAAGAAGGGGCGCTAGCGTGACGCGTCGCCTCATTGCCGTTGCCCTGCGCGAACCCGACAAACGCCCGAGCGAGGCCGCGCTGCGATTGCTGCACGCCGCAAGCACCGCGGCCGAGCAGCTCGTCGTCATCTACGGCGGTGGCAAGCGCCCGCCCGCGCCCGAGTGGCAGCAAATCGGCGAGCTCGCCGACTCGGTCTGGCCGGTCGCGAAGGTCGAGTCGTTCGGCACGACCTATCAGGTGCTCCGCCAGCGCGTCGGCAAGGCCGCGCTGCAGGAGCTCGACGAGGTGCTCGTGCTCGACGACTCGCTGCTCGGCCCGATCGGCGCTGACGCGACGTTCCCGGGCATCCGGGGCGACGATCAGCACGGCTCGACGCTCGTCGAACCCGAGCGCGGCGACGGCCTCGAGGCCACCGAACTGCCGTATCTCACCCTGCGCGGCAGCGTGTTCGGCGACGGCCGGTTCTGGACCGCCGTCGACGAGATCGGCGGCGACTTCGCGCGCTTCACCACGGGGCTGCGCGAGGCGGGCTTCGAACTCAGCGCGATCCATCCGCGCGTCGCCGAGAACGAGCACTACTTCCTGCGTGACTCGATCATTCGGTTGCTGGGGGAGGGCCTCGAGTTCATTCCGTGGCGCACGTTCACGATCGACCCGATGCTCAACGACCGCTGGGGCATCGTGCCGCGCGAGAGCTACGACCTCATCGCCGAGCGCGGCTACTCGACCGAGCTGGTCTGGGCGAAGCTGCTCACGGCAGTGCCGCCGCGCACCTGGTACACGAACCTCGCGATGGCCGAGGTGCTGCCGACGAACGTCGCGCCCGAGGCGCCCGTGACGCTCACGACCGCGGTGATCGCGCACATCTACTACGTCGATATGGCCGAGGAGCTCCTCGAACTCGCCGCGCGCATCCCCGGCCGGGTGCGGCTCATCGCGACGGCGGCGGATGAGCCGCGTCGCGCCGAGCTCGAGGCGCAGATCGGCGACGACCCCCGCTTCGAATCGGTCGAGGTGCGCGCCGTGACGAGCAACCTTGGCCGCGACATCACCGCGTTCCTCGTCGACTGCGAGGACGTGCTGCGCGACCCCGAGGTCGACCTCGTGGTGAAGCTGCACTCGAAGCGCTCGGTGCAGGACCCACCCTCGGTGAGCGGGTGGTTCCGCCGCCACCTGTTCGAGAGCCTCTTCGCGAGCGAGCAGTACGTGCGCAACGTCTACGAGCTGTTTGAGTCGGAGCCGCAGCTCGGCATGGTGTTCGCTCCGACCATCCACATGGGCCTGCCGACGCTCGGGCATGCCTGGTCGCTCAACCGCGGGCCGGCCGAGGCACTCGCGCCGCGGCTCGGGCTGACGACGCCGTTCGACGCGAACACGCCGCTGTCGCCGTACGGCTCGATGTTCATCGCTCGCCGGGATGCGCTCGAGCCGCTGCTCGAGGCGAACTTCAGCATCAATGAGTTCCCCGATGCCCACGAATACCGTGACGGCTCGCTCGCACACGTGCTCGAGCGGCTGCTCAGCTACGTCGTGTTCAGCAAGGGGTACTACGCCAAGACCGTGACGAGCCCGCGCATCGCCTCGGTGAGCGAGCCGCAACTCGAATACAAGCTCGCGTCGCTGAGCGAGTACCTGCCCGCCTACGGCTTCGAGCAGGTGCAGACGCTGCGTGGCCGCGGGCAGACCTGGCCGATTCTCTACATGATTCGCCGCGTGCTGTGGGTGCGCGCCGAAACGAAGGTGCCGGGCGCCGGTCGCTTCATGAGTCGCGTGTTCGGCGGCCTGCGGTCGCTGCGAAGCAAATTACGCCGCTAATCGGCGAAGCCAAGACGGGGTCGGGGAGCGAAGTTGCGCTTCCCGGCCCCGTCTGCTTGTACTCCCGAAACGTCGTATCCCCGGGTGACACGCCGATGGTTGCGTGAATTCTTTGCGTAAAGTCCCAGTTTCACGTGACAATCGTGACCGGTGTGAATACTGTGAATGTCGTTAACTCGTGTGACGACACGCCGAGGAGGAGAAAATGTTGAACGGGAATCTTCACCCCCGCCGCAGTGCTCCGTTTGTTGCCAGCTCCGTAGCGGTGGTCGCCGCGGGGCTGTTGCTCGCGGGATGCTCGACCGGGACAACGGCGGGAAACGTCGCTGCGGAGTCGCCAACTCCGACCGAGGCCACCGAGACCGCGGTCGCAACGGAGCCGGCTGAGACGGTCGAACCGACGCAGACCGAGGAACCGGATGCCACTGCGACGCCGGAGGCGACCCCAGATGGCACCGAGCTTCCGGTCATGATCAACAGCGCCTTCCTCGACGCCGGCGCCGGCACCATCGAGGTGCGTGGCACGGTGACGGGCTTCATCGGCGACGGCACGTGCACTGTGACCGCGGTGAACGCCGACGGCACCGAGCTCACGGCGGAATCAGCAGCGACCCCGGATGCGCAGAGCACGATCTGCGCGCCGATCACCGTTACCGGCGCTTCTGCCGGCGACTGGCAGGTCACTCTCTCGTTCGAGGGCGACGGGGTTTGGGGCGAGTCTGAGCCGCTGCCCGCGGAGGCTGGCTAATGAAGAACCTCGTCAAGATTCTCTCCGGAGTGGCCGCGGCCGCGCTCGCGGCGACGGGCCTCGTGCTCGGCGTCGGCAGCGCGCAGCAGGCCGACGCGGCGAACGCCGCGAACTTCAACCCCGGTTACATCGTGTCGGACGCCCAGTTCTATAACGACAACGCGATGACCGCGGCGCAGGTGCAGACGTTCCTCACCCAGAAGGGCGGCAACTGCACGAACAACTGCCTCAAGGACTACAAGGTCACGACCCAGTCGATGGCCGCCACGTCGCGCTGTGACGCGTACCAGGGTAAGACGAACCAGAGCGCTGCCGAGATCATCTACAACGTCGCCAAGGCGTGCAACATCTCGCAGAAGACGCTGCTCGTGCTGCTCGAGAAGGAAACCTCGCTCGTCACGATCGACTACCCGGCGAACTGGCGCTACGACCGCGCCATGGGCTATTACTGCCCGGACGACCCGGCACGACCCGGCTGGTGCGCCCCCCAATACGGTGGGTTCTTCAACCAGGTCTACAACTCGGCGGCGCAGTATCAGCGCTACGCCCAGTCGCCGAACTCGTGGAACTACGTCGCGGGTCGCACCAACAACATCCTCTACAACCCGAGCGCATCCTGCGGTTCGGGCCCCGTGTACATCCAGAACCAGGCAACTGCCGCGCTCTACATCTACACGCCCTACCAGCCGAACCGGGCTGCCCTGAACAACCTCTACGGCACGGGTGACAGTTGTTCGGCGTACGGTAACCGCAACTTCTGGCGCCTGTGGACCGACTGGTTCGGGTCGCCGACCGCGCCGATCACCGACGACGAGCCGGCCGTTGAGCCGAGCCCGACGCCCACTCCCGCGGCGAACAAGCCGCAGGCGACCCTCGACTCGGTCAAGGTCAACTCCGACCAGACGGTGTCGCTGCGCGGTTGGGCGTTCGACGCCGACACTCCGAACGACTCGATTCGCGTGCACGTCTACATCGACGGCAAGCCGTACAAGTCGATCGCGGCTGACCAGGCGCGCGCAGACGTCAACAAGGCGTACTCGGTGCTGAAGACCGACAACGTCGGGTTTAACTACACGACGAACGCCCTCTCGGCGGGCGAGCACACCATCAAGCTCTACGCCATCAACGTTGGCAGCGGCTCGAACACGGTGATTGCCACGAAGACCGTGACGGTCAAGGCACCGACCTCGACGCCGAAGCCCACCGCCACGGCGACCCCGAAGCCGACGGCCACACCGACGCCGACCCCCACTGCGACGCCGACACCGACCTCGACGCCGAAGCCTGCGGTGAACAAGCCGAAGGCGACGCTTGACTCGATCAAGGTGAACGCGAATCAGACCGTTTCGTTGCGTGGTTGGGCGTTCGACGCCGACACCCCGACGAGTTCGATTCGGGTGCACATCTACATCGATGGCAAGGGTTATAAATCGATCGCCGCCGACGTGAAGCGTTCCGACGTGAACAAGGCCTACGCCGTGCTGAAGACCGACAACGTCGGCTTCAACTACACGACCGGTGCGCTCTCGGCGGGCGAGCACAAGATCACGATGTACGCGATCAATGTTGGTAGTGGCTCGAACACCGTGATCGCATCGCAGACGGTGACGGTGAAGGCCCCGGCGGCCACCGCGAAGCCCACAGCGACGGCCACGCCGAAGCCGACGGATACGGCGACGCCGAAGCCCACGGCGACAGCCACGCCGAAGCCGACGTCGACGCGCACGCCGACGAACTCGGTCAAGCGCCCGCTCACCGTGATCCCTTCGGGCTTCGCGCCGAGCGTCAAGGACCTGACCGCGGATGCGAAGGGCGGCATCGAGGCGCCGGGCACGGTTGCGCCTGGTGACACGATCGTCGTCTCCGTGCCGGAGGCGAAGATTGGCAGCACCGTGACCGCGGTGGCGTTCTCGGAACCGCAGGAACTCGGCGATCTCACAATCACCGAGGACAGCACGGTCGCGATCGAGGTGCCGGCGGACTTCCCGGAGGGTGACCACCGCCTCGCCATCTACGACGACGAGGGCGAGATCCTCGGCTGGCAGGACGTGACCGTTGCGGCTGCCGCGGACGAGCCCGAGCCTGCTCCCGCCGCATCCGAGCCCGCGACCGAGACCGAGACTGGCACGACCGAGCCAGGCACCACCGAGGCCGCGACCCCGGCTGCCGACCCGGTCGCGACGACGAGCCCGGGCGCATCCGCGTCGACCGAGGTCGAAGCCAGCGACGAGGACAGCGACGAGCAGGAGTCGACCACGGCCCCGCTCTCGGTGATCCCGCCCGCGAACGGTGGCAACTCGGCACCGCAGGCCGACACCGGTGGGCTTGCCGTCACCGGCCCCGCGAACGTGACGCCAATCATTGCGATCGTCGCGCTCGGTGTGGCCGCCGGCCTGGGTCTGCTGATCCTGGCCCGACGCGACCGCATGGACGCGTAGCCAATCCGAATCGACGAGTGGCCCGGTACTCCGGTACCGGGCCACTCGTCGTTTGCGCGCCGAGCTACGAGCGTGTGAACGAGTGCTTAACCGTTGAGCTGAGTGTCGAGCACGACGCGCACGGGGCCCGTCTTTGTGCTCACGGTGCGACGTGGCAGCATCGCCGGATCCTGGATGCGCAGCTTCGCGTAGATCGCAAAGTAGCACAGCAGCAGCCAGGCGCCTTCGATGAGCAGCCGCGACTCGGTCATGGCTTGCACGACGAGCGCGACCATGATGAAGAACGGCGCGGCGGTCGCGGCCGAGAGGTGCGGGCGGCCGCCCGGTCGATACGGCGGGATGCGCGGGGCGTCGGGCACGTCGATCGAGATCCACCAGGTGCGAATCAGCGTGCTGAAGACGAGCCCGACGAACAGCAGCAGCCCGATGACGCCGACCTGCATCCAGACGTCGAGGAACGCGTTGTGCGCCTGGTGGTACGGCATGCCCTCGACGATCGCGAGGCTGTGGAACTCCGGCAGCCAGGGTGCCCAGTAGCTGATCCAACCGTGGCCGAGCGCTGGCGATTCGCTGCCGAGTGCGAGCACGGCCCGCCAGATTGAGCCGCGTCCCGACATGTCGGAGCTGCGGTTCATGAGTGCGAAGACCTCGTTGTTGAACACGACGACGAGGGTGCCGCCCGCGACGAGGCAGGCGCCGACGACGCAGTAGAGCACCCAGCGCAGCTGGCGATGGATACGCCGGCCGATGAGCACGAGCGCCGCGCCAAGCAGCACGAAGGCGCCGGCGACGTAGGCGGTGGCCGAGTCGGTGAGCAAGATGGCGGCGACGGCTGCGGCGCTCGCGAAGAGCGCGTACCAGCGCGACACCATGCGGTCGAGCAGCTCCACAACGGTAACGATGAGGGCAATGAGGGCGACGATCGCGAGCAGGTTGCGGTTGCCCATGAGTCCCTGCAGCGGGCCGCCGTCGAACAGCTCGGAGTGGGTCCAATAGAACCCGCCGGGCAGCGGCTCAGGCACGCGATCGGTGCCGAGGAGCGACTGGAGCACGCCGGGCCGGAGGTAGGTCGGCGGCAGCACGCCCGCCGGCATCGCGATGGCGGCGAAGAGTTCGAAGGCGAGCGAGCCGAAGACGAGCCAGCGCATCGCGGCGCCGAGGGTGCGCAGGAACTGCATGCGGGTGAGCGAAACCGCGGTGACGAGCGCGACGAAGACCGTGGCCAACTGCACCGCCGAGCCCGCGAGCGTCTCGAGGCGGTATCCCGACCAAATCACCGAGACGAGACACCACGCAGTAAATAAGAGGAGCATGAGCGGCAGATGCCGCAGCCGCAGCTGTGGCTTTCGGCGCACGAGCAGCACGACCGAGAGCGCGACGAGCAGGCCGACGATGGCGCCGTAGCCGGTCCAGCCGATCGTGTAGCGGAAGGTGTCGCCACTGAACGCGACGACGAGCGCGGCGAACGTCAGCAGCATCGCCTTCGAGTACGGCTGACCGTCGGGGAGCCGCAGCCGTTCCAGCAGTTTCGCCCCCGTACCGGGAGCGCCGGCAGTGTTCGGGGACGCAGTCATGCGCCCAATTCTCGCACGCAGGCCCAGACCGGGCGGTTGCTCACCGAGACGGGCTACCCTCACAGGTGATGTTTGTGCCGCTGAAAAACACGCCAATGCGCTACGCCTGGGGCTCCCGTGGAGCCATTAGCGATCTGCTCGGAACGGGCGGTGTGCTCGACGAACCCGAGCTCAATTCGCCGCTGCAGGCTGAGCTGTGGTTCGGCGCGCATCCGGCCTCGCCATCGAGGATTCCCGACCCCGAACTGGCCGGGGGTGCGGCCACGCTGCGCGACTGGATCGCCGACGCGCCCGACGCGGCGCTCGGTGCCCGGGCCGCTCAGGTGCATCCGGGCGAGCCGCAGCTGCCATTCCTCCTCAAAGTGCTCGCGGCGGCGCAGCCGCTGTCGCTGCAGGTGCACCCGACGCTCGCCGAGGCGCGCGCCGGCTACGACGCTGAGGATGCGGCCGGGGTCGCGGTTGACGCGCCCGAGCGCAACTACCGCGACCGCCTGCACAAGCCCGAACTGCTCGTCGCGCTTAGCGAGACGATGTCGGCGCTCGCGGGCTTCCGCGCGGTCGACTCGGTGCGCGAGCTTGTTGCCGACGTCGCCGCCGCGGTCGCCGGCACTCCGGCCGAGGCCGACTTCGCGCCGTTTGTGCGGCTCGTCGGCGGGGCCGATGACGAGGCGGCCATGCGCGAGTTGCTGACTTGGATCCTCACCGACGCAGCGGCGAAGCCCGCGTCGGCGGCACTGGATGCGTGGGTCGCGACCGACGGCGAGGTGTTCGCCGTCGAGCGGCACAACCTCCGGCGCATCCGCGAGGCCTTCCCCGGCGACGCGAGCGCGCTCATCGCGCTGCTCATGAACCATGTCGTGCTGCACCGCGGCGAGGCGCTCTACGTGCGCGCCGGCGTACTCCACGCCTACCTCGAGGGCCTCGGCATTGAGGTCATGGCCTCGAGCGACAACGTGCTGCGAGGCGGGCTCACCGTGAAGCATATTGACGTCGACGAGCTCATGCGCATCCTTACTGTTGTGCCCGAGGACGCACCGCTGCTCGCGCCCGTGGTGCACGGCAACGTGGCGGACTTCGTGCCGCAGGAACCCGACTTCATGCTGCAGCGCGCGGCCGCCGAACACCTCGACGACCATCTCGAGTGTGTCGGCCCCGGCATCGCCGTGTGCGTGGCCGGCACGGTGCAGCTCGAGGGAGGCGCTTCGGGCACTGCGAAGACGCTCGGTCGCGGCGACGCGGTGTTCATCACGCCCGATGAGCGCTCAGTGCACGTGCGCGGCCGCGGCAACCTGCTGCTTGCCACGATGAACCCGCATGCGGGGGATTCTCAGGAGATGCCCGCCTGATCAGGTATTGATCTTCGCCGGGCAAATGCCGCGAGATCGTTGTGAAGGCGGGCGACACGCCGTGGCGGTCGTTGCACGAATGTCTCAAGTGTTGCATTAGGGTTTCCGGCTCTCCCACTTGACGCGCACCGAATGACAACGATGTAATTAGTGCGGTGGCTCGGGCAAGTCGCTCGAGGAAAAGCGTGGGAGACGTGATATGGCAAAGATGATCCGTCCAGTTCCTGAGAACTGGTACGTCGATCCGCTGGAGCTGGGGGTACCCGGCACCGGCAACCAGATCGGCGACGACAATCCGCTTGCCTGGCAAGCGGACGCGCTGTGTGCGCAGACCGACCCGGAGGCGTTCTTCCCCGAAAAGGGAGGCTCGACTCGCGACGCCAAGATGATCTGTCAGTCCTGCGAGGTGCGCGCGCAGTGCCTCGAGTACGCCCTCGAGCGCGACGAGCGCTTCGGCATCTGGGGCGGGCTCTCCGAGCGCGAACGCCGGAAGCTGCGTAAGCAGGCCTAGCGAGGCCCGCGGAAGCAGTCCGGCACCACCCACGCCCGGCCGGATGCTTCCGTCACTCCGGTCGGGCGGGGGAACGAATTCTTGGCTTGCCGAGATGAATCCCCACGGCCGGTGCCCTGCGACCTAGCATTCGACAAATGCGACCAAGAGTAACGGCCATCGTCGTGGCGCAAAACGCCGCCGAGGCGCTCGCTCGAACCCTCCCCGCGCTCGAGGAGCAGACGCGAGCGCCGGAACGACGTATCTTCGTCAGCCTTGAGTCGCGAGATGACACCGAGGAAGTTCTGCGGGCAGCGTCGCCCGAGGTCCTCGTCACGCTGCCAGAGCGCACCTCGTTCGGCGAGGCCGCGCGCGCCGCGGTCACGCAGCTCGCCGAGATCGACGAGGGTGACGCCGCCCGCATCGAAGAGTTCGGCACCGAGGGGGAGACTCCGAACGACTGGATCTGGCTACTCGCGGCCGATAACGCGCCCGACCCGGACGCGCTCGAGGAACTTCTCGACACGACCGAACGCAACCCCTCGCTGGAGGTGACCGGCCCGAAGGTCGTGCGCACCGACGACCCCGCCGTCATCGTCGAATACGGCGAGTCGGTGACGCACACCGGTGTTTCGGTGCGCCTGCACCAGGACTCCCTCGACCAAGGCCAGTTCGAGCACCTCAGCGACGTGCTCGGCGTCGGCGCTGGCGGCATGCTCGTGCGCCGCGACACTTGGGATCGCCTCGACGGCTTCGACCGCGGGCTCGACGCCGTCGATGATGGCCTCGACTTCTCGGTGCGCACCTGGCTCTCGGGCGGTCGCGTGCTGCTGAGCCCCCGCGCCCGCGTCGAATCGCTCGCCGAGGAGGCTGCCGGCACGGCCCGCTATGGCCAGCGCACACGCAGCCTGCAGCGCTACCGCATCCGCCGCACCGCGCAGCTGCACCGGCAGCTCGTCTGGGCTGGCCGCGTCGAGTTCTTCTTGAGTTGGCTCATGCTGCTGCCGGGCGCGCTCTTGCGCACCCTGCTGCACCTGCTGCGCAAGAACCCCGGGCGCATCCTGCCCGACCTGCGCGCCGCGCTCACCGTGTTCTTCCTGCAGACCGGCGTGCCGTCGTCGCGCCGCCAGTTCCGGCGCACCACGCAGCAGCCATTGAATACGGTCGATCAATTGCTCATCTCGCCCACCGAGTGGCGCAAGATGCGCGCGAATCGGCGCGACGAGTATCGCGCGGCCTCGCAACACGGCCGCGACCGCTTCAACTTCATCACCGGTGGCGGCGGTTGGCTGCTCATCGTCGCGATCATCGCGGCGGTCGCGCTGTTCTTCCCGCTCATCGGCGCGGGCTCTCTCGCGGGCGGCGCGCTGCTGCCGCTGTCGGGCACCATCGGCGAACTCTGGGGCACGACCGGCTACGGCCTGCGCGACACCGGTGGCGGCATCGGCGTCGCCGACCCGTTCAACCTCGTGCTCGCGGTGTTCGGCTCGCTCACGTTCTGGAACCCGAGCTTCATCATCGTGCTGCTCTGGCTGCTCGCGATTCCCGTCGCGGCGGTCGGCGGCTGGTTCCTCGCCGCTCGCTTCACGCGCAGCCCCTGGCTGCGCGCATTCTTCGGCCTCGTCTGGATGGCGGCCCCACCACTGCACGTCGCGCTCGCCGAGGGCCGCGTCACGGGCGTGCTCGTGCACCTCGCGCTGCCCTGGCTCTTCTTCACCTGCATCGCCGCGGCGCGGTCGTGGGCGGCGGCGGCCGTGTGCTCCCTGCTCGCGCTCGTCGTTGCCGCGAGCTCGCCGAGCCTGATCCCGGCGCTCGCCATTACCTGGCTGCTCTCGGTGTTCATCGCCGGTCGCGGCTGGGTGCGGCTCGCGCTCACGCCGGTGCCGACCGTCGTGATGTTCCTGCCGCTGCTCATCACGCAGCTCAACCGCGGCCGGCCGTTCGCGATGTTCGCCGACCCGGGCATGCCCGTGGTCTCGGAGCCCGCGCGCGGCTGGAACGCCGCGACCCTGTTCGCCGAACAGCCGCCGCACGGCTGGGCGCAACTTTTCCAGACCCTCGGTATTACCTGGGACCCCTGGATCGTGCTCGCCTTGCTGCAGGTGCCGCTCGCGGTGCTCGCGCTCATCGGTGTCTTCACGCGCGGCTGGCGCGTCGCGCTCGTTGGGCTCGGCACCGCGGCCCTCGGCTACGTCACGGCCGGCGTTGCGGGTGGCTTCGCGTTTGCGACCACCGGCGGCGTCGCGGTGCCGCTGTGGATCGGCCCCGCGCAGTCGTTTGGCTTCCTCGGCTTGCTCGTCGCGGCCGGCGCCGGTGCGGTCGCGATTCGCGGCTTCCGGGTGCCCGTCACCGCGGTCGCCCTGCTCGCGATCGTCGCGCTGATCGTGCCGGTTGCGCCGAACCAGCTCACCGGCACCTCGCCGGTCGCGGCCTCGGACGGACGCACGCTGCCCGCCCTTGTGGATGCACAGGGCCGCGCCGCTGAACAGCTCGGCACGCTCGTCATCACCCCGACGAGTGCCGACACACTGCGCGTCGAGCTCATTCGCGGCTCGGGGCAGAAGCTCAACCAATTCTCGACGCTCGAGACGACGAACCTCGTGCCGACGCAGGCCGACGAGCAGCTCGCGAACATCGCTGTCGGCTTCCTCTCCGCCGGCGCATCCAACCCCACCGCCCAGCTGCACGAACTCGGAATCGGTTTCGTGCTCGTCGAGAACGCGCCCTCCGGCGGCGGCGCGATCGAGCAGCGCCTCGTCACCGCGATGTCGACGAACGAGGCGCTCTCGTCGGCCGGGCAGACCGCCGAATACGGCACGCTCTTCCAGGTCGTCAACGCGGCCGAAACGCCCACCGACCCCGACCTCGCCGGCGCGCTCGAGACGACGAACTGGCAGCACCAGCTCGGCCGCAGCATGCTCATCGTGCAGCTCGCGGTGCTGCTGTTCGTGATCCTGCTTGCCCTGCCCACGGGCGGCCTCGAGTCACGTGTGCGGGCGAGCCGTGCCTTGGGTCGCCGCCATTGGGAAGACCTCGATCGAGGCCGCGAGACCTTCACCGAGTTCGGTGCGGTGTCGCAAGAGACGGTGCACGTCTATGCCGACCAACCCACCGGCGACCACATCGACACCGAGGGAGACACTCGTGCCTGACCGCTCGCCCCGCCCTGTCGACTCGTACCGCGACTTCGGCATCGACCCCGAACTCGTTGCGGCGCCCGCACTGCCCGACGAAGACGAGCCCCTGCGTCTCGATGAGCTGGCCGGCGTGCCCGCGTATGTGGGCAGCGCTGTGACGGAAGATCAGCGCAGCAGCGAAGTTGCGCTGCTTGACGAGCCCGAGCCGGATGCGAGCGAGAGCGAAGCGAGCGACACCCCGGTCACCGAATCTAGCGCCCCGCCCAAGCCGCGCTCGCGCCGCAACCGTCAGCGCGCATCCGGCCGCTCGCGCGCCCAGGAACGCCGTCGCCGCGGCGCCGCCTCGACCGCCGCGCGCACGGGCGGCACGGTCGCGGCCCTCGCGATCGTCGCGGTGGGCGTCTGGGCCCTCGGCTGGATGCCCCTGCCGCAGTTCCAGGCCGAGGCCGTGCCGGTCTCGGTGACGCCCGAGCCGGGTGAACAGCTGCGCGTGTGCCCCGGCCCGCTGCAGCAGCTTGGCGTTTCGTCGGATGCGTCCGAGATCACCGCGGTCGGTTCGCCCACCGTGGCGAGCGCGGCGACCGGCGGCGAGCCCGAGACGACCGAGCTCGGCGGCACGGGCGAGGGTTCGGGCCCGAGCGTGCTGAGCATGCCCGGCATCGTCGACGGCGAAATCACTCAGCTCACGGCCGCGCAAACGGTGATCGCCACGGGCGGCAACGCGAGCGGCTTCTCGGCGACCGCGTGCATGCAGCCGACGTCGTCCCAGTGGCTGCTCGCCGGCGACACCACCGTCGGGCACACGCTCGTCATCGACGTCGTGAACCCCGGCAATGTCGAGGCGCGCGTCAACTTCAATGCCTACGACGAGACCGGCCCGGTGTCACCCTCGATTCCCGAGACTGTCGTCGGCCCGGGCGAGCGGCAGGAGATCTCGCTCGCGGGCATCGCACCGGATGCCGCATCCCTCGCCATTCAGGTCACTTCGACCGGCGCCGAGGTCGCGAGCTACCTCCACGAGACCATCACGAGCACACTCGACCCCGCGGGCAGCGACATCGTGGGGCCCTCGGCACTGCCCTCGACCGAGCAGGTGCTGCCCGGCCTCTACGTGTACGAGCGGGCGGAGGACGACGAGACCGAATCGACCACCGTGGGCACGACGGTGCGCCTCGCGAACCCGAATGACACGGCCACGAACGCGAGCCTGCAGCTCTTCACCGAAGACGGCGCGCAGGCCGAGCAGATCGACCTCGAGCTGCAGCCGAACGTAGTCATCGACTATCCGATCACCTCGCTCGCGAGCGGCACCTACTCGGTGCGCGTCGAATCCGACCAGCCGGTCGCGGTCTCGGGTCGCGTCGCGCCGCTCGAAGCCGGTGAGTTCGGTTGGTTGGCGTCGTCGCCCACGCTGAGCGACGACGTCATGGTGGCGGTGCCGAGCGGGCCGAGCGCGACGCTCTCGCTCACGAACTTTACGGATGCGCCGCGCACCGTGACGATCGACGGCGACGAGATGACGCTCGAGCCGAACGCGACGCACCGCGTCGACGCTGCCGGCGAGATCGAGCTCATCGACGCCGACGGCCTGTACGCCGCCGTGAGCTACGCCGAGGGCGGCCGCATCGCGATGTTCCCCGTGCAGCCGGGCAACGCCGACGCCGAGCCGATTCAGGTCACGCGCTAGCTCGCGGCTAGCGCGGCGGGTCGAGCAGGTCGTCGTTGATAATGCCGCCGAGGCCGCCGTCGAGCAGCTCGTTGACGGCCGAGATCACGGCGCGCTCGATGTACTCGCGGTAGCGAATCTGGTCGCGCGGGTCAGACAACGAGAGCTTCGCGAGTCGCTCGAGCGGCACGCGGTAGAGGATCACGTCGTTCGGCGGGCGAATCTGCCAGCGGTCCATGCCGTCGCGGTGCTGGTCGTCGGGCGGCATCGGGGCCGTGTAGACGCGCACCTCGGCGAGCTGCTCGGGCGCCATTGAGCGCAGGAAGCCGAGCGTCTCGGCGACGATGAGGTGAAATCGGGGAACCCGGCCCGTCAGCTGCGGCAGCCACGGCCCGGCCGCGCTCGAGCGCAGGCTGCGCCCGTGGCGGCTGCGGGATCCCCGGCTGCGGCGTGCATCAGCGAGCCGACGCTTCGAAGACCTAGGCATAGCCGCCAGCCTACCCCGGCGAGGTGAGCGGCGGACTAGCATGGCGGTATGCGTTCCCGTCCCTGTAGTCGAGTTGGGTGCTCGCGGCGTGCCGCCTACACGCTCACCTTCGACTACCGCGATCAGATGGCCGCGATCGGGCCGCTCGCGTTCCGGGCCGAGCCCCACGCCTACGACCTCTGCCCCCTGCACGCGGGTCGCACATCCGTGCCCGAGGGTTGGACCCTCATCAAGCCCGTGCCGATCGGCCGCGTCGACTAGGCGCGCTAGCGAATCGCGTCGGCGATCGGGGTGTCGCCGTCGTAGAAGTTCACCTTCGTGCGCGAGGCGGCGCCGGTGGCGACGACGTGGGCGATGACGGCCGCGACGTTGTCGCGCGAGGTGACCTTCGCGTCGTCGGCGATCGGAGCGTCGACGCCCTCACCGTTGGCGTCGGCGACGAGCACCTTGCCCGATCCAGGCTCGAGCGTGAGGTTCCCCGGCCCCAGGATCGTGAAGTCGAGTTGAGATGCGCGGAGGTAGGCGTCCGCGTCGTGCTTCGCCTTCGCGTAGGCGTAGAAGCTATTGCTCTCGGGCAGCGCATCGACGTCGAGGTCGGCACGGTTGTACGACACCATCACGTAGCGCGAGACGTTGGCCTGCTGCGCAGCATCCATCGACCGCGTCGCGGCGAGGTAGTCGACCTGGTGTGTGCGCTCGGGGTTGCCACCGCCGGCACCCGCCGAGAATACGACCGCCTGGGCGCCCCTGAACAGTTCGGCGAGTTCATCGACCGTCGCGGTCTCGATGTCGAGGATGCGCGGGGTCGCGCCGACGGCCTCGACGTCGGCCGCGTGTTCGGGGTTGCGGATCACGGCGTCGACGGCGAAGCCCGCCGCCGTGAGCTTTGGTGCCGCGAGCTGCGCAACCTTGCCGTGGCCGCCGAGGATAACGATGCGGTTGTTGGAAGTCATAGTGGTCCTCCTTTTGCGTCGAAATGGCGCTAGATCGCGCCCTGCACTCGAGTCCAACGCATCCCTCCCGGGCAGTATTCCGGCGCGAAAGCGGGCGCGGCTGGGCGGGCTCCGGCCGCCGAGCGACTACATTTGCGCCTATGCATACTGCGATTTCGGCTATCGAACCTGAGCTTCGCGGTGACCTGACCCAGGTCGTCAAGAACTACGACATCCGCGGCCTCGTCGGTGACACACTCACCGCACCGCTCGTCACCGCGCTCGGCGCCGCCACCGTCGATGAGCTTGGGCTCGCCGACCTCGAGCTCGTCATCGGGCACGACATGCGCGACTCCAGCCCCGAGTTCGCCGAGGCCTTCGCCCGCGGTGCGACCGCCCGCGGCGCCCGCGTCACGCACCTCGGCCTGTGCTCGACCGACATGGACTACTTCGCCTCGGGACGGCGGGGCGCCGCCGCGGCGATGTTCACGGCCTCACACAACCCGGCTGCCTACAACGGCATCAAGATCTCGGCCGCAGGCGCGAAGGGCATCTCGTTCGACTCCGGACTCAGCGCGATCCGCGACCGCGCGGCCGCGTACCTCGACGCGGGCATCCCCGAGGCCGAGCACACACACGAACCGCAGCGAGTGGATGTTCTGGCCGACTACGCGCGCCACCTGCGTTCGCTCGTCGACCTGTCGGGCATCCGCCCCCTCAAGCTCGTCATCGACGCCGGCAACGGCATGGGCGGCTACACGGTGCCCGCGGTGTTGCAGGAGGCCGCCGGCCTGCCCTCGTTGCCGCTCGAAATCGTGCCGATGTACTTCGAACTCGACGGCAACTTCCCGAACCACGAGGCGAACCCGCTCGACCCGAAGAACCTCGTTGACCTCCAGGCGCGCGTCGTCGCCGAGGGCGCCGACCTCGGCCTCGCCTTCGATGGCGACGCCGACCGCTGCTTCGTCGTCGACGAGCAGGGCGAACCCGTGTCGCCGTCGGCGGTGTGCGCCATCGTTGCCGCGCGGGAGATCGCTCGGGCGAACACCGCGGGCGAGTCGCAGCCGACCGTGATCCACAACCTGCTCACCTCGCGTCACGTCGAGGAGGTCGTGCGCGAGCTCGGGGGCGAGCCCGTGCGTACCCGCGTCGGCCACTCGCTCATCAAGGCCGAGATGGCGCGCACCGGCGCGGTCTTCGGCGGCGAGCACTCAGCGCACTACTACTTCCGCGATTTCTGGGGTGCCGACAACGGCATGCTCGCGGCGATGCACGTGCTCGCGGAGCTTGGCGCATCCGGTCGCCGGGTCTCCGAGCTTGCGGCCGAGCACACGCCCTACTTCGCGTCGGGCGAGATCAACTCGACCGTCGCCGACGCGGCCGCCGTGCTCGAGCGTCTCCGCACCGAGTTCGCGGGCATCGAGCTCGACGAGCTCGATGGCCTCACCATCAGCGAAGGCAGCAGCGGTGAGTGGTGGTGGGCGAACGTGCGCCCCTCGAACACCGAGCCGCTGCTGCGGCTTAACATCGAGGCGTCGACGCCCGAGCTCATGGCGCACGTGCGCGACGAGTTCCTCGGGCACATCCGTCAGGACGCCTGACACCTCGGGCACCAGGCAGACCGCCGCGTGCCTCCTTCACGCTGCCCCGAGGCGTGCGTGCCCTCAAGAATGACGGTGCCGCAACGTCGGCAGGCGTGGCCCGCGCGGCCAAACACGTAGCTGCGCTGGCCGGGCCGCGGGTTACCCGTGAAGGTGCGTTCGACGCGGTCGCGGTTCTCGAGCATGAGGTCGCGGGCGTGCGCAAGCAGCTCGTCGAGGTCGCCCGCGTCGCCCACGCGCCGGTCGGGGCGAATGCCCCGCAGAAACAGCAGCTCGGTCACGTACTCGTTGCCAAGGCCTGCGACGTTGCCTTGGTCGAGCAGCGCGGCGGTGAGCGGCCGCTCGGGCTCGAGGCGGATGCGCCGGGCGGCCTCTTCGAGGTCGGGTTCCGGCGAGAGCAGGTCGGGCCCGAGCCAGCCGAGCTTGCTCGCCTCGTCGCGCGTGCGCCAGAGCGCGAGCTTCGCGAGGTCGATGCCGAGGGCAACCACCGCATCCGTGCCGATCACCGCGCGAAGCCGATGCCGCGCCGGCCACGAGGCGCGACCTGCCTCGCCTGGGCGCACGAGCCGCCAACTGCCATCCATGCCGAAATGTGACTGCACCGTGAACTCACCGATGCGCAGCAGCACGTGCTTGCCACGCGCGTCGGCGCCCTCGATGCGCTCGCCCCGCAGATCGGCGGTCGCGTGCGCGGGCACCCGCAGGGAAAAGTCCGTCACCTCGCGCCCCGCGAGCGACCTCGCGAGGTGGTGGGCGGCGCGGTAGGCGCTATCGCCTTCCGGCATACCCGGACTCTGGCTTGAGCCGCAGGCCGCGCGGCGTCGTGACGAAACCGGCCTCCTGCAGCCACGTCGAAATGCCGTGCTCGAACACCGAGGCACCGTTGGCGCGTTCGATGACGAGGCCCGGGATGCGCGCCCGCCGCACCGTGTCGCTGAGGCTGTAGGCCGCCTGCCGCAGCAGCGTGTCGTCGTCGGTGAACGTGAGCATCGTCTTGCCGCCGCGCTCCACGTAGAGTACGAGTGCGCCGTCGGCGAGCGTCACGAGCCCGCCCGCCTTGCGACCGGGGCGATGGGTCGACGCGTGCTCGGGCCACGCGACCGCGGCGCCGTAGGCGTTCGCCGGGTCGGTCGCGGCGAGTGTGAGCAGGCGCGCCTCGCGGTCGGTCTCGAGTCGCTGCTGCACGGCGCGGAGCCGGTCGATCGCTCCGGCCGCCGCGAATTGCGAGGCGCCGAGGTGTTCGACGAAGTAACCGCGACGGGCATGACCCGACTCCTCGAAACGGGCAAGCACGCGATAGACGAGTGCGAAGCCGCCGACGACGCCGCTCGCCTCGACCGAGCCGCGCGTGACGACGCCGTAGCGGTCGAGCAGGAGGTCGCCGAGCGCCTGCGCCCGCGTGGTGGCGCCCTCGTCACTCGTCGGCGCGATCGACCAACGTCCCGTGCCCTGCGGCGGGGTGCTCGGGCCGGCGGTGGCCGCGGCGTGGCCGCGCCAGAGTCGGCCCCGCGCGGGCCGTGCCGCCGTGCGATGCGCTGAGGTCGACTTGCTGCCCGCATTGCCCGAGAGCAACGCGCGCAGGGGCGTGAGCGCGTCGTTGGCGGCGATGCCAAGCCACGTGAGCTCCCAGAGTGCGTCGATGACGGCGTCGATGCGCGGCGGGGCGGCGTCGGGCTCGAGCTGCTCGAGTCGGCGGATGAGCTCGGTCACGAACATTGCGCCGCCCTGCTCGAGCACCTCGGCGCAGCGGGCTGCGAGTGGGCT
Source organism: Gulosibacter sediminis (assembly GCF_023370115.1). Classification (NCBI taxonomy): domain Bacteria; kingdom Bacillati; phylum Actinomycetota; class Actinomycetes; order Micrococcales; family Microbacteriaceae; genus Gulosibacter; species Gulosibacter sp. ACHW.36C. The sequence continues at coordinate 2,178,813 of NZ_CP097160.1, read as the reverse complement.
CGGCGCTTCGCGGTCGGCGGGGGCTTCAGGCAGGGTGAACGCGGCGGTATCGCGCAGGTGGAGGCTGACCCAACCGTCGGCGCTGCCGATCGCGCCGTGGCCGAGCCAGAGCACCTCGCCGCCGCCGAGGAGCTCGTCGAGCATAGCGGGCGAGTAGTCACGCACGCGGGCGGGCAGCACGAGCGACTCCCAGGCGGATGCCGGGATCGGCACCCCCTGTAGCTGGTCGATGACGGTGACGACGCCGTCGATGCCGTGCAGCTCGTCGCCGACGTGCTGCCACTCGGGCAGGAACGCGCCGAGGGATTGCTGCGTGACCGGCTCGATCTCGCTGCGCAGCTTCGCGAGGGTGCGCGAGCGGATGCGCCGGAGCACGCCCGCGTCGACCCACTCGACGCCGTCGACGCCTGGCGTGAATTCGCCTCGCTGCACCGTGCCGGTGATCTCGAGGCGCCGCAGCACGTCGGCGACTACCGCCTGGCCGAGCCCGAACTCGTCGGTGAGCTGCGCGGCGCGGAAGGGTGCGTGCGTGCGCGCATAGCGGCGTACGAGGTCGCCGAGGGGGTCAGCGACGGGCTCGAGCATCGCGGTCGGCACACCGATCGGCAGCGGCACGCCGAGGGCGTCGCGCAGGCGCGCGGCATCCTCGACGCCGGTGAGCCGTTCGGTGCCCTGCACGCGCAGCCAGAGCGCGCGCTTCGCCGTGATGAGCGTGTCGGCGAGCGACGCGACGAACTCGGCCGGGGCATCCGGCAGCTCGGCGGCCTCGTCGTGCGGGTCGGCGTCGGGGTGCCGCACGCGTCGGCGCAGCTCGTCGAGCGAGAGCGGGCCAACCACACGCAGCAGATCGGCGAGGCCCTCGGCGTCGCGTGCCCGCCGCGACGGCTCAAGCCATTGCAGCTGGGCCTCGACGTCGTGGATTGCGTCGAGGTCGAGCAGCTCGCGCAGCGAGCTCGCGCCAAGGAGGTCAGCGAGCAGGTTCGTGTCGAGCTGCAGGGCGGCCGCGCGGCGCTCGGCGAGCGGCTGGTCGCCCTCGTACATGAACTCGCCGACGTAGCCAAATAGGAGCGACTGCGCGAAGGGCGACGGCGACTCGGTCGTTACCTCGGCGAGTCGCACCTCGCGCGTCGCGAGCTTCGCGAACAGCTCGGTGAGCGAGTCGAGGTCGTAGACGTCGTGGAGGACCTCGCGCACGGTTTCGAGGATCATCGGGAACTCGGGGTACTTGCGCGCGACCTCGAGCAGCTGCGCGGCGCGCAGGCGCTGCTGCCACAGCGGCGCCCGCTTGCCGGGATGCAGCCGCGGCAGCAGCAGCGCGCGGGCCGCGTTCTCGCGGAAGCGGGCGGCGAACAGCGCCGATGTGCCGACCTCGCGCGTGATGGTGGACTCGACCTCGTCGCGTTCGAAAGCGAAGAGGTCGGCCCCGGGCGGCTCGTCGTCGACGTCGGGGATGCGCACGATGATGCCGTCGTCGAGCGCCATCGCGCTCGCCTCCATGCCGAAGCGCTCGCGCACCCGCGCCGTCACCATGAGGGCCCAGGGCGCGTGCACGGGGCGACCGTAGGGCGAGTGAAGGATGATGCGCCAGTCGCCGAGCTCGTCGCGCACCCGCTCGATGAGCAGCTGGCGGTCGGTTGGCACGTGGCCGGTTACCTCGAGTTGCTCGCGCACATACGCGGAGATATTCGCCTGCGCGAAGTCGTCGCACACCCGGGCGAGGCTGTCGGGCAGGCGCGCGTCGTTCCCGGCGATCTCGCGCACAGTGGCGCCGATCGCCGCGCCGAGCTCGGCGGGGCGGCCGATACCGTCGCCCTTCCAGAATGGCAGGCGCCCGGGCTCGCCGAACGCCGGCACGACGAGCACGCGGTCGGGGCCGATCTCGCGGATGCGCCACGACGTCGCGCCGAGCGCGATGACGTCGCCGACACGCGACTCGTAGACCATCTCTTCGTCGAGCTCACCGACGCGCTTGCCGCCGCCGTCGGTGCCGTCGATCATGAACACGCCGAACATGCCGCGGTCGGGGATCGTGCCGCCCGAGACCACGGCGAGGCGTTGCGCACCCGGCCTGCCCTCGAACCAGTCGGCGTCGCGATCCCACACGAGGCGCGGCCGCAGGGTCGCGAACTCGTCGGAGGGGTACTTGCCAGCGAGCAGGTCGAGCACCGACTCGAGCAGCGCCGAACTGAGCTGCGCGAACGGGGCGCTCCGGCGCACGAGCGCGAGCCACTCCTGCACCTGCCAGCGGTCGAGCGCGGCCGCCGACACGGTGTGCTGGGCGAGGACGTCGAGCGGCTGCTCGATGGTGGTCATGCGCTCGATGTTGCCGTCGAGCATGCGCGAGGTCGCGACGGCAGTGTGGAGCACATCCGCCCGGTGCTTGGGATAGAGCCGGGCGCGCGACACCTCGCCGACCTGATGGCCGGCCCGGCCGACGCGCTGGAGGCCGCTCGCGACACTCGGCGGTGACTCGACCTGAATCACGAGGTCGACGTCGCCCATGTCGATGCCGAGTTCAAGGCTCGAGGTGGCGACGACGCAGCGCAGCGTGCCCGACTTCAGGGCGTCTTCGACCTGCGCCCGCTGCTCTTTCGACACCGAGCCGTGGTGGGCGCGGGCGAGGTCGGCGCTCGCGCCGTCGAACGCGCCCGAGCCGCCCATGAGCTGCGCGCCGAGCGTGCGGGGCGCCGGTTCGTCGGTGCTCGCGGGTGCGTCGGCGGCGAGGCGTCGCTCGTATTCTTCGTTGAGGCGGGCGGTAAGCCGTTCGGCGAGCCCGCGCGAGTTGACGAACACGATCGTCGAGCGATGCCCGAGCACGCGGTCGACGATCGCCGACTCGATGTGTGGCCAAATCGTGCCGGTGCGCCGCGGATCGGGGTCGCGAATGCCCTGGGTCGCGTCGCCGAAGACGAGGTCGTCTTTCGGCTCGGCGACGGGAATGTCATTGAGATCGGCGACGGGCACGACGACTCGCAGATCGAACGCCTTCTCGCTCGCGGGCGCGACGATCTCGACCGGCGCCTGCCCGCCGAGGAAGCGCGCGACCGTCTCGAGCGGTCGCACCGTGGCCGAGAGGCCGACGCGCTGCGCAGGCGACTCGAGCAGGGCATCCAGGCGTTCGAGCGAGAGCGCGAGGTGCGAGCCTCGCTTGCTCGCCGCGACGGCGTGCACCTCGTCGATAATGACGGTGCGCACGCCCCGCAGCGCCTTGCGCGCGCTCGACGTGAGCATGAGGTAGAGCGACTCGGGCGTCGTGATCAAGATGTCGGGCGGCTTCGACACCTGCGCACGGCGTTCGGATGGCGTCGTGTCGCCCGAGCGCACGCCGACCGTGATCTCGGGCACCTCGTGGCCGAGGCGCACCGCGGTTTGGCGGATGCCGACGAGCGGTGCTGCGAGGTTGCGCTCGACGTCGACGCCAAGCGCTTTGAGCGGGGAGATATAGAGGATGCGCGTGCCTCGCCCCGCTTCGTTCGCGCGCTCCTGGATGAGCTGGTCGATGGCCCAAAGGAACGCCGCGAGCGTCTTGCCCGAACCGGTTGGAGCGACGACGAGCGTGTGGTGGCCGTGCCGGATGGCGGCCCAGGCCTCGCGCTGGGCGCGCGTTGGCGCATCGAACGCGCCACGAAACCACGTGGTGGTCGACTCGCTGAACCCGGCGAGGGCATCCGAACTGCTCACTGTTTGATCCAACCACCACCCACCGACATGCTCCCCGCACGCCAGCGGGAATGGGGCACAATGAGCACATGGACGTGAGCACCCCGGACCCCGAGTCATCAGGCTGGTTGAGCGACGACGATCTCGAGCTCATCCGCCGACGCACACCGATCATCTACGTCGAGGCCATTCCCGTGCTGCTTGACGGTCGCGGCGAGGTCGAGGCGATCGGCCTGCTGCTGCGCGCGAATCCCGAGGGACTCATCACGCGCACATTCGTGTCGGGCCGGGTGCACTACGGCGAATCGATTCGCAGCGCGCTGTTGCGCCACCTGGAGAAGGACCTCGGCACGATGGCCTTCCCGCAGCTGCCCGCCTCGCTGCAGCCGTTCACGGTGGCCGAGTTTTCACCTCTGCCCGTGACCGAGCTCTATGACGAGCGGCAGCACGCGGTCGCGCTCGAGTACATCGTGCCGGTGACGGGCGAGTGCATTCCGCGTCAGGATGCGCTTGAGGTCACCTGGGTCACGCCGGATGAGGCGAAGGACCCGGATCTGCTCGAAGAACTCGAGGGTGGCCGCGGCTCGATTCTGCGCCAGGCCATCGGTTTCCTCGGCGCCTGGTAAGCGAGGTCGACTTCGAGGCGGCGGGAACTTTTTCGCGCTTGCAACCATCAGAATGTACGTTCGCTGTGTCCGCATTCGTGCCCAGGAGGAATCATGAGCCAGCAGTACCCCCAGCAACAGCAGCAGCCGTACTACCAGCAGGGGTATCAGACTGCGGGCTACCAGCCTGCTCAGCAGGTGGTCAGTGCTGACAGCGTTGGCAGCTGGGTGCTCACGATCTTCCTGATGGGCATTCCGCTCGTGGGGCTCATCTACATGATCGTGCTCGCGGCCGGCGATGGTCGCTCGCTTGCGAAGCGGAACTTTGCGCGCGCCTACCTTATTTGGGTCGGCATCAGCATCGCGCTGGCGATCATTCTTGGCATTATTGCCGCGGTCACCGGTGGGCTGTTCTTTAGCGCCGTCTTCAGCGAGCTAAATAACTCAACGAGCTACTCCTCGCACAGCTACTAGCGGTTCGCGTCCCAGTCGCGCCACGCCTGTTCGGCCCGCGCTCGCGTGTCTGAGACGGGCGCGGTGCGTGGATGCTCGGGGCGGCTTGCGCCGTCGCGGCTCGCGTCGATCGCGAAGCCGCTCGGTTCGGGCGCGGTCGGGCGCACCGCATCCTCGAGAATCATGAAGTCGCGCTGCGAGAGCTCGACCCAGCCGTCGCGGAGCTGCTCGCCCCAAAATCTGGTGTCGCGTGTGAGTTCGAGCATGTCGCGCAGGGGGCGGATGGGCGCGATGCGTGCGCCCGGCAGCCAATCGACCGGCGCGACCCAGCGCGGCGTGCCGTGCCCGCCGAGTTGATAGGCCTCGCCCGTGACTCGGCCGGCGGCGACGGCTGCGCGGAGTGGCTCACCGTCGGGGTTGTATTCGCGCGGCGAGTAGATGATGACGCCGTCGGCTTCGCGGAATGACCAAACTGGCTGCTCGTTGCCCCACGTCACGCGCGCGACGCCCGTTTCGACGAGCTCGCGGGCGCGATCGAGTGGGTGGACGAGCAGCCAGTATCGAATCGCCACGGTGGGTTAGCGCAGCGCGGTGCTTGGCATGCGCGTGTAGATCTCGCCGGCGACGACGAGGTCCTGCCAGGGCATGCCCACGGTCTTGTACACGGTGGGCTTGCTGCGGTCGATGCGCACGTCGCCGCGCACGACGTCGCGCACGGGAATGAGCGACTCGCGGCTGAGCACGCCCTCGGCGATTGCGTGGGCGATTTCACCCGACTCGTTCACCGCGGTGTCGACGTCCTCAACAATGACGTTCGACCGTGCCATGAGCGCGGTGTCGAGCTCGCTGCGCTCGTTATTGTGCGTGCCGAGCGCGACCACGAGCGTGCCCGGGCGCACGAGGGAGCCGTCGAAGAGTGGCTCACCCGAGCCGGTGGCGGTGATGATGAGGTCGGCCTGCGGAATCGCGGTCTGCGGCGGCATGGCCTGGCCGATGCGAGCGTTCCACCCGAGCTCGGCCGCGGTGGCGGCGAACATTTCGGTCTTGCGGGCGTTGCGCCCGGCGACCACGAGCTTCTTGAGCTGTGGGTGAAGTTCGCGCAGCACCTGCGCGTGCTTGCGTGCTTGGGCGCCGTAGCCGTACATGACGACGCTGCTGGAGTCGAGGTTGATGAAGCGCGAGGTGACGAGGCTCGTCATGGCGGCGGTGCGGAGGTCGGTGAGCTCGTCGCCGTCGATGATCGCCTTCGGCGTGGTCGTGAGGGCATCCATGAGCACGTAGAGGCCTTGTGCTCGGTCGACGTTGCGGGCCGGGTTGCCCTCGTTGACCGACATGATCTTCGCGCCGACCCATTCGGGGGCGTGCGAAGCCATGAACAGGAGGCGCTTGCCCTCGTCGAGTTGGAAGAAGCTGCGGGGGAAGTCTTGCGACGGGTCGATCTCGGTCCTGAGTGCGCGCTCGAGGGCGTCGACCGCGTCACCGACTCGTATGTGATCGAGGATGTGCTTGTTGGTGATGTGTGGAATGTTCACGGAAGCGGGTGCTCCTTCAACGCTCGACGGGATGCAGCGGCGAATACCGGGGCCTCGCCGCCCCGTTGTAGGTGAGCGGCCGTGCCTGGCAGAAATGCTACCCGCAGCAGCGGCGTGCTTGCCGAGGGATGACGGCTGGATACGCCTGGAGTTCGTCGTACGCGCGAAATAGCCGGTGCGCCCTGACCTCTCCGTGTGGGGATTCCAACTCGGAGATCCCGTTGCCCAGATGTCGGTATCGCCACGGTCGTTGGTGTTTCAGGATGTGGTGTTGTCGACACAGGTGTGCCTGGTTATCGACGGATGTTTTGCCGCCCGCGGCCCACGGCGTGATGTGATCCAAAGCCGAGTCGACGCCCTGGCGCCCGTCAGCGCTGGCTCCCAAACCTCGACAGACGCACTCCCCAGTGCCCGTCCTTAGCCCCGCCTACCCAAGCTCCGCGCGAATCGCGTCAACAAGGTGCTCGATCGCGGCATCCGGGGTGTCCCACGACGCCATGAGGCGCACGGCGCCCGGCATCGGCGGCCAGTCGTAGAACCGCACGGTGTCGTGCGCGCGCACACGATCGGCCACGCCCTCGGGCAGCACCGGGAACACCGCGTTCGCCTCAATCTCGAGCGGCACCTCGACACCGGGCAGCTCGGCGAGCCGGCGACCGAGCTCACGTGCCTGCCCATTCGCGTGTTCCGCGTTGCGGCGCCAGAGGTCGCCCTCGAACAGCGCGAGCAGCTGGGCCGACACGAAGCGCTGCTTCGAGGCGAGCTGCGTCGTGATCTTGCGCAGGTAGGCGGTGCCGGCCACCGCATCCGGATTCACGACGATGACTGCCTCGGCCCCGAGCGCACCGTTCTTCGTGCCGCCGAGCGAGATCACGTCGGCGCCCTGTGCGACCTCGGCAGGGGTCACACCCTGCGCTGCCGCCGCGTTGCTCAGGCGCGAGCCGTCGAGGTGCAGGAACATGCCTGCCTCGTGCACGGCCTCGGCAAGGCGCGCGAACTCCTCGGGCGAATACACCGTGCCGAGCTCGGTCGAATTGCTCACCGAAACTACCTGCGGGGATGCGCGGTGCACGTCGTCGGGATCGGGCTCGATGAGGAGCTCGGGCAGCAATTTGCCGCCCGGCGCCTCGACCGGTAGCAGCTTGATACCGCCGACGCGCTCGGGCGCTGCCTGCTCGTCGGTGTTGATGTGTGCCGCGGTGGTGCACAGGGCCGTGCCCCACCGCGGCAACATCGCCTGCAGCGACACCACGTTCGCCCCAGTGCCGTTGAACACGGGGAACACTTCGGTCTGCTCACCGAACCAGCCGCGAACGACCTCCTGGAAATGCTGCGTGTAGGGGTCGTCACCGTAGGCGAGCACGTGCCCGCCGTTCGCCACGGCGATCGCCTCGAGGACTTCCGGGTGCACCCCCGCGTAGTTGTCGGAGCCGAAGTGGTACTGAGTAGCGTCATGCAGCGGTGAGATCACGGCGACTATTCTGCCCCCGCGCGCCCGAAGGTTTTACGAGCGCGCGCTGCGCGTTGGTGTCGCGATCCTCGCCGCGAGCTCCTCGGGCGATCGCTCGCGCCACTCAATAAGAAATCTGCGGTCGAACCGCCGCGTGCACTTGCCGCACGACATCGGCCGCGTGGGCCGCCGAAAGCGCACGACCTCGTGGCCGTTGGGGCACTCGCCGTGCCAGCGCGCGAACTCGCGTGCGACCGGGCCATCGTGCGTGCGGCTGCCGGTGTAGCCGATGCTGCGGGCAAGCACGAGCCACACCTCGCCGTGGCCGGCCTCGGGCCCGGCGAGCGCGTGCGCGATTTCGTGCAGCAGGGTCTGCTCGACGTCATCCAGCGTCGAGCGTGCCGCCAGATGCTTCGACACCGAGATCGTGCGCTTCGTGAAATTACACAGACCCGCGCGGGTCTTCGCGGTGTCAAAACGGAACGACCACTCGGGGGAAAGATGGCGGGACATCAGTTCAAGGGCGCGAGCGCGCACCACATCAAGATCAGCCATGGTCAATGCCTCTCGTTCGTGCGGCCACGCCCACCGGGCGCCGCCGCGTGCTGCCCCGCACGGCAACCACAGCATCGCACCAGCCACCGACATGACAGTCGGCGCCGGCGAAAACCGCTAGGCGTTGATCGAGGTGATGGGGTCGTCGAACTCGTCGGGTGTGCGGTCGCCCTCGAGCTTCGCCCGCACGACGCGAATCGCGAACTTCGTCGAGTTGGCGTGATCGGCGGGAATCCCATCGCTCTCGCGGAACTTCAGCGCGCGCTCGAAGTCGGCGAGCGCCTCGTCGTAACGCTCGAGCTCGAACAACACCTTGCCGCGGTGCTGCAGCGCAAAGCCGGCGAGCTCGGCCCAATCGTGGGCAATCGCCTCTTCGACGCAGTTCGTGAGCTCGTTCAACGACAGATCGAGCTTGCCCTGGTACTGCGTGACCTGGGCGCGTCGCACCCGAGCGGCGAGCGAGTCCTCGCGCGAGCCGGTGAAGCGGGACTGCCGGGCCGCTGCCTGCGCCTTGTCGTACGCCTCGTCGAGGCGATCGAGCATGCGCAGCAGCGCGACCTGCTCGTTGAGGGCAGCGAGGGAACGGAACTGCGAAATCTCTTCAAGCCGTGCCGTCGCCGCATCAACATCGATGCGCTCGCGCAGCGTCTCGGGGTCATAGCCAAGAATGATCGGTGAGTCAGACACGCCCCCGAGAGTAGTGCGCCCGCCTCCAAATGCGCGCGTGCCACCCCGTTACGGGCGGAGCTAGCCGCGATCGCGCCCGCGGCCGGTCGTGAAGATGCCCCGGCCGGGCACGGGCGAGTCGGTCGCCTCGGCGTCGTGCACCTCGCTCGCGCCGCGCAGCCACTCGATTGTCTGCGGCGCCGAGTGCACGGTGGCGGGCGGGAAGCCGGATGCGGCGAGGCGCGGCAACATCGGCAGTTCGAGTTCCTCACGGCTCGCCACCGCGACGATGTTGCCGAAACGGCGGCCCTTGAGTACTGCGGGGTCGCTGATCAGCAGCGTCGGGCCGATCGCGGCGCGGATGCTCGCCACCTCCCCGCGCGCGAAACGCAACTCGTGCCCATCGGCCACGTTGACGAGCACGACGCCGTCGGGCGCGAGGAAGGTCGCGATCTCTTCGAAGAACTCGACGCTCGTGACATGGGCTGGCGTCGACGGGCCGGCGAACACATCCACGACGATGACCTCGACGCTGCCCGCCAGGCCCCGGGGCAGCTTCGCGAGCTGCTCGCGCGCATCCCCGTAGCGAACCCGAATGGATGCGCTGGCCGGCAGCGGCGCGACCTCGCGCACGAACTCCACGAGGTCGCGCTCGAGCTCGATCACCTGTTGGCGGGAGCCGGGGCGAGTCGCTTCGACGTAACGCGGGATCGACAGGGCGCCGGCCCCGAGGTGCAGCGCGGTGATCGCCTGGCGCTCGCCGAAGGCGAGGTCGAGCACGTGCCCCATGTGGCGGATGTAGCCGAAGCCGAGGCTCGTCGGGTTGGCCCGGTCGACCTGCGACTGCGGGGTGCCGTCAACGATGAGCTGCACGATGTCGCCGTCGAGGACGAACTGGGCTTGCCGGCCCGAAGCGAGGGTGCGGGTGAGTTCGGGGGAGTGCTGGCGCGCCATGCTTCGATTATGGCCGCTCGCCCACGACCACCGCGGGCCAGCCCATCCAGCCAATTCAATGGACGGACTTAGGTTGACCTTATTTTGATTAGTTCAAAAGAACGATACGGTTGTCACATGACCACCACGCACGAGCGCGCCGCACCGGAGGCCTGGGCTGCGCGCATCCGCGAGGTCGGACTCCGTGTGACGCCGCGTCGCGTCGCGCTGCTCGAGGCACTTGCCGAGCATCCGCACTCGACGGTCGACGAGGTGCATGTGCGCGCATCGTCCGCGGTGCCGCACCTCACGAAGCAGGCGGTTTACGTGAGCCTCGGCGACTTTGAGCACCACGGTCTCGTGCGCCGCATTGACCCGCCGAACTCGCCGGCCCGGTACGAAACGCGCACCGACGACAACCACCACCACCTCGTGTGCGACAACTGCGGCACGATCGTCGACGTCGACTGCTCGGTCGGCGCCGCGCCGTGCCTGCACCCGGCCGACGACGCCGGCTTCGAGGTGCACCTCGCCGAGGTGACCTACCGCGGCCTCTGCGCCGACTGCCTGGTCGAGCGCAACGCCGCTCGCCAGGCCAACCAGACCACCCCATCCACCCCTACCGAAGAACAGGAGTGATCGTGACCCAGATCGATCCCAACGCACCTGCGACTCGCCAGAATGGCGCGCCCGCCGAGAGCAACCGCAACTCGCTGACCGTCGGCCCGAACGGGCCCATCACCCTTAACGACGTGCACCTCATCGAGACGCTCGCCGCGTTCAACCGCGAGCGCGTGCCGGAGCGCAACCCGCACGCCAAGGGCGCCGGCGCCTTCGGCGAGTGGGAGGTCACGGAGGACGTCTCGAAGTACACGCGCGCCGCCGCGTTCCAGCCGGGCGCAAAGGGTCGCGTCGCGATCCGCTTCTCGACCGTCGCGGGCGAGCAGGGCTCGCCCGACACCTGGCGCGACGTTCGCGGCTTCTCGCTGCGCTTCTACACCGAAGAGGGCAACCTCGACATCGTCGGCAACAACACCCCGGTGTTCTTCATGCGCGACCCCATCAAGTTCCCGAACTTCATCCGTTCGCAGAAGCGCCTGCCCGCCTCGGGCCTGCGCGACAACACGATGCAGTTCGACTTCTGGACTCTCAACCCCGAGTCGGCCCACCAGGTGACCTACCTCATGGGTTCGCGCGGCCTGCCCCGCTCGTGGCGCGAGATGAACGGCTACAGCTCGCACACCTACGCGTGGATCAACGCCGAGGGCGAGCGCTTCTGGGTGAAGTACCACTTCCACTCCGACCAGGGCGTGCACAGCCTCACCGACGACGAGGCCGAGCGCCTCGCGGGTGAGGACGCTGAGTACCACCGCCGCGACCTGTTCGACGCGATCGAGGCGGGCAACTTCCCCAGCTGGCAGATCAAGATGCAGATCATGCCCTACGAGGACGCGAAGACCTACCGCTTCAACCCCTTCGACCTCACGAAGGTGTGGCCGCACAGCGACTACCCGCTGATCCCGGTCGGCAAGTTCACGCTCAACGAGAACCCGACGAACTTCTTCGCACAGATCGAGCAGGCGGCGTTTTCGCCCGGCAACTACGTGCCCGGCACCGGCATCTCGCCCGACAAGATGCTCGTCGCGCGCAGCTTCGCCTACGCCGACGCGCAGCGCGCCCGCATCGGCACCAACTACAACCAGCTGCCGGTGAACCAGCCCATCAACCCGACGAACAGCTACACGTTCGACGGCAACATGCGCTTCGACCACTCGGGCGACGCCCCGGTGTACGCGCCGAACTCGTTCGGCCGCCCCTACGCCGATGAGGTTGGCCAGGTCGAGAACAGCTGGGAGTCGGACGGCGAGCTCGTGCGCAGCACCTACGAGCTGCACGCTGAGGACGACGACTTCGGTCAGGCCGGCACGCTCGTGCGCGAGGTCTGGGACGACGCGGAGCGCGAGCGCTTCGTGAACACCGTCGCCGGCGCCCTCGCGACCGTGCAGGAGCCCGTGCTCTCGAACGCCTTCCAGTACTGGAAGAACGTCGACCAGGCCACCGGTGAGCGCATCGAGGCGAAGGTCCGCGAGGGCCTCGCGAACGCCGGCGAGATCCCCGGCGGCGACCCGCAGCCCGGCACGTAACGCCAGCCGCAAGCCGCACTACACCGCGCGTGGCGCTCCCGAGTACTCGGGAGCGCCACGCGCGGTTTTGCGGATGCTCGGGCTACGCGCCGCTGAACGCGTCGGTGTTCGGGTCGGCCGGCGGCAGCCCGCCGGTGAGGCGCCACGCGTTGAGGAAGCCGCGCTCGCGGCCGAGCGTTGAGGGCAGCCCGTGGCCTGGGTAGAAGATCGTGTCGTCGGCGAAGCGGCGGAAGATGCGCTCGACGACGTCGCCGAGCAGCTGGGCGTACGCATCCGAGTCGCCGAAGGTGTTGCCGATGCCGCCCGGGAAGAGCGAGTCGCCCGTAATCAGGCGCACCGGATGCTCAGGCACGCGCAGCGCGAGGGCGACCGAGCCGGGCGTGTGGCCGCGCAGACCGACGACCTCGATCTGCTGGTCGCCGAGCGCGACGGTGTCACCGTCGCCCAGCGTGTGCTCGGTCTCGCCGGGGAGCTCTGGCGCATCCTCGGCGCCGGCATAGCTCGCCACCTCGAAGTGGGCCTTCGTCGCTTCGAGCGCCTGCCAATGGTCCTGGTGGCGGTGGGTCGTGAGCACGCCCGTGACGCGCACCTGCGCGGCCCCGGCGTCGGCGGCGCGGCGGCTCGCGAGGTCGACCAGTTCGATGATCGCGGGCAGGTTGTCGGCGGCGTCGACGATGAGCGCGGCACCGGTCGGCACGTCGACGATGACGTAGCAGTTGTTCTCATAGTCGTTGACCTCGGCGTAGTGGATCTCGAGGTTGCCGAACGCGTCGAGCTTGGGAGAGAAGGGATGCGACATGCCACGAGGCTAGCGGGGAAGCCTGGCCCCGCGCATCCGCACCCGACATCCAGAGATCGGGCCCCGCCTTCGCGCATGAGTCTGCTCTGGTACACCGCCGTTATCGATTCCGAACAGCCGATCGAGTTTGTGGTGGTGCCAGAGAAGAAGGAGCGCAAGAACCGCCTCCACCTCGACCTCGCCCCGCATAGCAGCCAGGATCGCGACGTCGAGATCGCTAGCCGGAGACGGGGTAGGCTAAACGCTGCGGTGGGATATGCAAAACTCTCTCTGGACACTACGAAATGTGTCGGGTTATAGTAGATCCTTGCGCTTCGTCGCTCCTTGCCTTCATATTGCGGTCGGCTCGGTTGCTGCAATTCACAAGTCCCTCAGCCCGAAACGCGCGTTTCGGGTGCCGTGCCGGGAGTCGAGTTCCAGGTGTTCAACCTGAAGAATTCCTCCGAATCACAGGGGAGGCGATGACTTTCGGCAACGGACGGCGATGCCCCCCTCACGCCCAATGCAATCGCGTCCCGCTGGCCAGCGGGACCTGTGGAGGTAACTCTTTTGGCTGCTGCGAATAACGCAACTTACACGCCGAAGTCCGGTCGCGACGCTCACCGCCTGTCGTTCGCGAACATCAAGGACACGCTCGAGGTTCCCGATCTGCTCTCGCTGCAGACCGAGTCCTTCGACTGGCTCATCGGCAACGAGTACTGGAAGGCTCGTCGCGACTACGAAATCGAAAACGGTGGCAACGATGTGCCGCGTGTCTCGGGCCTGGAGGAGATCTTCGAAGAGATCTCGCCCATCGAAGACAACGCGGACCAGATGCAGCTGACGTTCCGCAACCCGCAGCTCGAGCCCGAGAAGTACTCGATCGACGAGTGCAAGGAGCGCGGCAAGACCTACTCGGCCCCGCTCTACGTCGAGGCCGAGTTCATGCGCTACGAGACCGGCGAGATCAAGACCCAGACGGTCTTCATGGGTGACTTCCCGCTCATGACCCCCATGGGTACCTTCATCATCAACGGCACCGAGCGTGTCGTCGTTTCGCAGCTCGTCCGCTCGCCGGGTGTCTACTTCGAGCGCACCCCCGAGAAGAACTCCGACATCGACGTCTACTCGTCGCGCGTGATCCCCTCGCGCGGTGCCTGGCTCGAGTTCGAGGTCGACAAGAAGGGCCTCGTCGCCGTTCGCATCGACCGCAAGCGCAAGCAGTCGGTCACCGTCTTCCTGCGCGCCATCGGCCTGTCGGAAGAAGAGATCCGCGCCGAGTTCGCCGGCTACGAGACGCTCCTCGACACCCTGTCGAAGGACGACCCGAAGATCCAGACGCAGGAAGATGCCCTCCGCGACATCTACAAAAAGCTGCGCCCGGGCGAGCAGGTGGCCTCGGAGGCCGCCAAGGCGCTCCTCGAGAACTACTACTTCAACGACAAGCGCTACGACCTCGCGAAGGTCGGCCGCTACAAGATCAACCGCAAGCTTGGTCTCGAGGCGCCGATCAGCGACTCGGTGCTGTCGGTTGAAGACATCGTCGGCACGATCAAGTACCTCGTCGCGCTCCAGAAGGGCGAGACGACGATCGAGGGCACGCGCAACGGCGGCGAGCTCACCGACATCCCGCTCGACGTCGACGACATCGACCACTTCGGTAACCGCCGCATCCGCGCCGTCGGCGAGCTGATCCAGAACCAGGTTCGCACCGGCCTCAGCCGCATGGAGCGCGTCGTGCGTGAGCGCATGACGACGCAGGAGATTGACTCGATCACCCCGCAGTCGCTCATCAACGTGCGCCCCGTCGTCGCTGCGATCAAGGAGTTCTTCGGAACCTCGCAGCTCTCGCAGTTCATGGACCAGAACAACCCGCTCGCGGGCATCACGCACAAGCGTCGCCTCAACGCGCTCGGCCCCGGTGGTCTGAGCCGTGAGCGCGCCGGCGTCGAGGTGCGAGACGTGCACGCTTCGCACTACGGCCGTATGTGCCCGATCGAGACGCCTGAAGGCCCGAACATTGGTCTGATCGGCTCGCTCGCAACGTTCGCGCGCATCAACGCGTTCGGCTTCATCGAGACGCCGTACCGCCGCGTCGAGAACGGCGTGGTGTCGCAGACCATCGAGTACCTCACCGCAGCAGACGAGGACGAGTTCGTGGTGGCCCAGGCCAACGCGCCGCTCGACGCCAACGGTCGCTACATCGAGGACGACGTGCTCGTGCGCACCAAGGGAGGCGAGGTTGAGCTCGTGCCCGCTGGTGAGGTCGACTACATGGACGTCTCGCCGCGCCAGATGGTGTCGGTGGGTACCTCGCTCATCCCGTTCCTCGAGCACGACGACACGAACCGCGCGCTCATGGGTGCGAACATGCAGCGCCAGGCAGTGCCGCTGCTTCGTTCGACCTCGCCGATCGTCGGTACCGGTATGGAGGGCTACACCGCCATCGACGCTGGTGACGTGGTCACCGCGCAGCACGCCGGTGTCGTCACTTCGGTGTCGGCCGACCAGGTGGTCGTGCAGACCGACGAGGGCGGCAGCGAGTCGTACTGGCTCCGCAAGTTCGAGCGTTCGAACGCGGGTACCTGCTACAACCACCGCGTCATCGTCACTGCTGGTGACCGCGTTGAGGTCGGCGAGGTCATCGCCGACGGCCCCGCGACCGAAGACGGCGAGCTCGCGCTCGGCAAGAACCTCCTCGTGGCCTTCATGCCGTGGGAGGGTCACAACTTCGAGGACGCGATCATCATCAGCCAGAACCTCGTGAAGAACGACGTGCTTTCGTCGATTCACATCGAGGAGTACGAGGTTGACGCTCGCGACACGAAGCTCGGTAAGGAAGAAATCACCGCCGACCTGCCGAACGTGGGTCAGGACATGCTCAAGGACCTCGACGAGCGCGGCATCATCCGCGTCGGCGCCGAGGTGCAGGCTGGCGACATCCTCGTCGGTAAGGTCACTCCGAAGGGTGAGACCGAGCTCAGCGCCGAAGAGCGCCTGCTGCGCGCGATCTTCAACGAGAAGAGCCGCGAGGTGCGCGACACGTCGCTCAAGGTTCCCCACGGCCAGACCGGCACCATCATCGGCGTCAAGGTGTTCGACGTCGAGAACGGTGACGACGAGCTCGGCTCGGGCGTGAACCAGCGCGTGGTCGTCTACATCGCCCAGAAGCGCAAGATCACCGAGGGTGACAAGCTCGCTGGCCGTCACGGTAACAAGGGTGTCATCGCGAAGATCCTGCCCGAGGAAGACATGCCCTTCCTTGAGGACGGCACGCCGGTCGACATCATCCTGAACCCGCTCGGTATTCCGAAGCGCATGAACCTCGGTCAGGTGCTCGAGTCGCACCTCGGCTGGATCGCGACGCAGGGTTGGGACATCGAGGGCAACCCGGAGTGGGCAGCAAACCTCTCCGAGGAGGCCTACCACGTTGCTCCCGGCACCAAGGTCGCGACCCCCGTGTTCGACGGTGCGACGCAGGAGCAGCTCCAGGGCCTGCTCACGTCGACCCGCCCGAACGACGACGGCGAGCGCCTCGTGAAGGAAAACGGCAAGGCGCGTCTGTTCGACGGCCGCTCCGGCGAGCCGTTCCCCGACCCGATTTCGGTGGGCTACATGTACATGCTCAAGCTCCACCACCTGGTCGACGACAAGATCCACGCGCGTTCGACTGGTCCATACTCGATGATCACCCAGCAGCCGCTCGGTGGTAAGGCCCAGTTCGGTGGCCAGCGCTTCGGTGAGATGGAGGTGTGGGCCCTCGAGGCCTACGGCGCCGCCTACACGCTGCAGGAGCTGCTCACGATCAAGTCGGACGACATTGTCGGCCGCGTGAAGGCCTACGAGTCGATCGTTAAGGGCGAAAACATCCAGAAGGCCGGTATCCCCGAGTCGTTCCGAGTGCTCGTGCGCGAAATGCGTTCGCTGTGCCTGAACGTCGAGGTGCTCGCCGCCGACGGCTCCATCGTCAGCCTCGAAGAGAACGACGATGACGCCTACCGTGCTGCCGAAGAACTCGGCATCAACATCTCCACTCGCTTCGAGTCGTCTTCGGTCGACGAGATCTAGTCCACCCCCGATTACGAAGCTTTGTTCCTAGGGAGAATCAAGAATTGATCGACGCAACTAAGTTCGACAGCATCAGCATCGGGCTGGCAACTAGCGAGGACATCCTCGGTTGGTCGCGTGGCGAGGTAAAGAAGCCCGAGACCATCAACTACCGCACCCTCAAGCCCGAGAAGGACGGTCTGTTCGGTGAGCAGATCTTCGGCCCCTCGCGCGACTGGGAGTGCGCCTGCGGTAAGTACAAGCGCGTGCGCTTTAAGGGCATCATCTGTGAGCGCTGCGGCGTTGAGGTGACGAAGTCGGCGGTGCGCCGTGAGCGCATGGGCCACATCAAGCTCGCCGCGCCCGTGACGCACATCTGGTACTTCAAGGGTGTTCCTTCGCGCCTCGGCTACCTGCTCGACATGGCGCCGAAGGACCTCGAGAAGGTCATCTACTTCGCCGCCTACATGGTGGTCGAGATCGACGAAGAGGGTCGTCGTGACGACCTGACCGACCTCGAAAAGGAGAAGAACCTCGAGGTCGACACCCGCGGCAAGCAGCGCGATTCGCAGATCAACGAGCGGATGGCGCAGCTTGAGAAGGACCTCGAGGCACTCGAGGAAGAAGGCGCAACCGCCGACCAGAAGAAGAAGACCAAGGATGCGGCCGAGAAGGAAATGGCTCGGATTCGCAAGGAGGTCGACAACGACATCGCGCAGATCGAGCGCGTCTACGAGGGCTTCAAGAACCTGAAGGTTGGCGAGCTCAAGCCGGACGACGCCGACTTCGCCGAGCTCATCGACCGCTACGGTGACTACTTCGAGGCCTACATGGGCGCCGAGGCGATCAAGCGCCGCCTGCAGGACTTCGACCTCGCCACCGAGGCCGAACTGCTGCGCGACCAGATCCAGAACGGCAAGGGTCAGAAGAAGATCCGCGCCATCAAGCGACTCAAGGTCGTCACGGCGTTCCTCCAGACCGAGAACAAGCCGGCCGCGATGGTCCTCGACGTGATCCCCGTGATCCCGCCGGAGCTGCGCCCGATGGTGCAGCTCGATGGTGGCCGCTTCGCAACGAGCGACCTCAACGACCTCTACCGTCGCGTGATCAACCGCAACAACCGCCTCATGCGTCTGCTTGAGCTCGGTGCGCCCGAGATCATCGTGAACAACGAGAAGCGCATGCTGCAGGAGGCCGTCGACGCACTGTTCGACAACGGCCGCCGCGGTCGCCCCGTCACCGGTACCGGTAACCGTGCCCTCAAGTCCCTCAGCGACATGCTGAAGGGTAAGCAGGGTCGTTTCCGCCAGAACCTGCTCGGTAAGCGCGTCGACTACTCGGGTCGTTCGGTGATTATCGTTGGCCCGCAGCTGCAGATGCACCAGTGCGGTCTGCCGAAGCAGATGGCACTCGAGCTGTTCAAGCCGTACGTGATCAAGCGCCTTATCGACCTCGGCCACGCGAGCAACATCAAGGCCGCGAAGCGCGCCGTTGAGCGCGCCAAGCCCGAGGTGTGGGACGTCCTCGAAGAGGTCATCCGCGAGCGCCCCGTGCTGCTGAACCGTGCGCCTACGCTGCACCGTCTCGGCATCCAGGCGTTCGAGCCGCAGCTCGTCGAGGGTAAGGCGATCCAGCTGCACCCGCTCGCTTGCTCGGCGTTCAACGCCGACTTCGACGGTGACCAGATGGCCGTGCACCTGCCGCTTTCGGTCGAGGCACAGGCCGAGGCCCGCGTGCTCATGCTCGCGTCGAACAACATCCTCAAGCCGTCCGACGGCCGCCCCGTGACCCTGCCTTCGCAGGACATGGTTGCCGGTCTGTACCACCTCACGTTCCTCCGTGAGGATGCGGTCGGCGCCGGCCGCGTGTTCGGCTCGGTTGCCGAGGCGATCATGGCGCAGGACGAGGGCACGCTGCACCTCAACGCTCCCGTCAAGATTCGCCTCGAGGGCGTCACGTTCCACCCGGCCGAGGCCCCCGAGGGTTTCGTCGAGGGTCGTCCGGTCGTCAAGGAGACGACGCTGGGTCGCGCGTTGTTCAACGAGCTGCTGCCCGACACCTACCCGTACCTCGAGGACGTCATGACCAAGGGTCGTCTCTCGGGCGTGGTGAACTACCTCGCCGAGCGGTACGACAAGGACGTAGTGGCAGCGACGCTTGACCGCATCAAGGACTCGGGCTTCTACTGGGCCACGCGTTCGGGCATCTCGCTGTCGGTCTCCGACGTCGTGATTCCCGACACCAAGGCCGAGATCGTCGCCGAGACCGAGACCAAGGTTGCGCAGCTGCGTGAGGACTACCAGATGGGTCTGTCGACCCAGCAGGAGTACCGCGACCAGACCATCGCGCTGTGGGAGGAGGCGACCGAACGCGTCGCCGCCGACACCCGCGAGCAGTTCCCCGAGACCAACTCGATTCACCGCATGGTGACGGCTGGTGCAAACGGTAACTGGCTGCAGGTTCGTCAGATCGCCGGTATGCGCGGCATCGTGGCCAACCCGAAGGGTGAGAAGATCGCCCGCCCGATCATTCACTCGTACCGCGAGGGTCTGACCGTACTCGAGTACTTCTCGTCAACCCACGGTGCGCGAAAGGGTCTGGCCGACACCGCGCTCAAGACCGCCGACTCGGGTTACCTCACGCGTCGTCTCGTCGACGTGTCGCAGGACGTCATCATCCGTGAAGACGACTGCGGTACCCACAAGGGCATCGTGCTGCCGATCGCGCAGACCGACAAGGACGGCAACGTCACGCTCGCGGACAACGTCGAGAACTCGGTCTACGCTCGTACGCTCGCGACCGACGTCACGAACGCTGCCGGCGACGTGCTCGCCCACGCGGGCGAGTCGGTCGGTGACGTGCTCATCGAGCGCCTGCTCGGCGAAGGCGTCCGCGAGGTCACCATCCGTTCGGTGCTGTCCTGCGAGTCGCAGGTCGGTGTCTGCGCCAAGTGCTACGGCCGTTCGATGGCGTCGAGCGAGCTCGCCGACCTCGGCGAGGCCGTCGGCATCATCGCGGCTCAGTCGATCGGTGAGCCCGGTACCCAGCTGACCATGCGTACCTTCCACACCGGTGGTATCGCCGGTGCGGCCGACATCACGCAGGGTCTCCCGCGTGTGCAGGAGCTCTTCGAGGCGCGTACCCCGAAGGGTGCGGCGCCGCTCGCGAAGGTTGCCGGTACGGTGACGTTCCAGGACACCGAGCGCCAGCGCAAGATCGTGCTCGAGCCCGACAACAAGGACGACGAGACACTCACCTACCCGGTGTCGCGCTTCGCCGAGTTCCTTGTCGAGGACGGCGACCACGTCGAGCCCGGCCAGCAGCTCGTTGAGGGTCCGCTCGACCCGAAGGACGTGCTCGAGGTGCTCGGCACCACCGCGGTGCAGAAGTACCTCGTCGGTGGTGTGCAGGACGTCTACAACTCGCAGGGTGTGCCGATCCACGACAAGCACATTGAGGTCATCGTGCGCCAGATGCTGCGCAAGGTCACCATCAACGACTCGGGCGAGACCGACATGCTCCCCGGCGAGCTTGTCGACCGTCAGCGCTTCCAGGCAACCAACCGCCAGTCGGTTGCCGAGGGCCGCCGCCCCGCGTCGGGTCGTCCCGAGGTCATGGGTATCACCAAGGCCTCGCTCGCGACCGAGTCGTGGCTGTCGGCCGCGTCGTTCCAGGAGACCACTCGCGTGCTGACCCAGGCCGCGATGGAGCAGAAGACCGACCCGCTGCTCGGCCTCAAGGAGAACGTCATCATCGGTCGTCTCATCACCGCCGGTACCGGTATGCCCGAGTACGCCGAGCAGGTTGTTGAACCCACCGAAGAGGCGCGCAACGAGCGCTACCCGTACGCCGAGGCCGACGCGCTCGACTTCAGCAACGACCTGTCGTTCGCTGACTTCGACTCGTTCTCGGGTAACGACGACTTCGGCAGCATCGACTTCAACTAGAAGCCGTCGCGACCGAACTCGCACACCGAAGCGATGCCCCGAACCTGTTGGTTCGGGGCATCGCCCGTTTCCGCGTGCCGTAGCGCGGAAACAAGCCCGCTGACCGTTAGCCTGGCGGCATGAGTGACCAGTACCGACCGCAGCCGTACGACGATGGGCCCCGCACGACCGTCGACCCGCACCTGCTGCCCCAGCGTCCCGCCTCGGCTGCTTCGCAGCCCGAGCAGGCGGATGCGCCGCAGGCGACGGACGCGCCGGTCGAGAACCCGACTCCAGCTTCCGAGCCCAGCACCGCATCCGAGCCCGCGCCCGAGGCGCCGGCGGATGCTGCCGAGCAGCCGAGCAGCGCATTTGCCGTCGGCGCTGACGGCGAGACCTCGCGCGAGACGCCCGCCGAGGGCTTCGACGCGCCGACCGCCGCGCCTGCTGGCGACTCGCGTCTGAGCGAGGCCGTGGCCCGCTCGCGTTCGATCCCGGTCGATGAGACCGCTGATTTCGAGGCAAACTCGTCTGACACCGTGGCTGCGCCGGCAGGCGAGGCCGACACCGCGACGCGCGCGTACGACGCCGACGCGTTTGGCGCGGATGCTTCGACCGAGTCCGCCGCCGACACGAACGCGACGCCGTTGGATATGCCCGACGCCGCGGTCAATGACCGCACCGACGAGCCCGACATCTACGCCGACGCAGACCCGGCGACGACGCCACTCGAAGAACCTGTGGCAGCGCCGGCCCCGGCACCCGCTGCCGAGACGTCGCCGACCGAAGGCCTCATCGTCGAGCCTGACAAGCGCGGCAACCGCGGCTTCGCCTTCTTCACCGCGCTGCTCGCAACCGTCGTGTTCGGCGCGCTCTACGCGGTGGCCTTCGCGGCAGCCCGCGTGATCTTCACGACCGGCGGCGACTTCGTCGGCGGCATCTTCGAGTTCATGGGCACGGCGCCGTTCTACGTACCGGTCGCGCTGTTCGGTGTCTTCCTCATCGTGTGGTCGCTCATCGCGAACCGCGCGGGCTGGTGGTCGTACATCGTCGCGAGCCTCATCGCGGCCGTGCTGACCGGAGGCGGCTACTACGTCGGCGTCGCCTTCCAGGACGTCGTGAACGGCCAGGCGTGGTCGAACGAGGCGTTCGAGACCGCCATCCGCTCGGCTGAGCACCTGCCCGGCGCGCTGCTCGCCTTCATCACGGGCCGCGAGAGCGCGCTGTGGATCGGTGGCATCGCGGCGCTTCGTGGCCGCAGCGTGAAGAAGCGCAACGCCGCCGAGCGCGCCGAGTACGAACGCAAGGTTGCCGAGGAGCGCGAGTACGAGGCGCAGCGCACCTCGATCACCTTCGACGAGGGGCGCTAGCTTCATGGCGCAAGTCGCGGCGACGTTCGAGGTGCCGAACGGCTGGGAGAAGTTCGAGTGGGAGGGCACACTCGGGGGAGTGCGCCACCTCACCGCGACCGGCGACTTCCATCCAAACGTACTCGTCACCCTCGACAAGTGGCCGGGCCAGGTCAGTGCGCAGCAGGCCGATGAGATTCTCGGTCAGCAGCTCACGTTGGCGGGCGCCGAGGTCCTCGAACGCGAGACGTTCGAGGAACCACGCCCCGGCGTCGAGGTCGCGACGCTGCAGCGCGACGAAGCTGGGGCAACCGTTCGGGTGCGCTATCGACTGCAACTGCTCGCCGCCGGCGCCAATACGCTCGTGCTCACCGCGGTCGCGACCTACCTGCTCGAGCAGGCTGACGGCGTCGACGCCGACGTCACCAGCATCCTCCGCAGTGTGGATCTCACGACCTCAGCGACACGCGACGCTTGACCGGCACATTCTGTCTGGTTAAACTAGATCGGTACGCCGCCCTCTGGCGTGCCTCAAATTCATGCCGTCGCCGCGGTCACAGCGGTCGGTAGGGATGCTCGCCCGGCGCAGCCCAGGCAGAGCATGTATCCAGTCCAGCGTCGTCCATGCACGGCCGCGACGGGGTGAGGCGCGAGTTTCAGAGCAGCTGCCGCGTGCAGCAAGGCGAAAGCACAATCAATTCCAAGGAGATTAACCAGTGCCAACCATTCAGCAGTTGGTCCGCAAGGGCCGCAAGCCCAAGGTGACCTCGTCCAAGTCGCCGGCTCTGAAGGGCAACCCCCAGCAGCGTGGCGTATGCACCCGTGTGTACACCACCACCCCGAAGAAGCCGAACTCGGCACTGCGCAAGGTGGCCCGTGTGAAGCTCTCGAACGGCACCGAAGTTACCGCCTACATCCCCGGTGAGGGCCACAACCTGCAGGAGCACTCGATGGTGCTCGTGCGCGGCGGTCGTGTGAAGGACCTCCCGGGTGTGCGTTACCGCATCGTCCGCGGTGCCCTCGACACTCAGTCGGTCAAGGACCGCAAGCAGGCCCGTAGCCGCTACGGCGCGAAGAAGGAGAAGTAATGCCTCGTAAGGGTCCCGCGCCTAAGCGCCCCGTAGTGATCGACCCGGTGTACGGTTCGCCGGTCGTTACGCAGCTCATCAACAAGATCCTCCTCGACGGTAAGAAGTCGCAGGCCGAGCGCATCGTTTACGGTGCCCTCGAGAACGTCGCGAAGAAGTCCGACCAGGACGCCGTCGCGACCCTCAAGAAGGCCCTCGACAACGTCCGCCCGACCCTTGAGGTTCGTTCGCGCCGCGTCGGCGGTTCGACCTACCAGGTTCCGGTTGAGGTCAAGCCGCTTCGCGCGAACACCCTCGCGCTGCGCTGGCTCACCGGCTACGCCAAGGCTCGTCGCGAGAAGTCGATGACCGAGCGTCTCACCAACGAGATCCTCGACGCCTCGAACGGCCTCGGTGCCGCCGTGAAGCGTCGCGAAGACACGCACAAGATGGCCGAGTCGAACAAGGCCTTCGCGCACTACCGCTGGTAGTTCGTTGACCGGTCAACGTGACGTGCTAAGCACTCATGTTGGCCGGTCTTACGTCAGCCGCGTTAACCGGCGAATCCTCGCTTTTTCAGTTCCAAACACAACGGGAGACATCCGTGGCACAGGCAGTGCAGACGAACCTCAACAAGGTTCGCAATATCGGCATCATGGCGCACATCGATGCTGGTAAGACCACGACCACCGAGCGCATTCTTTTCTACACGGGTGTGAACCACAAGATCGGTGAGACCCACGACGGTGCCGCCACCATGGACTGGATGGCACAGGAGCAGGAACGCGGTATCACCATTACCTCCGCGGCAACGACCTGCTCGTGGGGTGACACCCAGATCAACATCATCGACACCCCCGGTCACGTTGACTTCACTGTTGAGGTTGAGCGCTCGCTGCGCGTCCTCGACGGTGCCGTCGCCGTGTTCGACGGCAAGGAGGGCGTTGAGCCCCAGTCGGAGACCGTGTGGCGTCAGGCCGACAAGTACAACGTTCCCCGCATCTGCTTCGTCAACAAGATGGACAAGCTCGGCGCGGACTTCTACTACTCGATCGACACGATCAAGTCGCGCCTCGGCGTGAAGCCGCTCGTGCTGCAGCTGCCGATCGGTGTCGAGAACGACTTCATCGGTGTTGTCGACCTCATCAACATGCGTGCGCTCACCTGGCGCGGCGACGCCAAGGGCGTCGTGGCACAGGGTGCCGAGGCTGAGATCGAGGAGATCCCGGCTGACCTGCTCGAGCGTGCCGAAGAGTACCGCGCTGAGCTGCTCGAGGCCGTTGCAGAGTCGAGCGACGAGCTGCTCGAGAAGTACCTCGGTGGCGAAGAGATCTCGATTGAAGAGCTCCAGGCCGGCATTCGCCAGCTCACCATCGCGGGCGAGGCATTCCCCGTGCTCTGCGGTACCGCGTTCAAGAACCGCGGCATCCAGCCGATGCTCGACGCAGTCGTCTCCTTCCTTCCTTCGCCTCTCGACGTGCCGCCCATGATTGGCCACGACGTCAAGGACGAAGAGGTCGAGATCATCCGCGAGCCTTCGACCGACGAGCCCTTCGCGGCGCTCGCGTTCAAGGTTGTTGCGCACCCGTTCTACGGTCGCCTGACCTACCTCCGCGTTTACTCGGGCCACGTCGAGGCCGGCACCCAGGTGCTCAACTCGACGAAGGGCAAGAAGGAGCGCATCGGCAAGCTCTTCCAGATGCACGCCAACAAGGAGAACCCAGTCGAGTCGGTTACCGCTGGTCACATCTACGCCGCGATCGGCCTGAAGGACACCACCACCGGTGACACCCTCTCGGCAATCGACGCGCCCGTGATCCTCGAGTCGATGAGCTTCCCGG
Organism: Gulosibacter sediminis; assembly: GCF_023370115.1. Taxonomy (NCBI): domain Bacteria; kingdom Bacillati; phylum Actinomycetota; class Actinomycetes; order Micrococcales; family Microbacteriaceae; genus Gulosibacter; species Gulosibacter sp. ACHW.36C. Next base: position 2,153,807 of record NZ_CP097160.1, on the reverse strand, counting down.
AGCCCGTCATCTCGGTGGCCATCGAGCCGAACTCGAAGGCCGACCAGGAGAAGCTCGGCACCGCGATCCAGAAGCTCGCCGAAGAGGACCCGACGTTCCGCGTCGAGCTCAACCACGAGACCGGTCAGACGACCATCTCGGGCATGGGTGAGCTCCACCTCGACATCCTTGTCGACCGCATGAAGCGCGAGTTCAAGGTTGAGGCGAACATCGGTAAGCCGCAGGTTGCGTACCGCGAGACCCTCCGTCGCCCGGTCGAGAAGTACGACTACACCCACAAGAAGCAGACCGGTGGTTCCGGTCAGTTCGCGAAGGTGCAGATCAGCCTCGAGCCCATGGAGGTCGAGGGCGACAAGGTGTACGAGTTCGAGAACGCCGTGACCGGTGGTCGCGTGCCTCGCGAGTACATCCCCTCGGTTGACGCGGGTATCCAGGACGCGATGCGTGTTGGTATCCTCGCTGGCTACCCCATGGTCGGCGTCAAGGCGATCCTGGTTGATGGCGCGTACCACGACGTTGACTCGTCGGAAATGGCCTTCAAGATTGCTGGTTCGATGGCGTTCAAGGAGGCCGCTCCCAAGGCAAGCCCCGCGCTGCTCGAGCCGCTCATGAAGGTCGAGGTGCGCACGCCTGAGGAGTACATGGGTGACGTTATCGGTGACCTGAACTCCCGTCGTGGCCAGATCCAGTCGATGGAAGACGCCTCGGGCGTCAAGGTGGTGCGCGCGCTCGTGCCGCTGTCCGAGATGTTCGGGTACATCGGCGACCTGCGCAGCAAGACCTCGGGTCGCGCTGTGTACTCGATGGAGTTTGACTCCTACTCGGAGGTCCCGAAGGCTGTTGCCGACGAGATCATCCAGAAGAGCAAGGGCGAGTAGCTTCCCCAAAGCTCAGGCTTCGGTCAGGCGCCATGCGCTAGGCCGAGTAACATTTATTCATCTGTCCAAGTTCTATAGTTTCGATCCGCGCTGTATCGTGGAGCGATTCCAGTAACAGTCCTGAGGAGGACCCACAGTGGCCAAGGCCAAGTTCGAGCGGACCAAGCCGCACGTAAACATCGGAACGATCGGTCACGTCGACCACGGCAAGACGACGCTCTCCGCCGCAATCTCGAAGGTGCTTGCTGACAAGTACCCCTCGGACACGAACGTGCAGCGCGACTTCGCGACGATCGACTCGGCTCCGGAAGAGCGCCAGCGCGGTATCACGATCAACATCTCGCACATCGAGTACGAGACCCCGAAGCGTCACTACGCCCACGTTGACGCACCGGGTCACGCTGACTACGTGAAGAACATGATCACCGGTGCTGCCCAGATGGACGGCGCGATCCTCGTTGTCGCCGCCACCGACGGCCCGATGGCGCAGACCCGCGAGCACGTGCTGCTCGCCAAGCAGGTTGGCGTTCCCTACCTGGTTGCTGCCCTCAACAAGTCGGACATGGTTGACGACGAAGAGATCCTGGAGCTCGTCGAGCTCGAGGTCCGCGAGCTCCTCGCTTCGCAGGGCTTCGACGAGGACGCTCCTGTCGTTCGCGTGTCGGCGCTCAAGGCGCTCGAGGGCGACGAGAAGTGGGTCCAGTCGGTTCTCGAGCTCATGGAAGCTGTCGACGAGAACGTTCCCGACCCGGAGCGTGACCGCGAGAAGCCCTTCCTCATGCCGATCGAGGACGTTTTCACCATCACCGGTCGTGGCACCGTCGTGACCGGCCGCGCCGAGCGCGGTACCCTCGCCATCAACTCCGAGGTCGAGATCGTCGGCATCCGCCCGACGCAGAAGACCACGGTCACTGGTATCGAGATGTTCCACAAGCAGCTCGACGAGGCATGGGCCGGCGAGAACTGTGGCCTCCTGCTCCGCGGTCTCAAGCGTGAAGACGTTGAGCGTGGCCAGGTTGTCGTCAAGCCGGGTAGCGTGACCCCGCACACCAACTTCGAGGGCACTGCCTATATCCTCTCGAAGGACGAGGGTGGCCGTCACAACCCGTTCTACTCGAACTACCGCCCGCAGTTCTACTTCCGTACCACGGACGTGACCGGCGTCATCACCCTGCCCGAGGGCAAGGAAATGGTTATGCCTGGTGACACCGTTGACATCACGGTCGAGCTCATCCAGCCGATCGCCATGGAAGAGGGCCTCGGCTTCGCGATCCGTGAGGGTGGCCGCACCGTTGGTGCCGGTACCGTCACCTCGATCCAGAAGTAGTTTCTGACTCCGCTCTGCGGGCCGGACGCAATCGCGTACGGCCCGCAGTCGTTTTCCCGGCTTGTGGATAACCGGCTGGCCGGGTGGCAGTTTGCTGGCATGCTGGATTGCAGGGAACTTTCCTGCGGTTCGGGCACTCCAATGTCTAGGTGTGCCTTTAGGTCTGTGGCCATCGTGAATTCTGAGCAGCAAAAGGGTGAGGCATGTCGAACCAACAACCACCGAGCGACCCGTACGGGAACCAGTGGCGAGGAGTGCCGCCTGAGGGGGAGGGTGGCCAGGCCTGGCCCCAGCACGAGTGGAATCATCCGAATCAACTTGACGGCGGGTCGGCCTATGGGGCGGATGCGCAGGGGCAGCCGTATGGATCCGCACAGCAGGGATATGGCCAAGCGCAATCAGGCCAGCAGCCGGCATATGGTCAGCCGCAGAACTACGGCCAGGAAGGTCAGTACGGACAGGCCGAGCAGTTCGACCAGCAGCAGGGTTACGTCCCTCAGCAGGGCTACGGTCAGCAGCCGCAGTACGGCCAGAGCCAGCAGCAGTTCGGTCAGCCGCAGTACGGTTACCAGGCATCACAGGGATACGCGGGCAACGACGCGAACGCGGGTAACCCCTGGCAGCAGCAGGGTCAGGCGCCGAAGCGCCGGCGTAAGTGGCTCATCCCCGTCGCTGCGATTGCCGCCGTTGCGGTGATCGGCGGCGCGATCTGGGGCGGAATCGCACTCTTCAGCGGTCAGGGCCGGGGCGCCGCATCCGCGGAGGAAGCGGTCGACAAGCTCATCACGTCGGGAACCAACCTCGATTACCTCGGCTCATTCGCCATGGTCGCACCAAGCGAGGCCGACATCTTCACCACGGCGGCCGAGCGACTGCTCGCGAGCGACTTCGGCGATGTCGGGGACGGTGTCAGCCTGAGCGACGGTCTCGCCGACCTCGCCTCAGCGTCGACGACGAAGACCGAGGGGCTCGAGTACGAGACGGAGGAGCTCGCCGAGGGCGTTGAACGCGTGACTATCACTGCGGGCACGGTCACGGTCGATGGTGACCAGGAGGCGATTACTCAGGCAACCGAAAGCGTCATTCGCTCGCTCGCCTACGAGGGTGCACTGCTCGCTGGTGAGAGCGAAAGCGAAGCAGTCTCGGCTGCTGACGATGCCGCTGAGGAGGCGATGAGCGACTACAACTTCGACGACGAGTACCCGCAGACGTTCGACTTTGCCGACGAAGACTTCAACACGTTGATCTCGACGTACGAAGGCGGCAAGTGGTACGTGAGCATGATGCTGAGCGGTGCCGACTACGCGCTTGGTGGAATGAGTGGCGACAAGCTGTCGAGCCTTGACGTTGTCGAGGGGAATGGTGCCTCGGGCCCCGAAGAAGCCGGTATGCAGGCCCTCGAATCAGTGTTCGAACTAGGGCTCGGCGGCGGCGACTTCGACACGGCCGTTGCGACCTTCGCTCGGCCGGAACGACTCTTGTTCTCGATGTTCTCGCAGTCCTTCGGGTCGGGGAGCGGGTACAGCTCCTACAGCGACTACGAGTTTGGCGGCGGCTTCACAACGATCGATGTCAACGGGGTGACGATGATTCGTCCCGACAACATCACGATCGACGACGGCTATCAAACGATCACCATTGACGGCACCTGCTACGAAGTCAGCAATTCGTACTCTGAACCGATGTGCCTCGAAGACATCCCGGTTGTTAGCGCCCTGGGGCTCGACGAACTCGGTATCGCGGTGGTGCAGGAAGACTCCGGCTGGGTCGTCAGCCTCTACAAGACCGCCGAGGTGTGGCTCGACACTGCGGTGGAGAACTACCTCGTCCTCCGTGACGAGGGCCGTCTCGACGAACTGCAGTTCTAGCCGACGCTGACTACGCGGGGGCGCCACCAGAGAGATGCGGTTTTCTCGTGGAGATGCAGTTACAGCTGCATCTCCACGAGAAAACCGCATCTTTGTCACGGGGCCCGGCGCAGCGGCTGGTGGCGGTGTGCCGGCGGCCCCATCACAGGCCTTCAGCAAGACCACTTGACGAGCAGATGACGTGACCTCCCGGTCGCCCTGTGGAGGAGCCCCTGTTCAAAGTCGCCGGGCAAAGTCCCCGGCGAACTCTCGCTCGCTGCAGGATGAGCACATGGCACACCGCATCCTGCTCACCCGACGCGATCTCGACGGCCACGGCGCCTACTATCAGCACGCGCGAGCCGACGACGCCGGCGGATGCGGCGGACAGGGTGGATGCGGCGGGCGAGACGGGTGTGCGGGTGCGTCGGAAACGGCGGTAGGGTGGTGGGGGGGCGGAGCGCGGTGAAGGTGCCGCGCGGACCGTCTGGCGGAGGCCCGGAATGGCGGGCGAGAAATCGCGACACGCCCGGGTTGCATGAACTTGAAATGTCGGGCTAGACTAAACCAGTTCAACATTCCTGTTGTGCCGTGGTGCTGTTGTGCCCGGCCTGCAGCAGGATCACTGCCGAACACGTGACTCGCCGCCCGACTCTTTCGGAGGCAGGCGGGTCCGGCGGCAGGAGAGCACGGCTCCGGTGCGTACCGGAAACACCGAGGTGCAAACCTCGACCGTATCCCCGCGTGCCGTACATCAGCCTGAGCGCACGCGCTCCGGGCAGGTGAACTTGACAGATAAACAGTGGTGCACTTTTCAGCTGGTCACAGCCGAGATTGCATGTGAGGCCAAACCGGCCCGAACGAATTAGGAGTAGGACATGGCGGGACAGAAGATCCGCATCCGACTGAAGTCGTATGACCACGAGGTCATCGACAGCTCCGCGCGCAAGATCGTCGACACGGTTACTCGCGCTGGTGCCTCCGTCATTGGGCCCGTCCCGCTTCCGACGGAAAAGAGCGTGGTGACGGTTATCCGTTCGCCCCACAAGTACAAGGACAGCCGCGAGCAGTTCGAGAAGCGCACCCACAAGCGCCTGATCGACATTGTCGACCCCACTCCGAAGGCTGTCGACTCGCTCATGCGCCTCGACCTTCCGGCCGATGTCAACATCGAGATCAAGCTCTAGAGGGATTCATGTCTACCGCTACTAAGACCTACAAGGGGCTGCTCGGCACCAAGCTGGGCATGACCCAGCAGTGGGACGCAGAGAACCGTCTCGTCCCCCTCACCGTTATTCAGGTGAGCCCCAACGTCGTGACCCAGATCCTGACGCAGGAAAAGAACGGCTACGACGCCATTCAGATCGCCGCGGGCGCTATCGAGCTCCGCAAGGTTTCGCAGCCCCTCGCCGGCCACTTCAAGGCCGCAGGTGTGACGCCGCGTCGCCACGTCACTGAAATCCGCACCGCTGACGCCGCAGACTACGAGCTCGGCCAGGAGCTCAACGTCGACCTTTTCGAGGCCGGCCAGCTCGTCGACGTCGTTGGTACGTCGAAGGGTAAGGGTTTCGCGGGCACCATGAAGCGCCACAACTTCAAGGGTGTTGGCGCATCGCACGGTGCTCACAAGAACCACCGCAAGCCCGGCTCGATCGGTGCTTCGGCCACCCCGAGCCGTGTCTTCAAGGGCACGCGCATGGCTGGCCGCATGGGTCACGACCGCGTGACCGTCCAGAACCTCACCCTCCACGGCATCGACGTGGAGCGGGGTCTGCTGCTGGTCAAGGGTGCCGTTCCCGGCGCCAAGGGCCGCCTCGTTTTCGTCCGTAACGCAGTGAAGGGGGCCTAGCCAAATGGCTGCCAACACCATTGATGTCCTCGACGCAACCGGCAAGAAGTCGGGCACCGTTGAGCTCCCCGCCGAGCTCTTCGACGTCGAGCTGAACGTCCCCCTCGTGCACCAGGTGGTCGTGGCCCAGCAGGCCGCAGCGCGCCAGGGCACGCACAAGACCAAGAACCGTGGCGAGCGCTCGGGCGCCGGCCGCAAGCCGTTCAAGCAGAAGGGCACGGGTAACGCCCGTCAGGGTTCGATCCGCATGCCGCAGCACCGCGGCGGTGGCATCGTTCACGGCCCGACCCCGCGTGACTACTCGCAGCGCACCCCCAAGAAGATGGTTGCCGCAGCCCTGCTGCAGTCGCTGTCGGACCGCGCCCGCGGTGGCCGCGTGCACGTGTTCACCGAACTCGTGACCGGCGAGGTTCCCTCGACCAAGGCTGCGATTTCGGCTTTCCGTACCGCTGCCGAGGGCCGCAACGTGCTCGTCATCGTCGAGCACGACGACCTTCTCACCCGCCGTTCGGTGCGCAACATCGAGCACGCTCACGTGCTCTCGGCGGACCAGCTGAACGCATACGACGTGCTCGTTGCCGATGACGTGGTCTTCCTCAAGAGCGCGTTCGACGGCTTCGTCGCCGCGAAGACCAACAAGGAGCTGCAGGCATGAGCGACATCTACAAGGACCCGCGCGATGTCATCATCCGCCCGGTGATCTCGGAGAAGAGCTACGGCCTCATCGACCAGGGCAAGTACACCTTCGAGGTGGCACCCGACGCGAACAAGACCGAGATCAAGATCGCGATCGAGCGCATCTTCGACGTGCAGGTTGACCGCATCAACACCCTTAACCGTCAGGGCAAGACTCGCCGGACTCGCTTCGGCATGGGCAAGCGCAAGGACACCAAGCGCGCCATCGTGACCCTGAAGTCCGGCACTATCGACATCTTCTCGAACGTCGGCTAACCGGAGGACTGAGTAAAAATGGCGATTCGTAATTTCAAGCCCACGACTCCCGGTCGTCGTGGCGGTTCGGTCTCGGAGTTCACCGAGATCACCCGCTCGACCCCCGAGAAGTCGCTGCTGCGCCCGCTGCCCAAGACCGGTGGCCGCAACAACCAGGGTCGTATCACGACCCGTCACATCGGTGGTGGCCACAAGCGCCAGTACCGTGTGATCGACTTCCGTCGCAACGACAAGGACGGCGTCAACGCGAAGGTCGCGCACATCGAGTACGACCCGAACCGTACCGCTCGCATCGCGCTCCTGCACTACTTCGACGGCACCAAGCGATACATCATCGCGCCGAACAAGCTCAAGCAGGGCGACATCATCGAGTCGGGCGCTAACGCCGACATCAAGCCCGGCAACAACCTGCCGCTGCGCAACATCCCGACCGGTACCGTCGTGCACGCCGTTGAGCTGCGCCCCGGTGGCGGCGCGAAGCTCGGCCGCTCGGCCGGCGCCTCGATCCGCCTCGTCGCGAAGGACGGCCCCTACGCCCAGCTGCGCCTCCCCTCGGGTGAGGTCCGCAACGTGGATGCACGCTGCCGCGCGACCGTCGGCGAGGTTGGTAACGCTGAGCAGTCGAACATCGACCTCGGTAAGGCCGGCCGCAAGCGCTGGAAGGGCGTTCGCCCGACCGTGCGTGGTGTCGTCATGAACCCGATCGACCACCCGCACGGTGGTGGTGAGGGTCGCACCTCGGGTGGTCGCCACCCGGTGAGCCCGTGGGGTCAGCCTGAGGGCCGCACCCGCAAGCCCAACAAGGATTCGGACAAGCTCATTGTCCGCCGCCGCCCGACTGGCAAGAAGCGCAAGTAGTAGGAGTTCAAGAAGATGCCTCGCAGTCTGAAGAAGGGCCCCTTCGTTGACGAGCACCTGCTGCAGAAGGTGCTGAAGCAGAACGAAGCCGGTTCGAAGAATGTCATCAAGACCTGGTCGCGCCGATCGATGATTGTGCCCGACATGCTCGGCCACACCATCGCGGTGCACGACGGTCGCAAGCACATCCCGGTATTCGTTACCGAGACGATGGTTGGCCACAAGCTCGGTGAGTTCGCACCGACCCGTACCTTCCGCGGTCACGTGAAGGACGACAAGAAGGGTCGCCGCCGCTAAGCGGGGGCGTGAAGGAGGAAATTATGGTGGAGTCGATCGCCCGCGCGCGTCACATCCGCGTTACCCCTCAGAAGGCTCGCCGCGTCGTCAACCTGATCCGCGGCAAGCAGGCGCTCGAAGCGCTTGCCATTCTGAAGTTTGCACCGCAGGGTGCTTCGGAGCCGGTGTACAAGGTCGTGGCCTCGGCCATCGCCAACGCCCGCGTCAAGGCAGACAACTCGAACGAGTTCCTTGACGAGCGTGACCTGTACGTCAGCACCGCATTCGTCGATGAGGGTGTCACCCTCAAGCGTTTCCGTCCGCGCGCCCAGGGGCGTGCCGGTCGTATCAACAAGCGCACCAGCCACATCACGGTCATTGTCTCGACCCCCGAGACCGAAGAGCAGAAGGCGGCGAACTAATGGGCCAGAAGATCAATCCGTACGGCTTCCGCCTCGGTGTCACCACTGACCACCGTTCGCGCTGGTACGCCGACTCGACCAAGCCCGGTCAGCGCTACTCGGACTACGTGAACGAGGACATCCGCATCCGGACGCACCTCACCGAGTCGCTTGACCGCGCCGGCATCGCGTACATCGCCATCGAGCGCACCCGCGACCGCGTCCGCGTCGACATTCACACCGCCCGCCCGGGCATCGTGATCGGTCGCCGCGGTGCGGAGGCCGAGCGCATCCGCGGTGAGCTCGAGAAGCTCACCGGCAAGCAGATCCAGCTGAACATCCTCGAGGTCAAGAACCCCGACCAGGAAGCTCAGCTCGTCGCACAGGGAATCGCTGAGCAGCTTGCAGCACGTGTGGCCTTCCGCCGCGCGATGCGCAAGGGTCTGCAGAGCGCCCAGCGCGCCGGCGCCAAGGGTATTCGTATCCAGGTGTCGGGCCGTCTGGGTGGCGCTGAAATGAGCCGCTCGGAGTTCTACCGCGAGGGCCGCGTGCCCCTGCACACCCTCCGCGCCAACATCGACTACGGCTTCTACGAGGCCAAGACCACCTACGGTCGCATCGGTGTCAAGGTGTGGATCTACAAGGGTGACCTCACCAACAAGGAGCTTGCTCGCGAGCAGGCCAACCAGAAGTCGTCACGCGACAACCGTGGCGACCGTCCGCGTCGCAACCGCCGCAACAACGAGCAGGTTGCCGCAGGAGCGGAGGCGTAAGACATGCTGATTCCACGACGAGTTAAGTACCGCAAGCAGCACCACCCCGGCCGTTCCGGCCAGGCAACCGGTGGCACCAAGGTCTCCTTCGGTGAGTACGGCATCCAGGCCCTGAGCCCGGCATACGTGACGAACCGCCAGATCGAGGCCGCACGTATCGCCATGACCCGCCACATCAAGCGTGGCGGCAAGGTCTGGATCAACATCTACCCGGACCGCCCGCTCACCAAGAAGCCCGCCGAAGTCCGCATGGGTTCCGGTAAGGGTTCGCCCGAGTGGTGGGTCGCCAACGTCAAGCCCGGTCGCGTCCTCTTCGAGGTCGGCGGCGTTGACGAAGAACTGGCCCGCGAAGCACTCATGCGCGCAATCCACAAGCTGCCGCTCAAGGCACGCATCATTACCCGTGAGGAAGGCGAGTAGACATGGCGATTGGATCGAAGGAGCTCGCCATCACCGAGCTCGACACCTTTGAGAACGGCCGTCTTACCGACGAGCTGAAGAAGGCCAAGGAAGAGCTGTTCAACCTGCGCTTCCAGGCCGCCACCGGCCAGGGCGAAGAGCGTGGCCGCATCCGCGCCGTGAAGCGCGACATCGCTCGCATCTACACGGTTATCCGTGAGCGCGAGCTCGGCATCCGTGCGACTCCGGCCCCGGCTGAGAAGCCGGCCAAGAAGACTCGCGCGAAGAAGGCTGAGAAGGCCGAGAACGAGGAGACCAACTAATGGCTGAGACCACGAACGCGTCGGCTGCCGAGGTCAACGAGGCTGCCGCGCAGCACCGCAACTACCGCAAGACCCGCCGCGGCTACGTCACCAGCGACAAGATGGAAAAGACCATCACCGTGCTGGTCGAGGACCGCGTGAAGCACCCCCTTTACGGCAAGGTGCTCCGCCGCTCCACCAAGATCAAGGCGCACGACGAGGAGAACACCGCCGGCATCGGCGACCTCGTGCTCATCGCCGAGACCCGTCCCCTCAGCGCCTCCAAGCGCTGGCGGCTGGTCGAGATCCTCGAGAAGGCCAAGTAGGCCCCGGCCTACGAAGCCTGGACACAGCCAAGGAGACTGACACATGATTCAGCAGGAATCCCGCCTCCGCGTCGCCGACAACACCGGCGCCAAGGAGATCCTCACCATCCGCGTTCTGGGTGGCTCGGGTCGCCGCTACGCCGGCCTCGGTGACGTCATCGTCGCGACCGTCAAGGACGCGATCCCCGGCGGCAACGTGAAGAAGGGCGATGTCGTCAAGGCAGTCGTCGTTCGCACGAAGAAGGCCACCCGTCGCGTTGACGGTTCGTACATCAAGTTCGACGAGAACGCTGCCGTGATTCTCAAGAACGACGGTGAGCCGCGCGGTACGCGCATCTTCGGCCCGATCGGCCGCGAGCTGCGCGACAAGCGGTTCATGAAGATTATTTCGCTCGCTCCGGAGGTGCTCTAACTCATGGCGAAGATTCGCAAGGGCGACCTCGTCGAGGTCATCAGCGGTGGCGACAAGGGCAAGCAGGGCAAGGTCCTCGAGGTCCTCGTCGCGCAGAGCCGCGTCATCGTTGAAGGCGTCAACTACGCCACGAAGCACACTCGCGTCGGCCAGACGCAGCGTGGTTCGAAGACCGGTGGCATCGAGACCGTCGAGGCCCCCATCCACGTTTCGAACGTTGCACTCGTGAACCCCGAGACCGGCAAGCCCGCCCGCGTGGGCGTCAAGGTCGAAGAGGTCACCGAGGGTGGCGTTACCAAGACGGTTCGTACCCGTGAGTTCAAGGCGTCGCGTCGCGACAGCGCAGCTGCCGCGCCGGCGAAGAAGACCACGAAGAAGGCCGCAGCAAAGAAGGACAGCGAGTAGCAGATGACTGACACTGCCACGGCGGCTGGCAAAATCCAGCCCCGACTCAAGGTCAAGTACCGCAACGAACTCAAGGCCAAGCTCCAGGAGGAGCTCGGTGTTGCCAACGTGCACCAGATTCCGGCGCTCGAGAAGATCGTCGTGAACATGGGTGTTGGCGAGGCAGCTCGTGACGGCAAGGTGATCGAGGGTGCGATCAGCGACCTCACCCAGATCACCGGCCAGAAGCCGAAGGTGACCCGCGCACGCAAGTCGATCGCGCAGTTCAAGCTTCGCGAAGGCCAGCCCATCGGCACCCACGTCACCCTCCGCGGTGACCGCATGTGGGAGTTCCTCGACCGCCTGCTGGCGCTCGCGCTGCCCCGTATCCGCGACTTCCGCGGTCTCTCGGACAAGCAGTTCGACGGCAACGGCAACTACACCTTTGGTCTCACGGAGCAGGTTATGTTCCACGAGATCGATCCGGACCGGATCGACCGCACCCGCGGTATGGACATCACCGTGGTCACCACCGCGAAGGACGACGAGAGCGGCCGCGCACTGCTTCGCGCTCTCGGCTTCCCCTTCACCGCGGGCCTGAAGTAGACTCTACGTTTGGCCCATTGCCCGCCGGGAACCCTCGGCGGGCAACACCACAGGTCGGCGTGCCGTGTACGGCGCGTCGAAACCAGGCGAAAGGAAATATCGAGTCATGACTATGACCGACCCCGTCGCAGACATGCTTACCCGTCTGCGCAACGCGAGCAACGCCCACCACGACGCAGTGTCGATGCCGGGTTCGAAGCTCAAGAAGAACATCGCAGAGATCCTCAAGCGCGAGGGATACATCACCGACTGGAGCGTCGAGAACGCCCGCGTCGGCGAGACCCTCAACCTCTCGCTCAAGTTCGGCCAGGACCGCCGTCCCGCTCTGTCGGGCATCAAGCGCGTTTCGAAGCCGGGCCTGCGCGTCTACGCGAAGTCGACCGAGCTGCCCACCGTTCTTGGTGGCCTCGGCATCGCGATCCTGTCCACTTCCTCCGGCATGCTGACTGACCGCGAGGCCGAGCAGAAGGGCGTGGGTGGGGAAGTCCTCGCCTACGTGTGGTGATTAAGAATGTCGCGTATTGGACGTCTTCCCATCGAAATCCCCGCCGGCGTCGAGGTCAAGCTTGACGGCGCACTCGTCTCGGTTAAGGGCCCCAAGGGTGAGCTCAGCCTCACCGTTGCCGAGCCCATCGAGGTGAAGGTCGAAGAGGGCCAGGTGCTCGTCACCCGCCCCGACGACGAGCGTGAGTCGCGTGCCCTGCACGGCCTGACCCGCACCCTCATCTTCAACAACATCATTGGCGTGACCGCCGGCTACACCAAGGACCTCGAGGTCGTTGGTACCGGTTACCGCGTGATGGCCAAGGGCTCGGACCTCGAGTTCGCACTCGGCTTCTCGCACCCGGTCAACGTGCCCGCCCCCGAAGGCATCACCTTCAAGGTCGAGGGTCAGAACAAGATCTCGATCCAGGGCATCGACAAGCAGCTGGTCGGCGAGACCGCTGCGAACATCCGCAAGATTCGTCCGCCGGAGCCCTACAAGGGCAAGGGCATCCGCTACGCGGGCGAGCAGGTACGCCGCAAGGCCGGAAAGGCTGGTAAGTAAGCATGGCTCAGCAGAGCAAGCAGGCCGCCCGTGGCCGTCGCCACAACCGGCTGCGCAAGAAGATCGAGGGCACCGCAGCGCGCCCCCGTCTGTCCGTTACCCGTTCCGCTCGCCACGTGTTCGTCCAGGTCATCGACGACGCGAAGGGGCACACCCTCGCTTCGGCATCGACCATGGAAGCCGAGCTTCGCAGCTTCGACGGTGACAAGACCGCCAAGGCTCGTCGCGTAGGTGAACTGGTTGCCGAGCGCGCCAAGGAAGCCGGAGTCGAGACCGTCGTGTTCGACCGCGGTGGAAACAAGTACGCCGGCCGTGTCGCCGCGATTGCCGATGGAGCACGAGAGGCAGGGCTGAACCTGTGACCGAGAACAACACGAACAACGTCCCTGACAACATGACCGACACCCCGGTTGAGACCGCCGCTTCGAGCGAGACCAACCAGCGTGAGGATGGACGCGAGCGCCGCAGCGGCAACCGCGACCGTCAGCAGCGCGACGGTGGCCGTGGCGGCCGTGGTGGCCGTGGCCGTGACGACGACAAGGCGAACGAATTCCTCGAGCGCGTTGTCACCATCAACCGCGTCTCCAAGGTCGTTAAGGGTGGTCGTCGCTTCAGCTTCACCGCGCTCGTCGTCGTTGGCGACGGTAACGGTCTCGTGGGCGTCGGCTACGGCAAGGCTCGCGAGGTGCCCCTGGCAATCTCGAAGGGTGTCGAGGAAGCGAAGAAGAACTTCTTCCGCGTTCCCCGCGTGCTCAAGACCATCCCGCACCCCGTGCAGGGTGAGGCCGGCGCTGGCGTCGTCCTCCTCCGCCCGGCCGCACAGGGTACCGGTGTTATCGCCGGTGGTCCCGTCCGCGCCGTGCTCGAGTGCGCTGGTATCCACGACGTCCTGAGCAAGTCGCTCGGCTCGTCGAACACCATCAACATCGTTCACGCGACGGTTGAGGCGCTCAAGCTGCTCGAAGAGCCGCGAGCCGTCGCCGCCCGTCGTGGCCTCGACGTCGAGCACGTCGTGCCGGAGCGCATCCTGCGCGACCAGGCACGCGCCGCTGACGAGGCCGCCAAGGCTGCAAAGGTTGGTGCCTAATGGCTACGACTCTCAAGGTGACCCAGATCAAGTCGGTCATTAGCGAAAAGCAGAACCAGCGCGAAACCCTGCGCTCGCTCGGCCTGAAGCGCATCGGCGACTCGGTTGTTCGTGAGGACAGCCAGCAGCTGCGTGGCTATGTGCGTGCGGTCGCTCACCTGGTCAAGGTTGAGGAGATCAACGAATAATGACGAACAACGAGAACACGACCGGACCCGAGGACGGCAAGCTCAAGCTGCACGACCTCCGTCCGGCTCCGGGAGCCAAGAAGTCGCGCATCCGTAAGGGTCGCGGTGAGGGCTCGAAGGGCAAGACCGCTGGTCGCGGTACCAAGGGTTCGAAGGCACGTACCACCGTGCGTCTCGGATTCGAGGGTGGCCAGATGCCGCAGCACATGCGTACCCCGAAGCTGCGCGGGTTCAAGAACCCGTTCCGCAAGGAGTACCAGGTGGTGAACCTGTTCCAGCTGGAGCAGGCCTACCCCCAGGGTGGCGACGTCACAATCGAGGACCTCGTGAAGAAGGGCCTCGTTCGCAAGAACGAGCTCGTCAAGGTGCTCGGTACTGGCGAGGTAACCGTTAAGCTGAATGTTGCCGTCGACAAGGTCTCGAGCTCAGCAGAGCAGAAGATCGTCGACGCTGGCGGCTCCATCAAGTAATTTCCCGAGAACGGGGCCGGCTTTCACCGGCCCCGTTCTCGTTTGTCCACATTAGGAAAGCAGGCTTCCCGCGTGTTCAGTGCTATCTCACGGGTGTTCCGAACGCCGGATCTTCGACGCAAGATCCTGTTCACACTCGGCATGATCGCCCTTTACCGGTTGGGTACCACCATCCCGGCACCGCACGTGAACTTCGCGAACGTGCAGACCTGTGTGGACGGCATGAACACCGACGGACAGACCAACCTGTTCTCGATGCTCAACCTCTTCTCGGGCGGCGCGCTCATGCAGCTGTCGATCTTCGCGCTCGGCATCATGCCGTACATCACCGCGTCGATCATCATTCAGCTGCTCCGCGTCGTCGTGCCGCACTTTGAGGCGCTCCACAAGGAGGGCCAGTCGGGCCAGACGAAGCTGACGCAGTACACGCGTTACCTCACCATCGCTCTCGCGGTGCTGCAGGCAACCACGCTGCTCACCGTCGCCCGCACGGGTGGCCTCTTCGGTGCGAACACCGACGCGGCCTGCTCGAACGTCCTCGACCTCGTCGCCGAGACGACCGGCTTCGATGTGACGACCAACATCATCCGCATGGTGATCATGGTCACCGCGATGACTGCGGGCACCGCGGCCATCATGTGGTTCGGCGAGCTCATCACCGAGCGCGGCGTCGGCAACGGCATGTCGCTGCTCATCTTCACCTCGATCTGCGCCTCGTTCCCGCAGGCCATGTGGTCGCTCATGAGCGGCACCGGCGGCGGCATCACCTTCGCGGTCATCATCGTGCTCGCGTTCCTCGTGCTCGTGGCCGTCATCTACGTCGAACAGTCGCAGCGCCGCATCCCGGTGCAGTACGCGCGCCGCATGGTCGGTCGCCGCACCTACGGCGGCCAGTCGACCTACATCCCGATCAAGGTGAACCAGGCGGGCGTGATCCCGGTCATCTTCGCCTCGTCGCTGCTGATGCTGCCGTCGCTCGTCGCGCAGTTCAACACGCCGACCGATGGCACGACCGCCCCCGAGTGGGTCATCTGGATTCAGAACAACTTCGTTTCGGGCGACACGTGGCCATACATGCTCACGTACTTCCTGCTCATCATCGGCTTCGCGTACTTCTACGTCTACATCGCGTTCAACCCCGACGAGGTCGCCGAGAACATGCGCCGCCAGGGCGGCTTCGTGCCCGGCATCCGTGCCGGCCAGCCGACCGCCGATTACCTCGCGCACGTGCTCAACCGAATCACCTTCCCGGGGTCGATTTACCTCGGAATTATCGCGCTGCTGCCGCTCATCGCGCTCGCCACCGTTTCGGCGAACCAGAACTTCCCCCTCGGCGGTGCGTCTATCCTGATCCTCGTTGGTGTCGGTCTTGAAACTGTGAAACAGATCGACGCCCAGCTCCAGCAACGCAACTACGAAGGACTTCTGCGATGACGCAAACTGCACCCGCTCGACTGCTGATTGTTGGCCCTCCCGGCGCGGGCAAGGGCACCCAGGCAACCGGCCTCGCCGAGGCCTACGGCATCCCCGCGATCTCAACCGGAGACATCTTCCGCGAGAACATCAAGAACGGCACCGAGCTCGGCAAGAAAGTGCAGGAGATCACCGCCGCTGGTGAGCTCGTGCCCGACTCGCTGACGAACGAGCTCGTGCAGGACCGCATCGGCCAGGACGACGCCAAGGGCGGCTTCCTGCTCGACGGCTACCCGCGCACGCTCGGCCAGGTCGAGTTCCTCACGGGGCTGCTCGAGGCCGAGGGTCAGGCAATCGACGCCGTGGTGCAGCTCGAGGTCGACACGGATGCAGTCGTCGCCCGCCTGCTCAAGCGTGCGCAGGAGCTCGGTCGCGTCGATGACACCGAAGAGGTCATCCGCCACCGCCAGGACGTCTACGCGAACGAGACGGCGCCGATCCTCGGCGTGTACGAACAGCGTGGCTCGCTCGTCAAGGTGGACGGCATGGGCTCGGTCGAGGAAGTCGCGCAGCGCATCCTCGACGCGCTCGAGGCACGCGTGCCGCGCGCCTAACAGCTCTTCATCAAGAGGGGGTGAAACCGAACAGGTTCACCCCCTCTCGTCGTGCGCGGCAGGTCTAGCATTCCCTCTTGGATGGTCCACAGAGAGGGCAGCATGGAAGTTCAGCTTCTCGACCAAGAGGATGCGCGCTGGCCGACGTTGCTCGCACGCGTGCGGCACGACATCGACCACCTGCCCTGCTATCTCGCGGCGAGCGACCGCCGGCGGGGGAGCACCTCCGTGCTCGCGCACGTGCGCGACGGCGACAACGTGTTCGCCGTGCCCTTGCGGTTCATCGAGCTGCCGGATGGGATGCGGGACGCGGTCTCAGCGGAGCTGCGCGCATCCCCGCTCTGCACCGAGGGCACGAGCGCCCAGTGGCGTCAGGCCGCCATCCGCGCTCTGCTCGAGTATCTGCGGAGCAGGGGCACCGTGTCGTTGTTCTTGCGCTTTCATCCGTTGCTCGAAGGCCACCGCAGTGACTTTGCCGCCTTCGGCGCCATCGTCGAGCACGGCGCGACCTACGACATTCCCCTCGATCACCCGCTCGAGGAGATTCGGGCGAACATGCGGCGCAGCCACCGCCAGAGCATCCGCAAGTTCCGGGCGTGCGACTTCCGCTTCGAGCGTGAGCCTGCCTGTGACAACCTCGCGGCGTTTCACGAGCTCTACGAACTCTCGATGCAGCGGGTGCACGCGCGCGACGAGTACCGCTTCTCACTCGGCTACTTCGAGGATGTTGTCGTCGCGCTCGGCGACCGGGTCGCGCTCTGGGTGCTCCGCTCGGGCGAGCAGATCGTCGCGGCGCACCTCGTGACCGACTGCTGCGGCATCGTGCAGGGGCTCTACGCGGGCGTGCATCCTGACTTCCACAGCCAGGTGCCGCAGGTGGCGCTCTACGACCAGGAACTCGAGTGGGCCCAGGCGACGGGGCACCGCGACTACTTCATCGGCGGCGCGGGCACCGAATCGCTGCACCAGTTCAAGGCCGGCATTACGAAGGTGCGGCCCGTCGAGTACAGCGCGCGCATCGTCGTGAACCACACCGAGTTTGGGCGACGCTGCGAGGCGTGGCAGCAGCGCACGGGCCTGCTCGTCGGCCGCACTGACGAATTCTTCCCGCCGTACCGCGACAGCACGCGCATCGAGGTCGTGGCGGGGCATACTGCGGGGTGAAAGCTAGCGACATCCGCGGGTGAACCCGCAGATTTCTGAGAGTCTCGAAGCACGGCGGCCGACGACACCCCGCAAGGCCGCAGCGGCCGAGAGGGGCGCTGGAGCGCATGCAAGCACAACTACTCGACATCGGTGACGAGCGGTGGGATGCGCTGCTTGCAACTGTGCAGCACGACGTGGACCACCTGCCGGCTTACCTCGCGGCGCACGACGCCTTCCGGGGAGGGGCCTCGCAGCTTGCCGTCGTCGAGGATGACGTGGGTGCCTTGCTCGTGCCCCTGCGCATCCTGGGAAGGAACGGCGGGAGTCTCGATGCGGCCTCGTCGGAGGTGCGCTCGGCGCCCCTGTTTACCGACGGCACCTCGATCGAGTGGCGACGGGAGGCGATTCGCGAGCTGCTGATATTTCTGCGCCGCCGCGGCGTCGTCTCGCTGTTTCTCCGGTTTCACCCGCTGCTCGACTCGTCGGCGGCTGAGTTCTCGCGATTCGGCGCGGTCGTCGAGCACGGACCGACCTTCAACATCCAGCTCGACCGGCCGCTCGACGATATCCGCGCCGCGATGAGCAAGAGCCACCGGCGGGGCATTCGGAAGTTTCAGGCGGCCGGCTATGACTATTCCCCCGACCCTGATTGGGAGGCGCTGCCTGACTTTCATGCCATCTACGCGCAAACCATGGAGCGTGTGGGCGCGAGTGATGACTTCCGTTTCACACTCGACTATTTCGAGCGGCTCCGCGACACCCTGAGCGATCACGTGTCGCTTTGGACGCTCGAAGTCGACGGTCTCCTCGCCATGGGCGGCATCGTCACCGAGTGCGGCGGGATCGTCCAGGGCCTCTACGGCGCGGTGAACGCCGAGTTTCACGGTGAAATTCCGCAGATCGGCTCCTACGACGCCGAGGTGCAGTGGGCGCTCGCCCGCAGAGCGCAAAACTACTTCTTCGATGGCGCCGCGTACGAGTCGCTGCGGCGATTCAAGGCCGGTATGACCACACATCAGCCGGTTTCCTCGAGCGCGCGCATCGTCATCGACCCCGTTGAATTCGGGCGGCAATGCGCCGCCTGGGAGCTCGTCGCGGAGCGTCCGGTGCCCCACAGCGACGACTTCTTCCCACCGTATCGACGGACCGGGGTGACCGGCAGGGGTGAAAGGCACGCTGCGACGGTGGAGGCCGACGAGCCGTCTGCAACGATCAGAGATCTGGCGGGGTCGTAGACCGCGATCAACCGCATGAGAAGGGTAGTCGTTGCGTTGGACGTTGAATTCCTTGAACTCGCTGACCCGCGCTGGCCGGCACTCCTGAGCCGCGTGCGACACGACATCGATCATCTGCCGGCCGCACTCACTGCCTACGATGCCTTCCGCGGCGTGTCCTCGCAGCTCCTCATGGTCGAGGATGCGGAGGGCACGACACCGCAGTGGCGCAGGCAGGCGATCGGCGAGCTCCTTGACTTCCTGCAGCTGCGCGGCGTTGTGACGCTCTTCCTTCGCCTGCATCCGCTGCTTGACTCCGCCGAGGCCGACCTCGCCCGCTTCGGCGCGATCGTTGACCACGGCCCGACTTTCGATATCCCACTCGACCGCCCCCTCGAAGAGATCCGGGGCGGCATGCGGATGAACCACCGGCGGGGCATCCGCTCGTTTCACGCCAATGGGTTCAGCTGCGAGCCCGACACTGAGTGGCGGTACCTGGACGAGTTCTACCACCTGTACTCGCTCGAGTTCTTCGAGCAGCTCCGCGACGGCCTCGGTGACATCGCCGAGCTGCTCTACGTCGGTGCGAACCCGCAGTACCAGCAGCAGGTGCCACAGATCGGACTCTACGACCGCGAACTCGAGTGGGCGCACGGGCAGGGCCTGCACGATTACTTCCTCGACGAAGGGGCACACGAATCGCTGCGGCACTTTAAGGCGGGAATCACGAAGGTGCAGCCGATCGCGTCGAGCGCGCGCATCGTCGTCGACCCGGTCGAATACGGCCGACTCTGCGCCCTTTGGGAGCGAGAACACGAGCGGGTCGTCGGGCGCACCGACGGCTTCTTCCCGCCGTACCTGCAGCCCGCCGAATCGAGTATGGACGAGCCCGCCCGTGCCTGACTTCACTGTGCTCGTGGCCTCAGGTGGGCGCCGCCCCTACCTGGTGCGCTGGTTCCGCGACGCGCTGCGGCGCAACGGTGTCGCGGGCCGTGTCATTGTCGCCGACCTTGACCCGTTCTCGCCCGCGGCCGCCGTCGCCGATGCCTTCGTCGAGGCCTTGCCGGTCACCGACCCCGGCTACGCCGACTGGCTCGAGGCGACGCTGCGGCGCGGGGCGGTGACGCTCGCAGTGAGCATCAACGACTTTGAACTCTCGCGTTGGGCCCGCCTCGACGAGCGGCCCGCCTTCGACGTGCTCGTGCGGCTCGACGCCGAGCACCAGCGCATCGTCGAAGACAAGCTCGCGACGGCCCAGTTGCTCGCGAACGCCGGCGTGACGAGCCCCGAGACGCTGCTCGCATCGACGGCACTGCGCCTCGGCGTCTCGGCGTTGAGCGAGCGTCTCGGCGCCGATGAGTTCGTCGTGAAGGGGCGCTTCGGCAGCGGCTCCCGTGGCCTCGGGTTCGCGAGCGCCGCATCCCTGCCCGAGGCCATCGCCCGCGCGCGCGGCGAGGTGACCCACCGCGACGGCCGAAGCGAGCCCGAACCCGACGCCGCCGACGAACTCATCGTTGTGCAGCCGCGGCTGCGGGGCGTCGAGCACGGCGTCGACGTCGTGACCGACTTGCGCGGCGAGTTCGCGACCGCGCTCGTGCGCCGCAAGATCGCGATGCGCGCCGGCGAAACCGACCGCGCCGAATCGGTCGACGCGACGCCCTACCTCGAGCTCGCGCGCGGCGTCGCGCGAGCCCTCGGGCACCGCGGGCTCGTCGATCTCGACGTGATCCGTACGGATGCGGGGGAGCTGTCGGTCATCGACGTCAACCCGCGCTTCGGCGGCGGCTACCCGCTCTCGCACGTCGCCGGGGCCGACATCCCCGCCGCCTACGTGGCGTGGGGCCTCGGCCGCGACCCCGAACCCGACTGGCTCCGCACCCGACCGGGCACGATCGCGGCGAAGGCCGTCGAGGTGCTGGCTGTCGCAACCGACCGCATCCCTCAGGAGGACCCCCATGGCGCAGCCGCGAGTGTATGACGTCGTGAAGCGCGGGCTCGACATCGTCGCGGCGACTGCCGGGCTCATCTTGCTCGCGCCGGTGATCGCGGGCACCGCGCTCGCGGTGCGCACGAAGCTCGGCGCGCCGGTGCTGTTTCGGCAGGCGCGGGCCGGCCGGGACGGGCGCACCTTCACGCTGCTGAAGTTCCGCAGCATGCTCGACGACCGGGATGCGCAGGGTCGCCTGCTCGAGGACGAGGATCGCCTCACGCCATTCGGCAGCGCGCTGCGCTCGTCGAGCCTCGACGAGCTGCCGTCGCTCTGGAACGTGCTGCGCGGCGACATGAGCGTCGTCGGGCCCCGGCCGTTGCTCGTGCACTACCTCGACGGCTACACGCCCCGGCAGGCGCGCCGCCACGAGGTGCGCCCCGGCATCACCGGGCTCGCGCAGGTGAGCGGCCGCAACTCGCTCGAGTGGGACGAGATCTTCGAACTCGACGTCGAGTACGTCGACCACCGCAGCGCGGGCCTCGACCTGCGCATCCTCGGGCGCACCATCGCGACCGTGCTGAAGCGCGACGGCATCTCGGCCGAGGGCCACGCGACCCGCGAAGCGTTTCGCGAGGAGCCCACGGCATGATCCCGACGCCCGCCTTCGTGGTCGACGAGCCGCTGCTCGCGCTGTTCGCCGAGCGGTTCGAGTCGGCGCTCGAGCGGCATTGGCCGAACTCGATCCTGTCGTACTCGTTCAAGACGAACGCGCTGCCGTGGCTGATCTCGTACCTGCGCGAACGCGGCTTCTGGGCCGAGGTGGTCTCCGACCACGAGTACGAGCTCGCGCTCGCCCTCGGCTACCCGGCCGAGCGCATCGTCTACAACGGCCCGGTGAAGGGCCGCGAGCGGCTGCGCGCGGCGCTCGCGGCGGGGTCGATCGTGAACCTCGACGCGAAGCGCGAGGTCGAGTGGGCCGCCGAGCTCGGCCGAGAGCTGCCGGATGCACAGCTCGCCGTTGGCCTGCGGGTGAACTGGGACCTCGAGGCCCGCGTGCCGGGCGAGAGCACGACGGGCGCGGCGGGCAGCCGCTTCGGCTTCAACGTCGACAACGGCGAGCTCGATGAGGCGATCGCGCGGCTGCGCGCCGGGGGAGTGCGCCTCGCGGGGTTGCACATGCACCGCAACTCGCGCAGTCAGGCGGTTGACGTGTACCGTGCATCCGCCACCCTCGCCGCCGAGCTCATCGCCGAGCGCGGGCTCGAGCTCGACTGGGTCGACATCGGCGGTGGCTTCTTCGGCAGCGTCGACGGCCGCCCGACCTTCGATGACTACGTCGGCGCCATTCTCGAGTGCCTCGCGGGCGCCGTTGACCCTGCGCGCACGCGGCTGATCGTCGAACCGGGCGGCTCGCTCACGGCGGTGCCGATCGAGTTTCACGCGAGCGTCGTCGATGTGAAGTGGGTGGGCGACAGCCGCTTCGTCGTGACCGACACGAGCCGCACCGACCTCGACCCGCTGTTTCGCCGGAGCCGGCCCTTCGCCGTCGACCTCACCACGACGTCGACGGCGACCGTCCCCTCGCAGATCGTCAGCGGCTTCACCTGCATGGAGGACGACCGCCTCCTCACGCTCGAGGGTGCGCCCGGACTGCGAGTCGGCGACCGGCTCGTCTTCCGCAACGTCGGCGCCTACACGATGTCGTACCAGTCGACCTTCATCGAGCTGCCGCCCGCGGTCTACGTGCGCGACGCTACTGGCGCCTACACGCAGGTCCGCGAGCGAGCATCCGTCGCTGACTACCTCCGAGGCAACACCTGGCTCCCTGCCCGGATTCTGGCGCGTTAGTTGGCGAAGGCGTTTTGGCCCGTGAGGTGCTGGCCGATGATGAGGGTGTGGACCTCGTCGGTGCCTTCGTAGGTGCGCACTGACTCGAGGTTGTTCGCGTGGCGCAGCACGGAGTTCTCGAGCAGGATGCCGTTGCCGCCCAGGATCGTGCGCGCCTCGCGGCAGATGTCGATCGCGGCGCGGCAGTTGTTGAGCTTGCCGACCGAGATCATGTGGCGCTCGAGCTTGCCGGCGTCCTTGAGGCGGCCGATGCGCAGTGAAAGCAGCTGGCCCTTGACGATCTCGAGTGCCATGTCGGTGAGCTTCTTCTGGGTGAGCTGGAACGACGAGAGCGGCCGGTTGAACTGGTGGCGCTCGCCGGCGTAGCTCGCGGCCTTCTCGAAGGCGTCGCGGGCGGCGCCCATCGCGCCCCACACGATGCCGTAGCGGGCCTCATTGAGGCACTCGAACGGTGCGCGCAGGCTCGTCGCGCCCGGCAGGCGGTCGGCCTCGGTGAGGCGGATGTTGTCGAAGGTGAGCTCGGTCTGGATCGACGCGCGCATCGACAGTTTCGGCTCGAGCGCCTTCGCGGAGAAGCCCTCGGCGTCGGTCGGAACGATGAAGCCGCGCACGCCCTCGTCGGTCTTCGCCCACACAATGGCGATCTGCGCGATCGTGCCGAGGCCGATCCAGCGCTTCGAGCCGTTGAGCACCCAGCCGTCGCCATCTCGCACGGCGGTCGTCTGCATCCCGGCCGGGTCGCTGCCGGCCTCGGGCTCGGTGAGGCCGAAGCAGCCGACGACGCGGCCGGCGGCCATCTCGGGCAGCCAGTGCTGCTTCTGCTCCTCAGAGCCGTGCTTCGCGATCGCGCTCATCGCGAGCGAGCCCTGCACCGACACGAAGGTGCGCAGGCCCGAGTCGCCCGCCTCGAGCTCCTGCATCGCGATGCCGTATTCGGTCGCGCTGCGGCCGGCGCAGCCGTAGCCCTGAATGTGCATGCCGAGCAGGCCGAGCTCGGCCATCTCGGGGATGATCTCGGTCGGGAACACGGCGTCCTCGTACCACTGCTCGATGTTCGGGCGGATGCGACGGTCGACGAATTCGCGCACGCGGTCGCGCAGCGCGAGCTCCTCTTCGGTGAACTCGGCTTCGAGATTGAGCAGGTCGGTCAGTTCAGACATTGCTGGGCCTTTCGGTGTTCGGGGCGTCGGTGTCTCGGTAGCGCGCGCGGATCTCGTCGCCGTCGGCGTCGAGGGCTGGCGGGCCGACGAGGGGCAGGGGGAACTCGGGGGTGTAGCGGATGGGGTGGCGCAGGCCGCTCGACGCAACGCCGTCGCGCTCGAGCGGCACGACGGGGTCGATGCCGAGCTCCTGCGCGAGGGCGATGCCCTCGGCGATCGTGTTCACCTTACCGACGGCGAGGCCCGCGGGCACGAGCTGGTCTTGCCACTCGGCCGCCGGCTTCGCGGCGAGGGCCTCGCTGAGCAGTGGGCGGAGCTCTTCGCGATGCTCGACCCGCAGCGGGTTCGTCGCGAAGCGCTCGTCGTCGGCGAGCTGCGGCACGCCGAGCTCGCGCACGAACACGCGGAACTGCTTGTCGTTGCCGACCGCGACGGCGAGCTCGCCCTCGGCGCACGGCAGCGACTCGTAGGGGCAGATCGACGGGTGCATGTTCCCCAGGCGGGTGGGCGAGGCGCCGGCGCCGACGACGGCCTGCGACTGGTTCGCGAGGGCCTGCTGGATGCTCGAGAGCAGATTGACCTCGACGTGCATGCCCGTGCCGGTCGCGTCGCGGTGACGGAGCGCCGCGAGCACGCCGATGGTGAGATCCTTCGCGGCGAGGATGTCGACGAGCGCGACGCCGACCTTCATGGCCGCGCCGTCGCGCTCGCCGGTGACGTGCATGAGGCCGCTGAGTGCCTGCACGACGAAGTCGTAGCCGGGGCGGCTCGCGCCGCCGGTCGAGCCGAAGCCCGAGATCGTGGCGGTGACAATGCGGGGGTTGAGTTCGCGCATCGTCTCGTGGCCGATGCCGAGGCGGTCGAGTGCGCCCGGCAGGAAGTTGTCGACGGCGATGTCGGCGTCGCGGATGAGCCCGCGCACGACGCGCAGATCGTCTGCGTTTGTGAAATCCAGCGCAACCGATTGTTTATTGCGATTCGCCGTCTGGAAGTAGGTGGCCGTGCCGTCCTCGGCGTAGGGAGGGCCCCAGGTGCGGGTGTCATCGCCCGCGCCCGCGCGCTCGACCTTGACCACCTCGGCGCCGAGGTCGGCGAGCGTCATTGCGGCCATCGGGCCGGCGAGAATCCGCGAAAGATCAAGCACGCGCAAGCCCGCGAGGGGTCCGGCCGGCTGTTGTGGTGTCGTCATGTTGCTCCCCGGGGCCGCGCATCGTTGCGCGCGATCCCCGTTGTCATCGTAGGCAGTCAGACCGGGTCAGTTCCAATCCTCAACTGAAACTCATTCGTTTAATCTGCAGTGGTCGGATGCGATTCGAAGATGTATGTTTGCAATACGCGCAATATCTGGCAAATTAACGGCGAATTTCGGAGCTTCCAACGACGTCTGTCAAGGAAGATCGCCCCAGGAGGTGAAAACTGCTCTCCCCTTCCCCCTTGTCTAAACCTGCAGGATTGCTAGTATTGCCGGCATCCGGGCGACACCGTAGTCGACCGGGGTTAGTCCCAAGATCTGATTCGGCACGGACGAGGCAGCCACGACGGCTTAAACCTCTAAAAGTGAACTGAATCACCTGCTCAGAGAGGTCGGAGCCCTCCATGGAGACTTCAACGCACAATCAACCGCCCACCGCCGAGGGCGAACTTCACATCGAGAGCGAGTTCAAGCGCGATATGGGGTTCTGGGGCAACCTTGCCCTCGGCTTTACCTATCTCTCGCCGGTCGTCGGCGTCTACACCACCTTCGCCGCGTCGATCGCGATCGCCGGCCCGCCAGCGTTCTGGATGCTCGTCATCGCGGGCCTCGGACAGCTGCTCGTCGCGTGCGTGTTCGGCGAGGTTGTCTCGCAGTACCCGGTCGCCGGCGGCATTTACCCCTGGAACCGCCGCCTCTGGGGCCCCAAGTGGGGCTGGATCTCGGGCTGGATCTACATGATCGCGATCAACGCGACCATCGCATCCGTCGCCTACGGTGCCGGCCCGTTCCTCGGCGCCCTCTTCGGTATCGAGATGAACGCGACCGCCAACGTGCTGCTCGCGCTCTTGCTACTCGTGCTCGCGACCCTCGTGAACTTTGGTGGCACGAAGTTCCTCGCGAACGTCGCG
Organism: Gulosibacter sediminis; assembly: GCF_023370115.1. Classification (NCBI taxonomy): domain Bacteria; kingdom Bacillati; phylum Actinomycetota; class Actinomycetes; order Micrococcales; family Microbacteriaceae; genus Gulosibacter; species Gulosibacter sp. ACHW.36C. The sequence continues at coordinate 2,127,997 of NZ_CP097160.1, read as the reverse complement.
TTCATCGGCTTCGTGGTTGAGATCATCGCGACGGTGTTCATCGGCGCCTGGCTGCTCATCGCCTCGCGCCACCACGATCTCAGCGCGCTATTCACCGACTTCCGCACCCCCGAGATGCAGGAGGCGACGCCGTTCCTCGCGGCCTTCATCGGCTCGGCGATCTTCGGTATCTACCTCTATTACGGCTTCGAGGCGAACGGTGACGTCGCCGAAGAGGTGAAGAATCCGGGCCGCGTGATCCCGCGCGCCATGCGCATGACGATCTACGTCGGCGGCGTGGCCTCGATGTTCATCGCGCTCGGCCTGATCCTCGCAGTGCCCGACTTCACCGCGGTGATGGACGGCACGGCGACCGACCCGGTGAGCGAGATCTTCCTCGCGACCTTCGGCCCGGTCGGCTTCCGGCTCGTCATGATCATCGTGCTTGTCTCATTCCTCTCGTGCACGATCTCGCTGCAGGCCGCAGCCTCGCGCCTCATGTACTCGATGGGTCGCGACAAGCAGCTGCCGCTGTCGAAGGCGCTCGCGAAGTTCAACCGCAAGCGCGCGGTGCCGCCATACGCGCTCCTCGGCGCAGCGCTGCTGCCAGCGATCGTGCTCGTCATCTCGCTGCTCAGCGCCGACGCGCTCATCGCGATCATCTCGTTCGCGGCCTTTGGCATCTACCTCGCCTTCGCGAGCGTCGTCATTGCATCGCTGCGTGCGCGCGCGAAGGGCTGGAAGCCGAAGGGCCAGTTCACGATGGGCAACGCGGGCTGGGTCGTCGCGATCGCCGCGCTGATCTACCAGGCATTCGCGATCTACACGCTCATTCAGCCGGTGCCCGACGTGAACTGGTTCCAGGCCTGGATGGTGCTCATCGTCGGCACGCTCGTGGTCATCGTCGGCCTGCTCTACCTGTTCATCGCGAAGCCGCACCTCAACGCCCCGGCGCAGCTCGCGGGCACCGGGGTCGTCGACCTCAGCTACGCGACGCCGATCGCGCAGTCCGAGGAGGCCGTAGACCTCGCTATGCGGCTCAGTGGCAAGAAGCCGCACGTCTATCCCGAGCGTGGACCGGGCGACGACGCGCGGGGCTAGTCGCGATACAGCAGTCGTAGGCCGAGCCCAGGGGTTGGGATGCTCACGCACGAAAACCTCTGCGGCACGGCCGCGACGAGCACCCCGGTGCTGAACTCGCCCGAGTTCCCAACGAGTACCTGGTTGTGCCGGCTCAGCACCGCGGCCCCGCGGGGGAGCGGCGCGAGCATCGGAATCAGCACCCGCTCGAGATCGTCCATGCGCACATCCGAGCCGACGATGCCCACCTTGCGTTCGCCGACGAACGCGGGCACCGTGAGCGTGCTGATGTAGTAGTCGACGCCGAGGTGGTCGATGTACGGCCCGGCAATCGTGCGCGACTCGTGGTGAAAGCCGCCGCGAAACCAGTCGAGCTTCTCGAAGTCGTAAAAGCGCTCGGAGCTCGGGTCGAGGATGAAGTTGTTGCGCTGAAACTTCTCGCCGTCGCGCAGCCACCACTCGAGCCGGGCCTTCGCCGGGTCGAGCTGCGCGAGCTCGAACACGATGCCGGCGCCATCACTGCGCGGGTGCCGCTCGAGAAACGCCACCGAGATCTGGCGGATGCGCTCGCTCACCGGCGGCGAGATCACGACGGGGCGCGCATCCGTAAATACCGAAGCGAGCTCGGCGGTGATTTCATCGCGGAGGCGCTCGATATCGACGAAATAGCCCTCGAACCAGTCGGCGATTTCGGTGACGGCGGCGGCGGGGGTCGTCATGAAGCTGCGTTCCCTTCGGAGTCGGGGCGGTCGAGCGTGAGCTTGACGTCGATGATCCGGTACGTGGTTTGTCGAATGAGGTTGCCGATGGTCGCTTCGGCGAGTTCGGGGTCGCGCTGGCGCAGGGCGTCGGCGACCTGGATGCGCGCATACTTTGCCGCCTCGGAGCTCGTCGCGGCGGCGGCCGGCGACCACTTCAGCGTCGACACTTCGCTCTGGAGGCGCATTTGCGCGCGCATGAGGCGCTGCGACTGCGACTCGGCCCCGAGCTGCACATAGAAGCGGTTGTCGAGGCTGACCTGTGCCGTGAGGTCGTCGGTCTCGGCCTGCTGCTGCGCCTGTTCGGCGAGCGCGTCGAGGTCTTGGTCGAGCGCGCGCTGACTCACGAGGCGAGCGATGCCGCCGGCGACCGCCGTGTGCTCGTCGCTGTAGTCGCGCAGGTCGATGATGCTGAGCGAGCGCAGGTACTCGCGCACCTGCGCGTCGCTCGGGAACGGCACGCGCATCACGAACGTGCCGCCGTCGCGCCCGCGCCGCGTCTCGACGACCTGCTGCGACCGCAACACCGCGAGGCTCTTGCGCAGGGTCGCGACCGCGACACCGAACTCCGCCGCGAGGTCGATCTCGGCCGGCAGCCGGTCGCCCACGGCGATGGAGCCGAGCGAGATCGCCGCGGTGATCGTATCGGCGAGCTCGTCGCCAGACGTCAGCGACGCCGGCAGTCGGGGCCGGACGGGACTGAAGAGCGACGCGGTGTTCATCTTGGTGTCAGTCTAGGAACCTTTCGCCTCGGCGCCCAGCACTCCGGGCAACCATTCGAGGGCAACGTCGCTCGGGAGGTCCCAGGACGAGGCGTCGTGGCGCCCGTAGTCGCCGACCCGGGTCGCGCCGAGCTCGGTGAAGCGGCGGTCGAGGTGCTCGCTGCCCTGGCTGTAGGTCTCCTCGTAGAAGGTGTCGCCGAGGCCGAACATGGCGTAGCGCACGCCGGTGAGGTCGCCCGCGAAGTCCTTGAACTTCTCGAAGAACGGCAGGGCGGTGTTCGGCAGCTCGCCCTCGCCGTGCGTCGAGCAGACGATGATGTAAAAGTTGTCGGCGGTGATCGACTCGGGCTCGAAGTCCTGCAGGTCGAACACCTCCGATTCGTGGCCGTCCTGCTGCAGGCGGTCGTTGATGTCCTGCGCGATGAGCTCGGAGTTACCCGACTCGGTGCCGTAGAGCACGGTGATGGTCATGAGTGTCCTCACTTAGTGGTTGCGGCTCGCACCGTTGCGAGCATGGTGTCGTGGTCGGTGATCTTGTGGCGGATGCGCCCGGGCTCGGCCGCGCGCACCTCGGCCTCGTCGATGTGGCGCCAGTCGTCGAAGCTGACGGCGTTCGCGCGGGCGCGCTCGGGCAGGCCCTCGTAGCCCCGCGCCTCCTCGTGGGCGTGGAATCGGTCGGCCTCGACGTCGGCGATGATCTCCTTCGCGACCTCGTTCGCGTCGGCGCGGTTCGCGGGGATCGCGCCGTGGGGGCCCCGCTTGAGCCAGCCGACGCGGTAGAGCCCGTCCTCGATGCGCCCCGTGGCGTCGGCGGGCGTGAAGTCGAGGTGCTGGGCGTAGTGCCACTGCCCCGGGGCGTTCACGTCGAAGCCGATCGCGCTGATGACGGTGTCGCACTCGAGCACGCTCGGCTCGCCGGCGGGCGCGGCCTGGAGATGCAGGGCCTCGACGTGCTCGGTGCCGCGGATGCGCCCGGGCTCGGCGCCGAAGATGAAGTGCACGCGCACGCGGGGGTTGTCGACCTCGAGCGCCGCGAGCTGCGCGAAGGCCTCCTCGCGCTTGCGCCCCAGCGCGTTGTCGTCGGTGGCGGGGCTCGTGTTCGCGTAGCTGAACTTGACGCCGTCGATCTTGCCGAGCTCTTTCACCATCGCGACGTCGGCCTTGGCGGCGGCGATGGGGGAGCGGCTCAACACCGTGATCTCGGTCGCGGGTGCCTCGAGGTACTGCTGCAGCGCGGCGGATGCGACGTCGCTGCCCTCGTAGTCGGCATCGGTCTTGATGAGAAAGCGCACCATGTCGAGCGCGACGTTGCCCGCGCCGACGACGACGACCCGGCGGCCGATGCGGGGCATGGGGATCGCTGGTCGCGGCACGGCGTTGAGCGCGTTGACGATGTCGCCCGATACGACGACGCCGGGGAGTTTGCCGCCGGGAATCGAGAGCGCGCGGTCGCGCCACCGCCCCGAGGCGAGCACGACGATGTCGTAGTTCTGGCGCAACTGGTCGAGGCCGAGGTCGGTGCCGACTTCCATATTGCCAGCGAACCGCACGCCGCCGTCGGCGAAGCTGCGGTCGAACTGGCGGGTGATCGCCTTCGTGTGTTGGTGGTCGGCGGCGACCCCGTAGCGAATCAGCCCGTACGGCACCGCGAGCCGGTCGAAGACCGTGACTTCAGCATTCGGCCACTTGCGGTGGAGTGCTTGGGCGGTAAAGCAGCCGCTCGGGCCACTGCCGACGATGGCGATATGGCGCGGCGCTGCGTGATCCGTTGCGAGGATCTCGGACATGGGTCCTCCATTAAAAATCTGGTTTTCAATCATTACCCGCTCGGCGAGGATCCGGCAAGTGCTCCTCGCAAACCCCGTACACATTCAGAGAATCGGGCAAACTGCCCTCTTGCGCTTCCGTGGGGCCTGTGATTCTATTCATTCACCAATGAAGGTTTAACCACCTGAATCCCCGGAAATCGAAGAAGATTTGCAAGAAGGGAACGTCATGAGTCGCGCCGAAGTGATCGACGATCTGCCATATTTCGACATCGCAGACCCGAAGTTTGCGATGCAGTCCGAAGCGGTGCGCGATGCGCGCGAGCGCTCGTGGATCGCGAAGACCAACTACGGCTACGCGGTGCTGCGGTACGCCGAGGTGGCCGAACTGCTCAAGCACCCGAAGCTGTCGCAGGGCTCCGCCCGCTGGCCGGAACTCAACGGCGTGCACTCGGGCCTGTTCTCCGAGTGGTGGAGCAAGAACCTGCTCGTGCTCGAGGGCGACGAACACCACCGCATCCGCCGCCTGCTCAACCCGGCCTTCTCGCCCTCGATGGCGCGCCGGCTCGAGCCCGAGTTCACCGCGCTCGCGGAGGAACTCGTCGCGAGCTTCAAGGACCGCGGCGAGTGCGAGTTCGTCGCCGACTTCGCCGAGCCGTTCGCGACCCGCGCGCTGTGCATCATGATGGGGCTCGACCACAAGCACTGGCAGTTCATTGCGAGCCGGGCGAACACAGTCGGCTACGCGCTCAGCGTGAGCATCAAGGACGACATCGAGCAGATCGACGAGGCCGTGCACGAGCTGTACGAGTTCGTCGAGCAGCTCATCGAGGAGCGCAAGGTGAACCCCGGGCAGGACGTCGTGTCGCGGCTCGTGCAGTTCAGCGACGACGGCGACAAGCTTTCGGGCGAGGAGCTCCGCAACGCGCTCGTGCTCATGCTCTTTGGCGGGATGGACACGACCCGCAACCAGCTCGGGCTCGCGCTGCAGACCTACATCCGAAATGCCGCGGAGTGGGAGAAGCTCGCCGCCGACGAGTCGCTCGCGACCGCGGCGCTCGAGGAGGCGCTGCGCGTCAACCCGACCACGCGCTGGGTCACCCGCGAGGCGATCGACGACTTCGAGTACGAGGGCGTGCAGATCGCGAAGGGTACGACCGTGCACCTGTTCACCGCGACCTCGGGCACCGACCCGGTCGCGTATCCCGACCCCGAGGTCGACATCACCGCGTCGGAACGCAAGCCGCACTTCACGTTCGGTGGCGGCGTGCATCACTGCCTCGGCCACTACATCGCGCGCGCGGACATGAGCCAGGCACTGCCGGTGCTCGCGCGCAATCTCACCAACATCCGCTCGGCGGGTGGGGACGAGTGGCTGCCGGACTCCGGCAACACCGGCCCGGTGCGATTCCCCATCTCGTTCACGGCGCGGGCCTAAGCCCACGCGCACGGAAGGCAACGTAATGACCAACCACAGCACGACGACGGTTGAGCCGCACGTCGAGAAACTCCAGACCGCGGCGGTCGAGCTCGGGCGCAACCTTGGCGACTTCTATCGCGAGAGCGTCGAGGCGGCGCTCAACGACAACGGCGCGTTCGGCTACCACCAGGAACAGAACCTCGAGGACGACACGGTCGCCGAGATCGTCGAGAAGATCGAGCGCTCCGGCGTGAAGTACCTCTATTACATGCTGCCGACGCTCGGCGCGCGCACCGTCGCGAAGATGGTGCCGGCGAAGCACATCGTGCGCAACCTCGAGAAGGGCATCGCCTTTCACCGCACGGCGCTGAGCGACCTCCAGTCGGACATCTTCGGCAACCTCATCGGTGGCGGCATCGAGGCGAAGGAGTTCGTCGGCCTGCCCGAGCCCGAGTCGTTCCAGCAGCTACCGTGGGACGGCGAGGTCGGCCGCATCTTCTGCGCGGCCTACGAGCCCGAGCACCTGCCGGGCGTCGGCGGCCGCCCGCTCGCGATCGACTCGCGCGCGAACATGCAGCGCACGCACCAGCTGCTCAAGGACGTCTTCAGCCTCACGATGAAGTCGGGCACCGAGCCCGAGATGACCTGGACCGGCGACTCGATCGAGCCCACGCTCATCCCCGGGCACAGCCCCGCCTACCAGGTCGAGAACCTCGAGGTTATGCGTCCTATCTATAAGCGGCTCGAGGAGTACGCGACCGCGCTCGACTTCGACATGATCGAGGGCGACTACGAGGACAAGGGCCAGATCGAGCTCAACTGGATGTTCGACGACATTGAGCGCACCGCCGACCGCCTCGTGACCTATCGCCAGATCTGCTCGCAGGTCGCGCGCGAGTTCGGAGTCAAGGCGTCGTTCATGCCGAAGCCGTACCTCGGGTCGATGGGTAATGGCTGCCACCACAACCTGTCGCTCTGGGGCGACGAGGGCACGAACACGTTCATCACGCCGGGCGTCACCGAACTGCACATGTCGCAGCTGGGTCGCTGGGCCATCGGCGGCGTGCTCAAGCACGCGCCGGCGATGATGCTCGTTATGGCGAGCACCGTGAACTCGTACAAGCGGTTCTGGGACCCGGGCCAGTTCGCGCCCGCCAGCGCCGATTGGGGCCTCGACGACCGCGCCTCGATGGTGCGCATCTCGGCGAACGGCCGCGCCGAGGTGCGCGTGCCCGACGCATCCGTAAACCCCTACCTCTCGCACTCGCTGCTCGTGTCGGCGATGGCCGACGGCATCGGCAACGAGATCGAGCCGCCGGCCGCTGGCTCGGGCGGCGTCGACCTGCCGATGACGCTCGGCGAGGCGATCGAGGCATTCAAGTCGTCCGACTGGATTCAGGCGAACCTGCCTGAGGATCTTCGTCGCATCTATCTGGAGATGAAGTCGGACGAATGGGCCCGCTACTGCGGGGCCGTGACCGAGTGGGAATTCAATCAGTATTGGCAGGCGATTCCGTAATGCGCACCATCAAACTTGCATGTATCGATTCGGCGGCACCGCCGCTCTTTGACCTTTCGACCGACGGCGGCAAGACCCGCCCCGGCTTCGAGCCGGATGTGGCGGTGCTGGTCGCCGGCGAGCTCGGCGCCGAGGTCGAGTGGGTGATTCTGCCCTGGGACGACATGATTCCCGCGGTGCAGGATGGCCGCGCTGACGCCGTCTGGTGCGGCCAGGGCATCATCCCCTCGCGGCAGGAGCTCGTCGACTTCACCCGCCCCTACACCGTGTTCAACGAGTCGGTGCTCGTCCGTGCCGGCGACCCGGCGCGGGCGCCCGAGGACATGCGCGGCTACCGCGTCGGCGCGATCGCCGGCTCGACGAACATGAAGCTCGCCGAGACGTTCCCCGAGGTTGAGCTCGTGCCGTTCGGTGCGAGCGATGACGTATTCGCCGACATGCTCGAGGCCGTGCGTAGCGGCTCCGTCGACGCGATGATTGACGACGACGTGGTGACGGTGCCGCTCGGTGACGAACCCGAGTTCGACCTCGCGTTCACCGCGCAGACCCGCAACAAGTGGGGCGTCGGGGTGCGCAAGGGCAACACGGAGCTGCTTGAGGAGCTCAACGGCGCGATCGGCCGGGTGCTCGCAGACGGTCGGCTCGAGGCCGTCTGGACGAAGTGGATGCCGCACCTGCCGTTCCCGGGCGAGACCCTGCGCGGGGAGGACGCCTAACCGTGCGACCGATCATTGGCGTGCCGGGGCTGAGCTCGGCCAAGATTCAGGGCCTGCGCTTCGACGCCTCGGTGGCCGCCAACGCCGTCCTGCGCGCGATCCAGCGCGCGGGCGGCGACCCGGTCGTGTTGAGCCCGCTCGTCGACTGGGCGAACCCCGACTCGCGACTCTGGGGCTTCGTCGATGGGCTCGTGCTGCCGGGCGGGCCCGACATCGACCCGTTCCGGTACGGCCAGCTCGCCGAGGCGAGCTACGCGGGCTGCTCGTTTGATGGGCAGGATGACGCGGACGCCGCGGCCATCGCGGCGGCGGCCGAGCGCGGCATCCCTGCCCTGCTGATTTGTCGCGGGATGCAGCTGTGGAACGTCGAGCGCGGGGGCGACCTCGTGCAGCACTGGCCGCAGCAGCCGCAGGAACACGTCGACACCATTCACGACGTCGAGATCGCGCCGGGCAGCGCGCTCGCGGCGGCGCTCGGGGAGACCGCCTCGCGCGCCGTCTCGGTGTCGAGTTATCACCATCAAGCCGTTGGGCGCGTTGGCGAGGGCCTGCGCGTGACGGCGCGGGCCGCCGACGGCGCTGTCGAGGCACTCGAGGACCCGGAGCTGAACATCGTCGGGGTGCAGTGGCATCCCGAGGATCGCAGCGACTCGGTCGCGAGCGATCAGGCGCTGTTCGACTGGATCGTGGCCCAAGCCCGCGCGCGCTCGAGCGAGCGGAGCGCGGCGTGACGCCGCTGACGTGGGACGAGGCGGTGACGACCTCGGCGCATCCCGAGGCCGACGTCGAGATCGCCGTCGTCGTGCAGCTGAATACGCCGGGGCAGTCGTCGTTCTCGCGCGGGCTGAATCGCGATCTGATTCAGGTGGCGGTGGCGGCGTTGCACGATGCCGGCGCCCGCGCGAGCCTGCACGACGTGGCCGACGAGACGCCGCCCGACTCCGAAGCGATTCGCGGTGCCGACGGCATCCTCGTGCTCGGCGGTGGCGACGTCGACGCGACGCTCTACGGGCACACCGACCCCGTGCCGAACGAGTACGGCAAGGATCGCCGCGCCGACGACCGCGAGCTCGAACTCATCCGCACCGGCATCGCCGACGACGCGATCATGCTGCACCTCTGCCGCGGCTCGCAGCTGCTCAATGTCGCGTGCGGTGGCTCGCTCGTGCCCGATCTTGACCCGTTCGAGCTGCACAAGGGTGCGCCGGGCGATCCGCTCTTTGTGGATGAGGTGGTCGAGCTGGTCGAGGGCAGTCGCCTTCGCGAGCTGTACGGATCATCAAGCCTGACGGTGCGCAACGGCCACCACCAGGCGGTCGACCGGGTCGGCGCGGGGCTGCGCGTCGCGGCGCGTGCTCGCGACGGCATCACCGAAGCGACGGAGCGCGTCGAGAACACCTGGATTGTCGGGGTGCAGTGGCACCCCGAAGAGCTCGCGGCGAATCGTGACGACCGGCGCGTGCTCTTCGGGGAGTTCGTGCGGCAGGTGCGGGCGCGAGTCGGGGCTCGCTAGCCGCGCCGGCCCGGGAACTTCTGTAGCACCTTCTCGTAAAGCTCTTCTTCGGCGTTCGGGCCGGGCTTGACGCCGCCCGGAATCGCTACGAAGAACACGGCGCCGACGATCCACCAGACGCCGAAGATGAGCCACGACTCAACGCCGATGCCGGCGGGCATCCCGGGCAGGTAGAGCGAGCAGAGGAACGCGGTGATCGCGATCGAGAGGCCGCCGATGGCAACGCCGAACTTGCCCTTGCCACCGATGCGCAGCGGGCGCTCCATGCGCGGTTCGCGCACGCGGAGGATTACGAACGAGATCGAGACGAGCAGGTAGGCGATGACGATCATCGGCGAGCCGGCGTCGACGATCCAGCCGAGGGCTGAGGCGCCGAAGAACGGGGCGATCGTCGCGATGGCGCCGAGCACGATGAGGGCGTTCGCGGGGGTGCCGTACTTCGGGTGCAGCTTGCCGAACCACGCGGGCAGCATGCCGCCGCGCGCGAGCGAGAACATGAGGCGCGAGGCGCCGAGCTGCAGCGAGTTCCACGAGGTGATGATGCCGGCGACGCCGGCTGCGACCATGAGGTTGGCGAAGAACTGGTTGCCGAACAGCGCGCCCATCGCATCCGCCGCCGGCAGGCCCGAGCTTGCCATCTGGTCGTGGGTGAGGGCCGACGAGACCGTGAGCACGATCATGATGTACCAGGCCGCGGCGATGAGCACCGAGATGAACGAGATGTTGCCCACCTTGCGCGGCGGGATGTCCACCTCTTCGGCGGCCTGGGGGATCACGTCGAAGCCAACAAAGAGGAACGGCACGACGATGAGCACCGCGAAGAAGCCCGCGGAGCCGCCCGTGAAGAAGGGCTCGAAGTTTGCGCCAGAGCCGCCCGTGACCGAGCCGAAGATCTGCAGCGCGCCGATGGCGAAGAGGAAGATGACGACGAACATCTGCACGCCACCCGCGACCTTGACGCCGAGGATGTTGATGATCGTGATGAGCACCGCGACGACCGAGCCTACGAGGGCCCAGACGAGGAAGACCTCGGAGCCGCTGACGGTCCAGAGGTGGATCTGCTCAAGGTCGACGACGTAGTCGATCGCGCGGGGGAGCGCGACCGCCTCGAATGCGACCACCGTGGCGTAGCCGCCCGTGATCGCCCACGAGCCGATGAATGACCAGCGGGGGCCCATCGCGCGGATGATGTAGTTGTGCTCACCGCCGGCCTTCGGCATTGCGGCGACGAGCTCGGCGTAGACGAGCGACACGATCGCCATCATGAAGCCGCCTACGACAAACGCGAGGGTTGCGCCGAGCGAGCCGGCGCTTTCGATCCAGCCGCCGACGAGCGTGACCCAGCCGAAGCCGACCATGGCGCCGACGCCAAGGGTGAGGGTGCTCCAGACGCCGAGCGTGCGCTTCAGCCCTGTTGGTTCCGGTGGGTTGCGATCTTCGAGCGTTGTTGGGCTGGCGGACATGCGTGGTTCCTAACGTCGTTGTATGGCGCGGATGCCGTCGTGAAGTTTTTCAGCAAGTTAGCACGGAACGCCCAGCTTGAAGGATGCTTCTTTACCTGCTCGAGACGCACGGTGTGCCGAGTAGGCTCGGTGCCATGCGCTCGATCTATAAGTCCCCCGAAGAGCTGCGCCTCATGGTGCCCGCCGGACTGCTCACCTCGCAGGCCCTGGATGCGGTCGAAGCCGCCATTCGCCCCGGCATTTCGACGCTCGAGCTTGATGCCATTGCCGAGCGCGTGATCCTCGCCGGGGGCGGCGAGTCGAACTTCAAGCTCGTCGAGGACTACGCCCACACCGTGTGTGCCTCGGTGAACGACGTCGTCGTGCACGGGATCCCGAACGAGACGCCGCTGCAGCCGGGCGACATCGTGTCGATCGACTGCGGTGCCCAGTTGAACGGTTGGAACGGCGACTCAGCACGCACGTTCATCGTGCCGGGTAAGCCGCAGCGCGAGAACGCCGAGCAGTGGCTGCTGGATGCGCGCCGTACGAGCGCCGCTGCGCAGGCTGCCATGTGGGCGGGTATCGCCGCGGTTGCGTCGGCCCGCCACCTCAACGACGTGGGCGGCGCGATCGAGGACGAGATCGATATGCACCTCGACGAGGGTCCGCTCGGCAACCTCGAGGGCTACACCGGACACGGTATCGGCCGCGATATGCACGAAGAGCCGACCGTTTTCAACTACCGCGTGCGCCGTCGCGGCCCGGTCGTGAAGGCTGGCCTCGCGATCTGCATCGAGCCCATGCTTACCGCGGGCAGCCCCGATGTGCGTACCGACCCCGACCACTGGTCCGTGCGCGCGATCGATGGAACGCCGAGCGCCCACTGGGAGCACACCGTGCTGCGCCATAAAGAAGGTATCTGGGTCTCCACCGCCGCCGACGGCGGCGCCGCTGGTCTCGCGCCGCTTGGTGTGACGCCCGTTCCCGTGCCGTAGCCCCAAAGCGCCCCAGCGCATCCCGAGTACCGCTCTCGATGTGACGAGCGGTGCGGCCCTGATGTGGTCCGGTGGATGTGCTGGGGTGCTGGGGTGCGTTGGCCCGTTCGTGGGCAGACCGCACCCTTAGAAGGGTGGCGGATCGTGCACCTCGACAAAGCGGGGCCCCGGCGGTTCGGGTGAAACGTGGATGGTTCGCCCCTCGGGCGTGATCCATGCCAGTTCGCCGCCGCCGAGGTTGAAGACCTGCCACGGCTGCACGTGCTTCTGCGTGTGGTGGGCGCGGCAGAGGTGCCCGAGATTGCCCGGGTGCGTCTTGCCGCCGTCCTGCCACGCGACCGTGTGGTCGAGCTCGCTGCGATGCGCCGGCCGGCGGCAGCCCGGGAAGCAGCAGACGACGTCGCGGGCGCGGAGATACCTGCGCAGCGACGCGGTCGGCGCATAGGTGTCGGAAGTGATGACGTGCCCCGTGATGGGGTGCGTGAGGATGCGCTCGAGCTCGCCATCGGCGGCCCACTGGCGGGCCTCTTCGGCGCTCATGGGCTGGATGCCGTTGAGCATCGCCACCCCGGCGCAGGTGTCGGAGCCGCCCGCCCGAGCGAACGCCCCGGCGAACTTTGGGTCGCGCAGCGCCAGCACCGGCGTGACGATGCTCACCGTAGCCCTGACCCGCGCGGCGCCCTCGGCAGGGCCCTCGAGGATCGTCTGTGCCGTGGCAGTGAGCAGGGTGTCGGAGAGGATGTTGGCGCGGTGCTGGTCGCGCGTGCGCAGGTCGGCGTCGAACTCGGGCTCGTTCCGACGGTCCCTACCCTCCTGCTTTGCGACGTCGATCATCGCTTCGGCGTCGCGCGACAGCTGCTCGTCGATGGCGGCCGCGACGACGGAGGGGAGATAGGCGGTGAGGAAGGCCATGCCGAAGTCGTCGTGGTTGACGATGACTCGGCGCTTCTCGAACGCCTGCTTGTGGGCCTCTTCGAATTCCTCGCTCGCGAGTTTCGCCGCGAGTTTCTTCGCGTAGGTCTCGGTCTGAGGAGCGGTGTGCGCCTTCGCGTATCGCAGCACGCCGTTGCCGTAGGTGGCGTAGTGCTGCGGCGGTACGGGGGAGTGGTGCCGGAGCATCGCGCCCACGTGCCCGGCCTGCACCGAGGCCTCGGCGAGCGCATCGTGCCAGTACGGGAACTTCGTGAACAGGTTGTGCGCGCCCCGCGCGCGGTTCATCAGCGCGTTGTCGGTGAGCTGCGAGTCGCACGCGAACTCGCCCGCGACCGAGCGCAGATGCCACTGGAACGTCTCGGCGCGCTTCGTGGCCGAGACGGCGGGCCCACAATCGCGCGAGGTGTAGGCCTCGGCAGTGTTGTAAATAGTTGCGTAGGTGCGGAAGTCGGAGGCATCGACCGCCGCCCGCGCGCGCAGGTCGGCGTGGAACTGTTCGAGCGCGACGCGGAGGAATGCGTCGGTCTGGTCATCGTCAAACTCGGGTGCCGTGCTGGTCATCTCGCGCCGCCTCCTTCCGCGCTGCTGCGGGGTGCTCTTGTCGGTAATTGCAGTGGACTATGAGCCTCCGACATCTCCGCAGGCGTGCATCCGAAACCCACCGCTCGCTATGAGTGTGTTCTGCGCGCAAGGCTGTTAGGCTCAGGCTGTCTGAGTTCCGTGGGATCTGAACGGAACTCCCCCTTGCATTTCGCGAGCGCGCCAGCCTATAGTTGAAAGTCGGCTTGTCGTGCCTGCTTTGGCATGTCTGCGAGAAGTCGATTTCCGCATGACCGGCATGCGGCGAACTACAGCAAGCGACAGTGAGGCTATGGCCAAAAAAGACGGCGTCATCGAGATCGAGGGCACGGTCATCGAAGCATTGCCAAACGCAATGTTCCGTGTCGAACTTTCCAATGGACACAAGGTCCTCGCACACATCTCCGGCAAGATGCGGCAGCACTACATCCGCATCCTTCCCGAAGACCGAGTGATCGTAGAACTCAGCCCCTACGACCTCACGCGTGGCCGCATCGTCTACCGCTACAAGTAGCCTGCAGTTCGTTTCGGCCGGATAAGGAACGGCTGGCGCACCCGCGTCAGCACGAGGCCAGCGAAGAAAGAAGAACACTCATGAAGGTCAAGCCTTCGGTTAAGAAGATGTGCGACAAGTGCCGCGTGATCCGTCGTCACGGCCGCGTCATGGTCATCTGCGACAACCCGCGCCACAAGCAGCGCCAGGGCTAGTTGCGGTCGGCGGGCCTCGCGCTCGCCGCGCATCCGCCGCCTCGGTGGCACACAACTCAATAATGCAATCGCAGCGGTAAGAACCGATCGCACCACGGTCGGGGACACCTCCGGGCACGAGGCCGGGGCCCAGCTGCTGCACCACACCTCTCACCATCTAGGAGCACACTCCAATGGCACGTCTAGCAGGCGTTGACCTCCCGCGCGAAAAGCGCGTCGAGGTTGCACTCACCTACATCTACGGCATCGGCCGCACCCGCGCGCTCAAGTCGCTCGAGGCTACCGGCGTCGACGGCAACACCCGAGTCAAGGACCTCAGCGACGAGCAGCTCGTTGCCCTCCGCGACCACATCGAAGGTACCTACCAGGTTGAAGGTGACCTTCGCCGTGAGGTCGCAGCCGACATCCGCCGCAAGGTCGAAATCGGTAGCTACCAGGGCATCCGCCACCGTCGCGGTCTTCCCGTGCACGGTCAGCGCACCAAGACCAACGCGCGTTCGCGTAAGGGCCCGAAGCGCACCGTCGCCGGTAAGAAGAAGGCGAAGTAACCCATCCGCATTGCGGATGTGAGTGAACCGAATTTCGTAGGAGAGAAGAATTGGCTACCCCCAAGACCGCCGCGCGCAAGCCGCGCCGCAAGAGCAACAAGAACGTCGCCGTCGGCCAGGCGCACATCAAGTCGACGTTCAACAACACGATCGTTTCGATCACTGACACCACCGGTGCTGTGATCAGCTGGGCCTCGTCAGGCGCCGTTGGCTACAAGGGTTCGCGTAAGTCGACCCCGTTCGCCGCGCAGCTCGCCGCTGAGTCGGCTGCTCGCCAGGCACAGGAGCACGGCATGAAGAAGGTTGACGTCTTCGTGAAGGGCCCGGGTTCGGGTCGCGAGACCGCCATCCGTTCGCTGCAGGCCGCGGGCCTCGAGGTCGGTTCGATCACCGACGTCACCCCGCAGGCGCACAACGGTGCTCGCCCGCCGAAGCGTCGTCGCGTCTAACGCCCCCGGTCGCCCGGTCCTCACCTCGAGGGTTGGGCGACTTTCCGGCACCCGCCGGACCGCCTGTCTTTCGCACCACTACCTACCTCACGTGAGATCGCCACTCACGCACACGCCAAGCGTCATATAGCGGACGCTTTGCCGAAAGGAACCACACAGTGCTCATTGCACAGCGCCCCACCCTCACCGAGGAGCACGTCTCCGAGTACCGTTCGCGCTTCGTCATCGAGCCGCTCGAGCCTGGCTTTGGCTACACGCTCGGCAACTCGCTGCGTCGCACCCTGCTCAGCTCGATCCCCGGCGCGGCCGTTACGAGCATCCGCCTCGACAACGTGCAGCACGAGTTCACGACCATTTCGGGCGTGAAGGAGGATGTCACCGAGATCATCCTCAACATCAAGCAGCTCGTTGTTTCGAGCGAGCACGACGAGCCGATCACCGCGTACCTGCGCAAGACCGGCGCCGGTGAAGTGACTGCCGCTGACATCTCCGCCCCCGCCGGCGTGGAGATTCACAACCCGAACCTCGTCATCGCGACGCTGAACGACGACGCGAAGTTCGAGCTCGAGCTCACGATCGAGCGTGGCCGCGGCTACGTTTCGGCCCAGCAGAACCGCAACGAGTACTCCGAGGCCGGCCAGATTCCGGTCGACTCGATCTATTCGCCGGTGCTCAAGGTCACCTACCGCGTTGAGGCCACCCGTGCGGGTGAGCGCACCGACTTCGACCGCCTCGTGGTCGACGTCGAGACCAAGCAGTCGATGTCGCCGCGCGACGCCGTTGCTTCGGCCGGCGGTACGCTGGTTGAGCTGTTCGGGCTTGCACGCGAGCTCAACGTTGAGGCTGAAGGTATCGAGATCGGCCCCGCGCCGGTTGACCAGGTCATCAACGAAGAACTGTCGATGAGCATCAACGACCTCGACCTTTCGGTTCGTTCGTACAACTGCCTCATGCGCGAGGGCATCACCACGGTGTCGCAGCTCGTTGCGCTGAGCGAGACGCAGCTGATGAACATCCGGAACTTCGGTCAGAAGTCGGTGGATGAGGTGCGCGACAAGCTGTCGAGCATGGGCCTGAGCCTCAAGGATTCGGTGCCCGGTTTCGAAGGCACCCACTTCTACGGTGCTGGCGAAGACAGCGGCGAGTACATCTAAACCGCGCAGACGCGGATACCTAGTTTCAGAAAGAGATCACGAGAATGCCTAAGCCTACAAAGGGTCCTCGCATCGGCGCCGGCCCCACCCACGAGCGCATGATTCTTGGCCAGATGGCCGCGCAGCTGTTCACGCACAAGCGCATCCAGACTACCGAGACCCGCGCGAAGCGCCTCCAGCCCGTCGCTGAACGCCTCATCACGCAGGCCAAGCGTGGCGACCTGCACAACCGCCGCAAGGTGCTTGAGACGATCACTGACCGCGGTGTCGTGCACGAGCTCTTCACCGAGATCGCGCCGCTCGTCGCGGAGCGCCCGGGCGGCTACACCCGCGTCATCAAGACCGGTTACCGCAAGGGCGACAACGCGCCGATGGCCGTGATTGAGCTTGTGCTCGAGCCCGTCACGCCGAAGGTGAAGAACACCGCTGCCGAGACCCCCGTCGCCGAGGCGCCGGTTGTCGAGGACGACGTGGTGACCGAGGACGTCGAGGCCGAGGCCGCCGTCGAGGCCGAGGCAGCCGAGGCTGCCGCTGAGGTCGAGACCGACGAGGCCGCCGCCGAGGCGACCGACGAGGTTGCTGCCGACGACGCAGCCGAGGAAGAGACCAAGTAGTCTCCTCGCACCAACAGGAAGGCCCCCGCCACTTGGCGGGGGCCTTCCTCGTTTCCGCGCGAGCGCCTCGGCCCGGCGGGCGCACGGATGCGGCAAGATGGTGCGCATGAATGTCCGCGTGCGCCTCGACATCGCCTACGACGGCACGGCCTTCAGCGGCTGGGCCGCGCAGCCCGAGCTCCGCACGGTGCAGGGCACGCTCGAGGATGCGCTGCGCATCCTCTACCGCGCGCTGCCCGAGACCGGCCCGCTGCTCACGGTCGCTGGCCGAACGGATGCTGGGGTCCATGCCACCGGTCAGGTCGCGCACCTCGACCTCGATGACGAGGTGTGGGCGTCGACCGTGCGGGGGCGTGGCGATGACGACCCCGCGGCCGCGCTGGTGCGCCGCTGCGCGGGCATTCTTGGCGCCGACTCGGACGTCCTCATCACCGGCGCGCGCGAGGTCGGCACCGAGTTCGACGCCCGCTTCTCGGCACTCTGGCGCAGCTACGAATATCGTCTCGCCGACTCGACCTCGGTTGCGAATCCGCTCGAGCGGCACCGCACCACGGTCGTGCGCAGAGCCCTCGATCTCGACGCGATGAACGCTTCCGCCGAGGTGCTCGTCGGGCTGCACGACTTCGCGGGCTTCTGCAAGCCGCGGGAGGGCGCGACGACGATCCGCACGCTGCAGGAGTTCCGCTGGGAGGAGCTCGAGCGGGGCGTCTTCCGCGCGCACGTGCGCGCCGACGCCTTCTGCCACTCGATGGTGCGTTCGCTCGTCGGGATGTGCGCCGCGGTCGGGCAGGGCAGGCTTCCGCTCGCGCGCGTGCCCGAGCTGCTCGAGGTGCGCAGCCGCTCGAACGCGTTCACGGTGCTCGCGGCGAAGGGCCTGACCCTCACCGGGGTGGGGTACCCCGACGACGCTGACCTCGCATCCCGCCAGCTCGCGACCCGCGCGAAGCGGCCCGACAATGTCGTTGAATTACCACGACGCGAGGCCTCCAAACTGTAAGAATCTCGCCAATTCGCTGGAAGTCACTATGCTTGGCCACGCGCCGCACCCGCACGGCGCGCGTCAACTCAACGCAGAGCTGAACCAGTGAGAGCGAGAAAGAATGACAAGGATCGACGAATCGCGCGCCGACGACGCCGCGAATCCGCCCGTCGAATGGGATGAGTCCCAGCTCAACACCCCCGAGGGGTACCCGGTCGCCGGCGCCGACGCCAAGGCGCTCGACCGCGCGAGGAAGTGGACGCCAGGCAAGATCATCACGTGGGTGCTCATCGCCCTCGTCGGTGGCGTGGCCTGGACCATGCTCGCATTCGTGCGCGGCGAATCGGTCAACGGCATCTGGTTCGTGTTCGCCGCGGTGTGCACCTACCTCATCGCCTACCGCTTCTACGCGAACTACATCGAGAAGCACCTGCTGCGCCCGAACGACCACCGCGCGACGCCGGCCGAGTACCTGGCGAACGGCAAGGACTTCGTCGCGACCGACCGCCGCGTGCTGTTCGGCCACCACTTCGCCGCGATCGCTGGCGCCGGCCCGCTCGTCGGCCCCGTGCTCGCCGCGCAGATGGGCTACCTGCCCGGCACGATCTGGATCATCGTCGGCGTCGTGCTCGCGGGCGCGGTGCAGGACTACCTCGTGCTGTTCATCTCGACGCGTCGCCGCGGCCGCTCGCTCGGCCAGATGGCGCGGGATGACCTCGGTCGCGTCGGCGGCATCGCCGCGATTCTCGCGACCCTCACGATCATGATCATCATCGTTGCGATCCTCGCGCTCGTCGTCGTGAACTCGCTCGGCGAGAGCCCCTGGGGTGTCTTCTCGGTCGGCATGACGATTCCGATCGCCCTGTTCATGGGTATCTACCTGCGCTACCTGCGCCCCGGCAAGATCCTCGAGGTCTCGGTGATCGGCTTCATCCTGCTCATGGCCGCGATCATCGGCGGTGGCCAGATTGCCGCCACCGAGTGGGGCTCGTCGTTCTTCCTGCTCGACCACACCACCATCGCCTGGGCGATCATCATCTACGGCTTCATCGCCGCGGTGCTGCCGGTGTGGCTGCTGCTCACGCCGCGCGACTACCTGTCGACCTTCATGAAGATCGGCGTCATCGTCGTGCTCGCGGTCGCGATCGTCATCGTGCGCCCCGAGATCACAACCCCCGCGTTCAGCGAGTTCGCGGGCCGCTCCGACGGCCCCGTGTTCAGTGGCGCGCTGTTCCCGTTCCTCTTCGTCACAATCGCGTGTGGCGCCCTCTCGGGCTTCCACGCGCTCATCTCGTCGGGTACGACCCCGAAGATGGTGCACAAGGAGCGCCAGACGAAGTTCATCGGCTACGGCGGCATGCTCATGGAGTCGTTCGTCGCGATCATGGCGCTTGTCGCCGCCGTGTCGATCGACCGCGGCCTCTACTTCGCCATGAACTCCTCCGTCGCGGCCACCGGCGGCACGGTCGAGGGCGCGGCGATGTTCGTGAACTCGCTCGGCCTCAACGGCGTGCATGTCGAAGGGTCGTTCCTCCAGCAGATGGCCGAAGAGGTGGGGGAGGAGTCGATCGTCTCTCGCACGGGTGGCGCGCCCACGCTCGCCATGGGTATCGCTCACATCATGCACAACATCACGCCGGGCCTCATGGGCTTCTGGTACCACTTCGCGATCATGTTTGAGGCGCTGTTCATCCTCACCGCGGTCGACGCCGGTACCCGCGTGGCGCGCTTCCAGCTGCAGGAGGCCCTCGGCAACTTCTGGCCGCGCATTAAGGACAACAACTGGCGCGTCGGTGTGTGGCTCACGACCGCGCTCATGGTCGCGGGCTGGGGCTACATCCTGTTGCTCGGCGTCACCGATCCGCTCGGCGGCATCAACACGTTCTTCCCGCTGTTCGGTATCGCGAACCAGCTGCTCGCGGCGGTCGCGCTCGCCGTAGTCACGGCGGTGCTCGCAAAGCGCGGGCGCAAGATGTTCAAGTACCTCTGGATTCCCGGTATCCCGCTCATGTTCGACCTCGTCGTCACGATGGTCGGTTCCTGGCACAAGATCTTCTCGCCGGTGCGCAACATTGGGTACTGGGCCAATCACTTCGCCACGCGTGCCGACATCGACACGGCCCTCGCGGCCGATCCGAGCGCCGACGTCACCAAGCTTGAGGCGACTGTGCGCAACACGGCCGTGCAGGGCTCGCTCTCGATCCTGTTTGCGATTCTCACACTCGTGGTCGTCGGCGCGGCCTTCGTCAAGGTGTTTCAGGCCTGGAAGCACGATGGCCTGCCGACTTCTGAGCCGAAGCCGGTGCCGTCGTTGACCTTTGCTCCGGCGGGGATCACCGCGACCAAGCCCGAGAAGGAGCTCATGGAGAAGTGGGCGCAGCTGCCCGAGGACAAGCGCGATCGGACGCTCGAATAATGACCGCGCCCACGCACTCGAACAAGCCCGGGCGCATCCGGGCCTGGTTCGCGAACGCGAGCTGGTTCCTCAACGGCATGATGGGCGGGCACGCGTACGAGCGGTACGTGAACCACCTGCGCCGGGAGCACCCCGACGCCACGCCCATGACGGAGCGTGAGTTCTGGCGGCAGAAGGCGCGCGACGAGGATGCGAACCCCTCGGCGCGCTGCTGCTAGCGACTCCCAGCGGCGAAAGCACGGCGGCGGCCCCGATCTGGCATGGATCGGGGCCGCCGTTGTCTGTGCCGCGTTCGAGAACTTGTCGAGTTCGAGTGCAAGACTGGCCGTACCGAACGCGAGACAAGGAGCAGCCCATGGGCACAGTGGCGCAGAATCTGGTCGACAATCTTCGAGTGAACGGCGTGCGCCGCGTGTATGGGGTGCCGGGCGACTCGCTCAACGGCTTCACCGACGCGATTCGCAAAGACGAGCAGGTCGAGTGGGTGCACGTGCGCCACGAGGAGGCGGCGGCGTTCGCGGCCGCGGCCGACGCCGAACTCACCGGCGAGCTCGCGGTCTGCGCCGGCAGCTGCGGCCCCGGCAACCTGCACCTCATCAACGGACTCTTCGATGCGCAGCGCTCGCGCGTGCCCGTGCTCGCGATCGCCGCGCACATCCCGAGCGAAGAGATCGGTTCGAATTACTTCCAAGAAACGCACCCGCAGGAGCTGTTCCGCGAGTGCAGCGTCTACACCGAGCTGGTCTCGTCGGCCGAGCAGATGCCCCGCGTGCTCGAGATCGCGATGCGCGCGGCGATCGAGCGCCGAGGAGTCGCGGTCGTCGTGCTGCCCGGCGACGTCGCGCTGCAGCAGGCCATCCACGAGGGCGAGCACGTTGTGCGGGCCGCGCAGCCGCGGGTGCTGCCGTCCGAGGCCGAGCTGCACGAGCTTGCCGAGCTGCTCGCGGGTGCCTCGAGCCCGACCATCCTCGCCGGTGCCGGCGTCGCGGGCGCGCACGACGAGGTCGTCGAACTCGCCGACGTGCTCGGGGCGCCGATCGTGCACGCGCTGCGCGGCAAGGAGCACATCGAGCACGACAACCCGTTCGACGTTGGCATGACCGGCCTGCTCGGCTTCAACTCGGGCTACCGCGCCATGGAAGATTCCGACGTGCTGCTCATGCTCGGCACCGACTTCCCGTACCAGCAGTTTTTTCCGAAGGATGCGAAGGTCGCGCAGGTGGATATCCGCGGCGAGCAGCTTGGTCGCCGCACCCCGCTCGACCTCGGCCTGGTCGGCGACGTCGGCGACACCGTGCGCGCCCTGCTGCCGCTGCTCAAGCGCAACCGCAAGCGCGCGCACCTCAATGACTCGGTGAAGCACTACGAGCGCACGCGCAAGCGCCTCGACGAGCTCGCCGTGCCGTCGCGCGGCAAGCGACCCATCCATCCGCAGTATGTCGCGAGCGTGCTCGACGAGCTCGCCGACGACGACGCCGTGTTCATTCCGGACGTCGGCTCGCCCGTCGTCTACGCGGCCCGGTACCTCCACCTCGGTGGCGGCCGGCGCCTCGTCGGCTCGTTCAGCCATGGGTCGATGGCGAACGCGCTGCCCCACGCGATCGGCGCGCAGGCGGCGTTCCCCGAGCGGCAGATCGTCGCGCTCGCGGGCGACGGCGGCCTGTCGATGCTCATGGGGGAGTTGCTCACCGTGACGCAGAACAAGCTGCCGGTAAAGCTCATCGTGCTCAACAACTCGTCGCTCAACTTTGTCGAGCTCGAGATGAAGGCCGCCGGCTTCGTCACGTTCGCGACCGACCTCGAGAACCCGAACTTCGCGAAGGTCGCCGAGGCCGTGGGCATCCGCGGCTGGCGCGTCGAGGAGTCGAAGGACGTCGAGTCGACCATCGCCGAGGCGCTCGCGCACCCGGGCCCGGCCCTCGTCGACGTCGTCGTCGAGCGACAGGAGCTCTCGATGCCGCCGGCGATCACGGCCGAGCAGGTGAAGGGCTTCTCGCTCTACGCGATCCGCACCGTGCTCTCGGGCCGCGGGGACGAGCTGCTCGACCTCGCGCGGGCGAACTTCCGCCAGCTCTTCTAGCGCACTGCATCCGAGGTCAGCCATTGCGCCGCTGCCACGCCGTGAAGTAACATATTCAGGTTGCCCGCTTACCCGGGCATCGAAGTGGACCCTCAACTGTCGCGTTCACCCGTCGTTTGGCGGGCCAACACGACGACCGAGCGGGACTCACGACCATTCCCTTCGAACGAAAGATGCATTGCTATGCGTACTTACACGCCCAAGGCAGGTGAAATCACCCGCGAATGGTTCGTCATCGACGCAACCGACATCGTCCTGGGTCGTCTCGCCTCGCACGCTGCCGCCATCCTGCGCGGTAAGCACAAGGCCATCTTCGCTCCCCACGTCGACACCGGCGACTTCGTCGTCGTCGTGAACGCTGACAAGGTCGCGCTCACGGGTGCGAAGCTGGAGCAGAAGAAGGCTTACCGTCACTCGGGTTACCCGGGTGGCCTCCGCGCCGAGACCTACACCGAGCTCCTCGAGAAGCGCCCGGAGCGCGCCGTTGAAAAGGCGATCCGGGGCATGCTGCCGAAGAACTCGCTCGGCCGTGACCAGCTCAAGAAGCTCAAGGTGTACGCGGGTCCTGAGCACCCGCACGCTGCGCAGCAGCCCAAGCCCTACACCTTTGACCAGGTTGCCCAGTAGCGGCACGAAGAACGAAGGACTGAGATAGTGGCGACCATCGAAGACTCCACCGCGGAGCAGCTCACCAACTTCAGCACCGAGACTCCGGCCTCGGAAGCTGTCGAAACCACCCCGCGCCCCGCACTCACCGTGTCGGGCCAGGCCGTGGGCCGTCGCAAGCAGGCTGTTGCCCGCGTGCGCGTTGTCCCCGGTACCGGCAAGATCACCGTCAACGGCCGTGCCCTTGACGAGTACTTCCCCAACAAGCTGCACCAGCAGCTCATTAACGATCCGTTCACCCTGCTGACGTTGAACGGTGCTTACGACGTAATCGCAACGATTCACGGCGGCGGACCTTCGGGTCAGGCTGGCGCGCTTCGCCTGGGCATTGCGCGTGCGCTCAACGAGATTGACCGCGAGCACAACCGTCCCGAGCTGAAGAAGGCCGGCTTCCTTACCCGCGACCCGCGAGTCAAGGAACGCAAGAAGGCCGGTCTTAAGAAGGCCCGCAAGGCTCCGCAGTACTCGAAGCGCTAATCGGAAGGGCCAACATGGGTCGACTTTTTGGAACGGATGGTGTTCGCGGCCTCGCCAACGAACGCCTGACGGTAGAACTCGCAGTCGGCCTGGCTCAATCGGCCGCCGTCGTGCTCGCGCGTGAAGCGCGCGAGCGCGGCGAGCGCCCGGTCGCGGTTCTCGCCCGGGACCCGCGCATCTCCGGCCAGTTCATCAGCGCGGCAGTTGCCGCCGGACTCGCCTCCGCGGGCGTCGATGTCTTCGACGCCGGCGTGATCCCAACGCCCGCCGCGGCGTTTTTGACCGCCGATGTTGACGCCGACTTTGGCGTCATGATCTCGGCGTCCCACAATCCTGCCCCCGACAACGGCATCAAGTTCTTTGCCCGCGGCGGGAAGAAGCTGGCCGACGAACTCGAAGACGAGATCGAGGCCCAGCTTGAAGCCGAGCAGCTTCGCCCCACGGGCGACGGAGTCGGCCGCATCGAGCGCTTTGCCGATGCCGAAGACCGCTACGCACTGCACCTGCTTTCGTCGCTGCCGGTCGTGTACGACGACGGCCGCCCGCCGCTCGACGGCATGCGCATCGTCATCGACGGCGCGAACGGTGCCGCCGCGGGCGTTTCGCCCGAGGTGTTCGCCGACGCGGGCGCCGACGTCACCGTCATTGGTGGCGAGCCCGACGGCCTGAATATCAACGAGGGCGTCGGCTCGACGCACCTCGACAAGCTGCGTGAGACCGTCGTCTCGCTCGGCGCCGATCTCGGCGTCGCGCACGATGGCGACGCCGACCGCTGCCTCGCGGTCGACTCGAACGGTGAGGTCATCGACGGCGACCAGATCCTCGCGATCCTCGCCCTGTGGCTCAAGGGCCGCGGGATGCTCAAGGACGACACGCTCGTCGCGACCGTCATGTCGAACCTCGGCCTGCGCATCGCGATGCGCGAGCACGGCATTAACCTCGTCGAAACCAAGGTGGGCGACCGCTACGTGCTCGCCGAGCTCAACCGCCGCGAGCTCACCATCGGTGGCGAACAGTCGGGTCACGTCATCGTCACCCGCCACGCCACTACCGGCGACGGTGTGCTCACGGGACTGCTGCTTGCCTGCGTCGTCGCGTCTGAGGGCAAGCCCCTCAGCGAGCTGAAGCAAGTCATGAAGGTCTACCCGCAGGTGCTCGTCAACGTGCGCGGCGTGCGCAAGGACGAGTGCACCTCGAACGAGGCCGTTCAGGCCGCGGTCGAGAAGGTGACCCTCGCGCTCGGCGACACGGGCCGCGTGCTGCTGCGCCCATCCGGCACCGAGCCCGTCGTGCGCGTCATGGTCGAGGCCGAGACCGACGACGCCGCGCGCCTGCACGCCGACGCGCTCGCCGACGTCGTGAAGGCCGAGCTCGCGCTCGTCTAGTTTTTCGCGCAAACGGCTGCGGCCCCGACCAGATTGGTCGGGGCCGCAGCCGTTTCGCGTGGGTGTCGCTTAGTCTTCCGCGAGCTGGCCCGAGGCGAGCGCCATCTCGTTCACCTCGTGGGGGAGCGCGGCCGACTGTGTGACTTCGCCGCCGAGGTAGTCAACGACGTACATCGTCGAGGTGTTCGGGTCGCTGATGTAGACGAAGCCGCGGTCCTGCACGATCGCCGGGTGACTGGTCTGCCACTCATCGGGCACGGTCCACTCGTCGGTCACTGCGATCTCGTTGACGAGCTCGCCCGACTCGGGGTCGAAGACACGCAGGGTGCCGTCGGTGCCGAAGACGAGCGCTTCGCCGTCCTCGCCGCGGGCGAGGCCGTGCCAGGTGTACTCGGCGCCGGTGTCGACCACGTTGATCGACTCGTCGACGGTGTCGATGAGGGCGATCTGGCTCAGGTTGATGCCGCCCTCGGGGTCGGTCTTGTAGTCGCCGAGCACGGCGGTCGAGCCGTCCGCGGCAAACGCGTTGCCGGTGCGGCCGAAGTCGTCGGGCGCGTCGATCTTGTGGAAGTGGTCGCCGTGCGAGAGCAGCACGCCGTCTTCGCAGCCGGCGAGGACGAGGTCGTCGCCAACGGTGGTCTCACCGTGGATGCCGGGGCACTCGTCGGATTCGGCGATGACGTTGCCGTCGGCGTCAACGACCTGGGCGCCGCTGCGCTCCGACTCGTTGCCGACCGTCACGAACAGCTGGCCGTCGGCGAGCGGCACGGCGACGCCGTGGTGCGCATCGGCCGATTCGTAGGTCGCGGTCGGCGTGATGCTGCTGGCCTCGACCTGCTCCTCGAGCGTGGCGGTGTCGAAGATCGTGACCTCGCCCGTGCCGTCGTCGAACAGCGCGGTCTGGCCGTCGTGGTGCACGACGTGGCCGGGCGTCTCGGCGCTCGCGACGACGTCGCTGAGCACGGGCTCGGATGTGTAGGAGTGGGTGTGGTCGCCGTGCGGCTGCGTGTAGGTGCCGGCGTCGAGCACGGCCCAGCCGCCCGTCGTCGAGACGAAGACGTTGCGGTTGTCGCCGCCCGGGCTGAGGCGGTTGAAGCCGTCGATGGGCAGATCGGCGACGACCTCGAGCGAGTTCGCATCGACGACCATGATGCCGCCGTCGTAGGTCAGCGCGAGGCGGGGCTGCGGGCCCGACGACTCGGTCGCCTCGTGCTCGTGCTCGTGTTCGTGACCGTCTTCGTGGTGGTGTTCAGCCTCGGTCGACGCGGTGCTCCCGGGCTGCGAACCGGCCGCGCAGCCCGTGAGGGCAAGCGCGGCAATCGCAAGGGATGCGGCGGAGGCGAGCAGCGGCGCTCGACGGGACAGGATCGGTGCCATTGAGGCGGGTCCTTCCTAAAGAATCAGCAAATTCGATGCCGCTTCGGCGGCATTGCACGAGACTATCTGCGAATAAGAATCGTTATCAAATAGCGAGTCGCTGATATTTCGGCGCGTGGGCGCGAGGATCGTGAGCGGCGGGTGCGCGCGGGCCGCGCATCCGCTTGGCCGGCGCATCCGCTCGCGACTGCGCCCGCGCATCCGTTTGTCCGGCGCATCCGCTCTCAACTACGCCCGCGCATCCGATGCAGTTTTCTACGATCGATGCGGCTGTAACCGCAGCGAACCTAGAAAACTGCGTCGGAGTCGTCGGAGTCGTCGGAGTCGTCGGAGTCGTCGGGGCTATCGGGGCTGTCACCAGTGGCCACACCGACGGCGCGGCTACGACTTGCGGAGGAGGACCTTCGAGATTGCGTGGTTCTCGGATTTGCGCAGGATGAGCTTCGCGCGCGAGCGGGTCGGCAGCACGTTCTGCTCGAGGTTCGGCAGGTTGATCGAGTTCCAGATATCGGATGCGGTGGCGACGGCCTCGGTCGGGGAGAGATCGGCGTACTTGCGGAAGTACGACGACGGGTTCGCGAATGCGCCGCGCTGGAGCTGCAGGAACCGGTCGAGGTACCACTTCTCGATGTCGGAGGTGCGCGCATCGACGAAGATCGAGAAGTCGAACATGTCGCTCACCGCGAGCCCGCCGCCGCGCGACGGCGGCTGGAGCACGTTGAGGCCTTCGACGATGAGCACGTCGGGCGCGTTCACGACGATCTCGGCGTCGCGCACGATGTCGTAGACGACGTGCGAGTAGAACGGCGCGCGCACCTCGGGGGCGCCCGACTTCACCTGTGTGACGAAGCGCAGCAGCGCGCGGCGGTCGTACGACTCGGGGAAGCCCTTGCGCGACATGAGGCCGCGGCGCTTGAGCTCGGCGTTGGGGTAGAGGAAGCCGTCGGTCGTGATGAGCTCGACGCGCGGCGTGTCTTCCCAGCGCCGCAGCAGCTCGCGCAGGAGGCGCGCCACCGTCGACTTGCCCACGGCAACCGAGCCCGCGACACCAATGACGAAGGGAGTGCCATCGCCGCGGTCGCCGAGAAAGGAATTCTGCGCGCGGCGCAGCTGGCGCGCGTTGTTCACGTGGATGTTCAGCAGGCGGGTCAGCGGGAGATAGACCTCCCGCACCTCGTCGATGTCGATCGGGTCGCCGAGGCTGCGCAGGCGCGCGACGTCACCCTCGTCGATCGTCAAGGGCGTCGACGGTGCCAGCTCGGCCCAGTCGGCCCGATCGATCTCGTCGAACGGCGTCGACCACTTCGTGGTGGCCGGGCGCCGTGCGGTGGTGAGCATCCACCCAGCTTACTGGCAGCCAGGGCAGCACGAAACGCTGAACCCAATCGTCATATTCCTGAGCGCGGGCGCAGAGTACGCTGAACAGAGGATGAATCGCGACGTCGCGGTTCCGCCCGTATCTCACGAGGATCTGGAGGCAGTGGTGTCCGCAACTACCGCGCCGTCGACCGACTCAGCGTCAGGCGGCAATAACAAGTTCAGCGTCGGAGTCCAGAAGTTCGGCACATTCCTCTCGGGAATGATCATGCCGAACATCCCTGCCCTCATCGCGTGGGGTCTGTTCACCGCGTTCTTCATCGAAAAGGGATGGACGCCGAACGCGAGCCTGTCAGAGCTCGTCGGCCCGACCATCCACTACCTGATGCCGCTGCTCATCGCGAACACGGCCGGCCGCATGGTCTACAAGGAGCGCGGCGGTGTCGTCGCCACCGTCGCGACCATGGGCGTCATTGTCGGCAGCGACTACATCGTCGACCAGTTCAACGCGGCGCTGCCCGAGGGCGCGAGCGAGCTCGGCCAGGTGCACATGTTCATCGGCGCGATGATCATGGCGCCGATCGCGGCCTGGCTCATGAAGCAGCTCGACAAGCTCTGGGACGGCAAGATCCGCGCCGGCTTCGAGATGCTCGTCAACCTGTTCTCGGCCGGTATCTTCTCGTTCATCATGGCGATCGCGGGCTTCTACCTGCTCGCGCCGGTCGTCAACGGACTCATGACCGCCCTCGGCAACGCGGTCGGCTGGCTCATCAATAACGGCCTGCTGCCGCTGACGAGCATCCTGATCGAGCCCGCGAAGGTCTTCTTCCTCAACAACGCCATCAACCACGGCGTGCTGACGCCGCTCGGCACGCAGATGGCGTCGGTCGACGGCAAGTCGATCCTGTTCCTGCTCGAGGCGAACCCGGGCCCCGGCCTCGGCATCCTGCTCGCATTCTCGGTCTTCGGCGTCGGCATGGCCCGCGCCTCGGCACCGGGCGCTGCGATCATCCACTTCCTCGGCGGCATCCACGAGATCTACTTCCCGTACGTGCTCATGAAGCCGGCCCTGTTGCTCGCGGTCATCGCGGGTGGCATGAGCGGCGTGTTCACGAACATGATCTTCGACTCGGGCCTGCGAGCGCCCGCGGCGCCGGGCTCGATCATCGCGGTGCTGTTGCAAACCGCGAGCGATAGCTACCTCGGCGTGATCCTGTCGGTGGTCATCTCAGCCACGGTCACCTTCGTCATCGCCGCGGTGATTCTGCGGGCCTCGCGCAAGCGTGACCTCGAGGCGCTCGAGCGCGGCGAGGACGGCATGAGCGCGGCGGTCGCGAAGACTCAGCGCAACAAGGGCAAGGACTCGGCGGCGCTCTCGAGCCTCGCGGGCCAGGCCGCGGCCGGTTCGCTGCGCGACGAGGTGGCCGACCCGAATCGCGAGATCTCGAGCGTCGTGTTCGCCTGCGATGCGGGCATGGGGTCGAGCGCGATGGGCGCGAGCGTGATGCGCAAGAAGGTGAAGGATGCGGGCATCACCGGCGTGAGTGTGACGAACGCCGCGATCGCGAACCTCGACAGCTCGGCCGACCTCATCATCACGCAGGAGGAGCTCACGCCACGCGCCCGCCAGCGCCGCCCCGACGCGATTCACGTGTCGGTCGGGCAGTTCATGAACTCGCCGAAGTACGACGAGGTCGTGAACCTGCTCAAGCAGCGCCAGGACGGCGAACTCGCTCCGGCTCCGGCAGCGGCCGAGCCCGAGGCCTCGCCGTACGCCCCGGGCGAGGGTGCGGATGCGCTAGCGCCGGCCGCCGCGCCTGCCGCAGCCACCGCCACCGCCCCGACCACACCGGCGGCCGACCCCGACGTGCTCACGCTCGAGAGCATCACGACGGCGCCGACCGCGACCACCCGCGACGAGGCGATCCGCGAGGCGGGCGAGCGACTCGTCGCCCGCGGCTCGGTCACGCCCGACTACGTGGATGCGATGTTCGCCCGCGAGGCCGAGGTGTCGACCTTCATGGGCAGCTTCCTCGCGATTCCGCACGGCACGAACGACGCCAAGCAGGCGGTGGTCGCGTCGGGACTCTCGGTTGCGCGCTACCCGCAGCCGATTGACTGGGACGGCAACGAGGTGCGCTTCGTGATCGGCATCGCCGGTAAGGACGGCGGGCACCTCGAGATCCTTGCCAAGATCGCCCAGATTTTCGCCGACCAGAGCCAGGTTGACCGCCTGCTCGCGGCGCAGACCGACGAAGAACTCTACGAACTGCTGAGCGGAGTAAACGACTAATGGCCAAGACCGCAGTACATTTCGGCGCCGGCAACATCGGGCGCGGCTTCATTGGCCTCGCCCTGCACGAGGCGGGCTACGACCTCGTGTTCTCGGACGTCAACGCCGAGCTCGTCGACACCCTCAACGCCGCCGACAGCTACGAGGTGCGCGAGGTGGGCGCGAACGCCCGCACGCACACCGTCGACCGCTTCAGCGCCGTGAACTCGGCCTCCGACCCGGCCTCCGCGCAGGCGGCCGTGGCCGGGGCCGACATCGCGAGCTGCGCGGTCGGCGCCGGCGTGCTCAAGTTCATCGCGCCCGTCATTCGCGAGGGCCTGCGGCAGCGGGCGGTGGATGCGCCGAAGCTCGTCGTGCTCGCCTGCGAGAACGCGATCAACGCCACCGACACGCTGCGCGACTTCGTGCTCGACGGCGCCGAGGAGCTCGCCGACCGGGCGATCTTCGCGAACACCGCGGTCGACCGCATCATCCCGGCCGTGCACGCCGACGGCGTCGACGTCGTGGTGGAGGACTTCAGCGAGTGGGCGATCGAGCGCGGCCCGTTCGACGGCGCCGAGCCGAGCATCCCCGACGCCCATTTCGTCGACGACCTCGCCCCATACATCCGCCGCAAGCTGTTCACGGTGAACACCGGCCACGCGACGGCCGCATACTGGGGCTCGCTGCTCGGCGAGGCCTCGATCGCCTCGGCGCTCGCGAACCCACAGGTGCGCGAGCACGTCGACACGGTGCTCGGCGAGACGAGCGAGCTGCTCATCGAGCAGTTCGGCTTCGGCCACGATGAGCACGCCGCCTACGTTGCGCGCACGATTCAGCGCTTCGAAAACCCCGAGCTGCCCGACACCCCGACGCGCATCGGGCGTCAGCCCCTGCGCAAGCTGAGCCGGCACGAGCGGTTTGTCGAGCCCGCGGTCGACCTCGCGGCGCGCGGACTCGAACACGGCGGCCTGCTCGCGGCGATCGGCGCGGCCCTGCAGTTCCGCAGCGACGACGACGAGCAGTCGCACGAGCTCGGCGAGCTGCTCGAGACACGCCCGGCCGCCGACTTCGTGCCCGAGGTGATGGGCGTGCAGCCAGGCGAGCAGCTTTTCGACGAACTCGTGGCGGTCGTAAGCCGCGTGCAGCAGAGCTAGCGCGGCCCACGCCTCCGGCGCGCGCGTGAGGGTGAACGCGCGCGTCGGAGGGATGGGGCAGAATTACCCCTATGTGTGGAATCGTTGGATACGTCGGTGACCGAACCAGTCAGCAGATCCTTTTGTCGGGTCTGGCCCGACTCGAATACCGCGGCTACGACTCGGCGGGCATCGCCGTGGTCGACGAGCACGGTGCGCTGAACACCCGCAAGCGCGCAGGCAAGCTGCAGACGCTGCTCGATGACCTCGAGCAGGCTCCCATGGCAGATGGCCACATCGGCATCGGCCACACCCGCTGGGCCACCCACGGCCCCGCAAACGACAGCAACGCGCACCCGCACCTGTCGGACGGAGGCAAGCTCGCCGTCATTCACAACGGCATCATCGAGAACTTCCACGAGCTGCGCGAAGAGCTCAAGGCCGACGGCGTCGAGTTCCTCTCGGAGACCGACACCGAGGTCGCCGCGCACCTGCTCGGCCGCGAATACGCGAAGACGGGCGACCTCGTGCAGACGTTCCGCAACGTCGTGCCCCGCCTCGAGGGCGCGTTCACGCTGCTCGCGATTCACTCGAATCAGCCCGACGTCATCGTCGGCGCGCGCCTCAACTCGCCGCTCGTGATCGGCCTCGGCGACGGCGAGAACTTCCTCGGTTCCGACGTCGCGGCGTTCGTCGAGCACACCGACCGCGCGATCGCGGTGGGGCAGGAGCAGATCGTCGTCGTGCGCAAGGAGTCGGTCGAGATCACGACCTTCGACGGCGAGTCCGCCTCGGGCGACGAGTTCGAGGTGAGCTGGGATGCGTCGGCCGCCGACAAGGGCGGTTGGCCGTCGTACATGGCGAAGGAGATCGCTGAGAACCCCGAGGCGATCGAGAAGACAATCCTCGGCCGCATCGCCGACGACCACGTCAAGCTGCCCGACCTCGAGGGGCTTGGCGCCGACTACTTCCGCGAGATCGACCGCATCCTGCTCATTGCCTGCGGCACCGCGTACTACTCGGGTCTCACCGGCCAGTACGCGCTCGAGCAGTGGACCCGCGTGCCTGTGACGGTCGAGCTCGCCCACGAGTTCCGCTACCGCAACCCCGTCGTCACCGAGCGCACGCTCGTCGTGTCGCTCTCGCAGTCCGGCGAGACCATGGACACCCTGATGGCCGTGCGCTACGCCCGCGAGCTCGGTGCGAAGACCATCTCGATCTGCAACACCCAGGGCGCGTCGATTCCGCGCGAGTCCGACTCGGTCGTCTACACCCACGCGGGCCCCGAGGTCGCCGTGGCCTCGACGAAGGCGTTCACGGCGCAGGTCGCCGCCATCTACCTGCTCGGCCTCTACGTCGCCGGCGCGCGTGAGACCCTCTCGAAGGAGGAGGTCGCGGGCCACCTCGAGGAGTTCCGCCAGCTGCCCGAGAAGATGCAGCACGTGCTCGAGCACCACGACCGCATCCGCGAACTCGCGAACTGGATGGCCGACACCCGCTCGGTGCTCTTCCTTGGCCGCTCGACGGGCTACCCGATCGCGCTCGAGGGCGCGCTCAAGCTCAAGGAGATCGCCTACATTCACGCCGAGGGCTTCGCCGCCGGCGAGCTGAAGCACGGCCCGATCGCGCTAATCGAGCCCGGCCAGCCGGTGTTCGTCATCGTGCCGAGCCCGCGCCACGACAACACGCTGCACCCGAAGGTCGTCTCGAACATTCAGGAGATCCGCGCCCGCGGCGCCCGCGTGCTCGCGGTGGCCGAAGAGGGCGACGCCGCGGTACTGCCGTTCGCCGACGAGGTGTTCGCCATGCCGCTGACCGAGCACTTCTTCGAGCCGTTCCTGCGCGTGCTCCCGCTGCAGATCTTCGCGCTCGAACTCTCGACCGCGAAGGGCCTCGACGTCGACCAGCCGCGCAACCTCGCCAAGTCGGTCACCGTCGAGTAGCGGCGCCCGCATGTCGCTGATTTTCGGAATTGGCGTCGACACCGTCGAGCACGTGCGCGTCGAGCGCGCGCTGCGCGTGCCGCGCTTCGCCGAACGCATCTTTGCCGAGGCCGAACTCGCGCTGCCGCTCACGAGCATTTCCGCTCGCTGGGCGGCGCGCGAGGCCGCGGTGAAGGCGCTCGGCGGGCTGCACGGCCTCACCCTGCGCGAGCTCGAGGTGCGGCGCACCCACCTCGGCGCGCCCTCGTTCGTGCGCAGCGACAAGCTCGACGGCGTCCTCGCCGAACTCGGCGTGGGGCGCCTGCACCTGTCGATCTCGCACGATCGCGATGTTTCGACGGCCTTTGTCGTCGCGGAAGGAGCGGCGTCGTGACCCAGCGCGCCCCGGCCCCGCGCATCCACGTCGATCTCGACGCGGTGCGCCACAACCTGCGCGTTTTTGCCGACGCGGTGCAGGTGCCCGTGATCGCCATCGTTAAGGCGAACGCGTACGGGCACGGCATGGTCGAGGTGGGCCGCGCTGCGCTCGCGGCGGGGGCGAGCGCGCTCGGCGTCGCCGACGTCGACGAAGCGCTCGCGCTGCGCGCCGCCGGCATCACTTCGCCGGTCATCGCCTGGCTCGATGCCCCGAGCATCGACTTCGGCGCGGCGGTTGAGGCCGGCATCGAGCTCGGCTTCTCGAGCCCGCAGCACCTCGCGATGCTCGCCGACTGGATCGAGCGCGAGGGCCGGGTCGATGGTCCCGCGCGGGTGCACATCAAGCTCGACACGGGCCTCGGCCGCAACGGCGTGCGCGAGCCCGACTGGCCGGCCATGTTCACCCTCGCGAGCGACTACGAGGCGCGCGGCTACTTCGAGGTGCGCGGCCTCATGAGCCACTTCTCTGGCACGAGCGACGCCGACGACGCCGAGCAGATCGCCGCGTTCGACCGCGCCGCCGCCCTCGCCGAGACCTTCGGCCTGCAGCCGAGCCTGCGCCATCTCGCGGCGACGGCCGGCGCCCTGCGCTTCCCCGAGGCACGGTATGACGCGACGCGACTCGGCATCGCGCTCTACGGCCTCGACCCCATCGCGCCCGACGCCCGCTGCGGCCTCGAGCTGCGCCCTGCCCTGACGCTGACGGCGCACGTGCGCCGCTACGACGTCGACGACATGCCCCGCTGGCTGCTCGACGTCGGCCAGGTCGACGGACTGCTGCCCGTGGCCGAGGGTGAACTGTTGCTTCAGGACGAGGCTGGGGATCGCTGGCGCCTCGAACGCGTCGACGCCTGCCACTGCGTTGTCACGCCGCTCGGCGACGTCGAGCGCAGCGCGCATCGCCGCGTCACCGTCATCGGTGGCACCGCGAGTGCTGATGACTGGGCTGCCGCCTCGGGCACCATTAACTACGAGGTGACGACGCGGCTCAGCCCGCGCATCGTCCGCGAGTACCACGGGGGCGTGGCCGAGCATCCGAGCCACTCGGCCCGGCGCCGCACACCCGAGCGGCCCGCGTCGGCGTCGCCCCTGCCCGAGTTCGTGATCGACGATGCCGAGCTCGCCGCTCGGCTGCAGCAGCTCGCCGAGGCGGGCACGGCGCTCGACCTCACCGCCGACGCGTACGGCTTCGGCCTCGAGCGCGTGCTCGGACTCGCGGCCGGCCTGCGCCTCAACTACCTCGTGCGCCGGCCACACGATCTCGCCGCCCTGCGTGAGTTCGGCGTCTCGGCGACGGTCGAGCCGTTCGCACCCGCGGCGACGCGCGCCGCCTACGGCCTGGCCGACGACACCCGCGCGCCCGCCGTGCTGCGCAGCGAGCTCGCGCAGATCAAGCGCGTGCACGAGGGCCAGGGCGTGAGCTACGGCTACGAGTGGCACGCGAGCGAGACGACGACGATCGGCCTCGTGCCGGTGGGCTACGCGGATGCGATTCCCCGCTCGGCCGCGCACCGGGCCGAGCTGCTCGTGCGCGAGACTCCCGCGCCGCTTGTCGGCCGCGTCGCGATGGACCAGGTCGTGGTGAACCTCGGCGACCGCGACGGCGCTCCGGGCGAGCCGGTGCGCCTGTGGGGCCCGCGCTCGAGCGACTTCAGCCTGCAGGACTGGGCCGGCTGGACCGGCCTCTGCGTCGAGGGGCTCGTGGCCGGCCTCGGCACCCGCGTGCAGCGCCGTTCGGCCCGCGACAACGAAGCTGTGTAGGGTGCGGGCATGACGCGAATCGAGACCTCCGACGACATGGAACGCCTCGGCGCCGCGCTCGCGAGCGTGCTGCGCCGCGGCGACGTGCTCGTGCTCAACGGCCCACTCGGCGCGGGCAAGACGACGCTCGTGCGGGGCCTCGGCGAGGCGCTCGGCGTGCGCGGCGCGGTCGCGAGCCCGACGTTCGTGATCGCCCGCACGCATCCCTCGCTCGGCGACGGCCCCGCGCTGATTCACGTCGACGCCTACCGGCTCACCTCGGCGCTCGAGCTTGATGATCTCGATCTCGATCTCGACTCGGCCGTCACCGTCATCGAGTGGGGCAGCGCGGTCGTCGGCGCCATTACCGACGAGTGGCTCGAGCTCGACCTTGCACGGCCGCGCGCGGCGCAGGCTGAGCCGGCCGCCGACGACTCAGGCGACCCGGATGCGGCGGTCGAGGAGCCGCGCGAGGTCACGCTGCGCGCGGTCGGCGACCGCTTCGCCGGCGTCACGCTCGAGGCGCTGCTCGCCGACGACGGGGCGGCGCCGCGCGCGTAGACTTGGCGCCATGCTGCTCGCCATCGACACTTCCGCCGGAACCGACGTCGCCGTCGTGAGCGACCAGGGCCGCGTCATCGGCGAGTTCCGCGAGCCGAGCTCGCGTCACCACGCCGAGGTGATCGGCGCCGCCATCTCGACGGCGCTCGAGGCGGCCGGGCTCACCGCGGCCGAGATTACCGACGTCGTCTGCGGCATGGGCCCCGGGCCGTTCACCGGCCTGCGCGTCGGCGTGGCCGCGGCGCGCACCTTCGCGTTCGCGCGCGGCCTGCCACTGCATCCGATGCCGAGCCACGACGCGATCGCGCACGAGTGGCGCCACGCGCATCCCGCGAGCACCGGCCCGCTGCTCGTCACGACCGACGCCCGGCGCCGCGAGCTCGCCATGAGCCACTACCCGGCCGGCTCGGTGCTCGCCGACGGCGGCTTCGAGCTCATCGCACCCGACGCCGTGCCCGACGCCGATGCCCGAGCGGATGCGCGCCAAGTCTCGGCCGCGCACCTCGCCCTCGCGTGGCTCGCGCGGCAGGAGCAGGGTGTGCCCGCCGACGCCGACGAGATTCTCTACCTGCGCGCGCCCGACGCGAAGCCCGGCGCAGTGCCGAAGCGGGTGACCGCGTGAGCGTGCAGCTGCGGGCCGCGACCGTCGACGACCTCGACGAGATGGTCGCACTCGACCACGAGATGTTTCCGCTCGACCACTGGAGCGCGTCGGGCATGCACGACGAGCTTCGCAGCGAGCACACCCACTACGTCGTGCTCGAACGCGACGGCGCGCTCGTCGGCGCCGCGGGCGTGCTCGCAGCGCAGGGCGCGGGGGAGGCGGATGTGCAGACCATCGCCGTGCGCCCCGAACTGCGCCGCGATGGCTGGGGCACGCGCCTCCTGCGCGAGCTGCTCGCGTGGGCGCGCTCGCGCGGCGCGCGGCGCGTGTTTCTCGAGGTGCGCGAATCGGGAGCCCCGGCCCGCGCGCTCTACGCCGCCCTCGGCTTCACCGAGATCGGGCGGCGCGACAACTACTACCGCAAGGAACGGGAGGCCGCGATCGTGATGCGAGCCGACATCGACACGGCGCTCAGCGCGGCCGACGCGCGGCTCGAGCCCGCGCGGGAACCGCTCGTGCTCGGCATCGAGACGAGCTGCGACGAGACCGGCGTCGGCATCGTGCGCGGCACGACGCTGCTCACGAACTCGGTCGCCTCGTCGATGGACGAGCACGCGAAGTTCGGCGGTGTCGTGCCCGAGGTTGCGGCCCGCGCCCACGCCGACTCGATGGTGCCCGTGCTGCAGCAGGCCCTCGATGAGGCCGGCGTCACCCTCGACGACATCGACGCGATCGCCGTGACCGCGGGGCCCGGCCTCGCCGGCGCGCTCATGGTCGGCGTCGGCGCGGCGAAGGCCCTCGCGGTTGCCACCGGCAAGCCGCTCTACGGCGTGAACCACCTCGTCGGCCACGTCGCGGCCGACCTGCTGCGCGAGGGCGGCGACCCCGTCGAGTTCCCGACCATTGCGCTGCTCGTCTCGGGCGGCCACACCTCGCTGATCCGCGTCGACTCGCTCACCGGCGACTCCGAGCTGCTCGGCGAGACGATCGACGACGCCGCCGGCGAGGCCTTCGACAAGGTCGCCCGCGTGCTCGGCCTACCGTACCCCGGCGGCCCGCAGATCGACCGCGTCGCGGCCGAGGGCAACCCGAAGGCGTTCCGCTTCCCCCGCGGCCTGTCGCGCGCATCCGATCTCGAGCGGCACCGCTACGACTTCTCGTTCTCGGGGCTGAAGACCGCCGTCGCGCGCGAGGTCGAGCGTTTTGAGGATGCGGGGGAACCGGTGCCCGTCGCCGACATCGCGGCGTCGTTCCGCGAGGCTGTCGCCGACGTGCTGGTGACGAAGGCGCTCGCGGCGTGCCGCGACCTCGGCATCCCGCGGCTGCTGCTCGGCGGCGGCGTCGCCGCGAATGCGCGCGTGCGCGAGCTCACGGCCGAGCGGAGCGCCGAGGCGGGCGTGCAGCTGCACATCCCGCCCCTGTCGCTGTGCACCGACAACGGCGCCATGATCGCCGTGCTCGGCGCGCAGCTCGTGGCCGCGGGGCACGCCCCGTCGCCCGCCGATTTCGCCGCCGACTCCACGCTGCCAATGACCCAGGCACAACTCACGGAATCTTCGAGCCTGACAATTTAGGATGATGCCGATGGCGAAGGGAGCATGTCGATGACCGACAGCGAGGGCGCGAACACGCAGCGACCGCACGGCGAAGATGAACAGATTGTGCCGGCCTCGGGCGGCACCTTTGGCGTCACCGACGACCGCTCCGACTTCGGCCGGGGCCCGATTCACCCGCGCGACGCGGGCGACGACGGTGAGGCCGACGACAGTGACACCCTCGACGTCGACGGGCTCACGAACGACGACTACACCGACCGGGTGCAGCACCCCGAGCACCGCGAGTACGGCGACTACGCGGACGGCCAACCGCCGCTCGCCGGTCAGCCGTTGCCCCAGCAGCCGGGCCAGCAGGCTCCGGGCCAGCAGGCGCAGCAGCAGCCGGGGGGCTACGGCGCCCCGCCGGTGCAGCAGCCGGGCTACGGGCAGCCGCGCGAGCAGGAGTTTGCGCCGACGCAGTTCGGTGCACCCGCAGTCACCGCGGCGCGGCCGACCTTCTCGTACGTCGGGCTCGCGCTCGCGCTCGTCGCGCTGATTCTGCTCTGCTTCCCCGGCATCCTCTGGATCATCGCGGGCGCGCTCGGCGTTATCGGGCTTGTCGTCTCGGTCGTGGCGATGAGCCGCGAGCCGAACGGCAAGGCACTCGCCGGCATCGGCATTGCGGGCAGCGCGATTGCCATTGCGATCGCGATTGCGACCGCGATCGTCGTCGCGCTGTAGTCAGCCCGCGGCCAGGCCCGGGCAGCCTAGAGGAGTACTTGCCTGCCACTCCGTGATCGTCTGGTGCCGGAGACGACTTCCTCCACTTCTCCGGACTATCCCCGCGGCCGCAGTCGTCTCCCGCACATAGTGGCGCGCTCAGCGACAACTGGCGCAATCACCATCGCGCCAGTTGTCGCTGAGCGCGCCACTGCCATTCGTGCGGCGTCGCTGACAGCGCCACCTCCACTCGCACTGCATCGCTGACAACGCGACTGCTCACGCGGCAGTCACCAGAGCGCCGCTCAGCGACGGCCCCGCCGGAGCTCGCGTCCCAATCGCATCAGGTGGAGGGCTGAGCTGACCCGGGTGTCCCACAGAGTGCGTCAAGGGGTATATATCCCTCCTGATCGGATAGTGGGACAGTTGGGTCACGGGCGCGAAGCAGCGTGGGCTGGCGGTGATGCCGAGACGGACGCGGCACCTCACGCCAACCCGTTCACAACGTCACTGGGAAGAACGCCTAGGCGCGGTCAGCGAGGATCGCGACGCGGCGCTCGTCGACGCGGGTGCAGATGAGTGTCGCGGCGTTGTCGCCGCGCGGCTGCAGCTCCTTGCGGAACTTCGCGGGGTCGAGGTCGACGCCGCGCTTCTTGATCTCGAGCCGGCCGATGCCGAGCCCACGCAGCCGCTTCTTGAGCGAGCTCGCGTGCAACGGCAACACCTCGCGCACGCGGAAAACCTGCGCGAACGGCGTCTCGTGCAGCTCCGGCGCCGTCACCCAGGCGATCTCGGGCGAGATCATGTGCCCACCGAGGATGCGCGCGAGCTCGCCGATGAAGCGGCCGCGGATGAGCGCCGGATCGGGCTCAT
The DNA here is from genome assembly GCF_023370115.1 of Gulosibacter sediminis. Classification (NCBI taxonomy): domain Bacteria; kingdom Bacillati; phylum Actinomycetota; class Actinomycetes; order Micrococcales; family Microbacteriaceae; genus Gulosibacter; species Gulosibacter sp. ACHW.36C. Next base: position 2,088,601 of record NZ_CP097160.1, on the reverse strand, counting down.
AGAGAAACTCGCCGAGCTCGCCGACGGGCGCATCGTCGCTCGCCGCGTCGGCCGAGGTGAGCTCGTGCGCGCCGTCGCGCAGCACGAGCGCGCTGCGGCACACGCCGGCCCGCGCCGTGGCGCCGAGCCAGACGGCGCACTCGACGAGCTCGCCGTCGACCGAGAGCCACTGCGTCTCGACGGGCCGGGATGTGGTGCTCGGCGGGAGCAACTCGTGCGGCAGCGCCGGGCCGAGCTTCACACCCGCCGCCCGGCCGTTCGCAGCGACGTCGAAGGCGAAGCCGAGCGACGGGCGCCAGTCATCGGGGTCGGCGAGCCGGCGAGTGCCGCCGCGCGACTCGGTGCGGCGCGCAGGGTCGAGGAACACGCCCTCGGCGCCGTCGAGGTTCGTGGCCTCGGCCGTCGAGTGCTCGACGCGCGCGTTCGAGAACGGTGCGAGGTTGAAGCTCGCGATGGCCGCCGTTAGCTCGTCGGCGTCGACCGCGAGCAGGTCGAAGCCGAGTGACGCGAACGCGAGCGAGTCGGCGCCGATGCCGCAGCCGAGGTCGGCGAGCGTGCGCACCTCGGCCCGGCGAAAGCGATCGGCGTGCCGCGCCGCGACCTGCAGCCGGGTCGCCTGCGCGAGCCCCGCATCCGTAAAGAGCATGTTCGCGGCGAACTTGCCGAACTTCGTGCGGGCCCGGCGCCGCAGCTGCAGCTGCGTGAGTACGACGGCGCTCGTGTGCGCGTCGACGCCCGCCTTGCGCAGGGTCATGACCGCGCCGACGGCATCGCTCACCGTGTCGAGCTCGGCGTACTCATCGAGCAAGCGCAGGGCCTCGGGGGTGAGCAGCACTTCCAGGTCGTCGCGATTCACCCTGCCTACCGTACTTGCCGGCGATGCCCTTCGCTCTGGGCGTACGCTCGGGCGGCTGGGTGGCACCATCAGGGAGCACCCAATACACTCGAGTTAGCACCCTCAGGGTGAGAGTGCTAACTTCAAACTTGCACAGCTCGTCAAGAGAAAGAGGATTGCCGTGTCGGTGAACATTCAGCCGCTCGAAGATCGCATTGTCATCCAGCAGGTCCAGGCCGAGCAGACCACCGCGTCGGGTCTCGTGATTCCTGACACCGCCAAGGAGAAGCCGCAGGAGGGCGAGGTTGTCGCCGTCGGCCCCGGCCGCTTCGACGAAGACGGCAAGCGCATCCCCGTGGATGTCGCCGTTGGCGACAAGGTCATCTACTCGAAGTACGGTGGCACCGAGGTGAAGTACGCCGGTGAGGACTACCTCATCCTTTCGGCTCGCGACGTGCTCGCGAAGATCGCCTAGGCTACTCGCGTAACGACCAGGCGGGCTCCCGGAATACCGGGGGCCCGCCTTTGTTGTTGCTTCGGCGTAAGCTGCCGAGGTGACCAACTCTGCAACCAGCCCCGCATCCGCACCGGAGCGATCGGGGTCGACGCAGACGACCGGCCTGATTCTCGGCATCTCGTCATTCGCGGTGTGGGGCCTGCTGCCGCTCTACCTGCAGACGGTGAAGCCGACGAGCACCTTCGAGATCATCGCGTGGCGCATCGTGCTGTCGGTGCTCTTCTGCTTCGCCGTGCTGCTCATCGCGCGGCGCTGGGGCGCATTCACGCGCATCATCAAGAACTGGCGCTCGATGCTGTTCCTCGGCCTCGCGAGCCTCGCCGTGTTCGCGAACTGGACGCTCTACGTGCTCACGGTCGAGGTGGGGCGATCGCTCGAGGGCTCGCTCGGGTACTACCTCAACCCGCTCATCTCGATGCTGCTCGGCATGGTGTTTCTGCGCGAGCGGCTGCGGCCGCTGCAGTGGGTCGCGGTCGCCTTCGCGACGGCGTCGTTCATCGTCATGGTCGTCGCCTACGGCGAGCCGCCGTGGCTCTCGCTCGCGATCGCGTGTTCGTTCGCGATTTACGGTCTGCTCAAGAAGCAGGTCGGCCGCAGCGTCGACCCGATCGCCGGGCTCACCATGGAGACGCTCTGGCTCGCGCCGCTCGGCATCGGCATCCTCATCTTCATCGAGGTGACCAGCGGCCTGACGATGGGTCGAGTTTCGGGCGGGCACACCACGATGCTGCTGCTCGCCGGCGTGATGACGAGCGTGCCGCTGCTGCTCTTCGCCGCCGCCACCGCGCGGCTCAGCCTCGTCGAGGTCGGCATCGTGCAATACGTCGCGCCGACCATGCAGTTCATCTTCGGCGTCGTGCTGCTGCACGAACCGATGCCGCCCGAGCGCTGGCTCGGCTTCGGCCTCGTCTGGCTCGGCCTCGTCTTCTTCACGATCGACCTCGTCATCGACGTCGGGCGCCGGCGGCGTCGCACCCGGGTCGAGCCTGATCCGACCGGCGAGATCAACGTCGTCTGAGCATCCGCTCTGGCCCTGACGGTGGGTGGGGAATGCCCCGCGCCGCCCCGGCGTTGGGTCGTACCATGGAGATACGCGCCCGCGTCCTCGGCGGGCGAACACAACCGCGTTTGCAGGAGCAAAATGACTGAGCACGATCCCTTCGGCTTTACCGGACTCACCTATGACGATGTGTTGCTGCTTCCGGAAGAAACCGATGTGATTCCGTCTGAGGTGGACACGACCACGCAGCTCACGCGCAACATCTCGATCAAGGTGCCGCTCGTTTCGGCGGCGATGGACACGGTGACCGAGTCGCGACTCGCGATTGCGATGGCCCGCCAGGGTGGCCTCGGCATCATCCACCGCAATGCCTCGATTCAGGACCAGTCCGTCATGGTCGACCGCGTGAAGCGGTCGGAGTCGGGCATGATCACCAACCCCATCACGACCTCGGCCGGCGCGACCGTCGCCGACGTCGACGAGATCTGCGGCCAGTTCCGCATCTCGGGCCTGCCCGTCGTCGACGAGGCCGGCAAGCTCGTCGGCATTATCTCGAACCGCGATATGCGCTTCGTCGCCGACAGCGAGAAGGCGACCACCAAGGTGCACGAGGTGATGACCTCGGAGGGCCTCGTGACCGGCCCCGTCGGCATCAGCGGCGACGACGCGTTCCGCCTGCTCGGCCAGCACCGCATCGAGAAGCTGCCCCTCGTCGACGAGGGGGGCATTCTGCGCGGCCTCGTGACGGTGAAGGACTTCGACAAGCGCGACAAGTACCCGCTCGCGACGAAGGATGCGAGCAACCGGCTGCGCGTCGGCGCGGCCATCGGCTTCTTCGGCGACGCCTGGGAGCGTGCGGGCTCGCTGCGCGACGCCGGGGTCGACGTCATCGTCGTCGACACCGCGAACGGCCACTCGCGCGGCGAGATCGACATGATCCGCAAGCTCAAGGCCGACCCGGCGTTCAAGGACGTCGACATCATCGGCGGCAACGTCGCGACCCGCGAGGGCGCCGCGGCGCTCGTCGAGGCGGGCGCGGATGCGGTCAAGGTCGGCGTGGGCCCCGGCTCGATCTGCACGACCCGCATCGTTGCCGGTGTGGGCGTGCCGCAGGTCACCGCGATCTACGAGGCCTCGAAGGCGACCCGCGGCACCGGCGTACCGGTCATCGCTGACGGCGGCCTGCAGTACTCGGGCGACATCGCGAAGGCGCTCGTCGCCGGCGCGAACGCCGTCATGCTCGGCTCGCTGCTCGCGGGCACCGACGAGGCGCCCGGAGACCTCATCTTCGTCAACGGCAAGCAATACAAGTCGTACCGCGGCATGGGCTCGCTCGGCGCGATGCAGACCCGCGGCAAGAAGACCTCGTACTCGCGCGACCGCTACTTCCAGGCCGACGTGCCGAGCGACGACGAGCTCATCGCCGAGGGCATCGAGGGCAAGGTGCAGTACCGCGGCACCGTGCGCCAGAACGTGTTCCAGCTCACCGGCGGCCTGCACCAGTCGATGTTCTACGTCGGCGCCCGCACGATTCCCGACCTGCAGTCGCGCGGTCGCTTCGTGCGCATCACGGCGGCGGGCCTCAAGGAAAGCCACCCCCACGACGTGCAGATGGTCGTGGAGGCCCCGAACTACAAGAAGTAGGCGCGTGCGCGAGGCCGGCGCCGCGCTCGCGGCCGGCCCCGCGCATCCGCCACCTCAGCCATAGGTGTTGCGTTTGGCCCCATTTTCACGCGATTCCAGCGAGGAAATGGGGCCAACCGCAACACCAATGCATCGTTGAGAGCGGCTAGTTTTCGGCGCGGCCGAGGCGCCAGTAGCCCATGAAGGCGACGGTGCGCTTGTCGATGCCACGCTCGCCGACGAGGTGCCGGCGCAGCGTCTTGACGGCGTTCGACTCACCCGCGAGCCAGGTGTAGAGCGAGGTCTGCTCGAGTGCGGCACCGCCCTTCGCGGTGCGGGGCACCTCCCAGAGCAGATCGGTGTCGAGGTTGATCTCGGTGACGGTCTGCGGCGTGCCTTCGGGCGCGAGTTCGGCTGCGGCCCGCTCGACTGCGGGGATGAGCGCCGAACCATGCTCGGCACCCGCCCGTGCGACGGCGCGCACCTCGAAGCCCGGATGTGCGGGGAAATACGCCGCGTCGGCGGCCGACTCGACCTCGACGACGGCCACGCCCCGAACATCCGCCGGCAACTGCTCGAGCATGACCGCGATCGCGGGCGCCGCCGTCTCGTCACCAATGAGCAGGAACTGCTCGGTGCGTGCCGGCGGCACGAAGTCGACGCCGCCGGGCTCGCCGTCGAAGCGCGCATCCGGGCCGAGCAGCACCAGCTCGTCGCCCACGGTGGCGGTCTCGAGCCAGCGCGAGGCCGGGCCGGTTCCGCCAGGGTGCACCACGAGGTCGACATCGACCTCATTGCGCTCGGCCCGCACGTAGCGGGTCGTGTAGGTGCGGATGGGCGGGCGCGAGTCTTCGGGCAGCTCGCGCCAATCGCCGTACCAGTCCGTCGAGCCGAGCAGCGTGCGCGCATCCGCGGTCGGCGTCGAGAAAAGCAGCTTGATGCGCTGGTCCCAGCCCGGGTCGCCGAAGTGTTCGAGCGAATCGTCGACGAACGTGACTCGGCGGAAGCCGGGGGAGATGTCGCGTACCGCGGCGACGCGCACCGGGAACAGGGCGAACGGGGCGACGGTGGTGCTAACGGGCATTGCTTCCTCCGGAGGGGTCGGTATGGTGACGGCCGACGGGCAGCACGAGCGGTGCGCCCGAGACCGGGTCGTCGATGACGCGCGAGGTTATGTCGTACACCTCGGCCATGGTGGCTTCGGTGACGACCTCGCGCGGGCTGCCGGTCGCGACGATCTTGCCGCGGCGCATGGCGATGAGGTGATCGGCGTAGCGGGCGGCGATGTTCACGTCGTGGAGCACCATGACGATGGTCGTGCCGCGCTCGCGGTTGAGGTCGGTGAGCAGGTCGAGCACCTCGTACTGGTGTGTCACGTCGAGGAACGTCGTCGGCTCGTCGAGCAGCAACACGTCGGTGCGCTGCGCGAGGGCCATCGAGATCCACACGCGCTGCCGCTGGCCGCCCGAGAGCTCGTCGATGGCACGGCCCGCGAGCTCGGTGACACCGGTCGCGGCGAGGGCGTCGGCGATCACCGCGTCGTCGTCAGCGGCATGCGTCTGAAACGCCCGGTGATGCGGGTGCCGGCCGCGCGCGACGAGGTCGTACACCGTGATGCCCTCGGGCGCGATCGGCTGCTGGGGGAGCAGCCCGAGCTGGCGGGCGAGCTCCTTCGACGGCATCGCGGCGACGTCGCGCCCGTCGAGCACGACGCTACCCGCGAGCGGCTTGAGCACGCGCACGAAGGTCTTGAGCAGGGTCGACTTGCCGCAGGCGTTGGCGCCGAGAATCACCGTGATTTTGCCGGGCGGGATGCGCACGGTCGCGTCATGGACGATCGCGGTGCGGCCGTAGCCCGCGTCGAGCCCCGACGCTTCGAGCACGAGAGCGTGCTTCGTCATTGGGCCCCCTTTCGGTTGGAGCGGATGAGGAGGTACAAGAAGAACGGCGCGCCCATGAGCCCCGTGACGACGCCAACGGGCAGGCGCACGCCGAGCGCGTGCTGACCGATGAGTTCGCACGCGAGCACGAGCACCGCGCCGACGAGCGCCGCGGGCACGATCGGCGAATGATTGCTGCGGCCCGTGAGGCGCAGCGCGATCGGACCCGAAAGGAATGCGACGAACGAGATCGGGCCGGATGCGGCGGTCGCGAACGCTGTGAGGGCGACGGCGAGCAGCATGAGGGCGAGGCGCGAGCGCTGCACGCGCACGCCGAGCCCGGTGGCCGCCTCGTCGCCAAGCTCCATTGGCAGCAGGTTGCGCTGGAGGGCGAGCACCCCACCGCCGCACACGACAACGGCGATGAGCAGCACAGGAATGTCGTCCCAACTCGCATTATTGAGACTGCCATTGAGCCAGCGCAGCGCCGCGGGCACGCTGTTCACATTGCCGTACATGAGCAGGTAGCTCGTCACCGAGACGAGCATGGCGCTCACACCAATACCGATGAGGATCAGTCGGCCGCCGAAGCCACCGCGTCCCGCGGCGAGCGCGGCGATGAGGAGCGCGATTGCGATGCCAGCGATCACCGCGAGGGCCGAGACGGCGGGCCCGCTGAGCCCGAGCACGAGGAGGCCGAACACGGCCGCCGTGCTCGACCCCGACGAAATACCGATGATGTCGGGGCTCGCGAGATCGTTGCGAAGCAGATTCTGGAAGACGGAGCCGCTGATACCGAAGGCGATGCCGGCGAGAACCGCGAGCGATGCTGCCGGGAGGCGTCGCTGGCCGACGTTGAATGATGCGCCCGGAACGTCCTGGCCACTGAGCACCGCCAGAATGTCGGTGATCGGGTAGACCACGTCGCCGATCATCGCAAAGGCGAGCATGAGCGCTGCGAGGAGCACCACGAGCACCCCAACGACGATGCGATAGCGGCGGGTGCGGGCGCGGCGGACGATGTCGAGGGTCATAGTTCGCGCACCTTCGCGCGGCGGGCGATGACGATGAGCATCGGCGCGCAGACGAACGCGGTGATGAGGCCGACCGCGAGCTCGCCGGGGCGCACGACGACGCGGCCGATGACGTCGGCGAGCAGCAGCAGTGTCGCGCCGCCGAGGGCCGAGAGCGGTACGACCCAGGCCTGGTTCGGGCCGACGAGGAACCGCACGATGTGGGGCACCATGAGCCCGACGAAGCTGATTGGCCCGGCGACCGCGGTGACGGAAGCGCAGAGCAGCACGCCCGAGATGGCGACGAGGATGCGCGTGCGCAGCACGTTCACGCCGAGCCCGGTCGCGGCCTCGTCGCCGAGCGCGAGCGAGTTGAGCGGGCCGAGCGAGAACGCCGTGAGGGCCGCCGCGATGATGAGCAGCGGCGAGATGATCGCGAGTGACTCCCAGCTGCCGCGGCCGACCGAGCCGACGGTCCAGTGCCGCCACACGTCGAGCACGTCGCTCTGCGTGAGCGTGACGACGCTGACGAGCGACGTGAGCACGGCGGTGGTCGCGACACCGGCGAGCGCGAGCTTCACGGGCGTCGCGCCGCCCGAGCCGAGCGAGGCGATCGCGTAGACCGCCACCGCCGTGACGAGCCCGCCGAGGAGCGCGAACGCGAGGTACTGGGGGAGGGTGGAGAGGCCAAAGACCGACATGCTCACGACGACGCCGAGCGCGGCGCCGGTGTTGATACCGAGGATGCCCGGGTCGGCAATAGGATTGCGGGTGAGGGCCTGCATGAGGGCGCCAGAGACACCGAGGGCGGCACCCGCCACGAGCGTGAAGATGGTGCGGGGAATGCGCTCCTGCACCGCGATCGCGCCGATGTCGGTCGCGCCGGCGTTGCCGGTGACGCCGTCAAGAAACTCCTGCCAACTCACCACCCGGGCGCCGAACGCGAGGGAAAGTGCGGCGGCCACCGCCAGCAGACCTACGAGCAGGAGGAGCCCGAGGAGTCTGCGGCGGCGGCCGATTCGCACACTGTGCACGCGGGGACTACTTGACCTTGTCGGCCGCGTCGGCGATCAGCTGCACGTACTCGTCGACACCCCACGGAATCGAGAGGGGCGACGGGTTCGCCGAGGCGGCGAGGGCGCCATCGTTGCCGAGCAGCACAACCGAGCCGTTCTGCACGGCGGGGATCTGGCTGATCAGCGGGTCGGCCTGCCACTCGTCGAGGAGTGCCTGGTCGCCGTAGACAACGAGCACGTCAACGTCGTTGAGCTGGTCGATGTTCTCTGAGCTAATGTCGACGTAGAAGCCGTCGGCGGTTTCGCTCGCGTCGGCCACCGACTGTGGCACCGAGAGGCCGAGGTCTTCGAGGTAGCCCGCGCGCGGGTCGAGCGACGTGTAGAAGCCGATCTGCGACTCGTCGCCGAGGCCGGCGTACATGAACGCGCCGGTCTTGCCGTCGATCTGCGGGTACTGGGCGACCTTCTCGTCGAGCAGCGTCTCGAGCTCGGTGGTGAGCGCTTCGCCTTCGGCAGCCAAGCCCAGGGCCTCCGAGTTGTACTTGATCTGGTCGCGCCAGGTCGTGGCCCACGCCGTCTCGGGGTACGCGACGGTGTCGGCGATGTCGCTCAGCGTGCCGTATTCCTCTTCGGTGATGCCCGAGTAGGCGGCGAGGATCACATCGGGGGCGGTGTTCGCGAGGGCCTCGTAGTCGATGCCGTCGGTCTCGTCGAAGAGCACGGGGTCGCCACCGAGCTCTTCGACCTTCTCCTTCGTCCACGGCATCATGCCGCTGCCGTCCTCGACGCCCCAGGTCTGGGCGCCGAAGCCGACGGGCGAGACGCCGAGCGCGAGCGCCGTGTCTTGGTTGGCCCAGCCGACGGCGGCGACGTTGGTCGGCTTCGCGTCGATCGTGGTAGTGCCGAGCGCATGCTCGATCGTGATGGGGTAGCCCGCCTCGCCGCTCGCGGCGCCGTCGCTGCCGGATGCGGGGCTCGAGCAGGCAGCAAGGGCCAAGGATGCGACAAGAGTCGTGGCGACGGTGGTCACGCGGCGTGCGCGCATGGGGGATCCTTTCGTAGGGACCTCAGGAGGAAGGTCACGCGATCGAGGACATTCGATGGAGCCCGTGTCGATCGTGACTCAGGTAAGGCTACCCTAATTCACTCCGAGCTTGGGTCGTTGTTGGGTGCACAGAATTACCGAGACGCCGACCAAGAATGGTCGCTTTTGCGTAATCTCACGCATCTGCGTGCAACAAACTTGCAAAGATTTTCAGGTTTCCTGAACGACATCTGTGCAATGGGTGAACAACCACCTAAAGTATTCATCCAAAGATCCGGCTTCGGGCAGGCAGAGTTGCACGCCCATTCCAGAGAAGTCGGCCTCACCAAAGAATTGAGGAAACATGTCGAGACGACCACGACTCCTGCGGGGCTCCATCGCCCTCGCAGCTGCAGGTGCGCTCATGCTCGCTGGCTGCGCCAGCGGCAACACCGGCGGCGATGGTGCGACGGAGGCCGCCAGCGGCGACTCGTCGGCGATCATCACCACCAACGGTAGCGAGCCCCAGAACCCGCTGATCACCTATGCCACCACCGAAACCGGTGGCGGCAAGATCCTGAGTGCGATGTACGCCGGCCTCGTCAGCTACGACGCCACCGGTCAGTACCAGAACGAGATGGCCGAGTCGATCGAAAGCGACGACGCGACCACCTGGACGATCACGATCAAGCCGGACTGGACCTTCACCAACGGTGAGGCGATCACCGCGCAGACGTACGTGGACACCTGGAGCCACGCGGCGCAGGACCCTTCGGGCGCCTACTGGTTCGGGAACTTTGAGGGCGCCAGCGAAGACGGCAGCACCGAGCTGACCGGCATCGAGGCGACCGACGACACCACCTTCACGGTAACGCTGAAGGAGCCGGAGGCTGACTTCCCGATCCGTCTTGGCTACACCGCGTACATGCCGCTGCCCTCGGTCGCGTTCGAAGACATCGAGGCGTTCGGCGAGAACCCGATCGGCAACGGCCCCTACATGCCGGATGGCGAGGACGCTTGGGCGCACGACGAGAGCATGTCGCTCGTCACCAACCCGGACTACTCGGGCAACCGCACCCCGGTCAACGGCGGCGTGAAGTTCGTCTTCTACACCGGTCTCGAGGCTGCCTACGCCGATGCGCAGGGTGGCAACCTTGACGTGCTCGACACCGTGCCAGACACGTCGTTCAGCACCTACACGACCGACTTCCCCGACCGCAACGTCAACCAGGCGGCCGCGATCTACCAGGGCATCAACATCCCCTTCTACCTCGACCACTTCGCCGATGACGAGGAAGGCAAGCTTCGCCGCGAGGCCATCTCGCTGGCGATCAACCGCGAGGAGATCACCGACACGATCTTCCAGGGCACCCGCACGCCGGCCACCGACTTCACGTCGCCGGTCGTTGAGGGCTACGACGAGAACCTCGAGGGCAACGAGGTGCTGAGCTACGACCCCGAGAAGGCGAAGGAACTCTGGGCCCAGGCCGACGAGATCTCGCCGTACGAGGGCACGTTCTACATTTCGTACAACGCCGACGGCGGCCACCAGGCCTGGGTCGACGCCACCGCGAACAGCATCTCGAACACGCTCGGCATCACCGCCGAGGGCGAGTCGTACCCGACCTTCGCCGCGGCCCTTGAGGACCGCGAGGCGCAGAAGCTCGACGGTGCTACCCGCGCTGGCTGGCAGGGTGACTACCCGTCGCAGGGTAACTTCCTCTCGGGTCAGTACCAGACCGGTGCTTCCTCGAACTACGAGGGCTACTCGAACCCCGACTTCGATGCGAAGGTGCAGGCAGCACTCTCGGCCGCTACTCCTGAAGAGGCAACCGCGCTCTACACCGAAGCCCAGCAGATCCTCCTTGAGGATCTCCCTTCGGTTCCGCTCTGGTACCAGAACGCGGTTGGTGTCTGGGGCGAGACCGTCAGCAACGTCACCTTCGGGTGGGACTCGGTGCCGCTCTACGAGCAGATCACCAAGGAATAACCATTCGAGAACCCGGGGTTCGGTTGCCGAGCGAGTACGCTCGGCAACCGGACCCCGGTTCCATCCGTGCGAACGGGATGCGACCCGTCCCCGTTCGTGACATGTCAAGGAGGAGCCGCCGATGCTTTGGTATCTCGGCCGACGCTTGCTGCAACTCATCCCCGTTTTCTTCGGGGCAACATTCCTGATTTACAGCCTCGTCTTTCTTTTGCCCGGCGACCCGATCGCCGCGCTGTTCGGAGACCGTCAGCCGTCACAAGCGGCCATTGATGCCATCCGGGCGCAGTATCACCTCGATGAACCCTTCATCGCCCAGTACTTCTATTACATTTCTGGCCTCGTCCGCGGCGACTGGGGTACGACCTTCTCGGGTCGCCCTGTCACCGAAGTGATGGCCCACGCCTTCCCCATCACCCTGCGCCTCGCGTTGCTCGCGCTCGCATTCGAAGCTGTCGCGGGCATCCTGATCGGCCTCATCGCTGGCCTGCGCAAGGGCAAGCTCTTCGACGCGAGCGTGCTCGTCGTCAGCCTGCTGCTTATTTCGGTGCCGACGTTCGTCATCGGTTATGTGCTGCAGCTCGTCTTCGCCATCAACCTTGGTTGGGCGCGAACTACCGTGAGCGCCGAAGCGCCCTGGGGTGAGCTGATCCTGCCCGCCATCGTGCTCGCGAGCGCATCCTTCGCCTACATCGTGCGGCTCACGCGTTCGAGCGTCGCCGAGAACATGTCGGCCGACTTCGTGCGCACCGCCACCGCAAAGGGCCTTTCCGGTCGACGCGTCATCACGGTGCACGTCGTGCGCAACTCGCTCATTCCCGTGATCACGTTCCTCGGCATCGACCTCGGCACGCTCATGGTCGGCGCCATCGTTACCGAGGGCATCTTCAACATCAACGGCGTCGGCGGCACGGTCTACCGCGCCGTGACTCTCGGCGAGGGGCCGACCGTCGTGTCGTTCGTCGCCATCATGGTGCTGATCTTCATGCTCGCCAACCTCCTCGTCGACCTGCTCTACGCGTGGCTTGACCCAAGGATTCGCTATGCCAAATAACACTCGTCTGCATCAAGAACGCTTCGTCGCACCCGTCTCAGAGACGCCGGTGCAGGCGGTCGACGCCGTGCGCACGAGCGGCAAGCCGCGCACCACCTGGGGCGACGCCTGGGAGTCGATGCGCCGTCGCCCGATGTTCTGGATCTCGGCGGTACTCATCGTCATCATCCTGTTCGTCGCCTTCTTCCCCGGCGTCTTCACGAACGAGTCGCCGAACCAGGGCTGCCTGCTCGCGAACAGCGACGGCCTGCCCACCGCCGGCCACCCGTTCGGCTACACTCGCCAGGGCTGTGACGTCTTCGCCCGCGTGCTCTACGGCGCGCAGGCCTCGGTGATCGTCGGCTTCCTCGCGACCCTGATCGTCGTGCTGTTCGGCGGCGTCGTCGGCGCGCTCGCCGGCTACTACGGCGGCTGGCTCGACACGATCATCTCGCGCGTGGGCGACATCTTCTTCGCGATCCCGACCGTCCTCGGCGCGATTGTCCTCATGTCGGCCCTCTCGGGGCGCACCCCGCTGCTCGTCGCCCTCGTGATCTCGCTGTTCGCGTGGCCGCAGGTCGCGCGCATCATGCGCGGCTCGGTCATGACCGCAAAGCAGTCGGACTACGTGACCGCGTCGATCGCGCTGGGGCTCTCGCGGTTCCGCATCCTGCTGCGCCACGTGCTGCCGAACGCGATCGGCCCCGTCATCGCCGTCGCGACGGTGTCGCTCGGTGTCTACATCGTGGCCGAGTCGACCCTGTCGTTCCTCGGTATCGGCCTGCCGCCGAGCACGATGTCGTGGGGTAACGATATTTCCCAGGCACGCGCATCCCTCAACACCAACCCGCTCGTGCTCGTGTTCCCGGCCGCCGCGCTGTCGCTCACGGTACTCTCGTTCCTCATGCTCGGTGACGTGGTCACCGACGCGCTCGACCCGAAGGAGCGTGCACGCCGATGACCACCAGCCCAGCAACTACGCCGGAGACGACGGGCGCGGCGGAGACGCCGCTGCTCGAGATCCGCAACTTGCAGGTGAACTTCGAGACGAAGTCGGGTTCTGTGCCAGCCGTGCGCGGCGTCGACCTCACGATCTATCCCGGCCAGTCGGTCGCGATCGTGGGCGAGTCGGGCTCCGGCAAGTCGACCACAGCGCAGTCGATTATTCAGCTGCTACCCGGCACCGGTCACGTGACCGGCGGCGAGGTTCTCTTCGAGGGGCGCGACCTCACGAAGCTGAACTCGCGCGATATCACCGAGCTGCGCGGCGAGCAGATTGGCTACGTGCCGCAGGACCCGATGTCGAACCTCAATCCGGTGTGGACCATCGGGTTCCAGGTCGAAGAGACGATTCGCGCGAACAACGTCGCACAGGGCCGCAAGGCGGTGCGCCAGCGGGCGATCGAGGTGCTCACCGAAGCTGGCCTGCCGGATGCGCAGGCTCGCCTTCGCCAGTACCCGCACGAGTTCTCGGGCGGCATGCGCCAGCGCGCGCTGATCGGTATTGGTATGTCGGCCCGGCCGAAGCTGCTCATCGCCGACGAGCCGACCTCGGCCCTCGACGTGACGGTGCAGCGGCAGATCCTCGACCACCTCGAGAGCCTGACGGCGACACACGGCACCTCGGTGCTGTTCATCACGCACGACCTCGGCCTCGCAGCCGACCGTGCCGAGCACCTCGTCGTCATGTACAAGGGCCAGGTCGTCGAGTCCGGGCCGTCGCGCGAGATCCTCACCGACCCGCAGCATCCCTACACGAAGCGCCTCGTGAGCGCCGCGCCGAGCCTCGCCTCGAAGCGGCTCGAGGTGGCTCGCCAGGACGACCTCGACGTGTCGCCGACGGGTGCCCTTGAGGAGCAGATGCTCGAGCGCGCCGCCGAGCGCGAGGAGGTGGCCGAAGAGGCCCCGTCGAGCGAGCCGCCGCTGATTCAGATCAAGGATGCGCAGAAGATTTACAAGCTGCGCACCCGCGGCCTCGCGAAGAAGGAGGTTCGCGCCGTCGACGGCGTGAGCGTTGACGTCGCGCGCGGCACGACCACGGCGATCGTGGGGGAGTCGGGCTCGGGCAAGTCGACCCTCGCGAAGCTGTTCCTGCAGCTCGAACCGCTGACCTCCGGCAGCATCGAGTTCGACGGCCGCGACATCACGCGACTGAGCCGTAAGGAGCTGCTCGCGTTCCGTCGTCGCGTGCAGCCGGTGTTCCAGGACCCGTACGGCACGCTCGACCCGCAGTACAGCGTCGGCAACACCATTGCCGAGCCGATGGCGATTCACGGCGTCGGTACGCCGAAGTCGCGCCGCGAGCGTGTCGAGGAGCTGCTCGAGCAGGTGGCCCTGCCGACCGAGCTGCGCGACCGCTACCCGAGCGAGCTTTCGGGCGGTCAGCGACAGCGTGTCGCCGTCGCCCGTGCGCTGGCGCTGCAGCCCGAGGTGCTTGTGCTCGACGAGGCCGTCTCGGCACTCGACGTGCTCGTGCAGGGGCAGATTCTGCAGCTGCTCACGAAGCTGCAGCACGAGCTCGGCCTGACGTATCTGTTCATCACGCACGACCTCGCGGTCGTGCGCCTGGTGGCCGACAACGTCTGCGTGATGCGCCAGGGCCAGATCGTCGAGCGTGGCACGACCGACGAGCTCTTCGACAACCCGCGCGAGGAGTACACGCAGCGCCTGCTCGAGGCGATCCCCGGTGCGAACTTCGAGTTCGCCGCCGAGGCCTAAGCCTCAGCACCACCCGCTGCCGCCCGGCGCTTCCTCGAAAGCCGGGCGGCAGCCCCCGTTTCCCGCTGTGTGAGGGGGGTTGAGTGGTCGTTTTTTGTAGTTCTGGCACCGCCAGAACTACAAAAAACGACCACTCAACCCCCCTCTAACGGCAACCCGGTTAGGGGGATTCCGGGGTGTGGCGTTGGAGGAACTCGAGGACGGCGACGCGGTCGACGCCCGTGAACGTGCCCGTCGGCATCGCCGCGAGCAGCGACGAGTTCATGCGGGCGCTCGGGTAGGAGCGCTCGCCCCAGCGCTCGACGAGCTCCTCCTCGGGCTCGCGGCAGCACGACGGGTTCGGGCAGTCAGAGCGCAGCCGCACCGACGTGTCGCGGCCACGGAACCACTTCGCCTCCGAAAACTTCGTGCCGACGCTGATCGAATAACTGCCGCCCGGCCCCGACTCGACCTGCGAGGTGCACCAATAGGTGCCCGCCGGCTTGTCGGTGTACTGCGAGTAGGTGCCGATGCGCTGATCGGTCGTGAAGACCTGCCGGGCGCTCCACCAGCGGCAGACGATCTGCCCCTCGACATTGCCCAGCGCATCCGTCGGGAAGAGCACCGAGTCGTTCTCGTAGGCCTTGAGCACCGCGCCCGACTCGTGCACCTTGAGGAAATGTACGGGTATTTCCAAGTGCTGTGTCGCGAGGTTGCTGAAGCGATGAGCGGCCGTTTCGTAGGTGACGCCGTAGTGGCCGCGGAATTCTTCGATCGACAGATCGCGCCGCTGCTTCGACGCGCGCAGCAGGGGAGCGGCGCTCGACTCGGGCAGGAGAATCGCGCCCGTGAGGTAGTTCGTCTCGACGCGCTGCTGTAGCAGGTCGCCGTAGTCGACCGGCTCGCGCTTGCCGAGCACATGCGCGGCGAGCGCCTGCAAGACGACCGAGCGCGAGCGACTCACACCGCTCGCGGAAAGATAGACGCGCATCCGCTCGCTGTCGGTGATGCTGCGGGTCGAGTAGGGGAGGTCGGTCACGGCGTGCAGCGTGAAGCCGAGGTGCTCGGCGATCTGCTTTACGGTGTCCATCGACACCGGCCCCTCGCGATAGCCGACGGCACGCAGCAGCGCTTCGGCCTCGCGCTCGAGCTCCTCGAAGTAGTTGCCGCGCTCGCGCTGATCGGCGCGCAGCTGCAGGTTCGCGAGGCGCGCGACCTCGGGCGTCGCGGCCCGCGTCGAATGCAACTCGGTGAGTTCGCCCAGCAGCTTGAGCATCGCCTGCATCGTTTCGTCGCTGAGCGACTTGCGCACCGGAATCTCCGGCAGCCCGAGGCTCGCGTAAAGGGGAGTGCGCTGCGCCCGCAAGAATTCGATCTCGAGCGCATCCCGTTCGCTCAGCTCGCCCGACTGAGCGAGCGCATCGCTTGAGGTGTCGAGCGCGGTCGCGATGTCTTGCAGCTCGCTCAAGCGCAGATCGCGCTGTCCGTTCTCGATCACCGAGACGCGCGAGGGCGCCTTGCCGATGCGGTCAGAGAACTCTTGCAGCGAGAGGCCGAGCTCGACTCGGCGGGCTCGGATGCGGCGGCCGAGGGTCAACGCGTCATTGGGGACCATGACGCAATCTTGGCCGAGCATCGGGTTCGGAGCAACGCGAACTTTTCCGAAGTGCGGAAAAACGGCAACATTTCTGCCCCGGTTTGGGAGTTCGAGGCGTGCCGGCGGCCGCAAGCTGGATGCACACCAGGCAACGAGCGCAGGCTCGGCCACCGAGAAGACAAGGAAGTCCGCGATGTCGAACAACCAGCTGCCAGGAGACCAGACCCAGACCGCCGCAGAGCTGCAGGCTGAGTGGGAGAGCAACCCCCGCTGGGATGGCGTCGAGCGTAACTACACCGCCGAAGACGTCATCAAGCTGCGCGGCCCGTTCCGCGAGGAGCACACGACGGCCCGCCGCGGCGCCGAGCGCCTCTGGTCGCAGATTCAGCGCAACCACGAGGACCCGAACGAGTGGACCTACGCCCTCGGCGCCCTCACCGGTAACCAGGCCGTGCAGCAGGTGCGCGCCGGTCTGCAGGCCGTCTACCTCTCGGGCTGGCAGGTCGCCGCCGACGCAAACCTCTCGGGCCAGACCTACCCCGACCAGTCGCTCTACCCGGCCAACTCGGTTCCCGCCGTCGTCAGCCGCATCAACAGCGCCCTCCAGCGCGCGGGCCAGATCGAGTTCGCCGAGACCGGCACGACCGAGCGCGACTGGATGGCCCCGGTCGTCGCCGACGCCGAGGCCGGCTTCGGTGGCCCGCTCAACGCCTACGAGCTCATGCACCAGATGATCTCGGCCGGCGCGGCCGGCGTGCACTGGGAAGACCAGCTCGCGAGCGAGAAGAAGTGCGGCCACATGGGCGGCAAGGTGCTCGTGCCCACCAGCCAGCACATCCGCACCCTCAACGCGGCTCGCCTCGCGGCCGACGTCGCCGACGTGCCGACCCTCGTCATCGCCCGCACCGACTCACTCGCGGCCACCCTCATCACGAGCGACGTTGACGAGCGCGACCGCCCCTTCGTGACCGGCGACCGCACCGCCGAGGGCTTCTACGAGGTGCAGAACGGTATTGAGCCGGTCATCGCTCGCTGCCTCGAATACGCGAAGTACGCCGACATGCTCTGGGTTGAGACCGCGGTGCCCGACCTCGAGCACGCCCGCGTCGTCGCCGAGCGCGTCCGCGCCGAGCACCCCGGCCAGCTGCTGGCCTACAACTGCTCGCCGAGCTTCAACTGGCGCCGCCACCTCGACGACGACCAGATCTCCCGCTTCCAGCGCGAGCTCTCGGCCATGGGCTACGCGTTCCAGTTCATCACCCTCGCCGGCTTCCACGCGCTCAACCACTCGATGTTCGAGCTCGCCCGCGGCTACGAGGAGCGCCAGATGGAGGCGTACGTCGAGCTGCAGGAGGCCGAGTTCGCCTCCGAGGCCAACGGCTACACCGCCACCAAGCACCAGCGCGAGGTCGGCACCGGCTACTTCGACCTCATCTCGACCGCGCTCAACCCCGACTCGAAGACCCTCGCTCTCGTGGGCTCGACCGAATCCGAACAGTTTCACTAGGCCGCCAGGGCCGCTCGCGCGAAGGAGCGCATCATGACCATTCTCACGACCGAACAGACCACCACCCGCACCGGCGGGCGCATCGAAATCCGCGGCACCATGCATCCTCGCTTCGACGAGGTGCTCACGCCCGAGGCCCTCGAGTTTCTCGCCCAGCTGCACGACCGTTTCGGTCAGCGCCGCTGCAACCTGCTCGCGGCTCGCGATGAGCGCCGCCGCGAAATCTCGCAGGGCGCGAACCTCGACTTCCTCGCCGAGACCCGACACATCCGCGAGGATTCGAGCTGGCAGGTCGCCGGTACGGGCCCGGGGCTCGAGGACCGCCGCGTCGAAATCACTGGTCCGACCGACCGCAAGATGACGATCAACGCGATGAACTCGGGCGCCAAGGTCTGGCTCGCCGACCATGAGGATGCGACGAGCCCCACGTGGTTCAACGTTATCGATGGCCAGCTCAACCTCGCCGACGCGATTCGCCGACGCATCGACTTCACGGCCGAAAACGGCAAGGAGTACCGCCTCGGCGAGCAGACGCCGACGATCGTGTTCCGCCCGCGCGGGTGGCACCTGCCCGAGAACCACCTTCGGTACGTGGATGAGCGGGGCCAGTCGGGCGTCGTGTCGGCGTCGCTCGTCGACTTCGGCCTCTACTTCTTCCACAACGCGAAGGAGCTGCTCGCGACTGGCACCGGCCCATACTTCTACCTGCCGAAGCTCGAGAACCACCGCGAGGCGCGCCTCTGGAACGACGTGTTCACCTTCGCCGAGCGCCACGTGGGCGTGCCGTACGGTTCGGTGCGGGCCACCGTACTCATCGAGACGATCACCGCGGCGTTCGAGATGGAGGAGATCCTCTACGAGCTGCGCGACCACTGCGCCGGCCTCAACGCGGGCCGCTGGGACTACCTGTTCAGCATCATCAAGACCTTCCGCGACCGCTCGAAGCGTTGGGTGCTGCCGAACCGTGGCCAGCTCTCGATGACGCAGCCGTTCATGACCGCGTACACCGAGCTGCTCGTGGCGACGTGTCACCGTCGCGGCGCCTTCGCAATTGGCGGCATGGCGGCGTTCATCCCGAACCGCTCCGACCCCGAGGCGACCGCGCGGGCGCTCGAGAAGGTGTCGGCCGATAAGCGTCGAGAGGCGGCCGCGGGCTTCGACGGCTCGTGGGTCGCGCATCCGGGGCTCGTCGAGACCGCGCAGGCGGAGTTCGACGAGGTGCTCGGGGATGCGCCGAACCAGATTTCGCGCCAGCGCCCGGATGTGCAGGTGACGGCTGCTGAGCTGCTCGACCTGCGCATCGAGGGCGGCGAGATCACCGTTGAAGAGGGCCTCAAGGTGAACATCCGCGTGGCCATGCTCTACATCGCGAGCTGGCTGCGGGGCACCGGTGCCGCGGCGATCTACGGCCTGATGGAGGATGCGGCGACGGCGGAGATCTCGCGCTCGCAGCTCTGGCAGTGGATTCACCAGGGCGTCGTGACGCAGGACGACGGGATTCCCGTGGTGCGCACCCGCATCGAGGGGTGCATCGAGCGCGTGCTGCGCGAAGACCTCGAGCGCTTCGAGGGCGACCGCCTCGACGAAGCCGCGGGCCTGCTCGCCGAGATCGTGCTCAGCGACGACTACCCGGCGTTCCTCACCATCCCCGCCTACAAGCACCTCACCAAGGACACCGTCCTCTAACAACACAACGGTTGAGTGGTCGTTTTTTGTAGTTCTGGCGCCGCCAGAACTACAAAAAACGACCACTCAACCGTTGTGGGTGGCGCGGAGGGCGCCTAGGGGAGGAGCGTCAGGATGTTGTTGTACGCCTCAATCGGGCGCATCACCTGCGACGCCTTCGCGTCGACCGGGCGGTAGTAGCCACCGATGTCGACCGGCTTGCCCTGCTCGGCGATGAGGGCCGCAGCGATGTCCTCGACCTGCTCGGCGAACGCCTCGGCGACCGGGGCGAAGGCTGCGGCGAGCTCGGCGTCGGCCGTCTGCTTCGCGAGCTCCTCAGCCCAGAACTTCGCGATGTAGAGGTGCGAGCCGCGGTTGTCGTGCTCGCCCGTCTTGCGGCTCGGCGAGAGGTTCTCGTCGAGCAGGCGCTCGGTCGCGGCGTCGAGGGCGTCACCGAGCACCGAAGCGCGCTCATTGCCGGCCGCGGCCTCGTGGCGCAGTGACTCGGCAAGGGCGAGGAACTCGCCGAGCGAGTCCCAACGCAGGTGGTTCTCGTGCACGAGCTGGTCGACGTGCTTCGGGGCCGAACCGCCGGCGCCGGTCTCGAACAGGCCGCCACCGTTCATGAGCGGCACGACCGAGAGCATCTTCGCCGAGGTGCCGACCTCGAGGATCGGGAACAGGTCGGTGAGGTAGTCGCGCAGCACGTTGCCGGTCACCGAGATGGTGTCGAGACCGTCGCGGATGCGCTGCACCGAAAGCTCGGTCGCGGCCTCGGGCGAGAGGATGCGAATGTCGAGTCCGTCGGTGTCGTGCTCGCCGAGGTAGGTGTTCACCTTCTCGATGAGGTTGCGGTCGTGCGCGCGGGTCTCGTCGAGCCAGAACACGGCCGGCGTGTCCGAAGCGCGAGCACGCGTGACGGCGAGCTTCACCCAGTCGCGGATGGGCGCATCCTTGGTCTGGCAGGCGCGCCAGATGTCGCCGGTCGCGACCTGGTGCGAGGTGAGCACCTCGCCCGACGAGTTGACGATCTCGATACGGCCGTTGCCCGGCGCCTCGAAGGTCTTATCGTGCGAGCCGTACTCCTCGGCCTTCTGCGCCATGAGACCGACGTTCGACACCGATCCCATCGTGGCCGGGTCGAAGGCGCCGTTTGCTTTGCAGTCGTCGATCGTCACCTGGTAGATGCCGGCGTACGACGAGTCGGGCAAAACGGCGAGCGTGTCTGCCTCGTTGCCGTCGGGGCCCCACATCTTGCCGCCGATGCGGATCATGGCGGGCATCGACGCGTCGACAATGACGTCGCTCGGCACGTGCAGGTTGGTGATGCCCTTGTCGGAGTTCACCATCGCGAGCTTCGGGCCGGTCTCGTAGGCCTTGTTGATGGCCTCGAGGATGCCGTCGCGCTGCGGCAGGTTCTCGGCGCCCTTGATGATCGCGGCGAGGCCGTCGTTCGGCGAGAGGCCGGCCTGGGTGAGCACATCGCCATAGGTGTCAAAGAGGTCGGGGAAGAAGGCGCGCACGACGCGGCCGAAGATGATCGGGTCGGAGACCTTCATCATCGTGGCCTTGAGATGTGTCGAGAACAGTACGCCCGCATCCTTCGCCGCCCGCACCTGTTCGCGCAGGAACGCGTCGAGGTCGGCGAGGTGCATGACCGTCGAGTCGACGACCTCGCCCTCGAGCACTGCGAGGTTGTCCTTGAGCACGCGCGAGGTGCCGTTGTCGCCGACGAAGCGGATCTCGAGGTTGTCAGCGGCGGGTAGCACGACCGACTGCTCGTTGTGGCGGAAGTCGCCGTCGGTCATCGTCGCCACCGCGGTCTTGCTGTCGGCCGACCAAGCGCCCATCGAGTGCGGGTGCTTGCGGGCGAAGTTCTTCACCGCCGCCGGTGCGCGGCGGTCCGAGTTGCCCTCGCGCAGCACCGGGTTCACGGCCGAGCCCTTGATCTTGTCGTAGCGGGCACGCACCTCGACGTCCTTCGCATCCTCCGACTCCTCGGGGTAGTCGGGGATGTCGAAGCCCTGCGCCTGCAGTTCGGCGATCGCGGCCTTGAGCTGCGGCACCGACGCCGAGATGTTCGGCAGCTTGATGATGTTCGCCTCGGGGCTCTTCGCGAGTTCGCCGAGCTCGGCGAGGGCGTCGCCGATGCGCTGCTCCTCGGTGAGGTTCTCGGGGAAGGTGGCGAGGATGCGGCCGGCGAGCGAGATGTCGCGGGTCTCGACCTCGACGCCAGCGGTCTTCGCGTACGCCTGGACGATGGGCAGGAACGAGTAGGTCGCGAGGAGCGGGGCCTCGTCGGTGTGCGTATAGATGATTTTCGCCATGCGCGGCACTCCCTTGTAGTTCTCTCTACTTCAAGATTTCTTGCCCAGTCTACTTTGCGCCGGTGACCGGCCGCTTGGCGTCGGGGCGGCCCGCGGGCTGCGACGGTCCACCTCGAGACACTTCTACGCGCATGGGTGTTGCGTTTGGGCCCGTTCTCGGCGCGAAAACGCCTTCGGATGGGGCCAAACGCAACACCTATCGCTCCGCTAGGCGAGGTCGAAGCTGCGCTCGACCGCGCGGAGCCAGCCTGCGCGGAGCCGGTCGCGCTCCTCATCAGACATGTTCGGCTCGAAGCGTCGATCCTCGCGCCAGAGGGATGCGAGCTCCTCGCGATCGCGCCAGAAGCCGACCGCGAGCCCGGCCGCGAACGCTGCCCCGAGCGCCGTCGTCTCGACGATCTTCGGGCGCACGACCGGCGTGCCGAGCAGGTCGGCCTGGAACTGCATCAGGGCATCGTTCACGGCCATGCCGCCGTCGACGCGCAGCTCGCGCAACGGCTCGGGCGCATCCGAGTTGCACGCGTCGAGCACATCGCAGCTCTGGTACGCCGCAGCCTCGAGTGCAGCGCGGGCAAAGTGCCCGGCCCGCACGTAGCCGGTCAGGCCCACGATCACACCGCGTGCATCCGGCCGCCACCACGGCGCATACAGCCCCGAAAACGCGGGCACGATGTAGCAGCCGCCGTTGTCGTCGACCGTCGCCGCGAGCGACTCGACCTCCTCCGACGTGCGGATCAGCCCGAGGTTGTCGCGCAGCCACTGCACGAGCGAGCCGGTCACGGCGATCGACCCCTCGAGCGCATACCGCGGCGCCTCGTCGCCGAGCTGGTACGCCACGGTCGTCAGCAGCCCGTGCTCGCTGTGCACGATCTGCTCGCCGGTGCCATAGATGAGGAACGAACCGGTGCCATACGTGTTCTTCGCCTGCCCCTCGCCGAACGCGGCCTGGCCGAACGTCGCCGCCTGCTGATCGCCGAGGATGCCGGCCACCGGCACGCCCGGCAGGGGAGTGCGCTCGGCGCAGTGCCCATACACCTCGCTCGACGAGCGCACCTCGGGCAGGCACGCGCGGGGAATGTCGAAGGCTTCGAGCAACTCGTCGCTCCAGTCGCAGCTGCCGAGGTCGAGCAGCAGCGATCGCGACGCGTTCGTCACGTCGGTGACGTGCACGCCCGAGCGCGGCCCACCCGTGAGCCACCAGGTGAGCCACGTGTCGATCGTGCCCGCGCAGAGCTCGCCCCGCGCGGCCCGCTCGCGGGTGCCCGGATGCTCGTCGAACAGCCACGCAAGTTTCGTCGCGGAAAAGTACGTGTTCAGCGGCAAGCCGGTGCGCTCGCGGAAGCGATCGACGCCGCCGTCGGCCGCAAGCCGGTCGACGATGCCCTGCGTGCGCGTGTCCTGCCACACGAGCGCCGCATGCACGGGGCGGCCGGTCGCGCGATCCCAGAGCACCGTGGTCTCGCGCTGATTCGTGATGCCAACCGCGGCGATGTCGCTCGGGGCGAGCTGCGCCTCGGCGAGCGCCGTGCCCATGCAGGCGCGTGCATTGCGCCAGATCTCGAGCGCGTCGTGTTCGACCCAGCCGGGCTGGGGGAAGTGTTGCTCGTGTTCACGCTGCGCGCTCGCAACGATCTGCCCGTCGTGATCGAAGATAATCGCGCGGGTCGATGTGGTGCCCTGGTCGAGCGCGAGGATGTAATCGGCCACGCTGCCTCCTGTCGTCGTGCGTCTATTCTGACGCGTTCATCGGAGAGCCCCGGTAGGCTAGGGGGGTGACTGAGATTGAGATTGGCGGCACGAAGCGCGCGCGCCCCGTGTTTGGCCTCGATGACGTGGCAATCATTCCTTCGCGGCGCACCCGCGACCCCGAAGACGTCTCGACGACATGGAAGATCGACGCGTTCACCTTCGACGTCCCCTTCCTTGCCGCCCCCATGGACTCGGTGATGAGCCCGGCGACGGCGATCGCCTTTGGCCAGCTCGGCGGCCTCGGCGTGCTCGACCTCGAGGGCCTCTGGACCCGCTACGACGACCCGACGTCGCTGCTCGCTGAGATCGCCGACCTGCCGCAGAAGCAGGCGACCGCGCGACTCCAGCAGATTTACCAGGAGCCGATCAAGGGCGAGCTCATCAAGGCGCGCCTGCAGGAGATCCGCGACGCCGGCGTCGTTGTCGCTGGCGCGCTCTCGCCGCAGCGCACGCAGGAGTTCTACTCCGACGTGCTCGCGGCCGGTGCCGACGTGTTCGTGATCCGCGGCGCGACGGTCTCGGCCGAGCACGTCTCGCAGAACCGCGAGCCCCTCAACCTCAAGAAGTTCATCTACGAGCTTGACACCCCCGTCATCGTCGGCGGCGCGGCTTCGTACTCGCCGGCGCTGCACCTCATGCGCACCGGCGCGGCCGGCGTGCTCGTCGGCTTCGGCGGCGGCGCGGCAACGACCACCCGCCGCGTGCTCGGCATCCAGGCGCCGATGGCGACCGCGATCGCCGACGTCGCGAGCGCGCGCCGCGACTACATGGACGAGTCGGGCGGCCGCTACGTGCACGTCATCGCCGACGGCGGCTTCGGCTCGTCGGGCGACATCGTCAAGGCCGTCGCGTGCGGCGCCGACGCGGTCATGCTCGGCGCGGCGCTCGCCCGGGCGACGGATGCGCCGGGTCGCGGCTGGCACTGGGGCGCCGAAGCGCGCCACCCGCGCCTGCCCCGCGGCAACCGCGTTGAGGTCGGCCAGGTTGGCAGCCTCGAAGAAATCGTGCGCGGCCCGTCGGCGACCGCCGGCGGCACCGCAAACCTCGTGGGCGCCCTGCGCTTCGCGATGGCGACGACCGGCTACACCGACCTCAAGTCATTCCAGCGAGCTGACCTCGTGGTGAGCCCCACCACCGCCAACTCGTAGTCGCGCGGCCGCATGCTGCGCACGATGCTCAAGCCCAAGTGGCTTGCGTTCCTCGCCCTGGTGCTCGTTGTCGTCGTGGCGTTCCTGCTGCTCGGCCGCTGGCAGCTCACGGCGGCGTTCGAATCAGCGGGCACCGCGGCTGACTCCGAGGCCTACGTTGAGCCGGTGCCGCTCGGCGAGCTCATCGCGCCCGACACCTGGGTCACCGACGAGGCCGCCGCGCGGCCGATCGTGGTCGAGGGGTTCCTCGTGCCCGGCGACTTCGGTGTGGTCGAGGGGCGGCTGCAGGATGGGGTGAGCGGCTTCTGGGTCGTCGGCCATTTTGCGGTCACCGATGACGGCACGACCAGCTTCGGCGGCGTCGACGCGAGCGAGCTGCCGGGCATGCCCGTCGCGCTCGGCTGGGTCGCCGACGAGGCGCAGGCCGTTCAGGCGATCGCCTCGCTCTCCGCAGCCGAGTCCAACCTCGGCAGCGCGCAGACGCCGCTGGTCGTCCTCGCGAAGCTCGAGGTCGGGCAAGACCCGGTACCCGCGCGCGATGGTGATCCGCAGCGCATCCTCTCGATGTCGCCGGGGCAGCTCATTAACACCTGGGCGACCGAGGCATCCGACTACTACCCGGCCTGGCTGCTCGCGACCGCCGGCCTGCCGGTGCCGGCCCCGCTCGAGGGCATCGATGTCGTGCCCATCGACGACTCGCTGCAGATCGATCTGCTCAACATCTTCTACGCGATCGAATGGCTCGTGTTCTGCGTCATGGCGATCTACATCTGGTGGCGCATGGTGCGCGACGATTACGTCACCGACAAGGCCGAGAAATCCGACGCCGCCGTCGCCGAGCGCGTGCGCCGCGAGTTGCTCCTCGAACTCGCGAATAAGCGCGACCGCGAGCGGTAACCGCCAAGCCCCGCCTCGTAGACTCAGCCCATCCCACCCCGACACCTCTGGAGCGCATCCCGTGGCCCGCATCCCCACCCCGACCGAGTTTCCGACCATCCGTAAGCGCCTGCGCTTCTACCAGGTCACCTCGGTGATCACGGGCGTGCTGCTGTTGCTGCTCGTGTTCGAGATGCTGCTGAAGTACATCTGGCACGTCGAGATCGAGCTCGGTGGGCCGTTCGGTTTCCTCTCCCTCGTGCAGGAAGACACGGTCACGGCGATCAACCTCTCGCGCTGGATCCTCATCGTGCACGGCTGGTTCTACGTGATCTACCTCATCAGCTGCTACCTGCTCTGGCAGAAGATGCGGTGGGAGCTCGGCTGGCTGCTCGCCCTCGCGGGTGGTGGCGTCGTGCCGTTCCTCTCATTCATCACCGAGGCGCTCATCACGCGCCGCACGAAGCGACTGCTCGGGGAATACCAGGAGATCTGGGACGAAACCGACGACGAGGACGCCCGCGTGGCCCGAGTCGAGGCCGAGCTCAGCGACGAGGAGCGCGCGGCGCTCGACGCGAAGGTCGCGGAGGAAGTGCGGCGTCGGCAGGAGAACTAGACTGGTCGCGTGACTGAAACCGTGACCCAGGCTCGTCCAGTGCTGGTCGTCGACTTCGGCGCGCAATACGCGCAGCTGATTGCGCGACGCGTGCGCGAGGCGAACGTCTATTCCGAAATTGTGCCGCACACCATCTCGGCTGCCGAGGTGCGCGAGCGACAGCCGCTCGCCATTGTGCTCTCGGGCGGCCCCGCGAGCGTCTACGCCGACGACGCCGCGAGCTTTGACGCCGAGGTGTTCGGCCTCGGCGTGCCCGTGTTTGGCATTTGCTACGGCTTCCAGACCATGGCGATCGCCCTCGGCGGCGAGGTCGCCAAAACCGGCCGGCGCGAGTACGGCGCGACGAGCGTGACGCTCGCGGATGCGGCGGCCGAGTCGACCATCTTCGCCGAGCAGCCCGCGCAGCAGACGGTGTGGATGAGCCACGGCGACTCGGTCGTGCGGGCTCCGGAGGGCTTCGAGGTACTCGCCTCGACCGAGACAACCCCGGTCGCGGCCTTCGGCAACCCCGAACGTGGCCTCTACGGCGTGCAGTGGCACCCCGAGGTGCTCCACTCCGAGCAGGGCCAGGCCCAGCTCGAGGCGTTCCTGCACCGCGCCGCGCAGATTCCCGGCGACTGGTCGAGCGCATCCATCATCGACGAGCAGGTCGCGCGCATCCGTGAGCAGATCGGCACCGACCAGGTCATTTGCGGCCTCTCCGGCGGCGTCGACTCGGCCGTGGCCGCGGCCCTCGTGCAGCGCGCGGTGGGCGAGCAGCTTACCTGCGTGTTCGTCGACCACGGCCTGCTGCGCAAGGACGAGCGCGAGCAAGTCGAGCAGGACTACGTTGCGGCGACCGGCGTGCGCCTCGTGACCGTGGATGCGCGCGAGCAGTTCCTCGGGCACCTCGCGGGTGTGACCGACCCGGAGCAGAAGCGGAAGATCATCGGGCGCGAGTTCATTCGCGTGTTCGAGCAGACCGCGGCCGACCTCGTCGCCGAGTCGCGCGCCGACGGCGGTTCGGGCGAGATCAAGTACCTCGTGCAGGGCACGCTGTACCCGGATGTCGTCGAATCGGGCGGCGGCACGGGCACTGCGAACATCAAGTCGCACCACAACGTCGGCGGCCTGCCCGAAGACATGACCTTCGCCCTCGTCGAGCCGCTGCGTGCCCTGTTTAAGGACGAGGTGCGCGCGATCGGCCGCGAGCTCGGCGTGCCCGAGGTCATCGTGGCCCGCCAGCCCTTCCCGGGCCCCGGCCTCGGCATCCGCATCATCGGCGAGGTGACGCAGGAGCGGCTCGACCTGCTCCGCGACGCCGACGCGATCGTGCGCGAGGAGCTCACGGCAGCCGGCCTCGACCCGCAGATTTGGCAGTGCCCGGTCGTGCTGCTTGCCGACGTGCGTTCGGTGGGCGTGCAGGGCGACGGCCGCACCTATGGTCACCCGATCGTGCTGCGCCCGGTCTCGAGCGAGGACGCGATGACGGCCGACTGGACCCGCCTGCCCTACGACGTCACGGCGCGTATCTCGAACCGCATCACGAACGAGGTCGATGGCGTCAACCGCGTCGTGCTCGACGTGACGTCGAAGCCGCCGGGGACCATCGAGTGGGAGTAGTCCCACCGCATCCTAACTGCGCGGCTTCGGCCTGACGGTGAGGAAACGACTGTGGCCCCGAGTAAATGCTCGGGGCCACAGTCGTTTTCCACGGGGATGCGCGTTACGCGTCCTCGCCCTGGCGGCGGCGGAGGATCATGAACGCGGCGCCGGCGACGAGCAGCACGGCAGCGGCGATCGCGATCGGGCCGAACGCGTCGGCACCGGTCGTGGCGAGCGAGCCGCCGTCAGCGTCGGTCGAGTCGCCCTGGTTGCCCGCGGCGGGGGCGTCGGTCGACGTCGCCGAAGCGGTGGGGTCGGTCGTCGCGGTCGCGGTGGGCTCAGCGGTCTCGGTCGGCTCAGCGGTGGGCTCGGGGTCGGTGGTCGGCTCCGGCTCGGTCGTCTGAGTCGGCTCCGGAGTCTCTTCCGCGGCAACCCACGTGGTGTCGAGCAGCCAGTTGGCCATGTCGACGTTCGAGAGGTAATCGGTGCGCACGAGGTCGTGGCCGGTGGCGAAGCCGAGGAGGTCTTCCGAGTACGCGCCCTTCACGAAGTAGGGAACGAGCATGGTGGTGTGGTTGTTCGAGAACCAGTCCTGCGTGGCAGGCGTGCCGGCGCCGTTCGGCGTCATGGGGCCCCAGTCGCCGAGCACGTAGTCGGTCGAGCCCTCAACGGGGATCTGGTTGCCGTCGGTGTCGGTCACGTAGTTCGCGCCCGAGAGGTAGCCGGTCTCGTGGTCGGCGGTGACGATCACGAGGGTGTCGTCCCAGCTCGAGTTGGTCTCAACCCAGTTGACCACCGAGTCGACGGCGGCCGAGAAGTCGACGGTCTCGTCGATGTCGCGCTGCGTCTGGTTGGCGTGGCCGGCCCAGTCGATCGCGCCGCCCTCAACCATGAGGAAGAAGCCATTCTCGTTGTTGTCGAGCACGTTGAGCGCGCCCTCGGTCATCGTCGAGAGGTCGACGACGTCGTTGTACGCGGCGTCGTCGCTGCGGCCCTGCTGGAGGGTCGAGCCGACCTGTGCGAGGCCGAAGACGGTCTCGGGGGTCTCACCGGTGGTGAGCGCCTCGAAGTCGGCGTCGTCCTCAACGAAGGTGAAGTCGGTCTCACCGGCGGCGAGCTGGTTGTACGACTCTTCTGAGATGTAGCTGAAGTCGCCGGTGGCCTGCTGCTCGTTGTCGTCGTTGTAGTACGGGTGGCCCGCACCCATCACGACGTCCATGTAACCGTTCGAGATCTGGTCCGCGGCGATGCCGTGGTAGTCGTTGCGGTTCGCGTTGTGCGCCGAGAACGCCGCAGGGGTGGCGTGCGAGAACGGCACCGAGCTGACCACACCGGCCGACTTGTCGAGCGCGTCCGCGCGCTCCGACACGTTCTCGACAACGTTGCCCTCATAGTCAACGCCGATGCCGGCGTTGTAGGTCTTGTAACCGGTGGCCATCGCGGTACCCGCTGCGGCCGAGTCGGTTGGGTTCTCCTTCGACGACTCGAAGTCGTTCCAGGCGGTGAATGAGTCGTACGGGGTCTGCTCGTACCAGGCGGTCTCCATCGAGGTGTGCTCCCACGACTGGAAACCCTCGGTCGGGGTCGAGTTGCCGCCCCACGGCTTCACCTTGTTGTCGCCGCCGCGGTCAACCTGCCAGTAGACCTCGTTGTTCTCGTAGGCGTTCATGTTGTCGAGGTGGTTGTACCCCATGCCGTCGCCGATGAGGAGGATGACGTTCTTGGGGCCATCTGCCGCGGTGGCGGCGGATGCGGGCGTTGCGAATGCGAAGCTTCCGAGCGCGACGGCTGCGGCGGTGCCGCAGGCCGAGAGCGACTTCACGAAGTTGCGAGTCTTCATGGCGTCCTTTCGACGATTTGTAAGGTGTCCCTAACAGCTGACT
The DNA here is from genome assembly GCF_023370115.1 of Gulosibacter sediminis. Classification (NCBI taxonomy): domain Bacteria; kingdom Bacillati; phylum Actinomycetota; class Actinomycetes; order Micrococcales; family Microbacteriaceae; genus Gulosibacter; species Gulosibacter sp. ACHW.36C. The sequence continues at coordinate 2,059,024 of NZ_CP097160.1, read as the reverse complement.
GAAGAAAAGTTAGGTGTCGAAAACCGCGATCGCGTGCTCTCTCGGTAACGCGCCGGTAACGAGCACAAGAAATCGACGTGTGTTGTGCAGTTCATTCGTGGTGAGGGCGCGGATGCGTCGAGCCAGCAGGCGCGCGGCTCGGCGCGCTAGCCTTGGAGGCATGTCCGACGCCCCCGCTCGCCCACCGATTTATCCCTTCGTGCTCACCGACGCCGTGCTCGTGATTGCCTTCGCCGCGATCGGTCGCTCGTCACATGGCGAGGCGCTCGGCGTGCTCGACATCCTCGGCACCGCGTGGCCGTTCCTCGCGGCGCTGCTACTGAGCTGGGTCATTGTGCGGCTGACCGACCGCGACCACTCGAGGGTGTGGCCTGCCGGCGTGCTCATCTGGGCCGTGACCGTGTCGAGCGGACTTGCCCTGCGCATCCTCTTCGGTGACACCGCCGCGCCCGCTTTCATCATCGTCGCGACGATCACCCTCGCGGTGTTTCTTCTCGTGCCCCGGCTTGTGTGGCAGCTCTTCCGTCGGCGACACCGCACGCCCGCAGCGAACACTGAGATGTAGCGGCAAAGTCTGGGGAAAAATCCCGGTGCGCGGCGAGAGGAGTCCGTAGACTTGCCTGAAGCGCACTACTTAGAGGAGAACTGATGTCGAGCTCTGCACTTCAGCGGAACCCGTACTTCAATGGCGAATACCAGCGACGAAACCAGCACTCGGGCGTAGCCCAGAATGCACAGGCGCAGTTTAACCAGGCGTACGGCAACCCCCAGACCGGTCAGCAGTACGGCCAGCAGCAGTACGGCCAGCAGCGGTACGGCCAGCAGCAGGCTCAGGGCTACCAGCAGGCCTATGGGCAGCAGCAGGCGTACGGCCAGCAGCCCCAATTCCAGCAGCCGGCGCCAAGCCCCGAGCAGCTGAACCGCCAGTACGACATGCCGTCGCCGTCGAACGACCAGCTCGACCGCATGACGATGGAAGACACCATCGCGAAGACCGCTGGCATGTTCGGCGTGCTGCTCGTTGCGGCCGCCCTCACCTGGTTTACCGTGCTCGCGGCACCGGCCGTCGGCTACGGCCTCACCGTCGCGGGGAGCATCGGCGCGTTTGTGCTCGCGCTCGTGATGACCTTCCGTCGCGAGCCGTCGCCCGTGCTCACGACGATCTTCACGATCGCCGAAGGCCTCGTCGTCGGTGGCTTCTCGTCGATCCTCGAACAGGTCTACCCGGGCATCGTGCTGCAGGCCACGCTCGCGACCCTCGTCGTCATCGGCGTGACCCTCGCCCTGTTCAGCTCGGGCAAGGTTCGCACCTCGCCGAAGCTCACGAAGTTCGTGATGATCGTGATGATCTCCTACGCGGCCTTCTCGCTCGTGAACTTCATCCTGCAGGTCACCGGCGTCGTCAGCGACCCCTGGGGTCTGCGCACGAGCGTCGAGATCTTCGGCATTCCGCTCGGCGTCATCGTCGGTATCCTCGCGGTGCTCATGGGCGCCTACATGCTCATCATGGACTTCGAGTTCATCCAGAACGGCGTGAAGTCGGGTGCCCCGCGCAAGTACGGCTGGGTCGCCGCCTACTCGCTCATCTCGACCGTCGTGTTCATCTATATCGAGATCCTGCGACTCATCGCGATCTTCCGCGGCAACGACTAGTTCCGCGCACCCACATCACGCCCCCGTCGCGCGCAAGCGCGGCGGGGGCGTGATGTTTCCGGAAATTTACCAACGCGGCGCATGCTGGTCGCCATGGCACAGCGCATGCCGTGGCTCATCGGCCACCGCGGGGCTCCCGCATACCTCCCCGAACACACCGCCGCCAGCTACGCGCTCGCGATCTCGCAGGGTGCCGATGCGGTGGAGCCCGACCTCGTGCCGTCGGCCGACGGCGTGCTGGTGGTGCGCCACGAGCCGGTGCTCGACGACACGACCGACGTTGCCGAGCATCCCGAGTTCGCGGCGCTGCGTCGCGAGGCGACGCGCGACGCGGCGGCGGGCTGGTACGCCGAGGACTTCACGTGGGCCCAGCTGCAGACGCTGCGCGCCGTCGAGCGCCTGCCCGAGCTGCGCCCCGCATCCGCCGCCCATTCGGGGGAGCAGGGGCTGCTGCGCCTGCGCGACCTTGTGCTGCTCATCGACGAGGCGGCGACCGCTCGCGGGCGCGATTGCACGCTCGTGCTCGAGCTGAAGTGGGATACCTGGATGCGCGCGCGCGGCTTCCGCTTCGAAGAGCTGCTCGTGCGCGAGCTTGAGCCCGTGCGCTCGGCGCGCTGCCTGCAGGGCGCGCGCATCGAGAGCTTCGAGGTGTCGGCGCTCGACCGCCTCTGCGGCTCGGCCCTCGTGCGCGAGCTTGATGCGCGCCTCGTCGTGCTCGTCGAGGACGAGCCGTGGCTGCGGCCGGGATCGGGCGAGGAGGGGCCTGAACGGTGCACTGACGAGGGCCTCGACGACGCCGCCTACCGCTACGACGGCATCTCGGTGCGCACGACGCTGCTCGACGCCGACCTTGTCGACCGGGCACATGCGCGCGGCCTCGAGGTGTTCACTTACACCCTGCGCGCCGAGGCGCCGTTCGTGCCGCCGGAGTTCGCGGGCAGGCCGTTCGACTACTGGCGTGCGCTCGCCGCGACCGGGGTCGATGGCGTGTTCGCCGACGACCCTGGGGCCTGTCGCGCCGCGCTCGGCGGGGCGCCACAGCTCGGCTCGGATGCGCCGGTCGCGGGCGAGGTCTCGGCCGCCTGAGCGCACGGACCGGGGCGTCTGTCGACCTGTGGATGGTCGGAGCCGGTGTCGGGGGTGCCACCTAGGATGGATTGGCCATGACCTATCTGTCGTATGACCCCATTCCCGCCGACCTCGTGGACGGCCTGAACCCGCCGCAGCGCGCTGCCGTCGAGTACCGCGGCGACGCGCTGCTCATCATCGCGGGCGCGGGGTCGGGCAAGACGCGTGTGCTGACGCACCGCATCGCCGGGCTCATCGCGACGCGCGAGGCGTGGCCAAGCCAGATTCTCGCGATCACCTTCACGAACAAGGCCGCGGCAGAGATGCGTGAGCGCGTCGGCCACCTGCTCGGCGAGACGGTGCAAGGCATGTGGATCTCGACGTTCCACTCGGCGTGCGTGCGCATCCTGCGCCGGGAGGCCGAGAAGTTTGGCTACCCGCAGGGCTTCACCATCTACGACTCGGCCGACTCGAAGGCACTCGTGAAGCGCATCGTCAAGGCGCTCGAGGCCGAGTCGCTCGGCGTGACGCCGTCACACGCGCTCAACCGCATCTCGGCACTGAAGAACGAGCTCATCGACCCCGACGGCTTCGCACGCAAGGTCGACGCGTCGAACCCGCGTGACCAGCTCGTGCTCGAGATCTACCGGCAGTACCAGCGCGAGCTCGAGCGCAACCGCGCCTTCGACTTCGACGACCTCATCACGCAGACGGTCTGGCTGTTCCGCGCGTTCCCCGACATCGCCGCGCTCTACCGCCGCCGCTTCCGCCACGTGCTCGTCGACGAGTACCAAGACACCAACCACGCGCAGTACGCGCTCATCCGCGAGCTCACGCACGTGACGCCGGCACAGCATGTGCCCGCCGACACCCGCATCGAACTCGCGGCCGACGGTTCGATTCCGCCCGCATCGCTCACGGTCGTGGGCGACTCCGACCAGTCGATCTACGCGTTCCGCGGCGCCGACATTCGCAACATCACCGAGTTTGAGCACGACTTCCCCGGCGCCGAGACGATCCTGCTCGAGCAGAACTACCGCTCGACCCAGAACATCCTCGACGCCGCGAACGCCGTGATCGGCAACAACTTCGACCGCCGCGAGAAGAGCCTCTGGACGGCCGAGGGCGCGGGCCAGCAGATCGTTGGCTTCGCCGGTTTCTCGGCGCACGACGAGGCGCAGTTTGTCGCCGACGAGATCCACAAACTGCACGACTCGGGCACGAACTTCAACGACATCGCGGTGTTCTACCGCACCAACGCCCAGACGCGTGCGCTCGAAGAGATCCTGATTCGCTCGGCCGTGCCGTACCGCCTCATCGGCGGCACGAAGTTCTATGAGCGCGCCGAGGTGAAGGACATCCTCGCGTACCTCCTCAGCGTCGCGAACCCGAACGACGAGCTCTCGCTGCGCCGCATCATCAACGCGCCGAAGCGCGGCATCGGGCCGGCCACGGTCACCGCGATCTCGAACTTCGCGAACGAGCACGACATCACGTTCCGCGAGGCGCTGCGCCGGGCCGACGACCTCGGCGTCGGGCCGAAGCTGCGCGGCAAGATCGCCGAGCTCGCGCAGATTCTCGACCACGCCGAGGCCTCGATCGACCCGCAGCGACCCACCGGCCCCGTGCTCGTGTCGAAGATGCTCGAGACGATCATCGAGCAGACCGGTTACATCGAAGCGGTGCGCGCGACGGGGAATCCGCAGGACGACGCGCGCGCCGAGAACGTTGAGGAGTTCATCAACGTCGCGAAGGAGTTTGATAAGCAGCACCCCGACGGTAACCTTGTCGATCTGCTCACCGAGGTTGCGCTCGTCGCGGCGGCCGACGACATCGATCACGAGTCGGGCGCCGTGTCGCTCATGACGCTCCACACCGCAAAGGGCCTCGAGTATGAAGCCGTGTTCCTCACCGGCGTCGAGGAAGAGCTCCTGCCGCACCGCATGAGCGCGGATGAGCCGGGCGGGCTCGCCGAGGAGCGGCGCCTCTTCTACGTGGGCATCACCCGTGCGCGCAAGGTGCTGCACCTCTCGCTCGCGGTGTCGCGCACGCAGTACGGTGAGGCGTCGACCGCGATGCCGAGCCGCTTCCTCGACGAGATCCCGGCGTCGCTCATCGCGTGGCGGCAATCGCCGCAGGACGTCATGTCGCGGCCCACACTGCGGCCTACCGGTTCGTCGGGCTGGGGCGGGGGAGAGCGCCGCTTCGGCGAGGTGCGCACGAGCAATGTGCTCGAGGGCGCGCGGGGGCTCAAAGAGCCGTTCAACCCGCGCCGCGGCAAGCGCAGCTTCGACAACACCGTGACGGGCGCGGTGAAGGACAACTCGGCGCTCGAGCTCGCGCACGGCGACCGCGTGAAACACACCGACTTCGGCGAGGGCACCGTGCGTGCCGTGCTCGGCACTGGCTCGAAGCGCGTCGCCGAGGTCGACTTCGACGAGGTCGGGCGCAAGAAGTTGCTCATCAAGGTCGCGCCGCTCGAAAAGCTCTAACGAGCCTTCGCGAGCGGCGCGAACAGGGCTGCGGTGCTAGTAGCGGATCGCGTCGACGATCTGCACGCGGGTCGCCTTAAGCGCGGGCAGCGCGCCCGCGAGGGCGCCGACGAGGGTCGCCGCGGCGAGGCCGATGAGCACTGCCGAGATCGGGAATGGCCGCGGCTCGTAGAGTCCCGCCGACTGCAGCAGCCCCTGCAGCCACGAGCTTTGCAGGATCGCGACGGTGAGCACGACGCCGACGACGCCGGCGAGGAAGGTCGCGACCATCGACTCGAGCAGCACCCCGAAGAAGATGCGCGCCGAGGTCGCGCCGTAGCTGCGGCGAATGCCGATCTCGCGCACGCGGTGCTGCATCGTGACCAGGTTGATGTTCACGAGGCCGAGCGCGCCGAGCAGGAACATGCCGACGGCCGCGCCGATGACGAACCACCGGATGAACGCAGTGGAGTCACCCATCTGGGCGGCCCAGTCGCCGCGGTAGACCATGATGTTGCTCGCGCTGAGCTGCTCGTTGAGCTGCGCCGCGAGCTGATCGGAGATCTCCTCGGGCACCCACATCGAGAGGGTCGTCGAGCCCTGCGCCGCGGCCGTGCCGGGCACGAGCGAGAGCTGGTCGTAGAGCATCCAGGCGATCGGTGAGTCGAACTCGCTCGTGTTGGGCGAGACGCCGACGATCGTGAATGCCTGGCTGTTGCCGCCCCCGACAAACTCGACCCGCGGCTGGGTCGCGAGGTCGGGGCTGCCGAGCGCCTGCCAGAGCTTGTTGTTGACTACGAGCGCGGGGGCGAGCAGGTCGGCGTCGGAGTCTTCAAGGAACCTGCCCTGTTCGACGACCGTGCGGTAAATCTCGCCGTAGTCGGGCTCGACCGCGGTGAGCGAGACAGGGATCTGGGCGCTCGGCGTCCACACCGTTGCCTCGGTCGTCGCCGAGAGCGCGTGCTTCGTCACGCCGAAGTCGTCGGGCAGGCGGCTCAGGCGGTCGACGACCGCGGGCGTCGTCTGCCCCTCGGCGACGACGTTTGCGGTGCGGCCGCCCGAACGCTCGGCAGTTTCGGTCTGCAAGTCGGTGAGCAGCTGCCCGACGCCGAGGGCGCCGGTGAGGCCGATCACCGCGACGGCGATGCCGACGAGGGCGAGCAGGATGCGCAGGCGATTGACGCGCAGCTCGTGCCAGGCGTCGACGAGGGTCGCGACGACGTTTGTCGCCCCGTCGCCCGGGGTGTTGTCTCGCTTCGGCTTGCTCATGCGCTCGCCACCTCGTGCTGCTCGCGCACCTGTTCGACGAGCATGCGTTCGGCCTGCTCGATCGTGCGCTCGTGGAGCACGCCGTGCTGCAGCACGAGAATGCGCTCGGCGAGTGCCGCGACCGCGAGATCGTGCGTGATGGTGATGAGCGCGGCGCCGGTCGAGTCGCCGAGCTGCGAGAGCGTCGCCATGATGTCGTGGCCCGTGCCGACGTCGAGCGCGCCCGTGGGCTCGTCGGCGAGGAGTACGGCGGGCTCGCGCACCATGGCGCGGGCGATCGCGACGCGCTGCTGCTCGCCGCCCGAGAGCTGGCGGGGGAGCTGATCGGCGCGGTGGGCGAGGCCCACCTTGTCGAGGGCGGCGAGCGCGAGCTCGCGGCGCCGCCAGAACTGCCAGGCCGCGCCATAGAACAACGGCATCATGACGTTCTCGATGGCCGTGCGGTTGTCGAGCAGATTGAACTGCTGAAACACGAAGCCGACCGACTTGCCACGCAGCCGCGCGAGTTTCGTCGCCGACAGGCCCGACGCATCCTGGCCGCGGAAGAGCACCTCGCCGCTCGTCGGCTGGTCGATGAGCCCGAGCAGGTTGAGCAGCGTGGTCTTGCCCGCGCCGGAACGGCCGAGCACGGCGACGCGCTCGCCGGGCAGCACCTCGAGGTTGACGCCGCGCAGGATGCGCAGCATTTGGCCGGTGGGCAGCTGGACTTCGCGGGTGACGCCCCGCACTTCGAGCACCGGGGCGGGCATTAGTAGACCCCGCTCATGTCGTCGCTGTACATCGGCACTTCGCTCGGCACATATTCGAGTACGATCGCGCCCTCCTCGAGGCCTGAGGTGATCTCGACGAACATGCCGTCGGTAATGCCGAGCTCGACCGCGACCTCCTGCGGCTCGCCGCCCGGCGCATCCACGACGTAGACGAGGCCGGTCGCGTAGTCGCCGCGCACGGCGGTGGTCGGCACGAGCAGGGCGTCATCGACGCCGTCGGCGACGACGGTGACCTCGGCGCTCAGGCCGGCGAACACCGTCTCGCCGTCGGGCACGGCGCAGCGCACCTGGCCGGTGACCGAGGTCGAGCCGCCGGTGACGTCGGCGTAGGGATCCGCGTAGGGGTCGGCATACGGATCGACCGCAGTGGACGGGGTTTCGCCGTCGTCGGCCGGCGCACCAATCTCGAGCGAGGTGCACTCGAACGGCGCCGGACCGCCGGTGATCGCGACGGTTGCGGTCGCGGGCGCGTCGAGCATCCGGTACTGCAGGTCGGCCGAGAGGTCGGCGACGACCGTGAAGGTTCCTGGGCCGACCTCGCCGATGGTTTCGCCGATGGTGACGTCCATCTTTGCCAGCGGCGTGAACTCGGTGAGCACGCCCGTCTCGGTCGCGGTTACCGTGTGATATTCGTACACCGGCTCGGGGGAGGTCATTTCTTGCTCGCCGGTCTCTTCGTCGGGTTCGCCGACGGGCTGCGGGTCGGTCTGCCCGACCTCTTCGCGCAGTTCGTACAGGGGCTGGCCGTACTCGACGTGGTCGCCGACCTTGACGTAGACGATCGTGACCGAGCCCTGCTCGGTCGAGCGCTGCGGTACCCCGGCATCGGCCGAGACCGAGCCGCTGACGACGAACTCGTTGGTGACGCTGCCGCGCGTTACCTCGACGGTCGGCGACTCGAGCTGGCCGGTGGGCTCGGCCTGCTCGGCCGTGTCGTTCGAGAAGAACGCGAGCTTCGCGAGCGATGCCGCGGCGACGACGCCGACGACAAGCCAGACCGTGCCGAAGATCGCCTTGCGGGCGCGGCCCTTCGGGCGGCGTGCCCTGGGCTGCTTCGCCGGCTTGCTCGGCCTCGCCGAGGCGGATGCGCCGCTCGCCTCCTCCTCGACCGCGTCGTAGTACCCATCGCGCGCCTCGGAATGCTCAGGATTCGTGAGTGGCTCGAACGGGTCGTTGGAGCCAGCGGGCGCGGGCGAATTCGGCATGAGTTTCCTCTCGCGGGCGCGGCTGAGGGCAGCGGCGCACGGTGGACAGTACGGCGGTCATTTGATCCCACCAGCGGGTCCGACCCGTGTCCATGGGGAAAACCCCACGTGTTGCGCGGCGCCGGCAACTAGTGGGCGTCGTCCATCCCGGTCACGTGCACGGCGTAACCGTCGCAGCCCGCCGTCGTCCAGTGATAGACGTAGTTCGGGTCGTAGTCAGGGCTCATGAAGTCGTTCTCGCCCCAGAGCGCGGCCTGAAACCCGGGCGTCTGGTCGCTCCAAGTACCGGGGATGGTGTAGTCAGCGGGGTGCGAGATGGTCGCGTCGGGTGACTCATCCGAGAACGAACCCTCGAACCCGCCGTCGTAGTAGACCCATCGCCACTCGAAGCCAGCATCGGCCATGCAGTCGGCGATGTAGTACTGCTGGAGATCCCAGACATCGACGAGGCCCGCGTCGTCGGCGAGCTGCTGCCCAGCCAATGAAGGGATCTCGGGCAGCGTCGGCAGCGAAGCCAACGGCTCCGACAAAAACTCATCGGCGTCCTGCGGGAGGTCGAGGAACGCGACCTCGTCGCTGTAGACCCAGACCCCGGTGACGGGGTCGACCTCGGCACCCGCCGGCAGGTTTGCGGGGGTCGCGACCGGCGCATCCGTCGCCTCGCCCGGCTCGCCGCCCTCAGCCACGTAGGTCGAGGTCGCGTCAGCAGTCGCGTCGTCGCTCGAGGCAGACGCGGATGCGCCGCTCGCGGTCGGCGCGGCGGCCGCGGGATCGCCCGGCGCGACGCAGCCCGCGAGAGCGAGGATCGTGACGGCACTGAGGGCAAACAAATAGGCAGGGGAGCGGAGCTTCACGATGCGGCCTTTCAATGGGACGATGCGTCTTCGGTGTCGAGCAAGCTGATCGTCGCACGAGCCAACGACATCGAGCCCCGGATGCGCGCCGCCGCGGCCCGGGAAGCTGCACGAACCCGAGAAATGCCGTAGCGCAGGTCAGTTATGCTTGCGTGCGGATGTGCGCCGCGGCGCTTCGTTTCTCGAGCCACGCACTCGACACCTTTCGCGCGGTCGCTCCGAACCCAGTTCCTGCTCGTGTGAGCAAGTCAAACTCGGCATTGCCGTGGATTGGAAGAAACGTGGATCTTTTCGAGTATCAGGCGCGCGACCTGTTCGAGGCACACGGTGTTCCGGTGCTGAAGGGCATCGTCGCCGACACCCCCGAAGACGTGAAGGCAGCTGCTGAGCAGCTCGGCGGCGTGACCGTCGTCAAGGCGCAGGTCAAGGTTGGCGGCCGCGGCAAGGCCGGCGGCGTGAAGGTCGCGAAGACCGCCGACGACGCGTTCGAGGCCGCCAAGAGCATCCTCGGGCTCGACATCAAGGGCCACGTCGTTGAGCGTGTCATGGTCGCCGAGGGCGCCGACATCAAGGAGGAGTTCTACTTCTCGGTGCTCCTCGACCGCGCGAACCGCAACTACCTCGCCATGTGCTCGGTTGAGGGTGGCATGGAGATCGAGCAGCTCGCCGAAGAGCGCCCCGAGGCCCTCGCCCGCGTTGCGGTCGACCCCATCGTCGGCATCGACGAGGCCAAGGCGCGCGAGATCGCCGAGGCCGCTGGCTTCTCGGCCGAGCTCGTCGAGAAGGTCGTGCCCGTCTTCCAGAAGCTCTACGAGGTGTACGTTGGCGAAGACGCCACGCTCGTCGAGGTGAACCCGCTCGTGCTCACCGGTGAGGGCAACATCATTGCGCTCGACGGCAAGGTCACGCTCGACGACAACGCCGAGTTCCGCCATGAGGCACACGAAGCGCTTCGCGTCGCGGCCGGTGGCCTCGACCCGCTCGAGGAGAAGGCCAAGGAGCACGACCTCAACTACGTCAAGCTCGACGGCCAGGTGGGCATCATCGGTAACGGTGCCGGCCTCGTCATGTCGACCCTCGACGTCGTCGCTGGCGCCGGCGAGAAGCACGGCAACGTAAAGCCCGCGAACTTCCTCGACATCGGTGGTGGCGCCTCGGCTGAGGTCATGGCTGCCGGTCTCGACGTCATCCTCGGCGACGAGCAGGTCAAGAGCGTGTTCGTCAACGTTTTCGGTGGCATCACCGCGTGCGACGCTGTCGCGAACGGCATCGTCGGCGCCCTGCAGCAGCTCGGCGACGCCGCCACCAAGCCGCTCGTTGTGCGCCTCGACGGCAACAACGTCGAAGAGGGTCGCGCGATCCTCGCTGACTTCAACCACCCGCTTGTCACCGTCGTGGCGACCATGGACGAGGCCGCCGACAAGGCCGCCGAACTCGCGAACGCCTAGGGCTCGGAAGGACTACAGAACACAATGGCAATTTTCCTCGACGACAAGTCCGTCATCATTGTCCAGGGCATCACGGGTTCGGAGGGCTCGAAGCACGCGACGCGCATGCTCGAGGCCGGCGCGAACGTCGTCGGTGGCACCAACCCCCGCAAGGCCGGTCAGACGATCGAGCTCGCGGGCAAGGAACTGCCGATCTTCGGCACCGTGAAGGAGGCCATGGAGGCCACCGGCGCGAACGTCACCGTCATCTTCGTGCCGCCGGCATTCGCCAAGGGCGCCATCGTTGAAGCGGCCGAGGCCGAGATCCCCCTCGCCGTCGCGATCACCGAGGGCATCCCGGTCAAGGACGCCGCTGAGGCGTTCACCCGCGTGCAGGAGCTCGGCAAGACGCGCCTCATCGGCCCGAACTGCCCCGGCATCATCACCCCCGAGGTGTCGCTCGCGGGCATCACCCCGGCGAACATCACCGGCAAGGGCCCGATCGGCCTCGTGTCGAAGTCGGGCACGCTGACCTACCAGATGATGTACGAGCTGCGCGAAATCGGCATCTCGACCGCCATCGGTATCGGCGGCGACCCGGTCATCGGCACCACCCACATCGACGCGCTCGAGGCGTTCCAGAACGACCCCGAGACCAAGGCCATCGTCATGATCGGTGAGATCGGTGGCGACGCTGAAGAGCGCGCGGCCGAGTACATCAAGGCGAACGTCACCAAGCCGGTCGTCGGCTACGTGGCGGGCTTCACCGCGCCCGAGGGCAAGACCATGGGCCACGCTGGCGCCATCGTCACCGGTTCGGCTGGCACGGCCGCCGCGAAGAAGGAGGCCCTCGAGGCCGCCGGCGTTCGCGTGGGCACCACCCCGACCGAGACGGCGAACATCATGAAGGAAATCTTCGCCGCCCTTTAGTCACCAAAATGCGTTGAGTGGTCAGTTTTTGTAGTTCTGGCACGGCCAGAACTACAAAACTGACCACTCAACGCATTTCCGGGGTGGGCGGCTTGGCAGGGCGGATGCGCCAGCCGGCTGCACTACGCTCAGAACGCTATGTCCCGCCTCGCCACGATGTTCGCTGCGCTCGCCGACACCGCGCTCGCGGTCGTTGTCGGCATCCTTACGCCACTCGCCGTTGCCGCGGCCGGGTGGCTCATTTCTGGCAGCTTCCAGACGACTCCGTGGGAAGTGCCGCTCGCCGCAGCGATGGCGCTGTGGACGCTCGGCCTCACGAGCGCCGTCGGCTTCACGGTGCGTCCCGAGGCCTTCCCCTCGCTGCAGCTCGCCGAGCCGTTCGGCTTCGTCGTCTCGCTCGCCCCGCTCGCGATTACGGCCTACGTCGCCTGGTTCGCCTGGCGCACCGGCCGCCGCATCGCCGACGCCGACGACGACGGCCCGTGGCTCTCGCTCGCGGTGAGCGCCGGCACCTTCATCGTCGGCAATCAGCTGGCGCTGCAGCTCGGCGGCACCGACGTCGCGCGCCTCGAGCCGGGCGGAGTCGCCGCGGGCGGCACACTCATCTGGGTCGTCGGTCTCCTCGCCGGTGCCCGCGTCTGGGAATTTGTGCCCTGGACCCGCCTGCTCGGCGACCGCACCGACGTGATGCTCACCGCGGCGTCCCGTGCCCTGCGCCTTGCGCTCGGCTTCGTCGTCGGCCTGTTCGCCCTCGCGAGCGCCCTCGTACTCATCGGTCTCGTGCTCAACATGGGCGACATTGTCGGCCTGACGCAGTTGCTGCAGCTCGACGCCTGGGGCAACGTCGCGGTCGGCCTCACCGAGTTGCTGTACCTGCCGACACTGCTCGTCTGGGCGGTGTCTTGGCTACTTGGCGCGGGCGTGCAGCTTGGCGCGGGCACTATGGCGAACCCCGGCGCGACCGACGCCGGCCCACTCCCGATCTTGCCGCTGCTCGGCATCGTGCCCGAACCTCAATCCACCCTGCTCTGGTCACTGCTCGCGCTGCCCGTGCTGCTCGCGGCGGTGCTCACGCTGTGGCTGCGCACGACTACGCGGGGCGCGGATGCGGGGCCCTGGTGGCAGCGCCTCGTCGTGCCCGCCGCGGGCGCGATCATCGCAGCGTTGCTGCTTACCTGGCTCGCCTACCTCTCGCGTGGCGCGGTCGGCCCCGGGCGGCTCACCGAGTTCGGCCCGGTGCCCTGGCTCGTGCTCCTCTACGCCGTCGCACTGCTGCTCGTCGGCGCGGTCGTTGGTGCCTATATTCCCGTGCGTGCCCTCGCTGCCGCCGAGCTCGAGGTCGAGGCTGCGCCGGGCGAGTTCCGCGACCTCGCGACCGAGGACCTCGAGGATGTGCGTGCCGAGCGCACCCTCCGAGCGGTCGAAGACGACGACGAACTCTATGCCGAGTTCGACGATCTCGATGGCCCCGCCCGCACCCCCTGGTGGCGGCGCGCCATCTACGCGACCCAGGACCGCCTCGACGACCTCACCGCCGGGCGCCGACGCACCACGGCCGCGCGCGACGACGACGCCGACGAGGACTGGGAGGACCGCGACCGCGACGACGCGTCCGAGCTGCGGGACAAGTTCGACACCGACAAGTTCGACACCGACAAGTTCGAGCGCGACGAACTCCGCGACGACGCCTCCGACGCTGACGAGTTCGAGGACGACGACGAGGATGCGCCGCTCACGGTCGTGCGCCGGGCCCGGCAGCGATCGGGGGCAAGCAACGCCGACGCGCGCAAAGACGCCGAGACCGACCACTCGAGCGACGAACCCAACGTCGACACCGACACCGACCCCGACGCATCCGCCCCCGCGCCCCGCCAGCGTGACGCAGACCAGCGCACGACCCGCGGCCGCAAGCCCGCGCCCCGGCGCGACCTCGGCGACCTCGCAGACGCACTGCGGCGCCCCGACGAACCCGATATCTATGGCGATATCGACCTCGACGAGGCGCCGCGAGGACCTCGGAAGTAGCGTTACTGCTTCGTGGCGTTGCCGTCGCCGAAGTGGGGCGCCTGCTGGCCGTACTGCGGAGCGGCGGCGTCACCCTGGGTCGGCTGCGCCGGGTTGTAGCCGGCCTGCGCGCCGTACTGCTGGGCCTGCGCCTGAGCCTGCAGCGCCTGCTCCTGCGCCTGCTGCAGCTGCTCGGGCGCCCACTGCGATGCCTGCGCCGCGGTGGCCTGCGCCGCCTGCGACTGCTGCTGCCACTGCTGCGACTGCTGGGGCGCGCCGTACTGCGGCGCGGCCTGCTGGTCACCAAACTGCCCCGCGGCCGGCTGCTGCTGCGCATCCTGCTTGCCCTTGCGGGTCACGACCGCGACGATGAGCAGAATGATGCCGAGCGGGATGAGAATGACCGGGCCCCACACCTGCACCATGAGGCGAACGTTGTTCGCGCCGTTCGTGCCCTCGGTGACCCAAAAGACGTCCATGAAGTCGATGCCGGGGTACTCGGCCACGGTGCGCGCCGTGTTGAAGATGTTGAGCGCGAGCAGCACGATGCCGATGACGAGCGTGCTGAGGCCGAAGCGAACGAACGGGTTGGCCTGTTTACGGAACATGTGGGGGTCTCCCTCGAAGTGGTCTGGCGCCCATGCGCCGTGTCTCCTCAAATCATTCCGGGCGGACGCTCGGGGCGGATCGGTCGGCGGATGTACTGCTTGGCCTACCTCGCGCGCATTTCCTGCAGGGCGGGGCACGCGACGGGCTCCCGCGGCGTCCAGTCGCTCGCCGCGTAGAATTGCCTGGTGCTTAAGGTCGTCGTGCTCATCTCCGGAACCGGATCGAACCTTCGCGCGCTCCTCGACGGCCTCGACGATGCGCGCGCGAGCGATGCGCCCATCGCCGCCGAGATCGTCGCGATCGGCGCCGACACCGAGCGGGCGAACCTCGCGCTCGGCGAGGAGCGGGGCATCCCGACCTTCGTCGTGGCGCCGGGCGAGTACCCCGACCGCGCCGAGTGGGGGGATGCGCTCCTCGCGAAGGTGCGCGAGTTCGGCCCCGACCTCACGATCCTTTCGGGCTTCATGCGTCTCGTGCCGCCGCGCGTGGTCGACGCGCTCGCGCCCGAGCTGCTCAACACGCATCCCGCCTATTTGCCCGAATTCCCCGGCGCCCACGCCGTGCGCGATGCCCTCGCGGCCGGCGCCACCGAGACCGGCGCCACGATCATGATCGTCGACAACGGTGTCGACACGGGCCCCATCATCGACCAGCGCCGCATCGCCATCACCCCCGATGACACCGAGGCGACGCTGCACGAACGCATCAAGGTCGTCGAGCGGCAGCTGCTGCTCGACACGGTGCGACACCTCGCCGCCGGCACCCTGAACCTGAAGGAGATCGCGTCATGAGCGCCCCGAAAATCACCGAACCCCGTCGCGAGCGCGACCGCGTCGAGATCCGCCGCGCCCTGATCTCCGTCTCGGACAAGACCGACCTCGAGCGCCTCGCGAGCGCGCTCGGCGAGGCCGGCGTCGAGATCGTCTCGACCGGCTCGACCGCGGGGCGCATCCGCGACCTCGGCGTCACCGTGACCGACGCCGCCGACGTCACCGGCTTCCCCGAGATGCTCGACGGCCGCGTCAAGACGCTGCACCCGGCGATTCACGGCGGCCTGCTCGCCGACCTGCGCCTCGCGTCGCACGAGCAGCAGCTCGGCGAGTTCGACATCAAGCCCTTCGACCTCGTCGTCGTGAACCTCTACCCGTTCGCCGAGACCGTCGCCTCGGGCGCGCAGGGCGACGACGTGGTCGAGCAGATCGACATCGGCGGCCCCGCGATGGTGCGCGCCTCAGCGAAGAACCACGCGAACGTCGCGATCGTCGTCTCGCCCGCAAGCTACGACGAGGTCATCGCCGCGCTCGGCGACGGCGGCACGACGCTCGAGCAGCGCCGCAAGCTTGCGGCCGCGGCCTTCGCGCACACCGCTGAGTACGACACGAACGTCTCGAACTGGTTCCAGCGCGAGCTCGCGGACGCGTCCAAGGCGGATGCGCCTGCCGCGCTGCCCGAGCAGCTCGAGGTCGTCGCTGCCGAGCGCACCCCGCTGCGCTACGGCGAGAACTCCCACCAGCAGGCGGCGCTCTACCGCCTTGCCGACGGCCGCGGCATCGCCCAAGCAACGCAGCTACACGGCAAGGAAATGTCGTACAACAACTACGTCGACGCCGACGCCGCCGTGCGCGCCGCGTACGACTTCGCCGAGCCCGCCGTCGCGATCATCAAGCACGCGAACCCCTGCGGCATCGCGATCGCGCCCGCCGGCCTCAACGACGCCGCGGCCATCGCCGAGGCGCACCGCCGCGCGCACGCGACCGACCCCGTGTCGGCCTTCGGCGGCGTGGTCGCCGCGAACCGCGAGGTGTCGGCCGAGATGGCGCAGACCCTGAGCGAGATTTTCACCGAGGTTGTCGTCGCCCCCGGCTTCGCCGACGAGGCGCGCGAGATCCTCTCGCGCAAGAAGAACATCCGCCTGCTCGAGCTGCCCGAGGGCTACGCCCGCGAGGCGCTCGAACTGCGCCAGATCTCGGGCGGCCTGCTCGCGCAGACCCCCGACACCTACGCGCCCGAGGGCATCAGCGCAGGCTGGGAGCTCGTGACCGGCGAGGCCGCCGACGAGGCGACCCTGCGCGACCTCGAGTTCGCGTGGAAGGCCGTGCGCGCCGTGAAGTCGAACGCGATCCTGCTCGCCCACGACGGCGCCGCGGTCGGCGTCGGCATGGGCCAGGTCAACCGCGTCGACTCGTGCCAGCTCGCCGTGAACCGTGCGGGCGAGCGCGCGAGCGGCTCGGTCGCCGCATCCGACGCCTTCTTCCCCTTCGCCGATGGCCTCGAGACCCTCATCGCGGGCGGCGTGCGCGCCGTCGTGCAGCCGGGCGGCTCGATTCGCGACGACGAGGTGAAGGCCGCAGCCGAACAGGCCGGCATCACGATGTACTTCACCGGCGAACGCCACTTCTTCCACTAAACCGCGCGGCCCTCCCGCCGACTCAGAAAGCCCGATTTGTCTCAGCAGTCCACTCCGAAACCCCAGCTCGCCGTCGTCGCGCTCGCCGCGCTCGCGGCGGCCGGGGTGACGCTCGCCGCGACCCTGTTCAAGACGAACGAACGCGACCTCACCTTCTCTGTTTCGGTGTGGGACACGTTCTCGAACGCGTTCGGCATCGCCGTGGTGCCGGTGCTCATCTACTTCGTCGCGCTCGCGATCTTCGGCCTGTTCGGCTGGCTGCGGAACTGGTGGCGCGGGCTCATCGCAGGCACGGCGTCGATCCTCATCGGCGGCGCCCTCGGCTACCTGCTGCAGATCGTCTCGAACGGCGTCGAGCTCAACGGCGACGCCTGGGCCGCGATCTTCAGCGAGTTCCTTGGCCTCAACTTCCCGCTGCTGATCTCGGGGATGCTCTCGGCCACCTTCGTCGCGCCCGCAGCGCTGCGCACGCTCGCCCCGGTGGCGGGGGAGCCCGCGCGCTACGCGGCGGCCGCGGGCGGCGAGGCCACCGCCTCGACCTTCGAGTCCGGCTCGGCGTTCCTGCGCATCCCCTCGGATGCGCTGCTCGAGCGGCTCGGCGATGACTCGGACGACGCGAACGAGCAGTGGGAGGCGCTCGTCTCGGCGTTCGAGCAGCACGACTGGGGCACGCAGGCCGTGCCCGGCGGCGACGACGACGACGAGCGGGCGGTGCTGCTGGGCGACACCGCGCTCGTGCTCGGCGAGCAGGTCATCATGGCCCGCCCGAAGCACGGCGACGCGCGAGCGAGCCTCATCGCCGTGCGCGAAACGCTCGAGACCGCCGGCGCCGTGTTCGACGAGCTCGAAGCGCCCGCCGAATTTCACCCCGCCGACGTCGTGCAGGCCGAGGGCGTGCTCTATGTTGGCGTCGGCGGCACGACAAATAAGTCGGCCGTGCGCGGCCTGCGCCGACTCCTCGGCGACCGCGGCTACCGCATCGTCGGCGTGCCGATGATGGGCTCGGTGCCGCTCAGCGAGGCGCTCAGCGTGCTGCCCGACGGCACGCGCCTCATCTGGCGCGAGGCACTCGAGACGCCGGATGTGCTTGGTGACTGCCTCATTGCGCCTGAGCCCGCGGGTGCCGCGGTGCTCGCGCTCTCGCCGACCACGATCGCCGTGTCGGCTGATGCCCCGAACACCGCCGACTTGCTCGAAGACCTCGGCTACGAGGTCGAGCGACTCGACATCAGCGCCTTCGCGGCAGTCGGCGGCACGCTGCCGCGGCTCTCGCTGCGCTCGCGGGACTAGGCTTCGCGCGGCCTCAGCCCCAACGACGAACCCCCGCGACCACTGGTCGCGGGGGTTCGTCGTTGCGTCGCCGTGCGCGGGGCGAGCTAGGAGATCTTGCGGATGCCGATGACCTCGCCGTAC
This sequence comes from Gulosibacter sediminis, assembly GCF_023370115.1. Taxonomy (NCBI): domain Bacteria; kingdom Bacillati; phylum Actinomycetota; class Actinomycetes; order Micrococcales; family Microbacteriaceae; genus Gulosibacter; species Gulosibacter sp. ACHW.36C. Next base: position 2,040,944 of record NZ_CP097160.1, on the reverse strand, counting down.
TGCGTCTCGCCGACGATCTCGAAACCCATCGCGGTGAAGAACTTGCCGGGGCCAAGGTCGCCGTCTTCCCAGACCGCGACCACCTGATCGAAGCCGCGGTTGACCGCCTCGTCGACCACCGCATCCACCGCGAAGCGGCCAATGCCGCGGCGCTGGTGCGTCGCGTCGACGTTCATGCGGAGGATCGTGGCTCGGTAGAGCTCATCGGCGGCCTCCTCGTTGAAGGTCGCCATGATGAAGGCAACGACGTTGCCGTCGGCCTCAACCACGCGCGGCCACATCGTGTCTTGGTTGACGTAGGCCTCGGCGATGGAGTGGGAAACGGGCGCGACGAAGGCCTCCTGCCCGGGCTTGAGCGTGAGGGCGTTAGCGGCGACGACGTTGTCGGCGGTCAGCGGGGCGATGCGCATCTCAGTCATGTTCGCAGCGTACCTGGAAGTTTTGAAACCGCCCGGGGTGTTTACCAGGATGAGGCGAAACTCGCACGTGACGGCAACCTAGACTGGAGGGAGGTTTGTTGAAGGCGCGCCGGCACGAGACCGGCCGCATACGGGGAGGTCGGGATGACTCAGGAGGCGACAGGCGGCTTGCGCGAGCTCACGGTGCTGGTGCGCGCCGATGGCGAGGGCGAGCTGCGCGATGGTGGCCGAGTGACCCGGATGCGCGCGGCGGATTCCGACGAACTCCGCGGCATGCTCATGGAGCGGGCGCTCGCGGTCGCGTTCGACGAGGGCGTCGACGTGCACGTGACGACGATCGACATCGACGGCGTCTACGACCTGCTCTGCACGGCCGACGGCCAGGTCGACGAGGTCGGCGACATGCGCCCGCTGCAGCCGGGCGACAACGACCTCACGCCCGAGGCACCGACCCGCCAGACCGACGGCGGTTACGCCGCGCTGTTTGGTCTTGACGTCGACGAGCCGTCGACCGATGTCGATGCGCCGAGCGTGCCCGTGCACGAGACCGAGCGCCTGCCGCGCGAGGCGATGATGGCGAAGCTCGACTACGACGAGTTGCTGCGCGGCGAGGAGACAGCGCAGGACGAAGACGCCGAGCTCTCGACGCAGGGCCTGTTCGACGGCGCGAAGACCGGCCCGGTGCCGGTCGGCGAGGCCGATGAGCTGCTCGACGAAGAGGTCGACGACGAGTTCCACGACGAGGGGCTCGACCACGACTTCGACGAGCTCGACGAGCAGCAGGCGGCCGCCGACGACGCGGCCCCGGCCGAACAGGAGGGCGCTGCCGAGTCCGGCGAGACCGACTCGGCCGAAATCGACGAGACCGACCCCGCCGAGTCCGACGTCGCCACCGATCGCCCGCCGTTCGAGCAGACCCCGGGTGCGAAGCCGCCCGTGTGGCGCGACCGGCCCGCCGACGCCGCGCCGCCGGCGTGGCGCGACCAGGACGCAACGGTCGAGGACGCCGCCGACCCCGACGAGTGGCAGCCGAACTTCCTGCGCGGCCGCGACGCGAATGCCGCGCCTGCGCCGACGCCGCACCAGAGCCCCGCGGCCGCTCGCGCGGCGCAGGCCGCCGCGAGCGTCGCATCCGAGCACGGCGGCAGTCACGACCGACGGGCCACGCCGCCGAAGCCCGCACACCGCCCGAACACCGAGGGTGTGCCGACGCTCGACGACTTCTTCGCCGAGAAGTCGCCCGAGCGCAAGCGGCCCGCCGAGCAGGGGTGGCGCGCGAACCTGCGCCGCATGACCGGCGGCCTCATCACACTCGGCCCGGGCGCGAAGGAGCGCACCCGCCGCGAGGAGATCGCGTCGATTCAACGCACCTTCCAGGGCCCGCGCACGATCGTCGTGATGAACCCGAAGGGCGGCGCCCACAAGACCACCGCGACCCTGATGATCGCGGCGACCTTCGGCACCATGCGCGGCGGCTACACGCTCGCGTGGGACAACAACGAGACCCGCGGCACCCTCGGCTGGCGCTCGCGCCCCGGCGTCAACAAGAACACCGCGGTCGACCTGTTGCGTGAGCTGCCACGCTTCGAAATTTCGGGCGGCATGACGATCGCCGACGTCGACCGCTACGTGCGCAACCAGGGCGACGCGAAGTTCGACGTGCTCGCGAGCGACGACGACGCGGCGAGCGCCGCGATCATCGACGACGACGCGTTCAGCCGCCTGCACACCGTGCTCTCGCGCTTCTACCGCATCATGGTCATCGACACCGGCAACAACATGCGTGCCTCGAACTGGGAGGCGGCGCTCGACGTCGCCGATCAGCTCGTCATCGTCTCGACGGCCCGTGAAGACACGGCGGCGTCGGCGGCCTGGCTCGCCGATGGCCTGCGCGAGCGCGGCTACGGCGACAAGCTCGCGAACGCCGTGACGATTCTCTCGTCGCCCTCCGAAAAGGAAGACACCGAGCTGACGCAGAAGCTCACCTCGCACTTCCAGCAGCTCACGCGCGCCGTTGTGTCGGTGCCGTATGACCAGGAGTTCGTGGGCGGTGGCGAGCTCGACATCCCGAGCCTGCAGCCGGCGACCCTCGAAGCCTGGCGCCACGCGGCGGCCGTGATCTCGCAGGGCCTGTAGCGCGCATCCGGGGGCCGCGAGGCATCTAGGCTAGAAGCATGTTGCGTGTTGTAGCGGGAGAGCAGTCGGCCACCCCGGCCGAAATGGATGCGATCGTTGCCGGGCTCGACGAGCGCGCGGGGGTTATCCTCGCGTCGGGCGTCGAATACCCGGGCCGTTACACGCGATGGGACATCGGCTTCATCGACCCTCCGCTCTCGCTCGAGGGCCGCGGGTTTGAACTGCGGATGCGCGCGCTCAACGACCGCGGGCGGATACCGCTCGCGTGCTTCACCGACGCGCTCGAGGCGGCCGACGGCATCGAGGTGGAGCGGGTCGACGAGACCGACACGCGCATCCGTGTCGCCCCGCAGCGCGACGAGCTGCTGCCGGAGGAGCAGCGCACGCGGCGCCGGTCGAGCTTCACGGTGTTGCGCGTCATTCTCGAGCAGTTGCCGAAGGACTCCGGCCGGCACTTCGGCCTCTACGGCGCGTTCGGCTACGACCTCGTGCGGCAGATCGAGACCCTCGCCGAGCCCGCGGGTGGCGAGCAGCGCGACCTCGCGGTGTACTTGCCCGACAGCATCCTCGCGGTCGATCGGCAGCGCGGCGACGCGCGCCGCTATGACTTCGACTTTGCGTACGCCGGTGCCTCGACCGTCGGCGTCGCCCGCGACGAGACGGTGTCGCCGTTCATGCCCGCGCCAGCCTCGGCCGAGGCGAGCCGCGACCACGAGCCGGGGGAGTACGCCGCGCTCGTGCGCGAGGCGAAGCACTCGTTCGCCCGCGGCGACCTATTCGAGGTCGTGCCAGGCCAGGCGTTCCGCCGGCCCGTGCGCACCTCGCCGGCGCAGGTTTTCCGCACTCTCGTGCGCGACAACCCCGCGCCCTACGGCGCGCTCATGAACCTCGGCGACAACGAGTTTCTCGTCACCGCGAGCCCCGAGATGTTTGTGCGCGTGCAGGGCACGCGTGTCGAGACCGCGCCGATCTCGGGCACGATCGCCCGCGGCGCCGACGCGATCGAGGACGCCGACCGCATCCGCACCCTGCTCAACTCCGACAAGGACGCCTCGGAGCTCACGATGTGCACCGACGTCGACCGCAACGACAAGTCGCGCATCTGCGAACCCGACTCGATTCGCATCATCGGGCGCCGCCAGGTCGAGCTCTACTCGAAGGTGATCCACACCGTCGACCACGTCGAGGGCACGCTCCGCGCAGGCTTCGACGGGCTCGACGCGATTGCGACGCACATGTGGGCCGTGACGGTGACCGGGGCGCCGAAGATTTGGGCCATGCGTTTCATCGACGAGCACGAGCGCTCGCCGCGCACCTGGTACGCGGGCGCGCTCGGCGTGCTCTACGCCGACGGCGACGTCAACACCGGCCTCACGATTCGCGCCGCGATGATCCGCGAGGGCATTGCCGAAGTGCGCGCGGGCGGCACCCTGCTCATCGACTCGACGCCCGAAGACGAAGAGCGCGAGACCGAGATGAAGGCGCAGGCGCTGCTCGAGGCGATTGCCGCGGGGTCGGATGCGCCGACCGCGATCGAGCCGGAGGCCGCGCAGGTCGCGGCGAGCGGCGCGGGCCACCGCATCCTCATGTTCGACCACGAGGACTCGTTCGTGCAGATGCTCGCCGGCTACCTGCGCGCGACCGGCGCCGAGGTGCGCACGGTGCGCGTGCCGCGCGGCGGGCTGTCGGACGCCGACATTCAGGCCGCGCTCGACGACGCCGACCCGAGCCTGGTGGTGATGTCGCCCGGGCCGGGAAATCCGCGTGATTTCGAGGATGCGCGCATCCTCGCGGCCGTCGACGCCCGCGGCCTCGCCGTGTTCGGCGTGTGCCTCGGGCAGCAGGCGATCGGTGAATACTTCGGTGCCTCGCTCGGTCAGCTCGGCTACCCGCTGCACGGTAAGGAGCGCGAGGCGGTGCGGCTGGCCGAGGGCTTTCTCGACGCCCTGCCCGAGCGCATCGTCACCGGCCGGTACCACTCGCTCTTTATCGACCCGGCGACGCTGCCCGATGAGCTCTACGTCGTCGCGAGCGATGACGACGGCGTGCCGATGGCGATTCAGCACCGGGAGCAGCCGTGGTTCGCGGTGCAGTTCCACCCCGAGTCGCTGATGACACTGCGCGATGCGGCTGGCCGACGCATCATCGATTCCGTGCTCGAACGCATCCCCGCGCCGCAGCCTTCGGTGCGCTAGCCGGGCGTGTCGCGGCGGCCCGTTTCGGCGGGCCGATGAGTGTACGCAATGTACGGTGAATCCCGCGATCAGAGGCGTTTTCGGAGACACTTTGTAACTCGGTTTACGGGCGTTGAAAAGTCGGTCAAAATTGGCGGGTTTTCGGCGGCGCGTCGATTACCAACCGTTCACCGAATGCCCGCAAAATCGAGCGGTGAATACGCGTATTGATTTCCGCTACCTCTCCGAGGACGACACGATCGCCGCCGGAGTGATGGACATGGCCGCCTGCGTCGACGCGATGGAAGAGACCTTCGCGCTCTATGCCGCAGGCGACTACCGCATGGCCGGCCCGAACAATGACTCGCACGGTGCCCGCATGATCTTCCCTGATGACCCGCCGTTCGAGAACATGCCCGCGAACAGCGACGACCGCCGCTTCACCGCGATGCCGGCCTACCTCGGGGGTTCCTTCGGCACGACCGGCATGAAGTGGTACGGCTCGAACCTCGCGAACCGCGACAAGGGCCTGCCGCGCTCGATCCTCATGTTCATGCTCAACGACACCGACACGGCGGCGCCGCTCGCGCTCATGTCGGCGAACCTGCTGTCGGCGATGCGCACCGGTGCGGTCTCCGGAGTGGCTGCTCGCCACTTCGCTCGCAGCGACTCACGTGTTGCCGGCGTCATTGGGCCCGGTGTCATGGGCCGCACAACGCTCGCCGCGCTCGCGGTTGCCTGCCCGATGCTCGACACCGTCAAGGTGCGCGGTCGCAGCCAACAGGGGATTGACGACTTCCGCGCGTGGGTGGCCGAGTTCGTGCCGCAGATCACGACGATCGAGCAGGTCGAGCGCGACGAAGACGCCGTGCGCGGCTGTGACGTGGTGGCCGTGTGCACGACGGCGAAGGCGGGGGACATCGATGCGTACCCGATGATTCGCCGCGAGTGGCTCGAATCGGGCGCGTTCGTGACGATGCCGGCCGCCGCGAACATCGACGAGGGCCTTGAGGCGCAGGAAGTGCGCAAGGTCGTCGACTCCTACGGGCTCTATGAGGCGTGGGGCATGGAGTTCCCGACCCCGACGCACCACCACGTCGGCATCATCGGCAACAAGTTCCTCGACCTCGTGTCAGAGAACAAGCTCCGGCACTGGGACATCGAGGAGCTCGGCCCCGTCGTCGAGCGCCGCACCGAGGGTCGCCGCACTCCGGAGGAGGTCGTGCTCGTGTCGGTTGGCGGCCTGCCGATCGAGGACGTCGCGTGGGGCACCGTGCTCTACCGCAATGCGATCGAGCGCGGCATCGGCACGAGCCTGCCACTCTGGCAGACGCCCGCGCTCGTCTAGCGCGGCGTTCGACCGGCGCCTGATCTCGTCCGTGACAGCTCGCGGCGGGGTTGCCTTGGCTGCGTGACCCAGCTGTCCCAGATATGCCACAGCAGGGATATCTACCCCCTGGGCCGTATGTGGGACAGCTGGGTCACGTCGGCCGAGTGACGTCGCGTTAGAAGGCGCGGTAGTCGACCTTTTCGAGGCGGGGCCCCCGGCGCGGGCGGCGGGGGCCGGCCGCGAGCAGCAGGCGCACGGCACGGAAGCGCTGGCCGCGCCATGGCTCGAGTGCGGCGAGCATCTCATCGTCGCTGAAGTCGCGGCCCTCGAGGGCATGACCCACGTGCTTGCGCAGGTGGTAGTCGCCGACCGACACCGCATCGGCGTCGCCGAGGGCGCGCTGTGCGAGCTCGGCGCTCGTCCAGCGACCGACGCCCGGCAGCGACTCGAGCCGCTCGCGCGCGACCGCGGCCGGCTGCGCCGCAAGGCGATCGATGGCGCCGGCACGCTCGGCGAGCTGCACGACGGTGCGGCTTCGCGCCGGGTCAACGCCCGCACGATGCCAGTCCCAGCTCGCCACGCGTCGCCAGGCCGCAGCCGCCGGCGCCACGCGCATGCGGGCCGCCAGGTCTGGCGGCAGCGGGCCCGGCGGTACCTCGCCGAAGCGCAGCACGAGGCGCCGGTACGACGCGGTGGCCTGCTGCACGATCACCTTCTGCTCGAGCACGATCGGCACGAGCTCGGCAAACACGGTGCCCGTTCGTGGCACGCGCATGCCGCTCGAGCGTCGAAACTCGGCCCGCACTTCGGGAAGCAGCGGGTCGAAATCGGCGGCGTCGTCTGCGGCACCACAGATCTCGGGTGCGGCCGCGAGGACCGCCGCGGCACCATCGCCCCAGCTTCGGGCGCGCAGCATGCCGCCCGGGAGCTGCGTGAGCCGCAGGGTCGCGGTGGCCTCGCCGAAGCGACGAGTGAGCAGCGCATCCGTGCCACGCTCGAGCCATTGAAAGGTTGGGTCCCCAGCGCCGTGCTGCAACGCCGACAGGGTCAGCCCCAGGTCGGTCGCATGCGGCGGCTGCCACTCGCGCTCGAGGAAATCGCTCATGTGCCCATCCTCCTCCGTGCCACCGACACCGCGTCGGTGACGCGCGCGTGCGCCTAGCGGAAGACGATCGTGCGGTGCCCGTCGAGCAGAATGCGGTGCTCGGCGAACCACTTCACGGCCTGCGTGAGGGTGCGTGACTCTTCGTCTTGGCCCATCGCCTGCAGCTCGGCCACGGTGTCGGCGTGGTCGACGCGGCGCACGTTCTGCTCAATGATCGGCCCCTCGTCGAGGTCGGTCGTCACGAAATGCGCGGTTGCGCCGACGAGCTTCACGCCGCGGGCGTGGGCCTGGCGGTACGGGTTCGCCCCCTTGAATCCGGGCAAGAACGAGTGGTGAATGTTGATGAGCCGACCTTCGAGGGCCGCGCAGAGCTCGGGGGAGATGATCTGCATGTAGCGGGCGAGCACGACGAGCTCGATGTTGTCGCTTTCGACGACTTCGAGCACACGGCGCTCGAAGTCGGCCTTCTCCTGCGCGTTGCGCACGGGGCGAAACTCGAACGGCACGTCGTAGAAGCCGGCGAGCTTGCCGAGCACCTCGTGGTTCGCCATGACGCGCGGCACCGTGATCGGCAGGTAACCCGCTCGTTGGCGGAACAGCAGGTCGTTCACGGCGTGCTCGGCCTTCGACCCGAGCACGAGCGTGCGCAGCGGGCGGTGCGCCTCGTCGATGTGTACCTCGGCCTTGAGCGCGTCGCGTACCTCGTAGATACCGGCCTCGAAATCGGCGCGGCCCGATGACGTTTCGACCTCGCAGCGCAGGAAGAAGCGGCCCGCGTCGAGCGAGGAGAACTGCTGCAGCTCGACGATGTTGCCGCCCCCGCCCGTGATCGCTCCCGTGAGCTCGTGCACAATTCCGGGCTGGTCGTCGCAGACCAGGGTCAAAACGAGGTGCGAAGCGGGCGATGCGGCGGTGTTCGAGGGCGTGTCAGTCACCGCACCAGCGTAGCCTCAGAGCGTGCCAGAAACCTCGTCACGCGCGCCAGAACGGCCGTTTCCGCTGATCCCGCTCATCACGCTCGCCGCCGCGGCATTCCTCTCGGTGACGGTCGAGATGCTGCCCACGGGGCTCATGCCCCTCATGTCGGCGGGCCTCGGCGCGAGCGAGTCGCAGATCGGCCTGCTCATGACGATCTTCGCGTTTACCGTCGTCGCCCTGTCGACGCCGCTCGTCTACCTGCTGCAGCGGGTGCCGAAGCGCCTCCTGCTCGTCGGCGTGCTCAGTGCCTTCGCGATCGGCACGATCGGCACGGCGTTCGCGCCGAGTTACACGATCGTCGTGCTCACCCGCATCTTCACCGGCGCCGCGCACGGCGTTTTCTGGGCAACGGTGACGTCGTACACCGGTGCGCTCGTCACGTCGAAACAGCTCACGAAGGCGGTGTCGATCACGGGCGGCGGCGGTGGCCTCGCGTTCGTGCTCGGGGTGCCGCTCGGCACCGCGCTCGGACAGCTGCTCGGCTGGCGTACGACCTTCTTCGCGATCGCCGCCCTCTGTGTGCTCGTGGCGGCGTTGCTCTGGTTCGTGCTGCCACAGCGGGTCGAAGAACAGCCCGAGACCTCGGCCATCGAAGTTGTGCCGGCCCCGCAGCCGATCGGCGATGTCGAGCAGACCGGCCTCGACGGGCCGCGCGTGCCTCGGCCGGCGCGGTCGATGTACCTCGTCGCGCTGCTCATTCTGCTGTGTGCGCTCACGATGTCGGGTAACTATTCCTTCTACTCCTATATCTCGCCGTACCTGCTCGGCATCGTCTCGCTGCCGGCCGAGTGGCTCGCGACGGCGCTGTTCGCATTCGGCATCACCTCGGCGCTCGCGACGATGCTCACTGGCCTGTTCTTCTCGAACCGCTCGACGCTCGGCTTCGCCGTCGCCTACGCCTGCATGCTGCTCGGCGCGGGCTGCCTCGCATTCGCGCCGCAGGTGCTGCCGCTCGTCATCGTCGGCCTCGGCCTCTGGGGCGCCGGGATGGGCTTCCTCCCGACTCTGCTGCAGTCGCGTCTGCTCGCGGTGGCGCCACGCAAGCACCGCGACCTCTCGAGCGCGCTCTACACCTCGGGCTTCAACCTCGGCATCGGTTCGGGCGCCTTCATCGGCGGGCTGCTGCTCGACGACTACGGTATTTGGTCGGTCGCGCCGGCCTTCCTCACCCTCGTCGGTTGCGCGTTCATGGGCATGATGGTGGTGGACTTCCGGCAGCGCCGCGCGGGCGTCGCAACCCCGCGCATCCGCTGATTCGCGCAGCCGCGGCCAGCGAGGGTGGCCCGGCGTGCGCTAGCCTGGCCGAAGACACGGGGTGCCCCACCGAGGGGCTGAGATCACACCCGAGAACCTGATCGAGTTCGCACTCGCGGAGGGATGTCGCGGCGACGTTGTCACGTCGGCACGCGCCGGCTTGCTGGCGCAGCATCTGTCCTCGATGCTGCTCAGGAAGCCGAGGCCGACCATGATTCCCAACGTTCTCTCGATTGCCGGAACCGACCCGAGCGGCGGGGCGGGCATCCAGGCCGACCTCAAGGCCTTCGCAGCCCAGGGCGCCTACGGCATGAGCGTCATCACGGCGGTCGTCGCGCAGAACACGCAGGGGGTGCGCGACATCGTCGCCCTCGAGCCCGACTTCGTGGCCTCGCAGCTCGCCGCGGTGCTCGACGACGTGCGCGTCGACGCGATCAAGATCGGCATGGTCGCGAACGCGGGCATCGTCGGCGCGATCGCGCGCGGCCTCGACACGGTGCCCGAGGTGCCGGTTGTGCTCGACCCGGTGATGGTCGCGAAGAGCGGCGACCACCTGCTCGCGCGGGACACGGTGGCGGCGATCCGCGACGAGCTGCTGCCGCGCGCCACGGTGATCACGCCGAACCTGCCCGAGGGCGCGGTGCTCGCGCGAGCCGAGGCCGAACCCCGCGACGTCGACGGGATGCACGCACTGCTGCAGCGCCTGCGGGTGTGCGGCGGCGAGTGGGTGCTGCTCAAGGGCGGCCACCTCACGGGCGAGGAGAGCCGCGACCTGCTCGCGAGCGGGCACGTCGACGAGCCGCGCGTGCGCGAGTACGCGGCCCCGCGCATCCGCACCCGCAACACCCACGGCACGGGCTGCACCCTCTCGGCCGCGATCGCGGCGCTGCTGCCGCGGCACGACGTGCCCACGAGCATCGAGCTCGCAAAGCGGTACCTGACGGGCGCGCTGCGGCACGCCGACGAGCTCGAGGTGGGCTCGGGGCACGGGCCGGTGCATCACTTTCACGAGCTCTGGCCCGCGCCCGCGGTCGTCGGCCCGTAGGCGCTAGTTCTTCACGAGCCCGCCGTCGACGACAAGGTTCTGTCCGGTCACGGCGCGCGCCCACGGCGAGGCGAAGAAAAGCGCCGCGTCGGCGAACTGGGCCGGCGTCGTGACCGAGCGCAGCGGGGTGCCCTGCGCGATCGCGTCGAACACCGCATCCGGCGTCGCGGCGCTCGCATCGGTGGTGCGCAGCAGGCCGCCGCTGATCATGTTCACGGTGATGCCGCGCGGCCCGAGGTCATCGGCGAAGGTGCGCGTGAGCGAGAGCAGCGCCGCCTTCGCGGCGGTGTAGTCGTGGTAGGGCACGACGGGGTACTGGAACAGGTTCGTGCCGATGTTGATGACGCGGCCCGAGCCCGCGCGGGCGAAGTGCGGGGCGGCCGCCTGAATCACGTTGAGCGCGCCGCGGATCGTGCCTGAGAACTGCGTGTCGAAGTCGGCGTAGTTGATGTCGTCGGCCTTCGCGCGGGCATCGCCGTTGAACGAGAAGTCGACGAGGGCGTTGTTGATGACCGTCGTGACGGGCGCGGCGAACGCGGTGTCGGCGGCGGCGAAGAGCTGCTCAACTTCGGTGCGGTCGCGCACGTCGGCGCGGGCGGCCACCACGCGCCCCGGATGCGCCGCCTTGAGCTGCGCGGCCGCCTCGCCGCTCTCGCGGTAGTTGACGACGACGCGGGCACCTTCGCGCACGAACGCCTCGGTGAGGGCGCGGCCGAGCCCGCGGGCGCCACCCGTGACGAGCACCGTCTGCTCGGCGAGGGGGAGGGCGGTGGTGGGTTCGCTGGTGATGGTCATGCGTGGGCCTTTCGGGTTGGGGTGGATGCGGTGTGCCAGGCCGCGGTGAGGCCGCGGGCGGTGAACGAGGGGTCGGGTGCTGCGCAGATTGCCGAGACGACGGCGATGGCGGCCGCACCGGCCTCGCGCAGCGGGGCGACGTCGTCGGCGTGGATGCCGCCGATCGCGACGGCGGGCAGCGGCGTGGCCGCGGCGAGTGCGGCGAAGCCGTCAACGCCGAGGGCGGGCGGATGGTCGGGTTTGGTCGAGGTCGGGCGGATCACGCCGATGCCGAGGTAGTCGACCGTGCCCGCCGGCAGCGCCGCGACGGCAGCGAGGTGGGCGGTGGTGTTTGCGGTGAGGCCGACGATGGCGTCGGCGCCGAGCGCGTCACGGGCCTCGTGCACGGCGGCGTCGCCCTGCCCGAGGTGCACGCCGTCGAGGCGGATGCCGAGCTTGCGCGCCGCTATCGCCACGTCGAGGCGGTCGTTGATGATGAGCGTCGCGCGGCCGTCGATCACCTCGGCGAGCCGCTCGAGGTCGCGCAGCTGGTCTTCGGCGCCGCGCCGCTTCTCGCGGTACTGCACCGTCGTGACGCCGCCCGCGACGGCCGCATCGACGGTCGCGAGCAGGCCGCGGTCGCCCGTGAGGTGGCGGTCGGTGACGAGGTAGATGCCGGTGATGGGCGCGGGCTGGCGACGGGGCGTGGACGCCGGATTCGGTTGCGTTAGCTTGGCGCCGACTGGCTCCCGTGGGCCTGCGGGGCTCATGCCGCGCCGCCCGAGGTGGCCTGGGCAGCGGCGAAGCCACCCGTTGCGGCCTGCGCGGTGGCGCTCTCGCCTGCAGGCTCCACCCGGATGCGCGTGCCCGCGGCCACCTCGCCCGCCGTGATGGCGGCGAGCGCGTCGAGCAGCTCGACCGCGAATGAGCCCGGCCCACCGGCCCGGGCGGCCGCCCGTTCGGCCGCGACGCCGTAGCTCACGTGGGCCGCGACGAGCGCATCCAGCGCCGAAATCTCACCCCGCACGGCGAGGAACGCCGCGACGATCGACCCGAGCGCGCAGCCGCCGCCGGTCACCTTGGTGAGCAGCGCATCCCCGCCCTCGACCCAGACGACCGAGCGGCCGTCGGTGATGAGATCCTCCTCGCCCGAGACCGCGACGACGGTGCCGAAGCGGGCCGCGAGCTCGACCGCCGCGGCCCGCGCGCTCGCGGCGGAGTCGGTCGACTCGACGCCGCGGCCGCCTGCCCCCGCGCCGGAGAGCGCGAGCACCTCCGAGGGGTTCCCGCGCACCGCGGTCGGCTGCTGGGCGACGAGCTCGGCCGCAAGCCGGGTGCGGATCGGCAGGGCGCCGATCGCGACCGGGTCGAGCACCCAGGGCGTGCCGGCGTCGCGCGCGCCCGCGACCGCCTCGGCGATCGCGCCGCGCTGCTCGGGCGTCGGCGTACCGAGATTCACGAGTAGTCCGCCGGCGACGCGGGCGAACAGGCCGGCCTCGCCGACGATGTCGACCATGGCTGGCGCCGCGCCGAGCGCGAGCAGGGCGTTCGCAGTAAACCCGGTGACGACATTGTTCGTGATGCTGTGCACGAGTGGGGCGGATGCCCGCACGCGGCCGAGCAGTTCGGCGACGGTGTCGGGCGTGGTCGCGTCGATGGTCGACGCGGTGAGAGGTGGCATGGCGACATTCCCTTCATCGGCGAAGGGCGCGGCGCGTCACGGCCTGGCCGCGCGCGGCGAGGCCGACGGCGGAACAGCAGCGAATTGGACGATCCCTTCGCCAGTACTAACTGGATCAGGTTCGACGGGTGTGATCTCAGCCGATCGCTCGGCACCCCGTGTCACTGCGGCCACCCTAGCGCACGGCCGGGCCGCGCATCCGGCCCACGACTTTCTGCGACGCACGCAGCTATCAGTACCGCGCATCCGTTTAGACTGGCGGAGTCGCGACTGGCGTCAGATGGGTCACCATCGGGGAGCGGCATCCGGAGCACGAGCCGCACGCCTGGGCTCGCCGACACGAACGACCGATTCGATTCCGCGAATCAGCGAAGGAGTCCCAGTGTCCGAATACCAGAACCTGCCACTTTCTGAAGTCGACCCCGAGATCGAGCAGGTGCTCAAGAACGAGCTCGACCGCCAGCGCAACACGCTCGAGATGATCGCGAGTGAGAACTTTGTGCCCCGCTCGGTGCTCGAGGCCGTCGGCAGCGTGCTCACGAACAAGTACGCCGAGGGGTACCCCGGCCGCCGCTACTACGGCGGCTGCGAGGCCGTCGACGTCGCCGAAGACCTCGCACGCGACCGCGCGAAGGAGCTCTTCGGCGCCGCCTACGCGAACGTGCAGCCCCACTCGGGCGCGAGCGCGAACGCCGCGGTGCTGCACGCGCTCGCGAAGCCTGGCGACACCATCCTCGGCCTCTCGCTCGACCACGGCGGCCACCTCACGCACGGCATGAAGATCAACTTCTCGGGTCGCCTCTACGACGTGGTGGCCTACGGCGTTGACTTCTCGACCGGCCGCATCAACATGGAGCAGGTGCGCGAGCTCGCGCTCGAGCACAAGCCGAAGGTGATCATCGCTGGTTGGTCGGCCTACCCGCGCCAGCTCGACTTCGAGCAGTTCCGCGCGATCGCCGACGAGGTTGGCGCGTACCTCTGGGTCGACATGGCGCACTTCGCTGGCCTCGTGGCCGCGGGCCTGCACCCGAACCCGGTGCCGCACGCCCACGTTGTCTCGTCGACCGTGCACAAGACCATCGGCGGCCCCCGCTCGGGCTTCATTCTTACGAACGACGCCGACCTCTCGAAGAAGATCAACTCGGCCGTGTTCCCGGGCCAGCAGGGTGGCCCGCTCATGCACGTGGTCGCCGGTAAGGCCGTCGCGTTCAAGCTCGCGCAGACTGAGGAGTTCAAGGACCGCCAGGCCCGCACCCTCCGCGGCGCGCAGATTCTCGCCGAGCGCCTGCTGCAGGACGACGTGAAGGAGGCCGGCGTCGCCCTGACCACCGGCGGCACCGAGGTGCACCTCGTGCTCGTCGACCTACGCGACGCGCCGATCGACGGCCAGCAGGCCGAAGACCTCCTGCACGAGGTTGGCATCACCGTGAACCGCAACTCGGTGCCCGACGACCCGCGCCCGCCGATGGTGACCTCGGGCCTGCGCATCGGCACGCCGGCGCTCGCGACCCGTGGCTTCGGCGACGAGGAGTTCCGCGAGGTAGCCGACGTCATCGCCGAGGCGCTCAAGCCCGAGCCGAACATCGAGTCGCTCCGCGCACGCACCAAGGTGCTCGCCGACAAGTTCCCGCTCTACCCGGGCCTGGTGTACGCATGACGGCAGTTCGCCTCGACGGCAAGGCCGCGGCGGCAGCGATCAAGGCCGAGCTCGCCGAGCGCGTGAGTGCGCTGCGCGAGCGCGGCATCGTGCCGGGGCTCGGCACGGTGCTCGTGGGCGAAGACCCGGGCTCGAAGCTCTACGTCGCGGGCAAGCACCGCGACTGTGCCGAGGTCGGCATCGAGTCGATTCAGGTTGAGCTGCCCGCCACGGCGACGCAGGAGGAGGTGGCCGCGGCCCTCGACGAGCTCAATGCGAACCCGGCGTGCACCGGCTACATCCTGCAGCTGCCGCTGCCGAAGCACCTCGAGCAGGATGCGCTGATCGAGCGCATCGACCCGGCCAAGGACGCGGACGGGCTGCACCCGACGAACCTCGGCCGGCTCGTGCTCAACGTGCGCGAGGAGATCACCACCCCGCTGCCGTGCACGCCGCGGGGCTGTGTCGAGCTGTTGCAGCGCAACGGCTACTCGCTCGACGGCAAGCACGTCGTCGTCGTGGGCCGCGGCGTGACGGTGGGGCGGCCGATCGGCGCCCTGCTGACGCGGCGCGACCTCAACGCGACCGTGACGCTGACGCACACCGGCACGCAGAACATCGCCGAGATCGCCCGCACTGCCGACGTGATCGTCGCCGCGACCGGCGCCGCGCACCTCGTGAAGCCTGACTGGGTGAAGCCGGGCGCCGCGGTGCTCGACGTGGGCGTCTCGCGGGTCACCGACCCCGAGACGGGCAAGTCGAAGGTGTACGGTGACGTCGACCCGGCGGTCGCCGAGGTCGCGGGCTACCTGTCGCCCAACCCCGGCGGCGTCGGCCCGATGACGCGAGCGCTCCTGCTCGCGAACGTCGTAGAAACCGCCGAACGCGCCGCCTAAAGCTGAGCAGTTGAGTGGTCGTTTTTTGTAGTTTTGGCGCCGGTGGATTCATACGGTCGTTGCAACATGAGGAGGATGTTGCATGCCGAAGAATCCCCACGGGAACCGATACAAGCAGGCCGTTCGGGACCAGTTCGTTGACCTGATCTGCAAGGACGGGTTGCCGCCCGCCAGGGCGGCAACCCGTCTCGGCATCGGGTCAGGCACTGCGGCCAGGTGGCGACGGAAGTATGTCGGAATGACCGCGTTCGAACTCCGCCACCACACCCCAATCACTATCGATCAAGAACACATCGGACGCGGCCTCACGTTCGAAGAACGCGTGCTCATCCAGGCCGGGATCCGTGACCAATGGACCCAATCCCGCATCGCGGCAGAGATCGGCCGGGACCGGTCCGTGGTCTGCCGCGAACTGCACCGCAACACCCACGCAGACGGCCAGTACTCGGCCGCGGCCGCGCACCTGAACGCCCGCCACCGACGACGTCGGCCAAAACCCCCGATCCTGTGCCGCGAGGACACCGCTCCGTTACGCGGGTTCATCGAAGACGCGATGGATGTGGGCTGGTCCCCGAAACTCATCGCGGACATGTTGCGCCGGGAACCCGACGCCACAATGGGGCGTGTGAGCCACGAAACGATCTACCGCGCCCTGTACGTCCAAACCCGGGGCGGGCTGCGGCAAGACCTGGCAAAACAGCTATCCCTGGGGCGTAGCCAACGCAAACCCCAGGGCACGACCGAGCGGCGGGGCCGGTCAATCTACCAGGATGCGTTCACGATCAGTGAGCGCCCGCCCGAGGTCGAAGACCGCGCCATCCCCGGGCATTGGGAAGGCGACCTCATCGTCGGGCCGGGGAGTAAGTCCGCGATTGGCACGCTCGTGGAACGCGCGACCCGGTTCGTGATCCTGCTCCACCTCCCCGACGGGCACACCGCGAACCAGGTCGCGACGCAAATGATCCAACAAATGCGCCAACTCCCAGAACAACTACGGCAATCGATCACCTGGGACCGCGGCACCGAATTAGCGGAGTACCGGCGCATCCAAACCGAACTCGTGGACGCCGTGTACTTCGCCGACCCCCACTCGCCCTGGCAGCGCGGATCGAACGAGAACACGAACCGACTGCTGCGGCACTGGTTCAAAAAGGGCACCGACCTGCCCGGGCACACGCAACAGGACCTGGACGAGGTCGCACGCAAACTCAACACACGACCCCGCCCAACCCTGGACTACGACACCCCAGCCAAGCGCCTCAACCAGATCCTTGTTGCATCCACCAGTTGACAATGCCGCCGCCAAAACTACAAAAAACGACCACTCAACTGCTTCGGCGACAGGACGAGGGGGTGCCTCGGTGGGGCTGCCGGGGTGGGAGCTTCCGGTTAGAGATCGCGGCGGGGGCCGTCGGCCGATGAGGTCGTGACGACCTCGAGGCCGCTCCAGCCGAACTCGGCGAAGGCCTCGTTGAGGTTGTTGCGGAACTCGTCGACGCGGTCGAGCGGAATCAGCACGAAGACCGTGCCGCCGAAGCCCGAACCCGTCATGCGCGCGCCGAGCGCGCCATTCGCGAGCGCGAGCTCGCTGATGAGGTCAATGCGCTGCGTCGACGCCCCGAAGTCCTCGCGCAGCGACTGCTGCGAGGCGTTGAAGATCGGCCCGGTGTGGGCTGCGCCGTCGGTGCGCAGCACCCGCGTGATGTCGAGCACGCGCTGCATTTCGGTGAGCACGTACGCCGCGCGCTTGCGGTCGACCGGGTCGAGGTTCGTCGCGGCTTCAAAGTCCTCGAACTTCACCTCGCGCAGGTACTGGCAGCCAAGCGCCTTCGCGACCCGGTCGCAGGCGTCATGCCGGTCGGTGACGATGCCCTCCCAGTTGCGGTGGTTCTCGCCCGAGTGCACGAGCAGTTGCGCGAGGCCAAGCTCGGCCAGCGGCGGGGCATCGAGCAGCGTCACGTCGTTACCGCGCGCGTCGAAGAAGACGTCCTTGTCTGCCTCGGCGCTGAGGCAAACGATGTGGTCGGCAAGGCCGGCGGATGCGCCGACATAGTCGTTCTCGACGCGGTAGCCGAGCCGCGCGAGCCGCTGCGTGTCGAGCTCGAAGCCCCACAGCGCGTTGATCGCGAGCGAGATCGCGCCGCAGATCGACGCGCTCGAGGCGAGGCCGCCGCCGATGGGCAGGTCGGTCGTAATAAAGAGGTCGAGTCCGGTCGGCTCGAGCGCCGCATCCTCGTCGCCATCGACGAGCTCGGAGTTGAACATCTGAATGTGCTCGAGCCCCGCCCAGATCGTGCCGAGGGGATAATCGAACCAGTTGTGCTCGGCCGGCGGCACGAGCTGCTCGAGCGTCGTCTCGATGACGTCGGAGGCGAGGTCGGTGCGCACCCGCACGAGCGAGTCGTCGCGCCTCGACATGGCGACCGCCGAGCGCCGCTCGGTCGCGTGCGCGAGCGTGAGCCCGTCCTCGATGTCGGTGTGGTCGCCCATGATGCTCACGCGGCCAGGTACCGACCAGACGCCCTCGGGCTGAGCCCCGTACGCGGCGGCGAATTGTTCGGCAACGAGTCGGCTCGTGTCTCGAATCATCAGTCTTCCCGGGGTACGCGGTCAGGGCATGCGCGAGCAAAACGTCGGCACCTCGACTCTACGACGATTTGCTGAGCCCAATCGCAGACCTGAATGCGCCGGCGCCGATGGTGCGGGCTCCGAGCGCCTCGGCGCGGGCCCGCAGCTCGCGGTCGCTCGTCACCACGAGCGTCGTCGCACCCGGCTCAATTGCGGCAACGACCTCGTCATCGCCTGAGCCGGCAGCGGCGCGGATGCGCACCCCGGGTTCGGATGCGCAGGCCTCGGCCACGGGTCGGGCCGCACCCTCGACAACGAACGTGACGCGCGGCCAGGCGGTCGCAACGTCGAGCCCGAACAGCGACGCAGGGCAGCCGTCGGCGGCAATGGGGGAGATCTCCGCAACGACGCGCCGGGCCCCACCGGTGCGATCCTTCCACCAGCCGTCGGGCCGCGAGCCCATGACGTTCGCGACGTCGACGATGATCTCGACCCGGGCATCCAGCAGCGGCCGCAGCGTCGGCCAGGCGCGGGCAAAGCCGGGATGCAGGCGGAGCCGCTCGAGCTCGTTGACGGCCACCCAGGCGAGCTGGTGCGACTCGTTGTCGTTCATGTGCGCCTCGAACGGCGTCGTCACCCGCGCGATGACGGTCGTGTACTGCCAGAAGCCGAGGTCGCGCACGTAGGTGAAGCGCGGGCACACCGCATCCTGCGGCACCGCCGCCTCTTCGAACGACTCGCGCAGCGCCGCCTGCACCGGCGTCTCGTCGAGATTCCGCGCGCCGCCGGGGATGCCCCAGGTATCGCCGTAGTGGCTCCAGGGTGCGCGGTGTTGCAGCAGGATGCCCCGGTCGGGATCGTGCGCGACAAGTCCGGCCGCGCCAAACAGCCCCCACATTCGGGTGCCGTCGGGGCCCTCCGCCCATCCGTCGCCGGAATTACTCACCCGGGCAGTCTACGAGGATGCCCTGGGCTCGGCGTGGCGGGCGACTCGCGGGGTCATGCGCTCGGCACTCACTTAACGCCCAGGAAAGTCAATTGACTTAACCGTGTGGAATGTGATTCTCTTAACCACATGGAAAGCAACATGGCCCCGCATAACGAAGAGAACTTTTCGGCCGCCGATGCCCTGCAGCAGATCGACTCCGATCGGGCTTCCTACAGCGAGCGCATGAAGACGCCCCGCTGGTATTACCCCGTGCTCTCGATTGCGGCCGCCCTCGTCGTGGCCGCGCCCGCACTGATTCACGCGGGCGGCTGGAACCTTGTCGTGCTCGCCGTGAGCCTCGCGATCAGCGTCTCGCTCATCTTCATTTATCGAAAGCGCACCGGTGTGTCCAGCACGAAGCCGTACGGCCCCCGTAGCTGGACGGTGCTGATCGTCATGATGGCGCTGCTGATCATGTGCATGGTGGTGGCAGGAGCGCTCGGGGGCGAGGGACTCAGCCTCTGGGTCTTCGCCCCGATGCTCGCCGCCATCGTCGTGTTCTGCGTCGGCGGGCCGATCTACGACCGCGTCTCGATTGCGGAGTACAACAGTGTCCGTTAATCCCGCGTTCCACGACGAAATCCACGCGCCGAACCGGCTGCGCATCCTGAGCCTGCTGCGGCCGCTCGAGGGTGCCGAGTTCACGGCGGTGCAGGAAGCGCTCGATCTCTCCGATGCGAACCTCTCGAAGACGATCAAGACGCTCGTCGAGCTGCAGTACGTCACGACGAGCAAGCTCGCGACGAGCGAGCGCGACCGCCGCCGTCGCACCTCGGTGCGCATCACGCAGCTCGGCGCAAAGACCTTCGACGAGCACGTCGCCGCGCTACGTGAGCTGGTCGCTGGCGCCGAGCTGCCGAGCTAGCAGCGCGCGGCGAGCCCAGAGCTGGGCCCCGTCGATCCCCCGATCCCACGCGGCTGCCGTGCCCTGATCTGGGTGGGGCTTGCTACGCACGCCGGTGTCGCCGGAGCGCGACGAGCTCGGCGCTGTGTGAGGATCCTTGCCGCGGTTTTCTCACTTCTCTGCGATTTTCCAACAGCGATGCGGTTTCCTAGTGAAGCCATAGTTCTCGACCACCGACGTGGTCTTGTGGCGGAGTCGCGGTTTTCTACCAGCGATGCGACTCTCCATCGAAGGAGCAAGAATGCGAGCAGTGATGATGTACGCGCCCGGCGACGTTCGGGTTGATGAAGTCGCCAAGCCGACGATCGAGGCGCCGACCGACGCCGTCATTCGCGTGACCGCGACCTGCGTGTGTGGCTCTGACCTTTGGCCGTACCGCGGCGCGCAGCCGGTGAATGGGCCGTCGCCGATGGGCCACGAGTACATCGGCGTGGTCGAGCAGGTCGGTGACGAGGTGCGGGAGGTCGCGGTCGGAGACTTCGTCGTCGGCTCGTTTGTCGCATCCGACAACACCTGCGAGATCTGCGAGGCGGGGTTCCAGTCGCGCTGTATCCACCAGGTGATGATGGGCGGCATCGGCACCCAGGCCGAGTTCGCGCGCATCCCGCTCGCCGACGGCACGCTCGTGAAGGTGCCCGGCGAGCCGACCGAGGCGCAGCTGCGCAGCCTGCTCGCGGCGTCGGATGTGCTTGGGACAGGTTGGTACGCGGCCGTCGCGGCCGAGGCGGGTCCGGGCAAGACCGTCGCCGTCGTCGGCGACGGCGCGGTCGGCCTGCTCGGTGTGCTCGCGGCGAAGCAGCTTGGCGCCGAGCGCATCATCGCGATGTCGCGCCACGCCGACCGGCAGGCGCTCGCGCGTCAATTCGGCGCGACCGACATCGTCGAGGAGCGCGGCGAGGCCGGCGTCGCGAAGGTGAAGGAGCTCACCGGCGGCTACGGCGCGCACGCGACGATCGAAGCCGTGGGCACGCAAGAGTCGATGCAGCAGGCGATTCACGCGACGCGCGCCGGTGGCCGCGTCGGTTTCGTCGGGGTGTCGCACGATGTGCAGCTTGAGGGCCAGGAGCTCTTCTTCGCATCGGTCGGTCTGCTTGGCGGCCCCGCGCCGGTGCGCCGATTCCTGCCCGACCTCATCGACCGC
The DNA here is from genome assembly GCF_023370115.1 of Gulosibacter sediminis. Taxonomy (NCBI): domain Bacteria; kingdom Bacillati; phylum Actinomycetota; class Actinomycetes; order Micrococcales; family Microbacteriaceae; genus Gulosibacter; species Gulosibacter sp. ACHW.36C. Next base: position 2,019,915 of record NZ_CP097160.1, on the reverse strand, counting down.
ATCATGCGCGATGAGATCGACCCCGGTGTGGTGTTTGACCTCACGCTGCCGCTCGAGGAGGCGGCCGAGGCCTACCGTGCGATGGACGAGCGCCGCGCGACCAAAGTCATGCTGACGTTGTAGGTCATCGCGGGAACTTTCCTGCACTGACGTTCCTCTAACCCTCAGCAGTGCGTGACCTGCCGCCTCGTTTGTCGTGGCGGCAGGTCCGTTTCGAGGTGATGGAGGCAGAAAATTGGATATCGCGGAGCTGCACGAATGGCTCGGGATCAGCTTGCCGGTGTCGTCGCGCACCGACGAATCGCACCGGTATCAGGACACGCTCGCCGGCGTCCTGCTGGCGATCGGTTCGCGGAGCTTTCGCGCGACCGCGACGCTGACGGAGTCGGGCACCAAGCGGTTCGACTCGGTCGTGTTCTCGGCGACCTTCGCGACGAACGACTTTCTCGTCTTTGCCGACCGCGACCTCACCATCGACGCGCCATCGCTCATTGAGATCGTGCGTTGGGGTGCGGTCGAATCGATCGGACTGAACAGCCACGTCGGCGCCCGCGGCGGCGTCGCCAGTTCGGTGACGCTGCACTTCTCGGGCAACCGCTCGTCCCGCCACATTGAGCGCTCGACGATTCGCTCGGGCGAGGGGTTCAACGAGCTCGTTGGGTTCATGCTCGACCGGTTGCGGTAGGGCGCTGGGCGGGCGCGGATGCTCGCACAACGAGCTCCGGCTCGAAGATCTTCACCGTCGGACGCGTGTCGCCCTCGATCTGTCGAAGAAGCAGTTGCACGGCCTCGTGTCCGAGCGTGGCGATGGGCTGGCGAACTGTCGTGAGAGGGACGAGGGCGCCTTCTGCGTACTCAATGTCGTCGTAGCCGACAACAGCAATGTCCTCTGGGACACGAAGGTGTGCGTCCGTGACGATTGCGTGGACGACCCCCATCGCCACCTGGTCGGTCGCGGCGAAGACACCATCGGGCCGACTCGCAGCATCCATTGCACAAAGTTCGCGTCCGAGGAGTAGTCCGCCTTCGAATGTGAGCGCAGTCGCTCGCAGATCAATGCTTGTCGCCCCCGCTGCCTGAATCGCGCTTTCCGCTCCGGTCATACGCTCCACAATCTGAGGAAAATCGACGGGTCCCTGCACGAGGCCGATGCGTGTGCAACCGGATTGTGTGAGATGGGCTGCGGCGAGCTCACCGCCACGGACGTGGTCGACGGCAACCGAAGGGAATCGGCCCTGGGGATCGACGTAGTCGATGAGCGTAACGGGGAGCCCGCGACCGACAACCTCCGCGAGCTGGTCGAGGTCACGGCTGACAGGGGCAACGAGCAGGCCCCTCATCCGTTGGGCTTCGAACAATACGATCCGTTTGGACTGGCGGGCCGGGTCCTGTCCGCTATTACCTAGCAACACTGCGTATCCGTGGCGCTCCGCCTCGTTCTCTACGGACCGGTCGAGCTCGGCGTAGTAGGGGCTTGTCGCATCGATCACGACCATCCCGAAGACGTTGCTGGAGCCCAGGCGGAGTTGACGAGCCGCGTCGTTGCGGATGAATCCAAGCTCGGCAATCGCGGCGTTCACGCGTTCGAGCGTGCTCGCAGCCAATCGTTCGGGATGGTTCACCGCATTCGAGACGGTGCTGAGAGCGACGCCCGCACGCGCGGCGACGTCTCTGACCGTCACGGAAGCCCGTCCGGCGCTCTCACCCGTCTCGGACCCGGAGAATGACCCTCCTCGATCTCGGGTTGGAGTCCCACCTGTCACAGAGGTCATGCGGTCCAGAATGCCTCGGATGTCAGCCATCCGGCAATTCGGCGCACGGAACGGGCACCCGCGTCGTCGACCTGGCGCTCCAGGTGGCCGTGCATGGCACCGGGCTCTACCTGATACGCGAAGGAAACGCCGTCCTCCGTAAGCTGGCCCGCAAACAGCTCGGCGGACATGCGAAGTAGATCGAGCTCCGAGACGATGAGGTGGACTGGAGGGAGTCCTGCGAGCGAGCCGTTGGCGGGGAAAGCATAGGGATGTGTGTCGGCGGCATCGCCTTGCGCGTAGGACGTGAATGCACGGACCGCCTCGTTGTCGTAGACCCACTCGGGCGGCACGCCCTCCATCCGAGCCGCAAGCTCAGGCGTGGGGTCGGGGAGCCCGGCGTGGAGGACGGGATAGAGGAGCGTCAACGTGCGAGGCACAGCTTGTCCCTCGTCGCGGAGTCGTTTTGCGACGCCCGCGACCAAACAGCCTCCGGCACTGGCACCGCCCAGATGCCACGGGCTCCCATTGCCGAGGGCGCTCACTGCATAGAGCCAGCCGGCCTGGACGTCATCGCAGAGGTCGAGGATGTGTGTGCGCGCGTTCGCATAGCGGTAGTCGAGTGCGAGCACCTCGATACCGATGTCCGCCAACCGTCGCGCCGTCGTGTCGGACTCCGCCATGTCGAGATCGCCCAAGACGAAGGCTCCGCCGTGCACCCAGACAAAGCGGGCGGCGGGAGCGCCTGTCACGGTGTAGTGGCGTGCGGGCAGGTCCCCGCTTGCGGTGGGGATCCGAAGATCCGCCACCGCAGCCAGACGCCCATGAAGGGAGACCGCGCTCATACGCCGCTCTTCGCCGCGGGGATGCGGGCAGCATTCTCCGTGGCACTCTGGACGCTGCCGTAGCGCTCGCGTTCTATGTCGTCGAGCGAGCGACCCTGCGTGTTCGGGGCAAAGATTGCGCCGACGAGGAGAGAAGCGATGAGTACTGCGATGAGAATCGCGCCGACGCCAGACAGCCCGGTCGTCGTGAGAAGTACAGGGAACACCAGGCTGATGGGCGAGAGCAGGCCGCGCACGAGGAATGTCAGAACTCCCTGTGCCGTGGCCCGGTAGCGCGTGGCAAAAAGCTCGCTCGCCCAGACTGCGAAGAAGGCCTGCGCGCCAAGACCTGACGAGACGCCCCAGAGCACTGCGAAGGAGAGGAGAGACACTGGGCCGGCGGGTCCGTAAACGAGTACAACCCATCCGACGACGCCGAGCGCAGCTCCGACGATGAAGAGAAGCCTGCGGCTCACACGGTCTCCCAACCACATGAAGATCAGTGTGGCCACGCAGGTCCATCCCCAGAGGAAGACTTGGAGCCAGAACTGCTGGGTCGGGTCGGTGAGCCCGCTGGCCTCATAGATACGCGGCATGAAGATGCCTGCCTGACCCGCCGCAGTGCCCCACAGCAGGTAGAGCGCGAACAAGAAGACTAGAGGGCCGAGGTTGATCCGGTTCGCAAGAAGCTGTGCGATCGACGAGCCGAACGACGGCGGTTTGGTTCCTGTCTCGTCTTTCCAGATGGATGACTCCGGCAGTCCCTGGCGCACCCACCATGCGACGGCAGCGACAGCGAAGAGAACGAGGAAGACGATACGGCCGCCGAGCAACCCGAGCGGTGACAACACTGCGGCGAGGGCGAAGCCGACGAACGGTCCAAGCGACCAGAACAGTTGCGCGGTGCCGACCCTCCGTGCGCGCGTGTCGGCTGGCGCCTCCTCCGAGATATACGTCCACGACGTCGGAATACCAGCACCGACCGCGATGCCAGTAATGACAACTGCGATGAGCAACATCGTGAAGTTCACTGAGAAGGCCGCGAGGAGTACACCGAGCATGTACAGGAGCAGGTCGTAGGTGTAGATGAACTTCCGGCCGAGGCGGTCGGCCAACATGCCGCCTAGGATTGCGCCGACCGCGCCACCGCCAGCGTTCGCGCTAATCGCGGCGAGCAGGCCGACGCCGAGGTCGCTGATTCCGAACTCGGTCTGAAAGAAGCCAAGGGTTGTCGCAAGGGCGATGATCGACCCTGCTTCGATGTAGTTCGACATGGAGACGGCGACAGTAGCGCGCCATCCAGTTGTGCTCTTGCTTCCGAATCTTGCCATGCGCGTTCTCTCCTTTGAGTGGCTGGCAGCACGTCTTCGTGCTTGTAACGTTGCAATGAGGCTAACAGTGCGTTTGTAACGTTGCAATAGTTGACCGCGAAACATGCTGGTGTTGACTGATTCCGAGGATGTCGACTGCTGCGGATATGGTGCGAACCATGCGCAAACTCGTTGTTCTCGCTCTGTTCGCGTCGCTCGCGCTGGCCGGCTGCTCGACCGGCCAACCGGATGCGGCTGAGCGGCTAGGCGCCCGGCACGCGGCGTCGCTGCTGACGCCCGAGGAGCGCATCGCGGCCACCGAGGCTTGCATGATGCTCTGGGTTGAGCCAGCGCAGCCGATGTTTTACGACTACGAAGGCGGTGCCGAGGGTCGCTTCGGGGAACTCTACGATGTCGAAGAGGTACGGGTATATCCCGATCCCGGCCATACGTACGTCTACTTTCCCCAAAACCCGGACGTGGGCGATCCGGTCGGCACGTATCAGTGCACCTGGGACGGCGAAGTTGCGACGGTGGGGTGGTGACCGCACTCCACGAGAGGTGAAACCCTGGCTACATAGCCGCTGAGGTGGAGAGGAAAACGAGTGCGCCAATACTCGTGCCGGTGCGCACCAGGTTCCAACGGTTCCAGCGGCGTTCAAATCGCTGACGAGCAGTGCTGGAATCCTTTGCCGATTGGACGGACTCCCGGTCAAGTCGTCGATTGAGCGGTACATTGGCCGCCACCGTGATCCCGAACGTGAGCACTGAACAGCTCGCGCCCGCGAGCAGCGCACACACCGACACATCGCTACTCTCCAGTGGGTGGAGCGCAACGCTGGCGATGGTCAGTGCTGGTGCGGCAAAGAAGATGAGAAGGAACCATCCGTTTGGGATCGCCCTGTTGATCGCTTGGAACGCCAATACAAAGGTGACGTCATCGACCGCGCGGAGCCCCGGCGTGACGGCACAGGCGAACGCAAGGAACAGCCCCGCCATGATGCCGTTGGTGATAATTGCTGCCGTTAGCGAGATGAGCTGGGGCATGAGTCGTGACCTCTCATGCTCCGATTCACTGCGAAATGGTGGCCGCTAGGCCCGTGGTCACGTGAATGCTCCGGTCGCCGCGAGGCGCGAGCGATCCACGTTCGTCCGCGCGGTGCAGCTCGGCGAGAGATCCTGCGATATGAGGGCGGAACCCCGCGTCAATGAACGCTTCCACCCAAGCCTCTTCGGGGATGACGGCTACATGTATTTCACGCCCAAGCGCGGCGCCGAGCCTCTGCGCGACCGCGCGCTCCGAGTAGGCCGGGCCGATGAGATCCACCGATTCACTGGAAGCAGGCCGGGACAGCAATGCCTGTGCGGCGATCTCTCGGATATCTCGGGTGGCGACCATCGGAATCGTGATATCGGCCGAGGTCGCGCACACGGGATAAACCCCGCCTGCACGCGCACTCTCGAGAACGTCGCCGACCTTCTCCAGGACGTGTCCCGAACGAAGGGCCACCAAAATGACACCGGACGCAAGGAGCGCTCGCTCCAAGAGATACAAACCGGTAATCGGTCCGGTTCCCTCGGCCAAGTCTGCTCCTCCCGAGGAGAGCATCACAACATGCGGCACCTGCTGCTCGGTCACCGCGCCGACAATCGAAGTAACCAGCGCATCCGCGTGGGCACCAAGATCCTCAACCGTCAGGTCGAACGGCAAGAGTGTGAAGAACCCCATGGAAGATTCCGTCAGCTTCCACGTCGTCACGACGGGCTCGTGCTGGTTGCGGCTACCTGAGGTCGAGCCGATCGAACTGCGAGCCGGTGACCTCGCGCTCGTTCCGCACGGTCGGGGACATGACCTGCTCAGCGAGCCCGCGGCTGTGCGCGGACCACGCGTGGATCTGCTGCCTCAGAAGTATCTCAGCGAGAAGTACTCGATTCTTCGGCACGGAGGCCCCGGGCGCACGACTCAACTGATCTGCGGCATCGTGTCTCTTGACGACCCCGCTGCGCGTGAGCTGATGAGAACTCTCCCAAGCGTTCTGTTTGTTGACGGAGGCACCTTATCGGCGGCATCCGCCAGTCGAGATACCCTGCGCCTCATGGCGGGGGAACTCGCCCAACCCCAGCCCGGCGGAGAAGCGATAGCAACGCGCCTCGCCGACATCCTCGTCGTCCAAGCGATCCGAATGTGGCTCGATACCGATCCACGTGCAAGGACGGGATGGCTTCGCGCACTCCAACATGAGCGGATTGGTCGAGTCCTGGAAGCGATTCACGACGACGCCGGGGGTGAATGGCATCTCAACCGCATGGTGAGCCTCGCCACCATGTCGCGATCGTCGTTTAGCGCGCGCTTCACCGAGCTCGTTGGCGAAGCCCCGATGGGCTACCTCACACGCTGGCGAATGAGCATTGCCCAGTCCAGGCTCCTCGAAGAAGACATCACCGTTGCCAAGCTTGCCCTCGAATTGGGCTACCAATCCGAAGCGGCCTTCAACCGCGCCTTCACTCGCCTCGTCGGGAAGACACCCGGATCGATCCGGCGGGCTCGGCACGCGCCGCCGCCTTCGCCCACCCAATCAGCTCGAGTGTGAAAATCGCCCGGCAGAGAGATCGAACCCCTACAGGACTACTCTGCGGGGAGGCTCGGCAAACTCCGTCTCAGTGGAGAGGACACCGACATCGGTGAGCCTTAGGAATAGTTCGATTTGTCCTTCGGCCTTGCTGCGTAGACGAAGCGGCCCGCCGCGAGGGGCGGGCCGCTGAGTCGAGGTTTCAAACTGGTATTGAGGCCGGTTTGAGCGACGACGTTGTGGTGGGCCCAGCGGGGCTCGAACCCGCGACCCATGGATTAAAAGTCCACTGCTCTGCCAACTGAGCTATAGGCCCGCCCGCAAGTCTAACGGCTACGCGCGCGCCGAACCGCCATCGGTGAGGTCGTCGTTCGACGCGGCGTCGGTCGTGTCTGGCTCGTCGGCCCCCGCGCGATCCTGATCGACCTGCGCATCCGTCAGTTCGGATGCGTCTGACGCGGCCCGCGCATCCGGCTCGTCGTTGAGGTCGAGCAGCTCGTCCATGCCGCCGTCGGCCTCGAGCGGTGGGCCGAGGCGACGCTTGCGCGACGGCCAGAGGCCTCGCTCGCCGCGGCGCCACCAGTTGTAGAGGGTCACGGCGGTGAAGACGGCGGCCATGGTCGCGGGGAGCATGCCCCACAGGGTCGGGAACTCGCCGAAGGTCGTCTCGAGGCGCACCCAGCCGAGCACGACGAGCCAGAGCTGGCATAGCAGCGAGAAGATCGCCCAGAGCGCGATGTTCGTGGCGGGCAGCGCGCGGGGACGCGTCGCGCGCACGACGAGCAGCAGCGCGAGAATCAGGCTGGATGCGGTCGGCACGACGCCCCAGAGCACGTTGCCGAAGGCGGAGAGTCCGGTTTGGCTCGCCCAGTCGCCGAAGCCGAGGCCCAGGCCGAGCAGCTGCCAGCCGTTGAGGGTGTCGGTGTCATTGCGGATCGGGTAGGCGGTGAGCCACCACGGCAGGAACATCGAGATGACGATGAGCGCGGCACAAATCCACGCCGACCAGCGCTTCTCCGGCGTTCCCGGCTGCACGCGCTGACTCGTCGAGTCGCTCAGCGTCGCCTGGTCGTCGACGGATGCGGCGGGTTCCGGCAAGGCGGATGCGGGGGAGGAAGGACGAAGTGCCATGGCCACAAGAATACTTGCGGGGCGCATCCGCCGAGCCGAACGAGGTTCGCCGAGCGCGCACCCCCTCGCATCCCCGCACGGAACGCGAGAGAATTGGTGGCGTTGCCCGGCGCTCGTCGGGCCGGAGGGAGTTGCTGTGGAACGCTTTCATCGACCGGTGCGGATGCCCATCGAGGCGTTTGACGTGTTCGAGGGCGCTCCCGACCCCGCTGCCGTGAAGCGTGTCGCGCACGACACCGCGCACGCGCTGCTCAACCGCGTGCACGAGAGCGAAGATCCCGAGGTGGTCGAACGCACCGTGCGCTACGCGAACCACAACGGCCTCGACGACCTCGTGCAATTGTGGGCGCCGGCCGCGGCCCAGAGCCTGCCCGGCTCGCTGTGGCGGCTCTACCTCGTGCACGCCGCCGTGACGCAAGATGCCGCGAACGCGAGCTACCTCTACCGCCGTGGCGCCGAGGTCGACGTGTCGATCAACCACGTCGTCGCCGGCGCGGTCGAGCCCACCGGGCCGGCCGAACTGCAGTCGCTCATCGAGACGATCCTGCGTGGCGCGTTCACGGGCGACTTCGCGGATGCCCTCGACCGCGCCGCCGCCTTCTGCGCCGTCATGTCGCAGGGAGCCGCCGCAGTCGCCGAGTCGGACGAACACACGAACCCGAGCCGAGCATCCGCCGCGCTGCGCCGAGGCGCGCGCTACCTCGACTTCGCGCGCGACCTCGCGACAAGCGCGAAACTCTGGCGCGTCGGCGCCCTCGACTAGCGGCACGGATGCGCGCGGGCTCGGGTGGGCCCGCGTGGCGCCTGCTGGATGTTCGGGCCGCGTCGGCGCGAGCGCAACGCGACGCGCCCGCATGCTCGCGAGGGGCGAACACGCCTTGCGCGCTCCTGCTCGGGTCGTAGAATTGACGACGCCGGGCCGCAGTAACCCCGGGCTCCAATTTCTGCCGCTTCGAGCGGCCTTCCGCCGAGAGGCGTTCTGCGGTCCGGCACTTTTCGTCTCTGGTGGCGGCTAGCTACGCCCGCCCGCCGCAAAGTGTCACCGTTGTCCCACTTTTTCGCTCAGAAGTGGGATGTTGGGGACACTGTGTCGCGGCATCGACTGGGTGCCTGGCTGGTTTGGTGGGCCTCGCCGCAGGGTGTCCCTGAAGTCCCACTTTTTCGCTCTGAAGCGGGATGTGGCGGACACTCTTGGACCGCCTCCGGCACCTGTGGATAGCCACACCACAAGCAGGGTCGCGAGCGGTAGCTTGCCCGCGTGACTTCCCCAGACATCCCGCATCAGCTCATCCACGCACCCTTGAGTGTCGCGGCCGGCAAAGCCGCGGGCATGACGCGGGCGCAGCTTCGACGGCGAGGCCTCTCGACGCCTCGCCGTGGCGTCCGCGTGGCCAAGGCGACCACGAACGACCTGCTTGCCGACCTACGGGCCTACGCCGCGCGCATCCCTGCGGGTGCTGCGTTCTGCGGCGAGAGTGCCGCGCGAATCTACGGACTGCCGCATCCCGATAGTCCGAAACCCAGGCCCACGTCACAGATTCCTGCCACCCCGGCGCAACCGGCACTACCGCAAGCCGTCGACGAATCACCGCAGCAAATTTACGTTGCTGCCGCGCGCGGCCGCTCGAAGCCGCGGGGCGTTGGAATCGTCGGCCGCAGACTCAGCAAGCCGATGTTTCAGGTCCGCACGTTTCGACGGCTCCCGGTCCTGCAGCCCGTCGAGACATTCCTCAGTTGCTGCGGCAGCCTCACGGTTGAGGATGCCGTCGTGATGCTCGACGCGTTGCTGACGAATAAGTCTCACTACCCGGGCCTCAGATTGAATCAGCGGCCCGCAGCCACGATGAAGACACTCGAGGTGCGGCTGCAAGAAGTGGGCTCGATCCCCGGAATCGGCATTGCGAGACAGGCCCTCGCCTTAGCGCGCCGTCGCGTAGCGTCGCCGATGGAGACACGGCTTCGGCTCCTGCTCGTGCGATCCGGACTTCCCGAGCCCGAGGTGAACGGCATCGTGAAATCGCCCGCGGGGGACTGGTCGGCCGAGATCGATCTGCTCTATCGCGAGGCAATGATCGCCGTCGAGTACGAGGGCGATGTTCACCGCACCGACGAGAAGACCTTTCGGCGCGACCTCGAGCGAGAACGGCGGCTGCGGGCGCTGGGCTACGAGTACGTCCGCGTCACAGTGACCGCCATGGGCGAAGACGGTACCCTCATCGCCGACCTGCGAGCGGTCTTGACACGGCGCACGAACCCGCCCGCCGCATCCGGCGCACCGTCTGCGCACTAGCGAGCCCTCCGAGACTGCGACTTAGTGTCGCCGATGTCCCATTTCTGGCGGAAAAGTGGGACTTTGGGGACACCGTGCTGCGGCACCAGCTCGTGCTCGAGGGACCGGGACTCGGCGGAGCGAACTACGGATGCGCGGGCCAGGCGGGATGCGCGAGGCCGGGGGAGCGGACCCGCGCAGGGGGCGCCCCGTGGAAACGAAGCGGGCGCCCCACCGGAAGTGGGGCGCCCGCCAAAGCACAGGATGCGCGGCTTAGCCGAAGCGGCCGGTCACGTAGTCCTGGGTCTGGTTGTTGCTCGGGTTCTCGAAGATCGTGCGAGTGTCGTCGAACTCGATGAGCTTGCCGGGCTTACCGGTGCCCGCGATGTTGAAGAATCCGGTCTTGTCGCTGACGCGAGTGGCCTGCTGCATGTTGTGGGTCACGATGACGATCGTGTAGTCGGTCTTGAGCTCGTGAATGAGGTCTTCAATCGCGAGCGTCGAGATCGGGTCGAGGGCCGAGCAGGGCTCGTCCATCAGCAGCACATCGGGCTTCACCGCGATGGCGCGGGCGATGCACAGACGCTGCTGCTGACCACCCGAGAGGCCGCCACCGGGAGCGTCGAGGCGGTCCTTGACCTCTTCCCAGAGGTTGGCGCCGCGCAGCGACTTCTCGACGAGCTCGGCTGCCTCGTTGCCGCCGATGCGGCGGTTGTTGAGGCGCACACCGGCGAGCACGTTTTCACGAATCGACATCGTGGGGAACGGGTTGGCGCGCTGGAACACCATGCCAACCTGGCGGCGAACGTTCACCGGGTCAACGCCGGTGCCGTAGAGGTCGTCGCCGTCGAGGAGCACCTCGCCGTCAACCCACGCCTTGGGGATGACCTCGTGCATGCGGTTGAGGGTGCGCAGCACGGTTGACTTGCCGCAGCCCGACGGGCCGATGAAGGCAGTGACGCTCTTCGGCTCGATGGTCATGTTGACACCCTCGACAGCCTTGAACTTGTCGTAGTAGATGTCCAGGTCTTTGATTTCAATACGCTTCGACACTGTGAAAGATCCTTTGTTTCGAAGATAAGCCCGCGACCTAGCGGTCCTTCTTGGGCGAGAAGTAGTAGCTGATGATGCGGCCGATGATGTTCAGCACGACGACGATGAGCAGCAGCGCGAGCGCGCCGGCCCACGAGAGCATCTCGGCCTCGTCACCGGTGAACTTCCACTGCTGGTACACGAGGGTCGGCAGCGTCGACATGGCGCCCTGGAACGGGTTCAGGTTCATGTTGATCGTCATGCCGGCGGCGACCATCAGCGGCGCGGTCTCACCGATCACGCGGGCAATGGCAAGCAGCACACCGGTGACGAGACCACCGAGGCAGGTCGGGAGCACAACCTTGACGATGGTGCGCCACTTCGTCACACCGAGGGCGTAGGACGCTTCGCGGAGGTCCATCGGCACGAGGCGAATCATCTCTTCGGCCGAACGCACGACGGTCGGGATCATGAGCACCATGAGCGCGATCGAACCAACGAAACCGCTCTTGATCGTGGTGATGTCACCGCCGGCCATCTGCGTGAACATCATGAACAGCGCGAAGGCGAACAGACCGGCAACGATCGACGGAATACCCGTCATCACGTCGACGAAGAAGTTGAGCAGCTTGCTCAGCCAGTTACCGCGGCCGTACTCGACGAGGTAGATCGCCGTGAAGATGCCGATCGGCACCGACATGAGCGTCGTGAGACCGGTGATCCAGAGCGTACCGATGATTGAGTTGAGCGCACCGCGCTGGCCGGGCACCGATGCATCGCGCGTCCAGAAGTTCGGCTCAAATAGGCCAGGCAGACCGTTCACCACGAGGGTGAAGATGAGCGACAGCAGCGGAATCATCGCGATGATGAACGCAACGGTGAGCAGCCCCGTAATGAAGCGATTCGTCGCCTGACGCGGGCCCTCGACCTGGCGTGAGATGAAGTACACCCCGAGCAGGTAGAGCAGGCCGCCGAGCGCGAGCCAGCCACCCCAGTTGAAGTTGAGGGTGAGCTTGCCGGTCTGCTCGGTGAAGATGAAGAACGGGTCGCCGCTCATGAGCCAGAGCAGGCCGAAGATCACGGTCGAGATGACGAGCGCGCCAACGGCGATCATGGCGACCTGCGCGCCGGTGAGGTGACCGGCGGTGAGGGCGTTCTTGACGCGTGCCTTCGTCGGGGCCGCGGGAGTAGTCGTGGTAGTAGACATGAACTCTTCCTCTCTACTTCTTCACGTTGCGGCTGATGATCCAGCGGCCGATCGAGTTCACGAGCAGGGTGATCGCGAACAGCACGAGACCGCCGGCGATGAGCGTCGACGAGTTCTGACCGTGCGCTTCGGGGAAGTTGAGGGCGATGGATGCGGCGATGGTCGTGGGGTTCTCGGAGGTGAGCAGGTGGAACGACACCGCGCCGGTCGCCGAGAGCACCATCGTGATGGCCATCGTTTCGCCGAGCGCTCGACCGAGGGCGAGGATCGCCGAGGCGAACATACCCGAGGATGCGTAGGGGAAGACCGCCTGGCGCACCATCTCCCAGCGCGTGGCGCCGAGGGCGAGCGAGGCCTCCTCGTGCAGGCGCGGGGTCTGCAGGAAGATCTCGCGGCTCAGCGAGGTCATGATCGGGAGGATCATGATCGCGAGCACGATCGCCGCGGTGAGCATGTTCTTGCCGGTCGGGGTGGGGTTACCGGCAAACAGCGGGAACCAGCCGAGGTACTCGCCGAGCCAGGTGTAGAGCGGGCCCGCGATCGGGGCGAACACGAGGATGCCCCAGAGACCGAAGATGACCGAGGGGATCGCCGCGAGCATGTCGATGACGAAGCCGAGCACACCGGTGAACTTGCGGCTCGCGAAGTGGCTGATGAACAGCGCGACGGCGACGCCGACGGGGAAGGCCATGATCATCGCGAGCAGCGAGGCCCAGATGGTGCCGAAGACGAGCGGGCCGATGTAGCCGAGGAAGCCGCCGTTCTGGCGGAGCGAGTCGGCGGAGTCTTCGGTGACCGGGGTCGTGAGGGCGGGCAGGCCCTGAATGAGCAGGAAGAAGAACACGGCGGCGAGAATCGCCAGGATGAGCGCGCCGGAGGTAGTGGAAATGGTCTCGAAGACGGTGTCGCCGACGCGTCGAACCGCTTTAACTCGGCTCGGGGGCGTCGGAGTCGCCGTGTCAGTGGTGGTCATCTGACGTGCCTTCCTCGATGAAACGTGGGGGAGAGGTAAGTCTCAAGGTGTCGGGATGTTCTACGCAGTAGGTGCCCGGGGCCGGCATAATGCACGGCACCGGGCACCTTACTTCAGCGCGTAGAACGCAGCAGGAGAACTACTGGATCGAGTCGATCGCGGTCTGCGCGGCGGTGCGGATCTCGTCCGAGATCGGGGCGTTGCCGGCAACCGAAGCAGCGGCGTCCTGCGCCTCAGCGGTGATCACGTAGTTGAAGTACGCCTTCACGAGCTCACCCTTGGCGTCGTCCTGGTAGTCGGCGCAGCCGATGAGGTACGACACGAGGACGATCGGGTAGGCACCGTCAACGCCGGTGTAGTCGAGCGCGTAGGCGAGGTCGGTCTCAGAGCGACCCTCCTCGAGCGACGAGCCAGCGACGACCTGCGCGGCAGCCTCGGGGCTGTACGGCACGAAGTCCGAGCCCGACTGAATCGACGCGGTCTGGAGGTCGGTCGCCGCCGAAGCGTCGAGGTAACCGATGGTGCCCTCACCAGCGGCAACGGCCTCAGCAACACCAGCGGTCTGGTTCGCGGCCTCGCCACCGAGGTCGGCGGGGAAGTCGTCTTCGTCGCCGTAGGTCCAGGCGTCGGGAGCGGCCTCGGTGAGGTACGCGGTGAAGTTGCCGGTGGTGCCCGAGGTGTCGGCGCGGTGCACGGCGGTGATGGTCGTGTCGGGGAGCTCGACACCCTCGTTGAGCGCGGCGATTGCAGCGTCGTTCCAGGTGGTGATCTCGCCGGCGTAGATCTTCGCGATGGTCTCGGCGTCAAGGTTGAGGCCGTCGACACCCGGGAGGTTGTACGCAACCGCGATCGGCGAGATGTAGGCGGGGAACTCGACGAGGTCGCTGCCATCGGCGCAGAGCGGGAACTCGCTCGACTCGATCTCTTCGAGGTCGTAGGGGCGGTCCGAACCGATGAAGTCCGACGAGCCGGCGACGAAGTTCTCGCGGCCGGTGCCCGAGCCGGTGGCCTCGTAGTTGACGGTCACGCCCGACTCGACGCCCTGGAAGCCAGGAACCCAGGCGTTAAGCTCGGCCTGCTCCTGCGAGCTCGCGCCGGTGGCGTTGAGCTGGCCCGAGAGCGAACCACCCGACGCAGCGGTCGAGTCAGCGCCGCCGGTCGAATCGGTACCTGCGTCGCCGCCAGCGCAGCCGGCAAGAGCGAGCGCGGCAATTGCGGTCATGGCGACCGATGCGCCAACACGCGAAAGCTTCATTGAGTTTCCTCCATAAGAAACGTATGTGGTTTCGAACCAGTTCGGGTTCGTGAACCGAAGCTATGCGTGGGCGGTGACATGCTTGCAGCGGAAACATGAACGCACGGTGAACGATCCCTGATGGCCGCGCGAAATGAATGCAATCTGTCATTGATGCGTACGCAACGTGAATCGGCGCTGATCACGGCGCGAATTTCGCGCGGGTAGGGATACTCTCCCCACCCTAGGCGTGCTAGATGCGCGGGCCCTGAGTTTCGACCGCGACGAGGCCGCGCTCGGTGCCCTCGGCGGGCACATGCAGCAGCGTGAACTCGGCGGTCGAGAGCATCGCGTAGCGCGACAGCGGCGCCGGCTCGTTGCCGCAGGCGCGCGCGACGGAGCGCACGATGTCGGGCATCACCGGTGAGTGGCTGCAGATGACGACGGTGCTCGGCTCGGCGAGCGCTGAGAGCACGACTTCGTCGACATCGCCATCGCCGGGGCCTGCCGACTGCGAGATCGCCCGCTCGCTTGACAGCACGAGGCCGAGCGAACCCGCGACCGGGCTCACGGTCGTGAGGCAGCGCACTGCCGAGGACGACACGATGCGCTTCGGCCCGTAGGCCTCGAGGATGCCCGCGACCTGCTCCGCCTGCTCCTGGCCGCGCGCGGTGAGCGGCCGCGACTCATCGTTGCCGGGCCACGACAGCGGCGGCACGGCCTGCGCGTGCCGCAGCGCGATCACCGCGAAGGTGCGTGCGGTGCCCGCCTCGATGCGTTCGCGCAGCACCTCGAGCAGCTCTTTGTCACGCGCGTAGGTGAGGTGCTTGCCGGCCTTCTTCAGGCCCATCCACTCGAGCTTGTCGACCTCGTCATTCGGCACGAACTGATTGCGTGCGAACTCCTCGGCCGAGACCTCGGCGGCCCAGTAGTGGACTTCCTTCGGCCGGCCACTCGGCAGGGTGTACTCGATCGAGCCGAGGGGCGCATCCAGCGTCACCCGAAAGCCGGTCTCTTCGCGGATCTCACGCACCGCCGTCTCGGGCAGCGTTTCGCCCGGGTCGACCTTGCCCTTGGGGAACGAGTAGTCGCCGTGGCGATCGCGGTGAATCACGAGCACCCGCGGCTTCTCACCATCCATGCGCCAAAGAATGGCGCCGGAGGCATAGACGGTGTCGTCACGAAGTGCGGTGGTCATCGCGGAGGTGCTCCAGAGGGTCGATCAGGATGCGCGGGCTCGGCCGCGCGGGGGTGCTTCCGAATGCTAACGCAGGGCGTGGCGCATCGGTCGCGCCTGGATGCGACGCATCAGCTCGTCGTGGAGCTCGGGCAGCCGGCGACCGTTCTCGTCGACGCTGCGGCGCACCCACTCGCCGCTCGCCTCGAGCGCCCAGGTCGCGTAGTCGTTCGACATGCCCATGTCGAAGAAGTCCTCGAGCTCCTTGACGTGGTGCGGGTCGGCGAGGCGCACGAGTGCTTCGATGCGACGGTCGAGGTTGCGGTGCATCATGTCGGCCGAGCCGATGTAGGTGTGCGTGTCGCCGCCGTTGTGGAACGTGAAGATGCGCGAGTGCTCGAGGTAGCGGCCGACGACCGAGCGCACGCGGATCGTCTCGCTGAGGCCGGGCACGCCGGGGCGGATGCCGCAGATGCCGCGCACGTAGATGTCGACCGGTACGCCCGCCTGCGCCGCGGCGTAGAGGGCGTCGATGATCTCCTCGTCGACCATCGAGTTCACCTTGATGCGGATGCGGCTTTCCTCACCGCGAAGCGCTGCCTGGCGCTCGCGCTCGATGAGGTCGAGCAGCCCCTTGCGCAGGTGCAGCGGTGCGACGAGCAGGCGCTTGAAGTCGCGCTCGATCGCGTAGCCCGAGAGCTGGTTGAACAGGCGGGTGACGTCGCCCGAGACCTCGGGGTCGCAGGTGAACAGGCCGAGGTCCTCGTAGATGCGCGAGGTCTTCGGGTTGTAGTTGCCCGTGCCGATGTGGTTGTAGGCACGCAGCTTGCCGTCTTCGCGGCGCAGCACCTGCAGCAGCTTGCAGTGGGTCTTCAGGCCGACGAGGCCGTAGACGACGTGCACGCCGGCCTTCTCGAGCTTGCGGGCCCAGACGATGTTGTTCTGCTCGTCGAAGCGCGCCTTAATCTCGACGAGCGCGAGCACCTGCTTGCCCGACTCGGCCGCCTTGATGAGCGCCGCGATGATCGGCGAGTCGCCCGAGGTGCGGTAGAGCGTCTGCTTGATGGCGAGCACATCCGGATCGGCTGCGGCCTGCTCGATGAACTCGACCACGCTGGTGGAGAACGACTCGTACGGGTGGTGCACGAGCACATCCCGCTCGGCAATCGCGCGGAACATGTCGGCCGACTCGTCGGAGTCGGAGGTGCGGAACGCGGGGTGCGTCACCGGCACGTGCGTCTCGAACTTGAGGTCGGGGCGGTTGATGCGGCCGAGCGCGAAGAGCGAGGTGAGGTCGAGCGGGCTCGGCAGCACCGTGACTGCGTCGTTGTCGACGTCGAGTTCGTCCTTGAGCAGGGCGAGGGTCTCGTCGTCCATGTCTTCCGACACCTCAAGGCGGATCGGCGGGCCGAAGCGGCGACGCAGCAGCTCCTTCTCGAGGGCCTGGAGGAGGTTCTCGGTTTCGTCTTCTTCGATCGTCACGTCTTCGTTGCGGGTGACGCGGAAGGCGTGGTGGTCGAGCACCTGCATGCCGGGGAAGAGCGCGTCGAGGTGCTGTGCGATGAGGTCTTCAAGCAGGATGTACCAGGTCTCGCCCTCGGGAGAGTCGAGGGGGAAGAGGCGCGGCAGCATGGGCGGCACCTTGAGCCGCGCGAATTCGGCCTTGCCCGCATCCGGGTTCTGCACGCGCACCGAGAGGTTGAGCGAGAGGCCCGAAATGTAGGGGAACGGGTGCGCGGGGTCGACCGCGAGCGGCATGAGCACGGGGAAGATCTCGGTGCCGAATATCTCGGTGAGCTTCGCCTGCTGCTCGGCGCTGAGGTCGTTCCAGGCGAGAATGTGGATGCCCTCGGCCGCGAGCTTCGGCCGGATCTCGTCGCGGAAGTGCTCGGCGTGGCGAATCTGGAGGTCGCGCGCGGAGGCGCGGATGGTCGCGAGCTCCTGGCGTGGGGGGACGCCCGCCGGGGTCGGCACGGCGAGGCCGGTGTCGATGCGGCGCTTCAGGCCCGCGACGCGCACCATGAACCACTCGTCGAGGTTCGAGGGGAAGATCGCCATAAAGTTCGTGCGCTCCAGCAGCGGCACGTTGGCGTCCTCGCCGAGCTCGAGCACGCGCTGGTTGAACGCGAGCCAGCTGGTCTCGCGGTCGATGTAGCGGTCGAGGCCGATCGTGTCGTTCGTCACGGGGGTTCCGGTGTCCATAAGACGCATCTTTCCTAGTGCCGGTAAACGGTGGGTAATGCAGTGGGCGAGCGCCCTGGGGTGGTTGTGGTGGCGTTGTGGTTCGCGGCCTGGCGGCTTGGTTGTGTGGGGCCTGGCGGCTTGCAAGCGCGCGGCTCGGTGGCGATGCGTTAGCGGTATTGCACGTCAAGCGAGCGCGGCGTGAAGCCGAGCTTGCGGTAGAGCTCGACGGCGCGCTCGTTGTCGCCGTCAACGTAGAGCACCGCGGTGTCGGCGCCCGTCTCGCGCAGGCGGGCGAGGCCGGCCTGCATGAGCGCCTTGCCGAAGCCGGTGCCCGCGGCCTCGGGCGCCACGCCGACGACGTAGATTTCGGCCTCGTCGTCGGTCACCTTGAGCCAGTTGTAGCCGAGCAGAATGCCGCCCGCGCCCTCGAGCACGAGGAAGTTGTCGGCCGAGAACCACGGCTGCGCGATGCGGTCGGCGAGGTCGTCGCGGGTGATCGAGCCCTGCTCGGGGTGGTCGTGGAAGACGCGAGCGTTGAGCTCGACCCAGGCCTGCGCATCCTTTTCTTCGTTGAAGGGGCGGATGTGCGCGCTTGGCGGCAGCTGTGCCGGCGCCGTGTCGTCTTCAGTGAGCGGGCGCTCGAGCACGTAGAGGCGGCGGGTGGCGGTGAGGCCGGACTTCTGCGCGAGCTGCTGGGCCTGCGGCAGGTCGCCGTGGGCCCAGAACACGCTCGGGCCAGCAGAGCGGATGCGGTCGACGAGTTCGCGGCCGAGGCCGAGTCCGCGGGCGGTCGGGGCGACGGCGAGCTCCGCTTCGATCGTGCCGTCGTCGAGGGTGTGGGTGAGCGCGAGGGCGTCGATGTCGCCGCTGTCGCCGCGGATGACGCGCGCCTCGCGGTCGGCCGGGCTGAGCAGGGTCGCCTCGTTAAACGGGGCGACTCCATCGGCCGTGGTGATGAGGGTGCTGAACTCCTCGAATTCGGGGCCCAGATCTGCTGCGGTGAGGTGAGGTGAGGCCATTGCTTCACTGTAGTGGGCGTCGGTGACGCGTGTGGGTGAGCTTGCGTAGACTGTGGCGCATGTCCGATGCACCCACGCCGCGCGCGGCCGATGAGCGACCCGAATCGCGGGCGTCGCGCTTTCGCATCGTGGTCGTATGGGCGGTCGCCGTGGTCGCGGCGGTGCTCGTGGGGGTGCTCGCGTCACCGGAGCGGCAGCTGACCTGGGTGCCCATCGCGATGCTGTTGCTGCTGTTCTTCACCGCGATTATGCAGCTCATCGAGGGCAAGCCCGAGGGCTTCATCCACCGCTTCGCGCTGAGCCTCACCGGCGCGGGCGTCGTCATGGCGATCGCCTCGCTCGTCTTCGTGCTCATGGGCGCGAGCGCGACGGTCCTGAACCCGTAACGCAGGGCGTCGAGGCCGCGCGGGCTGCCGGCCGGGGCATCCGCGGATTGCTGTGCCCGGGCATCCGTTAGTTGCTGCATCGATGCGTCCGACCGCTTCTGAACCACCGGACCTTGGCGTCACAGCAACCAACGAGCGCACCCGACCGAAACGGTCGCGATGCGGTTTTCTAGGATCGACGCGGTTGTAAGCGCATCATTTCTAGAAAACCGCGTCACGGATGCGCGGGTCGGGATGCGCAGTCGCGCCCAGCAAGGGCCGCGCTCCGCGCGCGCTACCCCTACGCCAGCGGCCGGAGGGCCGCCGCGACGCGGTGCTCGATTGATTCCGGGCCGATGCCGAGCGCCTGCATGTCACGCAGGAACGCGACGGTCAGCGCCAACGCGCGCGCCTCGTCGGCCGCGCTGAGCTCGCGCTCCGCGATGTGGGTGCCGTTGCGGCCCGCGGTCACGACGTGCCCGTCGACCTCGAGCTCGCGGTACGCGCGCGCCACCGTGTTCGCGGCCAAGCCGATCTCACTCGCGAGCGCGCGCACCGACGGGAGGCGGTCGCCTGGCGCGAGCCGTCCGTCCGCAATCGCCGCGACCACCTGCATCCGCAGCTGTTCGTACGGCGGCGCGGCGGACGACTCGTCGATTCCTTCGAAGGCGATCGTCATCGAAGCGGCCCGCCCGCTACTTCTTGACCGGCGGCTCGCCGAGTTCGATGTCGCGCACGTCGAGCACCGCGCCCTCCGCGAACGCGGCATCATCGGCCGCGCCCTCGGTGAACGAGAACGACTCGATGCGACCCACCGCGGCGATGTCGCCCGCGGCGCCCTCGAGCAGCGACAGCACGCTTGCGCCCTCACCGCCCGGCTTCGTCACGAACGTCGCCTGCAGCATTGGCGTCTTCTGCGAGACCTTCGCCGCGGTCTTCGCCCCGCGAATCGAGGTCAGCGCGGCCGACGCGAGGTCGAGCATCCGCGGGTCGCCGTCGCCGGCCGCCGCGAGCTCCTCGACCGTCGGCCATGCGGCCTGGTGCACCGAACCCTCGTTCGACCACGACCACACCTCTTCGGTTGCGAACGGGATGAACGGGGCGAGCAGGCGCAGCAGCACGTCGACCGCGCGGCGCATCGCGGCCACGGCCGAGCGCTGGCCCTCGGGGGTCGCGCCACCGTAGGCGCGCTCCTTCGCGAGCTCGAGGTAGTCGTCGCAGAACGACCAGAAGAACGACTCGGTCACCTCGAGGGCGCGCGCGTGGTTGAACGCGTCGAACGCGACGGTCGCCTGGGCGACCACGTCGCGCAGCTGCGCGAGCATCGCCTGGTCGAGCGGGTTCGTCACGTCGGCCTCACCGGCGTCGCCGGCCTCGTAGCCGAGCACAAGCTTCGCGGCGTTGAGCACCTTGATCGCGAGGCGGCGGCCGATCTTGATCTGCGTCGGGCGCTGCGGGTCGAAGGCCGCGTCGGTGCCGAGGCGGCTCGACGCCGCCCAGTAGCGCACCGCATCCGAGCCGTGCTCGTCGAGCAGGCCCTTCGGCGTCACCACATTGCCCTTCGACTTCGACATCTTCTTGCGGTCGGGGTCGACGATGAAGCCGCTGATGGTCGCGTTGTCCCACGGCAGGCGGTCGTCCTCGAGCAGTGAGCGCAGCAGCGTCGAGAACAGCCAGGTGCGGATGATGTCTTGGCCCTGCGGGCGCACCGAGAACGGCGCGACGAGGTTCCAGAGCTCGTCGTCGCGCATCCAGCCGCCGGCGAGCTGCGGCGTGAGCGACGAGGTCATCCACGTGTCCATCACGTCGAGCTCGCCCTCGAAACCACCGGCCTGGCCGCGCTGCGACGCGTCGAACCCGGCCGGCGCATCCGACGACGGGTCGACCGGCAGCTGCTCGGGCGCGGGTACGATCGGCTGGTCGTACTGCGTCACGCCGTCGGCGTCGATCGGGTACCAGACGGGAATCGGCACGCCGAAGTAGCGCTGGCGCGAGATGAGCCAGTCGCCCGAGAGGCCCTCGACCCAGTTGAGGTAGCGGACGCGCATGAACTCGGGCCAGAACTCGAGCTGCTCGCCGAACTGCAGCAGCTTCGCGCGCAGCTCCTCGTCGTTCGCACCGTTCTTCACGTACCACTGGCGCGTCGAGACGATCTCGAGGGGCTTGTCGCCCTTCTCGAAGAACTTCACGGGGTGCGAGATCTTGTTCGGCTCGCCGATGAGTTCGCCCGACGCGGTGAGCGCCTCGACGACGGCCTGCTTCGCGCTGAACACGGTCTTGCCAGCCATCGCGGCGTAGACCTTACGGCCACGCTCGCTCGTGATCGCCTCGGGAGCGTCGGCAATGATGCGGCCGTCTTCGCCAAGGATCGATCGGTTCGGCAGGCGCAGCTCGCGCCACCAGATGACGTCGGTGACGTCACCGAAAGTACAGATCATCGCGATGCCCGAACCCTTGTCGGGCTGCGCGAGCGGATGCGCGAGCACCGGCACCTCGACGTCGAACAGCGGCGTGCGCACCGTGCTGCCGAACAGCGGCTGGTACCGCTCGTCGTCGGGATGCGCGACGAGCGCCACGCACGCGGGCAGCAGTTCGGGGCGGGTCGTCTCGATGAACACGTCGCCGTCGGCACCGTGGAACGCGAGGCGGTGGTAGGCGCCCGGCTGCTCGCGGTCCTCAAGCTCGGCCTGCGCGACGGCGGTGCGGAACGTGATGTCCCAGAGCGTCGGCGCCATGTCCTGGTACGCCTCGCCGCGCTCGATGTTGCGCACGAACGCGAGCTGCGAAACGCGGCGCGCGTCGTCGTCGATGGTGCGGTAGGTCTGGGTCCAGTCGACCGAGAGGCCGAGCTGGCGCCAGAGCTCTTCGAAGGCACGCTCGTCTTCTTCCGAAAGCTTCAGGCAGAGCTCGATGAAGTTCTGGCGCGAGATCGGCTGCTGGTCGGCGGCCTTGATGCTCTTGCCGTCGCCACCCTCGTGCGGCGGCACGAAGCCCTCGACGTACGGCAGCGACGGGTCGCAGCGCACGCCGTAGTAGTTCTGCACGCGACGCTCGGTCGGCAGACCGTTGTCGTCCCAACCCATCGGGTAGAACACGCGCTTGCCCTGCATGCGCTGGTAGCGAGCCACCACATCCGTGTGCGTGTACGAGAACACGTGGCCGATGTGCAGCGAACCGGATGCGGTGGGCGGGGGAGTGTCGACCGAGTAGACCTGCTCGCGGGTCGCGCCGTCGCGTCGGAACGCGTAGGTGCCCTGTGCATTCCAGGCGTCACCCCACTTCTGCTCGAGACCTTCGAGGGCGGGGCGGTCCGGGATGTTCGCGGGCGTGGCCGTCATTCGTGCTCCGATCACTATGGGCGGCACCGAGTCTGGGGTGCCTGCTGTAGGTGCGCCCAAGTCTACCGGCGCGGCGCCGCGCTTGGGCCCGACGCGGACTAGGCTCAAGTCAAAGCGCAACGATGCGCGCGCATCCTTTCTGTCAGGAGCTCTCATGTCCGATCCACGCACCCTCCGCACCCGGAGTGCTTTGCAACGTGCGGTCGTTGAGCTCGCGTCGGCACAGGACCCGAGTTCGGTCACCGTCGCGTCGCTCACGCAGGCCGCAGGCATTAACCGTGCCACCTTCTACGACCACTATGACTCGCCACAGGAAGTGCTACTCGAGGTGCTGCGCGAAGACCTCGACCGGGCCCGGCAGCACGACCTCGAGTTGCGCGACGCGTCGGATGGCCCGCGCGGCGAGATCTTCCGCGCGACGATGGCCGACGTGCTCGACCACGTTCGTCGCTTTCGACCGGTGTACGAGCAGTCGGTGCGCAGCCCCGTCGACTCGACACTGACCCGCGCGGTGAGCTCGCACTTCGTGGAGTCGATCAGCGGCATCCTCGCGCGGCAGGCCGTGCTGCCCGGGGGGGGTGGATGCGGAGATCGCGTCGGCCTGCATCGGCAACGCGGTGCTGGGCGGCATCGGGGTGTGGCTGCACCGGGACGATCTGTCGGATGCGGAGTTTGCCGACGCCGTCGCCGCCTGCCTGCCGGTGTGGTGGGGCGAGCTGCGGTAGCGGTTCGCGGTGCCGCGCGCGGCCCGAAGCTGAGGACTTGCCGAGTCTCAACGCCACCTGTTGGTTAAATCACGGGTGTCAAATAGTGTCCTAAGACATCGCTTATGTGCTCGCGCGTCAACGACGACGCCCGAGGCATTGGCAGATTCGAGTGCAAAGGAGCTCTCCCATGAAGGCAGCGGTACTCAACGGAGTCGGCCAGGACTTCGTTATTGAAGACGTCGACATCGCCGATCCGATCGGTCGCGAAGTACTCATCGATGTCAAAGCCTGCGGCTTGTGCCACAGCGACGCGCACATCCGCACCCACGACTTCGGCTTCCCGATGCCAACCGTGCTCGGTCACGAACTCGCCGGCGTCGTCACGAAAATTGGCCCCGACGTCAAAGAAATCTCGGTCGGCGACCACGTCGTCGGCTGCCTCGTCGCGTTCTGCGGCCACTGCCGCAACTGCGCGGCCGGCAAGCCGTATCAGTGCGAGCATCCCGAAGAGACGCGTCGCGCAGAGGGCGAACCGCCGCGCCTCAGCCGCAACGGCGAGGTCGTCACCCAGTTCTCAGAGCTCTCCGGCTTCGCCGAGCAGGCCCTCGTGCACGAGAACTGCGTCGTGCGCGTCACGAAGGACATCCCGTTCGAAAAGGCGTGCCTGCTCGGCTGCGGCGTTGTCACGGGCGCGGGTGCCGCGATCAACACCGCGAGCGTGCGCGTCGGCGACACTGTGGCGGTCATCGGCTGCGGCGGCGTCGGCCTCAACGCCGTGCAGGGCGCGCGGCTCGCGGGGGCGCACAAGATCATCGCGATCGACCTGCAGCCCGAAAAGCTCGAACTCGCGAAGACCTTCGGCGCGACCGACACGATTAACCCGAACGAGGTGGACGACGTCGTCGCAGCGGTGCGTGAAATCACCCAGTCGAGCGGCGTTGACCACGCCTTCGAGGTCATCGGCCTCAAGCCCACCGCCGAACAGGCCATCAAGATCCTCGGCGTTGGCGGCGGCGCCTACCAGATCGGCATGATCCCGATCGGCAAGCAGCTCGAGATCGATCCCTTCGTCGACATCCTCATGCAGCAGCGCAAGTACCAGGGCGTCTACATGGGCTCGACGAACTCGAAGCGCGACATCCCGCTCTACGCCGACCTCTACCAGCAGGGCCGCTTCAACCTTGACGACCTCGTCTCGAAGACGATCCGCCTCGATGACATCAACGAGGGCTACGCCGAACTCGAGGGCGGCAAGATCGCGCGCAGCGTGATTGTCTTCGACTAGGCGCCTGCGCCTCGCGGGAGCGGCCGGATGCGCACCCCGCGCACCCCGGGCCGCTCGCCGCCCGCACCTGCCACCACCATCCGCAACGACGACCCAACCGCGAACCACCACCCGGGGGCGGATGCGCAACTCGCGCATCCGCCGCCGCTCGCGTGCGTCGGTGACTAAGCTCGACGCGTGAGTAAGCGATCTGTCACCGACGAATCTGCCACCCCCGCCGCGAGCCCGGCGCCCGCATCCGGAGCGCCCGGCTGGCTCGAGCGCATCTTCAACTTCTCGGGCCGCGGCACGACCATGGGCCGCGAGCTGCGCGGCGGCCTGGTGACCTTCGTCACCATCTCGTACATCCTCGTGCTCAACCCGCTCGTGCTCGGCGGCGCGGCCTCGGCCGACCTCGAGGGCGGCGTGCTCGACTCGATTCAGGTCGCGTCGACGACCGCGCTCGCGGCGGGCCTGCTCACGATCGTGTTCGGCTTCGTCGCGAACCTGCCGTTCGCGCTCGCGGCGGGCCTCGGCATCAACTCGTTCCTCGCGGTGTCGATGGTGCAGCAGATCACCTGGCCCGAGGCGATGGGCCTCGTGCTGCTCAACGGTGTCGTCATCGTCATCCTCGGGGCGACCGGCGCGCGCACGGCGATCTTCAACGCGGTGCCCGCGGGCCTGAAGTCGGCGATCACCGTCGGCATCGGCATGTTCATCGCGTTCGTCGGCCTCGTGAACTCGGGCTTCGTCACCCGCACCGAGGGCGGTCCGCCCGTGCAGCTGGGCCTCTCGGGTTCGATCTCGACGATCCCGACGCTCGTGTTCATTGTCACGCTGCTCATCATGGCGGTGCTGCTCATCCGTAAGGTGCCCGGTGCGATCCTCATCGGCATCGTCATCGGCACCGTGCTCGCGCTCGCGGCCGAGGCGATCTGGCACCTCGGCGCATCCGGCGCCGACAACCCCGGCGGCTGGCACCTCACCGTGCCGAGCCTGCCCGAGCAGCTCGTCGCCGTGCCCGACCTCAGCCTTGTCGGCGCAGTCGACCCGGTCGGCGCCTTCACCCGACTCGGCCCGGTCGCGGCGCTCATGCTGCTGCTCACGCTCGTGTTCATGAACTTCTTCGACGCGATGGGCGCCATGACCGGCCTCGCGCGCAACGCGGGCCTCGCGCACGCCGACGGCACGTTCCCGCGCATCCGCCACGCCTTCATCATCGAGGGTTTCGGCGCCGTCGTCGGCGGCGCCACCTCGAGCTCGTCGAACACGATCTTTGTCGACTCGGCCTCGGGTATCGGCGAGGGCGCGCGCACGGGCTTCGCGTCGGTCGTCACGGGCGCGCTCTTCCTCATCGCGATGTTCTTCACACCGCTCGCGGTCATCGTGCCGATGGAGGTCGGCTCGGCCGCGCTCGTCATCGTCGGCGCGATGATGATGGTGCAGGTCGCCGACATCGACTGGCAGGACTTCTCGATCGCCCTGCCCGCGTTCCTCACCGTCATCGCGATGCCGCTCACCTACTCGATCGCGAACGGCATCGGGGTCGGCTTCATCGCCTTCGTCGTCGTCAACGCCCTCGCAGGCAAGATCCGCGAGATCCACTGGCTGCTCTGGATCGTCGCCGCCGGCTTCGTCATCTACTTCGCGCGCTCGCCGATCGAGGCGTTGCTCGGTTAGCTGCGGGCCTCGGGCACGGATGCACATGCGCTCCGGTTGTGCCTCGGCTCGCCGAGTCGTTCTTTCGCGTGAGGTTGTGGACCGTGTGGAGTGGGGGGCACTTCCGCCGCCGCGTCATGGCCGATGCGCGCTGATTCGTGCTTTGTGACCCAACTGTCCCACTATTCGACCAGAAGGGATATATACCCCCTGTCGCGTATATGGGACACCTGGGTCACCGCGCCCCACTGCTCGGCGCAATGGGGTCGCAATCTGCTTCGCGGCGTCGCCCAGCTGTGCGCTGGGGACAGTCGCGGGACGGGTGGCGCGTTCAGCGACAACTGGCGCGTTCAGCGATGGTGTGTGTGTGTGTGGCGGTGGCGCTGTCAGCGATGGGGCATGACGAGATGGGGCGCTGTCAGTGACGAGTGGCGCGATCGTGACGGCGCCACTTGTTGGTAACGGCGCCACTTGGCGCGGTGGTGGCGTGAACGGGCAACGCGAGCGCGCGCGAGGCTACCAGCGGGCAAAGGCGAGCGGGATTGCTCATTCGCTGACCGCACGTATTGGTCGACTTGCGACGCTCACCACGTCCCAGGGAACTCCATCCAGCGGTGTCGGCCGGGTGATCCACCCCGCGCCTCGGCCGATCGGGGCGCTCGGTTAACCACCGGCAAACGGCCACCCCGCGAGGCGGTCGGGCGATGGGATGCGCGGCGCGTTACCTCAGGTTTGCTCGGCGTACATATCCTTAGAGATATGCGAACTCTGCAGCTTCAAGAGAAATTCGGGAGTCGGGAACTTTTCGCGCACCGCGCGCATCCAATTCCCAGATCGCGTCACGACGGCGCGAGCTCACCACCCCCGAACCCGAGGAAGCATCATGGGCGAAGTTGACTACGAGTACTGCGAAGAACTCGTCGTCGCCATCCCAATGGCGGCACTCACCTGGTACCCCCCGATTGACGTGAGCGACGAAGCCACCCGCTTCATCGCCTAGCGCATCCGCTCCGTCTCACCGACCCACACCGACCTCCCGCTCCGCGCCTCCCGGCCTCGCGCATCCCGACCCGTCTCCCGCGGCCACGCGCAGCCGCGCCCCAAGTCATGGGTGTTGCGTTTAGCCCCATTCGGGGGCTGATTTCGCCGTGGAATGGGGCCAAACGCAACACCTATGCCTCGCGTGGCGCACGTCGAATGGCGACCGCCCCGCAACGCGCGAAGCGCCCACAAAAAATCCCACCCGGCAGCCGAGGCTGGTCAGGTGGGATTCTTCGTTGCGAGAGCTAGCTGTCGAAGCCGGCGCGCACCTTGCTGAGCTGCTCGTGCAGCTGCGCGGGCACACGGTCGCCGATCGACGCGAAGTACTCGTCGGTCTTGCGCAGCTCTTCGACCCAGCCCGCGGCCGGCACATCGAAGAGCGCCTGCAGCTGCTCGTCGCTCACGTCGAGGCCGCTCACGTCGATGTCGGAGATCTCGGGCAGCAGACCGATCGGGGTCTCGACCGCGGTGACCTTGCCCTCGAGGGCCTCGATGGCCCACTTGATGGCGCGGATGTTTTCGCCGAAGCCCGGCCAGAGGAAGCTGCCGTCCTGGTCGCGGCGGAACCAGTTGACCTGGAAGATCGCCGGCGCCTTGTCGCCGAGCGTCTCGCCCATCTCGAGCCAGTGCGCCCAGTAGTCGCCCATGTGGTAGCCGGTGAAGGGCTGCATGGCGAAGGGGTCGCGGCGCAGCACGCCCACGGGGCCCTCGGCCGCGGCGGTCTGCTCGCTGCCGAGCGTCGCGCCAAGGAAGCAGCCGTGCTCCCAGCTCTTCGAGCGGTAGACGAGCGGCACGTTGGTGCGGCGGCGGCCACCGAACAGGATGATGTCGACCGGCACGCCGTCAGCGGCCTCCCAGTCGGGCGAGATGGTCGGGCACTGCTCGGCGCGCACGGTGAAGCGCGCGTTCGGGTGCGCGGCGGGCAGGTCGGATGCGGGGGTCCAGCCGTTGCCCTGCCAGTCGGTGAGGTGCGCGGGCGCCTCGTCGGTCATGCCCTCCCACCACACGTCGCCGTCGTCGGTGAGCGCGACGTTCGTGAAGATCGCGTTCTCGCGGATCGTCTCCATCGCGACCGGGTTCGTCGACCAGCCGGTGCCGGGGGCGACGCCGAAGAAGCCGAACTCGGGGTTGATTGCGTTGAGGCGGCCGTCTTCGGCGGGGCGCATCCAGACGATGTCGTCGCCGATGGTCTCGACCTTCCAGCCGTCGAGCTTCGGGCGCATCATCGCGAGGTTCGTCTTGCCGGTGGCCGACGGGAACGCGCCCGAGATGGTGTACTTCTTGCCCTCGGGGCTCGTGGCCTGAATGAGCAGCATGTGCTCGGCCATCCAGCCCTCGTCGCGGGCCATCACCGAGGCGATGCGCAGCGCGAAGCACTTCTTGCCGAGCAGCGCGTTGCCGCCGTAGCCCGAGCCGTACGAGATGATCTCGAGGTCGTCGGGGAAGTGGGTGATGTACTTCGTGTCGTTGCAGGGCCACACGACGTCGTCGCGCTCGACGCCATCGGCGCTGACGAGCGGGTAGCCGACCGTGTGCAGGGCCTTGACCCATTCACCCTCGGGCTTGATGTAGCTGAGCGCCTCGGTGCCCGAACGGGTCATGAGCGCCATCGAGAGCACAACGTAGGGCGAGTCGGTAATCTCGACGCCGTACTGCGTGATCTTGCCGCCGAGGGGGCCCATCGCGAAGGGCACGACGTACATCGTGCGGCCTCGCATCGAGCCGTCGAGCAGGCCGTCGAGCTCGGCACGCATCTCGGCGGGCGCGCGCCAGTTGTTCGTCGGGCCGGCGTCCGCTTCCTTTTCGGAGCAGATGAACGTGCGGCTCTCGACGCGGGCGACGTCGGCGGCGTCGGAGCGCGCGAGATACGAATTCGGGCGCAACTCGGGGTTGAGCTTGATCAAAACACCCTGCTCGACGAGCTCCGCGGCGATGCGGTCATACTCCTCTTGCGAACCATCCGCCCAAACGACGCGGTCGGGCTTGGCGAGCTCAGCGACCTTCACCACCCATTCGTTGACCTCTGGGTTGGCCGACAGCTGTTCAATGTCGGCGGCGGTGACTGGCGCATGGGTCGTCATGGCAAAGCAACTTTCATTTGGCCGATTGGGGCTTTTCACCTGATGGCCTCAGCTATCCCGACTATGGGCGCGAGGCACGGGGCGAAGGTTGTTCAAATCAGTATTGCACGCATATCGCACACAAGAGTTGGCGAGCGGTCCAAGGATAACTACGTTCTGTCGTAGTTTCTCGACGAGGCCTCAAGCCCGAGCAGACGGCGCGTCGCGCGATGTTTCGGGGCTGAAAACAAACCGCTGGTGGGGCCGGATTCGACGATTGAGCCCGCCTCGACGACCGCGACCCGGTCGGCGATTTCGCCGACGACGTCGAGATCGTGCGAGATGAACACGACGCTAAGTTGTCTGGATTCTTGCACGCGTTGCAATAAATCGAGCACTTGGCGACGAACGGTCGCGTCGAGCGCTGACACCGCCTCGTCGCAGATGAGCACCTCGGGGCCGGCCGCGAGCGCCCGCGCGATCGCGAGCCGCTGGCGCTCGCCGCCCGACATTCGGCTCGGGCGCACCTCGAGATGCTCGGCGCCGAGACCGACCTCTTCGAGCATCCGCACGAGCTCGCCGCGCTGGCGGCCGACGCGACGCGAGCGGCCGCGGCTGCGCGCATCCGCGAGAATCTGGCCAGCGCGCAGCCGCGGGTTAAAGCTCGCGAGGGGGTCCTGCGACACGAGCCCGATGCGGTGGCGCTCGGGGCGGCGGGCGCGCTCGCTCGCCGGCTGCCAGGTGAACTCACCGAGGCGGATGCGCGCGTCGGCCCGCTCGGGCGGCTCGAGCGCGAGCAGCTCGCGCGCGAGGGTCGACTTGCCCGAGCCCGAGGCGCCGACGATGCCGAGCGTCTCGCCGCGGTGCAGCGTGAGGGCGTCGACGTCGAGCGCGGTGAAGCGCGTGCCGTCGGGCCGGGCGTAGCTCCGGGCGACGTGCTCGGCCTGCAGCACAGGTGCGGTCTCGGCCGGGGCGCCGGCCTCGGGCGGCCGGGGGAGCGCCTCGACGAGGGCGCGGGCCTGCGGCGTGGTCGGGGCGGTGAGGATGCGCGCGGTCGGCCCGGTCTCGACGATTTCGCCCGCGTCGATCACCGCGACCCGCTCGCAGAGCAGCTGCACCGAGGCGAGGTCGTGCGAGACGAACAGGATGCTCATACCCGCGTCGGCGAGCTCGCGCAGCAGGGCGAGCAGCTCGCGGCGGGCGCTCGCGTCGAGCGCGGTGGTCGGCTCGTCGGCGATGAGCAGCTCGGGTTCGTGCGCGATCGCGGTGGCGATGAGCGCGCGCTGGCGTTGGCCACCCGAGAGCTGCACGGCGCGTTGACGCAGCCGCACCTCGGGTTCGGGCAGGCCGACGCGGCGCAGGAGCTCGAGCGAGCGTTCGTGCACGGCGACGCGGCTAAGGCGGCGGTCGTGTGCGGTGATCGCGGTGGCGAGCTCGGCGCCGATCGTGCGCGCGGGGTCGAGCGATCCGAGCGCATCCTGCAGCACGAGGCCGACGCGGCGGCCGCGCAGCCGCTGCCAGCCGGGCTCGCGGAGCTCGAGCAGATCGGTGTCGCCGAGCCGCAGCCGCTCGGCGGTCACGCCGGCGTCGGGCGCCGACAGCGTCACGAGCCCGAGCAGCGCCTTCGCGGTGAGCGATTTGCCCGAGCCCGAGGCGCCGATGAGGCCGAGCGCCTCGCCCCGTTCGATGCGCAGGTCGATGCCGCGCACGACGTCGCGGGCTTCGGCGCCGCGGCCAAAGCCGATGCGTAGGCCCTGAACTTCGAGTGTCATCGCGGCCTCCTCGCGTCGTGCTCTGCGACGAACGCGCCGCCTCCGGCGAGCCCGCCAACGCCGACGCCCGGCCCTTGAACTTCAAGCGTCATCGCGATCTCCTCGCCTCGGCCTCAACAAACCGGCCGAGCAGCGTGCCGGTGACGGCGACGAGCGCGATCGCGGCGCCGGGGAACACCGACATCCACCAGCCACCTGCGGGCAGGTACGTCGCGCCGGCGTTGAGCATGGCGCCCCACTCGGCGCTCGGCGGCGGGTCGCCGAGGCCCAAGTAGCTCAGCGCGGCGGCCCAGACGACGGCCTGGCCGACACCGAGCGTCGCGAGCGCGAACAGCGGTGCGAACGCGTTCGGCAGCACGGTGTGCCAGAGCCGCCAGCCCCAGGTGCGGCCGAGAATGCGGTCGGCCTCGACGTAGCCCGACTCGCGCACGCGCAACAGCTGCGAGCGGAGCATCCGGGCGTAGCCGGGCGCGGTCGCGAGGCCGACGGCGATCGTCGCGGGCACGACGCCGGGGCCCGTGAGCGAGAGCAGCAGCAGCGCGAGCAGGATGCCCGGCAGGGCGTAGAGCGTCTCGATGAGCCGCGTCGAGAGCCAGTCGCCGATGCGGCCGCCGAACGCCGCGATGAGCGCGAGCAGCGTGCCGAGCGCGAGGCCGATCACCGTCGCGACGACGCCGATCGTGAGCGAGCGGGCGGCGCCGTGCACGACGCGGGTATAGATGTCGCGGCCCGATTCGTCGGTGCCAAACGGATGCGCGAGGCTCGGTGCCTGGTAGGCCTGCGTGGGGTCGATCGCAAGCGGATTCCCGGGCGCGAGCAGCTGCGGCGCGAGCGCCGCGACGACGTACCAGGCGACGATGATAAGGCAGAGCAGAATGCCGACGCGCATGCCGCGGCCGGATGCGCGCTGCCGCTGGGCGGGCAGCGACGCGGTGATCGGGGGCACGGTCATGCGCGGGCCTCCTTCGCCGGCGGCATCACGGCGCGCTCGAGCACATCGGTGACGAGGGTCACGACGACGTAGGCGACGGCGACGACGATGAGCACTCCCTGCACCATCGGCACGTCGCGCGCGAGCACCGCGTCGACGAGCGCGCGGCCGAGTCCCGGGCGTGCGAACAGCTGCTCGACGACGACGGCGCCCGACACGAGCGAGCCGAACGCCCAGCCGGTGAGGCCGATCGCAGGCACCGCCGCGCGTCGCAGCAGGTGGCGCAGGAATACGCCGGCCCGGGTCTCGCCGCGGGCTCGAGCCGCGAGCACATACGGCTCTTCGAGCGTTGCGACCAGCGCATCCCGCATCACCTGCGCGAGGTAGCCGCCGAGCGGCAGCGCGAGCGTGAGGGCGGGCACGATGAGCCCGCCGAAACCAGGGCCCGAGATCGCGACGGGCAGGCCGAGGCCGGTCGCGAGGAAAGAGATGAGCAGCGCGCCGAGCCAGAAGTGGGGAAGCGCCGAGGCAACGATGCCGATGAAGTCGGCGGCGAGCGCCGAGCCGCGGCCGCCGCGCACCGACCACCAGGCGAGGCCGAGCGCGAAGACCCAGCCGAGCACGAGCGCGAGGGAGGCGAGGGCGAGGGTACCCGGCACGAGCTGGCCGACGATGTCGGCGACGTCGCGGTGCAGCCGGTAGCTCTCGCCGAGGTCGCCGCGCAGCAGCTGGCCGAGGTAGTTGAGGTACTGCTGCCCAAGCGGCAGATCGAGCCCGAAGTCGGCGCGCGCCTGCGCGATCGCCTCCTCGGAGGCATTCGAGCCGGGGCCGCCGAGGATCGCGGTGACCGGGTCGCCGGGCACGGCGCGCACCGCGAAGAAGGTAAAGGTGACGACCGCCCAGACGACAACCGTGGCCGCGACGAGCCGGCCGGCGACCCGCAGGCCGATGCGTCGCCACGAACGCCCCGTCGGCGGCACCCGGGTGGGCGCCGCCGACGGGGCGTTCGTGGTGACGGTCACGTGCTACGAGGCGATGACGACGTTCGTGAACGTGACGAGGTTGAGCGACGGGTCGAGGCGGAAACCCTGCACCGCGTCGCGGTAGGCGAACTGCACCGTCTGGTCGTAGAGCGGCACGACATAGTAGTTCGCGACGAGATACGCCTGCACCTGCGCGTAGAGCTCGGCGCGGGCGGTTTCATCGGTCGTCGAGCCGGCTTCGTCGAGCATTGCGTCGATGTCGAGGTCGGCGAGCCCCGTGTTGTTCGCGTGGTAGCCACTCGGCGCGGGGGTGTTGCCATCGGAGTGGTAGACGATGCGCAGCACGTCGGCCGACGACTTCGAGTACGGCGCGATGATCGCGTCGAAGTCCCACTCGCCGCTCGCGGCGTACCAGGAAGAGATATCGAGTTGTTCGATCTGCACGTCGAAGCCGACCTCGGCCGCCGACGCGGCGACCTGCTCGACGAGCGAGATCTCGGCCGGAATCGACTGGTTGGTCGAGAGCGGGAAGCTGACGGTGAGCGGTTCGCCGTCCTTGAGGCGAATGCCGTCGTCGTTGCGCTCGGTGTAGCCGGCCGCGTCGAGCAGCTCGTTTGCGCGGTCGGGGTCGGCCGCGAGCACGGCCGAGAAATCGGTGCCGTCGTACGAGTCGACGGCCTCAGGCAGCGACGACGAAAGCGGCGAGTAGGCCCGGTCGAGCGTGCCGAAGTAGAGCGACTCGACGGCCGCGTCGATGTCGGTCGACACCGCGAACGCCTCGCGCACCTTCGGGTCATCGAACGGCGCGCGGGTCGAGTTGAGCTCGATGCGCGCGGTCGTGCCGGGACGCGCCGCGACGACGGTCTCATAGCCCGCCTCGTCGCTGAGCTGGCTCAGAGTGTCGGGCTGTACCTGGTCGATCACGTCGACCTGGCCCGCCTGCAGCGCGGCGGCGCGGGTCGCGGCGTCGGGGATGAACCGCCACTCGAGGCGCTCGAGGCGCGAGCCCTCGTCGGGCAGAATCTCGCCCGGCATGTTTGCCTGGTGCGTCTCGTTGCGCACGAGCGTCACCTGGTTCTGGCGCTCCCACGAGTCGACCTTGAAGTAGCCGGTGCCGATCGGGTCTTCGCAGTTCGCGTCCTGCCCGCGGTCGAGGCCGGCGGGCGACATGATCGCGAGCCAGGTCTGGGCGAGGGATGCGGTGAGGGCCGAGTCGGGGGTGTTGAGACGGAACTCGACGGTGTGGTCGTCGGTCGCGACGATCTCGTCGACCTTCGCGAGGGCGAGGATGCCCGTCGACGAGGCCGTGTCGGGGTCGCGCACGTGCTGCATGTTCGCCACCACGGCATCCGCGTCGAACGGCGTGCCGTCGGAGAACTCGATGCCCTGCTTGAGCGGCACCGTGAGCGTGAGGCCGTCGTCGCTCAGTGACGATGACTCGGCGAGCCAGGGCACGATGTCGCCCTGGTCGTCGCGGGCGAACAGCGACTCGAGAACCTGGTGGCCGAGCTCGGCCTGGGGCCAGTTGCCGCCGACGTGCGGGTCGAGACAGTCGGGCTCGGACTGGCCGGTGGCGTAGACGAGGGTGGTCGTGGCGGCTTGTGCGGAGCAGGCGGCAAGGGGCGCAAGAAGCGCGAGACCCGTTGCCACGGCGAGCGCACGCCGAAGAGGAGCAGGCATAACTCCCAGCTTAGCCGTTTGTAGACCGTGTTTAGAAACGGCGGGTTGCGCGCAGAGCGTTAGAACCGGCAGTAGTCGACGAGGTCGTTGATGCGGTCTTCGACCGCGTCCGCGCCGTCGGCGATCTGGTCGAACTCGAGCAGAATTGTGCCGTTGTCCATCACGCGCTCGATCGTGTCGACGAGGCCATCACCCTCGACCGCGACTTCGTTGAGCATCCCCTCGAGCTCGACGTCTTCGGCGACATCGCGGAGGTCTTCGATGTAGCCGATCGCGACGCGCATGCGGTCGAGCGTCGCGTAAGGGTCGTCACCGAAGTTCTGCGCGGCCTCCGACACGATCTGGTTCGCGTAGGCGAGATCGCTCTCGATCGTCGCGCACGAGACCGAGGTCGGCGCTGGGTGCGTGCTCGTCGGGGGCACAGTGCCGCCGTCGACGACGCCGGTGGGCGGCGACACATTGCAGCCGACGAGCAGCGTGGCGGCGGCGGCGAGGGTGGCGGCGACGGTGAGGGTGCGGCGAGACGAAAACATTGCTCCCTATCTTCCTATGTCGCCGAGCTGCAGTAGTCGCTCACCGCGGTGACGGCGTCGCCGACCTCCTGCGCCTGCTGCTGCAGTTCGCCAAGATCGCTCAGGCCCGAGCCGTTCGACACGCTCGCCACGAGCTCGCCGATCGCGGTCTCGACCGCCTCCATGCGCGTGCGCAGCTCGGGGTCGGTCGTGCTGTCGGTGAGCTGCGTCACCCGGTCGGAAAGCTGCTGGAGTTCCGCGATGAAGCCCTGCGGGTCGGTGAGGGCCGACTCGGCGGCCGCGCTGAGGTCGTTGCCGATGCGCTCGAGCTCGCTGCCGATGTTCGCGCAGGTGATCTCGCTCGCGACCTCTTGCTGCGTCGTCTCGCGATCGCCACCCGATTCGGGGCCGACGGCACCGCAGGCCGTGAGGGCGAGCAGCGAGATACCGGCCGCGAGGCCGGTGAGCGCGCGGGGAACGCTGCGCATGGAAATCCTCCAAAAGTGATGCTGGTGCGCCCGATAGCATCGCATACGAACACGAGAGAACACGGAGTCATGCATGTCGCAGCGCAAGGGCCGCATCGGCCGCCCCGCCGCCTCGAGTCGGGTCACGCTCGAAGAGGCCGCGGGCGAGCTTGCCCTCGAGCAGGGGTGGGACGCGATCTCGGTGAACGACATCGCGACGCGCGCGGGTGTGAGCCGTTCCTCTTTCTTTAACTACTTCACCGCGAAATCCGACGTGCTCTGGTCGACCTTCGATGAGGCGGCCGAGACCGGCACCTCGCTCGTCGACGTCGTCGAGCGGCTCCAGCTCGCGGGCCCACCGGCCGCGCTCACGCACGCCGAGGCGATGGGCGCGCAGAACGCCATCGCCGAGACGGCCCTGAGCCGCGCGCGCCGGCTGCTGCGCCACATCGCCCCGCATCCGCAGGGCGCGGGGGAGCGCATCCGCGCCGAGATGGGCGCGCTCGGAGTCGTGCTCGTCGTGGTCGACTGGGCGGGCGACGGCGTCACCCGCGGCGCGCTCGCCGAGCGCATGGATGCGGTGCTCGGCACGCAGTGGCGCGGCGAGTAGCGCTCACGGCTGCGCTGAAGGTAGGGAAAACCGCATTGGCGGCGCCCGCCGCGCCTCGTAGCGTTACGGGCATGAAGATCACGCCCGCGCGCTTGCTGCTCTCGGCAGGGCACTTGGTGCTCGAAGCCACCGTGGTGCTCGGCGTGCTGTTCGCCGCGCTCGTGCTCGCGCAATCGATCGGCTGGGCCATCGGCACGACGTTTGCCTACGTCGCCGCGACCCTCGTGCTCCTCGCGGTGATCGCGGTCGCGTCGCCCTGGGTGATTGCCGGCGCGGCTCGGGTGCAGGAGCGGTTCGGGCGCGAGACGTACGGCCTGGCCGTACCCGAGCATCCGGTGCGCCGCGGCGGGGGCGGCAGCGAGTTTTCGGTGTCGGCGAGCTCGCTCGCGCAGTTCGCCGACCCGCGCAACTGGTGGGGCTTCGCGAACGCCGTCGTCGCCGTGCTCACGGGCACCGCGGTGCTCGTGCTCGCGATCGCCGTCGGCATCGGCGTGGGCTACCTCGTGCGGGCGCTCGCGCAGCCCTCGGGCTTCGTCGCGGTGTTCACGGTGCCCGTTGACCGCGGCACCGTCATCGGCATCGCGATCGGCGCGATCGTCGTCGGCCTTGCGCTCATCGTCGGCATCCTCGCCCTGTTCGCCCTCCTCACCCGCGCGATGCTCGTGCCGTCGAAGGAGGCCGAGCTGCGCGAGGCCGCCCGCGCCGAGCGTGACCGCCGCCGGCACGCGATTTCGGCGGCCGACATCGAGCAGGGCCGCCTCGAGCGCGACCTCCACGACGGCGTGCAGCCGCAGCTCGTCTCGGTCGCGATGACGCTCGCGCTCGCGAAGCGCAAGCTCGCGAGCGATGCGCAGGGCGCCGAGGAGCTCATCGACGAGGCGATCCGCACCACGAAGCTGAGCATCGGCGACCTCCGCGCGCTCGTGCGGGGCATGCGCCCCGCGATCCTGAGCGACCGTGGTCTCGACGCCGCGCTCTCGGCGCTCGTCTCGTCGAGCGCGGTGCCCGTGCGGCTCGTCAACGAGGTGACCGAACGCGTCGACGTGACGACCGAGCTCGTCGTCTACTTTGCCGTCGCCGAATCGGTGACGAACGCGATGAAGCATTCGGGCGCGACGAACATCGACGTGCGCATCTGGCGCAGCGAGCACGGGCTGCGCGCCGACATTCGTGACAACGGGCGCGGCGGGGCGCTGCTCACGCCGGGCGGCGGCCTGCAGGGCGTGCGCGAACGCGTCGCGGCCGCCGGCGGTTCGATGGTGTTTTCGAGCCCCGCGGGCGGCCCGACCGAGATCGAGGTGATGGTGCCATGCGCGTCGTAGTGTGCGAAGATCACGCGCTGCTGCGGGAGGGCCTCGTGCGGCTGCTGCGCGAGGCCGGCCACGAGGTGGTCGCGACGCTGTCGGATGCGCGCGGGCTCACCGCGGCGGCGGCCGACGCCGACATTGCGGTGCTCGACGTGCGCATGCCGCCGACGTTCACGAACGAGGGCGTGCTCGCCGCGCTCGAACTGCGGCGCGAGCGCCCCTGCTTCCCGGTGCTCGTGCTCTCGCAGTACGTCGAGGAGCGCTACGCGACCGAGCTCATCCGCCAGCCCGGCGCCGGGCTCGGCTATCTGCTCAAAGATCGCGTCGCCGACATCGACATGTTCCTCGACGCGCTCGAGCGCATCCATGCTGGCGAGCACGTGCTTGACGAGGATGTGATTGCCCAGCTGCTCGCGCGGCGCACCAATGACGACCGGCTCGCGGCGCTCTCGCCCCGCGAGCGCGAGGTGCTCGGGCTCATGGCGCAGGGCCGCTCGAACGCCGAGATCGCGGCGCAGCTGTTCGTGTCGAACGGCGCGGTCGAGAAATACAGCGCGCAGATTTTCCAGAAGCTCGACCTCTCGACCGACCGAGCGGGCAACCGCCGGGTGCAGGCCGTGCTCACCTACCTCGAGGTCGAAGCGAGGCAGCCATGACGACTCCCGCCGTTCACCCGCGCGCAGGCTGGGCCGCGCGCATCCTCGCCGCCGTCGGCATCGCCATCGTGCTCGTTGGCGCAACCGTCGCGGGTCTTACCGCCTACGGCGCGGCCCGCGAGTTCGACGTCACGAGCACCGTCGAGTTGCCCGTAGCCCAGCGCATCGTGCTCGAACTCGGCACGGTGTCGACGCTCTCGGTTGAGCGCGACAGGGAGATCTTGCGGCCGACGCTCGAGGTGTACGGCACGGGCATCGACGGGCAGGCCCCCTTCGGGGTCGACACCTCGGAAGAAGGCACGCTGCGCATCACCTCGCTCGAGCAGGAGACACTGCCGTGGCAGAACGAAGGGTACGCCCTTGCGACCGGCGTGCTGCGGCTGCCGAGCAGCATGACCGATCTCGACATCGACGTGACGC
Organism: Gulosibacter sediminis; assembly: GCF_023370115.1. NCBI lineage: Bacteria > Bacillati > Actinomycetota > Actinomycetes > Micrococcales > Microbacteriaceae > Gulosibacter > Gulosibacter sp. ACHW.36C. Next base: position 1,981,462 of record NZ_CP097160.1, on the reverse strand, counting down.
TGTCGAACGAGGCGAACCTCTGGCTCGACACCGATGCCGAGCGCGTGAGCGTGCGGGTGACCGGCCCCAGCTGGGCCGACGTACGGGGCGACATCGGCACCCTCGAGCTCGCCGGCCCCACCGCGACGTTCAGCGTCCGCGGCGAGATCGGCTCGCTCACCGCCTCGGGCGACTCGCTCGACGTGAACTTCGACGGCGTCGCGCCCGAGCGCGCCGCACTCGACACCAACCTGCTCACCGTCGCGGGGCTGCCCGAGACGACGCCGCTCGCGCTCACGGCCCCCGACTGGCTCGTCGAACGCTTCGGGCAGGTCGGCTACACGATCGATGCCGAGGCGCCGAACGCCATCGTGATTCCCGAGCGGCTGCCCGAGGAATCGTTCGCCTGGGGCGACGAGTACTGGTAGCGGCTGCCGCCCGGCGGCGGCTAGACTTGGCGCCAGTGACGATGATCCGCCATCAACGGGGAGTCTTCGGAAGAACGGCCGCCCGCGGCCAAGTAGAACCGAACGGGTAGGCCCGAAACAGCCGTAACGAAGTGGCAGCGCACGCTGCAATCGGGGTGGTACCGCGCGAAAGCGCCCCTGGGCCTGACAAACCAGTCATCTGCAGGAGACCACCCACATGAGCGCGACGTATCCCAAGTCCTCCGCCTCGGCGTTCGGCGCCGACGTGCCCGCTTCGCCCTCCTTCCCGAACCTCGAGCAGCAGGTGCTCAAGTTCTGGGGCAGCGACGGCACCTTCCAGGCGTCGATTGACCAGCGCGAGGGCGCCGAGGAATGGGTGTTCTACGACGGCCCGCCGTTCGCGAACGGCCTGCCGCACTACGGCCACCTGCTTACCGGCTACGCGAAGGACGTCTTCCCGCGCTACAACACGATGCGCGGCAAGCAGGTCAACCGCGTCTTCGGTTGGGACACCCACGGGCTGCCCGCCGAACTCGAGGCGATGAAGCAGCTCGGCATCACCACCAAGGACGAGATCGAGGAGATGGGCGTCGCGGAGTTCAACCGCGAGGCGCGTGAATCGGTGCTGCGCTACACGCAGGAGTGGCAGGACTACGTCGAGCGCCAGGGTCGCTGGGTCGACTTCGACAACGGCTACAAGACGCTGAACATCACTTACATGGAGTCGGTGATCTGGGCGTTCAAGCAGCTCTACGACAAGGGCCTCGCCTACGAGGGCTTCCGCGTGCTGCCGTACTGCTGGAACGACGAGACGCCGCTGTCGAACCACGAGCTGCGCATGGACGACGACGTCTACCAGGATCGTCAGGACAACACGGTCACCGTGTCGTTCCCGCTCACCGGCGCACGCGCATCCGAGCTCGGACTCGAGGGCGTTGCGGCGCTCGCGTGGACGACGACGCCGTGGACCCTGCCGACGAACGCGTCACTCGCCGCCGGCCCCGAGATCGTCTACCTCGCGGTGCCGACCGCCGACGGCTCGGCCACCTACCTGCTCGCCGAGGCGCGCATCCCCGCCTACCTCAAGGAGCTCGGCTACGAGAAGGCCGAGGATGCGGTGGCCGCGTCGACCGCGCGCGTGATCGGCGCCGACCTCGCCGGCGTCACCTACGAGCCGCTCTTCGATTTCTACACCGACACCGCGAAGTGGGGCACCGAGAATGCCTGGCAGTTCCTCGTCGACGACTACGTCACGACGAGCGACGGTACCGGCATCGTGCACCAGGCGCCCGCCTACGGTGAGGACGACAAGCGGCTGGGCGACGCCGCGGGCATCCCGACCATCCTCTCGCTCGACGCGGGCGGCAAGTTCCTCGGCGACGTGCCACTCGTCGCCGGCCTGAACTGGCAGGACGCGAACAAGCCGCTCGTGCAGGAGCTCAAGGCACTTGGCCGCCTCGTGCAGCAGAAGTCGTACGTGCACTCGTACCCGCACTGCTGGCGCTGCAAGCAGCCGCTCATCTACAAGGCGGTCTCGAGCTGGTTCGTGCGGGTCACCGAGTTCCGCGACCGCATGGTCGAGCTCAACGAAGACATCACCTGGGTGCCCGAGAACGTGAAGCACGGCCAGTTCGGCAAGTGGCTCCAGGGCGCCCGCGACTGGTCGATCTCGCGCAACCGCTACTGGGGCTCGCCGATCCCGGTGTGGAAGAGCGACGACGACAACTACCCGCGCGTCGACGTCTACGGCTCGCTCGACGAGCTCGAGCGCGACTTCGGCGTGCGCCCGACCGACCTGCACCGCCCCGCGATCGACGAGCTCGTGCGCCCGAACCCCGACGACCCGACCGGCAAGTCGATGATGCGTCGCATCCCCGATGTGCTCGACGTGTGGTTCGACTCGGGCTCGATGCCGTTCGCGCAGGTGCACTACCCGTTCGAGAACGGGCCGTGGTTCGACACGCACTCGCCCGCCGACTTCATCGTCGAGTACATCGGGCAGACGCGCGGCTGGTTCTACATGATGCACGTGCTCTCGACGGCGCTGTTCGACCGCCCGGCGTTCTCGAACGTCATCTCGCACGGCATCGTGCTCGGCTCCGACGGCCGCAAGATGTCGAAATCGCTGCGCAACTACCCCGACGTGAACGAGGTGTTCGACCGCGACGGCTCCGACGCGATGCGCTGGTTCCTCATGTCGAGCTCGGTGCTGCGCGGCGGCAACCTCATCGTGAGCGAAGAGGGCATCCGCGAGTCGACGCGGCAGTTCCTGCTGCCGCTGTGGTCGACGTACTACTTCTTCACGACCTACGCGAACACCGCGAACGGGCCGGATGCGCCCGGGTACGAGGCGCAGTGGCGCACCGACTCGCAGCACGTGCTCGACCGGTACATCCTCGCGAAGCTCGGCGAGACGATGCGCGGCGTGCAGGCCGACCTCGACGAGCTTGACGCCTCGAACGCCACCCAGCGCCTGCGCGACTTCGCCGAGGTGCTGACGAACTGGTACGTGCGCCGCTCGCGCGACCGCTTCTGGGAGGGCCTCGAGGGCGACAACGCCGAGGCGAACCGTGATGCGTTCGACACGCTCTACACCGTGCTCGAGACGCTCTGCCGCGTCGCCGCGCCGCTCGCGCCGTTCGTCACCGAGACGATCTGGCAGGGGCTCACGGGCGGTCGCTCGGTGCACCTCGAAGACTGGCCCGACGCCGAGGCGTTCCCCGCCGACGTCGAGCTCGTGTCGTCGATGGATGCGGTGCGCGAGATCGTCTCGGCCGGCCAGGCCCTGCGCAAGCAGCACCAGCTGCGCGTGCGCCTGCCGCTGCACCGCCTCACCGTGCTCACCGAGCGCGCCGGCGAGCTCGAGGGCTTTGCGTCGATCGTCGCCGACGAGCTCAACGTGCGCGAGGTGCTGCTGCAGCCGCGCACCGACGAGGCCGCTGCTGCCTACGGCGTCTCGCGCGTGCTGCGCGTGAACGCACGCGCCGCAGGACCCCGCATCGGCAAGCTCGTGCAGCAGGCCATCAAGGGCTCGAAGTCGGGTGACTGGCAACAGGATGACGGGGGCAACGTCGTCGCCGGCGGCATCGCGCTTGAGCCGAACGAGTACGAGGTTGACCTCCAGGTCGCCGACTCGCAGGGCACCGACGTGCTCGGGCTGCTGCCGAACGGTGGCATCCTCGTGCTCGACGCCGAAGTGACCGGCGAGCTCGCGGCCGAGGGCACGGCCCGCGACGCCGTGCGCGCGGTGCAGGATGCCCGCAAGGCCGCCGGGCTCGAGGTGAGCGACCGCATCCGCCTGCGCCTGCGCGCCGACGACGCGTCGGTGGCTTCGCTCGAGGCGAACCGCGATCTGCTCGCGGGCGAGACGCTCGCTACTAGCCTGGAGATCACTGGCGGCGCCGCGCCCGACCCGGCGCGCGCATCCGTGGCGCACAGCTACGGCGCCCTCGAGATTGAACTGGAGAAGGCATGAGCGATGACCGCAATCGCGACGAGTCCGACGACAACCTCCCCGAAGAAGAACTGACCGCCGAAGACATCGCGAAGCTGCTCGGCGGGGCGCCGTTCGACGACGGCCTCGACTTCGACACCGACTTCGCCGACGACTTTGCCGCCGAGGAGGTGCGCCTCAGCGACCGCGAGGCCGAGGAGCGCCGCCGACTCGAGCAAACCGACTGGCGCGAGGAAGCCGACGCCGTGTTCGACGAGCTCATGGAGCGCGTCGGCGAGGGCCAGCCGCAGCCGCGGCTCGCGCCCACGCGCCGCGCGTGCGAGCTGCTCGGCGACATTCACCGCGCGTGGCCGATGATTCACGTCACCGGCACGAACGGCAAGTCGTCGACCGCGCGCATCACCGAGTCGCTGCTGCGCGCCCACGGGCTGCGCACCGGCGTGCTCACGAGCCCGCACCTCGTGCGGCTCAATGAGCGCATCGGCATTGACGGCGCACCGATTTCCGACGAACGACTCGTCGCGAACTGGCGCGACATCGAGCCGTTCCTCTCGATCGTCGACGCCGAGCTCGAAGAGGCCGGCGAGGTTCGGCTGACGTTGTTCGAGGCCCTCACCGTGCTCGCGTTCGCGTGCTTCGCAGATGCACCGGTCGACGTCGCCGTCGTCGAGGTCGGCATGGGCGGCGAGTGGGACTCGACGAACGTTGCCGACGGTGCGGTCTCGGTGTTCACGCCGATCTCGCTCGACCACGTCGGCCGGCTTGGCTCGACCGTCGCTGAGATCGCGCGCACGAAGTCGGGCATTATCAAGCCCGGCGCCTCGGTCGTGTCGGCCGCGCAGCCTGCCGAGGCCGCCGCCGAAATCGCCGCGGCCGCCGAGCGGCTCGAGGCCAAGCTCTACGTCGAACCCACCGACTTCGCTGTGACCGCCGATCACATGGCAGTCGGCGGCCGACTCATCTCGGTGCGGGGCCTCTCTGGGCAGTACGACGACCTGCCGCTCGCGATTGCGGGCGACTACCAGGCCCACAACGCGGCGCTCGCGCTCGCGGCGGTCGAGGCATTCTTTGGCGGCGAGCGCGAGCTGCTCGCCGAGAACGTCGAGGCAGGCATCGCCGAGGCTCTCTCGCCCGGCCGGCTCGAGCTGGTTGGCGCATCCCCGGCCGTCATTATTGATGCCGCGCACAACCCGCACGGAGCCGCGCACCTCGCGCAGGCCGTTACCGAGACGTACGCCTTCGACCAACTCACGCTCGTGCTCGCGGTGCTCGAGGACAAGAACGTCGAGGGCATCGTGCGCCCGCTCGCGGCGATCGCCGACCGCATCATCGTGACGCAATCCGACTCGCCGCGCGCGATCGACGCCTACGATCTTGCCGAGATGGTGCGCGACGTGCTCGGCGAGGAGCTCGCCGAGCAGAAGCAGGTGCGCGTCATCGACCGCTCTGAGGATGCGCTGCTGCAGGCGCGCGCCGAGGCCGCGACGTTCGAACTCGGCGAGGACGACCACGGCCTGCCGCAGTCAGCCGGCGTGCTCGTAACCGGCTCGATCACGCTCATCGGCGAGGCGTACACGCTCGCCCACGAGGGCGGCTGGAAGTTGCCGCCGGAAGACGCGGGGGAGTAGGCGTGGCGCGGAGGTATCGCACCGTCACCGAGCAGCTTGGCTCGATTCTCATCGCGTTCGAGGTGATCTCGGTCGCGCTCGTCGCGCTCGCACTGTTCGGGCTGCGGGCGCTGCCCGCCGGCATCGCGCTCGGCGGCGGAGCCGTGTTTGTGCTCGCCTTCATTGCCGGCGTGTACTTCCTGCGGTTCAGCTGGGGCCGCTGGTACGTGCTCGCGCTGCAGATCGTGCTCACGCTCGGCGGCTTCCTCGACCCCATCGTGTTCGTCGTGGGCGGGCTGTTCTTGGCCGTCTGGCTGTTCTGCATGATCCGCGGCGGCAAGATCGATGCTGAGCGGGCGCCCGTCATCGCCGAGTTCGAACGCGCCCTCGCGGCGGGCGAGATTGACGAAACCGGCGCCCCGCTTGACGACACTGGCGCCCCGCGCGCCGCAACCACCACCGACTAACGTCGACAGCGATATCCGCTGCAACGAATAGGAGCAGGAATGACCGAACAGACCCTCGTTCTCGTGAAGCCCGATGGCGTTCGCCGCAACCTCATTGGCGAAGTAATCGCCCGCATTGAGCGCAAGGGGTACGTCGTCACCGACCTGCGCTACGTGAGCGCGACTCGCGAGCTGCTCACCGAGCACTATGAGGAGCACGTGGGCAAGCCGTTCTTCGAGCCGCTCGTCGAGTTCATGATGTCGGGCCCGACCGTCGCCGTGCGCGTCGAGGGCAACGGCGTCGTCGAGGGCTTCCGCTCGCTCGCCGGCGCGACCAACCCGACGACTGCCGCGCCCGGCACGATCCGCGGCGACCTCGGCCGCGACTGGGGCAAGGCCGTCATCGAGAACATCGTGCACGGCTCCGACTCGACGCTCTCGGCCGAGCGCGAGCTCGGCATCTGGTTCAGCTAGCGCTGCTCGCGCCAACGCGAATGGTCGCGCCGGTTCCCCGGCGCGACCATTCGCGTTTGGGAGCCGTGAATAGCGTTGTGGCGAGTCATGTGCTGTCTACTGCTCATGGTTGGCGCAACCGCTAGTGGCTTCGCTGCGAGTCTGGCCGCTCGCGCTCTCTGCGCGCTTGACGCCGCCTGAATACGGACGCTGTGGCGTGGGTTCCCGAGTGCCATCGCCGACCGGTTTCCGGGCGGCCGAGTTTGAGCAGCATTTCGTGCGTCAGGGCCCGAGTGCCGCGCAGATTCTTGGACGAACGCCGAGATTTTGGGGGTTTGAACGGGCTCAGCCCGTTCAAACCCCCAAAATCTCGGCGTTCGTCCGTGTTTCCCGAGGTCACCGGCCTCACGAGGCCGCAGTTCTTCGCAGTGGCGCGCCAGAACACGCGATAATTCGACCCAACGACACTGCGCGTCGCTCTTCCTTGCCTTGCGCGCCACGTGTGTCGACCCGAGTCGATCCGTGAGCTTCGTCTCGACAGTCCTTTGGGTTAGACGGCGAAGGGGGCGACTCGGCGCGACGACGGGTAACGGTGCCGTTCGGCGCGGACCATCGCGAGGATCTGCAACTCGCACTCGTCCCAGCGTTCGATGATGTCCCAGTACGTGAACCGCAGCATCGAGTAGCCGAGCGACTCGAAGTAGCGGTCCTTCTTGCGATCGCGGATCACATCAGCTTGATTCGAATGGTAGGCGAAGCCGTCGCACTCGACGGCGAGGTAGTCGCCGATGAGAAAGTCGAGCTCGAACACCCCCACCTTCACATGCCGACGGTGCTTGATGCCGAGTTGGTCAAGCCGCACCCGCACGAGTGACTCGAGCGCCGAGTCGGCGCGATGCCCCGACAACGCGATGGCGCGCTGCAGCTTCTCTTTCGCGAGCGGGTGCGCATCAAGCGCCGTGACGTCGAGTTCGCGCCTGGCCATCTCGTCGAGGATCGCCACGAGTTCGTCGAGTTCACAGCAGTCCTGGGCGCACAGCAAGATGCCCTCGTGGCTGTCGAGGGCGTCTTCGGGGAGGTCGAGCGTGGGCAGATGGTGCCACGTTTCACCAAGTCCGTAGGCGCCCACGTGCAGATGCAGTTCGTTGAACTCCGGTGTCCAAAAGCCGAGGTGCTGCAGCGCGCTGAGGCAAGTGACGGCGCCGCCGGCGATCCGGGCACGCCCGAACATCGTGAGCGGCGTTGTGGGCAGGCGGTACCAGCCGCGTTGCTGCTTCTTTAACCGCCCAGTCGCGACGAACTTACCGATGGTGTGCCGATCGTAGCCAAGGGCATGGAGTTCCTCGGTCGCGATAACCTGGTGCTTGCGGTTGAGATAGGCGTCGAGATCGTCGTGCATGGCGGCAGCCTGCCTCTCGAGCCGCCGAAGGCGGCGTGGCATGGAGGAGAGCTGTGGACAGCTACGTATCCACAACGCGTCCGGAAGCTGGCCCTGCACGTGCGTCAAGCGCAGAAAGCGGTGCGGCCCTCGCCTCTGGTCGAGACGAGGGCCGCACTGTTCGTGGCTGCTTTGTTATGCGCTAGCTTGCTACGGGCGGGCCGCCATGGCGCTCACGATTTCGTAGGCGACGTGCGAGGCACTCACCGCGGTGATCTGCGCGTGGTCGTAGGGCGGCGACACCTCGACGACGTCGGCGCCGACGAGGTTGAAGTCCGAGAACTGGCGGATCATCCGCAGCAGCTCGCGGCTCGTCATGCCACCGGCCTCGGGCGTGCCGGTGCCGGGCGCGTGCGCCGGGTCGAGCACGTCGATGTCGATCGAGAGGTACACGGGCCGGTCGCCGAGCCGGGTGCGCATCCGCTCGATCGCGGCGGGCACGCCCTCGTTCTCGATCTCGTCGCTCGAGATGATCGCAAAGCCGAGGCGCTCATCGTCGCGGAGGTCCTGCTTGCTGTAGAGCGGGCCGCGGGTGCCGACGTGCAGGCTCGCCTCGAGGTCGATCAGGCCCTCTTCGGAGGCGCGGCGGAACGGCGTGCCGTGCGTCACGGGCGCGCCGAAGTAGGTGTCCCAGGTGTCGAGGTGGGCGTCGAAGTGCACGACCGCGACGGGCCCGTGCTGCTTCACGACGGAGCGCAGCATCGGCAGCGCGAGGGTGTGGTCGCCGCCGATGACGACGAGGCGGGCGCCGTCGGCGCGCAGCTGGTCGGCGCCGGCTTCCATCTCGGCCACGGCCTCCGTGATGTCAAAGGGGTTCACGGGGATGTCGCCGCCATCGACGACCTGCACCTCGTTGAACGGCGCGATGTCGACGGCCGGGTTGTAGGGGCGCAGCAGGCGCGAGGCCTCACGAACGTGCGACGGGCCGAAGCGCGTGCCGGGGCGGTAGCTCACGCCGCTGTCGAAGGGGATGCCCACGACGATTACGTCGGCCGACTCGACATCTTCGAGTCGGGGCAGGCGCGCAAACGTCGCAATGTCGGCGTAGCGGGGCGACTTGCTCGCGTCGGCGGGGCCTAGCTTGCCGCTCTCAAACTGCACGTACTCGGGACGCATCTCAACCTCACTGTCAGATTACAAAAGTTGTCTATAGCGAAACTACGCGCGAGGTGCGGCGCGCGCAAGTCCTGAGCATCCGACTTGCGGCAGATTGCTTAGTGGCTGTTGCTCCACGGGGCGGGGATGAGGATCCACATGAGCCGGGTTTCTTCGTCGCAGTGCCAGCTGTGTGGTTCGGCGCCATGGAACGTGACGGTGTCGGTCGCCTTGAGTTGCAGGGTCGAGGTGCTGAATCGCAGATCGATCGACCCTGAGATCACATGCAGCACCTCGACGTCGCAGTTGATCGTGTAGAGCTCATCGCCACCGTCGGCGCCCGCCTCGATCGTCGAGTGAATCACCTGCACGGCCGACTGCCCGCGGGGCGTCACCATCTGCTCGCGCGCGCCGGAGCCGCCGAGATTGATGTGCGGCGCCGAGTCGAGGTGCACCACCGCGGTGTCGGGTTCGTCAAAGAGGCTTCCGATCGTCACGGAGAGCACCTGGCACAGCGAGTGCAGCGTCGCCACACTCGGCGAGGTCTCGTCGCGCTCGACCCGCGAGATGTACCCCTTCGACAGGCCGGTGCCGCTCGCCACCTCGGCGAGTGTGAGTCCTTGCGCGCGACGGGCGGCGCGCAGCTTCGCGCCGATTCGGGCCGCCTGGGATTCTGCCTGAGGGGAGACGCCGCGCATCGATGGTCCTTCCGTTGGGTGGACTCCAGTATCCACCAGGATGCGCGACGTCGGCGTGCGACGTGGGTTGCGTGATAGAAAACAAAGATTGCATAATTGTGAAATGTTGCGCGAGCTGCGCGCCCGCCGATTGCCGGCGATCACCTCCCGGAGGACTCAATGACGAACCCCACCATCACCGTCGACGACATCGCGGCGGCCGCGCAGGCGATCGTCGCCGCCTTCGCCGCGAACGACGAGGCAGACTATTTCGCCCGCTTTGCGCCCGATTGCTCGTTCGCGTTCCACACCGACGGCGAGATCCACACCGCTCGCGATGAGTGGCAGCAGGGCTGGCGTGAGCTGCGCGCCGAGGGCTGGGAGGTCGTCGACTGCCACAGCCTCGTGACGCACATTCAGCTCATCCCCGAGGGTGGCATCTTCGTGCACGAGCTCGAGACCACCGCGCGCACCGGCGACGAGACCGAAACGTACAAGGAGCGCGAGACGATCGTCTTCACGCGCCGCGACGGCGAACTCATCGCCATTCACGAGCACCTCTCGACGATCGACGAGGCACCGGCCGCAACAAGCGAGGCAGGGGCATGAGCCACGACGTCAACACTGAATCGGCCGACGCGACCCAGGCTGAGGGGCCGATCCGCGGCACGCTCGGCGGCGGGCGCATCCTGCTCATCTGGCTCGCGGCGAACCTCGTCGTCACGACGCTGCTCACCGGCACGCTGTTCGTGCCGGGCGTCACCTTCGCTGAGTCGGCGCTCTGGATCGTCGTCGGCACGGTGCTCGGCGCCTGCGTGCTCACGCTCATCGCGGTGATGGGTGTGCGCACCGGCCTGTCGACGATGGCGCTCACGAAGGGCTCGTTCGGCCTGCGCGGCTCGATCGTGCCGGCGCTGTCGAACCTCGTGATTCTCATGGGCTGGTCGTGGGTGCAGGCGATGCTGGCCGGCATCTCGCTCGACTACCTCATCTTTAGTTGGACCGGCTTCACGAACCCCGCGCTCTTCGCCGCCCTCTGCGAGATCGTCGTCGTGCTGCTCGCGATCTTCGGGCACGAGGGCATCGCGAAGATCGAGCCGTGGCTCGGCCTCGTGATTCTCGGCTTCATGGCCTACGTCTTCATCTCGGCGTTCGGGCAGCACTCGCTCAGCGAGTACCTCGCGATTCAGGCCGATGCCGAGCTCGGTATGACCGGCCTCAGCGTGTTCGACATCGTCTTCGCGACCGCGATTTCGTGGACGGTGCTCTCGGCCGACCTCACCCGCACCGCGCGCACGCCGCGCGCCGGCGCGACCGGTGCGGCCATCGGCTACACGCTCTCGACCGTGCTCGCGATGCTGCTCGGCGCCGTCGCGATCTCGTACGTGTTGCTTGAGGGCAACGAGGCGATCCCCTTCGACCCGACCGTCGTCATCGACGCGTTCGGCGCGCCGCTCGCGATCGTCATGTTCCTCTCGGTGATGGCGACGAACACCATGGTCGTGTTCGGCATGACGCTATCGCTGCAGCACGCGTTCCCGCTGAAGAAGCCGCTGCCGTTCGTGCCGACCGCGCTCGGGCTCGGCATCGTGTCGGTCATCGGCTCGACCTGGCTCGGCCTGCTCGACCAGTTCACGACGTTCCTCTCGACCATCGGCGCGCTGTTCATCCCGGTGTTCGCCGTGATGATCATCGACTACTACGTCGCGCGCCGCGGCGTCTACGACCGCGACATTCTGCGGCACAGCGGCGGCAAGTACTGGTTCGCTGGCGGCTGGAACATCGGCGCGATCCTCACCTGGGTCGTCGGCGGCGCGACCTACTGGGTGCTCGCGTTCGTGTGGCTCTCGCCGATTGGCGCGGCGCTGCCGACGGTGCTCGTGTCGGCGCTCGTCTACTTCGTGTGGGTGAAGGCGACCGGCATTCGTGCCGAGGAAGGTGCGCGCTCGCAGCACCTCGCCGAGGCGGCGTAGCCGCGAAGTTCATGGCCGTCCTGCCCGCTCCCTCGCGCGGAATTCGTTCCGCCGGGGCAGCGGCAGGTTCACCGAAGACACCGAGGTAGCGTGACCCCATGTTGATCGACCTTTCGCACCCGATCGGCACCGGCATGCCGGTATTCCCCGGCGACCCAGAGGTCACGGTGCGGCCGTCGGCCGAGCTTGAGCGCGACGGCTTCGAGGTTGCCCGGCTCGAGCTCGGCAGCCACAGCGGCACGCACGTCGATGCGCCGGCCCACTCGATTGCCGGCGGCCGCACGATCGACCAGGTCGCGCTCGACGAGATCGTCGGCGAGGCGGCCGTGCTGCAGCTGCCCGGGCTCGCGCCGCGCGAGGTGATCACCGTCGAGCGGCTCGCGCCGCTGTTGGATGCCGGGCTCGGCGGCGCGCGCATCGTGCTGCTCGCGACGGGCTGGGATGCGCACTGGGGCGAGGCTGCGTATTTCGAGCATCCGACGCTCGGCACCGATGCGTGCGGCGCGCTGATCGAGGCCGGCATGCACGTGCTTGGCATGGACACGCTCAACCCCGACCCGAGCGACGGCGGCGAACTCGAGGTGCACCAACTCGTGCTGGGCAGCGACCGGCTCATCATTGAGAACCTGCGCGGGATGACGGGCTTGCCGTCGCGCGTGCGCTTTGCGGGCGTGCCGCTGCGCATCGACGCCGGCGACGGCAGCCCGATCCGCGCCTACGCCGACGCACAGTAGGAGTGCTCGGTCGCGGTGAGCGGGTGCGTAACGCGAAGTTCTTGGACAAACGGCGAGATTTTGGGGGTTTGAACGGGCTCAGCCCGTTCAAACCCCCAAAATCTCGCCGTTCGTCCGTGTTCTGCGGGGTGACCGCCGCGATCCGCGTTGGTTTCGTGGCGGCTACGTCGTCTGAGCTCGGCGTGGTTCGTTGCGTACTGCATCCCTGCCGCAGTCGTACAAAGGGGTACCGACAAAGTGCCGAGTTCGGGGTCACTGGCCGAGCCAGTCGGAGCGGCACCGTGCGATACTGTCAGAGTGCGCGAAAGCGTACTGAGACTTTCGGAGCAACCGCTCCCGCCGCACCAGCGGCACGCCGTACCCACGACGACAGATTTCCCGCGGGCTGACCGCGGCCAAGACAGAGTTCCGACCAGGAATCGCGCCAGCGACTGGTCGGCGACAGCAGGAGCACCCCAGTGACGGTGGACAACCACAACAACGATTCCAATAACTCCAACGACGAAGCGAACCAGGTAGACGACGCCACGCAGCCTCAGACCGAGGCGACGAGCGACGCAGTCGACGCCGCAGCGACCGACGCAGAGTCGCAGCCCGCGCCCGACGCCGAGGTTGACGAGACGGCCGAGGAAGCTGACCAGGCTGCCGGCGAGACCGAAGCCGCCGATGCAGGCACTGCCGCCGAGTCAAACGAGGGCGAAGCTGCAGCCGACGTGACTTCGGACGACGCAAAGACCGACGCCGACGCAGAGGCGACCGAGACCGCCGACTCGGCTGAGACCAGCGACGCCGACAGCGCAGTCGCTGCCAAGGCTGACGCCGCAGAGGGTGACGACGCGGCCGCAACTGCTGACGACAGCGCGAAGGGCGATGCCTCGGCAGACGCTACGTCAAAGGCCGAAGACACCGACAAGGCTGGCGACGCAGAGAAGGCCGACGACACCGCAAAGGCAGCCGACGCCGAGGGCGCTGACGACGCCACCAAGGCCGACGACGCCGAAAAGCCCGAGGACGCTCGCGACCCGCGCATCCCCGAGGTCATCACGCAGCGCACCCTCTTCTTCCTCGCGCCCGATCTGCCGCCGCTGCCCGAGGCACCGCGCGGCCGCCGCAACGAACCGCGCGAGCCGCAGCGTGACGACTCGAACGACGACGGCGACGACAACGAGACCGGCAGCGGCAAGCGCCGCCGCACCTCGCGCCGCGGCCGCCGCGGTGGCGAGCAGGAGCGCGAGCAGCGCGAACCCCAGCGCCGCGACCGCGCGAGCGACCGAGGCCGCGACACCAGCGACTTCGACGACGACACCGACGACGAGGTCATCGACGAGCCGCAGGCCGTCAAGGGCTCGACCCGTCTCGCCGCGAAGCGCGCCCGCCGCCGCGAGAGCCGCGAGCTCGGCCGCCGCCGCACCGTCGTCACCGAGAGCGAGTTCCAGGCCCGCCGCGAGTCGGTCGACCGCAAGATGCTCGTGCGCGCCAAGGACGGCCGCGTGCAGATCGGCGTGCTCGAAGACAACATCCTCGTCGAGCACTACGTCGCCCGCAATGAAGACGTCTCGCTCATCGGCAACGTCTACCTCGGCCGCGTGCAGAACGTGCTGCCGAGCATGGAGGCCGCGTTCGTCGACATCGGCGAGGCCCGCAACGCCGTGCTCTACTCGGGCGAGGTCGACTGGAGCGCCGCGAAGCTCGGCCCCAACACGGCCCGCAAGATCGAGAACGCCCTCAAGCCCGGCGACAAGGTGCTCGTCCAGGTCACGAAAGACCCGGTCGGCCACAAGGGTGCCCGCCTGACGAGCCAGATCTCGCTGCCCGGCCGCTACCTCGTGTACGTGCCCGGCAACACGCTCAACGGCATCAGCCGCAAGCTGCCCGAGACCGAGCGCACGCGCCTCAAGAAGATCCTCAAGGAGGTGCTGCCGGACGGCGTTGGCGTCATCGTGCGCACCGCCGCCGAGGGCGCGACTGAGGAGCAGCTGCAGCGCGACGTTGAGCGCCTCACGCGCCAGTGGGAAGACATCCAGAAGCAGGTCGCCTCGGCAGGCAAGGGCCCGAAGACGCTCCACGCCGAGCCCGACATGCTCATCAAGATCATCCGCGACGTCTTCAATGAGGACTTCCACCAGCTGATCATCCAGGGCAACTCCGAGCTCGAGACGATCAAGACCTACCTCGGTCAGGTCGCCCCCGACCTGCTCGAGCGCGTCGAGAAGTACACCGGCGACGACATCTTCGTTGAGTACAAGGTCAACGACATGATCGACAAGGCGCTCAGCCGCAAGGTCTGGCTGCCGTCGGGTGGTTCGCTCGTCATCGACCGCACCGAGGCGATGACGGTCATCGACGTCAACACCGGCAAGTTCGTCGGCTCGGGTGGCAACCTCGAAGAGACCGTCACGAAGAACAACCTCGAGGCGGCCGAAGAGATCATCCGCCAGCTGCGCCTGCGCGACATCGGCGGCATCATCGTCATCGACTTCATCGACATGGTGCTCGAGACGAACCGAGACCTCGTCCACCGCCGCCTCGTTGAGGGCCTCTCGCGCGACCGCACGAAGCACCAGGTCGCCGAGGTGACGAGCCTCGGCCTCGTGCAAATGACTCGCAAGAAGATCGGTCTTGGCCTCCTCGAGACCTTCTCGGAGCCCTGTGCTGCCTGCGCCGGCCGCGGCGTCGTCGTGCATTCGCACCCGGTCAACCACGGCGGCGGCAACAGCAACCAGTCGAAGGGCCGCTCGCAGTCGCGCCGCGGCAACAACAAGGGCCAGAACGACAACGGTCGCAACCAAAACCAGGGCCAAAACCAGAACCAGACGCAGAACGGTTCGAACAGCGGCGGCACCCACGAGATCACCGACGACGCCCGCAACGCGCTGACGAAGATCGCCGCGTCGACCATGGTGTCGGCGAAGGACGACGAGGCGGTGCGCGAGGCGGCTGAAAAGCTCGCGGATGCGGCTGCCGCGGCAGCGTCCGGCAAGCCGGCCGCCGATGTGCTCGCGGCCGGTGGCGAAGCGTCGAACGACAACGACTCGAACGGTGAGGGCCGTCGTTCGCGGCGCTCGCGCCGCGGCGGCCGCGGTCGCAACCGTAACGTCGAGCAGCAGGGCGATGAGTCGCAGAACTCGAACGCCGAGCAGGCCGATGGCCAGCAGGATGCGCGCGACAGCCGCGACGCCCGCGACAGCCGCGATTCGGCCCAGCAGGATGCGTCGGCCGGTGACCGCAACGGCAACGACCGCTCGGCAAACGACCGCGGCGCCAGCGACCGCACCAATAGCGACCGCAGCGGCAGTGACCGCAATGCAACCGACCGCACTGACGCCGCCACCGCCGCGCAGCACGCGACGAAGGCCGAGGAGGCGCCCCGCGCATCCAAGCCGCGTCGCCGCCGCGTGAGCACGGGCACGGTGACGGCTGACGCCTCGAGCAGCGAGGCGCGCCGCGAGTCGGCGCTCTCGATTGAGCTGCCCGAAGCGAAGGAGCCGGCGCCGAAGGCCGAGCTGAAGGTCGATGCGTCGCTGAGCCTCGCATCCCTCGACGCCGCCCTCGACTCGCTCGCGGGCACCAGCGCCGAGCCGAGCGAGCCCGCCGCCGAACCGGCCGAGCCCAAGGAGCAGCCACAGGCCGCGCCGCAGGCCAGCGCCGAGCCGGCTCCGGCCGCCGAGGCGCCAAAGACCAGCTCGCCGAAGCGTCGTCGGCGCATCACGACGGGCCCGATCACGGGGGAGTAGCTCCCCGCGAGCGGGTCGACTCCGAGGGTTGACGCTCACCCGAAGAATCGACTAAAGTAGGTCGCTGTTGCACGCTCTTCGAGCGACGCGGCGTCGGCCGCGCAATGAGAGCGTCAGGGTACGTGCACCGGCACGTCACGCAAATCGTTCGCGAAGCGACTTCGGTCGCCGAGCACAAAGAAAAGGTAGCTGAAGTGGTATTCGCAGTAGTGCGCGCCGGTGGCCGGCAGGAAAAGGTCGAGGTTGGCTCGGTCGTTACGATGAACCGCGTCGTCGCAGACGACAAGGGCAAGGTTGTTCTGCCCGCCGTGCTGCTCGTCGACGGTGACAAGATCACCAGCGACGCTGACAAGCTCGCAAAGGTGACGGTCTCGGCCGAGGTTGTTGAGAACCTCCGCGGCCCGAAGATCCGCATCATGAAGTACAAGAACAAGACCGGTTACAAGAAGCGCCAGGGCCACCGCCAGGAGCTCACCACGGTCAAGATCACCGACATTAAGTAAGTCGTCAGGAGCATACTGAAATGGCACACAAGAAGGGCGCAAGCTCGTCCAAGAACGGCCGCGACTCCAACGCTCAGCGTCTCGGTGTGAAGCGCTTCGCTGGTCAGGAAGTCAACGCCGGTGAGATCCTCGTCCGCCAGCGCGGCACCAAGTTCCACCCCGGCGTTAACGTCGGCCGTGGCGGCGACGACACCCTTTTCGCTCTCGCGGGCGGCAAGGTCGAGTTCGGCGCCAAGGGCATGCGCAAGGTCGTGAACATCGTCGCAGCAGCCGAATAGGGTGCTGTGAGCCGGCAAACCGGCACACTTTGAAAAAGGGGCGGACACTCTCCGCCCCTTTTTCATTGCCGCACGTGGCCTGAACACGGGCGCCACGCGGGGCGGCACAATGGAACGGGAACGAAGGAGCATTCATGGCAACGTTCGTCGATGAGGTACGTCTGTACCTGCGCGCTGGCGACGGCGGCAATGGCTGCATGTCGATTCGCCGCGAAAAGTTCAAGCCGCTCGCTGGCCCTGACGGCGGCAACGGCGGTGACGGTGGCGACATCGTGCTCGTCGCCGACCCCGATGTGACCACCCTGCTCACCTACCACCACACGCCGCACCAGCGCAGCGACTCGGGTGGCTTCGGCATGGGCGATTACCGCAACGGCACGAAGGGCGCCGACCTCGAGCTGCCCGTGCCCGTTGGCACCGTCGTGCGCGACGGCGATGGCGAGGTCATCGTCGACCTCGACACGGCCGGGATGCGCTTTGTCGCGGCCGAGGGTGGCCTCGGCGGCCTCGGCAACAACTCGCTCGCGAACTCGAAGCGCAAGGCGCCGGGCTTCGCGCTGCTCGGCACGCCGGGCGAGACGACCGAGCTCGTGCTCGAGCTCAAGACGGTCGCCGACGTTGCGCTCGTGGGGTACCCGAGCGCCGGTAAGAGCTCGCTCATCGCTGCGATGAGCGCCGCGAAGCCGAAGATTGCCGACTACCCGTTCACCACGCTGCACCCGAACCTCGGTGTCATCGAGACCGGCAACAGCCGCTTCACAATGGCCGACGTGCCGGGCCTCATCGAGGGCGCGAGCGAGGGGCGCGGCCTTGGCCTCGAATTCCTTCGCCACGTCGAGCGCTGCGAGGCGCTCCTCCACGTGCTCGACTGCGCCACGCTCGAGCCGGGTCGCGACCCGCTCAGCGACCTCGACATCATCCTCGCCGAACTCGACGCCTATGAGGTGCCCGAGGGGCAGACACCGCTCACGCAGCGGCCCGCGATCGTCGCGCTGAACAAGATCGACGTGCCGGATGCGCGCGAGCTGGCCGAGTTCATCCGCCCCGATCTCGAGGCGCGAGGCTACAAGGTGTTCCTCGTGTCGACCGTTTCGCACGAGGGCCTGCGTGAGCTCGGCTTCGCGCTTGGAGACATCGTCGAGCAGGCCCGCGCCGCGCGTGCCGAGCAGACCGATCAGCGCGAGCGCATCGTCATTCGCCCGAAGGCGGTTGACGAGAAGGACTACACAATCCGCGTCGAGGGTGGCACCTGGGGTGACATTTACCGCATCCTCGGCCGCAAGCCCGAGCGCTGGGTGGCGCAGACCGATTTCGCGAACGACGAGGCCGTCGGCTACCTCGCCGACCGCCTCGCGAAGCTCGGCCTCGAGGATGCCCTCGTCGCGAAGGGCGCGCAGGCCGGCTCGACCGTGGTGATCGGCCCGGGCGACGGCATGATCTTCGACTGGGAGCCGACGCTTTCGTCGGCCGCCGAGGTGATGACGGCGCGCGGCTCGGACATCCGCTTCGAGGACCGCACGCGCCGCACCACGAAGGAGCGCCGCGAGGACTACTACCGCTGGATGGACGCGAAGGCGGCCGCCCGCGAGCAGCTTGAGGACGAACGCAAGGCCGGCATCTGGAACGGCGACGACGACGCGGCCGAATCGGCTGAGAACTCGCGCTAGGATGGTAGCTATGTTCGAGCTTCCCGCAGTGATCCAGTCGGCCGGTGAAATGATCGTGCACCCGGGCGAGATGTGGTTTCCCCCGATCGTGTTCGGCATCATCACCCTCGTGATTCTGCTGGTCTGCGCCCTCGTGACCTTCTCGTTCCGCAACATGGCCGCGAGCCACCCCGAGAACCCGACGGTCTATGTGTATGAGCCCATCGGCCACCCGGGTCACCCGATTGCCGCTGGCGCCCACGAGGGTGCGCAAGCTGCCCCCGGCCACGAAGACGCACTCGTCCGCGACCAGATCGGCCGTTCGCAGGGTGAGCAGCGTGCTGCACAGCGGCACCAAGATCACTAGCGAACCACTGGCGTGACGCCGAACGAATTCGAGCCCGCCCAGCGCCGACGACACCGCGTCGGCATCATGGGTGGCACCTTCGATCCGATTCACCACGGCCACCTCGTCGCGGGCAGCGAAGTTGCGCAGCACTTCGACCTCGACGAGGTGTTCTTCGTTCCTACGGGCAACCCGTACATGAAAGACGGCGTCTCGCCGGCCGAGCACCGCTACCTCATGACGGTGATCGCGACCGCGTCGAACCCGCGCTTCAAGACGAGCCGCGTCGACATCGACCGCCCGGGGCCGACCTACACCATCGACACGCTGCGCGACTTTCACCGCCTCATGCCCGAGGCCGAGCTCTTCTTCATCACGGGCGCCGACGCCGTGACGCAGATTCTCGAGTGGAAAGACGCCGACGAGATGTTCGCGCTCGCGCACTTCGTCGCCGTCACGCGACCCGGGCACGAGCTCGACCTCGCGGGCCTGTCGCTCGAGAACGTCTCGGTGCTCGAGATTCCCGCGCTCGCCATTTCGTCGACCGACTGCCGTGCGCGCGTCCGCGCTGGGGCCCAAGTCTGGTACCTCGTGCCAGACGGCATCGTGCAATACATCACCAAGAACCGGCTCTATCGGCCGGATGAACAGCGCAGCATTTAGCTGCCGGGTTGGAGCCTTGATCTATGACCGCTTCTGAGAACGCCATCGCATTGACCAAGGCGGCCGCACTGGCCGCCGACGAGCGTCAGGCCACCGAGCAGATCGGCCTCGACGTGAGCGAGACGCTGCCGTACGCCGACGTGTTTCTCGTCGCTTCCGGCCGCAACGAGCGCATGGTGCTCTCGATCGCCGAAGAGATCGAAGACAAGCTGCGCGAGGATTTCGGCGTGAAGTCGCTGCGCAAGGAAGGCACCGAACTCGGCCGCTGGGTGCTGCTCGACTTCGGCGACCTCGTTGTGCACGTGTTCCACGAAGAAGAGCGCGAGTACTACTCGCTCGAGCGTCTCTGGCGCGATGCGCCGGTCGTGCCGCTGGGCCTCGCCGAGGCGGCGGACGTGGCTGCCGCGGCGAGCGACGCCGAGGCCGAGGGCGACGACGAGCCCGACGCCGACCAGGCGCCGGAGTAGCAGCGTAGGGTGACGACCCCCGCGATTCCCGAGCAGCGCAACTGGCTCGGGCTCATCCTCGTCGGCGTTGCCGTGGGCGTGGCCTCCGGCCTGTTCGGGGTGGGCGGCGGCATCATCATCGTGCCGGCGCTCGTCTACCTGCTGCACTATGACCACAAGATCGCCTCGGGCACCTCGCTGCTCGCGATCGTGATTCCGGCCGCGGTCGGTGTGGTGAGCTACGGGCTGCGTGGGGATGTGGATTACCTCCTCGCGCTGCTGCTCGCGATCGGTTCGATCGTCGGCGCGCCGATCGGGGCCTGGCTGCTCAAGCGGCTCGAGAAGCGCATCGTGCAGATCGTGTTCATCTGCTTCCTGGTGATCGTCATTGTCACGCTGTTCTTGGTGGTGCCGTCGCGCGATGCCGAGGTGCACGTCGACCTGCTCAGCGGCGCGCTAATCGTGCTCGTCGGCCTCGTGGCCGGCATCGCGGGCGGCCTGCTCGGCATTGGTGGGGGAGTGATCGTCGTGCCCGCGCTCGTCGTGCTGTTCGGCGCGAGCGACCTCGTCGCGAAGGGCACCTCGCTGCTCATGATCATCGCGACCGGCATCTCGGGCACCGTCGCGAACATTCGCAATCGCAACGTCGACCCGGTTGGCGCGCTGATGCTGGGCGTCGCCGCGGGCGTCGTGACGCCCTTCAGCGTGTGGCTCTCGACCGTGTTGTCGCCGTTCGCTGCGAACATGGCGTTCTCGGTATTCCTCGTGCTCGTGATCATCCGCATGATCTGGGATGTGCGTTCGCAGTCGAAGAAGTAGGGCGGATGCGCGGGGCTTGGCTCACCGAGGCGGGCTCAACTTGCGCGGTCGTTCAGATCTGGGCTATATTCGTTGAGTTGCTTCCCCAGTGGGAAGCCCCAAATTGGGCCTATGGCGCAGCTGGTAGCGCACCTGCATGGCATGCAGGGGGTCAGGGGTTCGAATCCCCTTAGGTCCACCATGTGATGAGTCGGGACACAAGCGACAGTTTGTGTCCCGACTCATTGGGTTTCCGCCCCTGGCCATCGGCCGGGGGCATTTTGTTGGTTGCGCCAGTACGCTTTCGCGTCGTTGATGGTGTGGGTTGCGACGAGTTCGCCGGATTCGAGGTGGATGACGGTGACGTCGTGTGTGGTGACGAGCATGATCACGGGCTTTTCCGCATGGATGATGCCGACGCCGAGGTGGCGGAGTCGGCCGTTGTGGCGGAGGGTGAGTTTCCCGAACTTGTCGATGTGGTCGTGCCGGATTCGAAGCAGCCGGTCCGTTGAGGTGCCGGTCGGGGTCGCTTTCGCGGTCGCGTGGTAGGCCGTGGCCGGGGTGCGGCGGCCGAGGGCGCGGTGGGGTCGTTCAGTGTTGTAGATGTGCCGGAACTCGTCGAGTTGTGTTTGGAGGGCGGGGAGGTCCTTCGCGTCGGGGCGTTGGCGGAGGTACTGCTTCAGGGTTTGGTGGAAACGTTCGATCTTGCCTTGGGTTTGTGGGTGGCCGGGTGACCCGTTTTTCTGTGTGATGCCTAGCACGATGAGGAGGCGTTCGAACCGGTTGGTGCCGCCGACGAAGCGGGCGGTGTAGACGACGCCGTTGTCGGTGAGGGTGCTGGCGGGCAGGCCGTAGGTGTTGACCGCGGTGGTGAAGGTGTCGATGACTTGGGTGATGGACTCGGTCGTACTGGCGGTGCAGATCGTGACCGACCAGGCAGTGCTCGTTGACCTGTGGCTGAGGTACCGGATGGCGACGCTGGCGCCGTGGCCTATGCGGGTTCAACGATCGGCTCTTCACGAAAGAGGCAGGTCATGAGATAATTGGGGTAGATCGTGACGCTCGGTCGAGCCCGTCCGGCTCCCATCGCGACACCTCTCTCGGCACCGCCTCCGGCGCGGCACCTTAGCAGTCTCAGTGGTCGTCGGTAGCGTAGGACACGCCCCGAGAGCACAACTTAAGACGCGCCCTGCGGCGCAGAGGAGACCCACAGCATGGCACGCGCCGCGACGCCGAAACCGAAGAAGACACTCGAGCAGACCCTCTGGGAGGCTGCCGACAAGCTGCGCGGCAACCAGGAGCCGAGTGAATACAAGCACGTCGTGCTGGGCTTGGTGTTCCTCAAGTACATCTCCGACCGTTTCGAAGAGCGACGGGCGACGCTGGAGGCAGAACTGGCTGCAGAGGGCATCAAACCCGAGCGGCTGCCCGACTTCCTGGAGGACCGTGACGAATACACCAGCCACAACGTGTTCTGGGTGCCGGAGCTGGCGCGCTGGGGTTACATCCAGTCGGTAGCGAAGCAGCCCGAGATCGGTCAGCAGATCGACCAAGCGATGGATCTCATCGAGAAGGAGAACCCGTCGCTGCGCGGTGTGCTCCCGCGCAACTACGGCCGTGACGGGCTTGATAAGCGGCGCCTTGGCGAGCTCGTCGACCTGATCGGTTCGATCGGCTTCACCGAGACGGACGACCACGGCGCCGACGACGTGCTGGGCCGCGTGTACGAGTACTTCCTCGGCCAGTTCGCCGGCAAGGAGACCGGCAAGGACGCCGGGGCCTTCTACACGCCGCGTTCGGTGGTCAAGACGTTGGTCGAGATGCTGGAGCCCTACCAGGGCCGCGTGTATGACCCCGCTGCGGGATCGGGCGGCATGTTCGTGCAGTCGGCCGAGTTTGTGAAGGCGCACGGCGGCAAGGGCACCGACATCTCCGTCTACGGGCAGGAGTTCACGGACACGACGTGGAAGCTCGCGAAGATGAACCTGGCGCTGCGCGGCATCGAGGCCGACATGGGGCCGCGCTCGGCGGACTCATTCACCGATGACCTACACCCGGATCTGCGCGCGGACTTCGTGATCGCCAACCCGCCATTCAACGTCTCGGACTGGTGGGACGCGAAGCTCGAAGGCGACCCGCGCTGGCAGTATGGCACCCCGCCCCAGGGGAACGCAAACTTCGCGTGGGTGCAGCACTTCATCCACCACCTGAGCCCGCGGGGCACGGCGGGCTTCGTGCTGGCGAACGGATCGCTGTCCGCCAAGACAAGCGGCGAGGGCGACATTCGTCGCAAGCTCGTCGAGACCGACCTGGTCGACTGCATCGTGGCGATGCCCGACAAGCTGTTCTTCAACACCGGCATCCCCGTCTCACTCTGGTTCGTCTCCAAAGCCCGGCACGGCAACGGGCACCGCGAGCGCCGCGGCGAGGTGCTCTTCATCGACGCCCGAAAGCTCGGCACGATGGAGTCACGCCGCCTGCGCGTGCTCACCGACGACGACATCGCGAAGATTGCCGGTATATACCACGCCTGGCGCAACCATGATGGCGGCTACGAGGACACGCCCGGCTTCGCGAAGGCTGCGTCGCTGGAAGAGATCACTAAGCACGACTTCGTGCTCACGCCGGGCCGCTACGTCGGCGCTGCCGAGGCCGAGGTAGACGACGAGCCGATCGACGAGAAGATCGAGCGCCTCACGAAGGAGCTCTTCGCGGAGTTCGAACGCGGACGCGAGTTGGAAGACGAGGTTCGTCGGCGGTTGGGAGAGCTATCAAGATGATCAGCATCCCTTTACGTGAAGCAGCGCAGCTAGTAATAGATCACCGTGGCAAGACACCTAAGAAGCTCGGCGGAGATTGGACAGAGTCGGGTCATCGCGTTGTATCGGCGCTAAACATTAAGAACAGCCGCGTAGATAGTAATGAACATCACTACATCAGTACTGAAATGTACGAAAAATGGATGCCTGATCCCCTTCGCGCAGGCGATGTCTTGGTAACTTCCGAAGCGCCACTCGGCGAGGTCGCATTCCTGGATCGTGATGTTGAATGGGCGCTCGGTCAGCGCCTTTTTGCGCTCAGGGCGAGGCCGGAGATTCTGGATGGCCGTTACCTGTACTACCTCTTGAAAGGTGGCAAGCCACGAGAGGAGCTCTTTGCTCGGGCTACGGGCACCACCGTTTTAGGCATACGTCAGGCAGAGCTAGTAAGGATTCAGCTCGAGCTACCCTCGCTCGGTGAGCAGCGTGCCATCGCCGCGACACTGGGTGCGCTCGACGACAAGATCGAGTCGAACCGGCAACTTGCTGAACGAGCGTCGGCGGTGATCGATGCATCTGCCTCGCAACTTCTGGCGCGCACATCGACGGAGGTTCTTCCTCTCGCCGACCTTGTGGAGTTCAATCGGCTGAGCGTGAAGCCACACTCGACCGATGCCTTGCGCTACATCGACATCGCGTCAGTATCACCGGGGCAGATCGACTCGGTTCAGGAGCTGACTTGGGATGAGGCGCCGAGTCGGGCACGACGTGGTGTGAGCGATGGTGACGTAATTTACTCGACCGTGCGCCCTGGCAACCGCGCCTTTGCTCTGATTGTTGACCCGACCCCCGGCAGCGTCGCCTCGACCGGTTTCGCCGTCATGAGCCCGAGCGTCCGATTGGGCTCATCGATGTTAACGAGCGTGGTGGGAGCGCCCGAGTTCGCTGAGTACCTCGAATCGGTCGCACACGGTAGTGCGTATCCCGCCGTCGGTATTCAGGCGATGGGCAGCTATCCGGTTGTTGTACCGAAGGAAGCCGTTGTCGCCGAGCAGTTCGAGGCAGACACGATGCCGCTGCGGCGCCGTGTCGCTCAGGCTCGGGCTGAGTCGGAACGTCTTGCTGCGCTGCGCGACACCCTCCTCCCTGAACTCCTCTCCGGCCGCATGCGCGTCCCTGTTGAAGGAGTCGCAGCATGACAGGAGTTAACCTCGATTGGGTTGTTGATCAACTCGACATCTTCATTGAATTGACCAAGGGGCATTGGGAGGGGAATCCGGAAGATGTCGGTGTGTGGTGGGTGGTCGAAGGAGACGAAGACTCCATCAAGTTGCAGCTTCCAGTCGTTGAACGCATCCTTGATCGTTACCTGCCCGGATGGCAGAAAGAAGATCTGTCATATGACCGTGAAGATCCGCAGGAGCAAGTATGGGCGAAGCACCGTAATCTAGCGCTCCGGGCGCGTGGGATCGTCGATCGTGAAGATGAGGTGCGAAAGAACCTTGGCGATGACGCCCCGGAGATATCCGCTGCAAACCTGCATCCTTGGGTCTGGAGTGGAGCACAGTCGCTCTGGCGATCTGGTCACTATCGCTCAGCCGTCGAGGATGCCGCCAAAAAGCTGAATGCCGAGATTCAGAACAAGCTCGGCCGCCGAGATGTCAGCGAAACTGATCTCTTTAAGCAGACCTTCAGCCTCGACTCGCCTGTGCCCGGCAAGCCACGCCTGCGCCGGATGAAGGATGACGGCAGCGATACGTACAAGTCGATGCAACGCGGAGCTATGGCGCTAGCCGAGGGATTCTACGCGGGCATCCGCAATCCGTTCAATCATGAAGATCCCCGCGATATCGACGAGCAGATCGGGCTCGAATACCTCGCTGCGCTGAGTGTTCTGGCGCGCTGGGTGGATGAATCGACGTTGGAGGTTGCATCGTGAGCGCGTTCAACGAGAACACCGTCGAGCTGGCGGCGTTGGAGTACTTCGCGGAGCTGGGCTACCGCACCCTGCACGGCCCGGACATCGCTCCTGGCGAGCCGGGAGCGGAGCGCGATTCCTATGAGGAGGTGTTCCTCTGGGGACGGCTGCGTGATGCGATCGGACGGATCAATCCCGGTACTTCCCCTGCCCTTGTCGACGAGGCGATCAAGCGGGTGCGTCGTGCGGAGTCGCAGAGCCCGATCGATGAGAACTACCGGCTGCATCAGCTCATCACGGAGGGCGTGCCTGTTGAGCATCGGGATGCCGACGGTGCACTGCGCACGACACGCCTGTGGCTGGTGGACTTCGAGCGCCCGGAGAACAACGACTGGGTGGCGATCAACCAGTTCACGATCATCGACAACGGCAAGAACCGCCGGCCTGACGTGCTGGTGCTGGTCAACGGTATGCCGCTGGCGCTGCTGGAGTTGAAGAATCCGGCTGCCGAGCACGCGACGTTGAAGTCAGCGTGGAACCAGGTGCAGACGTACCGGCAGGACATCCCGTCCGTGTTCGTGCCGAATGCGGTGACGGTTATCTCCGACGGTACTTCGGCAGCGATGAGCAGCTATGCAGCGGCGTTCGAGCACTATGCCCCGTGGAAAACGATCGAGGGCCGCGAGGTTGTGAGCGACCGCCCCGCCCTTGAGGTGCTGATCAAGGGAGTGTTTGAGCCGAAGCGGTTCCTTGACATCGTCCAGAACTTCGTTGTGTTCAGCGACGAGACGGCGACGGACAAGGCCACTGGGCAGCCGACGCGGGTGCTGGTGAAGCGGGTGGCGAAGTACCACCAGTACTGGGCGGTGAATGCGGCTGTCGAGTCGACCGTGCAGGCGTCTCGGCCTGATGGTGACCGTCGTGGTGGTGTGGTCTGGCACACCCAGGGGTCGGGCAAGAGCTTCGAGATGGTGTTCTACGCCGCGAAGATTATGCGGGATCCTCGGATGGCGAATCCGACGCTGGTGTTCATTACCGACCGCAACGACTTGGACGACCAGCTCTTCGGGGAGACATTCGCCCCTGCCCGCATCCTGCCGGAGACGCCGGTGCAGGCCACAACGCGTACTGACCTGCGGACGAAGTTGAAGCGCGCGTCAGGTGGCATCGTCTTTACGACGCTGCAGAAGTTCGCTCCCGGTGAGGATGGCGATGCCAACCCGGTGCTGACCGACCGGCGCAACGTCGTCGTCGTGGCCGACGAAGCGCATCGCAGCCAGTACGGCTTCGGAGAGACACTGGATCGTCACGGACGCTTGCGCTCAGGCTTGGCGAAGCACATGCGCGACGCCCTACCCGGCGCCACCTATCTCGGCTTCACCGGTACACCGATCGAATCGAACGACAAGTCCACGCGCTCGGTGTTCGGTGACTACATCGACGTCTACGACCTCACTCGTGCGGTCGAGGACGGCGCGACGGTGAAGATCTTCTACGAGTCGCGCCTGGCGAAGGTCGATCTGTCCGACGACGACCTTGCCGCGCTCGACGAACTGGCGGACGAGATCACCGAGACCGTCGAAGAGGACGCCGCCACGGCCGCGAAGTCCCGCTGGTCACGGCTGGAAGCCATCGTCGGCGCCGACTCGCGGCTCGACCTCATCGCCCGTGACATCGTCGAGCACTGGGAGAAACGACGAGAAGCGCTGCTCGGCAAGGGCATGATCGTCACGATGAGCCGCCGTATCGCGGTGCGGCTCTACGAGAAGATCGTCGCGCTTCGCCCGGACTGGCATTCGGACGATCCCGCCAAGGGCAAGATCAAGGTCGTCATGACCGGCTCGGCTGCTGACCCGGCCGAGTTCCAGCCGCACATCCACTCCAAGGACGTCCGCAAAGATCTCAAGCTCCGGGCGAAGAACCCCGACGACGAACTCGAGCTGGTAATCGTCCGCGACATGTGGCTGACCGGCTTCGATGCGCCCAGCATGCACACGATGTACGTCGACAAGACCATGCAGGGTGCAGGGCTCATGCAGGCTATCGCTCGAGTCAACCGCACCTTCCGGGACAAACCCGGCGGCCTCATCGTCGACTACATCGGCGTGTTCTCGAACCTCCAGGCGGCCCTCCAGGAGTACTCACCCTCCGACCGTGACCAGGCAGGCGTACCGATCGACGAGATGGTCGCCGTCATGCTGGAGAAGCACGACATCATCCGGGGACTGCTGCACGGCGTCGACTACGACTCCTCGCCGACACTCACCGCCTCCCAGCGCCTGGCGGAGTACGCCAAGGTGCTCGACTTCGTCATGGCCGACCCCGACCGCACCAAGCGCTTCAACGACCAGGTGCTCGCACTGGCCAAGGCGTTCGCTCTGGCTGGAGCGCGCGACGAGGCGGCAGCGATCCGCAACGACGTGCGATTGTTCACCGACGTGCGTGCAGCCATCTTGAAGATCCAGAACCCGGATTCTGGGCGTGGCGGCTCCGGCGCGGTTGAGATCGACACGGCACTGGGGCAGCTGCTCAACGAGGCGGTCGCCGCCGACCAGGTGGTTGACATCTACAAGCTCGCCGGCGTCGAGACGCCAGAGCTGTCGATCCTCAGCGACGAGTTCCTCGACTCGCTCGCGGAGAAGGACAAGCCCAACCTCCAGATGGGGTTGCTGCGGCGCCTCCTCAACGACCAGATCCGCACCGTGCAGCGCACCAACCTTGTGCAGGCACGGAAGTTCTCCGAGCTGCTTGACGAGGCGATCAATCGGTACACGAACCGATCGCTGACGACGGCGGAGATCATCGCGGAGCTGGTCAAGCTCGCCAAGCAAATGCGCGACGATGCCAAGCGCCAGGACGACCTCGGCCTGTCCGCTGCCGAGGTCGCTCTCTATGACGCCATTGCCCAGAATGATGCTGCCGTGCTGGAGATGGGCGATGCCACCCTCAAGAAGATCGCCGTCGACCTTGTCTGGGCCGTGCGCACCAGCGTCGTCATCGATTGGGATCAGAAGGAGAGCGTCCGCGCCTCGATGCGCTCGAAGGTGCGGCGTCTGCTCGCCAAATACGACTACCCGCCCGACGCTGAGGCAAAGGCGATCGAACTGGTGCTGGAGCAGGCGGAGCTGTTCGCTAAGGGGGAGGCATCGGAGGGATGAACCACGCGCCGAAGGAGCCGACCGAGAAGTCCAAGTGGAGCCTCATCCCACTTACCCCTGAGTATCTCGAAGCTGAGCACAGTGGCTACGTCTCGGCGCTTGAGGCTGCACTTGAAGACGATGAAATCCGTAACATCGCGCTGTCCGGAAACTACGGTGTCGGCAAGAGCAGTATCTTGCGGGAGCTCGGGAAGCGACTTGACGGCCGCGTTGTCGAGCTTTCGCTGTCGACCCTTGCCCCGATTGAAGCGTCCAAGTTAGACGAGTCGGTGCCGCTGCAGGCCACGACTCCGACGAACCGTATCCAGCAGGAGATCGTCAAGCAGCTGCTTTACCGGGAGGATCCGAGCAAGACGCCTGCGTCCAGATTTCGTCGAATCGAGCGCTTCCGGTGGTGGAGAGAGTTCGGCACGGCTGCACTGATCGGTCTGGCCGTTGCCGTCATTTTCTTGCTGACTGGCTGGACTGCGCAGGTTATAGCGACCTTCACGGCGATGAACGACCTCGGCGTCTGGACGCATCTGATCGTTTGGGTCGTGGCAACGACTGCGGTGCTCCTGGTGCGCTGGCTGTTCTACGGGAAGATCCGCATCAAGCAGCTGTCCGCCGGCGCAGCGACTGTCACCCTCGATGACAACGCTGTGTCGTACTTCGACCAGTACCTCGACGAGATCGTCTACTTCTTCGACGTGTCGGATCGTGACGTCGTGATCTTCGAGGACATCGACCGCTTTAACGACTCACACATCTTTGAGACGCTGCGTGCGCTGAACACGTTGCTCAACGCCTCGCCTCAGATCGAGAAGCCGATCCGCTTCATCTACGCGATCAAGGACAGCATCTTCGACCGGATCGGGCTGGAGGCGGAAGGCCGCAAGCTCGAGACAGGCGTACTGGCAATCGAGGATCCGGCGCAGGCTGAGGCGGTGCGTGCTAACCGCACCAAGTTCTTTGATCTCGTGATTCCGGTGGTGCCGTTCATCACGCATCGCAGTGCACGGAACCTGGCGACTCGGTTGCTGGGCGAGATCGAGCACAAAGTGGAGCCGGAACTGCTCGATCTGGCTGCGCAGTACGTCCCTGATATGCGGCTACTGAAGAACGTCCGCAACGAGTTCATCGTCTTCCGCGATCGAATCTTCTCAGGCGACGGTGAGCAACTCGACCTGAGCGAGACTGACTTGTTCGCGATGATGCTCTACAAAAGCACGCACCTCACGGACTTCGAGACGATCCGACTCGGTAAGAGCAATCTGGACACCCTCTACAAGCTCAGTCGCGAGCTGGTAACCGAGAACATCAAGCGGATCGAGGGCAAGCGTCGTACGCTTCGGCAGCGGCTTGCACGCAAGAGCGGCGCAGAGTCGCGCAGCTCCCACCTTGGGGACTTGCTGGCGGCGCACATCGAACGGACGGCAGCTTCGGCCTCAGCGCTAGGAAGCCGACGTCGGAACGGTTTGACATCCTCGGTTGATGGCGCCCCGAAGTCGGACGCGGATCTACGAAGTGCGGAGTTCTGGGCGGCTTTCGTTGCGGCGGATGGTGACCCAGAGCTCCGTCAGCAGATGTCGTCTGGCTACGTACTAACGTTCTCGCGATCCAGCCTTGTCGGCGCGCTCGGTGATCCATTGGATGCTGACAGCTGGAGCGATGCAGATCGGGATCCGCTGAATGAACAACTCAACGAGAAGTTCGAGGACATCAAGTTCCTGCGCGGTGCGGACATGGGTGATCTGATCAAGCGCCCGGAGTTTCTAGTCATGTTCAAGGAACTCGACACGCCTGCGAGCGAAGGT
The DNA here is from genome assembly GCF_023370115.1 of Gulosibacter sediminis. Taxonomy (NCBI): domain Bacteria; kingdom Bacillati; phylum Actinomycetota; class Actinomycetes; order Micrococcales; family Microbacteriaceae; genus Gulosibacter; species Gulosibacter sp. ACHW.36C. The sequence continues at coordinate 1,951,133 of NZ_CP097160.1, read as the reverse complement.
ACGTCTGCGACCTACAAGGAGACGGCGCAGTCGCTTGAGTACGTCGCCAAGGCACTGCTCAAGCCCGGCTTGGCCTATCAGCTTGTTCGGGCCGGACACATCAACCGCAATTTCACGCTGTACACCTCGACGTTCCACGGCGACCGCGTAAGCCCAGCGGCGACGAACTTCATCATCCACCACGTCGAGCGAGGCCTGATGGATGCGCACTTTGAACTTGGCCCGGAGGATGTCGATGCCGTCGTACGGGAACGTGGCAAGAGCGCACTGAAAGAACCAGCGCTCTACAACATCGCGATCCTTGATCGTCTCCTTGCAGCCAACGTTGATGCAGCCGACATCATGGTTCGTTCGCTGGTTGGCCTGGGAGAGAGTCAGACGCAGTTCCTGCAAGCGTACTTGACCGCCGGTGAGCAGCGCGCACAACTCGTCCAGCGGTTTGTGACAGTGTCGCCGAGAACGCTTCTCTACCTCGTGAACCAAGCGGAGCTGGACGACGCTTCGCAGCTAGAACTAGTAGACGTTGCACTGGCGAATCTGTCATCGTCAGCGCAGCGCACGGACGCGCGGGTCGTCGATTATCTACGAAAGCACTACGCGGAGTTCTCCGTCCTCACGAACGACGGGATGTCCGCCCAGGCACAGCGAGTTGGAGCGCTCTTCGCCGAGGCGAGTATCACGCTGCCTAGCCTGACGCCGCTCTCGGCAAGTGCCCGTCCGTCGTTCGTCTCGCGCAGTTTGTACGACATCACGCATGAGAACCTGACCCTCGCGATTGGCAATGACGAGACGGTTGCTCTCGACGTCATCCGAGCGGCGAACAAGACGGTCTACGACTACGTCCTCGAATATATCGATGTCTATCTGGGCGCGATCGAAGGCTCTTCCGCAGCGGTCGATACAGGTGAGCAGTTCATCGCAGTGCTCGAGGAACTACTCGAGCAAGGGACGCCGCGCCTGGCCGACGTGGTTGAGCGCGCTGCGCCAGCGTGCCAGGTTGTCGATCTTGGCGCCATCTCCGAGGGAGCGTGGCCGGCGTTGGCTATGCATCAGCGGTTCCCTGCAACGTTCAACAACGTCAGCCGATACGTTGCTGCTCTTGGAGTCGATGCCCACCTCACTCCGCTGCTGGCCGCAGCAGGCACGCTCACCGAGGCTGAGTCGGCCGACGAGGGCGAGAAGACCACGTTGGCGACCACGATCCTTGCGGCGCGGGAGCAGCTGCCAGCCGCAACACTGCGCGCGGACCTTGTTGCGAGCTTGAAGCTGGGCAGCCACCTCGAGATTGGGGAGATTGCTGCCGAGACCGGCGACTTGTTCGCGCTACTCCTCAAGTACGACATCATCTCGGACACCGCCGAGTCATACGCGCACCTTGCGGCGACTGAGTGGCCAACGCGAAGGGCGTTCATCCGCGAGTCGGAGAAGTTCGCGAGCTACATGACGCCGGAGCTGGTGCAGCCGGATCTGGCGGCGCTTCTCGCCGACAATGAGATCGAGGACGCGATCAAGCGGGTGAGCGTCGAGCAGTCTGAAGCCTACGCCGAGGTCGCTGGGCAGCGAGGGCTGAATGAACTGGCGCGCCTTGCTGTGAAGCACGGGCACACCATCCCGTCCGTCGTCGTGCAGAAGATGGCGCAGGGTGGCGCTTCTGCGCAGTACGTAGTACCGCTTCTCGAACCGCACCTCGGCGACCTTGCCCGCGCAGACCTCTTCGCGATCTTGCAGGAGCTGGGAGGCGACTATTCGAAGCTGACCGCAGTGGGACGCACCGCCCTGCATGTCGCAAATACACCTGCAGACCGAGCCCTCCTTGAGTGCTTGAAACAGCACGGAACTGTCAGCTCGTACGACGCGGACGTGTCGCCTATCAAGGTGAACAGGAAGCATAAGTAGAGCGGCCATGACTGACCTCATCACTGGCCGTGTGCGCGCCGTCTTCCGCGACGCCGTCTCGCAGCGCATGGTGCTCCGGGAGATCGATCGCATATGGCAAGCCGAAGGCTTCGCTCCGGGGACAACTACATTTCTTGGTGGCCAGCGCGTCACACTCTGGGCCGAGTACGAGGCATCCGTTGACTGGGCAAGCCTTGAACACATCCGTCGTGTCCTCCGCGTCTACGAGAGTTTCCTCATCGAGTTTGGCGGTGACGACATCACTCCGTTCACTCGCGTGCTCGAACTCGACGGCCTCTCGGTCGACCCGAGTCGCAAGATCACGATGGTCGGCGGTGCGCTCTCGAGCCTCTCGGGCTTGGACGGGCTACGTGATTCCTCAGGAATCCGCGACGCCTTCCGCCGTATCGAACTGCTGCTCGACTCCGACCCGGCCGGTGTCGTCGGGGCAGTCAAGGAACTCATCGAAGCGACCGCCAAGACGGTGCTGGAGCACCTGGGGGAGACGGTAGTCAGGGACGCAGACCTCCCTGCGCTCCTGACTCAGACGCAAGACGCCCTCGGACTGTCGGCGTCAGGCGTGAGCGGCACTGCCGACAGCTCGGGGTCTATCAAGAAGGTGCTCGGCGGGCTCAAGGGAATCGCTATCGGGATCACCGAACTGCGCAATGCCGAGGGTAGCGGCCACGGTCGCACGCGTGCATCCAATCTGACCGCCAGGCATGCGCGCCTCGCGGTCAACGCCGGACGCACCTGGTGCGAGATCGTGCTCGACACATACGGCGACCAGTCAGCGCCGTGGCGACGGAAAGTGAAGTAACCGTGGGGCATCGCGACTACACGACAGCCGGATTTGACTCACCGGAAGTGCAACACAATATCATGGCATTCGTTGGCAACGGATTTGACCTCCAGGTGGCGAGCGACTACCAGATGCCGATTGATACTCGGTATGCCAGTTTTTACCACTTCCTCAAACTCCGATCATTTGATGAGACAAACCCGATTCTCCAGGAGATGGAGGAATTGCAGCGCGCGAGGAAAGACAACTGGAGTGACGTTGAAGCAGTTGTCGAAAAGATGCTTCGAGAGAATCGGGTGCGACCCCGCGAACTCGGCGAATCACTCAGGCGGATACAGGAGCAGTTCTCGCAGTTCCTCGAACTTGCGGTGCCGAGCTCCCTACTCGTTCGACTTGGCGCGGATTCAATGAACAACAACTCGGCAGTAACGTCGTTGCAGGAGTTCTTGGGGGATCTCGATCGTGACGACTACGCCCGACTGCAATTCCCCAAGCGAATCAACAACTTCGACGTATTCAACTTCTTCTTTGTCAATTTCAACTACACGTCACTGCTCGATGACTTTGTCTATCTTGATCAGCAGCAGTTCGATCCGAGGCCCTACAAAACCGTGGACCGGAACTTCGACTTCAAGATCGACCCGGGTGCCGTTGCTGGCGAGTGGGGAGACCATTTCTCTTCCTATGTCACGTCGGACGTCGTTCACCCTCATGGACACCAGAGCATCCCTCGGTCGCTCTTGTTCGGCGTAGACACTCCGCAGCATGTGCGTGGTAACCAAGATCCGGCGCTCAGGCTCGCCAAGCCATTTTGGGCTCAGAATGACCTGCGGTATCGCCACTTGTTTGATGATGCCGAACTCTTCATCATCTTTGGTTGTTCGCTCGGCGAATCCGATCGATGGTGGTGGAAACATATTGCCGACGCTCTCGGAACTGAGCGCACTCGATCCGATGGGGTGAGAAAATACTCACCGGAACTCATTCTCTACTGGTTCAATGGGGGCGGAAACGTATGGGATGTCGATGCGGTCTGCGACAAATTCCTTGAGTTTGCTGCGCCATCCGAACGCGCTCGGCTGAGGGAGTATGTCCATGTCGTTATGCACGACGTCGGAACTGCCAGAAACTGGCTCAATACCTCTCCAGCAGATGGCAGTAAACTCTAGCGTGAATGTTTGGTGTTTGCCGGTCGCCTGGATTTGACACCTGAAACCCGAGGAGCGTCGGCTGATATGCGCTCGCTTCCCGTTCCCGCCCCGCGCTGGCCGCATCTCGATCCCAGCCGCCATCAGCGCCGTGCGGATCGTTGTTGGAGTCGAGCCGAACTCCTTCGCGACTGTCGCGAGCGACGCACCCTGGACATACCGGAGCGCGGCGCCCTGTACTTGCTCCCGTGTCAGTCCTCGGCTCTCGTTGCGGAGCGCAACGCACCTGCGATTGCAGATCTCGCTGACCGTGGCGCGGTGGATGTGGAAGCGCTCAGCGATTTCCTTGACCGAGACACCAGCCTTGTACAGCTCAACAACTTCGAGCTGCTGCTCGATCGGCAGGTGCAGCTGCGGCTTGCGCCCTCGCCGCCCAGAAACGGCCTGTGGGGCCGTATCTGGCGCTTCCGGGGGCTCCGCTTGCTCTCGCCTAGGTTTGGGCGGGCAGCCCGCCCTGTAGGCCAACAGCAGCCGCCATTCTTTGTAATGGTCGCTGCCGAGGTCCATGAATGTGATGAGTCGGGACATATGTCCCAGATGAGTCACGAGATATGTCACTCAACGAGAGCCTGGCCATCGGCCAGGCTCTCGTTGTTTGTTTCTCCAGTAGCCGCGGTCGGGGTCGATGTCGTGGGTGGAGAGCACTTCGCCGGTGGTGAGGTGGGTGACGGTGACGGTGGTGTCGTCGGCGATCGCGAGGACGCGTTTGCCGTTGTTCGCGGTGCCGATGCCGAGGTGGTGCATGCGGCCGGCGCGGCGGAAGCTGATCGTGCCGTCGCTGACGCGGTCGTAGCGCAGTCGGTAGTGTGCGGTGTCGGTGGGATCGCTGGGGACCGCTTTCGGGGTCGCGGCGAAGGCCTGGGCCGGGGTGTGCCCGGTGAGGGATCGGTGGGGTCGGCGTTCGTTGTAATGCTCGCGAAACGTGGTCAGCTGGGTTTGGAGTTCGTGGGTGGTGCGGGCGCGAGGCCGGGCCGTAAGCCACTGTTTCAGGGTTTGGTGGAAGCGTTCGACTTTGCCCTGGGTTTGTGGGTGGTTCGGGGCGCCGTTTTTCTGTCGGATGCTCAGGAGCGCGAGGACGTATTCGAAGGCGTTGCGGCCGCCGCCGTGGCGGGTGGTGGAGACGCGGCCGTTGTCGGTGAGGGTGGACGCGGGTGGGCCGTCGCGTTCGATGTTCGCGATGAAGCTGGTGACGACGTCGTCGCCGGTGACTGGGGTGTGGGCGGTGCAGGAGAGCAGGTATCGGGCGTGATCGTCGAGCCAGTTGAGGATTTCGACGTCGGTGTTGTCGGCGAGGCGCCAGTGGGTGAAGTCGGATTGCCAGGTCTCGTTGGGTTGCGCGGCTTCGAAGCGGAGGTAGGAGGAGCGGGGGGCGTTTGCGGGGTTCGGGGACGATGAGGTTTGCGGCGTGCAGGATGCGGCGGATGGTGGAGGTTGAGGGTGGGGTGAGGCCTTCGTTGTTGAGGTGCCAGGCGATGGCGGCGCCATCGGCCGTCGATGCCGCGATGGCGGATGCGAGGGCCGAGCGGCCGGGCGGCTGACGGCGCGAATCGAACTTCAGCGGCCCGCGACCGCGCCGACGCGAACCCCCGCTGAGTCGCCGCGGAGATTCATCTTGAGAGGTGTGCCTTGCCCTTCGCGCGCCTTTCGGCGGCGCAGCGTCTAGCGGGCGAGGCATCCCGTCACCCAACGGTCGAGGCGGGCGTACGCCTCATTGCGTGCCTCACGCCTCGAGAGAAAGACGTCGTGGAGCGCACCGTCGATGCGCTCGACGGTGACCGATGACCCGAGCTTGAGCGAGGCGCGCGCGATGTCGTCGACGACGAGCACCGTGTCGGCGCGAGTGAGGTCCTCCGACCAGCGGGCGGGCACGGCGGAGCGCTGCGAGAGCAGGACACAAATTGGCGCGGCGATGCCGAGCCCCTTTGCGACTTGCGCGTGAGCGCTCAAAATCGCGTGCAGCCAGCCCGTGTGCACCGGCATCGTCTGCGCGGGGCGCCAGGGGAGATACACATCCATGAGGTCGTCGGGGTCGGCGACCTCCGCCTGGGCGCGCGAGTAGAAGCCGAAGTCGACCTGCGGTGAGGTGCTGAGCGGGCGAACGCGTGACTGCAGGTCGAGCACGGGCGAGATCACGCCGCGCGTGATGCCGCTAAGCTGAAACTCGAGCCAGGGGCTGTTGAGGATGAGCGCCGACGCGACGCCCGGGTGGCGCGCGGCCCAGAGGCTCAGGGTGAGGCCACCGGTGGAATGGCCGATGAGCACGAGGCGGCGGTCGCTGCGGGGTTCGTCCACCGACCAGCCCATCGCGGCGAGCGCGGCGGCGAGGTCTTCGTCGTAGGCGGCGAGATCGGTGATGTAGCCCGGTGTCTGGTGCTCGCGCAGGCTGCGGCCATACTTGCGCAAGTCGAGCGCGAAGAATCGCGCCCCGCGGTCGGCCCAATAGCGGGCGAGCCGACGCTGAAAGAAATAGTCCGACCAGCCGTGCACATAGAGCACGTCGACATCATCAAGGGGTTCGCGTGGCGCCCACCATCGACGCTTCGGTGGCAGCAGCCGCACGAGCGTCGCCTCGACTTCGCCCTCGTCGTCGGGCGCGAGCGTCAGCGTGAGCTGCTCGAACGGGGCCCCGAGCACATCGGGACGCCACTCGCTAGCCATGCGATTCAGCCTACGACAGTGCCGACCCGGTCATGCGTGGGAACGTGCCGGGGCACCTCGGGCGACCCTACGCATCCGTTGGTTGCGGTGACGTGACGGCCGGCGCGGGCTCAACCACGCGGAGCCCGCCACGCTGCGCCGCGGCCCCCGCGACAAACACGATCGTGACCCCTACAACCTGCATCAGCGTGGGCTGCTGCGCGAGCACGACCACGCCGATGAGGATGCCGAAGGCGGGTTCGATTGAGAGCAGCGTGCCTAAGGCGGTGTGGGTCATGCAGCGCAGGGCGAGCATCTCGAGCCCGAACGCGATCACCGGCGTGATGAGGGCGATGCCGGCAGTGACGGGCAGGAGCCACCAGGTGAACTCGCCGCCGATCACCTGCGGCAGGCCGACCGGCAGGGTGGCGAGCGCCGCGACCGGAATCGTGAGCGTGAGGCCGCTGATGCCCGCGAAGCGGTCGCCGACGTGCTGCGTGAGCCGTTGTACAGCCCCCAGCAGACGCCCGCCATGACGGCGAAGGCGACGCCGACGAGGTCAATGTGACCGCGCCACGGCTCGGTCAGCAGCACGACGCCGACGAGCGCGAGCGCCGGCCATATGAGCGACTTGCGCTGCTTACTCATGAGCCCGGCCACCATGAGCGGCCCGAGGAACTCGATCGCGACGGCGGTACCGAGCGGGATGCGCTCGACCGCGGCGAGGAAGAACGTCGTCATCATGCCCGTCACGACACCGAGGCCGATGAGCGTCGCAAGCGCCGCGATCATGACGACGCCGAGCACCGGGATGGCGAGGAAGGTCGCGCGCCAGCCGAGCTCGTGGCCGAGCCAGGTGCCGAGCGGCACGCCGGCGAGGTTCGCGAGAGCGATACCGCTGAACATGACGGCGACCGCCTTCGAACGGCGCTCGGGCGCGACGAGCTAGGCCGCGACGACCGAGCGAATGCCGACGTCACCGAGGCGGGCCGCAAGCTGCTCGAAGCTGCACGTCCACTGAATGATGCCGCGCTTGAAGCAGCGCTCGCCGAGCTCGGTGAGGACCCCGAGTTCGCCGACTTAGTGGGCGTCTTGCGCGGTTGACCTGCGCGCTCGCGGCTGATGGCGCGGTGTGAGGATGCCCAGCTTTCTCACCAAGCGCTCATGTGCCACCGAGGCCGGTTCGCTAGTCAGAGATACGAGCGAGCAAACCTGCGCTCGCGACAATCGCCAATCCTGTCGGGAGGCAACTGACTATGACGAACCAAAACACCTTTAGCGATCTTGCCAACGCCGATGTCTACGACAGCGCCGGGCACAAGCTCGGTGGCGTCAATAATGTCTCCGTATTCGATGGCACCGAGGAGCCCTCGTGGGTCACGGTGAACACGGGTCTCTTCGGCAGCCACGAGACCTTCATTCCGCTCGCCAACGCGCAGTTCAATAGCGGCGGACTCGTCGTGCCGTACGAGAAGTCGTTCATTAAGGATGCGCCAAATATCGGCCCCGACGGCGAGCTCTCGGTGGAGCAAGAGAACGAACTTTTCCACTACTACGGCATCGACAATCCGAACGCGGTGCGCGGCAACGCCGGTGTGCCCGGGACGGATTCGCGCGACGGTGAGCGAGATGCGAGCGACACCAATGCTCGCCAGGGCGACGCGGATGCGCGTGACACTGGCGTTCGCCACGACCGCGCGGATGCGCGTGACGCTGACGTTCGCCACGACGGCGTGAATGCGCGCCAGGACGAGCGGGATGCCGGCGCGGCCGGGGATCGCGCGGCGCTCGAGCAGGAGTTCCAGCGCGGCGATGGCCGTCACGAAGGCCGCGGTGCCGAAGCGGGTGTGGGCGTCGCGGGAGCTGCCGCCGCGGCGGGCGCGCATCCGGGTACGGGAGCCGAACCACTCGACCCGAACGCGAACGCTGTGCCTCGTGATCGACACGCCGACCCGAACGCGAACGCTGTGCCTCGTGACCGACGCGTCGACCCGAACGCGAACGCTGTGCCTGGCGACCGACGCGTCGATCCGAACGCGAACGCTGTGCCCGGCGACCGACGCGTCAACTCGAACGCCAATGCGGTGCCCGCTGGGGAGCGGCTTGACTCCGGCCAGGATGCCGCCGCGGGCGAGGAGCGACTCGACCCGAATGCCGCCGGGCGCCATGCCGCGACTGGCGCGGGCGTTGCATCCGACCCCAACACGGCGGGCAGCGCAACGGCTCCCGCGGGTGGTGCCTCGCAGCAGAACGCGGGCGGCAACCTGCGCCTGCGCAAGCGGGTCGTCACCGAGACGAAGCTCGTCGAGGTGCCGGTGCAGCGCGAAGAGATCGTCGTCGAGAACCCCGACGGCAGCGTGAGCCCGGTCGACGGCGCCGACGGCGGCGCCCCGATGCGCTAAAGCCTGACGAGTCTGCGCGGCGGTGGCGAGTGCGCCACCGCCGCGCGGTTCTTTGCGCCACGGGCCGGGGGAGATGCAGGCGCATCGAAGTCATGTCGGAGGCTCGACATAACTTCCGGAGTGAGGCACGACATGCGTCGAAACCTGCCTCGCTACCTATGGAGTAACCGTGTCAAACTTCCAAAACCCGCCCCAGCAGCTCTACCCTCCCGCGCCGCACCAGGCGTCTGGGCAGCCGCCGATGGGCGAGCAGCCGAAGCGCACGAACGGGCTCGGCATTGCCGCGTTCATCGTCGCGATCGTCGGCTTCATCTTCGCCTGCATGCCGGGCGCCCTCATCATCGGGTGGGTGCTGCTGCCCATCGCGTTCATCCTTGGCCTCGTCGCCATCTTCCTCAAGGGCAAGGTGAAGTGGCAGGCGGTGAGCGCCGTCATCATCTCGGTCGTCGGCACCATCGTCGGATTCATCGTCTTCTTTGTCGCCGTCGGCAACGCCATTGGTGACGCGGTTGAAGAGAACAGCAACGTCAACGTGACCTCGAGCGAGGCCGCTGAGGTCGACTCAGCCGAGCAGGATGCGCCGGCTGAGGAGGCGGACGAGGCCGTGGCCGAAGAAGCCGAGGCCGGCACCCGCGAGAACCCGGTTCCGCTCGGCTCGTCGCTCGAGGGTCGCGACTGGACCGTCACCATCAACTCGGTCACGCTCGACGCGACTGACGCGGTGCTGGCCGAGAACCAGTTCAACGACGAGCCCGCCGAGGGCAACGTCTACATCCTCGTGAACTACACGATCACCTACACCGGTGACGATGCCGATGGATCGACCCCGATTTCGGTCGGCCTCGACTACGTCACGGCTGGCGGCAACACCGTCGAGTCATACGACAGCCTCGTGGTCGCCCCCGACGCAATCGACACGATGAACACCCTCTATGAGGGTGCGTCGACGACCGGCAACGAGGTATTCGAGGTACCGGCTCCAGTTGACGGTGTGCTGGGGGTGAGCCCCGGCATATCGGCCGAGACCGTGTTCGTCGCGATTCAGTAGTTCAGTAGTAACGCCGCAGAAGCGGTGAAGGCCCGCGCATCCACCCGGATGCGCGGGCCTCGTGGTTTGTCCGAGGGTGAGGCCACCGCCGTCTGCCAGAATCGACCCATGTTTGAGGTCGAACTGCGCGGCACCGTGATCACCGATATCGCCTCGCTCTACGACGAGCTCAACCGCGGCTTCATGCAGAGCGAAGACTGGCGGCTCGGCGAGAGCCTGGACGCGCTCGACGATCTCCTCTACGGCGGTATCGGCGACGCCGTCGGGCACGACCGCATCCGCGTCACGTGGCGCGACCACGAACTTAGCCGCGCCGCCCTCGGCGTCGACACCACCGCATCCTGGTACCAGGCGAAGCTCGCGCGACCCGGCACCTTCAACGCCGAGAAGATCACCCGCGACCTCGCGGGGCTGCGCGCCGCGGGCGAGCCGACCTACTTCGACCTCGTGCTCGACGTGTTCGCGAGCCACGACAACGTCGAGCTCGTACTCGCCTGACGTTGCAAGGCGTGCCGTCTCAGGGCACAGCCAGGTGAGGTGGCACAAGGTGCGCGAGGGCACCCGTGCATAGATTGCGAGCGTCTTCGCGCATCTCCTGCCCGGAGATCGTTGCGGACCGCAGACGTTCACAGTGCGGCAAGGAGTTCCACCTAGGCCGCGGCGACGAGCGGCGGCGGTTTGCGCAGTTGGGGCTGGCGGAACGCGAGCAGCGTCGCGGTGATGACCCCCGAGGCGAGGATGCTCGCGAGCACGATGAGCTGGAACGTACCGGCCTCGATCGGCGAGGCGCCCGCGAACACCGCGCCGACGAAGGCGCCCGGCAGTACGACGAGGCCGGTCGTGCGAGTCTGGTCGATCGACGGCATGAGCGCGTTGCGCACCGCCGGCCGCGCGATCGGCGCGAAGGCCTGCCGCGGAGTCGCGCCGAGGGCGAGCCAGCCCTCGATCTCGTCCCAGTGATCGCGCGCTCCCGCGTCGAGCAGCCGCAGCGTCAGCGTCGCGATCGTCATGGTGTTGCCGACGACGATGCCGCCGACCGCGAGCAGGTACCGAGGCTCAAAGGCGAGCGCGCCGGTGCCGAACACGATCGCCATCGCGACACACGGGCCGAGCGCCATCGAACTCGCGAGCAGAGCAATCGGGACGCCCATGCCGCGGGTGCGCCGGGCCGACGTGAACACCGCCGCCGCGAACATCACGACGAGCCCGAGGCCAACCCAGAGCGGATGCGTGATGACGCCCGACAGCACGAGGCTCAGTGCCGCGAGCTGCAGAGCGGCACGGGCGACGGCGACGATGACCTCGTGCGGCGCCGGGATGCGGAACGCCGCGAGCCCGCCAAACGCGATGCCGGCGAGCAGCACGATCGCGGCGACGGTCGGCAGCCACCCGAGCAGCTCCTGCCCGGTCACGATGCGCGCCTAGTTGTCACCCCGAGAGTGTGGCACACCCAATCGACGCGCGGCGTCGGGCACGTCGGTGGGGCGGCGGGGCTACGCGAGCGACTCGGCGAGCGCCTTGAGGCGCGACACGGATGCGCCGCCCCTCCTCGAACGCGACGACGCGGGGCTCGGTGGTGTCAGTCATGGGCGCCACAGTGGCACCGCCGGGTGAAAGCGGCCACAAGGTGTTCGACAGGAGCGGGTCTCAGCGACCCGGCCCGAGGCCTCAAGCACGACATCCCGCTGCGCCACGTTAGCGCTCCGGCGCCGCGGTTGAGCGGCGGATCGCGAGGGTCGGCGTCGCGATCTCGTGCCGCGCATCCGCCCCATCGAGCATGTCGGTGAGCTGCCGCAGGGCGAGCGACCCCATCGAGCGGCGCGGCTGGTCGACGCTCGTGAGCGTCGGCCGCATCCGGGCCGCGAAGTCGATGTTGTCGTAGCCGACGATGCTGAGGCGGCCGGGCACCTCGACGCCGGCGTCGCTGAGCTCGCCGATGAGCTCGACAGCGATGCGGTCGGTGGCGCAACACACCGCCGTCGGGGCGTCGGCGTCGCCGGGGGCGAGCATGCCGAGCAGCGACTCGATGCCGGGCACGACGCTCGCGTGGTCTTCTAAGCCGAGTTCGCGCATGGTCTCAAGATAGGCCTCGCGCCTGGCGACGGCCGCCGGGCGCGGCGAGCCGGGCAGATGCACGATGCGGCGGTGCCCGAGCGACGCGAGGTGGTGCACCGCGAGGCGCATGCCGGCGCGGTCGTCGTTCGACACCTGGCCGATGCCGGGCGAGAGTTCGGCGGGGCGGCCCACGACGACGAGCGGCACCCGGCGCGCGAAGTCGCCGATCGGCGCGCTGTCGGCCCGACCCGAGACGATCACGACCCCGTCGAGCCCGAGCCCGATCATCCGCTCGAGGCGGGTGCGCAGCAGCGCCGGGTCGCGGCGGGCATCGGCCATGACCACCGACATGCCGTTCGTCTCGGCCTCGTCTTCGATGCCGTGCACGACGTCGGTGTGGTAGCCGCTGCGCAGGTCGTCGAGCAGCACGCCGATCATCTGGCTGCGGCCGCGCACGAGCGAGCGCGCCCACGGGTTCGAGTGGTACCCGAGCCGGTCGGCGACGTCGAGAATGCGCGTGCGCGTCTCGGGCCGCACGCCCACGTCGCCGCGCACGGCGAGCGACACGAGCGACTTCGATACGCCCGCCTCGGCGGCGACATCGTTGAGGGTCGGCGCGCGGTGGCTCTTTGCTCCCATGGCACTGTTCTAGCAGCGTTGGAGCGTTCCAGGAATTTCCAATTGGAGCGTTCCACAACCGTTCACATAGCGGTGCCAAGCCGTACACGGGTCCTTCGTACGGTCGTTGCGAACGCGACAGAAAGAGACCCACTCGTGCCGACCACCGCATCCCCCCTGCTTTACGCGCCCCGCGCCCTGCTGCTCGACTTCGGCGGCGTCATCTTCGAAACGGTGAAGCGACCCACCGGTCGAGACGAGCTGGCTGCGTCGATCGTGGCGCGTGCCGCGCGAGCCGGGCACAGCATCGAGCAGGCCGAGGTGCGCACCTCGCTCGACTCGGGACTCACCGCGCTGCGCCACTGGAAGCACGCGTCGAGCCGCCGCCTCGAGCCGCGCGAGATGACGCACCGCGAGGTCGTCGGCGACTTCCTCGCGGCCGAGCTGCCCGAGCCCATCCGTGCCCTGCTCGTCGCCGAGGCGAGCGCGCTGCTCGAGGAGCAGAACACGACGATCTCCGACCACAACGTGCGCCCGGGCATCCCCGAACTGCTCGCCGAGGCCGAGCGCCGCGGCATTCCCCTCGGCATCGTGAGCAACGCGCACTCGGGCCGCAGCCACCGCCGCCTGCTCGCGAAGCACGGCCTCGACGCGTACTTCAAGGTGCAGGTCTACAGCGACGAGGTTGGGATGCGTAAGCCGCACCCGCGCATGATCGAGCTCGCGTCGGCGGCGCTCGGCGTCTCGCCCGCCCACGCCTGGTACGTCGGCGACACGCAAGACCGGGATGTCGTGGCCGGCCGCCGCGCGGGCGTCGGCGCGGTGGTGCTCACGGTGAGCAAGCACACCGACCAGCCGCCGTTCGGCGTGGCCGAGGTAGCGGATGCGGTGTTCCCGACCCCCGAGGGGCTGCTCGAAACGCTGCGGGCGGCGGCCGACCCCGCGCCCGCCTCGGCGCTGCCCGCAGCGACCGACGCGCTGCCCGCGGGCCGGCAGGCAGCGCTGCTGCTCGACCACGGTGGGGTCATCTCGACCTCGCAGCCCGACGGCGCGCTCCTTGATGCGTTCTGCGACTCGCTCGCGGCGCTGCTCGACGCCGAGGACGAGCCGGTTGACCGCATCCGCGCCCGGGCGCTCATCTCGGCGGGCATCGACCGCTACCGCGAGTTCAAGGTGACCGAGCGCGAGCGCCCCGACGGCTGCCACGAGATCGGCGCCGCGCGCTTCTGGCGCGACCTCGTCGGCGGCGACCTCAGCCCGCGAGCCCGGGCGCTGCTCGAGGCCGAGGCACACGATCTGATGTTCCGCTTCGGCACCGCGAAGAGCAAGCGCACGCCGCGCCCCGGCATCCGCGAGCTGCTCGAGCACGCCGAGCGCGAGGCGATGCCCGTTGTCGTGGTCTCGAACACGATTAGCGGCCGAGCCGTGCGCGCCGAGTGCGCCGCCCAGGGCATCGACCACCTCATCGCCGCCTACGTGTGCTCCGACGAGGTCGGCGTGCGCAAACCGGATGCGCGCATTCTGCGCGAGGCGCTCCTCGTCGCCGACGCCGACCCGGCCCGCACCTGGTTCCTCGGCGACAAGCCGCGCAATGACGCGGCCGGTTCGCTCGCCGTGGGCATCGCCCGCCGCGTGCTCGTGCGCGGCGGCTCGACCGGCGACGCCGAGATCGACGCCGCCGTCGCCGAGGGCATCGCCACCGACGCCATCGACTCCGCCGCCGACCTCATCGACCTGCTGACCCCGAGCCGCGACGCCGCCACCGCGGCAGTGTCGTGACCACATCCCTCCATTAGCCGACGCTGCGTGACCCCCGAATCAAGGAGCACCCCCGTGACTGACACCCAACAGCCCACCAAGCCCCACTCCGCCGAGCCCTCCGACTACCGCCGCGCCGGCGCCCTGCGCGGCAACGGCGCCCCCGGCGGCGACATGACCATGCCGCAGAAGCTCATGGTCTTCGTGCTCGCGATGGCACTGAATGGCCTCGCGAACATCATCCTCGAGGTGATTCCCGACGTCTCGATCGGCCCGATCGACGTCTCGGTGAGCAGCTTCATCTTCGTGCCGCTCACCATGGTGGCCCTGTTCAACCCGTTCTGGGCCGCGCTCGGCGCACCGCTCGGCGAGATCGTCTTCACCGACCTGCTCATGGGCGACTTCTCGGGCCTCGCCGAGGTCGAGGGCTTCCTACAGATGTTCCTCGCGCTCTACGTCGGCGGTATGCTCATTCGCAACGCGAACTCGCGCGTGCAGATCTGGATCGCCGCGATCACCGTGGTGCTCATCGACAAGGTGCTCTCGGCCATCGTCGACCTCTCGAAGGTCTGGATCGGCCTCGAAGACGCCGAGTACGTCGAGGGCCTCCCGCAGTCGATCCTCGCGATCGAGGGCATCGGCCTCGGCGTCGACGTGCTCATCAGCGGCATCCTCTTCGGCGCCATCCCCGCCATGTGGCTCATCCCCGCGCTCTACGGCAAGATCGAGCCGCTGCTCGGCCTGCGCCCGCGCGTTCCCGGCGAGCGTGCGCCCGGCTCGGTGCAGCACGTCGGCTGGTTCGTCGTCGTCGCCCTGCTGCTCTCGATCGCCTCGTTCTTCTTCGCCTTCCTCGAGGCGTGGGACCTCTCGTTCGGCGCCGTCGACACCGAGCTGCTCGACCAGTACGGCCCCGGCTTCCTGTGGGTGAGCGTCGGCGTCATCGTCGTCATGCTCGTCGTCGCGATCCTGCTGTTCCGCCGCTCCCAGAAGAACCGAAAGCGCTAATTGTGGCCGACCCCATCATCGTCATCGAGAACCTGTCCTTCCGGTATCCCGGCGCCGAGGCTGACGTGCTGCGCAACGTCAACCTCACCATCGAACGCGGCGACTTCGTTGCCGTGGTCGGGGGCAACGGAGCGTCCAAGACCACGCTCTGCAAGAGCATCAACGGTCTGATTCCGCACTACTGGTCGGGCGACTTCGCCGGCTCGGTGACGGTGGATGGGGTCGACACGTACACCTCGAGCGTCGCCGAGCTCTCGACCCGCGTCGGCTACGTCTACCAGGACTTCCAGAACCAGCTCGTGCGGCCGACGGTGCGCGACGACGTCGCGTTCGGCCCGATCAACTTCGGCCGCGACTCGTATAAGGCTGACACCGATGCGGCGCTCGACAGCCTCGGCATCGCGCACCTTGAGGACCGCTACATCTGGCAGCTCTCGGGCGGCCAGGCGCACCTCACCGCGCTCGCCGGTGCGCTCGCGCTGCGGCCCGAGGTAATCATCGTCGACGAGCCCGTCGCCGAGCTCGACCCGGCGCGCGCCGAGGAGATCTACGAGCGACTCGCCGAGCTCAACCGCGAGCACGGCGTTACCGTGATCACGATCGAGCACCACGCCGAGTTCGTCGCGAAGTACGCGAAGTCGGTCGTGCTGATGGCGCACGGCAGCCCGGTCTGGCACCTGCCGATCGAGGATGCGCTGCGCCGCACGGACGAGCTCGAGCAGCACGGCATCCCGGCACCCCAGGCGGTGCAGGCGGTGCGCGCGCTCGGCTTGGATGCCGCGCCGCGCACCCCGGCCGAGGCCGCGGAGCTGCTTGGCGCGCATCCGGTTCGGGCGGATGTGGTGGTCGAGGACCGTGCTGAGGCCGCGGATCTGCTTGGCGCGCATCCGCTTCGTACGGATGTGACGGGCGACTACGCCCCGGTCGTGGCCCAGGTCGAGAACGTGACGCACGGCTACAAGAGCGTCGGCGGCAACATCACCCCGGTGCTGCAGGGCCTCGACACGACGCTGCGCAGCGGCGAGCGCATCGCCCTCGTCGGCGGCAACGGCGCGGGCAAGTCGACGCTGCTCAAGCTCCTCGCTGGCATCATCGTCGCCCGCGAGGGTGAGGTGGTCGTCGACGGCAAAAGCACGCGCTCGGTCTCGGCACGGAAGATGGCCGACACCGCCGCCTACCTCTACCAGCATCCGCAGCTCATGTTCCTCAAGGGCACCGTGCGCGACGACGTCGCGCTGTTCCCGCGCTCGCGGAAGGTGGCCGACACCGACCAGATCGTGCAGCGCGTGCTCGAGCGGGTCGCACTGACGCCGATCGCCGAGCGCGACGGCCGCACCTTGTCGGGCGGCCAGCAGCGCCGCGCGACCCTCGCGATCGGCCTCGCGATGCGGCCGAAGCTGCTGCTGCTCGACGAACCCACGTCAAGCCTCGACACCCAGAGCCGCGACGACGTGACGACGATGCTCGCCGAGCTCGCCGACACCATCGAGTGCACCGTCGTCGCCACGCACGACATGCAGCTCGTCGCCGAGTGGGCGAATCGCGTGCTCGTGCTCGAGGGCGGGCGCATCCTCGCCGACGTCACCCCGCGCGAGCTGTTCACCGACGCGGCGCTGCTCGACCAGGTGCGCCTGCGGCCGCCGCAGATCGCTGTGCTCGGCCGCGAGCTCGGGCTCGACCCGGTTCCGCTGTCGGTGGGCGAGCTCGTCGCCGCGGTCGCAGCACCGCTCAACCACTTGGAGGAGACGCACTGATGGCACGCGCACACCATGACGTCCTGTCGGTCGAGTTGGTCAAGCTCGAGCTGATTCGCACCGCGTACGCGACCCGCGGCGGCCTGTTCGCGGCGATGGACCCGCGCGCGGTGGTGATTTGGTACATCCTGCTCGCCCTCGTGCCCTGGTTCACCCACAACATCACGGTGCTCGCCGGGCTCTTCGTCATCGGCGCCGCGTCGATCTTCCTCGCACGCGTCGGCCCGCTCATTCTCGGGCTGTTCGTGCTCGGACTCGGCGCCGAGGTCATCTACATGGCGGTTGCCGCGTGGCTATTCGGCGGCAACCTCGAGACGCTGATCGCGCTCGCGGCGCTGCACCTCAAGCTCGGCGTGGTTTCGCTCGCGAGCATGGCCGCGTTCGTGTCGCTCGACCCCGAGAAGCTCTCGGATGCGCTGCTCGCGTTCCGCGCGCCGCAGATGCTCGCGTTCGGTGTCAGCTACGGCTACCGGATGCTCCCAATTCTCGTTGAGGAGTTCAGCACCGTCTTCGAGGGGTATCGACTGCGGACGGCGCCGCCCGAACGGCGCGGGATTCTTGGCTGGCGCGTCATGGCGCAGTGGGCGAAGCTCGCGGTGCTGTCGTTCTACCCGATCTTCCTCAACACCGCGAAGTCGGTGCGCACAACCGTGGAGGCGCTTGAAACCCGCGGCTTCACACGCGCCGGTTCGGATGCGCGCGGGCGCCAGATTCGCATGGCCAAGCTGCAGATTCGGCGACTCGACCTCGTCGTGCTTGCCGTGACGGTGCTTGCGGTGGTCGGCGCGTTCGTGGCGGGCTCGGCCTGGCCGGTGTACCGATAGGTGCACGTCCCCGTGAGGGCGGGAACGTCTGGGTGGCGCGGTCAGCGACAAGTGGCGCTGTCATCATCGCGCCACTTGTCGCTGAGCGCGCCACTGCCGAGGTGGCTGTGTCGTTGAGCGCGCCACTACTGTTAGCGCAGCATTACTGGCGGTGCCCCTACGGGGCCCGCGGCGGCGCTACGACAGCGCGCGCACGTAGAACCAGCGGCCCCGCTCGCGCACAAACTCGCTGTTTTCGTGCAGGGTTCCCCGCTCATCCGCATCCCTGAAGTGCGCGATGAACTCGACGGTGGCGGTCGCATCGAACGGCGTACCGGTCGTGCCGAGCACCTCGAGGCGCTGCCACACGAGGTCGGCGTCGAGGTCGAGCCGCTCGGGGCGACGGCTCGGATGCCACGTCGAGCGCAGGTACTCGGCGTTGCCCGTGACGAAGGCGGTGAAGCGCGAGCGCATGAGCGCCTCGGCACTCGGGGCGGGCTGGCCGGCGTGGAAGCGGCGGCAGCATTCGCCGTAGGTGAGTCCGGTTCCGCAGGGGCAGCGAGTGTCGTTGGCAAGCACGCCCACCAGCGTAGCCGCGCTCGATTAGCCTGACAGGTGTGGGGTGCGCACCCGGCGGCCCCAGGTTCCCCAAGGAAGAGGACTCCCCATGGCGCTGCTGCCCGACCTCGTTGCCGCCCTCGCGAGCGGTTGCGTTCGTATTGTCGATCTGACGAACCGCCTCGAAGCCTCGACGCCGACGCTGCGCCTGCCCGAGCCGTTCGCGAACCTCATCGACTTCTCGCTCGAGACCGTGAGCGAATACAACGAACCCGGGCCCTTCTGGAAGCACGCGAACATCCACACCGGCGAGCACATCGGCACGCACATTGACGCGCCCGTGCACTGGGTGAGCGGCCGCGAGGGGCACGATGTGTCGCAGCTGCCGCCCGAACGGCTCGTCGGCCCGGCGGTCGTGCTCGACTTCTCTGCCGAGGCGGCGGCCGACGCCGACTTCCTCATCGACGTCGAGCACATCGAGCGCTGGGAGGCCGAGCACGGCGCGTTCGAACCGAACACCTGGCTGTTGCTGCGCACTGGCTGGGACCAGTTCTCCGACGACCAGGAGGCGTTCCTCAACGCCGACGAAACCGGCTCGCACACGCCGGGCTGCACCGCCGAGCTCGCCGAATGGCTCGCCGCACGACCCGAGATTTCGGGCGTCGGCGTCGAGACGGTCGGCATCGACTGGGGCCGCGGCGCCGAGCTCGACCCGCCGTTCCCGATGCACTACCACCTGCTCGGCGCCGACAAGTACGGCATCACCTCTCTGCAGCGCCTCGCCGAACTGCCGGCCCGGGGCGCCGTGCTCGTCGTCGCACCGCTGCCGATTGTTGGCGGCACCGGCAGCCCGACGCGCGTCTTCGCCCTCGTCGAAGCGCAGGCATGAGCGGCCTCACCGTCGCCGAACTCGTTGGTCGCGCTCTCGCCAAGCTGGGCGCCCGGCACTGCTTCGGCGTCGTCGGCTCGGGCAATTTTGCCGTGACGAACGCGCTGCGGGATGCTGGGGTCGAGTTCACGGCGACGCGGCACGAGGGCGGCGCGGCGACGATGGCCGATGCGTACGCGCGCATGAGCGACACCGTCGCGCTCGTCTCGCTGCATCAGGGTTGCGGCCTCACCAACGCGGTCACCGGCATCGGCGAGGCCGCGAAGAGTCGCACGCCCGTGGTCGTGCTTGCCGCCGAGTCGGCGCCCGCGCCGGTGCCAACGAACTTTTCGATCGACCAGTCTGGGCTCGCCTCGGCCGTGCTCGCGAGCCCGCAGCGGGTCAACTCGCCGGCGAGCGCGCTCGGCGACGTCGTGCACGCGTTTCGCTTGGCCCGCGATGAGCGCCGCACCGTGGTGCTCAACCTGCCCATTATCGTGCAGGATGCGCTCGTGCCCGAGGCGAGCATCCGTGCGCTCGAGACGCTGACGTCGCCGCCGCGACCCGCGCCGCCGCGCGCCTCCGACGCATCGGTGCGTGCGCTCGCCGACCTCATTCGGCAGGCCGAGCGGCCGGTCATTGTGGCCGGGCGCGGTGCCCGAGGCGCGGGCCGGGAACTGCGTGAGCTCGGCCGCGTCGCGGGCGCGCTGCTCGCCACCTCGGCCGTCGCGAACGGACTGTTCGAGGGCGAGGCGTTCTCGCTCGGTATCTCGGGCGGATTCTCGTCGCCGCTGTCGGCCGAGCTCATTTCGCAGGCCGACCTCATCGTGTCGTTCGGCTGCGCGCTGAACATGTGGACGATGCGTCACGGTCGCCTCATCGGCGACGACACCCGCGTCGCGCAGGTCGACCTCGAGCCGCTCGCCCTCGGCGCGCAGCGGCCGATCGATCTCGGCGTGGTGGGGGATGCGGCGCTCACGGCCCGCGCCGTCGCCGACGAACTCGCGCGCTCGGGTGCGGGGGAGCGGTATCGCACCGCCGAGGTCGCCGAGGCCATCGCCGCCGAGGCGCGCTGGAACGACGTGCCGCACGGCGAACCCGGGCTCACCGACGTGCACGTGCCCGGCGATCTTTCGGTCATCGGCGACGACGGCGAGCGGCGCATCGACCCGCGCATCCTCACCGACGCGCTCGACCGCATCCTGCCCGCCGAGCGCGTCGTGTCGATCGACTCGGGCAACTTCATGGGGTATCCGTCGAGCTATCTGCGCGTGCCTGACGAGTATGGCTTCTGCTTCACCCAGGCGTTTCAGTCGATTGGCCTGGGGCTCGCGACGGCGATTGGCGCCGCGCTCGCCCAGCCCGAGCGACTGCCGGTGCTCGGCGTCGGCGACGGCGGCTTCTTGATGGCGATCGCCGAACTCGAGACCGCCGTGCGGCTCGAGCTACCGCTCGTCGTGATCGTGTACAACGACGACGCGTACGGCGCCGAGGTGCATCACTTCGGCGCGGATGGGGTGCCGCCCGACTTCGGCACGGTCACCTTTCCGCGCGTCGACATCGCGTCGATTGCGCGCGGTTTCGGCGCGGCGGGCGTGACGGTGCGCTCGGTCGACGACCTCGAACCCGTGCGCGCGTGGCTTGAGGCGGGCGACGGGCCGATCGTGATTGATGCACGGATCGCCTCGGACGGCGGGGCCTGGTGGCTCGCGGAGGCGTTTGGGCACTGAGTCTGTCGTGGCGCGGCGGCCGCGCTGGCTGTCGCGCTGGTTCGCTGGCCGGGTGGTTGGCTGCGACACGGCGCTGCGGCCGGGCTGGCCGCCCGGCGCTGCGGGCCGGCGTTGCGGCCGGGCGCTGCGGTGGTTTGCGCTGGGCTGCTCGCTGCGACACGGCGACACTGGCGCGTTCGGATGCGCCGGCCGGGGCTAGGTTGTTGACATGACGGGCGAGGAGACCGGCTATACGCCACGACTGTTGCGGCCAACGTGGGCGCAACTCGTGACCGCGGCGGTGCTCGGGGTGGCCGCGGCGCTCGTGGCCGGCTTCTGGCTCGACGGCTACGTGGCGGCGTTGCTCGGCATCTGCGTGGGTGAGCTCGTCTTCGTCGTGCTCTCGATGCTGACGCTCTGGCCGATGGATGCGGCGGCGACTGAGCGCAACGTTGGCCGTGAGGATCTCAGCCCGATCTTCGACGAGGTGCTCGTCGCGATCGTTGCCGTGCTCGCGATCGTGAGCGTGCTCATCGTGCAGCAAAGCGGCAACACGCCGCTCGGGGCGGTGCTCACGCTCGTCGGCGTCTTCGGCGCGTGGGCGTGCATTCACCAGACCTACGCCGTGCACTACGCGTACGAGTACTACCGCGATGACGATGGCGGCATCGACTTTCACTCGAAGTCGCCGCCGTGCTTCGCCGACTTCCTCTACCTCAGCTACGCGGTCGGCATGACCTATGGCGCAACCGACCCCGAGATCAACGACACGCGCATCCGCAAGATTCTGCTGCGGCACGCGGCCGTGTCGTTCCTGTTCGGCATGGTGATTCTCGCGGTGGCGATCAACCTCGTGGCCGGGGTGCTGGGTATTGGTGGGTAGCTGCCGCGTGTCGCCGGGAGACCGCGCGACGGGGGAGAATTGGGGATTATGACGCCACCGGCACCCCGCGAATCTGCCCTCATGCGTGACTTTTCGCTCGAGATCACGAGCCGCGATGTGGCGGCGATTCCCGCGGCGGCCGAGCTGATTCCCGCGGGCACGCGCATCAACGTGACGTTTCTCAGCAACGAGGAACCGGCGACGACGGTGGCTGCGGCGCGCGCCGTGCTCGACGCCGGGTTCGTGCCGGTGCCGCACCTCGCGGCCCGGCGCATCCGCTCACTCGACGTGTTCATGAGCCTCCTCGAGCAGCTGCAGGCAGCCGGCGTTGCCGAACACCTGTTTCTCATCGCGGGCGATCCGGCGCAGCCCGAGGGGCCGTTCTCCGACGCGGCCTCGCTCATCCGCGCGGTGCGGCTCGCCGACTATGGCGTGCGCGAGGTCGGCATCGCGGGCTACCCCGAGGGGCACCCGAACATTGCGACTGACGTGCTCTGGGCATCCCTCGACGAGAAGCTCGGCGAGCTGCGGACCCAGGGACTCGCGCCCGTCGTCGTCACGCAGTTCGGCTTCGACGCGGATGCGGTGGCGACGTGGGTCGGCGAGGTGCGGGCTCGCGGCTACGACGGGCCCATTCGAGTCGGCGCGCCCGGGCCTGCCGGCGTGAAGCGGTTGCTACGGTACGCGAGCCGCTTCGGCGTTACGTCGAGCGCGGGCATCGTGCGCAAGTACGGCTTCTCGCTCGCGAATCTGATGGGCACCGCGGGGCCCGACACGTTCATCCGCTCGCTGCAGGATGCCGTGGCTCGCGACGCGGCGCTCGGCGAGGTCGCGATGCACTTCTACACCTTCGGCGGGCTTGACGCGACGGCCGCGTGGGCGCGCGACTTCGTCGCGGCGTCGGGCGGCGCGAGCTAGTCGAGGAGGCTGGCGCGGAGCTCGCCGTCCCCTCCGCATAGGTGTTGCGTTTGGCCCCAAAAACTCGCGGAATCGGGCGTGAAATGGGCCTAAACGCGACACCCATGGAGAGCGCGAGCCCTTCGGCGCGGGCTAGTCGAGGAGGCCAGCGCGGAGCTCGCTGAGCTGCTTCTCCTCGGACTCGCGCTTCGCCTCGGCGCCGGCGAGCACCTCGGCGACCTCGCCCTGCGGCACCACAGCGATGCCGTCGCGGTCGCCGACGAGCCAGTCGCCCGGATGCACGACGACGTTGCCGATCGCGACCGCCTCGTGCAGGCGGCCGGGTCCGTTGCGGTACGGGCCGGCGGGGGAGACCGCGCGGGCGTAGGCGGGCAGCCCGATCTCTTCAAACTCGAGCGCGTCGCGGATCGCTCCGTCGAGCACGACGGCGACGGCGCCGTGGCGCTGCATCCGCTCGGCGATGATGCCGCCGAGCAGCGCGCGGTTCGTGACGCCGCTGCCATTTACGACTACGACGTCACCCTCGGCGAGGTCGGGCACGAGCTCGTGCAGCACCTTGTTGTCGCCGGGCGCAACGTAGGCGGTGACGGCGCGGCCGACGAAGCCGGGCGACGGCCACATCGGCGCGATGCCGCTGTCGACCACGTTGAGGCGGCCCATTGCGTCGCTGAGTTGGCTCGGCGCGAGGGCAGTGAGGCGGCGGCGAATCTCGGAGTCCGGCAGATCGGTCATGGCGCATCCCTTCCGCGAGCGACCTCGGTGACGCCCGCGCTGCAATTCACTCTAATCCGAGATTGTTTCGTGGCGCGAGGCGGATGCGCGACTCGCGCTGGCGAGCCGGGCCGAGCATCCGTCGGCCCGAGCAAAAAATCCCCGGTGCGCCGGGCGAGATGTGTTGGCGCGCATCCGGCCCCGCGAACCGGGGATTTCGTCAGGCGACGCTAGGCCGCGACCGACTCATTCGTGTAGTCGTTGTGCTTCGTTTCCTTCGAGAACAGCAGCGCAACGAAGGTGAGCAGGGCCGCGCCGGCGAGGTAGACGCCGACCCAGAACGGCGAGCCGTCGCCCGCGCTCCAGAGCGCGACGAACACGGTCGGGGCGATGCCCGCGCCGAGTACCGACGAGAGGTTGTACGCTATCGCCGAGCCGGTGTAGCGCGTGTTCGCGGGGAAGTACTCGGGCAGCACCGCGCCCATCGGGCCGAACGTGAGACCCATGAGCGCCATGCCGATGATGAGCTGCGTCTGCACGCCCGTGTGGCCGAGGCCGAGCAGCGGGGTCATCACAAAGGCAAAGATGAAGATGAGCGCCGTGACCGAGAGCAGCATCTTGCGGCGGCCGAACTTTTCGGCGAGCGGGCCCGAGACGAGCGTGAAGATGCCGAAGAAGACGACGGCAACGATGAGCATGAGCAAGAAGTCGGTCTTCGGGTAGCCGAGGCCGCCGACGTGCGTCGCGGCGTCGAACGCCGTGCCCGCCTCGGCCGCGGTCGCGGCGGCCTGATCGGTCGTCGGCGTCGAGCCAAACGTGAGCATGAACGAGGTCATCATGTAGAAGAGCACGTAGGTGGCGAGCATCACGAAGGTGCCGAGGATGATCGCGCGCCACGACTTGCGGAAGACTTCGACGAGCGGGGCCTTGACGACGTGGTCTTCGCGCACGACCTTCTGGAAGGCGGGCGTCTCGGTGAGCTGGATGCGCACCCAGAGGCCGATGATGACGAGCACGGCCGACACGAGGAACGGCAGGCGCCAGCCCCACGTGAGGAACTGCTCTTCGGTCAGCGTGTAGTTGAGCAGCACGAAGAGGAGGTTGCCGAGGATGAAGCCGATCGGTGCACCGAGCTGCGGGAACGTGCCGTAGATGGCGCGCTTGTTCGCAGGGGCATTCTCGGTGGCGAGGAGGGCGGCGCCCGACCACTCACCGCCGAGGCCGAGGCCCTGGCAGAAGCGCAGCAGCACGAGCAGCGCCGGCGCGAGCACGGTCATGTTCGTGTTGATCGAGCCGTCGGCATTCGCCGCGGTCGGCAGGCAGCCGATGAGGAAGGTCGCGATGCCCATCACGAGCAGCGTGCCGACGAGCGTGCCCTTGCGGCCGATGCGGTCGCCGAAGTGGCCGAAGAGGATCGAGCCGAAGGGGCGCGCGATGAACGCGACGCCGAAGACGGCGAACGACGAGAGCAGCGCGGTAATCGGGTCGGCGCTCGGGAAGAAGAGAATGGGGAAGACGAGCGAAGCCGCGGTGGCGTAGATGTAGAAGTCGTAGAACTCGATCGACGTGCCGACGAGGCTCGCGACGATGACCTGCCAGGGCTTGTTCTGCTTCGCGCCGGATGCGGCGGGCGTGGCGCCGGTGTTGATGGTCGAGGTGTCGTGTGACACGAATGTGCTCCTGAGCTGACGATGAACGGCGCGCCGGAAACGCTGTACCCGCCCTGGTGGGGCGAGGCCTCGAACGCGGTGGCGCGGCCCGACCACCTGCCTCAGCGGGGTTGGGGAGTGCAGGAGTCGAACGGTGTCGGTCAAGTTGGCGACGATTCAGGTTACACCCAGCCAGGTATGCAGAAAAAGCCGCATCCCCTCCTCTGTACCGTTCGTTGGGGTTGAGTGGTCGTTTTTTGTAGTTCTGGCGGTGCCAGAACTACAAAAAACGACCACTCAACCCCCTGCGATGGCGGCGGCGAGGTGCGTGCGCAGTTGCCGCATCGAGAGGCCGGTGCGGCGCGCATCCTTCGGCACGACCGCGAGCAGGGTCCGCGCGAACGACTCGTCGGCGATCGGCACGAGCGCGACGCCCGGCGGCGGCGCTGGCGCCGCGAGCCGGGGCACGAGGCAGACCGCGAGCCGCGCGGTGACCATCGCGAGCATCACCTGCATGTCGTCGGTGCGAATCGACACCTCGGGGCTTAGGCCGGCCTCCTCGAACGTGGCCATGAGCAGCACATCCATGGGGTCGCGCTCGCTCGAGCCGAGCACCCACGGCAGCTCGTGCAAGCTCCGCAGCGCAGCGGTGTCGAGCGCCTCGGCCGCGGCGAGCGGGTGGTCGGCGGGCAGGGCGACGAGCAGGGGATCGCGATACACCTCGGCCACCTCGAACTCGGGCCGCACCCCGAGCGCAATCGTCGGCACCGAGTACGCAAGCAGCGCGTCGAGCTCGCCGCGATGCAGGTCGTCGAGCAGCTGCGGCACCTCCTTGAGCACGACCTCGAGCTCGCGGCCGGCGCCCCGCACGCGCGCGACGATTTCGGGGAGCAGCGCGGCGGCGGTCGGATAAGTGCCGAATCGCAGGGTCGTGCGGCCGCTGCGCTGCAGCTCGCGCGCATCCGCCACCGCCCGCTCGCTCAGCGCGAGAATCTCGTCACCGCGCTCGACGAGCAACGCGCCAACCTCGGTCGGGGTGCTGCCGCGCGGCGTGCGCTCGAGCACGAGCCCGCCGACGAGCTGCTCGAGCGCGTGCAGGTGATAGTCGACGGTCGGCTGGCTCCAGCCGAGCTCGCGGGCGGCGCGCGTGACCGAGCCGGCCGCGTGCACGGCCCGTAGCGCCTGCAATTGACGTAGGTCGAGCATCCGCGCCTCACTAATACCACAGCTTTTGCTTACAGCGAGGCTAACAGCCTGCGTATGTGGGTCGGCAGGCAAGTGCGGGATTCTGCCGGGCGCGGCGCCGCACCAGACTTGGCCACATGTCGATCTCCGAACTCGCTCGCCCCACTCACCGCGACATCGACGCGACCATGGCGACGCCTGCGGCCCCGAGCGCCGCGCAGAGCACGACGCCGTACGCGGATGCGCTCGAGCAGCACGCGCGCTCGGTCTCGACGCAGCTCATGGTGCCGGGCCACGGCGGCACCGCGGCCGGCGTGAGCGGGCGCCTCGCCGACTTCTTCGGCGAGCGACTGCTCCAGCTCGACATCCCGATGCTCGTTGACGACGTTGACCTCGGCGACAACTCGCCCTACGACCAGGCGCTCGCGCTCGCGGCCGAGGCCTGGGGCGCGCGCCGCACCTGGTTCCTCACGAACGGTGCCTCGCAGGCGAACCGCACGGTCGCGCTCGCGTTGCGCGGCCTCGGCGAGGGCATCGTCATGCAGCGCAGCGTGCACTCGAGCTTCATCGACGGGATGCTCGTGGCCGACCTCGTGCCGACGTACGTCATGCCGAGCATCGACCACGAGCACGGCGTCGCGCACGGCATCACGCTCGCGTCGCTCGCCGAAGCGCTCGAGCGAGCCGACGCATCCGGCGTGCCGCTCGCCGCGGTCTACGTCGTCTCGCCGAGCTACTTCGGCGCGGCCGCCGACCTCGCCGCCCTCGCCGAGCTCGCGCACGCGCACGGCGTGCCGTTCATCGTCGACGGCGCCTGGGGGCCGCACTTCGGCTTCCACGACGGGCTGCCCGCGTCGCCGATCGAGCTCGGCGCCGACCTCGTCATCTCGAGCACGCACAAGCTCGCGGGCTCGCTCACGCAGTCGGCGATGCTCCACCTCGCCGACGGGCCCTTCGCCGACGTGCTCGAGGCACAGATCAATCGCGCCATGTCGATGACCGCCTCGACCTCCTCCTCGGCGCTGCTGCGCGCATCCCTCGACATCGCCCGCCACGCGCTCGTGAACGGTCGCGAGCAGATCGGCGCGTCGATCGAGGCCGCGAACGCGTTCCGCGACGTCGTGCGGGCCGATGGCCGCATCGGCGTACTCAGCGACACGTTCGGCCGCTTCGACGACATCGTCGACGTCGACCCGCTGCACATCGTGCTCGACGTGTCGGTCGCCGGGCTCAGCGGGCACTGGGTGCGGCAGCAGCTCATCAACCGGCACGCGCTCTTCTTCGAGATGTCGACCGCGACGTCGATCGTCGCAATCGTGGGCGCCGGCAAGGTGCCCGACTACGCGGCCGTGTTCGACGCGCTCATCGAGGTCATCACGTCGCCCGAGGCCGCCCTCGTGCGCGGCGAGACGAAGGTCGCGTTCCCGACGCTGCCCGAGCCTGGCGTGCTGCGCCGCACGGCACGGCGGGCCTACTTCGCCGACTCGGAGCTCGTCGACGCGAGCGCCGCGATCGGCCGCGTGTCGGCCGACACCCTCGCGGCGTACCCGCCGGGCATCCCGAACGTGATTCCCGGCGAAGAGATCACGGCCGAGACGGTCGCGTTCTTGCAGGCCGTCGCGGCGTCGCCGACCGGGCACGTGCGGGGTGCGATCGACCCCACCGTGCAGCGGATGCGAGTGCTGCGCGACCGCTAACCCCCCGCCGAAATGGCGCACCGACAACGAAGTCTGGAGTAAAACAGTACGATGCCTCGATCGACCCTCGCGCAACAACTGTTTCGGGTGAAGCCCGTTCCCGCCGAACCCGGAACTAGCACGGGGTTGCTGCCTCGCAGTATGGGACTGCTCCAGCTCACGTTTATGGGCGTCGGTGCGACGGTCGGCACGGGCATCTTCTTCATCCTGTCGGAGGTCGTGCCGATTGCTGGCCCGGCGGCGATCTGGTCGTTCGTCATCGCGGGCGCCGTCGCGGGGCTATCGGCGCTCTGCTATGCCGAGCTTTCGAGCAGCGTGCCGGTCGCCGGATCGTCGTACAGCTACGCGTATTCGACGCTCGGCGAACTGCCGGCGATGGGCGTCGCCGCCTGCCTGCTGCTCGAGTACGGGGTCTCGGCCGCCGCCGTGGCGGTGGGCTGGGCGCAGTATGTGAACCAGTTGTTGCTCAACCTGTTCGGCTTTGAGCTGCCGCAGGCGATCTCGGCCGCGCCCGAAGAGGGCGGCGTCATCAACCTGCCTGCCGTGCTGCTCGTCGTCATGTGCATGCTGCTGCTCATTCGCGGTACCTCGGAGTCGGCGATCGCGAACACGATCATGGTGTCGCTCAAGCTCGCCGTGCTCGTGTTCTTTGCTGCGATCGCTGTGACCGGCTGGAACGTCGACAACTTCGCCGAGTTCGCGCCGTTCGGTTTCTCGGGTGTCATGACGGGCGCCGGTATCGTGTTCTTCTCGTACGTCGGGCTGGATGCGGTGTCGACGACGGGCGAGGAAGCGAAGAACCCGCGGCGCAACCTGCCGATCGCGATCATCGCCGCGCTCGTCATTGTCACCGCGATGTACCTCATGGTCGTCGTGACGGCGCTCGGCGCGCAGCCGGCCGACGAGTTTGAGGGCCAGTCGGCCGGGCTCGCCGTGATTCTCGAGCGGATTGTCGGGGCCTCGTGGCCCGGCACCGTGCTCGCGATCGGCGCGGTCATCTCGATCTTCTCGGTGACGCTCGTCGTGCTCTACGGTCAGACGCGCATTCTCTACGCGATGTCGCGCGACGGCATGGCGCCGCGCGTGTTCGGCCGGGTGAACAAGCGCACCGGTACCCCGATCGCGAACACGGTGATTGTCGGCGTGGCCGTCGCGCTGCTTGCCGGCGTGATTCCCATCAACTTCCTCGCCGAGATGACGAGCATCGGCACGCTCATGGCGTTCCTCGTCGTCGCGATCGCGGTCATGGTGCTGCGCCACCGCGAGCCCGGCCTTGACCGCAAGTTCCGCCTGCCGCTGCATCCGCTCATTCCGGTGCTCACGGTCGCCGGTTGCGTCTGGATCATCAAGGATCTTCGGCCCATCACGATCCTCATGTTCGCGCTCTGGACTGCCGTCGTGCTCGTCTGGTATTTCCTGGTCGGGCGCAAGAATTCGGAGCTCGGCCGCCAACTCGAGACCGGCCTGATCGTGCTGGTCGGCCCTGGCAAGTATCGGGCGGGGGATGCTGCTAGCAACGGAAACGCGGCTGCTCGCGCCACTGTTCCTCGGGGCCCGGACGCTGCGGGTGTGGATGCGATGCGCGCCAACGAAAACGCGTTGGCCGAGGACCGGAACCGGAGGCCCCGCTCGTAACGAAACTCTCGGCCATAGGCGACAGCCGTTCGCGTGGCCAGCAGGGGGTTGAGTGGTCGTTTTTTGTAGTTCTGGCGCCGCCAGAACTACAAAAAGTGACCACTCAACCCCCTCACGCGCGGGGCAGGGCCGTTGAGGCTCGGGGGATGAGGGTGGGCATGATGCGTTCCGGGGCGCGCGGGGGCTCGGCGTCACCTGCGAGCAGCAGCTCGATCGCGGCCGACGCGATCTGGTCGAAGGCCGTGTGCACCGAGGTGAGCGGCACCGGCAGGCGCGAGGCGAGCGGAATGTCGTTGTAGCCGACGATCGAAATGTCGCGCCCGGGCGTCAGCCCGCGCTCGTGGGCGGCGCGCAGCGCGCCGATCGCCAGGTTGTCGTTCGCCGCAAAGATCGCGGTCGGTGCCTCGGTGTCGATCAGTTCGGCGCCGGCCCGGTAGCCCTCCTCGAGGCTGTAGCTCCCGCTGCGAATCCGCGACTCCGGCAACTCGAGGCCGGCCTCGGCGAACGCGCGCCGCGCACCCTCGAGCCGATCGACGGCACTCGACGCGAACTCCGGCCCCATGATCATCGCGATGTCGCGATGCCCGAGGTCGACGAGGTGCCGCACCGCGAGGTAGCCGCCGGTCTCGTCATCACCGAGCACCGAGGGGCTGCGGCGGTCGGTGCGCAGCGCGAGCACGTGCGGAATCTGCCGATCGCGCAGCGACGAGGTGAGCACATCATCGAGCCGAGCGGTCGCGAGCACGAGCCCGTCGACGTTGCGGTCGAGCAGCGTCTCGGTCGCGCGCTGCTCATCCGCCTGGTCATCGCCGCAGGTCGCGACGACGGCGAAGTAGCCCTTCGCCCTGCCCGCGCGCTCGAGCGACTCGAACAGCATCGACATCACCACATCCGTCAGCCGCGGCACGAGCACGCCGATCGTGCCGGTCGCGCCGCGGCGCAGGCCGGAGGCGTACACGTTGCGTCGATACCCGAGCGAGCTCGCGAGCTCACGGATGCGCTCGGCTGAGGCCCCCTTCGAGCTCGGCAGTCGGTCGTCGAGTGCGCGGCTCACCGTCGACACGCTCACGCCCGCGGCGGCGGCAACGTCGCGGAGCGTCACCACCTGACCTGATGCGTTGGTCATTCGTGGCCTCCTTCGCCTCGGAATTTCGAGCATAGCGCGGAGATTTTTTCGAACCTCGTTGACATGTCTCCACGATTCTGTCATTGTTGCAATCGTTCCTGCAAACGTTTGCAACAAACCAAGCGGAGCACGACACCAGCGAAGCCACCACCACTCAACGACGAGCAAAGGAGACACCATGTCGCTCGACCTCCGCGGACTCAACCCCGCACCCGTAACCCCGTTCACCGAAGCCGGCGAAGTCGACTTCGACGCGATCCAGCGCCTCGGCTCCTGGCTCGGCTCGATCGACGGCGTCAAGAGCCTCACCGTGCTCGGCCACGCCGGCGAGGGTACCTTCCTCACCGAAGCCGAGCAGCTCGACGTCATCCGCGCGTTCGTCGCCTCGACCGACGGCCGCATCCCGGTCATCGCCGGCATCACCAAGGAAGGCAACAAGACCGCCGCCCTCGAGGCGAAGGATGCGGTGGCCGCCGGCGCCTCGGCCGGCCTCGTCTACCCGTCGCACGGCTGGCTCCGCTTCGGCTACCAGGACGGCGCGCCGCAGACCCGCTACCGCGACATCTACGAGGAAAGCGGCCTCCCACTCATCCTTTTCCAGTACCCCGACAACACCAAGGCGAGCTACAACCTCGAAACCCAGCTCGACATCGCCGGCCAGGAGGGCGTGTTCGCCACGAAGAACGGCGTGCGCAACATGCGCCGTTGGTACACCGAGATCCCCGCGCTGCGTGCCGCGCATCCCGACCTGCAGATTCTCTCGTGCCACGACGAGTACCTGCTGCCCACGATGTTCGATGTCGACGGCCTGCTCGTCGGCTACGGCAACATCGCGCCCGAGGCGCTCGTCGAGCTCATCGAGGCGGGCAAGGCGCACGACTACGACCGCGCCCACGCCATTCACGAGCGCCTGCTGCCCGTGACGCAGAACGTCTACCACCGCGGCTCGCACATGGAGGGCACCGTCGCGCTGAAGTGGGGCCTCGTGCACCGCGGCATCCTCAACCACGCCACCGTGCGCACCCCGCTGCTGCCGCTGGCCGAGGGCGCGGACGCGGAGATCGCGGCCGCGTTCGACGCGGCGGGCATCGGCCAGGTCGCGTACGCCTAGAACCACGCGGTTCACCGGATGCGAGGAGTTGGCGACCGCTCCTCGCATCCGGAACACTTGGGGTACTTCCACCCCAGCCCGGTCGCCACCCCCTAACTCGCGTCAATGGCGACGTGTCGGCAATGAGGCCGACGCAGAAATGAGGAAGCTGAAATGGCGAACTCCAAACAATCTCTTCCGCGCGTGCAGACCCCCGGAACCGGTTACGGACGCGTGAGCACGCAGGCGATCGACACGATGATTCACACCGAGCGCAAGCGCCGAGGCATGTGGCGCACCCTCGCGCTCATGGGGCCGGCCTTCGTCGCCGGCGCGTGGCAGTTCGGGCCCGGCAACCTCACGACCGCGGTGCATGCGGGCAGCTCGTACCAGTACACGCTGATCTGGGTCATCGCGGTCTCGACCCTGCTCATGATTTTCATCACCGACATGTCGGTGCGACTCGGTATCAAATCGCCGGTGTCGCTGATCACCTCGATCAAGGAGCACCTTGGCGGTGTCGTCGGCGTGCTCGCCGGCGTCGGGGTGTTCCTGATCTGCCTCTGCTTCTCTGTCGGCAACGCGGTCGGCTCGGGACTCGGGCTGTCGATGCTGATTCCCGGATCGTCGCCGGTGATGTGGACGGTCATCGTGAGCGTCCTCGTGGCCGCGCTGCTCATGCTGCGGTCGGTGTACAAGGTGATCGAGCGCGTGCTCATCGTGATCGTCGCGCTCATGGCCGTGTGCTTCATCGTGAGCGCGTTCGTCGCGAACCCCGACTGGGCGGCAGCCGGTTCGGGCCTGCTGCCGACCGCGCCCGACGGCTCGTGGCTGCTCATCGTCGCGCTGGTTGGCACCAACCTCTCGATTAACGCCGCGTTCTTCACGGCGTACGGCACGAAGGAGCGCGAGCGCACCGAGGCCGACTACCGCGACATCACGCTCGTCGACACGATTCCGGGCATCATCGCGCCCGGCGTCATGACGGCGCTCGTCATCGTGGTCGCCGCGTCGGTGCTCGGCCAGACCGGCGAGGGCGCCGAGTCGATCGCCGCGCTCGCGAAGATTTTCGAGCCGCTCGCGGGGCCGATTGGCGGATTCATCTTCGCGCTCGGCTTCTTCGGCGCCGCGTTCTCGTCGATGATCACGAACGCGATGGCCGGCGGCACGCTGCTCTCGGATGCGTTTGGCAAGGGAGCGAGCGCGAGTACGACCGTCGCGCGCATCGCGGCCGGCGCGATTCTCGCATGGGGCGTGGGCATCACGCTCGTGTTCCAGAGCTCGCCGGTGCAGCTCATCGTGATCGCGCAGGCGCTGACCGTGTTCATTGCGCCGGTGCTCGCGATCATCATCGTCGTCATGGCGAACCGCCGCAGCCTCATGCACGAGATGACGAACACCTGGTGGCAGAACCTGTTCGGCATCCTTGGCATCGCCGCGGTGCTCGCGCTCTCGATCCGCCTCGGCTTCTCGCTCTGGGCGTAGCGCCCCGCCCAAGCCGCCCCACCCATGGGGCTGAGAAGGGGGTTGAGTGGTCGTTTTTTGTAGTGCTGGCGGCGCCAGCACTACAAAAAACGACCACTCAACCCCCTCCTGCTCGAAACAGTGTGACGGGTCAGTCGTCAGCGTCCCGGTGCTGGTGAGCGTATTGGCCACCTTGCCGCGCGGATATGTAGCCGGAAACTAGGCGGGCAGGGCTTCGAATGACCCGTTTGCCTCGGACTCTGACCACATCATTCAGTCGAGCGCCTGCGCTGGGTGGGTGTCCTACATCGAGACGATGGCGTGGGGCTGGCGGGAAATCCTCTGGTCGGTCTTCGGCAACAGTGGTTTCACACCCGCAATGATGAGGACGCGGATGGTCACTGAGACGCATCGCACTGACAATGCTGCCGAGGACTGAACCCCTGAGGTTTGCTCCGTCATTAATTGCGAGTTAGGGTCCGCCGATATCTTGTGAATCTCTAAGCGCGACGGTAGCTTGAATCTGTCAAGCAGGTTGACAGATTGAACCCCGGCAGGGGAGTGAACATGGCACTGGACGACGACGTTCGCCCCAATGGGACTCACAGAAGAGGAGCGGCAGATGGCAGACCACGAGCAAAACACTAAGAACCGCTGGTACCGAAACGACGACGTAACGGGAATCCCCGGGCCAGATCGGGAGATTCCGGGATACGGCCCCCGGCCGCCGCGCGTGCGCTGGAACGGGGACGCGAAGCTCGCGATCAACGTCGTCGTCAATTACGAGGAGGGCTCGGAACACTCGTTCGCGATGGGCGATGGCCACAACGAGGGCATGCACGAGATCCCGTTTCATGTTGAAGGTCAGCGCGATCTCGCCAAAGAGTCCTTCTTCGAGTACGGCTCACGGGCGGGGATCTGGCGCTTGTTCCGCGTCTTTGACCGTCACGAAATCCCCGCGACCATTTTTGGTTCGGCGGTGGCGCTGGAGCGCAACCCTGCCGTCGCAGAAAAGATGATTGAGCGCGGTGACGACCTCGTCGGCCACGGCTACCGCTGGATTGACCATTACGAGTACTCCCGTGACGAGGAGAAGGTAGTGATTGATCGTGCAATGAATTCTTTTGAGAGTCTCGGCCTAGCGACCAACGGATGGTACTGCCGAGAGATGTCGGTAAATACCCGCGAACTGCTCGTCGAGGACGGTCGCTTCGCCTTCGACTCTGACTACTACGGTGACGACATCCCGCATTGGACTCAGGTGGGAGGCAAGTCACACCTTGTAGTGCCGTATTCGCTGGTTGTGAACGATTGTCGCTACGTCATGGGCACTGGGTACGCTTCTCCCACCGACTTCGTCGATACAGCCAAGCGCACGGTACTGCAGTTGCTCGACGACGGAGACGATTGCGGGCGCATGATGTCGATCGGCCTGCATCCCCGGATTACTGGCAATCCAGCCCGGGCACACGCACTTGCCGAGTTCATCGCTTGGGCGAAGGGACTTGACGGCGTCACTTTCATGCGCCGCAGCGACATCGCGGATCAGTTCATTGCCCAGGTGCCGGCTCCCGCGGCCACCCATAGCCGTTCCGGGGTCCAGGACAACCAGCGGGAGCCCGATCTTGTTGCATGAGGAACTGATTCGTCGTGACGCCGCGGCAATTGCCGGTGTCGAGAAGCTGCGGTTTTTTCCCGCCACCATGAAGTCGGGCTCCGGTGCACATCTGACGGCACTAGATGGTCGAGACTATCTGGATCTCACGGCCACGTGGACTGCGGCAGGACTCGGCTACGGGCATCCGAGAGTCGCTGCTGCCGTCACGGAGGTGTTGCGGGGACAGCCTGGGGCCGGTTTGTCGATCATGCACGAGCCGGCGGTCTTGCTGGCTGAGCGATTACTCGCCCTCGCACCTGGTCAGGGCGATCGCCGCGTTTATCTTGGCCATGCTGGTTCTGATGCGTGTGATGTCGCGCTCAGGTGCGCTCGGCACGCGACGGGCAAACGAAAAATTGTCGCGTTCAACCACTCATATCATGGTGGCTTCGGTGTTGCGCAAGCAGTCTCTGGCGTGCTCGTGGAAGGGGGTGCTCAGGTTGATCCGGATGCAGTTTTTGTACCGTATCCCAACCCCCTGCGTCCGCACAAAGGAACGGTGGCAGAGTCGGTAGCGGATGCGCTCGCGCAAGTCGAAACCGCCCTGGCGGGTGGCGACGTTGCGGTGGTCGTGGTCGAGCCAATCCTTGCAGATGGGGGCCTCGTCGTGCCGCCGCCGGGCTTCCTCGCACAACTGGCAGAACTCGTGCACCGGTTCGACACGCTGCTGATGATTGACGAAGTCAAAGTGGGGTTAGCGAGGACAGGCCGGATGCACGCCTACGAGCACGACGCAGTCACCCCCGACATCGTCTGCTTCGGAAAGTCCCTCGGCGGCGGCCTCCCGATTGGTGCCGCGGTAGGGCCCGCTTGGGTGCTTGATGCACCATCAGCCTCAGCACTGCTGACGATGGCGGGCAACCCCGTATGCGCAACTGCTGCGCTTGCGGTGCTCGATGAACTCGAGGAACAAGACTACGCGTCTCGCGCAGCATCGCTCGGCGCCTATTTCGCTGAGCGACTGCGTGACCTAATGGCTGGCGGTGGCGTTCAGGGTGGGCGGAGTGCCGGGTATATCGGCGACGTCCGCGGACATGGCCTCTACATTGGGCTAGAACTCGTCCTCGATCGCGACACCGCAGCCATCGCTAGTGATATGACCCGCAAGGTTATCTACCGCATGTGGCAACTCGGGGTGACAGTTTTCTCTGTCGGTGAGAATGTCCTCGAGATAACACCCCCGCTGGTAATAACTCGCGCGGATATCGACACAGCTATCGGTGTCATCGATCAGGCTATCTGCGACGTCGCCGACGGCGCAGTCAACGATGCGGAGGTCGCTGCATATTCGGGTTGGTAAATGGGGCCTGAGGACAAAGAGGACAGCCCGTCAAGGTGTGGGCGGTTTCTAAGAGTCCTCGCGACGCCTGATGGTTAAGAGGCCATCAGTACATCACGCAGACGCTCGGCTGGGGTATCCCAGCCGAGCGTCTTGCGTGGACGACCATTGTGCTCTTGAACGACGTGCTCGAGGCCCTAGTGCTCGTACGGGCGGAGGTCTGTGTTCTTGGGGATGAACCGGTGCAGGAGCCCGTTGTCGTTGTCGTTGCTACCTCGCTGCCAGGGTGAGTGGGGATCACAGAAGTAGACCGGAACCCCGGTCGTGATGCTGAATTGCTTATGAGCGGCCATCGCGGTGCCCTGATACCGGGACGGCGACCCCCCGCAGATGCTCAGGTATCGTTCCGATCAATCCGGTGAGGGCGCCACGCGCCTTCCCTGCAGTATTCCCACCAGGCAGATGCCCCCGGGCAGGTACCGAGTCGTTCGTTCCACCAGTGTCGCAATCGCCGAAGCGCTGCCTGGCTAAACGATTAGATCGCCTTCCCAATGCCCAGGCAACGCGCGGTCCTCGACCTTGGGAAACTCCCTCCTCAGAGAGTGACTGATCTGCTCCGGCGGCAACCGCGCCGACAACGTCTCTTGCACGTACTCTCGCAATGATACGCGAGCGACGAGCTTCGAACTATTCGGTCCCGACCTCGACGCAGCCCAGGCACGATGCGCGATATAAGGCTGAAAGCGTCCTGCTTTGAAACGGCCATCGAGCTCACGCTTGATCGTCGAAGGTGGCCTGCGCAGCACGCCACCAATCCTCCGCAGCCTCACGTCACTCCGGTGCGGGTCAGTGATCGTCTCCCGCTCCTCGAGCGTGAAATAACGGGGATTCAGCACAGCCGCCACCGGCGGCAGGACGGGAGCAACTACCTGCATGGTCTTGCCAGTGTTGTAATCGACAACGGAGCCATCATGAGAGAGGCGCGAGTTACGCGTGTGCCGGATCCCTTGGTCCCGGTCACTCGCTGAGCACACGTTAACACCCACTCTGGCCGCAGCGTCTCCCTGCGGCATGCCGTCGGCACGGAGTTGCATGTACTCAGACTGACGACGTGGGGGATGGTTTCCGCCGCACCATGTCCTCGGAGCCTGGTCCGTTGCACCTACCCGAACGCGGTGTTCGGGTTGACACCGACCTCGCGAGCGGCCGTTGAGATTCCGACGTCCGAGCGCCTTTGCGTCTCAAAAACTTCTCTTTCAACTCATTGAATGACAAGACCCCCGCAACTCCTTAAAGGTCAAGGTGTTGCGGGGATCGCGAGAACCCGCCGTGTAGCGGGGCAATCCCTTCCGGGAGTCTGTCGATTAGTGAATACCTGCGTCCGCCGAGACCACTTCCTGCTGTTCGGGTCGGCGAGCCATGGCCTTGGAGAGCGCGATGTGAATCACGAACGTGACGATAAGAGCGGCGAGGCCGGCTGGGAAGTCTCCCGGCAACGGCATCCAGTACTGGAAAGTGATGCCGAGGACCGCGCCGATCAGGAACGAGACGATGCCGGGCCACCGAACCGGCGGCAGGTCGTTGACGTTCGCCTGGGTGTACTCGCGGCGTCGCACCACGAAGAAGTCTGCCAGGATCGGCCCGGCGAGGGGTACGAACGCGGCGCCAAGCACGGTGATGAAGTCGGCAAAGAAGTACGAGTAGAACCCAAGGGCGCCCAGGATGCTACCGATAGCGCCGATGACGATGACGATCGTCGTGCGCGAGATCTTGAAGCCCAGTGCGTTCGCGGCGGGGCCGAGGTAGAGGGCGTTGCAGTACAACTCAGACATATTTGTCGTCCACAGGGCGACGACCCAGAGAATCACACCAAGGATGGCGAAGACGATGCCCTTGGTCACCATCCAACTGATGAAGTTTGCGTCGCCAGTGGAGATAGCGCCGGTGTAGCCGACGAGGTTGAGCAGTGGATTGGTGAGAATGAAGCAGGCGCCGGCACCGATAAATACGTGAGCTGCGGTCTTTGCATATCTGAAGATGTCGACGCCCATGATGACGCCCGCGATCCATGCGCCAATGATCAGCGTGATTCCCGTGCCAATTGAAGTGCCGGTGCGGGTCGCGCCCTCGGCGATAACGTTGCCCATGCCACCGAACTCCGACGTCATCATGACCGCCGCCACGATTGCAACGATCAAGACAAAGGGTGCAGCCGGTGCGGAGATGCGTTCGAGGGCGACGATGCCCTTATAGGCCGACCACGTAAAGATCGCGCCCCAGATGAGCGAGAAGATGACGAACTCAAGGCTCAGTCCGTTGAACAAGATGATTCCGGTGAAGCTCCCAAACGCCGCGTCGAAGATCTCACCGACCATGCCGACGATTGAAGCGAACCAGCCCAGCGTAAGTAGCCCCATGACGAGCATGGGGAGCACCATTCCTTTGGCGCCGTATGAGAAGCGTGAGATGAGTGACAGGTTAAGACCGGTCTTCATCGCGGCGAAACCCAAGGCGAACGTGAGCAACAACAGGATGCCTTGTCCGAGCACGATCGTCAGGATTGCTTCGTTGAACGGCATGCCGCCGCCGTCGGAGGTGCCTGCCAATTGTCCGCCCACGATGAGGCCTGTTGGCACGTAGCCGAACCCGACCCAGATCACGAACTGTGACCACCAAGAGCGCCGAGCCTTCTTTGGGACGCGTTCCAGCATGAATTCTTCGTTGGATTCATCGACCGCAGGCTTTCGCTGCGTCTCGAAATCAGCCTGTGCACCCATGTGCAGGTCTCCTCTCCATTGTGGATCACAAATAATGTGGGAGCGAGCGTCGGAAGTCGCGCAGTTGTCAACGTGCGGCTCGGCGCGGCGCTGCTCTCGTTCAGCAGGGTATCGTCAACTGAAGTAATCTGTCTAGCAGGTTGACAGGTTAATTTGCGAGAGAGGAACTGGATAGTGTCGATGCTCGTCGTCTACACCGGTGGCACATTCGGCATGTTCGATAACGGGCAGGGCCTTGAAGCTTCGACAGATCTGGAGACAGACCTGGCCGAGATGGTGCAGATCGCCCAGGTCACAACGGGTGTGCATCCCTGGAGATATGTCGCACTCGGGGAGGTAATTGACAGCGCCGATGCTGATCTTGATCATGCCTTGTCAATCGCCGGGCTGCTGCGTGAAGGCTCGGCGCAGGCACGAGGGATAGTTGTCGTACACGGCACTGACACGCTCGCTTACGTGGCATCTGTCTCAGCCTTCGCATTGCGCGATCTTTCGATCCCCATAGTCTTTACGGGTGCGCAACGTTCCTTCCGTGAAATTGAAACGGATGCGACATCCAACTTCCTGGCCGCCTATGAGGCCGCCAGTGACGGTCAGCCAGGCGTACGAATCGCGTTCGGTGGTGTCATCCTTCCTGCAGTTCGAGCGGTGAAGCGCTCGAGTGATGAAGATGCGGCCTTCGTGGACTATCGTTCTGCATCACGCCGCAATCTTGGAGACACGGCGCCCGGGACATATGTCCCGGCAGCCGTCACGACTCGTCCGGTTGATAGCGACAGTGTTCGGCCGTCGGTCGGGCTTCTGCGGGTGTTCCCCGGGTTCGGTGCTGAACTCCTGCGCGCGGCGATTCGCCTGTACCCTGATGGCCTCGTGCTCGAGTGCTACGGTGCGGGAACGGCGCCGATGAGTAGTCCTGGCATGTACGAGGCTGTCGCGGATGCCGTTAAAGCTCGGACGCCGATTGTGATTGTCACACAATGCCAGACTGGGGCGGTGCAACTTGGGCGGTATGCGGTCGGTGCACAGTTGTATCAAGCCGGTGCTTGGAGCGGCGGAGACCTGACCGCTGAAGCCGCATTAGCGAAGCTGGGCGTGCTTGCGGCAAGCGAGCTTGACTGGGAACAGCGACGCTTAACCTTCGCCAAAAACCTCGTCGGTGAGCGGATTGGCAGCTGACAGTTCCGGTTCGTCAGTCATTTTCGAGCATCGGCCGGACGACATCTTCGACGTAACCGAGGTGCGCTTGCATGGCCGCGGCTGCTCGCTCCGAGTCGCGAGCGATGATCGCCTCGACGATTTCCCGATGCTCAATGTTTGACGGCTGACGCCGGTCCGCGACGAGGTTAATGAACTCGGATTGCTGCGACAAGGCCTTGCGTGCGTCAGCCACTATCATCGAGAAGACAGCGTTGCCGGATGCAGCCGCGATGCGAGCATGCAATAGGGAGTCCAAGTCGACCCAGGCGCTGGACTGGCTCTCGTGATCGAGGCGATCACAGAGGTTCATCAACTCGGCTGCATCCGCCTCGGTGCGACGGCGTGCTGCGAGTCGTGCGGACGGGACCTCGATTGCTGCTCGGGCCTCCATAAGATCGCGCGTCGTGTAATCGCCGAATCTTTGCGGCGATCGAGGCTGTGTGGCGATGACGTAGGTGCCGCTACCGGTGCGGGTCTGCGTGAGCCCCAGAGTCTGTAACGACCGGAGCGCCTCGCGGACGATAGGTCGGCTCACCCCGTAGTGCCCTGCGAGGTCAAACTCGGACGGAAAGCGCGTGCCGACCTCGATTTGTTCCGTTCGGATACCTTCTACAAGATCCTCGAGAATAGCCTCCGCGGCGTTGGAACGAGGCAGTTCTCGCTCGCGAGAAAACCAATCCTTGCGACCGATCATGCCTACATTCTGACACGTCCAGGTCGACCGCTTGCCGAACCAGAGACTAGCGATTCCGTAATCGTGCCGGCGTCGGAGTTTCCCGCCTACTTTTAGGGGCGGTGCGCAGAATGCATTGTGAGCCGTCCGAGGTTCTGTGCCGCTTCTATGAAAGGGATCGGCGCTCGCGTGAGTGCCGCGTAGTGGGCCGCCTTGTACTCGTCGGGGATGACCTCGCCGGGGCTACCGTGGAGCCATCGGTGGTCGTGCCCGTCGACCCAGCCAGTTGTCGCTAGTCGACGTCGGCGATGGTCTTATGGGTGCCGTCGTGAATAACGGTGGTGCGGACGAATTCGGCTTTGTGCAGGCCGTTGATCGTTCCCATGAGGTCGCGGTCGTGCGCGTCGCCGACGGACTCGATCGATGGCGCGATCTGCTCGAACTCGAGGTGTTCGGCTAACACGACCGAGGCGTATCGGGGCCCTGCACCGGTGTGATGCCGCGGTTGCCGGCACCGAGTG
Source organism: Gulosibacter sediminis (assembly GCF_023370115.1). Lineage (NCBI taxonomy): Bacteria > Bacillati > Actinomycetota > Actinomycetes > Micrococcales > Microbacteriaceae > Gulosibacter > Gulosibacter sp. ACHW.36C. The sequence continues at coordinate 1,909,550 of NZ_CP097160.1, read as the reverse complement.
CATGCCCGTGCCGCTTGTGTTCCTGCTACGCCATCCGCAGGGGGTCATGACCAAGTCGGTGTGCTTGCTGGTTTGGGTGCGAGGCCACGATTCGTTGCGAGAAGACATCGAGGATGAACGCGACATTCACCCAGCCGGTCCACGGACCACGGTTCGCGGCCTTGAGCCGATTGATCTATGCGGCTTCTGCGTTGGTCTGCCCATCGCGGATGCGTACGTCGGTATCCGCTTGCCGGACCAGCGCTGGTGCGATCCCGTGCCGATACCGTCCTACCGAGCGACCCCAGCCATTGCTTTCGTGATCGAGAAATACTCGGCACGGTGGTCGAGCATGAGTCGGACTGTTCGTCCGCGGAGCGCGGGCTCAATTCTTCATTGGTATGACGCCATCCTTTCAAATCAAAAATGAGCAGCATCAATCCCTGGACGGTTCAAACGCCTCAACAAATTCCTTGTTGCATCCACCATGTGACACCCCAAGCCACCCCACCCATGGGGGCTGAGGAGGGGGTTGAGTGGTCACTTTTTGTAGTGCTGGCACCGGGGTGTTCAGTCGGTGAGTGCAACTCCATCGATAAGTTGTTGGAGTCTTTCAGCTGGCGTGTAGCCCTGCAACACGACACGGGGCCGGGAGTTCAAGCTGTCTTGAACGGCTTGTAGCTCCTGGTCCGTGATCGTGTTGAAGTCAGTGCCCTTCGGGAATTCCCACCGCAATTGGCCATTCAAGTTCTCGTTACTCGGCCGCTGCCACGGCGAGTGCGGATCGCAAAAGAACACGGGGCACCCGGTCGCGACCGTGAACTGTCGATGCTGCGCCATTTCCGTGCCCTGGTCCCACGTCACTGACGCCCGCACCGCGGCCGGGAGTCGTTCGACCATGCCCGTGAGCACATCGATCACGGTCTGCGAGTCCCGCGCTCCGGGGAGTCGGCCGATCAGGCACACCCGACTCGCGCGTTCCATCAATGTCACGATCCCGGAATTGTTCGGCCCGACCACGAGGTCGCCCTCCCAATGCCCGGGCACGGCCCGCCCGGCGTGTTCGGCCGCGCGTTGCTCGTCGCGGTCCGCGAGCCGGTATCCGTCCAGCCACGGCCGGGAGTTGCGTGGCGGGAGTTTCGATTGAGGTTTCCGGCCGGTGCGGCCCGACCGTAGTGCTTGCGCGACGGTGAGTTCGTGGCGCAGCCCGCTCGTGCCTTGGACGTACAAGGCTTGATAGATCGCTTCGTGACTGATCCTCATGGCCGCATTCTCCGGGAACACGACCGGCAGGCGCGCAGCGATCTGGGGCGGGGACCATTTCTTGTTGAGGTAGCCGATGACCACGTCCCGTAACGGCGTGTTCGTGTCGAGTTTGCGGGGTTTCGGGCGGGCGCGGGCATGTTCTGCACGGTACTGCGCCAACTTGGCGCTGTACTGCTGTTGTGTCGTCCCGCTCGTGTCGAGCGTGAGCTGGGAGCGACGGATTTCTCTGGACACGGTTGCCGGGGAGAACCCGATCAGCTTCGCGATCCGGGCCTGGGACAGGCCCTCGTCCAGGCCGAGCTGGATCAGCATCCGGTCGCCGAGTTGGAGGCGGCGCCCGTGCCCTTCGTGCGGGAGCGTGTCCGGGTCGAGCGGGGTCGGGAACACGACCGGGGAGCGGGTCGCGCTTGGTCGTCCTTGTTGCATGCGTACTCCTGCCCATCGAAGCCAACGCGACAACGTTGCCATGCCCAGGCCCGGACACTGCTGTCGCAGTGCCCGGGACCGTGCCGGGATCCCGTCCAGCACCAACTCGATCACGCGTACCCGGTACGCCAGTGGATACATACCAACTCCCTGAACTTCAGGGAATTGCACTCACCCCAAGAACCCGCCGTTGCCAGAACTACAAAAAGTGACCACTCAACCCCTCGCTGTCGTGGGTTAGGGGCGGGTGGCGGCCGATTGGTGGGCGCGGCGGTAGACGCTTGGGCTCGTGCCGAAGGCCGACTTGAACGTGCGGCTGAAGTGCGCCGCATCCACGAAGCCCCACTCCTGCGCAATCTGCAGGATCGTCAGCGAGGCCTGGGCCGGGTCGAGTAGCGACTCGCGGCAGCGCTCGAGCCGCCGCGTGCGAATGAAGTCCGACACCGTCGTGCCGTCCTCGCTAAACAGGTGCTGCAGGTACCGCGTCGAGAGGAAGTGCGCCGCCGCCACCGACTCAGTGCAGAGTTCGGGGTCACCCAGGTTCGCCTCGATGAAGCTCCGATACTTGTCCATGTCGGCGCGGTACCCCTCGGGCTGGATGCTCGCCTGGGCCGCCAGCTCGGTCGAGAGCAGCGTCGAGATGAGCCCGAGCGCGCTGTGCATGACCTTCACGCCCGTGTGGTCGGTGAGCATGTTGAGGTTCTCGGCGATGTGCTGCATGAACGGGCTGATCACCTTGCCGATGCCCTCGTCGCCGCGCAGCCGCAGCGCGGTTGCATCCGCGAGCAGCCGGCGGGGAATGCCGAGCAAGTGCATCGGGAAAATCAACACGAACGTGCGCATTGGGCCCGCGTACTCGAGCGTGTAGGGGCGGCCGGTGTCGTAGACAGTGACGTCGCCAGGCCCGAGTGACGCGCTGTTTTCTCCTTGCGTCACGACGCACTCGCCCTCGACCAGCAGCGAGAGCTTGAGCAGCTGCGGGTCGTCGGGGTCGGTGTCGGTGCTGAGTCGATGCACCGAATGCTGGTCGGCCGACATGTACGTCGCGCACATGTCCTCGACCCAAATGCGCTCGAGCACCCCCTCGAACGAGTCCGACGTCGTGCGCAGGTGCAGCTTGATGAACTGCTTCGCGACCACGCGCTCCCACTGCGCGAACGAATGCACGACGGCGCGCTGGCGGATCGCGCCGCCAGGCGTCGTTGGTGGGATGAGTTCGTTCACCACCGCGTCGACGGTCGAGGTCGGCGGCAGCTGGGATACGGGGGAGTGGAGCGTCGGCATGCGTGTCTCCTGATGCGTCGCTGAATCAAGGGATGACCTCGTAAGTTTACGCCCCACGCGAGCAACGACGCGGGGTGCGGCTTTCGAGCATCTGGCGTGCGCCGCTGGATAACTCGGTGTGCGGCGCAGGTCAATTCTTCTCGGCGCGTGACGGCAATACTCGGATGTGGGGTGCAAACCCGTCGGCTGTCAGCAAAGAAGCGCAGCGGCGGGACCACTGAATTCGGCCGGCGCGCAGAAGTGACCGGTGCGACGAAAAAGTAAGGAGGCGAGGTGGCCTTGAAACGAATTATCACTGGAATCAGTCAATTCATGGGCGTTATTGCGGCGCTGAGTCTGGTGGTACTCATGTTGGCAATCACGCTCGACGTCATTAGTCGCTACATCACAAAAGCGAGCATTCCGGGAGTGCTCGAACTCGCGGAATCGTGTCTCGTGATTTCGATTTTCTTTGGGCTGCCGATCGCGGCCGTCCGAGGCGAACACGTCGCCGTCACGCTCGTGACCGATCGACTCAACGACGCCTGGGCGCGAGTATGTTTTCTCGTGGCCTGGTCGGTAACCACGCTGTTCTTAGCCTGGATGACCTGGGCGTCGATTACGCGGGCGATCGAAGCGACCGAGCGCGCCGAGGAGCGCTTCGGCCTCGTGCGCTGGCCGGTCTGGCCAATGCGCTGGGTCATCGTCATCGGGCTGCTCGGCTTCCTCGCCGTCGCGATCGTGAACCTGATCCGGCTCATTACGAAGAAGGACCCGCTCGGCGCGAAAGACGACGTCGAGCTCGCGACCAGCCAAATTGCCGTCGCTGACGAACCCGAAACCTCGACACCGTCGCCAGACGAAACAACCGACAGCGACCTCCGAAGGGCCCGAGTATGACCACCATCGCAGTAATCATTGCGCTCGTCGCGCTGCTCGTGCTGCTCGCCATCAAGACCCCGGTGGCCATCGCGCTCGGCGTCTCCGGCGCCCTCGGCCTCATCCTGCTGCAGGGCTTCGGCTTCGCCGGCAACGTGCTCGGCTCGACACCGTTCTCTGACACGGCGAACTACAGCCTCACGATCGTGCCGATGTTCATTCTGATGGGCATGTTCGCGGTGCGCGCGAACCTGGCCGAGCAGGTATTCGCCATCGCGAGCCGGGTCGCGCGCCGCGCCCCTGGGGGCCTCGGCGTCGCTACAGTCATGGCCTGCGCCGGCTTCTCGGCGGTCTCCGGCTCGAGCATCGGCACGGCCGCGACGATGTCGAAGCTCGCGGTCGGCGAGATGCGCCGCCACGGCTACCCGGCCCACTTCGCGGCGGCGCTCGTCGCGGTCGCCGGCACCCTCGGCGTGATGATCCCGCCGAGCACGTTCCTCGTGCTCTACGCGATCCTCACCCAGCAGTCCGTCGGACAGATGCTCGCGGCCGGCATCATCCCGGGCCTGCTCTCGGCGCTCGCCTACACGATCTACATCATGGCGCGCGGCCGCAAGCTCACGACCTCGGCCGACGCGAGCCTCGCATCCGTGTCGGCGAAGGCCCACACCGACGCGGCGCAGCTGCGCGGCCTGCGCTCGAAGTCGTCGGTCGCCTCGGGCACGACGGCCACGGCCACGGTGGATGCGCCGGCGCAGCAGCCCGCCGGCGACACCACCCCCTGGCGCGAGCTGCCCTGGCGCGGCGCGATCCGCGTCGTGATCCTCTTCGCCATCGTGCTCGGCGGCATGTACTCGGGGTTCTTCACCTCGACCGAGTCGGCGGCAATCGGCGCCGTCGCGGCCCTCGTGATCCTTATCATCGAGAACCGCAAGAAGGGCTTCAAGGCTGTGCTCGCGGCCTTCCGCTCGGCGCTGCAAGACACCGGGTCGACCACCGCGATGGTCTTCATGATCATCGTCGGCTCGGGCATCCTCTCGACGTTCTTCATCGCGGCCCGCGTGCCCGACACGATCACCTCGGCGGTCGCAGGCATGGGGCTGCCGCCGATGCTCACGATGGCACTTCTGCTTGTGTGCCTGATTCCGCTCGGAATGGTGCTGGAATCGCTGTCGATTCTCGTCATCACCGTGCCGATTCTCTACCCGATCGCGATTGAGCTCGGCTTCGACGGTATTTGGCTCGGCATCCTCATCGTCAAACTCATCGAGATTGGCATGGTCACGCCGCCGGTCGGCATCAACGTATTCGTCGTTGCGGGCACCTCAGGCGTGCCGAGCGAAACGGTATTCCGCGGCGTCACGCCACTCTTCTTTGTGGATCTCGCCGTCGTGACGCTGCTCTTCCTCGTGCCACAAATCTCCCTATTCCTGCCAGGCCTCGTCGCGTCGACCGCCGGCTAATGACCACCAAAATGACCCGAATCGAGAGGAAGCAATATGCAGCGAGACGAGTTGTATGAAATCGGCCTGGCGCAGCGCCGGAATATGTTTGGCGTGCAGGGCGCCGAAGACCAGGTCGAACACACGACGGATGTGAATGACAAGATTCAAGAGTTCGTCACCCGAGTCTGCTTCGGCGATATTTGGCAGCGGCCTGGTCTCGCGCTGAAAGATCGAAGCAAAATCACCCTTGCGATGCTCATCGCGCAGGGCAAGTCGCACGAAATTCGCATTCATATTCGCGGTGCCCTCGCGAATGGCGTTACGCCGCTTGAGCTGCGCGAACTTATCGTGCATTCGATCCTGTACATCGGCATCCCCGGCGCCGTCGAGGGAATTCGCGCGCTTGAAGAGATACTGGATGAGCAGGGCTTGACGTTCGAGCTCGACGGCGAATCGCACCGTGACGGCGATGACACACTGGCCGATGCGACGAGCGGAAAGGCTGGGCAAGCATGACCACCTCTTCAACACCGAACGGCGACACCGCCACCAAGGTCGGCTTCGTCGGCCTCGGCACCATGGGCGAGCCGATGTCGGCGAACATCGCGAAGGCCGGCTTCGACCTGCGCGTATACGACGAGGATGCGGGGCGCGCGCACGCGGTCGCTGACCGGATCGGCGCATCCGCCCTCGACGACGCCGCCGGCCTGGCCGAGTGCGACGTCATCGTGCTCATGCTGCCGACGAGCAAGATCGTGCGGAGCGTGCTCGTCGACGACAGCGGCGCGGGGCCGGCCCTCCGGCTGCCGCTGCGGCCAGGCACGGTCGTCGTTGACATGAGTTCGTCGAATCCGCAGGACACCCTCGCGACCGGCGAGGTGCTGAGCGCCGCGGGCGTGCACCTCGTGGATGCGCCGGTGTCGGGCGCGAAGGAACGCGCGCTCAGCGGCACGCTCGCGATCATGCTCGGCGGCAACGACGATGCGGCGATCGCCCGTGCGACCCCGGTCATCGACGCGATGAGCGCGCAGATTTATCGCACCGGGGCCCTCGGCACCGGCCACGCGATGAAGGCGCTGAACAACTTCGTGGCTGCGGCCGCCTATACCGCGGCGAGCGAGGCGCTCATCTCGGGCGAACGATTCGGGCTCGACCGCCAGACGATGGTCGACATCTTCAACAACTCGACCGGGCAGAGCTTCGTCACGCTGAATGTACTCGGCCCGCACATTGTCGACGGCGCGTTTGCGTCGGGCTTCGCGCTGCCGCTCATGACGAAGGACGTCAAGATCGCGCAGGCCGTGCAGGCGGCCGCCGAGCACGAGGCCCCGGTGTGCGCCGCCGTCGTGGGCGCGCTCGACGATGCGCTCACCGAACTTGGCAATGTGGACCACACCGAAGCCTATAACTACTGGAATTTGCGATAACTCCCCAATGAATTAACCCCGAATTCGGTGGCGTCAGAGTCGACGCCCGAATTCGGGGATGAAAGGAATGCGCTCATGTTGAGAATGAAAAGTCGCCGGAAAGGCGCGTATTACGCACTCGTGGCCGCGGCCACGTCGTCGCTGCTGCTCGCCGGCTGCTCCGACGGGGCCTCGGGCGGCGACGGTGCCGCCGAGTACACCTTCACGTTGGCAACGGCGGCCACCGACGGCACGCCGAACGCCGCGGCTCAGGACTGGTACCTCGATCGCCTCGAGGAGGCGAGCGACGGTCGCATCTCGATCGAACGCACCACGGCTGAGGCGATCTGCGCCGCGCCCGAGGTCGTCGAGTGCCTGCGTGACGGCCGCGCCGACATCGGCGTCACCGTGCCCGACTACACGCCGCAGTACTTCCCGACGCTGAGCGTCGTCGGCATCCCGTTCATCAACCAGAACTCGCAGGCCGTCACGGCGGCGCTCTACGAGCTGCACACGACGAACGAAACGGCGATCGCGAGCATGGACTCGGCGGGCCTGCACTACGTCTCGGCCTGGCCGGTTGGTCGCCTGCTCATCGGCACGATGGAGCAGACCACGAGCGTCGCCGACCTCTCGGGGCTGCAGGCGCGCGCCTCGGGCCCCGTGATTCAGGAGGTGCTGCAGGACGCTGGCATGAACATCAACGCCATCACCGCGAGCGAGACCTATGAATCGGTCGAGCGCGGCGTGATCAACTCGACCGCGGGCGCCATCGACTTCCCGGTCAACTACCGCCTGATGGAGCTGATTCCGAACTGGGTCGACCCGGGAATCGGCCAGTACTCGACCTTCGGCATGTGGTTCTCGGCGAGCGCCTACGACAGCCTGCCCGACGACCTCAAGCAGATCGTCGACGAGGTCACGGCCGAGTTCAATGGGGGAGAGGCCATCGCGGCCTTCAACGGCTCGGCGGCGGGCCAGTGCCAGGAAATGCTCGATTCGCCCGACGTCGACTCGGTGACGGCCTGGGATGAGTCGGCCACGCAGGAATGGCAGGACCAGGTCGGCGACTCGGCCGAGGCAAGCTGGGAAGAGATCGCCGGCAGCTACGGCCTTGAGGATGCGGGCTCGTTCCTCGACGCCTACAAGGCCGCCTACGCAAAGTACGAGGACGCCGAATACGACGACGCCACCATCGACTGCGTCGACCAGTTCGCCGAACGCTAACCCACCCGCCCGGCCCCACCCATGGGGGCTGAGAGGGGGTTGAGTGGTCACTTTTTGTAGTGCTGGCGCCGCCAGCACTACAAAAAACGACCACTCAACCCCCTTACTTAGTTGGCGGAGGGGGTGAAGCCGAGGTGGGTGGAGAGGCGGTCGGCCGACTCGGCGACGTAGACGCCGAGCTGGTGTAGCCGGCTCGCCATGCGGCTGCGCGGCCCGCTCACGTTGATCGCCGCGATCACGTGCCCCGTGAAGTCGCGAATCGGCGCCGACGCGGCGACGACGCCCGACTCGAGCTCCTCATCCGACAGCGCGAAGCCCTGCTGCCGAATCAGCGTCACCTGCGCGAGCAGGCTCTCGAGATCGCGCACGAGCACGCGCTCGTGCGTCGGCTCGTCGAGAATCGGATACATCGCCCGGGGGTCGTCGTCGAGCACCGGCGCATCCGTGCCGTGCTCGCCGTACCAACGCGTAATCGACGCCGCATCCCAATCGCTGAGCAGCACGCGCCCCGACGGCGTGCGCCAAGCCGACGTCGTCACGCCCTCCCACCCGTTCGTGCGAATCTGGTGCGGGCTCAGCTCGCTCGCGATCGTCAGCACATTGCCGCCGCGCAGCACGCAGAGGTGGCTCGTCTCGCCGGTCGCCAGCGCGATCTGCCGCAGGGCGGGCCGGATGCGCTGGGTCAGCGCCGTCTCGGCCGAGCGGCTCGCCATCGCGAAGATCCGCGGCCCGAGTCGATACGTGCGCGACTCCTCGATGCGCTCGACAAAACCAAAGTGGCCGAGCGTCGCGAGCGCCCGCGAGATCGCGCCCTTGTCGCGCCCCGTCGCGGTCGCGATCGCCGTGACCCCGAGCCCGGCCTCGCCCTGCGCATCCTCGCCGGCAAGCAGCTCGAGAATCTCGAGATCTCGAGCCAGCCCTGAGCTATTTCGTCGCGTGTTCGTCGTCGTTGACATGTCGCCATCGAAACACGCAGTTGCCATAGTTGCAACACTTGTTGTTGTTATTTACCTTCGTTGCTACCTTCGAGGCAACGGCATTCGTGCGTGGTCGCGCACTCTCAACGACGAGACCGAGGTGCTCATGAGCGGGTTTTCTTTCGAGAGGTTGATGAACTTTCTCGAGTCCAGGTGGAGCGACATTCTGGTGCTCATCGGCGAACACTTCGCCGTGACATTGCTGTCGGTCTTCATCGCCTTCATCGTCGGCATGCTCATCGGCATCTTCGTCTGGCAGCGGCCGTTCTGGCGCGAACTGTCGATCTCGACGGCCGCGATCCTCATGACCGTGCCCTCGCTCGCGGTGCTCGCGCTGCTCAGCCCGGTGCTCGGCCTCGGCTGGGGCCCCACCATCGTCGCCCTCGTCATCTACGCGCTGCTGCCGATCATCCGCAACACCGCGGTCGGCCTCCGCGAGGTGTCGCCCGCGGTGCTCGAGTCGGCCCGCGGCGTCGGCATGAGCGACCTGCGCGCGCTGCTCACGGTGCAGCTGCCCCTCGCATGGCCGGTGATCCTCACCGGCGCCCGCGTCGCCACCCAGCTCGCGGTCGGCATCGCCGCCATCGCGGCCTACGTCGCCGGCCCCGGGCTCGGCCAGTACATCTTCCGCGGCCTCTCGTCGCTCGGCTCGGCCCACGCCCTCAACTACGCACTCGTCGGCACCGTCGGCGTCATCATCGTCGCGCTGATTCTCGACGGCGCCTTCAACATTCTGATTCGGCTCACGACCTCGAAGGGGCTCAAATGACTTCCTCCAACACCGCAGTGCTTGACCGCATCGCTTCGTCAGGCGGCGCAGTCGACATCGAGCTCGACGCCGTCACGAAGATCTACCCCGGCCAACAGGCCCCCGCCGTCAACGAGTTCAACATGCGCGTCAACCCGGGCGAGCTCGTCGTCTTCGTCGGCCCGAGTGGCTGCGGCAAGACGACGACGATGAAGATGATCAACCGCATCATCGAACCCACCTCGGGCTCGATCAAGATCGGCGGCGAAGACGTGCTCTCGCTCGACCCGAACGAGCTGCGCCGCCACATCGGCTACGTCATTCAGCAGATCGGCCTGTTCCCACACATGACCATCGCCGAGAACATCGGCATCGTGCCGAAGCTGCTCGGCTGGTCAAAGTCGCGCATCGCCGACCGGGTCGAAGAGCTGCTCACCACGGTCGAGCTCGACCCGGGCACCTTCGCCACGCGCTACCCGCGCCAGCTCTCGGGTGGCCAGCAGCAGCGCATCGGCGTCGCCCGCGCGCTCGCGGCCGACCCGCCGATCATGCTCATGGACGAACCGTTCGGCGCGACCGACCCGATCACGCGCGAGCGGCTGCAGTCGGAGTTCCTCGAGATTCAGGCGAACGTCGGCAAGACGATCATCTTCGTCACGCACGACTTCGAGGAGGCGATTCGCCTCGGCGACCGCATCGCGGTGCTCGGGCAGCAGAGCAAGATCGAGCAGTTCGACACCCCGGCTGAGATCCTCGCGCGCCCCGCGAACGACTACGTCGAATCGTTCATCGGCTCGGGCGCCGCGCTGAAGCGGCTCGCGCTCGTGCCGATCGCCCGCTCGACGCTCGGCCAGGTACGGGCGGATGTGTCGGGCACGGTCGACGCGAACCTCACGCTCCGCGACGCGCTCGACACCCTCGTCGTCACGGGCGAGCCGGCCGTCAACGTCGTGCGCGACGGGGCACCGGCCGGCTCGGTCGCCTACGCCGAGATCTCCGCGGCGCTGCGGGGCTCGGATGCGCAGCCAGGGTCGGGTGAGTGACGTGCCGAGCGTCATCGAAAGCCCGACCACGAGCATCCCGCTCTCGCAGCAACCCGCGCGCAAGGGCGGCGCGAGCCGGGTGCTGAAGAAGCTCATCCCGCTGTTCATCATCGCGATCGGCCTGCTCGCGCTGTGGCTGTGGGTGTCGTCGCTCGAACTCGACTCGATCGAGCAGCGCACGCTCAACGCCGACTACATCGGCGCGCGCATCCGCGAACACCTCGTGCTCGCGATCCTCGCCTCGGTGCTCGTCGCCGTGCTCGCGATCCCCGCGGGCATCCTCGTCAGCCGCACGAAGTCGCCGATCGTGCGCTCGATCATCATCGGCATCGCGAATATCGGCCAGGCCACCCCGGCCGTTGGTCTCGTGATTCTGCTCGCGATCTGGTGGCAGACCGGCTTCTCGACCGCGCTGATCGCCCTCGTCGCCTACTCGTTCCTGCCGGTGCTGCGAAACACCATGACCGGCCTCGAGCAGGTCGACCCGAACATGAAGGAGGCGGCGCGAGGCATGGGCATGCGGCCAGCGCAGGTGCTCTTCCGCGTCGAACTTCCGCTCGCCGTGCCGGTGATCCTCGCCGGCCTGCGCACCGCCCTCGTCTTCGCGGTCGGCGTCGCCACCGTCGCCACCTTCATCAACGCCGGCGGCCTCGGCGACATGATCGTCAACGGCCTCAAACTCCAGCGCTTCCCGGTGCTGCTGACGGGCGCCGTGCTCGTCGCCGCCATCGCCATCTTCATCGACTGGATCGCCGGCCTCATCGAAGAAGCCGTCACCCCCGACGACGCGAAATCGCGTCGCTAACCCACCCCGCAATGAGCCGCCGACCTGCCCGGGGTCGGCACGTGAAAGGACCCCTCATGAACCAGCACGCCACCCTCAAGCGCACCTCGCGCATCGCGGCCGTCGCCGCGGTCGCCATGCTCGCCCTGACCGCCTGTTCGGGCGGCGGGGGCTCGACCGAGCCCGCGAGCGACGAGCTCTCGGGCCTCACCGGCGAGGTCGGCTCGAAGGACTTCGCCGAGCAGTACATCCTCGCCCACATGACCACCGAGCTGCTCAACCACCACGGCGCCGACCTCACCGCGAACACCGACCTCGTCGGCTCGACGAACGTGCGCCAGGCGCTCGAGAACGACCAGTTCATCGGCTACTGGGAGTACACCGGCACCGCGTGGATCACCTACCTCGGTAACACCGAGCCGGTGCAGGGCGTCGAGGCCCAGTTCGAGGCGATCAAGGAGGCCGACGCCGAGAACGGCATCGCCTGGCTCGACCCGGCCGACTTCAACAACACCTACGCGTTCGCGATTCGCGCCGAGAAGGCCGACGAACTCGGCATCACGAAGCTCAGCGAGATCGCCGCGCTGCCCGAAGAGGAGCAGACGTTCTGCATCGAGAGCGAGTTCTCGACGCGCGACGACGGCTGGCCCGGCCTCTCGGAGGCGTACGGCATCGACGTGCCCGACAGCAATGTCGTCATGCTCGACACCGGGGTGATCTACACGGCCACCGCCGACGGCGCCGACTGCAACTTCGGCGAAGTCTTCGAGACCGACGGCCGCATCCCTGCCCTCAACCTCACCGTGCTCGAGGACGACCAGGAGTTCTTCCCGGCCTACCAGGGCGCATTCACGATGCAGCAGTCGATCCTCGACGAATACCCCGAGGTGGCGGATGTGCTGGCCGAGCTGACCCCGCTGCTCACCACCGAGGTCATGCAGGAACTCAACCAGCGCGTCGACGTCGACGGCGAAGAGCCGCAGGACGTCGCGATCGACTTCCTCACCGAGAACGGACTCATCTAGTGACGGCCCTGCAACTTGGCGAATCGTTCGTCGGTGAGGGCGTCAACGCGGCGCACATCAACACCGTGTTCGGCGACCGCGAGGGGCCCGCGGGCTCGGCCTGGGCCGGCGCCCTCGCCTCGCCGAGCGCGGGGCACGTGCCCTTCGTCGCGGTGCTCGCGCCCTCGCTGCCGGTGAAGCCCTTCACCCTCTTTGTCACGAAGTCGGCGCCCGCCGACGACGCGCACGGCAACCACATTTGGGGGCCGGCGCAGGCGGGCGTCGCGGCGGGCGTCGCCGACGCTGTCGCCGATGGCGTCATCGCCGAAGCCGAGGTCGACTCGACGGTCATCATCGCGGCCGTCTGGGTCAATCCGGGCGCCGACGACGCCGACACCGTCTACCAAAACAACCGCACCGCCACGCGCACCGCGCTGCGCAACGGCGCGACCCAGCTCCCAGCGCTCGGCGACGTACTCGCCGCCCGCGCGCATCCGAGCAACCCCTTCTATACCCCCGAAACGACGGCTGAGGAGCCTGAATGACCACTTCGGACCTGCCGGTGATCGGCTTTATCGGTCTCGGCAATATGGGTTCGGGCATGACCCGAAACATCCTGCGAGCGGGTTTCCCGCTCATCGTCACCGACGCGCGGCCCGAAGCGGCCGATGAACTGGTGGCGCGCGGCGCCACGTGGGCGGAAGACCCGCGCATGGTCGCCGCGAACAGCGACATCGTCATCACGATGCTGCCCACCCCGAAAATCGTCGACGCGGTCGCCCGCGGCGAGCACGGCATCCTGGCCGGCATTCGCGACGGCGGCACGTGGATCGACATGTCGACCTCGGTGCCGGAGGTGCTCGCCACGATTCGCGCCGAGTTCTTCGACCGCGGGCTCGTGCTCATCGACGCGCCGGTGAGCGGCATGTCGGTGGGCGCGGCGAACGGCACGCTGCAGATCTTCGTCGGCGCCGAGGCCGCCGAATTTGCGCGGGTGCGGCCCGTGCTCGAGGCGATGGGCGACCCCGAGCGCATCTTCCTCGTGGGCGGCGCCGGCGCCGGCTACGCCGTGAAGCTGCTCATCAACCAGCTCTGGTTTTCGCACCTCGTCGCAACGTCGGAGGTGCTCGCGATCGGGGCCTCGGCCGGTGTCGACCTCGGCGTGCTGCGGTCGGCGCTCATCGCGAGCCCGGCGCGCAGCAACTTTCTCGAGCAGGACGTGCTGTCGATCCTCAACCAGGGCGACTACGACGAGGGCTTCGCGATCACGCTCGCGTGCAAGGACCTCGGGCTGTCGATTGACCTCGCCCGCTCGGTGGGCGTGCCGGTCGAACTCTCGAGCCTCGTCGAACAGGTCTACCGGCGCGCGCTCGCCCAGTACGGGCCGACCGCGGGTGAGATGACGCCGTTCAAGCTCTACGAAGACCTCATGCGCCGCGAGCTTCGGCTGCCGCAGCTCGGCGAGCCGGTCGGCGCCGCCGGGCCGGGCACCGTGCACGAGACCGTGACCCTGACAGAAGGGCAGATGCCGCATGTCGCAGGCTGACCTCACCGACTTCTCGCTCGACCTCTTTTCGCTCGCGGGCAAGACCGCGCTCGTGACCGGCGGCAACACCGGGCTCGGGCAGGGCTTCACGGTCGCGCTCGCGAACGCCGGGGCGAACGTTTACGTGCCATCGGTGCTCGAGGATGCGGGGGAGACCGCCGCGCTCGTGCGCCCCGGCGGCGGCGAGGTGCGCTGCGCCGTCGCGAACCTTACCGACGAGGGCGTGCCCGAGCGGGTGATCGGCGAGTGCGTACGCGAGTTTGGGCAGCTGGATGTGCTGGTCAACTCGGCCGGCATCGTGCGGCTTGGCGGGGTGACCGAGTTCGGTCGGGCCGAGTGGGACCCGATGCTCGCGGTGAACCTCACGGCCGCGTTCGAGCTGAGCCACTTCGCGGCGAAGCACATGATTCCGCGCGGCAGCGGCAAGATCATCAACATCGCGTCGCTGTTCACCTTCCTCGGCGGGCTCGACTCGCCGGCCTACGCCGCGACGAAGCACGGCATCGCGGGTCTCACGAAGGCCTACGCCGACGAGCTCGGCGCCCACGGCATTCAGGTGAACGCGCTCGCGCCGGGCTACTTCGCGACGGCGATCACCGCCGAAACCCGTAGCAAGCCGGGCGAGAACCAGCGCATCCTCGACCGCATCCCGGCCGGGCGCTGGGGCGAGGTGCGCGACCTCATGGGCCCGCTCGTGTTTCTCGCGAGCGACGCCTCGAACTACGTCAACGGCCACGTGTTGTCGGTCGATGGCGGGTATCTCGTGCGGTAGGCGCATCCGTTCTTTTCTTCTTTACTTCCCAACTGTTTTCACTCAACTGCTCGACCCGAAATGGAGATCAACCATGGTGGCGTCCCGCGCTGACCTATCCGCCCCCGAGATCGTGACCGGCCTCGCCGAAATTCTCGGCGCATCCCAGCTCGACACCGACCGCGATACGCTTCGCGCCGCGAGCGTCGACCGCTTCAAGAAGTACTCGGCCGCGCACGGCATCTTCGACGGGCCGTTCCCGTCGGTGATCGCCTACGTGCGCTCGACCGACGACGTTGCGCGCGTGCTCGAGTTCGCGAAGGCGCACCGCATCAACGTCGTGCCGCGCACCGGGCGCACGGCGACCGAGGGCGGGCTCGAGACTGTCGTGGCCGACTCGATCGTGCTCGACGGCTCGCAGATGAACGAGATTCTCGACATTAACGAGACCGACATGACCGTGACGGTGCAGTGCGGCGTGCCGCTGCAGCACCTCGAGGACGTGCTGCGTGAGCGAGGCCTGACCACCGGCCACTCGCCGCAGTCGAAGCCGCTCGCGCAGTACGGCGGGCTCGTCGCGACGCGGTCGATCGGCCAGTTCTCGACGCTCTACGGCGGCATCGAAGACATGGTGCTCGGGCTCGAGGCGGTGTTCCCCGACACCGGCGTCGTGCGCATCAAGTCGGTGCCGCGGCGCGCTGCCGGGCCCGACATTCGCCACCTCGCGATCGGCAACGAGGGCGCGCTCGGCTTCATCACCGAGGTGACGATCAAGGTGTTCGCCTACCAGCCCGAGAACCTGCGGTTTCTCGGCTACCTCGTCGACTCGCTGCCGGTGGGCACCGAGGCGCTGCGCCGGGTCATCGTCGAGGGCTACCGGCCGTCGGTCGCGCGCGTGTACTCCGAAGAGGATGCGGGGCAGCACTTCTCGCACTTCGCCGACGGCAAGGCCGTGGTCGTGTTCGTGGCCGAGGGCCCGCGCGGGGTCGCCGATGCGACGGCCGCGGGCATCGAGGAGATCTTCGCCGAGGTGCCGCACGAGCGGGTCGACCCGGCGCTCATCGAGGCCTGGTTCGACGGGCTCAACTGGGGCCAGGACAAGATCGACGCCGAGGTCGAGCACATGCTCGAGCACCACGAGCTCGGCTACACGACCGAGGTCTCGGTGAACTGGAGCCAGGTGAAGAACCTGTTCGAGGCCGTGATGTCGCGCATCCGCACCGAGTTTCCGCGGGCCGCAGATCTCACGCTGCTCGGCGGCCACTCCTCGCACTCGTACCAGAGTGGCACGAACCTCTACTTCGTGTACGACTACCGCATTCAGGTCGAGCCGCGCGACGAGATCGCCGAGTACCACGTGCCGCTCAACGCGATCATCGTCGAGGAGGCGCTGCGCCACGGCGGATCGATGGTGCACCACCACGGCATCGGAAAGTACCGCACGCCGTGGACGCTCGAGGAGCACGGTTCGGCGTACGCGCTGCTCGAGGTGCTCAAGCGCGGGCTCGACTCCGAGGGGATCATGAACTTCGGCACGATTTATCCGGGGGTCGAGTGAGTCGTGGTGGGGTGAGCGAGGCTGGCGCGTCCGGGACGAACCCGGCCGGCGCGTTCGGGACGAACCCGGCTGGCGCATCCGCGGGTGGCCCGGGCTCCGCATCCAAACCGCTGATCGTCGGGATCGACTGCGGTTCGCAGTCGGCGAAGGTCACGGTGTTTCGGGGCGACGGCGAGGTGGTTGCGCAGGGGCGCGCGGCGCTGCAGCCGTATGTCGCCGGGGGCGCGGGCGAGTGGATGCACCCCGACGACGACGTGTGGGATGCGGTGGCGCGCGCGAGCCGGGCGGCGATGCATGAGCTGTCTGCGGATGCGGCGATTGCCGCCGTGGGGCTGTGCGGCATTCGCTTTTGCCGCGCGGTCTTGCGGCGCGACGGCACGCTCGCGCGGCCGATGATGAGTTGGATGGACGTGCGCGTCGGGCGTCCGCACGTCGCGGAGTCGGCCGACGAGTTCTTCGTGACGACATGCTCGGGGTACCTGACGCATCGGTTGACCGGGCAGGCGGTCGATACGGCCGGCAATTATCTCGGCGCGTGGCCGGTCGATGCCGCGCGGGGAGCGTGGCTGGGGGCGGATGCGCTCGCGGCCTTTGGGGTCGCGCGCGAGCAGCTGTTTGAGCTCGTGCAGCCGGGGGAGTCGCTGGGTTTTGTGACGGCTGCTGCTTCGGCGGCGACCGGGCTTCCCGCTGGCGTCGCAGTGTTCGCGACGTCGAACGACAAGGCGGTCGAGGCGCTCGGGGCTGGGCTCGCGGATACGGGGGCCGCGCTCGTGTCGCTCGGGACGTACGTGACGGGCATGGTCGTCGGCGACGCGTTTGCGCCCGATGGCGACGCGTTCTGGGTGAACGCGGCGGCGGAGCCTGGCCGTTTCTTGTTTGAGTCGGAGGGCATTCGCCGGGGCATGTGGACGGTGAGCTGGCTGCGCGACCTCTTCGGCGACGCCGACGAGGAGTCGCTGACGCGGCTCGCGGCGGATGCACCGGTCGGCTCGGGCGGGCTCGTGGCGGTGCTCGACTGGCTGGCGCCGGATGCGCATCCCGAGTGGCGCGGGGCGTTCATCGGCTTCGACGGTTCGCAGCATCGCGGCGAGCTGTTTCGGGCGGTGCTCGAGGCGATCGCGTTCACGATGCACCGCAACGTGGTCGCTGCGGCGTTGGAGCTGGGGCGGCCGGTCGACAGCGTGATTCTGAGCGGCGGCGGGGCGAAGAACCCGCTGCTCGTGGAACTTTTCGCGGCGCTGTTTGGCGTGTCGGTGCGGGTGCCCGAGCTGACCGACTCGGCCGGGCTCGGTGCCGCGATGTGCGCGGCCGTCGGCAGCGGCATCCACCCCGACTTTGCGGCGGCCACTTCGGCGATGGTGCGCTGGGGCAGCGTCACGCCCCCCGACCCGACGCTCGCGTCGGCCTACGCCCCCCTCGCGCTCCACCACGCCCACCTCACGACAGGCTTACGCGCTCTCCTCTCAGAGGGTTGAGTGGTCGTTTTTTGTAGTTCTGGCGGTGGCGGGTTCGTGGGGTGAGTGCAATTCCCTGAAGTTCAGGGAGTTGGTATGTATCCACTGGCGTACCGCGTACGCGTGATCGAGTTGGTGCTGGACGGGATCCCGGCACGGTCCCGGGCACTGCGACAGCAGTGTCCGGGCCTGGGCATGGCAACGTTGTCGCGTTGGCTTCGATGGGCAGGAGTACGCATGCAACAAGGACGACCAAGCGCGACCCGCTCCCCGGTCGTGTTCCCCACCCCGCTCGACCCGGACACGCTCCCGCCGACCGGGCACGGGCGCCGCCTCCAACTCGGCGACCGGATGCTGATCCAGCTCGGCCTGGAACAAGGCCTGTCCCAGGCCCGGATCGCGAAGCTGATCGGGTTCTCCCCGGCAACCGTGTCCAGAGAAATCCGTCGCTCCCAGCTCACGCTCGACACGAGCGGGACGACACAACACCAGTACAGCGCCAAGTTGGCGCAGTACCGTGCAGAACATGCCCGCGCCCGCCCGAAACCCCGCAAACTCGACACGAACACGCCGTTACGGGACGTGGTCATCGGCTACCTCAACAAGAAATGGTCCCCGCCCCAGATCGCCGCGCGCCTGCCGGTCGTGTTCCCGGAGAATGCGGCCATGAGGATCAGTCACGAAGCGATCTATCAAGCCTTGTACGTCCAAGGCACGAGCGGGCTGCGCCACGAACTCACCGTCGCGCAAGCACTACGGTCGGGCCGCACCGGCCGCAAACCTCAATCGAAACTCCCTCCACGCAACTCCCGGCCGTGGCTGGACGGATACCGGCTCGCGGACCGCGACGAGCAACTCGCGGCCGAACACGCCGGCCGCGCGGTACCCGGGCATTGGGAGGGCGACCTCGTGGTCGGGCCGAACAATTCCGGGATCGTGACATTGATGGAACGCGCGAGTCGGGTGTGCCTGATCGGCCGACTCCCCGGAGCGCGGGACTCGCAGACCGTGATCGATGTGCTCACGAGCATGGTCGAACGACTCCCGGCCGCGGTGCGCGCGTCAGTGACGTGGGACCAGGGCACGGAAATGGCGCAGCATCGACAGTTCACGGTCGCGACCGGATGCCCCGTGTTCTTCTGCGATCCGCACTCGCCATGGCAGCGGCCAAGTAACGAGAACTTGAATGGCCAATTGCGGTGGGACTTCCCGAAGGGCACTGACTTCAACACGATCACGGACCAGGAACTCCAAGCCGTTCAAGACAGTCTGAACTCCCGGCCCCGTGTCGTGTTGCAGGGCTACACGCCAGCTGAAAGACTCCAACAACTCATCGATGGAGTTGCACTCACCGACTGAACACCCCAGTGCCAGTACCACAAAAAACGACCACTCAACCCCCTGAGGTGACGGGACGGGCGGCGAAATTGGGGTGAATAGGCGCGGGCAGGAGTTCTACAATTTTTCCGTGAGCACTTCGATTACCCAACTCCGCGAACTCGCGAAACTCGAACGCGAAAGCAAGATCGAGCGCCGTGTTCGCGCGGGCGAAGACCCGGCGCACGTCGTCGCCGAGGAGCCAGGCGTCGATGAACTCACTGTTCTTATGTTGCGCGACGAAGCCCTCGAAGAGCAGGGACTTCACGCCGAATATCAGCTCGCGCGGCTTGCTGCGCAGACGCGCCAGGACGGAGCCGCCCAGCTCGGCACGACTGCCGACGGCATCGACGCGAAGCTGTTCCGACAGATCGCGCAGCGGCATCCGAGCCTGTCGCGTGCCGTCTGGACGTTGCTTGGCGACGTCGATCACCGCGGCGCTCCGGAAGGGTCGTAGGCGCGCGTTTCGGCGGGCGATAGGGCCGGGCATTCGCCGCAACTGGCTGGGCGAAGCCGCTGGCGAGCTGTCGGCGCATCCCGCTGAAACTTACCGCCGCATCCAGCAATGAGCGCGGCCGTGGAGGTCGCAGCCAGCTGAGGCCCCGGATCCCGTTGAAAACTCGCGGGAAGTTTTTTTACTTGCAGCGGAATGCAATTCTCGGCTCGGTGGTTACCGTCTGTGGACCAGGCATCACCGCCACAGAAGGAGTTCCCGCATGACCATCGCAGTATTCGGCGCAACCGGCCAGCTCGGCGCACACATCATCGACTCGCTCATCGCTCGCGGCACCGACGCCGGCACCATCCGCGCCCTCGGCCGCAACACCGAGCGACTCGCCGAACTTGCCGCGAAGGGCGTGGAGACGGCCCAGGTCGACCTCGATGACGCCGCTGCGGTTGCTCCCGCGCTCGAGGGCGCCGAGACGGTCGTGCTTGTCTCGACGAGCGTTCCCGGACAGCGCATGCCGCAGCACACCAACGCGATCAACGGCGCGAAGGGGGCCGGCGTGCAGCACCTCGTCTACACCTCGCTGCTTCGCGCCGACACGTCGGAGCTCGCGCTCGCGGCCGAGCACGTCGCGACCGATCAGCTCATTGCCGAGTCGGGCATCCCGGCCACGATTCTGCGCAACGGCTGGTACACCGAGAACCACCAGCGGGACTTCGAGATCGGCCGCTCGGGCACCATCGCGAACAGCGTCGGCGATGCCAAGCTCGCCACCGCGAGCCGCGCCGACTACGCCGAGGCCGCCGCGGTCGTGGCCGCCGACGCGAGCCACGCGGGCAAGACCTACGAGCTCGCCGGCGACGACGCCTGGACCTTCGCCGACTTCGCCGCGGTCGAGGCGGATGTGCTCGGCCAGCCCGTCGCCTACCAGGCGATCTCGGCCGATGAAGACCGCGCGCAGCTGCTGGCCGCGGGCCTCGACGAGGGCAGCGCCGGCTTTGTTGCCGGCATGAACCAGGCGATCGCCGGCGGCGCGCTCGACAGCTCGTCGCGCGAGCTGTCGCAGCTCATCGGCCGCCCGACGACGCCGCTGCGCGACGTGCTCGCCGCCTGGGTGTAGCGCTCGGGTAGGGCTTCGGGTCGCCCCGTCTCGCTTGGTTGCGAGGCGGGGCGGCGTTGAGTTTCCGGGCGGATGCGCGGGGCCGGATCGGAGGCGACGCCGCTGGCTTCAGGCCAGCGCGGCGCGGAGTTGCTCGCTCGACAAAGCTCGGTCGGCGTAGATCAAGCGGATCGCGTTCGGGTCGGGATTGCCGGCGTCTGGGCCTCGGTGCTGCAGCGTTAGTCCGCATTTTTCGGCGACCCGGGCGCTCGCATGGTTGTGCTCCAACAGATAGGCGACCATGGGCAGGTCTGGGTTGACCTGCATCGCGCGACGAATTGCCACCATCGAAACGCGGGTGGCGATGCCGCGTCCCTGTGCCTCGACCGAGAGCCGGTATCCCAGGTTCCAGAAGGCTCTGCGCCGCACGGAGCAGCCGACGTGCCCGAGGACAGCTCCGGTGGTTGCGTCGCGAACGATCCACGCGGCCCGGCCGTCGCGTTGCCATGCATCGATCCATGAGCTGACCTTGGCCGCGGTGGTTTCGAGGTTCGTGTGTCGGCCGGAGGGGAGGTGCCCCCAAACTCGCGGATCTCCATAGATTTCGTGAATCGCTTGGACGTCGCGCAGTGCCGGTGGGTCGAGCCGAATGTCGTCGAGATCCGACGTGGCAGCAAGCTCCTCACCCATGAGTCGAATATATAGCTCGGCAGTACCGCGACCCCGTCGTGTGGCATGCACGCGCGCTGGTCCAGCTGCGTTGGGGCGTGCGCCGGTGGGGCATGCATTTGATTTCTCGGGCGGAGGCGGCAGGCATGTGCGGAACGGGATGCCCGGCTAGCTCGGTCGTCGGCCAGAGGATCTTGCTCACCGTGACTCCGAGGCGCCTCGGTCGTGTCGGTTGCTCGGGTGACAATGAGTTCGTAGTAGGAAACCGGTGTCCACAGGGGTCAGCGGTAGGCGCGAGAAATCGCGAACCTGGGAGCCAGCTTCGAACATACATACTAAACATATTGACTTGCCGCGTGTATCTCGTAGAATAAAAGTACGCACTGATGCAGTCGCCCGAGGAGGTGATTCCGATGTCCGTCTCCAATTTTTCTGACTTCTCGTTCGCCGACCACTCCCACGCGGGCCGCCTGCGCACGAAGTTCACCGAGTTAATGGGGTCGTGGGAATCCCTCACCCACGGGCGCGGTTCGTCGGAAGACCTCGCGTACTCGTTGACCGCGGCGGATGACGCCGACGTCATCGACTTCCTCCAGCACCTTGGCGCGCTGCAGCGCCAGCTGGGTGCAGCGGTCGCGGTGGTCGCGAACGAGGTCGCGGTGCGCTCCGACGTGACGCGGGGCGAGGACGCGTTGGCGCGCCGCCACGGCTGCCGCGACGCGGGTGATCTCGTTGCCGAGAGCCTGCGCACCGAGAAGCGTGATGCCGACGCGTATGTACGTATTGGGAAGGACGTCGTTGGCCAAGAACGCTGGAATGGTGAGCGTGATGTGCCGCGGGCGCCGCATGTCGCGGGCGCGCTGCAAGCGGGCGAACTCGGCATCGCGCACGCGAACGAGATCGTGAAACTCCGCCGCCGCATGGCACCGCGCGTGCTTGAGGAAGAACTCGCGGAGGGGGAGCGGGAGATTGTGGAGGTCGCGAAGAGCGGCATGCGTCTGCCCGATTTCCGGAAAGTCGAGGCCCGACTCGAGGCGCAACTCGACCCCGACGGGCTGGAGCCGTCGTTCCGGAAGCAGCGGCGGGAGCGTTCGGTGAAGATGCACACCAACCCTGACACGGGCATGTTGCATGTGAAGGCGAAGCTTGACCCGGAGTCGGGCATGTATGTGGCGAAGTTCTTCGAGTCGTACACGACGAACGCGCTGCGTACCTCGCGGGGCCACAATGTGAAGGGCGACCCCGAACTCCCGACCGATGGTGAGGTCGCGGGGTCGACGGTGATGTTCCGTCCGACCGGCGGCGGGGAGCCGGTCGCGGTCGACGACGGTGCTGAGCCGGTTGCGGTCGACGATGGTACTGCGCCGGTTGCGGTGGAGCAGGACACGCGGTCGATTGCGCAGATGCAGGCCGACGCGCTCGTTGAGGCCTGCAAGCACCTCCTGGGGTGCGACCAGGACGAGGTGCCCGGGGTGACGACGACGGTGCTGATTCGGATGCATGCCGACGGCCTGCGAGACCGCCTCACGGGCAAGGGCGAGGCAGCCGAGTCCGAGGCTGGGGCGATGTTGGACGCGGGCAACCTGCGTCGTCGGGCGGCGGCGGCGAACATCATTCCCGTCGTGCTCGGTGGCGACAGTGAAGTGCTCGACCTGGGTCGGGAGCACCGGCACTTCTCGCGGGCGCAGCGCCTCGCGCTGGTCGAGCGCGATGGCGGGTGCGCGTTCTGTGGCCTGCCGCCCGGGATGACGGAGGCGCACCATATTGAGTGGTGGAAAGCCCACGACGGCACCACGGATCTCGATAACGGGATCTTGTTATGTACCTCGTGTCATCACCGGGTGCATGAGGGGTGGGATGTCCGGATCACGCACGAGCCCGGACCCCCGGAACAAGTCGCGCGTGAAAAGTCGCGGGGTGGTGGCACGGTGTGGTTCATCCCGCCCGAGCATCTGGATTGGACGCAGGAGCCGCGCCTTGGCGGGCGCAAACGCTTCGACATCGGGTACCGGTTCGAGCATCCACCGACCCCGCTACCCGAGACCGTCGGGCGCGGCTGGTAACACCGGGGGAGAACTCCGCCTCGAGCAGCATGCCGCTGCGCATTTGGGGCCCGCACCGTCGATCGGTGCGGGCCCCACTTACGTCAGTCGTCGAGCAGTGCCGCCGCGAACATCGGCCGCGCCACATCCCACGAGGAAGGGTGGAACATGCCGGCCAGCGCATCCCGATACAGGCGATTCAACTCGGTCCCGTTGTCGAAGCCTCGGCCGCCCGCGCATCGATACGCCGCCTCAACGCTCGACCGCGCGGCCTCGGTGGCGTTGAGCTTCGCGCTCACGAACTTCCGTGGCCAGGCGCGACCGTGGTCGACCAACTCATCGAACTCGCGCGTATACGTTTCCAACTGCGCGGGCACGGCCTCGAGCTGCATCGCCGCATCCGCGAGCCGAACCCGAAACTCCGGAATCTCCGCGAAGCTCGACTCGGCCTTCGCCGACGACTTGCCGCGCAGCGCCGCCGCACCGACCTCGAGCGCCCGCGCCGCGAGCCCCGCGTACACCGACGCAATCAGCAATTGGAAATTCGCGTTGATCGCGAACGGCAGCGAGTCGGGGTTCAACCCATCGGGCAACCGCCGCACGACCCGATCGGCGCGCAGCGGCACCGCATCCAGCTTCGTCGAGCGGCTCTGCGTCGCGCGCATGCCCATCGGATCCCAGTGCGACGACACCGAAATGCCATCCTCGGACCGATCGACCACGCCGTACACGATCGTCGCGTCCTCGGCACCCGAAACATCCTTGCCGTGCGTGATGAGCCGCGTCCACACCGGCGACAACGAGGTGAAGATCTTCGTGCCGGTCAGCAGATATCCGCCGTCGGGCTGGGGCGCCGCCTCGGTATTCGAGCTGTACAGCACCCAGTCGTTGCCGGCCTCGCTGATGCCGAACGCGTACACCTCGTCGGCCGCCGCATCCTCGAGCACGAACTGCAGCGAGCGGTCATCGCGCTCAAACAGGGCGCGGGCAACGCCCGTGCACACGAGGTGCATGTTGATGCCGAGCGCGGTTGCCGGCGCCGCCGTCGCGAGCCGCTGCTGCAACCGCGACACCTCATTCAGCGAGAGCCCCGGGCCGCCCAACTCCTCGGGCACGAACAGGCGCAGGTATCCGGCGTCGCGCAGCTCCTCGAAGTCCTCGGCGAAGAAGCGATTCTCGCGGTCGTATTCGTCGGCACGGACTCGGAAACGCTCAAGGCGTTCCTGCGGCAGATACCGCTCGGCCAGCTCGGCATGGCGCGCTTCACGATCAGACAATTTGGCCCCTCTTCCTCAACAGACTCATCGCTTTACAAATTCAGTGTCCGTCCGCGTCGGCGGCGCGCAGCAGCACGGCGCCGTTGTGGCCGCCGAATCCGAACGAGGTCGACAGCACGCTCGCCACGGCGGCCTGGCGGGGCGACGTCACGACATCAAGCTGCGGAAACGCCGACTCGTCGAGGTTCAGGGTCGGCGGCAGCACGCCGTCGCGCATTGTCTGCACGGCCAACACTGCCTCGAGCACGCCGGATGCGCCGAGCAGGTGCCCGGTCGACGACTTGGTTGCCGAGATGGGCAGCCCGGCGAGCGAATCGCCAAAGACTCGCTCGAACGTGAGCGCCTCCATCTCGTCGTTCAGCTTCGTGCCGGTGCCGTGCGCGTTGATGTGCTCCACCTCGCCGGGCCGTACGCCGGCGTCGGCGAGACACGCCTGCACCGCCGCGATTGCGCCCCGAGCCTCGGGATGCGGTGCCGTCGGGTGGTGGGCATCCGACGCCGCGCCGAACCCGGCGAGCTCGGCGAGTGGCCGCCCGCCGCGGGCGAGCACGGCATCCTTCGACTCGAGCAAAATCGCGGCCGCGCCCTGCGCCATGACGAATCCGCTCCGACCTGCATCGAACGGGCGACTCGCGGTCTCGGGCGCGTCCTCGTAGCCGCTCGCGAGGGCGCGCAGGTTCGCGTTCGACGACAGGTTGATGGGGTTGAGGCAGTCCTCGTATCCGACGACCAGCACCGTGTCGGCATAGCCGTGACGGATGCGCCGCAGCCCCTCGCCGAGCGCCATCGCGCCGCTCGCGCAGGTTGCCGAGATGGCGCCGCCCGCGCCGAGAGCGCCGTATCGTTCGCTGAGCAGGGCGGATGCGGCGTCGGGAGCCCCGTGCATCGCGAGCGCCGCCGGCACCGCGCGTGGCCCGGCCTCGGCGATCGCGATGGTCGCGTTCTGCATCGCCTCCACGGGGCCCGATCCGGTCGCCGCGATCACCGAGAAGCCGTACTCGCTGCCGGCGGGCATCGGCGGGTCGGCCTGCGCCATCGCCTCGTCGGCGGCAGCGATCGCCCAAAGCAGCACATCCGAAAGACGGCGAGCCTCGCGCGGCGGCAGCAGCTTCGAGCCGTCGAAGCCGCGCACCTGCCCGCCGATGCGCACCCGCAACTTGTCGAACACGTCGCCCTCGAGGCGCGTGATCGCCGATTGCCCCTCGCGCACGCTCTGCCACGTCGTTTCCGCGCTCCGCCCGCTCGGCGTCACCGCACCGACGCCGGTCACGACGACCTCGCGCCGCCCGACCGACGCCGCAGCGCGCCGCCCTCTCCGCGTGTCACTCATCACCGCACCGCCTCGCTGGCCGCGTCGATGACGGCTGTCTCGCCGGTCGTGTTCGGGACGGCCGCCACCCCGGCCTTAGCGACACCGGCGCGCCTGCCGATGCCGAGCATCCGCGTCGCGCTCATAGCCGCACCGCCTCGCCGCCGGCAACCAGCTCGGCCGTCGCCGCGCGGCGAACCTTGCCGCCGACGGTGCGCGGTAGCTCGCCAACGCGATATACGCGACGCGGCACGAACTGCGGCGCCAAGCGCTCGCGGGCATACGCGAGCACCGTCGCCTTGTCTGGCGCATCCGCCCCCTCGAGCACGAGCGCAATGACGCTGCCGAGACTCGCGTCGGGCGCCGAGACGGCGCACACCGCATCCGCGCCGGGCAGCAGCTCAAACGCTCGCTCGACCTCGGGCAGTGACACCTTGTGCCCGCCCGTCACGACAATGTCGCCGGCCCGCCCGAGCAACTCGAGCTGCCGTCCGCGAAGCCGTGCCTGATCGTGCACCGTCGCCCAGCCCTCGGTGTCGCGCAGCTGCTCGTCGGTGGTCGCGGGCAGGTAGCCGTCGGAGCAGGCGTCGGCGCGAATCCAGAGCTCGCCGATCTCGCCGTCGGGCAGCACGTCGCCGAGCGGCCCGCGCACCTGCGCCTCGATGCCGTCGTAGAGCGTGATCGCCGTGCCGTCGCCGCCGCGACTGTCGCCGATGAACCCGATCTCAGCGGCGCCGTAGTAGCTCACGAGTCGGGCACCGGGCAGCGCCCCGGCAACGGCAGAACGGATGCGCGCCGACAGGTTCGCGCCGCCGGCCACCAGCAGCTCGACCCCGGCAAAACGCTCGGGGGAGCGGCGGGCGACGAGCGCGAGCGACTCGATCACCGCCGGCACCGCGACGACCCGCGTGACGCCCTCGTCGGCGATGCGGCGCGAGGCGGCGAGCGCGTCAAAGGTATCCGCGACGTGGCAGGATCCGCCCGACGCGAGGCACTCGACCAGCGCGTACAGCGTCAGCGAATAGCTCAGCGGCCCGGGCGCGAGCGTCGCGACGCCCGGCAGCGGCTCGAGGTAGGCGCTCGACACGGCGAAGTTCGCGCGGTACTGCGCCCGCGTCTTCAAGAAGGCCTTCGGATTGCTCGTCGTGCCCGAAGAAAACAGCATCAGGAACGGCTCGTCGCCCGCCCGCACCGACGGCGCCCCGGCCGGCGGCAGCTTGCGCTCAAGCCGACGAAACTCGTCGAGCGAAACCTGCGCACCGGCCCAGCCGGCGCGTGCGAGGGCGTCGCGCAGCGCATCCGAGTCGCTCACGAGCACCGAGATGCCGGTGCCGAGCACGACGCGCACCTGATGCTCGAGCGGCCAGCGTGGATCGATCGTCGCCGAAACACAGCCAAACCCCGCGAGCCCCGCGATGATGCGCGCCGTGTGGAACGCGTCGGTGCTGCTCACCGCCACGACCGGCTGGGCGCGGGCATCGACGTGATCGACGCCCGAACGCTCGCTCGGTTCCGCTGCCGGGGTCTCGTCGACAAGCTGAAGGCCCGACGGCGACTCAGCGCGGCCGGGCAACTCGCGCGACCGCAAGCGAACGCTCACTGGCGGATGCGCATCCCTCAGGTGCTCGACGACGGCGCGCACGCGACGGCCGTCTTCGGCGAGTTCGCCATAGGTAATGCGTGCCTCAGCACCAACGATCGCGAGCCGCTCGGGATGCGCTTGCGCGACCTCGAGGATTTTGCCGGTAATCGGCACCCGTGACCTCCTGGAATCGCCCCGCGCGGTCGCCGCAACGGGCACCGCACAAACCATCACTGTATCCCTGTGGACACAGGTGTTGCCGAGATTCGGGGCGAACTCTAGGGAAGCGTCGCGGCGGCTGAGTTAGGCGTCGCGCTGGCGTGCGTCATCGTTCGCCGAAGGGCCGGGATGCGCATCCCCGCTCGGCGACCCGGCCGCGCGCTCGGTCTTAGACTTCGCCGCTGATTCAGCAGTTGAGCCCACCGCGGAACTTGCCGCCGATGTGGCCGTCGAGCCAGCAGCTGAAGCAACCGCGAAGCCATCCTCCGACTCTGCCGCCGACTCAGCAGAAGGACTCGGCACGAGTTTCAGCCCGACGACGGCGGCGATGACGCCGACCAGAAACACGACCTTCCAGACGCTCACGGCCTCGGCCCCGGTCACCATCGCCCACGTCACGGTGAGCGCGGCGCCGATGCCGGTCCACACGGCATACGCCGTGCCGATCGGAATGTGCTTCACCGCCCAGCCGAGCCCAAGCATCGAAACGACGCAGAACACGAAGAACACGATGGTCGGCACGGGCTCCGAGAACCCGTGGCTCGCGCCAAGCGCGGTCGCCCACACGGCCTCGCAGAGACCGCTCAACACCAGAATGATCCAAGGCATCACGACACCACCTTGAGTCCGACGACGCAGCTGATGAGCACGACGATGAGCGCCACGCGCATCACCGTGGCGCGCTCGGCACCCGACACCATCGACCACAGCGCCGTCAGCGACGCGCCGATGCCGACCCAGACGGCATACGCGGTGCCGGTCGGCAGCTCGGTCATGGCATACGCGAGCAGCACCATGCTGACCGTCATGGCAACGACGAATACTACGCTCGGCCAGAGCTTCTTGAATCCCTGCGACGCGCCCAGCGCGGTCGCCCACACCGCCTCGAGCATGCCGGAGACGACCAATATGACCCACATCATGAGTGACTCCTCAATGAGTCAGTCTTGTCGTGCTGCGGGTACTGCTCCCTCGTCCGCAGGCTCGAATGCCGAGCCTCGCGCCCAGGTTAGCAAACCCGACCGCTCCGAGGCGAGGTTTCGCCGAGGGCAGACCCTCTCGGCCGAAGGCATCATGCTCGTCGGCGGCGGGGCCGCGATTCTGCTGCAGCTCGCGCATCCGACGGTCGCGGCTGGCGTGGCCCACCACTCCGCGTTCGCATCCGCGCCGCTCGGCCGCCTTGAGCAGACTCTGAACTACGTCATGGCGGTCGTGCACGGCACCGATGCCGACCGCCGCATCGTACGCCGCCACGTGAACCGCCGCCACGCCCACGTGCCCGGCGCGTACGACTCCGGACCGCAGCTCTGGGTCGCCGCGACCCTGCTCTGGGCAGGGGAGCGCGCGTACGAGCGCGCGTTCGGCCCGCTCAAGGACGCAGATCGGGAGGCGCTCCGCTACACCTTCGCGACCCTCGGCACCGAGCTGCAGCTGCCGGCCGACGCGTGGCCCGCATCCGTCGACGAGTTCGACGCCTGGTGGCAGTTGGCCCTCGCGGATGCGCGAGTCACCGACGACGCCCGCCTCGCTTTCGCGCGCCTGCGGCGCCCCGACGTCGCGCCGTGGTGGCTCCGCGCTGCGCTGCCGCTGATCTGGCGCGTCGCCCTCGAATTGCTCTCGCCGCGGCTTCGACGTGAATTCGACCCAAGCTGGTCCCGCGCGGACCGCTTCATGGTCGAGCTGTTCTGGACGGTCACGACGCCGATCTACCGCATCCTGCCCCGCCGGATGCGCACCTGGCCCGTACGCCGTCAGCTGCGCGCGTTCCGCCGCGCCTGAGCGCCACTGCTGCCCGCATCCGCCGCTCAGGCACACCTGACACGATTCAGGCTGCCAACCCGCGAGGAGACCACCGTGACGACCGTGCCCGCAACGACCCCGAGCATCCATGAGGGCCAGAGCATCCCCGAAACGCTGCGCAAACTGCGCGCGACCTTTGACGCAGACGTCACGAAGCCGCTGCGCTGGCGGCTCGAGCAACTCGACGCCCTCGAACGGATGCTCCGCGAACGCGGGCGCGAATTCGCCGATGCGCTCGAGGCCGACCTCGGCAAGTCGCCGATCGAAGCGTTCATGACCGAGACGTCGGTCACCATCAGCGAGGTCACGCACCTGCGCCGCTACCTGCGCCGCTGGCTCAAGCCGAAGCACGTGCGCCCGAACCTCGCGGTGGCGCCGGCCGTCACCTACACGGTGCGCGAACCCCTCGGGGCCGCGCTCATCATCGCGCCGTGGAACTATCCGTTGCAGCTCGCTCTCGCGCCCCTCGCCGGAGCGATCGCCGCCGGAAACGTCGCCGTTGTGAAGCCGAGCGAGCACGCACCGGCGACGTCGGCCGCGCTCGCGAGGCACGTCGCGGAGTACCTCGACCCGAGCGCGATCCGCGTCGTCGAGGGCGCCGTCGAGGCCTCGACCGAGCTGCTCGCCCAGCGCTGGGACACGATCTTCTACACCGGAGGCGCAAAGGTTGCCCGCATCGTCGCCCGCGCGGCCGCCGAACACCTCACGCCGGTCACCCTCGAACTTGGCGGCAAGTCACCCGTCTTCGTCGACGACACCGCCGACTTCGACGTCGCGGCCCGCCGCATCGCGTGGGGCAAGCTCCTCAACGCCGGCCAGACCTGCGTCGCGCCCGACTACGTGCTCGCGACGCCGCGCGCGGCCCGCGAACTCGCCGAGCGCATCCCGGCCGCGGCCAAGGAAATGCTCGGCGAGCACCCCGAAGAAAGCGGCGATTACGCCCGCATCATTCACGACGCCCATTTCGAACGACTCGAGGGGCTGCTTGAGGGCGGCCGAATTCACTCGGGCGGTGCGCGCGACGCGAGCACCCGTTTTTTCGAACCGACCCTGCTCGTCGACGTTGACGAGACGGCGCCGGTCATGCAGGAAGAGATCTTTGGGCCAATTCTTCCCCTCATTCAGGTGAACGATGAAAACGTAGCCATTTCGTTCATCAATTCGCGCGAGAAGCCGCTCGCGCTGTATCTGTTCTCAGCGCGCAAATCGGTGCGCCAAAAGTTCCTTCGCCGAACGTCATCGGGTGCCCTCGCGGTCGGCCTGACGGTCGCGCACGTGAGTGTTCCCGAATTGCCATTTGGCGGCGTCGGGGAAAGCGGAATCGGAGCGTATCACGGGGAAGCCTCGCTCGACGCATTTAGCCACCGACGGGCGGTTCTGCGAAAGCCGAGTTTCCCGGATACGCTCCGACTCGTGTATCCGCCGTTTGGGCGGAAGAGCGCGCGGCACGAAGTGATTCGCCGCGTGCTGGGGAATTAACTAGTTGGCGGCGTCGAAGGCGTCGAGCACGTCCTGCGGCACGCGGCCGCGGTCGGCGACGGTGTAGCCGTTCGCCGAGGCCCACTTGCGAACCGCCGCGAGGTCGCGCTTCGGGCCGGTCGAGGGGAGCTGCGTGCGGGTGCCGCGCTGAGCGCGACCGCCGACGCGGCGGGCGGTCTTGACGTAACCCTCAAGTGCTTCGCGCAGGCTCTGTGCGTTGGACTTGCTCAGGTCGATTTCGTAATCAACACCGTCGAGCCCGAACTTGACGGTTTCACCCTGACCCTCGTCGAGCTGGGTGCCATCGAGATCATCGATCAGCTGGTAAACGACTTTGCGTGCCACGGATGCACTCCTTGATTTGGCGATCTTTATCGTGATAAGTGTGAAGGGCGATAGGAGTATTCCGCAAATCGAATTCATGCATCCGGGAGATTCACAGCAACGAGCGCCACGAATCTCCCGGACGATATTGAATTTGCGTCGGACTTCGCCCGAGCCCTAGGCCCGGGCCAATGCCTGCGCCGGAGCGATGCGAGAGGCGATCCACGACGGTCGCGCCCCCGCAATCACGCCGAGCACAATGGCGCTGCCAATTACCGCGCCAATTCCAATCCACGGCAGCGAGATCGCAATTGTGCCACCGTCGGCGATCATTGCCGGCACCGCGCTGATTCCCATTGGCACGCCGATAAGAATCGAGAACACCGCACCGATGAGCGCGAGCGAAACCGCTTCAATGAGCACCATGGTGCGCACCCGGGCTCGCGTCATGCCGAGTGCTCGCAGCAGGGCAAGCTCGCGGCGACGCTCGGCGACGGCGAGGGCCACGACGCTCGCGAGGCCGATGACCGAGATCACGACGGTGAGGCCGAGCATCGCAAGCACGAAGGCGACCACGAGCGTCACAATCTGCTCGTAGAGCTGCTGTTCGGCGATCGGCCCGAGCAGCTGCAGGTCGGAGTTCGTGTCCTGCGCGGCCGAGACCGCGTCGACGAGTTCGCTGATCTTGCCGTCGGCCGCGAACAGCCAGAGCCCCGCATCGGCCGTGACGTCGTCGAACTCCGCAAGGGTCGACTCGGTCACCGCGCCGTAGGTGCTGCCGGTGTTCGGGTTGTAGAGCGTGTCGAGCAGCTGATCGGTCACGACCGTCAGGTCGACGGTGGCGCCCGACGCATCCGTCAACGTCACGGTGTCGCCGTCGGTCGCGCCGAGCGACTCGGCATCCCACTCGCTCAGCGCGACCTCGCCGTCGGCGAGTGGATGCTCGAGTGCATCCGCGGTCGATGAGGGCAGCGTGAGCAGCGCCGCGAGCGACGACGGATGCTCGAGGTCGGCCTCCAGCCGCACGGCGGAGGTGAGGGCGGACGACTCGAGGCCCTCCGACTCGAGAATCGGCGCGAGGTCGGCCGCATCGAGCGACTCATCGGAGCGCGCCGTGATGAGCGCGTCGAATGCGTAGTTCTCGTCGAGCCGGGCATTCAGCGTCGCGTTGACCGACTGCACCCCGGTGAGCATCGCGAGAATCAGGCTGCCGCCGAGCGAAATCGCGAGCACGATCGTGCCGGAGCGGCGCGAGGTGCGCACGAGGTTCTCGCCCGCGAGCTTCGCGACGGGGCCGAAGGCGCTGAGCAGCCGCGCGATGCCGGGCATGACGACCCGCACGAGCAGCGGTACGAGCACGATCAGGCCGATCGCGAGCACGACGCCGCCACCGATGAGCACGAGCGGGTTGCCGAGCGCCGACGCAGCCCAGAGGCCGAGCGCGCCGAACGCCGTGATGAGCACGCCGAAGATCCACGCGACGACGCTCGAGCGAGAGCGCTCAGCACCGGCGGCGTTTGCTTCCGACAGTGCCGCGATCGGCGCGAGCGAGCGCAGTCGGGCGGCCGGTGCCCACGCAGCGAACACGGTCACGCCAACGGTGACGATGAGCGCGGCGATCGCCCAGAACCACGGGAACACGAGGCCGCCGCCGTCCATGTCGGCGACTATGGCAATGACCCCGCCGAGGCCGAAACCGACCGCGATGCCGACGAGCGCGCCGACGAGCCCAATGAGCAGCGCCTCCGCGAGCACCGTGCGCTGCACCTGCCCGCCGGTCGCGCCGACGAGGCGCAGCAGGCCGTTTTCGCGCAGTCGCTGCGCGAGCAGTACCTGGAACGTATTGCGGATCACCATCGACGCCGCGAGCAGCGCGATGAGCACGAACAGCAGGAACATTACGGCGAGCGCGTTCGTGCCGCCGGTGAGCCCGTCGATGAGGTCGGCCGTGTACTCGTCGACCGTGACCGCCTCGGGCGCGTCCTCGGCACCGTAGACCTCGACGAGCCGCTCGTTGATCGCGGCAATCGCATCCGCCGCGCTCGTGCCCTGGGGGAGGCGCACGACGAGGGCGGACGACGAGCCGTCGTCGACCGAGAAGTAGTCCTGCGCGGCGTACAACTCGGTCGAGGCGGCGACCGTGCCGCCAACTGTCTCGACGAGCCCGACGACGCGCACCTTGGCCGACTGGCCGGTGCCGTCGAAGATCTCGATCGAGTCACCGAGCGCGATGCCGAAGCGGTCGAGGTCGTCCTGCGTCGCGGCGATTTCGCCGGTGCCGACCGGCCACTGGCCGCCGGTGAGGGTCATCCAGCGCAGGTCGCCGTCGTCGGCGATGCTCGAAATGTTGATGTTGTGGATGCGGTCGCCGGCCTGGGCCTGCGCGTACATCGTGTGGCTCGGTTCGATTGCCGCGATGCCAGGCACCTCGGCAACGGCGTCGACGACACCCTCCGAGTCGCCCGAGGGAATCACGACGTCGGCGTTCGTGTAGGGCGCCGCCACGGCGACGTTGAGCCCCTGCTGCATCGTCGTAATGAAGGTTCCGGTGGCCATGATCGCCATCGCGCTGAGCAGTGCGGCGAGCACGATCGCCACCACTCGCCGGGGGCCTCGACGAATCTGCTGCGTCGCCAGCCGCATCGTCGCGCTCATGCGCCGACTCCCGCCATGACGCCGCTGATCTCTTCGTAGCCGGCGCCCGAAAGCTCGTGCGCGATGCGTCCGTCGACGAGGATGAGCACCCGGTCGGCGTAGGCGGCCGCGGCCGGGTCGTGGGTCACCATCACGATCGTCTGCTCGCGCTCGCGGGCGGCGCGCTGCAGGCTCTCGAGCAGGCCGCGGCCGGTGCGCAGATCGAGCGCGCCCGTGGGCTCGTCGGCGAACACGACGGCGGGCTCGGTGATGAGGGCGCGGGCCACCGCGATGCGCTGCTGCTGGCCACCCGAGAGTTCGTGCGGCATGTGCTTGAGGCGGTCGAAGATGCCGAGCTGCGAGGCGAGGCGCTCGAGCGCCGCGGTGTCGACGCGGCCGCCCGCGAGCCGCACCGGCAGCTCGATGTTCTCGCGTGCCGACAGGGTCGGCACGAGGTTGAACGACTGGAACACAAAGCCGAGCCGGTCGCGGCGCAGCTTCGTGAGCTTCGCATCCGGCATACCGACGATCGACTGTCCGTCGATCGCGACGTCGCCACTCGTGGGGGAGTCGAGCCCCGCGAGCAGGTGCATCATCGTCGACTTGCCAGAGCCCGAGGGGCCCATAATCGCGGTGAACTCACCGCGGGCGAACGCGGCGTCGACACCCGCAACGGCGTGTACCTGCGCATCCGCTTGTCCGTAGGTTTTCGTGAGGCCGCGGCAAACGACGGCCGGTTGCGTGGTCATGGGAGCTCCTTCAGAGCGGTGAATTTGCTGACAATTCGAACGTAGGAGCCGCGGGGTGCGGCTCACATGGTGCGCAAGTCTCGTCCGGGCGGACGACCCCCAACCAACGGATGTATACCCGAGGAGGAGGGCCCTTGCTCCTAGGCTTGGGGGCATGCTCGACACCTTTATCGCCACCCGTGAGCGGCCGATGCGCGTGCTGCTCACGGACTCGGTCGGTGCGGTTGTGGCGGGCGTTCTGTTTCTGCTCTTCGGCAGCTGGGGCATGTCGGTGCCGACGGTGCTCTACTACCCGGTCATTGCCCTGCTCTGCGTGCGCCGCTCGGCCCCGCTCGTGTTCCTCTGGGGCACGACGGTGCTCAGCGGCATTCAGTACTTCTCGGCTGCCTACTACTTCGACGTCATCGTCTACGGCGTGACGCTCATTGGGGTCTTCGGCATGGCCGCGTTCGGCGCGAGAAAGCTGCGCTGGACCTGCGCCGTGCCGCCCGTGCTCGCGATCACGGTCGTTGCGCTACAGACCTTGACGCCGTGGATGACGTCGCTGCCCTTCGGCATGCAGCCGGAATCCGTCACCAACTTCCGCGAACGCCTGCAGGCGTTCGCGCTGCTCGCCGTCGTAATCGCCATCGCGTTCATCGCGGCGTGGGCCCTGGGAATGCTCCGCCGCCAGCAGCTCGTCGAAGTCGTGCGGGCGCA
Source organism: Gulosibacter sediminis (assembly GCF_023370115.1). Taxonomy (NCBI): domain Bacteria; kingdom Bacillati; phylum Actinomycetota; class Actinomycetes; order Micrococcales; family Microbacteriaceae; genus Gulosibacter; species Gulosibacter sp. ACHW.36C. The sequence continues at coordinate 1,874,087 of NZ_CP097160.1, read as the reverse complement.
GGAGCGTGCCGAACTGATGGAGCGGGATGCACACCGCATGGCGGAGCTCGCGGTGTCGGATGAGCGCAGCCGCATCTCGCGCGAGATGCACGACATCATCGCCCACTCGCTCGCCTCGATCGTGACGCTCGCCGAGGGCGGCCGCCTTGCTGCGCGCGAAAAGCCCGAGCTCGCGACCGAGCTGTTCGGCAAGATCAGCGACACCGGCCGCGGCGCCCTTGGCGACGTCAAACTGCTGCTGCGCAACGTCGACGCGACCCAGGACGACGCCCCGGCGCGCGGCGTCGCGAACATCCGCGACCTCGTCGACGCGGTGCGCGTCGGTGATGCTCCCGAATCCGGCATCACCTACCGCGAGCACGGCACCCCGGTTGAGCTGCCCGCCGGCATGCAGCTCGCGCTTTACCGCGTCGCGCAAGAGGCAGTCACGAACATGCTCAAGCACGCGCCCGGCTGTCGCGGCGAGATCGAGCTGCGCTGGGGCGATGACGAGGTGCTGCTGCGCGCCGTGAACTCCCGCACCGACGGCGCCGACGCCCCCTCGAGCGACCGCCGGGGCATCGCCGGCATGCGCGAGCGCGTCGAGCTGTTCGACGGCGTACTCCGCGTCGCCACGACCGAGGCGAGCTTCGAGGTGCTCGCGAGCATCCCCATCCCCGCCATTGCATCGAAGGGCCAAGCATGACCATCCGAGTTCTCATCGTTGACGACCAGTCGCTCGTGCGCGAGGGGCTCGCGCTCATCGCGGGCTCCGTCGACGACATCGAGGTGGTCGGCAAAGCCGAGAACGGCCGCGACGGCGTCAACCTCGGCCTCAAGCTGCGGCCCGACGTCGTGCTCATGGACGTGCGCATGCCGGTCATGGACGGCATCGAGGCGACCGCGCGACTGCTGCAGCACTCGGGCGAGCGCTCCGAGCTCCGCGTGCTCGCGCTGACGACGTACGACTCCGAAGATTTCGCGGTGCGGATGCTCGCCGCCGGCGCCTCGGGCTTCCTCCTCAAGGACGCACCGGGGGAGGACCTGATCCGCGCGATTCGGACAGTGGCCGCCGGTAATGCGATTATTGATCCGAGCATGACGCGCACGCTGCTGCACCGACTCACCACCGAGCGGCCGCAGCAGACCGCGGCGGCCGACCGGGACGCGCTGGTGGCGAACCTGACGGAACGCGAGCGCGATGTGCTCGCGCAACTCGTGCAAGGCGTCTCGAATGCGCAAATCGCGAAGGAACTGTTCCTTGCGGAGGTCACCGTAAAGACCCACGTTGGTCGGATTCTCGACAAACTTGGGTTGCCAGATCGCGTGCACGTTGTGATTTGGGCCTACGAAAGCGGTTATATAGACAGGTAGTGCACGTGAGAAGGAAGCAGCAATGACGCAGAAATCGGTCACCGACCTCGAGGTCGTCGGCGTCGAAGAGTGGGGTCACACCATGACCCAGTTGCTGTTACCCATGGCCGTCACGGCGCCCGACCCCGAGAAGTATCGGGCGCGCATCCGCGCCGCGGTCGTCGGCGGCATTCGCTTCTTCACGATCACGTCGACCCCGCACTCCTCAGGCCGATCGTCGCGCCTGTTCGCCGAGGGTGGCGACCCGTTCTATGCCGTCGTCAACCAGATCGAGGGCCAGTCGCGTCTGCGTCAGCTCGGCCGCGACTCGGTGCTCGAAGCGGGCGACTTTGCGATTTATGACACCGCGTTGCCGTACGACCGCGAGTTTGCCGACGGCACGTACATGGTGATCATGGTGCCGCAGCAGCTGCTCACGCTGCCACCGCGCGCGTTCATCGAGATCGCCGGCATGAAGGTGCCCGCCGACGAGGGCATCGGCCGCGTCGCGGGCCCGATGCTCGCCGGCGTCGCGAAAGACATGTCGGTGCTGCTCGGCCACGGTGGCCTCGCGCTCGCCCACACCGTCGTCGACCTCATCGCGGCGGCCGTCGCCGAACGCCTCGGCATCGACGCCCCGACCCGCGCGAACGCGCAGCTCGCGCAGCTCATGGAGGTGCGCGACTACATCATGGCGCACCTCTCGGACCACGACCTCACGCCGCAGACGATCGCCGATGCCCACTTCATCTCGGTGCGCACGCTGCACTCGCTATTCAAGGAACAGGGCACTTCGGTGTCGACCTGGATTCGCGAGCGCCGGCTCGAGATGGCGCGCCGCGACCTCGTTGACCCGGCACTGACCGACGCGATTCGCGCTGTGGGCGAGCGCTGGGGCTTTGCCGACGCGACCCACTTTTCGAATGCGTTTAAGCTGGCCTACGGTGTCTCACCGCGGCAATACCGCAAGACGGCACTCGACGAATTGCGGCGCAGCAGCATCGACAGGGAGTAGTGCGTGACGGGAGTACTTGAGGGCTTCAGCGTCATTGCCCTCATTATTCTCGTCGGATTTATCATGCAGCGTGTCGGTCTTCTCGGTGACCGCGGCCGCGAAATGCTCAACAAGCTCGCGTTCAACGTCGCGACACCGGCCCTGCTGTTCGGCCTCATGTTCAGCGCCGACCTCAACGTGCTCTTCAGTGGCCAGTTTCTCGTCACCGCGATCTGCATGGTCATCATGGCGGTGCTGTTCGCTGTCGTGGCGATCATCTTCCGCTGGGGCACCGGCAACGCTGCGGTCGGGGCCCTCGCCTCGAGCTTCGTGAACTCGGGCAACCTCGGTATTCCGATTGCCGTCTACGTGCTCGGCGACGGCACACTCGTCGCGCCCGTCATGCTCGTGCAGCAGCTCATCCTCGCGCCGGTCATGCTCTCGGTGCTCGACATCGCGGGCCGCGACCCGCAGGCGCCAAAGCTGCGCTGGTGGCAGATGCTCTATCGCCCGTTCACGAACCCCGTCGTCATCGGCGCGCTGTCGGGCCTGCTCCTGAACATCTTCTCGGTGCCCGTGCCGAACTTCCTGCTCGACCCGATCGAGCTCGTCGGTGGCATCAGCGTGCCCGCCGTGCTCATGGCGTTTGGCATGTCGCTCCACGACAACGCGATGCCCCTGCGCGGCCAGAATCGCTGGCAGGTGCTCACCGCGACGGTGCTCAAATCGTTCGTGCACCCGGTGCTCGCGTGGCTCCTCGGCAAGTTTGTCTTCGGTCTCGATGACGCGATGGTCCTCGTCGTCGTCGTGACCGCCGCGCTGCCGGCCGCCCAGAACATCTACAACTACGCTGCGAACTACCACGTCGGCGAGTCGCTCGCGCGCGAGAGCATCCTGCTTACGACCATCCTGTCGGTGCCGGTGATTCTCATCGTCACGCTGCTGCTGCACCCGTAGCGTGCCGCGCTCACGGCGAGAGGGTGGGCGGATGCGCTGGCCGACCCGGCTCGCGATGGCCCGGATGCGCAGCCCTACCGGCCGCCAGCCGTCGCGTACGATTAGCCCAACTGGTCAATCGCGCCAGCGGCCACACGAAAGGGAGGCTCATGTCGGAAACCGACAAGATGCTCGAAGCAAACCGCGTCTATGGTGAGGGCTACCCGGGGCCGCGCGAACTTCGACCCAAGCGCAAGGTCGCCGTCGTCGCCTGCATGGACTCCCGCCTCCAGATCTTCCCGATGCTCGGCCTCGACCTCGGTGAGGCGCACATCATTCGTAACGCGGGCGGCGTAATCACCGACGACATGATCCGCTCGATCACGATCTCGCAGCGCATGCTCGGCACCGAAGAAGTCGTGCTCATTCACCACACGAACTGCGGTCTATCGACCTTCAGCGAGGACGAATTCGACGAATTGCTTATGCGTGAGACCGGCGCGCGGGCGCACTGGAAGGCCGAGTCGTTCAAGGACGTCGATGCCTCGGTGCGCGAGTCGATTCGCCGCATCATGCAGTCGCCGTTCATTCAGCATAAGAACGTGCGCGGCTTTGTCGCCGACGTCGACACCGGCCTGCTCCGTGAGGTCGAGGCTGCCTAGTGTTCGCAGCGCGGGTCGTCGACAGCCCCGTCGGCGAGCTCGGGCTCGAGGCAACGGATGCGGGCATCTGCCGCGTCTGGCTGCCCGGCTCGGCACCGCTCGGCTTCGGCCCGCACGTCGGCTCTGAGATCGCAGAGGCCCACCTCGAGCGCGGCGTCGCCCAGCTCGGGGAGTTTTTCGCGGGCGAGCGGGAGCACTTCGAGGTCACCCTCGATTGGTCGCAGGCCTCCGACGGCTTCGGTGGCGAGGTGCAACGCGCGCTCGTCGACATTCCCTACGGCGAGACGTACAGCTATGGCGAGCTCGCCGACCGGCTCGGCCGACCGCGCGCGGCCCGGGCGGTCGGCACCGCCTGCTCACATAACCCGCTGCCGCTGTTCGGCGGCTGCCACCGGGTGATCCGCTCGAACGGCGACGTCGGGCTCTACGGCGGCGGTGAGCATATGAAGCGCGCGCTCCTCGACCTCGAGGTGCGTGACTGAGGCGTGGCGAAACCCTGGCGGCAGCGGCTGCGCTGGGCGCGGCTCAAGACAGTGTCGGTCGTGACCGACAGCGCGTTTTGGGCTTTCCGGCAGGTCGACGGGCTGCTCGGCATGACGCCGCTGCTCACGGGCGCAGGCATGCGCACGCGCTATTCGCCGCGTTCGCACGGTTGGCGCGGAGACGGCCCGGTTGTCGTCGTGCTGGCGGGGCTGTCGACGCCGTGGCGGTTCATGCGGCCGGTGCTCGACGCGCTTTCGGATCGCGGGTATCGCGTTGTCGTGCTGCCGCAGCTCGGCTGGAACCTCAAGTCGGTCGCGTCACTTGCCGCGATCGTGGAGCGGTCGTTACTCGCGCATCCCGAGTACGGGCGGGTGTTGTTCGTCGGCCACTCGAAGGGCGGGCTGATCGCGAAGCAGGTGCTGCTTGACGACCTCGCGGGCGAGCACACGATCGGCGCCGTCGCGATCTCCTCGCCGTTCGCGGGCGCGAAGGCGGCCCGGTACATCCACGGCTCAAACCCGATCGCGCGCGAGATGATTGGCCTGCGCGCCGGCACGCCGATGCAGCTCGCGTTGTCGATGCGCGACGAGGTGGATGCGCGCATCACCTCGATCATGCCGCTCTACGACCAGATCGTCGGCTATCCGGGCGTGCTGCCGAACGGCCGCAACCGCACGGTGCGCGCGCTCGGTCACAATCTGCTGCTCGCCGACCGCCGCGTGCACGACATCATCGACCGCGAGCTGCGAGCGATTATGGAACGCGATGCTGCGCGAGCAGCGAGTACTCCTCCCACGCTCGCTTGAGGTCGCGGGCCGACTCGGCCTGTACCGACACCCCGCGCTCGCCGGTGCGTCGCACGGTGCCGTGGATGAGTAGCAGGGGGGTGCCGAAGAGCACGTCGCCGCTGCGCTCCTGTGCCTCGTCGAAGAACGCGGCGTCGGCGCAGCCGGTGCCGTCGTCGACCGAGATGAACACGACCCGCTTGCCGGTGCGCATCGGCGGGGTCTGCGTCGCGACGCGCACGCCCGCGACGATGACCTCGGCGCCGCCGCGCAGGCTCGCGAGCTGCTCGGCCGGCGTCACCCCGAGCTCGTCGAGCAACGGCCGGTAGCCGTCGATCACGTGCTCCGACAGGTCGAGCGCGAGCACCTCGAGTTCGGCCTGCACGCGCTCGCGCGAGTCGAGTTCGGGCGCCCCGCTCGCCTCGACCGCCGCGTGGGAGCCGTGGAGTTGCAGCGGCAGTTCGAGCGCATCCGGGCTGGTCTCTCGCGGCTTCGCGCGCGGCGCGCGGCGCACGGCCGCGAGCAACTCGCCGCGCGTGAGCGTCTGTGACTCGAGCGAGTCGAGCGCGCCGATGAGCGCGAGCCGCTCGGCGAGTGGCCGCGAGGGGCGGGCGCGGGCGATGAAGTCGCCGAGTGACTCGTAGGGGCGCTGCTGCAGAATGCGGTCGATCTCGGGGTCGGTGATGCCGCGGATGTCGCTCAGCGCGAGCCGGATGCCGAGGTCGCCCCGCCGCGTCGCCCATCCCGGCGGCGTCGCGCGAACTCGCTCGACGACGAACTCGCGTGTCGAAGCATTGACGTCGATGGGGAGGATCGGCACGCCCATGCGCCGCGCGTCGCCGAGCAGCAGCCGCTTCGGGTACATGCCCGGGTCGTGGGTGAGGATGCCCGCGAAGAACTCGGCGGGGTAGTGGGTCTTCAGCCACGCGCTCTGCCAGGTGGGCAGCGCGAAGGCGGCCGCGTGGGCCTTGCAGAAACCGAACGAGCCGAAGCCGCGGAGTACCTCCCAGATCGCGTCGATCTGCGCATCGGTGAAGCGTCGCCGCCCGCGCTCGTCGACGTTGCGCCGGGTCGCGGTGCGGAACATTTCCTCGATGTTCTCGCCCTGTTTTTCCATGCGGCGCCGGAGTTCGTCGGCGTCGGCGAGCGAGATGCCCATGCAGGTGTGGAGGATGCGCAGTACCTGTTCGTGGTAGACGACGACCCCGTACGTCTCGCGCAGAAATGGGCGGAACGAGGGGTGTAGCCAGTTTGGCGTCGCGAAGCCGTGTTTCACCTCGAGGAACGGGGTGACCATGTTGCCCTTCATGGGGCCGGGGCGGAACAGCGAGATATCGGCGATGAGGTCGTCGTAGACGTCGGGCTGCATCTTGCCGATGAGCTCGCGCTGCCCGGGCGACTCGATCTGGAACATGCCGAGCGTGTGCGTTGTGCGGATCTGCTCGAACGTCGCCTCGTCGTCCTTCGGAATCTCGTCGAGCACGAGCTTGCCTTGCGCCGACACGTACGGGGTGTCGGGCGGGAGCCCGCCGCGCACCGCGGCCTGTGGGCCGTGCAGCCGCTCGATCTCGCCAACCGAGTACGCGAGCGTCGACTGCATCCGCACCCCGAGCACGTCGAGCTTGAGCAGGCCGAGGTCGTCGATGTCGTCCTTGTCGAACTGGCTCATCGGCAGGCCGATGCCGCTTGGCTGCACCGGCGTCGTCGAGAGCAGGCTCGCGTCGCCGAGCAGCACGCCGCACGGATGCATCGAGAGATGCCGGGGGAGCCGGTCGAGTCGTTCGGCGAGGTCGATGAGCAGATTGAGGTCGCGGTCTTCGCGCGCCTGGGTCGCGAGCTGCGCGAGCTCGGGCTTCTGCTCGAGCACGGCGCGGAACTCGCCCGCGTTGAAGCGCCACAGCGACTTCGCGATCTCGTCGACCCGGTGCTCGTCGAGGCCGAGCGCGAGGCCGGCGTCACGGGCGGCGCCGCGCGCCCGATAGGTCGAGTGCATCGAGAGCAGCGTTACCCGGCTCGAGCCGTACTTCGCGAAGATCGCCCGGTAGACCTCGTGCCGGCGGGCCGATTCGACGTCGATATCGATGTCGGGCAGCGTCGAGCGCTTGTGGCCGAGGAACCGCTCGAAGAGGAGGTCGTGCTCGATCGGGTTCACGTTCGACACCCGCAGCAGGTAGTTCACGAGGCTCGAGACGCCCGAGCCGCGGGCCTGGGCGCGGATGCCGCGGTCGCGGATGAGTTCGGCGACGTCGGCGACGGTGAGGAAGTAGGTCGCGAAGCCGAAGCCCTCGATCGTGCCGAGCTCGTCGCGCAGCCGAACGTCGAGCACGCGCCGAGATTCACCGACGGCGTCGGGGAACCGCTCGCTGAGCGCTGCCTCGCAGCGCCGCCGCAGCACGAGGTTCGGGTCGTCGCGGATGCCGAGGGCCTCGGGCTCGGGGGTCTTCGGCTGCCGCCAGCGCACATCCGTCTCGGGGTCGAGCATGCAGCGTTCGGCGAGCTCGCTCGTGGTCGCGAGCAGGCGGTCGCGGGCGTGCCCGCCGAGCCCGGTGCGCGCGACGATGAGTTCGGCGAGGGCGTGCATCCGCTTCGCCGGCTTGAGCCAGGCTTGCCCGTTCGGCTGCACGGGCAGCTCGTCGAGCGGCCGCAGCGCGCCGGCCGCGTCGAGCACGTCGCCGGTGAGGGCATCGTCGGGGTCGAGATACCGCACCTGATTGGTGAGCACGGCGGGGATGCGCAGCTCGCTCGCGAGTTCGAGCATCGCGGCCGCGTGGCCGAGGGATGCGGAGGAGCCGGGCTCGGTGAGGTGGCAGACGAGCTCGACCGCGATCGCCCCCGGCAGCTGCTGCTGCCACCGCTGCAGCCGCGCCCGCGCGACGACGTGGTCGCCGCGTACGAGCGCCCGCCCGACATCGGAGTTTGGGCCGAGCAGCACCGTGCCCTGCACCTCGTGCTCGCCGAGGAGGAACGGCGCAAACCGCGACGCCGGCAGCTTCGGCCGCCACTCGCGCGAGGGGGGCGTGCCGCGCGGTGGCTTGTGCGCCGCCGAGATGAGCCGGCTCAGGCTCGCCCAGCCGGCGCCGTCGAGCCCGCCGTGCGCGAGCACGGTGACGCGGGGGAGGTTGGCGTCGGCGGGTGGTGTTTTGGGGGTGGGGGTGGCTGATGCCGGGGTGTGTTCGTGCTCCTGCCCGTGGCTCTCGGCGCGCGGCTGCGGTGCGAGCGCGAGGTCGACCCCGACGATCGGCGCGATGCCGGCGGCGATGCAGGCACGGATGTGCCGCACCGCGCCGTAGAGCCCGTCGCGATCGGTGAGCGCTGCGGCGGGCGCACCCCAGCTCGCCGCCCGGGCAACGAGTTGCTCGGGGGTGTTGGTGCCGTGGTGATTCGAGTGTGCCGAGGCCACGTGCAGGTGCACGAAATCAGTCATCTTATGCGAACAACCGTTCGTCAAGTTCGCCGCTCCACGCCTGCTCGAGTTGCCAGCTGCCGTCGCGCTGACGGCAGAGGTCGAAGCTCGTGTCGCCGGGCTGCAGCATGCCGCGCAGTGGCACGGCGTCGACCCGCCACATCTCACGTTCGAGGGGAGTGTTTGACCCGCGGGTGGCGCGGTCTGCCGTGTGCCACCAGGCTTCGCGGGCGAGCCAGGGTTCGGGTGCGCTGATGATGCCGTAGGTGCTGCCGCGCCAGAAAAATCGCACGGGCGCACCGCTCGGCGAGAGTTCAACGTCGACGGGTTCGCCGATGAGCATGGGTCCTCCAAGGGTGAGTGTTTCAAACATCTGTTCGATTCACCGTACGAGCAGCCTACGACACGAGACTCGGACCCGCCAGCCGAATTCGTGGCGCTGGCGCGCTCGTGCGCGGTCTGGTTTCACACCCGCAACACGGGCCTCATCCGCCCCGCGCGTCCGTCGCCATATCGGCGCATCCGCTGCATCCGCCGCCGTATCCGCGCATCCGCGTGACCCCTGACGCAGTTTTCTACGATCGATGCGCCCACAACCGCAGCCCTCGTAGAAAACCGCATCTCAGTGCTGTCGCTCGCACCCGGACCGTGCACTTTTCTAGGAGCGATGCGCTTGCGACCGCAGCGATCGTAGAAAACCGCATCACACGCGTCGGCGGATGCGCGGGGCAGTGGCGCGGGGGCGCCGTCCCGGGCGCAAATCGGGCACCACCGGGATGCGCACCTAAGCGGCCCATGCACTCGGCATAGCTCGCGCATAGCTTCGCGCCGCTTACTAAGAGCGTCGCACCACCGCGGCACCACCCCCAAGTCCGAGGGAAGGACTCATCATGATCGCGCTGCTACTTCTCACCGCGAATCTCGCCGCCATCGGCGTGCTGAGCTTCGCCCTGTTCACCCGCCGCCGGCACCGCACGGAGCTCATCCTGCTGCTGCTCAGCGTGAACGTCCTTGCCTTCGTCGCCACCACCCTCCTCACGGTCTCGTCACTCGCGGCGGGCATCGAAGTCATCGCCGCACTCGCGATGACGCTCGCCGGACTCCTCGGCCTCGTGCACCTCCAGTTCACGAAGCTCGGCACCCGCGACGTGCTCTACGCCTCGGCCGCCGTCGTCATCGGCTTCGCGGCCGGACTCACCACGGTCGTCCCGTTCGCGCAGCTCGCTGCGGTGCTCGTCACCGTCGCCGCCACCGGACTGCTCGACTGGGCACTCGCAATCGCGACCCGTTCATCCCGCGCGAAGGTGGATGCGCAGGCCGAGGCCGAGCCCGCATCCGCAGTAATCGCTGGCGCGACCGTCCCCGTCCCGGCCTTCGCCGGAGTCGCCTACGCGGCCGCAACCCCCGCATCCGCCGGCGCCGCCTTCGCAACTGCGGCACCCGCCTCCACCGGCACCACCGCATCTGCCGCAACGCCCGCATCCGACCCGATCTTCGACGCCCCCTTCGACCACGCCGAGCCGATCACGCTGCCGCTCGACTTCATCCCCGAGCCCGGCCCGGTCCGCGACTTCGAGCCCGCCGCTCCCAAGCCGCGGCAGAAGAAGCCGGTCGTGCCGGTGTTCCTCCCGCCCATCACCGCGCCCGAGCAGGTTAAATAATGACCATGGCTCTTACCGGTGCACGCCCGCAGCTCCTCCGCCCTGACGGCACTCCCGCCAGGGCGGTGGTGGCCGATGACGAGGAATACCTTGCCGATCTGCTGCGGATGACCCTTGCCGCCGAGGGCCTCGAGGTGCGCGTCGCCGCGACCGGGCGCCAGGCGCTCGACGCGATCACCGAGTTCTCGCCCGACATCGTCGTGCTCGACATCATGATGCCCGGCCTCGACGGCATGGAGGTCATGCGTCGGGTGCGCGAGCGCGGAAACTCGGTGCCCATCCTCTTCCTCACGGCGAAGGATGCGGTCGAGGATCGCATTGCTGGAATCGGCGAGGGCGGCGACGATTATGTGACGAAGCCGTTCAGCCTCGAGGAGGTCGTCGTGCGCGTGCGCGCCCTGCTGCGCCGCAACCTCGGCTCGGCCGAGGCCGAGGCCGAATCGGTGCTGCGCCTTGCCGACCTCGAGCTCAACGAACAGACCCACGACGTGACACGGGCGGGGGAGCGCATCACGCTCACCGGCACCGAGTTCGAGTTGCTGCGCTACCTCATGCAGAACCAGCGCCGCGTGCTCTCGAAGGCGCAGCTGCTCGACGAGGTGTGGGGCTACGACTTCGGCGGCAAGACGAGCGTCGTCGAGCTCTACATTTCATACCTGCGCAAGAAGATCGACGCGGGGCGCCCGCCGCTCATCCACACCCTGCGGGGCGTCGGCTACACGATCCGCGAAGAGGCATGACCCGCCAGCCGCGCACCCTGCGCCGGCGGCTCGTTGTGAGCATCGTCGGCATCGTCGCGCTGTTCGCGATCGCGGTCGGCGTGCTCTCGATCACGGTGCTCTACCGCAGCCTGAGCGACCGGCTCGACGACCGGCTCGACCAGCTGCTGCGTGCACCGTTCATCACGAGCATCGACCAGTCGGGCCAGCAGCCCGAGACCGATCCGCTCGACCAGGCGGGGCAGCAGCTTGACACGATCGTCGTGCAGCTGCTCGGCACCGGTTCGGGCACCGGCACGGTGCTCAAGGCGAAGTACACCGACAGTTCGGGCGACACCGCCGATCTCACGACTGCGCAGCTGCAGCAGGTGCTGCAGGCGGTGGCCGACTCGGAGCCGGGCACGCCCGAGACCGTCGACGTCGACGACATTGGCGTGGTGCGGGTGATGGCCGATTCGACGCCGTCCGGCGTCATTGCGGTCGTTGGGGTGCCGACGGATGAGGTGCTCGCGACGACCTGGCTGCTCGCGGTGATCTACACGCTCGTCGCGGCGGTCGCGATCGCGCTCGTCGGGGCCGGCGCCTCGGCGCTCGTCGCGCGGCAGTTGCGGCCGCTCGAGCGGGTCGCGGATACGGCGGTGCGGGTATCGCAGAAGGAGCTCGCAGCCGGGCAGGTCGCGATTCCCGAGCGAGTGCCGCCCGAAGACACCGACCCGGGCACCGAGGTCGGCCGCGTCGGCGCATCCCTCAACCGACTGCTCGTTAGCGTCGAGGATGCGCTCGGCGCGCGCGAGGCGAGCGAGGCGAAGCTGCGCCAGTTTGTCGCCGACGCGAGTCACGAACTGCGCACCCCGCTCGCCGCCGTGCGCGGCTATGCCGAGCTCGCCGCCCGCGAGCCCGAGCGGCTCAGCGAGCAGCAGCGCACGAGTCTCGACCGCATCCAGGGCTCGTCGCAGCGCATGTCGTCGCTCGTTGAGGACCTGCTGCTGCTCGCGCGGCTCGACGCCGGTCAGCAGCCGACGCACGTGCGGCTCGACGCGAACGAGGTTGCGGTGGGTTGCTTCGAGGATGCGGCGGTCGCGTATCCCGACCACGAGTGGGAGCTCGACGCCGAGGCGGAGTCGCTCGAGGTGATCGGCGACCGCACGGCGCTCGCGCAGGTGCTCGGCAATCTGCTGCGCAACGCCGCGGTGCACACGGATGCGGGCACGCGCGTGACGCTCGCGACGTCGTTTGCCGATGGGGCGACCGGCCCGCGCACCGACAGCGGTAGTTGGGTGCGGCTCACAGTCACCGACACGGGCGGGGGCATTGATCCCGAGGTCGCGCCGCACATCTTCGAGCGGTTCATGCGCGGGGATGTGTCGCGCACCCGCGCATCCGGCCAGGGGTCGAGCGGCCTCGGCCTCGCGATTTCGCAGGCGATCGTGCAGGCGCACGGCGGCTCACTCGAGGTCGCGAGCCGGCCCGGCCACACCGTGTTCACGGTGCTGCTGCCGGCGGCGCCGGCTGCCGCCGCTTGATGCGGTTTTCTACGATTGCTGCGGTTGTAACCGCATCGTTTCTAGAAAACCGCACGAATCGCTCGCGAAGCGCCCTACACCTCGCCGTCGCGCCGCACGAGCGGCCGCGCGACGCGCTTGTCAGCAAGCGACTTCGAGAGGTCGACCAACTCGGCGGCCTGCTCGTCGTAGTCGAGGATGCCGTACTTCGCGAGTTCCTGCACGAGGGCGGCGCCGTTCGGGCCGTGCACCCACGGCACCCGCACGCGTCGACGCCACCGTGCCGAGCTGCCGGCGCGCCCACCCGCGAGCACCGACTCCGTATTCGACAGCTGGCGAATCACGACGGCGAGCACGTGGTCGGGGTACTCGGCGGCGAACTCGCCGTAAATCGACTCATCATGCTGGCCGTCGTCGCCGATGAGGATCCACTTCACGTTCGGCAGCGTTTCGACGAGCAGCCGCAGGCTCGTGCGCTTGTGCTCCGTGCCCGAGCGGAACAGCCGCTTCGTCGTTGGCCCCCAGTCGGTGAGCAGCAGTGGCCCGTACGGGTAGAGATTGCGGCCGAGAAACCGACTCAAAGTTGGGGCAACGTTCCACGAGCCCGTCGACAGATAGAAGAAGGGCGTCGACTCCGCGCCAAACTTCTCAATCAGCCGCTGGTAGAGCACATTCATGCCTGGCACCGCCATGCGGGCGTGTTCGTCGAGCACAAAGGTGTTCCACGCCGCGAGCAGGGGGCGAGGCAGCGACGTCACCATGACGGTGTCGTCGATGTCGGAGATGATGCCGACCTGCTGCTCGGCCGGCGTGACAATCACCTGTGAGGTCGTGACCTGGTCGTCGACGGTCTCGAACGTGACGTCGTGCGAGCCCGGCTCGAGCACCACGTCAAAGGTGCCGTCGAGCACACCGCCCCGGTCGGCCTTGAGTTCAAACTCATGGTGCTGGATGCGCACCCGCACGGTCGAGTTCGGCACGGCAACGCGCACGAAACTGCGCCAGCCACGCACCGAGCGTTCTTTGCTCCGGCGCAGCTTCAGCAACGCGAAGCGTCGCAGCCCAAACCGTCGCACCGCCTCGGGCACAAGGTGCACGCGTCCGAGCACCCGCACCTGCGTCGTCGAGCCGTAGCCGGTGTAGGCCTCGACCTGCTCGACGTCGCCGCGTCGCCGCGCCCGCCGCATTCGCCACTGCTTAAACGAATCCTCAACGCGAAACGCATTGCTCACGGCGAGTTCGACGAACGGAATGCGCTCAAGCAGGGAGCGTCGCGTGCGGGGTTGCTTCGCGGCTGGAGTCACTGCGACATCCTTGCATGCCCACGCAAACGAATGAAACTCACTCGGCTGCCTCCGGGGCTGCCTCGGGCGAGACCTCGTCGATCAGGTGTTCGTCGTTCTCGCGCACATTGCCGACGCGCTTGCCGACGGGCCGCAGCTGCAGCGTCTCCGACACCGCGAGCGCGCGGTCGGCGAAGTCGGTGACGAGCTCGCCGTTGCCAGCCACCGCTGGGTCGAGCCACTCGTCGACGTCGCCGCGGTCGAGAAAGACGGGGGTGCGGTCGTGCAGCCACTGCAGGTTTTCGGTCGCCGAGGCCCGGGTGAGAATCGTCGCCGACAGCAGCCACGCATCCTCGCCCTCGGCCGCGTCGGGCCGCTTCCACCACTCGTAGAGGGCGGCGAGCAGCAGCGAGCCCTCGCCCTGCGGATGCACGTAGAACGGCTGCTTGCTGCCGTCGGCCCGCTTGTGCCACTCGTAATATCCGTCGACAGGAATCACGCCGCGGCGCTGCTTCACCGCGGCACGGAACGTCGGCTTCGATGCCGCCGTCTCGCTGCGGGCGTTGAAGGCGCGCACCGCGACCGATTCATCCTTCGCCCAGCTCGGCACGAGCCCCCACTTCGCGGCCTCGAGGCGGCGTACGGGTTCGTCGGCGGGCGCGTCGACGACCACTCGGATGCGCGTGGTCGGGGCCACGTTGTAGGAGGTACCGGGTGCGTCGTCGCTGACCCGTTCGATGTCGAGCTCGGCGGTGAGCTCGCCGGTGGCGCGCGCCACCACAAATCTGCCGCACATGGCGCCGAGCCTAGGGCACCGTGCTTGGGTCGGGCTTAGTGTCGGCCGCGAGCTGCGCGGCCACCCGCTTCGACAGCCAGCGCTTGACGAACCACATCACGAGCACGAACACGGCGATGATCGCGGCGAAGATGAACCCGGCCCAGTGCAGTTGCGTGCTGAGTTGCTGGAAGCTCGACGTGGCGAAGGCGCCGACCGAGACGTAGGCGACCGCCCAGAGCAGGCAGGCGGGCAGAGTCCATGCCATGAACTTGCGGTAGCGCATCCGTGCCATGCCGGCCGTGACGGGCACGAGCGAGTGGAGCACCGGCAAGAACCGCGAGACAAACACCGCGAGCCCGCCGCGCTGCGCGAGCAGGGTCTCGGCCTGCGCCCAATTCTCGAGGCCGATGCGCCGACCGAGCCACGAGCGTTTCAGCGTTGGCCCAAGCCAGCGGCCGAGCGCGTAGCCGATCGATTCGCCGGCGAGTGCGCCGAGCACGGCTGCGATGACGATGAGCCCCCAGCGCTCGAAGCTCGTGACGCTCGTCGCGGTGACGAGCAACGTCGCATCGCCTGGCACGAGGAAGCCGACAAAGAGGCTCGTCTCGAGCAGCAGGCCAAGAAATGCGATGCCAGCGACGAGCCACAGGTTCATGCCCTGCACCGTTTCGATGACGGTGTTGAGCAGGTCGGCGAGCATGTCGACAGCCTAGGCAACAAGCATGAGAACGAGGTGTGGATGCGCCCGCTCTGCCGCGCTACAACGCTCGAGTTCGAGATTCTCGAGGTCGAGATATCTGAACGTTTGCTGACGAATTGCTCTACAATTTGTAGTTGTTCGGCGCGGGGTCTCCGAACGTCACTTTCCCACTCATTTCTTGATTGTAGGGAGCGCTTGTGGAAGCACTATTGGATCCGCTCATTCTGTCGCGCTGGCAGTTCGGTCTCACGACGCTGTACCACTTCCTATTCGTGCCGATCACGCTCGGCGTGGTGCTCTGCGTCGCGATCTGGCAGACCGCGTGGCTGCGCACGGGCAAGGTGCAGTACCTGCAGCTGACGAAGTTCTTCGGCAACATCTTCCTCATCAACTTCGCGATGGGCATCGTCACCGGCATCGTGCAGGAGTTCCAGTTCGGCATGAACTGGTCGAACTACTCGCGCTTCGTCGGCGACATCTTCGGCGCCCCGCTCGCCTTCGAGGGCCTCGTCGCCTTCTTCATGGAGGCGACCTTCATCGGCCTGTGGATCTTCGGCTGGGACAAGCTCAAGCCGGGCCTGCACCTGCTCACCATCTGGATGACCGTGCTCGGCACCTGGATCTCGGCCTACTTCATCCTCGCCGCGAACGCGTTCATGCAGAACCCGGTCGGCTTCGAGTTCAACCCCGACACCGGCCGTGCCGAGCTCGTCGACTTCATGGCCGTGCTCACGAACCCGGTCGCGCTGACGCAGCTGCCGCACACGCTCGCCGCCTCGGTGATGCTCGCCGGCACGATCATCGTCGGCGTCGCGGCCTGGCACCTGCGCAAGGGCCAGCACTTCGACGTGTTCCGTCCGGCCATGCGATTCGGGCTCTGGACCGTGCTCATCTCGGGCTTCGCCGTCATGCTCTCGGGCCACGAGCTCGGCCTCGCAATGACCGCGACGCAGCCGATGAAGATGGCGGCGGCCGAGGCGATGTGGAACACCTCGTCGGGCGCCGACGCCTCGTTCTCGCTCTTCTCGATCGGAACCCCCGACGGCACCGAGGAGGTGTGGTCGCTGCGAGTGCCCTACGTCTCCGCGTTCCTTGCGACGAACAGCTTCAGTGGCACTGTCGAGGGCATCAACGACCTCCAGGCGCAGTATCAGGAGCTCTATGGCGCCGACCAGATCTATTACCCGGTCATCTGGGTCACCTACTGGTCGTTCCGCTGGATGATGTTCTTCGGCATGGCGTCGATGGCCATTGCGCTCGTGGGCCTTTGGGTGACGCGCAAGAACTACGCGACGAAGAACTGGCACTACCAGATCGCGATCTGGACGGCGACGTTCCCGCTCTGGGGCATCCTCATCGGTTGGGTCTTCACCGAAATGGGCCGACAACCGTGGCTCGTGTTCGGGCTCATGCCCACCGAGGCCGGCGTCTCGCCGAACGTGTCGGGGCTGAGCGTGCTCATCTCGCTCATCGCCTTCACACTCATCTACGGCATCCTCGCCATCGTCGAGGTGAAGCTCATCCTGCGCGCGGCGCAGTCCGACCCCATCCAGGTGCCCGGCGTGAATGACGAGGGCATCGTCGAGAACGTCGAGGACGTCAAGGTGAAAGCGAGCGTCTACTAATGGAACTTCAGGTCGTTTTCTTCTGGATTATCGCCTTCATGTTCATCGGGTACTTCGTGCTCGATGGCTTCGACTTCGGCGTTGGCATCGCGCTGCCGATCATCGGCAAGGACGACACCGACCGGCGCATCCTCATCAACACCATCGGCCCGATCTGGGACTTGAACGAGACCTGGGTGATCGTCGCCGGCGCGCTCATGTTCGCCGCGTTCCCCGAGTGGTACGCGACGGTGTTCTCGGGTGCCTACCTCGTGCTGCTGCTGATTCTGCTCGCGCTCATCCTGCGCGGCGTCTCGTTCGAGTACCGGCACCAGGGCAAGGGCGTGCGCTGGACGCGCAGCTTCGACTGGATGATCTTCATCGGCTCGGCACTGCCCGCGTTGCTCTGGGGTGCGGCCTTCGCGAACATCGTGCGTGGCATGCCGATGGAGTCGGTGCAGCAGACCGTCGGTGACCTCAACTTCGAGTTCCACTTCAACTACACGGGCACCTTGCTTGACCTGCTCAACCCCTACGCGCTGCTCGGCGGGCTGACGACGCTTGCGCTGTTCAGCTACCACGGACTCACCTTCATTACGCGCAAGACGGATGGGGAGCTCCGGGAGCGCGCGCACCGCGCGGCCACCTGGGTCGGCGTCGCGGTCGCGGTGCTCGCGCTCGCGTTCCTCGGCTGGACCGTTGCCGCGTACTTCTCGGTCGCCGGGCTCATCCTCTCGCTCGTGGCGGTCGTGTCGTTCCTGGCGTCGTGGGTGGCCAACCTGCTGCGTCGCGACTCGGCCGCGTTCGCGCTCGGCTGCGTCACGGTGATCTCCGCGGTGTGGTCGCTGTTCGCGGCGCTGTTCCCCGTGCTCATGCGCAACCTCGCGGGCGGTGACGACCTCACGATCTGGAACGGCTCGGCGAGCGACATGACGCTCTCGATCATGTTCTGGTCGTTCGTCGTGATCATGCCGCTCGTGCTCGGCTACCAGTGGTGGAGCTTCTGGACGTTCCGCAAGCGGCTGCGGCGCACCGACTTCGAGTCGCACGCCGAGGCGCCCGCGATCGCCTAAGCCCGGTTACGCCCAGGCGGCCGGGGGAGGATGTTCGCAGCCAATTTCAGGAGGTAGCAATGGCTGACAACGTCTACGGATCAACTCCCGAGGTGCCCCCGCTTGCGGTGTCGTCGCCCGATTTCGCCGACGGCGACCGCCTGCCGGATGCGCAGGTGAGTGCCGGCGTGCTCGCGACGGGCGAGGACCGCTCGCCCGCGCTCGAGTGGGGCCCCGCGC
The DNA here is from genome assembly GCF_023370115.1 of Gulosibacter sediminis. Taxonomy (NCBI): domain Bacteria; kingdom Bacillati; phylum Actinomycetota; class Actinomycetes; order Micrococcales; family Microbacteriaceae; genus Gulosibacter; species Gulosibacter sp. ACHW.36C. Next base: position 1,855,953 of record NZ_CP097160.1, on the reverse strand, counting down.
CCGAGGGAACGCAGAGCTTCGCGGTGACGTGTTGGGACCCGGATGCGCCGACCGGCTCGGGTTTCTGGCACTGGGCCGTCTACAACATCCCGGCCGACGTGACGTCGCTGCCGGCGGGCGCCGGTGCCGCCGACTCGGATGCGCTGCCGAGCGCCGCGCGCAGCGTGCGCAACGACGGCGGCGTGTTCAACTTCGTCGGCGCGGCTCCGCCCGTCGGTCACGGCGACCACCGCTACATCTTCGCGGTGCACGCGCTCGACACGACGCTCGACCTCGGCGAGGGCGCGTCGCCGGCAGCGCTCGGCTTCAACATGTTCGGCCACACCCTCGCGCGCGGCCTCGTCACCGCCACCTGGAACCGCTAGCCGCAGGCAGTTGAGTGGTCAGTTTTTGTAGTTCTGGCACCGGTGGATTCATACGGTCGTTGCAACATGAGGAGGATGTTGCATGCCGAAGAATCCCCACGGGAACCGATACAAGCAGGCCGTTCGGGACCAGTTCGTTGACCTGATCTGCAAGGACGGGTTGCCGCCCGCCAGGGCGGCAACCCGTCTCGGCATCGGGTCAGGCACTGCGGCCAGGTGGCGACGGAAGTATGTCGGAATGACCGCGTTCGAACTCCGCCACCACACCCCAATCACTATCGATCAAGAACACATCGGACGCGGCCTCACGTTCGAAGAACGCGTGCTCATCCAGGCCGGGATCCGTGACCAATGGACCCAATCCCGCATCGCGGCAGAGATCGGCCGGGACCGGTCCGTGGTCTGCCGCGAACTGCACCGCAACACCCACGCAGACGGCCAGTACTCGGCCGCGGCCGCGCACCTGAACGCCCGCCACCGACGACGTCGGCCAAAACCCCCGATCCTGTGCCGCGAGGACACCGCTCCGTTACGCGGGTTCATCGAAGACGCGATGGATGTGGGCTGGTCCCCGAAACTCATCGCGGACATGTTGCGCCGGGAACCCGACGCCACAATGGGGCGTGTGAGCCACGAAACGATCTACCGCGCCCTGTACGTCCAAACCCGGGGCGGGCTGCGGCAAGACCTGGCAAAACAGCTATCCCTGGGGCGTAGCCAACGCAAACCCCAGGGCACGACCGAGCGGCGGGGCCGGTCAATCTACCAGGATGCGTTCACGATCAGTGAGCGCCCGCCCGAGGTCGAAGACCGCGCCATCCCCGGGCATTGGGAAGGCGACCTCATCGTCGGGCCGGGGAGTAAGTCCGCGATTGGCACGCTCGTGGAACGCGCGACCCGGTTCGTGATCCTGCTCCACCTCCCCGACGGGCACACCGCGAACCAGGTCGCGACGCAAATGATCCAACAAATGCGCCAACTCCCAGAACAACTACGGCAATCGATCACCTGGGACCGCGGCACCGAATTAGCGGAGTACCGGCGCATCCAAACCGAACTCGTGGACGCCGTGTACTTCGCCGACCCCCACTCGCCCTGGCAGCGCGGATCGAACGAGAACACGAACCGACTGCTGCGGCACTGGTTCAAAAAGGGCACCGACCTGTCCGGGCACACGCAACAGGACCTGGACGAGGTCGCACGCAAACTCAACACACGACCCCGCCCAACCCTGGACTACGACACCCCAGCCAAGCGCCTCAACCAGATCCTTGTTGCATCCACCAGTTGACAATGCCCACCGCCAGAACTACAAAAACTGACCACTCAACTGCCCGTCGGGGCGTCGGGGCGGTACTTGGCGAAGTCTTCCGGGGTGATGGGGTAGTAGTCGGCGGCGTAGAACGTGGTCGGGTTGTTCTTGTCGATGGTGATGATTGGCGGCGGCGCGTTCTCGGGCCGTTTCGGGGAGACCTTCGGCGGAATCGTCGCGGCGACCAGTGCGTCGAGCAGCTCCTGCGGCGGGAGCTCTTCCTCGAGCATGGGCGCCGTGTGTTCGTTGCCCTCCCAAAGGATGCCGCCGACTGGCGTCGGCTGATACTCCGCGGGCTCGTCAACGGCGAGGTCGAGGTCTGCGGCTGCCCACCGCAACTCTTCATCCGAGAACTGATGACCGGGAACGCGCGACCCGCCGACGTTGACCCGGATGCCAAAGACACCACCTACGCGGCGGCGATAGATCACGTAGACATGCGCCTGATCCCCGCGCCTCGCGACGTAGGCCATCGCCAGGTTGTCGCCAAAGACGAGTTTCGGTTCATCGTGCGGTCGGCCTTCGTAAAAGTGGCGCACGACCGCCTCGCATTCGGCGAGCATCCGTGGCGTCCCAGGATATTCCGTCATGCCCGCACCCTATCGCGGCCCATCCCCGCCACCCGGAACATGCGGGGCAGGCAGTTGAGTGGTCAGTTGTTGTAGTTCAGGCGGTGCCAGAACTACAACAACTGACCACTCAACTGCCTAGGGCACAGGGCGGGGGTGGGGTGGCCGCGGGGTCGGTGCGCAGGTGCGATCGGGTAATCTGAGAGCACCGTGAAGCCCCTTGATCCGCGCCTGCTTCGATACGCCAAATCGTCGCGAGCCTTTCTCGTTATCGGCGTGCTGCTGGGGCTATTCCAGACCGCCGCGATGGTCGGCGTCGCGTGGGCCATTGCCCGCGGCGTGACCGGTGCGATCGCCGGCGAACCCCTCGCCGAGCTTGCCTGGGCGCTCTGGCTGCTCGTCGCTTGCGTCGTCGTGCGCGGCCTCGCGCAGTGGGGCATGGAGTGGGCGGGTGCCCGCGCCGCCGCCACTGCGAAGTCGGAGCTCCGCGGCCACGTCGTCTCGGCCCTCGCTCGACTCGGCGGGCGCTCGGGCGTCTCCAGCGCCGAAGCGACGACGCTCGCGACGCACGGTCTCGAGGCCCTCGACTCCTACTTCGCGAAGTACCTGCCGCAGTTGCTGCTCACCGCCATCGCGATGCCGCTGCTCGTCGTCGTCACCTTCTTCGCCGACCCCGTGTCGGCCATCACCGAGATCATCACGATCCCGATCATCCCGCTGTTCATGATCCTCATCGGCCTCGCGACGCAGCGCGTGCAGCGCGCCCAGCTCGACTCGCTGACGCGACTCGCGAACGCGTTCCTCGAGATCGTCGAAGGCCTGTCGACACTGAAGATCTTCGGCCGCGCGCGTCGCCAGCGCGACCGCATCCGCGAGGTCACCGACGACTACCGCCGCTCGACCATGAAGGTGCTGCGGGTCACGTTCCTCTCGGGTTTCGCGCTCGAGCTGTTCGCGTCGCTCTCGGTCGCGCTCGTGGCCGTGCAGATCGGCATTCGCCTCATCGACAACGAGATGTCGCTCTTCGTCGGCCTGTTCGCGCTGATCCTCGCGCCCGAGGTATTCGCGCCGCTACGGCAGGTCGGCGCCCAGTTCCACGCCGCCTCCGAGGGCGTCGAGGTGTCGCAGCGTGTCTTCGAACTCGTCGAACGCGCCGACGCGGAGGCCGGCGCAGCGCCCACAGGCGCAACAACGGCGCCCGCGACTTCGAGCGCCGCGTCGACGGCGGCGGGTACCGCGCACGTGAGTCCAAGCACCGCGCAGACGGCCGCGCCCTCAACCGGAACCACCACCCCGGCAACCACGAGCATCCCCACGCCCCAGACCCGAGCCGAGCTGCGCATCCGCGACGCCCGGGTGCGCTACGGCGACCGCGAGATCCTCGCGGGCCTCGACTTCACGGCGAAGCCCGGCGAGATCACGGCGATCGCGGGGGAGTCGGGCGCGGGCAAGTCGACGCTGCTCGACCTCATCCGCGGCGAACACTCCGCCGACAGAGCGCTCGGCGCCACCCCTATTCCTGACTCCGAGGCCGCGACTCACGTCGCCTGGATGGGCCAGTCCGCCGGCCTCATCGAGGGCACAGTGCGTGAGAACGTCGCGCTCGGGCAGCCCGCCCTTGCGCCCGAGGCAGTCCAGGCCGCGCTCGCCCGCGCCGGCGCGACGGGCATCAGCGCAAACCTCGAACTCGGCGTCGGCGGCGACGGCCTCTCGGGCGGCCAGGCGCAGCGCGTCTCGCTCGCCCGCACCATCGCGCGCGCCGAGGGCCGCGACTGCCCGATCGTGCTGCTCGACGAGCCGACCTCGGCCCTCGACGCGGAGCGCGAGCAGCGCGTCATCGAGGCGATGCGCGAGCTCGCCGACGAGGGCCGCATCGTCATCGTCGTGAGCCACCGCCGGCCGGTGCTCGCCGCGGCCGACCGCACCGTCACCCTTACGGCCGCGGAGGTGCGCGCATGAGCGTCGCCGAACGACTCGTCCCCGGTCTCGGCGCCGATGAGGCCCGTGTGCTCGACGCCGCGCTGCCCGCGCCGCGCCGCATCTGGCCGGCTATCGCCTGGGGCATCCTCTGGGGCCTCAGCGTCGTGCTGCTGCTCGCGACGAGCGCCTACCTCATCACTCGCGCGTCGCTCATCATTCACATCCTCTGGCTCGGCTGGGCGATCGTCGCGGTGCGCGCCTTCGCGCTCGGCCGCGCTGTGTTCCGCTACCTGCGGCAGCTCATGGGCCACGATGCGTCGTTCCGGCAGCTTGCCGAACTCCGGGTCGACCTGCTCGACCGACTCATCCCGCTCGCGCCCGCGGGCTTGCGCACGACCCGCCGCGGCGACCTGCTCGCGCGCCTCGTCGACGACGTCGACGAGCTGCAGTTCTATCCGCTCCGCGTCGTCGAGCCGCTCGTGTCGTCGCTCGCCGTCGCCGTGCTCGCGGTCATCGGCGTCGGCCTCGTCTCGTGGCCCGCGGCGCTGACGCTGCTCGCGTGCCTCGTCGCCGCCCTGCTCGTCGCGACCGGCGCGCAGCTGCGCATCGCCGGCCAGGCCGACCGCGCCGTCGCGCCCCTGCGCAGCGCACTGAGCGACCGCATCCACGACACCGTGACGAACCTCGCCACCCTGCGGGCCTACGGGGCCCTCGACGCGCAGCTCGCGAAGGTGCGCGATGCCGACGCGCAGCTGCGCCGCGCCCTCGTGCGCCGCTCGATCGGCGAGGGCATCGTCACGGGCACCGTCACCGTTTTCGCCGGGCTCGCGACCGCCGGTGCGCTGTTCTGGGGCATCGAGCCGACGGTGCGCGGCGAGCTCGCGCCCGAGCTGCTCACCCTCACCGCGCTCGTGCCGCTCGCGCTGTTCGAGGTGTTCGCGCAGGTGCCGCAGGCCATCGCCGCGTGGCGCCGCGTGCGCGTCTCGGCGCAGCGCGTCGCCTCGGCCGCGCCGGCCGACGTGCCCGCCGAGCTGCCGCAGGAGTTCGAGGGCGGCACGGAACTCCCCGACGGCCCCCTCGACCTCGAGCTGCGCGGCGCATCCGTGCTCTGGCCGGGCGCGAGCGAGCCGGTGCTCGACGGCCTCGACCTGCGCATCCCGGCCGGCAGCCGCCTGCTCGTGACGGGGGAATCCGGCGCCGGCAAGACCACGTTCGCGAACGCGCTCGTGCGGTTCCTCGACTACCGCGGCAGCTACACGATCGGCGGCGTCGAGGCGCGCGAGCTCTCGCCCGACGCGGTGCGCCGCGGCATCGGCCTCATCGAGCAGCGCGCGCACCTATTCGACGAGTCGATTCGCCAGAACCTGCTGTTCGCGAACACCGAGGCGACGGATGCGCAGCTCACGGCCGCGCTCGAGCGCGTCGGCCTCGGCGCGTGGGTGCGTGAGCGGGGCGGCCTGGATGCGCCGGTCGGCGAACGCGGCACGCTCGTGTCGGGCGGGCAGGCCCAGCGCATCGCGCTCGCCCGCGCGCTGCTCGCCGACTTCCGGGTGCTGATTCTCGACGAACCGACCGCGAACGTCGACCCCGGCCGGGCCGACGCGCTCGTCGCCGATCTGCTCGGCGCGGCCGCCGCCGACCGCACCGTGATTCTTATTTCGCACACCCCGGTCGACCCCGCGCTCGTCACCGCCACACTTCGGCTCTAGCGGCGGCCTAGAATAGGGAGCTTGTAGGCTCCGGCACATTCGAAAGAGGACGCAGTGACCACTGAGGTGACCCGCGAAGACGAGTACGACTTCCGTCGTCTCGAGGCAAAATGGCGACCCATCTGGGACGACCTTGCCCTATTCGACGTGGACCGCGCCGACGCCGAGCTTCCCCGCAAGTACGTGCTCGACATGTTCCCGTACCCCTCGGGCGACCTGCACATGGGCCACGCCGAGCAGTACGCCCTCGGCGACGCCTGCGCGCGCTACTGGCGCCACCGCGGCTTCAACGTGCTGCACCCGGTCGGTTGGGACTCGTTCGGCCTGCCCGCCGAGAACGCCGCGATCAAGAACGGCGGTGACCCGCGCGACTGGACCTACGAAAACATCGCGCAGCAGGCCGAGTCGATGCAGCGCTACGGCGTGAGCTTCGACTGGTCGCGCGTGCTGCGCACCTCCGACGAGGAGTACTACCGCTGGAACCAGTGGCTGTTCCTCAAGATGTACGAAAAGGGCCTCGCGTACCGCAAGTTCTCGGCGGTGAACTGGTGCCCGAACGACCAGACGGTGCTCGCGAACGAGCAGGTGCTCGCCGACGGCACGTGTGAGCGCTGCGGCGCCGTGGTCGAGAAGAAGAAGCTCAACCAGTGGTACTTCCGCATCACCGAGTACGCCGACCGCCTGCTCGACGACCTCGACCAGCTCGAGGGTCACTGGCCGCACAAGGTGCTCGTCATGCAGCGCAACTGGATCGGCCGCTCCGAGGGCGCCGACGTCGAGTTTGAGATCGAGGGCCGCAGCGAGCCGGTGACGGTGTTCACGACGCGCCCCGACACGCTCTACGGTGCGACCTTCATGGTCGTTGCGCCCGACAGCGACCTCGCGGCCGAGCTCGTCGCGGGTGCCTCCGCCGAGGTGCGCATGAAGTTCCAGGACTACCTCGAGTCGACGCAGAAGCTCAGCGCGATCGACCGCGCGAACGCCGAACGCCCGAAGACGGGCCTATTCATCGAGCGCTATGGCGTCAACCCGCTCAACGGCGAACGCCTGCCGATCTGGGTGGGCGACTATGTGCTCGCCGACTACGGCCACGGCGCGATCATGGCCGTGCCGGCGCACGACCAGCGCGACCTCGACTTCGCGCGCGAATTCAACCTGCCGGTGCGCGTTGTCGTGCGCCCCGACGAGGCCGAGGATGAGCTCGACCCCAAGGCGAGCGGCGAGGCCCTCGCGGGCGACGGCGAACTCGTGAACTCCGGCGAACTCGACGGCCTGCGCAAGGTCGAGGCGATCGCCCGCGCCATCGAGATCCTCGGGACGCGCGGCACGGGCCGCGCTGCGAAGAACTTCCGTCTGCGCGACTGGCTCATCTCGCGCCAGCGCTACTGGGGCACGCCAATCCCGATCATGTACGACGAGGACGGCACCGAGATTCCGGTGCCCGCCGAGCAGCTGCCGGTGCGCCTGCCCGACGGCGCGGGGCTCGACCTCAAGCCGAAGGGTAAGTCGCCGCTCGCGGCCGCCGAGGGCTGGGTACAGACGACGACGCCCGACGGGCGTGCGGCCACGCGCGACTCCGACACGATGGACACCTTCGTCGACTCGTCGTGGTACTTCCTGCGCTTCGTGTCGCCGAACAACGCCGACGCGATCCTCGACCCCGAGCAGCTGCGCAAGTGGGCGCCGGTCGACCAGTACATCGGCGGCGTCGAGCACGCGATCCTCCACCTGCTTTACGCACGATTCATCACGAAGGTGCTCTACGACCTCGGCATCGTGCCGTTCGAGGAGCCCTTCACTGCGCTGCTCAACCAGGGCATGGTTATCATGAATGGCGCCAAGATGTCGAAGTCGAAGGGCAACTCGGTGAAGCTCGGCGACGAGCTGAACAGCCACGGCGTGGATGCGGTGCGCACGACCATGCTGTTTGCCTCGCCGCCCGAGGATGACGTCGACTGGGCCGACGTGTCGCTCGCCGGTTCGGGCAAGTTCCTCGCGCGCGCCTGGCGAATCTCGGGCGAGGTCACCTCGCGGGCCGGGGTGGACTTTGCCGAGGGCGACCTCGACACGCGCCGCGCCGTCGCCCGCTTCTGGGACGACGTGCGCCAGCTCGGCGAGGGCTTCAAGTACAACGTCGTTATCGCGCGCCTGATGGAGCTCACGAACACGATCCGCAAGGCGATCGACCAGGGCCCCGGCGCCGCCGACCCTGCCGTGCGCGAGGGTGCCGAGGCAATCGCGCTCGTGCTCGACCTGTTCGCGCCCTACGTCGCCTCCGACATGTGGGAGCGGCTCGGCCACCCGGCCGACACCCGCGGCGGTGCCCTCGCGCACATCGTCTGGCCTGAGGCCGACCCGTCACTGCTCGTGGCCGACACCGTCACCGCGATCGTGCAGGTCAATGGCAAGCTGCGCGACAAGCTCGAGGTGTCACCCGACATTACGGATGCGGAGCTCGAGCAGCTCGCGCGCGACGCCAAGGGCGCCCAGCGCGCGATCGGCGACGCGACCATCCGCAAGGTGATCGTCAAGGCGCCGAAGTTCGTGAACATCGTCGCGAAGTAGGCACAGTGGCGTCGCGCCGACGACGCCACGTCCCACCTCATAGGTGTTGCGTTTAGCCCCAAGTTTCGGCGAAATCAGCCGCGAAATGGGGCCAAACGCAACACCTATGGCGGTGGAGCTTCGTTAACCGTTCACGATTGTGGCGAGTGCATCGACATCAGATTTGTCGTCGCCGACGACGATCCAGTCGTCGCCATACACAATCTCGTCGCCGTCCTGGTAGAACATGAGGTCCCCGCCTTGTACCTCGTCGGAGGAATCGAACACGACGAATAGGCTCTCTTGGTCGTCGGCATTGCGGCAAGTGGTGATGGTCGTGACCCGCTCGTCATTTGGCACCGTCGCAGTGCATCGATACCCCGCGTTAGCCGCAGCCTCGATGAAGTCGTCCTGGCTGATTGACGTCGATGACGCGCAACCAGCGAGCAGCGTGAGCGCGCCGACGGCTGCGATTGATGAGAGGAGTCCGCGTGACGATTGGTCTGAATACATGCGGTCGAACTCCTACTTGCGGCAGCTTCGGCGGTCTGAGTCGACGCTAGCTTTTTTTTGTGGCCGAGTCCATGGCTGGTTGCGGAATCCGTGAGAAGTCAGCTCAGGAAGGAACAACTGAGCTGCCCTCTCGGCGCCCGCCCGCGGTGCTGCACACATAGATGTTGCGTTTAGGCCGAAGTTTCGACGAAATCAGCCGCGAAATGGGGCTAAACGCAACACCTATGGATTGATGGGGTGGGATGGGCCCCTGGCGGCGAGCAGACTTCGGCAGGCAGGCCTAGGCGAGCAGCTCGGGGTGGAGCAGCTGGGCGGCCGCGCCGACGAGCGGTGCCTCGTCGCCGAGGCCCACGCGCACGACGCGGAGCGCGCGGCCGAACTCGTTGACGGATGCGGTGTGCGCGGCCCGCTCGACGCGCGCCGGGTAGTCCTCGGTCACGTGCGCGAAGCCGCCACCCATGACGGCGAGCTCGCTGTTGAGCAGGTTCGCGCAGCTCGCGAGGCCGCGCCCGAGCGCCTGCACCGACCGCTCGACAGCGGCGAGGGCTGTGTCATCGCCCGCGGCGTGCGCGGCGGCGAGCTCCTCACCGGTCGAGCCCGACCAGCCGTGCGCGCGCGCCCAGGCGACCGCGTGCATCCCTGAGGCCTGGCCCTCGACCGTCGCGCGCTCGGGATGCTCGGGATCGACGACGTCGACGACCATCTGCCCGAGGTGGCCGGCATTGCCGCTCGCGCCGGCGACGACGCGGCCGTCAGTAACGACGCAGCCGCCGATGCCGGTCGAGACGACGAAGATCACGGCGTTGCGCACACCCTGCGCGGCGCCCTGCCAGAGCTCGGCGAGGCCGAGTGAGGTGCCGTCGAGCCGCAGGCTTACGCGCTGCAGGCCGCTCGCCTCGCGCGCGGTGCGCACGACCGGGAAGGCCCGCACGCCCGGCAAGTTGATGGGGCTCACGGTGCCGGCGCCGAGGTCGAGCGGCCCGGCCGAGCCGATGCCGACGCCGACCACGTCGTCGAACGCGGGGTGCGCGCTCGCCTGGGCCACGGCATCCCGCAGCGCTGAGTCGAAGCCCTCGGGGGAGTTCGCGGCCGCGCCGGTCGCGACGCGCGCGCGCGAGTCAGGCACCAGCGTGCCCTCGGCGGTGACGATGCCCGCCTCGATTTTCGTGCCGCCAATGTCGATGGCGAGCACACTGCCGCGCTCGGTCGGGGCAGTCGATGACATCCGCGAGCCTCTTCCTTGAAGTTCGAGTGAATTCGGCCAGTTGTTTTCATGTCTTGACAGCAACGACCGCAGGAACCACTATAGCCACATGCGTTCCGGCCATCGACGTCCAGGTTCAACCGCCGCCCTGCGGGTGAGCAATGAGCGCGCCATCTTGCGCGAGCTCATCAGTGCGGGCCCGGCCACGCAATCCGAACTTGCCCGGCGAACGCAGCTCTCGAACGCGAGCGTCTCGTCGATCGTGCGCACCCTGCGCGAACGGGGGATGGTCGACACGAGCGACACCGTCTCGTCGGGTCGCAAAGCCACCCTCGTCACGCCGCGCATCGCGAGCCGACGCATTGCCGTCGGGGTCGATATCGGCCGCAGCCACGTCGGCCTCGTGCTCGCGACGCCGGGCCTCGAACTCGTCGCCGAACGACGGGTGTCGATGCCCTCCGGCAGCGCGGCCGAGGAGTCGCTGCGCCGGGTGCGCGAGCTGCTGAGTGCATCCCTCGCCGAGTACGAGCGCGACGATGATGACGTCGCCGCGATCGTCGTCGCGATCCCCGGCCCCATCGACGGCGCGAGCGGCCAGGTGCTCGACGGCACGATCCTGCCCGAGTGGCTCGGGCGCACCGCGAGCGACGTCGAACGCGCCCTCGGCATGCCCGTGCAATTCGCGAACGACGCCGATGCTGGCGCGCTTGCCGAGCGCACCTGGGGCGCCGCGATCGACGAACGCGACTACATGTTCGTCAAGGTCGGCACCGGCATCGGCGCGGGCATCGTCGTCGGCGGTTCGCTCTACACGGGCGGCTTCGGCATCGCGGGCGAGATCGGCCATTCGACGGTCGACTCGTCGGGCAGCCACTGCCGCTGCGGCAACCGCGGCTGCCTCGAAACCGTCGCCTCGACGCCGGTCGTGCTGCAGCACCTCACCGAGGCGCTCGGCCGTGAGGTGAAGCGGGATGAGCTGGTGACGCTCGCGAACGAACGGCATCGCGCGACGGTGCGTGTGCTGCAGGATGCGGGCACCGCGCTCGGCCAGTCGATCGCGTCAGCGGTGAACCTGCTCGGGCCCCGGCTCGTCGTCGTCGGCGGGCCGCTCAGCGAGACCGGCGACGTATTCATCGAGGCGATTCGCGATGGCTTCGCGCGGTTTGCGATTCCCTCTGTGGCCGAGCGTACTCGGGTCGAGCTCTCGACGCTCGGCGAGGGCGGCGGCGCGCGCGGCGCGGCAGCAATCGCGTTCGAACGCGCTGACGAACTGGCCTACCTCGTGCAATCCGACGGCACGAGTTTGCATTCAGGAGTTGACAGCAACAAACCACGGCCGTAGGTTTTTTCATTGAACGCATCACGCCGACGTGCTGCGAGAAATCCCTAACACTGCACGAGGAGGTGCCGGTGTCCACGAGTCAGGCGAACCTGCTCGAAATGGTGAATATCACCAAGGAGTTCCCAGGTGTCAAGGCGCTCGAGAACGTGAATCTCCGCGTTCGCGAGGGCGAGATCCACGCGATCTGCGGCGAGAACGGCGCGGGCAAGTCGACGCTCATGAAGGTGCTGTCGGGCGTCTACCCGGCCGGCACCTACACGGGCGACATCGTCTTCCAGGGTGAGGTGCGGCGATTCAACAACATCGCTGCGAGCGAGGCCGCCGGCATCGTCATCATCCACCAGGAGCTCGCGCTCATTCCCGAGCTGTCGATCACCGAGAACATCTTCCTCGGCCACGAGCTGCGCCGCGGCATCGCGATCGACTGGGACACGGCGCGACGCCGCACCATCGACCTGCTGCACCGCGTCGGGCTGGACGAAGACCCCGACACCCCGATCAAGTACCTCGGTGTCGGCAAGCAGCAACTCGTCGAGATCGCGAAGGCGCTCGAGAAGGACGTGAAGCTGCTCATCCTCGACGAGCCCACAGCGGCGCTCAACGACAACGACTCGCAGGCGCTGCTCGAGCTACTCGAGGAGCTCAAGGCGGGCGGCATGACGTCGATCATGATCTCGCACAAGCTTGGCGAGATCGAGCAGATCTCCGACACGATCACGATCATCCGCGACGGTCACAGCATCGAGTCGCTCGTCGTCGACGGCACGATCGACGAGGACCGCATCATTCGCGGCATGGTCGGCCGCACGCTCGGCAATCGATTCCCCGAGCACGAGCCCACCATCGGCGACGTGCTGTTCGAGGTGCGCGACTGGACGGTGCAGCATCCGGTCGACCCGACGCGCCTCGTCGCGAAGTCGTCGAACTTCACGGTGCGGGCGGGCGAGGTCGTCGGCTTCGCGGGCCTCATGGGCGCCGGCCGCACTGAGCTCGCGATGAGCATCTTCGGCCAGGCCTACGGCAACAAGCTCGAGGGCGAGGCGTTCATGCACGGCAAGCCCGTGAAACTGCGCACCGTCAAGGAGGCGATCAGCGCGGGTATCGCCTACGTGAGCGAGGACCGCAAGTCGCTCGGCCTCAACCTGCTCGACCCGATCAAGACCTCGGTCGTGAGCGCGAAGCTCTCACGCATCGCGCGCGGCCAGGTCGTCGACGACCTCGCCGAGGCGAAGTACGCCGAGCAGTACCGGCAAGAGCTGCGGATGCGCGCCCCGTCGGTCGAGGTCGGCGTCGACACGCTCTCGGGTGGCAATCAGCAGAAGGTCGTGCTCGCGAAGTGGATGTTCACCGAGCCCGAGCTGCTCATCCTTGATGAGCCCACCCGCGGTATCGACGTCGGAGCGAAGGCCGAGATCTACCAGATCATTCGCCGCCTCGCCGACTCGGGCAAGGGGATCGTGCTCATCTCGTCCGAGCTGCCCGAACTCATCGGCATGGCCGACCGCATCTACACGATTTTTGAGGGCGAAATCACGAGCGAACTCGACGCGAATGGCGTCGACCAAGAAGAGCTCATGCGCCACATGGCACCAGTAAAGAAAGGCACCCCGGCATGATGGCCGACAACTCGACCGAAAAGCGCGGATTCCGATTCGGCGACGTCTGGCAGATCTTCGGCCAGCGGGGATCGCTGAAGAAGCTCGGCATCCTCTTCGCGCTCGTCGCGATCATCCTCATCTTCCAGGTCTGGACTGGCGGTACGACGCTCTCGCCGGGCAACGCGATCAACCTGGTGCAGGCCTACTCGTTCATCCTGCTGCTCTCAGTCGGCATGGTGATGGTGATCATCGCCGGCCACATCGACCTGTCGGTCGGCTCGGTCGCCGCGTTCGTCGGCATCGTGGTCGCGACATCGATGCGCGACTGGGGCCTGCCCTGGTGGGGCGGCATCCTGCTCGGCATCCTCCTCGGCGCCGCGATCGGTGCGTTCCAGGGCTTCTGGGTGGCCTACGTCGGCGTCCCCGCGTTCATCGTGACGCTCGCGGGCATGCTCATCTGGCGTGGCGCGCAGCAGTGGGTCGGCCAGGCACAGACGGTGGCCGTGCCCGACGAGTTCAAGCAGGCGCTCTACGGCTTCATGCCCGAGGTTGGCCCCTACACCGGCTTCAACAACCTCACGCTGCTGCTCGGCGCGATCATCATCGCGGCGATCATCTACAGCCAGGTGCGTAACCGCGCGAAGCGCAAGAACATGGAGGCGGTGCTCGAACCGAGCTGGGTGACGATCACCCGCACGGCGATCCTCGTCGCGATCGTGATCTACGCGACCCTGCTGTTCGCCTCCGGCCGCCTCGGCACGAGCTTCCCGATCTCGGGCATCATCCTCGCCGTGCTGATCATGTTCTACGCGTTCATCACCTCGCGCACCCGCACCGGCCGCCACATCTACGCAGTGGGCGGTAACCGCCGCGCCGCGCAGCTGTCGGGCGTGAACGACCGCCGCACCGACTTCTTCGTCATGATGAACATGTCGACGCTCGCCGGTATTGCCGGGATGCTCTGGGCAGCCCGCGCTGGCGCGGCCGGCCCCGCCGACGGCACGGGCTGGGAGCTCGACGCCATCGCCGGTGTGTTCATCGGTGGCGCCGCGGTCGCCGGTGGTGTCGGTACCGTGATGGGCTCGGTCATTGGTGGTCTCGTCATGGCCGTGCTCAACAACGGCCTGCAGCTCATCGGTGTCTCGACCGACCGCATGCAGATCATCAAGGGCCTCGTGCTGCTCGTCGCCGTCGGTATTGACGTCATGAACAAGCGCGCCGGCGGCCCGTCGATCATCGGCACGATGATGGCGAAGATGAAGGCGAAACAGGCGGCCGTCGAGCTCGAGGCGACCACGGGCGAGGCACAACCGGCCGACCCGACCGACCCGCTCGCCGCCAAATCCGACTCAGTTGCCGCATCCGACCCGAAGTCCACCACCTAACTCAACAACTCCATCCCGCACATCCTCGACAACGACAGTCGAGGTTGGACACCCTGAGAAGAAGGAAAACCCCATGAAGAAGAAACTGTTTGGCGCCGTCGCGCTGGCAGCGGTGGCGGGCTTGCTGCTCGCCGGCTGCAGCACAGGCCGTGGTGGCGACCCGGCCTCATCGGGCGACTCGACCGACGCACCCGCCGCGGCCATCGACGCAGATGCCCGCATCGGTGTGGCGCTGCCCGACAAGACCAGTGAGAACTGGGTGCTTGCCGGTGACCTGTTCGTCGACGGGCTGCAGGAGGCTGGCTTCACCGACGACGTCCAGTACGCTGGCTCGGCCTCGGCCGTGCAGGACCAGCAGGCGCAGATCGAGACGATGATTCAGAACGGCGCGCAGGTGATCGTCATCGGTGCCGCTGACACCTCGCAGCTCGGTTCGCAGCTGCAGGCCGCGAAGGACGCTGGCATCACCGTCATCGCCTACGACCGCCTGATTCAGGACACCCCGAACGTCGACTACTACATCGCCTTCGACAACTACAAGGTTGGCGAGCTGCAGGGCCAGGCTCTGATTGACGGCATGAAGGAGCGCTTCGGCGAGCAGGATTCGTACAACATCGAGTTGTTCTCGGGTTCGCCCGATGACTCGAACGCCCCGGTGTTCTTCGAGGGCGCGATGAGCGTGCTCCAGCCGCTCATCGACGACGGCACGCTCAACGTGGTGTCGGGTCAGACCGAGATCGCGCAGACGGCGACGCAGGACTGGCTGGCTGAGAACGCGCAGGAGCGCATGGACAACCTGATCCAGCAGAACTACTCGGACGGCACCGAGCTGCACGGTGTGCTGTCGCCGAATGACACCCTCGCTCGCGCGATCCTCGCCTCGGCGAGCGACGCCGGCCTCGAGACCCCGGTTGTGACCGGTCAGGACTCGGAGGTTGAGTCGGTGAAGTCGATCATGGCTGGCCAGCAGTACTCGACGATCAGCAAGGACACGCGCAAGCTCGTGGCCGACACGATCGAGCTCATCCAGCAGCTCCAGCAGGGCGAGACCCCCACGACCGAGCCGATGGACAACGGCAGCACCGAGGTGCCGTCCGTTCTGCTTGACCCGGTCATCGTGACGAAGGACAACGCCGCCGAGGTGTACGCCGACGACCCGAACCTGGCACCGCTCACCGAGGGCTAATCTTCAGCCTTGGCTTAGCCGACTGACTCCCGCAGCGCCTGTGGAAACGCGAGTTTCCACAGGCGCTGCTTCGTTGGCGGTCGGGGGCCGGATGCGCTGGCTAGCCTGCCGCGCGTGCGCCCCAAATCTCCTTCCGCAGCCCCGGTTCCCGACGACGAATGGCTCCGCGTGCCCTGGGCCGGGCTCGAGGAGTTCGCGCCGCCGGGGGAGCCGCCCGAAGATGCGTATGCGGAGGCGGAGGAGCCCGTCGAGCGGGAGGCGGCCGAAGAGCGCGCCGAGCGGCTGGACAAACCCTCCCCGCTCCTCACCGACAACGAGCTCGACCAACTCTTTGCCGCGCCCCAGCGGCCGCGGTGGAAGCTCGGCCTCGGCGCCGTCGTCGTGCTCGCGCTCGTGGTCTGTGCGATCGTCGTGCTCGCGATCGCGCTGCAGCCGCGGGCGAACGCGATCCCCGCCCTCGATGAGCTCGGCGACGCGGCGACGCCCGCGGCCACGGGCAGTGGCGAGCCCGGCGTCGTGGCCGAGCCCGGCGCATCCGAGGCGGGCACCGTGCTCGTGCACGTCGCCGGCGCCGTCAACGCGCCCGGCGTCTACGAACTCGCGGCCGGCGACCGCGTGATCGACGCGATCGAGGCCGCGGGTGGCGTCACCGACGCGGCCGACGCCGAGCAGCTTAACTTCGCACGCCCGCTCGTCGACGGCGAACAGATCTACGTGCCCGAGCCCGGCGAGGCGCCGCCCGCCGGAAGCTCGGACGGTGGCGGCGGTTCGGTGAGTGGCGGCGGCAGTGGCAGCTCGGGCGGCCTCATCAACCTCAACACCGCGAGCGCGACCGAGCTCGAGACGCTGCCGCGCATCGGCCCGGCGATGTCGCAGCGCATCATCGACTATCGCGAGCAGCACGGTGGCTTCACGAGCATCGACCAGCTCAAGGATGTCGCGGGCATCGGCGACGCGACCTTCGACGGCTTGAAGGAGCTCGTCACCGTATGAGCGCCGCGAGCGAGGCTCCGGCGCGGGATGCTCCGGCGCCGCCCGACTACCGCCTGCTTGCGCCGGCCGCGGTCGGCTGGCTCGCGGCGTGGTGCGCGACGCAGTGGTCGGGCGCCGCGTGGCCGATCGCGCTCGGGCTCGCGGTGGTTTCGGCGGCGGCACTCGGGTGGGCCTGGCGGGGCGGGATGCGCTGGCGCGGACTCGGCGCGACGCTCGCGCTCGCGGCGATCGCGGGCGTGCTGACGGCCGGGCTCGCGGCGGTGACGGCGGCCGGGCGCATCCCGGCGGAGCTCGCGGAGGCGCTCGAGCGCGACGCGTCGCTCACCCTCGAGGTCGTGACGACGAGCCCGCCGCGCGAGGGGGTGCGTGGCAACTTTTACTCGGCGAGCGCGACTTCACTCGACGGTGCGCCGCTGCTGCTGTTCACGCCGCCCGAGCTCGACGCGCAGCCGATCGGCACGGGGCTGCGGCTCGACGCGAAGCTCGTCGCGGCCGAGGACGGCGACGATGTCGTGGCGCTCGCGTTCGGGCGCGGCGAGGTCGAGGTGACAGGTGTGCCGCATCCGGTGCTCCAGCTCTCGAACGGCGTGCGCGAGCGCTTCGTCGAGATCGCCGGCGCGCTCCCGGCGCCGGGCGCGATGCTCGTACCCGGCCTCGCGGTCGGCGACGAATCGCTCGTCGATGACGACCTCGACACCGCGATGAAGGTGAGCTCACTCAGCCACTTGACCGCGGTGAGCGGCTCGAACATCGCCATCATTGTCGCCGCGCTCATCGGCATCGGGCGGCTCGTCGGCTGGTCGCGGGCGGTGCGCGCCGCCGTCGCGAGCGCGGGCCTCGCGGGGTTCGTGCTGCTCGTGACGCCGCAGGGCTCGGTGATTCGCGCAAGCGCGATGGCGCTCATCGTCATCGCCTTGGATGCGCTCGCCCGGCCGATCGCCGGGGTGCCGGTGCTCGCGCTCGCGGTGCTCGTGCTGCTCGCCGCCGACCCGTGGCTGAGCCACGACTACGGCTTCGCCCTCTCGACCGCGGCGACCGCGGGGCTGCTGCTCGGCACGGGCCCACTCGCCGGGTGGCTCTCGCGCTGGCTGCCGCCGCCGATCTCGCTGCTCATCGCGGTGCCGCTCGTTGCGCAGCTCGCGTGCCAGCCCATCCTGCTGCTACTCGAGCCGAGCCTGCCGCTCTACGGCGTCGTCGCGAACCTGCTCGCGGCCCCGGCGGCGCCGCTCGCCACGATCGTCGGGCTCATCGCCTGCCTCGTCGGGCTCGCGCTGCCGCCGCTCGGTGTCGCGCTCGCGTGGGTGAGCTGGCTGCCGGCGCAGTGGATTGGACTCATCGCCGAGACCGTGACGGTGCTGCCCGCGGCGTCGGTGCCGTGGCTCGGTGGCGGGGTGGGAGCGCTCTCCTTTATCTGCACCTGCGTCGGCATCGTCATCGTCGTGCGGCGGGGTCGGGGTGTGCGGTGGCGGCGGTTGCAGCGGGTGACGTCGGTCGTGCTCGTCGTGGCGCTGCTCGTGGTCGTCGCGGGCACGGTCGGGCGCCTCGCCGTGCGCCTGCGCGACCTCCCGGAGGCGTGGCGGCTCGTCGCCTGCGACATCGGGCAGGGCGACGCGCTGCTGCTGCGCGCGGGCGACGCGACCGCGCTCGTCGACACGGGCGACGACCCTGCCGCGCTCGCGGCCTGCCTCGACGAGTTCGGGGTCGCGCGGCTCGACGTGCTGCTCGTGAGTCACTTCGACCGCGACCACGTCGGCGCCGCGGGCGAGCTCTCGGTACCCGTCAGCGAGGTGTGGCTGCCCGACACCGAGGAGGCACGGGGCGAGTCGCTCACGGCGCGGCTCGACGCCGCCGGCATCCCCGTGCGCTTCGTCGGGGCCGGCGACACGCTCGCGCTCGGGGATGTTGTGGTCACGGCACTCGGCCCGCGCCGGGGCGACGGGGGAGCGCCGTCGACCCTCGAGGGCAACGATTCGAGCCTCACGGTGCGGGTCGACCCGGCCGCGAGCTGCCGCGTTTCGTGCCTGCGCATCCTCTTTCTTGGGGATCTCGGCGAGGAGGCGCAGGCGCAGCTCGACCTCGACCTGGTGCCGGTCGACGTTGTGAAGATGTCGCATCACGGCTCGAGCGATCAGCTCGCCGAGCTCTACGAGCGCACCGGGGCGCGGCTCGCACTTATCTCGGTCGGCGCCGACAACGGCTACGGGCACCCGACCGACGCGGCGCTGTCGCTGCTGCGCGCGGCGGGCATCCCGTGGCTGCGCACCGACGAGTCGGGCTCGATCGCGGTGTTCGAGGTCGACGGGGCGGTCAGCGCGTGGACGGCTCGCCGCGCCACACCCCCGTATCCGCGATGCCGAGGACCATGCGGGTGAACAGTTCCGGGTCCTGCTGGTTCCACGGGTGGTGCATGCCCGGGACAACCCAGGTCTGCAGCTGCGGCACCACGGCGCGCAGCGGGCCGAACGCGCGGCGAATCGAGCCGGTCTCGCGGCTGCCGCTCGCGGCGAGGAACGGGCCCGTGAACGGGGTCGGCGTCGGCGGCAGGGCACCGGCCGTGACCTCGGCAAACATCCGCGCGTTCGTGTCGGCGGTCGGCGCGGTCGCGACGTCGACGAAGGCCTCTTGCTCGGTCTTCAAGATGCCGAAGAAGCGCGCCTGCGCGGCCCAGTACCAGCGCTTGCGCCACAGGGGCAGCTGGGGCTTGATCAGCGTGCGCTCGAGCCACGAGTAGCCGTCGAGTGCCGAGCCGGTGATCGTGATCGAGCGGACGAGCTCGGGGTGGCGCCACGCGAGCTGCGTGGCCACGAAGCCGCCGAGCGAGAGCCCGACGACGTGCGCGCGGCCGTCGACGGCGCGGGCGCGGATCAGGTCGGCGATGTCGTCGGCGCTGCCCGCGAGGCCGCGCCACGGCTCGCCCGCGCGGGCGCAGTAGCCGGGCAGGTCTGGGGTGAGTAGGTGGCGGTCGGGCAGGCGCTCGACCTGCGGCTGCCACATCCAGGCCCCGACGTTGCCGCCGTGCAGCAGCACGATGGTTTCGCCGGCGGGCGTGCCGTGTTCGAGCGGGAAGGTGGTGAGTTCGGTCGTGTCCGTCATGCGCTGGTCCCGTCGTTCGTGAGTTCGATGGTGAGTTCGTTGAGCCAGGTGAGTTCGGCCTCCGCCTGGGCGATGCCGTTGCGGAGGGTGGCGGTGCGGAGTCGGGCGGCGAGGTCGTCGCCGTGGGTGGGGATCGCGCGCAGGCTCGCGATGAGGTCTTCGGCCTGCGCGCGGCGTTCGTCGAGGAGGGCGAGCACCGCCTGTGCGCCAAGGGGCGCGGCGAAGAAGAGGCGTGCGAGGAACGGCTCCTTCGCCTGCTCGGTCTCGAGCGGGCTGCGCAGCCAGCGCTCGAGCTCGTCGCGGCCGGCGTCGGTGATCGTGTGTTCCTTGCGGTCGGGCTTGCCGGTCTGGGGGATGAGCGTGGTGTCGATGAGGCCCGCCTTGTCGAGGCGGCCGAGGGTGCGGTAGATCTGCGACTGGTCGGCGTGCCAGAAGTGCGCGACCGAGCCTGCGAAGGCGCGGCCGAGGTCGTACCCGCTCATCGGTCGGAGTGAGAGGAGTCCGAGAATCGCGTGCTGAAGTTCCACGCTCATAGCCTACTGCGCATCTATAGGACAATGCACCTATAAATCGAATTCTCAGGAAAGCGAGCCGCCCGGCTAGCCTGAGACGCGAGAAAGTGAGGCGCCCATGACCACAACGCTGTTCCGCCATCCGCACATTCACACCCTGGCCGCCGAGGCGCCCATCGACGGGGCGATCGTTGCCCGCGACGGCCGCATCGTGTTCGTCGGCGAGGCGGATGCGGCGCGCGAGTTCGCGGGGCCCAACGCCGAGCTCGTCGAGCTGCCGGGCGCGGCGGTCCTGCCCGCGTTCCACGACGCGCACATCCACTCGGGCGCGCGCGTGCTGGAACGGCTCGGCCCCGACCTACGCGACACCGAGTCGTACGCCGAGACCCTCGAGCTGCTGCGCGAGTGGGCGGACGAGCATCCGGGCGACGCGTGGGTGATCGGCGGCGCGTGGAACGCGAACCCGTGGACCGACGGCGCCCCCGACCGCCGCGACCTCGACACCATCTTCGGCGCGCGGCCAGTACTGCTCAGCACGATCGACGGCCACGCTGCGTGGGCGAACACCGCCGCGCTCGAGCTCGCCGGCGTGACCGAGGCCACGGACGATCCCGACGGCGGCCGCATCGTGCGCGACGGCACGGGCCGCGCGACCGGCCTGCTGCTCGAGGGCGCGGCCGACCTTGTCGGCGAACACGTCACGGGCGCGACGCCCGAGCAACTCGCCGACCTCCTCGACGAGCAACAGGATGAGCTGCTCGCGCTGGGCCTCGTGCACCTCACCGACATCGACGATCTCGAGGTGGGCGACGCCTACCTGCAGCTGCAGCGCGAGGGGCGCCTGCGCATCCGCGTGCACAAGATGCTCCGCGACGAGGAACTCGAGGGCGCGATCGCCGACGGCTGGCGCAGCTACGACGGCGACGAATGGCTCACCCGCGGCGCAGTGAAGCTGTTCTCGGACGGCGCGCTCGGCCCACACACCGCCCACCTGCACGAGGACTTCGAGGGCGAACCCGGCAACGCCGGCATCGCCGTGACCGACGACACCGAGCTGCGTGCGCTGACCCGGCGCGCGGTCGACGCCGGCATCGCCGTCGCGGTGCACGCGATCGGCGACCGCGCGAACACGCGCGTGCTCGACGTGTTCGAGGAGGTCGCGGATGCGGCGCGAGCCGCCGGCCTGCGACTGCGGCTCGAGCACGCGCAGCACCTCAAGCCGCGCGACGTCGACCGCATCGCTGCGCTCGGGGTGGTCGCGTCGATGCAACCGACGCACTGCACCACCGACTATCCGCTCAGCGTGCAGCTGCTCGGCGGGCGGGCGACGCAGCATTACCCGTGGCGCAGCCTGCTCGACCGCGGCGTGACGCTCGCGTTCGGCTCGGATGCGCCGGTCGAGCCCGCGAATCCGTTCTTCGCGATCCACGCCGCGGTGACGCGGCAGCGTCGCGACGGTGAGCCCGCCGGTGGCCGTGAGCCCGAGGAGCGCATCTCGGTGCGCGAGGCGCTGCGCGCGCACTCGCTTGGCAGCGCATCCGCCGCCGGACTCGAGCACGAGACCGGCACGCTCGAGGTGGGCAAGTTCTGCGACTTCATCGCGGTCGACGCCGACCCGTTCGATAGCGACCCGTCGACGCTCTGGACCACCCAGGTCGAGGCGACCATTGTCGCCGGCGAGGTCGCCTTCCGCCGCTGACGCTGACGCTGACGCTGACGCTGACGCTGACGCTGACGCTGGCCCGTGCCGCGCGCCGCCCCGCGCCGTCCCCGCCCCGCGCATCCCTCAGCCATAGGTGTTGCGTTTAGACCTAAAGCCTGCCCGTTTCGAGCGAATAATGGGCCCAAACGCAACACCTATGGCCAGGCGCGCGGCGGCTGGCTACGGCAGCGGGATCGCGCCGCGCAGCGTTGCCGGGTCAGCTACGGGCTCGGATGCGGTGCGCTCGACGAGCTCGCGGGCGAGCTGCACTGAGTCCCAGACGTTCCAGAGCAACACGCCGCGCACGTGGCCTGCGTCGTCGACGTAGTAGACCACGCCGGTCGTGTAGTCGGGGGCGCCGTCGTCGCCGGTCGCGTAGTCCTCGACCACGGTGTGGCGCGTGTCGAGCTCACCGACGGCCTCGTAGCCGTAGTCGTACATGTCCGACCAGAAGAACGGCGTGGTGCGGTACGGCTTGTCCGCGCCCGCCATGTTGCGGCCGGCGAGCTTACCCTGGGTCTCGGCAGCGTTCGCGTGCTCGACCCGGCGCTCGCCGAGGCGGGCATCGGGATAGCGGGCGACGTCGCCGGCCGCGAAGACGTCGGCCGCGGATGCGCGCAGCTGCTCGTCGACGACGATGCCGTCGCGCACCGTGAGCCCGGCCGCCTCGGCGAGCGCCGTGCGCGGGGTCACGCCAACACCGACCACGACGGCATCGGCCGAGAGCTCGGTGCCGTCCTCGAGGGTGACGGTCACGCCGTCGTCCGTCGCGGTCACGCCCTTGAGCCGCCCGGCGACGACCTCGGCGTCGTGCTTTCCATACTCGGTGGTGATCGCCTCGGCGAGCGCGGCCGGCAACCGGTGCGTGAGCACCGGCACCGCGCTCGCGACGAGGGTGACGCGCACCTCGTTCACCGAGAGCACGGCCGCGACCTCGCTGCCGACGAAGCCGCCGCCGACCACGACGATGTGCGCGCCCGGCGCCGCGAGCTCGCGCAACCGGCGGTAGTCGCTCACGGTGCGGTACTCGATCACTCGCGGGCCGGGCTCAACGCCCGCGACGGCGCGCGGCTCGGCGCCCGTCGCGAGCAGCAGCGTGCCGAAGCCGACGCGGCGGCCATCGGCGAGCTCGATCTCGTGCGCATCCGGGTGGATCGCCTCGACCTCAATGCCGAGGTGGATGCGCGTGCTCGAGTCCGGCGCCGATTCCGAGCCCTCGGCGCCCGAGATCATGAGCGACGCCTCGATCGTCGCGTCGGCGTCAACCCAGAGCGTCTTCGAGAGGTCGGGCCGATAGATGGGCGCCGAAATGTCGGCGCCGAACATACCGATCGTCGCGTCGACGGACTCGGCGCGGATGCCCGCAATCGCCGAAGCGCCCGCCATGCCCGCGCCGACGATGACGTGGTCGTAGCGCTCGGCGACCTCGTCGGTGTGGACGCCGATCGCCGTCGCATCGAGCTCGGAGGCGGAGGTGGTGTTCTGCTCAGTCATGACGCTCCTCTGGCGATTCCGTCACGCCAGCGCCCAACGCGCCGGCGGCGGTGCCGAACGAGCGGCCCCGCTCCTGCGCATCCTAGGCACGCGCGCCCGAGACACCCTGGGCGCGATGCCGCGGCTAGCGGAGCGTCCAGGGGAAGGCTTGTGCCTTCTCGCTGAGCGCGCCGCCGAGCACCCGCGCGCGGTCGCCCTCGCCGAGGGTCGACGTGATCTCCTGCCCGAGCCCGACGAGCGTCGCAAACGACTCGGGCGTCGCCCACGAAGGCCGCAGACCGAACGCGAGGTCCTCAGTCGCGGTGTTGCCCGACGCGCCGGGCGCGAACGGGCAGCCGCCGAGGCCGCCGAGCGCCCCATCCAGCGTCACCGCGCCCGCCTCGACCGCGGCGAGCGCGTTCGCGACCCCGAGCCCCCACGTGTCGTGCCCGTGGAACACTACGGGCAGTCCGCGCCGTTCGACCGCGAGCGCAACGCGTCGCCGCACCTCGGCGGGGTCGGCCTGACCGAGCGTGTCGGCGATCACGACGTGGCTCGCGCCCTCGGTGCGCGGGTCGCCGAGAATCCACTCGAGCCGCTCGATCGGCACGACGCCTTCGAACGGGCACGTGAACGACGTCGCGATGCAGAGCTGCACCTGGCCGTCGGGGCCGGCAGCGGCAATCGCCTCCGGCATCGCCGCGAGCGAGGTCTCGGTGTCGCGGCCGATGTTCGCGCGGTTGTGCGAATCGGACGCGCTGAAACAGTACTGAAAGCGCGTCGCGCCGGCCGCGCGGGCGCGCTCGACGTGGCGGGGCGTGGCCAGCCAGATCCAGCAGCGCGAGAGCTCCTCGGGCGTGAGCTGCGCCACGACGTCGAGCGTGTCGGCGACGGCGGGTACGAGGTCAGGCCGCGCCATCGAACCGATCTCGAGCTCCTCGACGCCGAGCGCGAGCAGCTCGCGCACGAGGGCGACCTTCCGCTCGGTCGGCAGCGGCTTGCCCGTGAGCTGCAGGCCGTCGCGCAGGGTCACGTCACGAATCGTCGGGGTCATCGAATTTCCTCCTCAAGTGCGGCACGCTGCGCCGCATCCCAGCCGAGCCACGCCTCGAGCACCTCGCTCGTGTGCGCGCCGAGATCGGGCCCCGGATGCGATACCGGCAGCGAGCGCTCGCCGAGCACCGGCACGATGCCGGGCATCGCGACGCCCTCGCGCAGTGCGGCGCCGTCGTGAATATCAAAGCGCTGAATCATGTCGCGCGCCGCGAACTGCGGGTCGACGGCGACGTCCTCGGCCGTCGAGATCGGGCCCGCGGGCACGCCGACCTCGTCGAGGATGCGCAGGGCCTCGGCCGCGGTGCGCTGGCCGGTCCACACGCCGATCGCGGCGTCGAGTTCGTCGCGGCGCGCCCAGCGGCCCTCGTTCGAGGCGAGCGTCGGGTCGTCGCCGAGATCGGGCCGCTCGATGACCTCCATGTAGCGCTTGAAGATGCCGTCGCCGTTCCCGGCGATGACGATCGACTTGCCGTCGCGGCAGAGGTACGCGTTCGAGGGCGCGATGCCCTCCATGCGCCCGCCGGTGCGTTGACGGCGCGTGCCGTAGGCCGACCAGTCGGCGACGAGCGACTCGGTGAGCGAGAGCACCGCCTCATTGAGGCCGACATCGACGAGCCGCCCGGCGCTCGCGGGGCGACCCTGCTCGCGCTCGAGCAGCCGCATCACGGCGCCGAACGCGGCGTAGATGCCCGCGACGGTGTCGCCGATCGAAAAGCCGGTGCGTGCCGGCGGGCGGTCGGGGTCGCCGATCATCTCGCGCATCCCGCCGTAGGCCTCGGCAACGGCCGCGAAGCCGGGCTGGGGCGACATCGGGCCGGTCTGGCCGAACGCCGAGATGCGCACGATCACGAGCCCCGGGTTCGCCTCGGCGAGCGCGGCGGGCGACATGCCCCACTTCTCGAGCGTGCCGGGGCGGAAGTTCTCGACGAGCACGTCGGCCTCGCGCGCGAGCCCGAGCACCGCATCCCGCCCGTGCGGCGAACGCAGATCGAGCTCGATCGAGCGCTTGCCGCGGTTGATGGTGCGGTAGAGCATCGACGTGTCGCCGGCTTCGAGGCGCCAGCGGCGCAGCTCGTCGCCGGTGCGCGGGCGCTCGACCTTGACGACGTCGGCGCCGAAATCGGCGAGGATCTTGCCGGTCGTGGGCGCTGCGATGTAGTTGCCGAGTTCAAGCACCTTGAAGCCGCTCAGCGGTAGGGATGTGTCGGTCATGGCCGGGACTCCTTCGCGACGATTAGAGGAAGACGGAGAGCACGAGGACGCAGCACAGCGCGACGACCGACGACACCGAGACGCCGACCGTGACGCTCTTCAGCGCGCCGCGCACCGACTGGCCGAGGAACGACTGCAGCAGCCAGAACGTGTTCGAGGTGACGTGCACGAGGAACAGCGCGCCGGCGCCGGCCGCGAGGCCGATGAGCACGGGGTTGATGCCGAGCTGCACGGCGACGGGCGCGAGGATGCCCGCGGCGGTCATCGCCGAGAGGGTCACCGAGCCGACCGCGACGTGGAGGATCGCGGCGATCACCCAGACGAGCAGGATGGGCGCGAAGGCGCTCGCGCCGAAGTAGCCGGTGAGCAGGTCCCCGAGCGGGGTCGCCGCGATGACGCCAGCGAGCGCGCCACCGACACCGGTGAGCGCGAAGATCTGGCCCGCATCCTTGAAGCCGTGCACGAGGGTGCGCTCGAGCTCGTCCTTCGGCAGGGCCCAGCGACAGATGAGCGCGGTGCCGATGACGCCGAGCAGCAGGGCGATCTCGGGCGCCCCGAGGAACTGGATGGCCGGGATCTCGACCTCGAGGATGTCGAGGATTGCACCGGTCGCGATAAGCAGCAGCGAGAAGATGAGCGGGCCGAACTGGGCGAGCAGCGGCATCGTGCGCGAGCGGTCGGCGAGCTCGGGGTCGAGCTCGTCGACGTCGATGCCGGTCGTGGTGTCGGCGGCGTAGTCGACGGTGTCGCGGCCGCGGGCGACGGGCACCGCGCGGGTGGCGCCGGCGACCGAGCGCGCGTGCTCGTGCGCGACCTCTTCGACGACGGTCTCGTCGTCGATCATCGCGAGCTCGTCCTTCTCGGGGTTCCAGAAGCCGGCCTTCATGACGATCGTCATGATGAACGTCGTGATGAGCACGGTCGGCACGACCACGACGAAGCCCCAGAGCATCATCTGGCCGATCGGGATGCCGAGCGCGGCCGCGATCATCACGGCGCCGATGCCCGGCACCATGAGCGCGATGCCGGTCTCGAGGCTCACCGCGAAAACGGTGCTCATGATGCCGACGCCGACCTTGCCGAGGCGCGGCGCGATGCGGCGGGCGAGGGGCGCGGCGATGACGATCATGACGTCGACGAAGATCGTCTGCAGGTACGTGGCGAAGGATGCGGCGATCGCATACGGCACGCCCTTCGGCCCGAAGATGCGCAGCAGCGTTTCGACGAGTCGCGACACGGCGCCGAGGCGGTTGAGCATCGAACCGATGAGCACGCCCCAGGCGATGAGGAGGCCCGCCTCGGCCATCGTTTCGCCGAAGCCGGTCGCCATGGTTTCGACGGTGCCGGTCGCGCCGAGCCCGCCGCCGAGGCCGATGGCGGCCGCGCCGATCGCGAGGGCGATGACGGGGTTGACATGGAAACGCACGATGAGCAGCACGACGCCGACGATGGCGACGCCGACCACCGCAAAGATGGACCATTCGGGCATGGGGGAGACCTCTCCGTTGAGGTAGCAGATTCGGGACGTCTCACATCGTAGAGCGATTCCCGCCATGTGGAAACTTCGGGTGCGCGCTGGCTAGGCTGGTGGCATGCAGGAAGCACCGCTGTTGGTGCTCGAGAAGATCACCGCGATCCTCGACGCCTTTTCATTGCGCAACGATGCGCTCACCGCCGCAGACATTCGTCGCGCGACGGGCATCCCGAATTCGACGGCGCACCGCCTGCTCGGCAACCTCGTCACGAACGGCTTTCTTGACCGGGACGGCGACCGCTACTCGATCGGCTCGCGCATGGCGTACTGGGCAGGCCCGGCCGTGCGTCGCCTCGACATCGTCGACCTGCTCGCGCCCGCGCTCACCGCGCTGCGCGACGAGACCGAAGAGACCGCCGTGTTCTTTCGGGCCGAGGGCCTGTCGCGCGTCTGCATCGGCGTCGTCGAGACCCGGCACGGCCTGCGCCGCGAGATGCGGCTCGGCCGCATCATGCCGCTGCACGTCGGCTCAAGCGCGCGCGTGCTGCTCGCGTGGACGCCGGGCCTGCTCGACGAGGTGCTCGCGCATCCGCTCGAGGCATTGACGAGCGAGACGATCATCGACCCGGATGCGCTGCGCCGCGTCGTCGATGAAACTCGCGCGCAGGGCGTCGCGATCACCACGGGGGAGCGGGTTGAGGGCGCGAGCGGCATCGCGGCGCCCGTGTTTGACCGCAACGCGACGCTCGTGGGTGCGCTCGGCATCATGGGTCCCACGCTGCGGCTCGACGCGGGTCGCCTCGCCGAACTCGTTGACCCGGTCGTCCTCGCTGCCGACCGCCTCACCCAGTCGATGGCCGGCCGCGCGCCGTAGCCGCGGCCCGCATCCGCCCAAGCAGAGGATGCGCGGGGTGCGGCCGCGCGCCGCGTCGCCGAGCGTGTGGACAGCGGGGCCGCGGCCAGCGCGTGCCGACTACCATGGGCAGTCGGCAGAAGGAGCGCGATGGCACAGCGAAAAGGCGCGGCGAAGACGAAGTCGCAGAAGGCGACGCTCGTTCCGTGGCGCGAGGTGCGCCCCTCACCCATCGTGCTCGTCAGCGGCGCCGAGGACTTCTTCGCGAGGGAGGCGACCTCGCTGCTCCGCACCCACCTGCGCACCGAGGATCCGTCGCTCGAGGTGCACGAGTTCAACGCGAAAGAGTACGTGCCGGGCGACCTGAGCACCGTAGTGACCCCGTCGCTGTTCAACGAGCCGCGCCTTGTCGTCGTCGACCAGGTGCACGAGGCCGTCGAGGGCTTCATCGAAGAAGCGCTCAGCTTCGTCGCCGCACCCGTCGACGACACGACCCTCGTACTGCGTCACAAGTCGGGCAATCGCGGTAAGAAGCTGTTGGATGCGGTGCGCGCGAGCGAGTTCGCGATCGAGGTCTCGTGTCAGCCGCTCAAGGCGAACGACCTCTTCGGCTTCCTCCGCGACGAGTTCCGCATGCAGCAGCGGCGCGTCGACAACGACGCCGCGCAGGCGCTCATCGCTGCGTTCAACACGAGCCTCGAGGAGCTCGCAGCGGCCGCGCGGCAGCTCATGAGCATTGCGCCCGACACCGACATCACCGCCGAGATCGTCAACCGCTATTACGGCGGTCGCGTCGAAACCACGGGCTTCAAGATCGCCGACTCGACGATCGCCGGGCGCCTCGCCGACGCCCTGATGCTCGTGCGTGCCGGCTTCGACACGGGGCTCAACCCGGTGCCGATCGTCTCGGCGATCGCGATGAAGCTGCGCATGATGGCGAAAGTGTCGGGCCTTGGCGGCTCGGATGCGCAGCTCGCCGGGCAGGTCGGCGCGGCCCCCTGGCAGGTTGGGCAGGCGCGGCGTGAGCTGCGTGGCTGGAGCGATCCCGAGCTCGGGCGCGCGATTCGCCTCACCGCCGAAACGGACTTCATGGTGAAAGGCGGCTCGCGCGACGCTGAGTTTGCGGTCGAGCGCCTCGTGCGCCGCATCGCGACCCGCGACCTCTAGTCGCGCGCCCGCTGGGGCACCCGAGGCCGAGGCTCGCCCCAACGTCTCCTCAGGCAACTTCGATGACATGTGGATCGTCGGGGTCTTCAATCGCAAACGGCGGGCCAGCGTTATGCAGGCCTCGCCGGAAGACTATCGAGAAGTATCAACGAATCGGAGTAGTCATGAAAGCAGTTGTCTACGAAGGACCGCGTCAGGTCAGCACGAAGGACGTCCCGGACGCGAAGATCGAGCGGCCCACCGATGTGCTGGTCCGCATCACGACGACGAACATTTGCGGGTCGGACCTCCACATGTATGAGGGGCGAACCTCGTTCGAGGAAGGCCGCACGTTCGGTCACGAGAACATGGGGGAGGTCGTTGAGGTCGGCAATGGCGTCGAGAAGGTCAAGGTCGGCGATCGAGTTGTGCTCCCGTTCAACATCTCGTGCGGATTCTGTAAGAACTGCGAACGCGGGTTGACCAACTACTGTCTCACCACCCAGCCCGAACCATCATTCGCCGGAGCGGCTTATGGGTTCGCCGACATGGGTTCCTATGGCGGTGGTCAAGCGGAGTTGCTGCGTGTGCCGTTCGGTGATCACAACGCGCTGCGCCTGGGCGAGGATGCGCAGGAGCGGGAGAACGACTATGTCATGCTCTCCGACATCTTCCCCACCGGTTATCACGCCACCGAGATGGCTGGCGTGGTCCCCGGCGACAGTGTGGTGATCGTTGGTGCGGGTCCGGTCGGGCTGATGGCCGCCCTGTCCGCGATGATCAAGGGCGCTGCAAAGGTGATGGTGGTCGATCGCCACCCTGACCGGCTTGCGCTGGCCGAGGAGATTGGCGCGATTGCTATCGACGACTCCAAGGTCGACCCCGTCCAAGCCGTTCTCGACGAGACGATGGGGCTCGGAGCTGACCGTGGCTGCGAATGCGTGGGCTACCAGGCCCACGACCCCCAGGGCAACGAGGACACCGCCGCAACGCTGAACATGCTTATCAATTCGGTCCGCTTCACCGGCGGGATCGGCACCGTTGGCGTGTTCATCCCCCAGGACCCGTCGGCCAAGGACGAATTGGCCAAGCAGGGAAAGGCGGCCATCGACTTCGGCACCCATTGGTTCAAGGGGCAGACCATGGGAAGCGGCCAGGCCCCGGTCAAGCGGTACAACCGTCAACTGCGGGACTTGATCGCGGCTGGCAAGGCGAAGCCGTCGTGGATCGTCTCCCACGAGATCTCGCTGGACCAGGCGGCCGATGCCTATAAGAACTTCGACGCCAGGTCTCAGGGGTGGACGAAGGTCCTCATCAAGCCCGGCATGTCGACCGAAAAGAAGGTGAGCTGATATGACCAAGACGCTACAAGGCCGGAAAGTCGCGATCCTCGCCGCCGACGGTGTCGAGCGAGTCGAGCTTGAGAAGCCTCGCGAGGCACTGGAGCGGGCGGGTGCCCAGACCGAAGTTCTGTCGATCCATGACGGTGAAATTCAGGCACGTGAGAACGATCTGGATGCGGCGGGCACGTTCACCGTTGACGGGTTGGTCGCCGACGCCGCGGTGGGCAACTACGACGCCCTGCTGCTCCCCGGCGGCACAGTGAATCCCGACCAGCTCCGGGTGGACCCCGACGCGGTGTCGTTCGTCCGCGACTTCGTCGAGAGCGGCAAGCCCGTTGCGGCGATCTGTCACGGGCCGTGGACGTTGATCGAGGCTGGCGTGGCCGCCGGCCGCACCCTGACGTCGTTCCCGAGCATTCGCACGGACCTGCGCAACGCCGGCGCCGACGTCGTCGACCAGGACGTCGTGGTCGACGGAAACCTGATCACCAGCCGCTCGCCGGAGGACCTGCCTGCGTTCTCCGAGGCGATCGTGTCCCAACTGGCGGGCACCACAACAAAGGAAGAGGAGAAGTCATGAGCGTGACCAAGGGATTGCTCGTCAAGCTCGAGGCTCTGCCCGGCAAGGAAGACGAGGCCGAGGAATTCCTCGGCATCGGGCGCGGGCTCGTCGACGAGGAACCGGCCACCGTGGCATGGTTCGCGATCCGTTTCGGCCCGTCCTCATTCGGGATCTTCGACGTGTTCCCCGATGACGCTGGGCGCGACGCACACCTGTCCGGCGCAGTTGCGGCCGCTCTCGGCGAGCAGACCGGAAAACTGTTCAGCGAGCCCACGATCGAGAAGTTGGACGTCCTGGGTTCGAAACTCCCTGCCTGAGGCCACAACCGCGTCGAGCGTCACCGGCACCTCACCATCCTTGGCTGCGAAGTCAATGCGGTGAGGTGCCGGTGACTGCGAGTGGGTGTCCGACGCGCGTCTCGGCTTCGGCCACTCGAACCGCCACCTCGGCCGCGACGAGCTTCGCTTCGCCCTCGAACCGCCTAGCGCGGGGGTGGGCAGCCCCCGGAAACGACGAACGCCCCGCAACACAGCGGGGCGTTCGAAAAGCCGGGGTGAAGGCGACTAGGCCTCGACGCCGTTCACGAGCTTCGCGATGGCCGACTTGCGGTTCGCGGCCTGGTTCTTGTGAATGACGCCCTTCGACACAGCCTTGTCAAGCTTCTTCGAAGCGTAAGCAAGCGCGGTAGCGGCCTGCTCCTGGTTGCCGGTTGCGACGGCCTCACGCACGCGACGAATCGCGGTGCGCAGCTCCGACTTGTAGGCACGGTTGCGCTCGGTGGCCTTGCGGTTGGTGCCGATGCGCTTGATCTGCGACTTGATGTTTGCCACGTAACTACTTTCGTGAAGAGAATGAATGGATTCGCCTCGAGCGGGTAGAGGGGCCGCCGTCAGCATCGCGTCGAGTGGGGTACGCGTAAGCCAGCGCCCAACTTTACCAGGAATCCGCCCCTCGCGCGCCCCCAACTTTCGCGAGCGCGCACCAGTGGTGCTCCGCAGGACAGGGCGCGTGAGTTCATTGCCTCAAGAACCATGCAACGGCGCGCATCCGCCCCCAAGACCATGGGACAATGGCCGGTACCATGCCGAATCAGCCTGAGATCCTGCAGCCGCTCGCGACACCCGCCGAGCGCATCCGCAACTTTTGCATCATTGCGCACATCGACCACGGCAAGTCCACGCTGGCCGACCGCATGTTGCAGCTGACCGGCTCGGTCGAGGACCGCGTGATGCGCGCCCAGTACCTCGACAAGATGGAGCTCGAGCGCGAGCGCGGCATCACGATCAAGTCGCAGGCCGTGCGCATGCCGTGGCACACCGACGACGCCGGCGACTTCATCCTCAACATGATCGACACCCCGGGCCACGTCGACTTCTCGTACGAGGTGTCGCGCTCGCTCGCGGCGTGCGAGGGCGCGATTCTGCTCGTCGACGCGGCGCAGGGCATCGAGGCGCAGACGCTCGCGAACCTCTATCTCGCGATGGAAAACGACCTCGAGATCATTCCGGTGCTCAACAAGATTGACCTGCCGGCGGCCGATCCTGAGCGAGTGTCGCTCGAAATCTCGAACCTCATCGGCGGCGACCCCGCCGACGTGCTGCGCGTCTCGGGCAAGACCGGCGCGGGCGTGCCCGAGCTGCTCGACCGCATCGTCGAGCGCATCCCGGCCCCGGCAGGCGAGAAGGATGCGGCCCCGCGCGGCCTCATCTTCGACTCGGTCTACGACACCTACCGCGGCGTCATCACCTACGTGCGCATGGTCGACGGCTCGATCCGCGCGGGCGAGAAGATCAAGATGATCTCGACCGGCGCGACCCACGACCTGCTTGAGCTCGGCGTTTCGGCGCCCGAGCCGAAGCAGGCGAAGGGCCTCTCGGTCGGCGAGGTCGGCTACCTCATCACGGGTGTGAAGGATGTGCGCCTCTCGAAGGTTGGCGACACCGTCACGGCCGCGAAGCACGCGGCGAGTGAGGGCCTGCCCGGCTATGTCGACCCGAAGCCGATGGTGTTCTCGGGCCTGTATCCGATCGAGGCCGGCGACTACACCGACCTCCGCGAGGCGCTCGACAAGCTCAAGCTCGAGGATGCGGCGCTCAGCTACGAGCCCGAGACCTCGGTCGCGCTCGGCTTCGGCTTCCGCGTCGGCTTCCTCGGCCTGCTCCACCTCGAGATCATCACCGAGCGCCTCCAGCGCGAGTTCGACATCGACCTCATCACGACGGCGCCGTCGGTGACCTACGACGTCGTGACTGAGGACGGCGAGACCCACCACGTGACGAACCCCTCGGAGTTCCCCGAGGGCAAGATCAACGAGGTGCGCGAGCCGATGGTGAAGGCGTCGATCCTCGTGCCGAAGGACTACATCGGCAAGGTGATGGAGCTGTGCGAGCAGCGCCGCGGCCGACTCGAGTCGATGGACTACCTCTCGGAGGAGCGCGTCGACCTGCGCTACGTGCTGCCGCTCGGCGAGATCGTCTTCGACTTCTTCGACCAGCTCAAGTCGCGCACGCAGGGCTACGCCTCGCTCGACTACGAGCCCGTCGGCGACCAGGCCGACGACCTCGTCAAGGTCGACATTCTGCTGCAGGGCGAGAAGGTCGACGCGTTCAGCGCGATCGTGCACCGCGACGCGGCCTACAGCTACGGCACGATGATGGCCGAGCGCCTGCGCAAGCTGATTCCGCGCCAGCAGTTCGAGGTGCCCATTCAGGCGGCCATCGGCGCGCGCATCATCGCCCGCGAAACGATCCGCGCGATCCGCAAGGACGTGCTTGCCAAGTGCTACGGCGGCGACATCAGCCGCAAGCGCAAGCTGCTAGAGAAGCAGAAGGAAGGCAAGAAGCGCATGAAGATGGTTGGCCGTGTCGAGGTGCCGCAGAACGCGTTCATCGCGGCGCTCTCGGGCGACGTCGAGGAGTCGAAGAAGTAGCGGCGGCGCGACCCGGCCACGCTGGGTCGCGCGTCACGCGTGCTTGGTACCGTCTGCCGCATGCGACTCGGCATCGATTTCGGCACCACGCGCACCCTCGTCGCGCTCGTCGACCGCGGGAACTACCCGGTCGTCGGCGTGGAAGACGCCCTCGGCGACCCGCACGAGCACATTCCGTCGGTCGTTGCGCTCGCGGGTGACCGCATGGTGTGCGGCTGGGATGCGCTGGCTCAGCCGGGCGCGCACGCCCGCTCGTTTAAGCGCCTGCTCGGCACGGCGGATGCGTCGGCGAGCACGCCGGTGCCGATCGGCGACGAAACGCGCCCGCTCGGCGAGGTGCTCGCCGCGTTCGCCGCGCACGTCGTCGAGCAGCTGCGCCAGCATCCGCTCGTGCGCGACCGCGAGGCGAGCGGCGACCGCGAGCTCGAGGCCGTCGTCGGCGTGCCGGCGAACGCGGGCAGCGCGCAGCGCCTGCTCACGCTCGACGCCTTCGCCCGCGCGGGCGTGCACGTGCTCGCGCTCGTCAACGAGCCGAGCGCGGCCGCGTTTGAGTACAGCCACCGGCACGCGCGCACGCTCAATTCGCGGCGCACGGATGTGGTGGTCTATGACCTCGGCGGCGGCACGTTCGACGCGTCGCTCGTGCGCATCGACGGCGCCGAGCACGAGGTGCGCATGACCTCGGGCGATCCGCACCTCGGGGGCGACGACTTCGACGAGCGACTCGTTGAGCTCGCGCTCGGCGCGGGGGAGCGGCCTTCGGCTCTCGCGCCGGCCGAGCGCGAGCTACTGCTTGAGGAAGCGCGCACCGCGAAGGAGCGCCTGACGCCGCAGACCCGCCGCCTGCTGCTCGAGCGGGGCGACGACGACGTCATCGTGCCCGTCGCCGACTTCTACGAGGCAGTGACCCCGCTCGTCGAGCGCACGATCGCCGTGATGGCACCGAGCATGGCGGCCGCGGGCGCCGAGGCCGACGATCTCAGCGACTCCGACATCGCCGGCATCTATCTCGTCGGGGGCGCGAGCGCGCTGCCGCTTGTGCCGCGCCTGCTGCGCGAGCGCTTCGGCCGCCGCGTGCACCGCTCGCCGTACCCGGCCGCATCCACCGCGATCGGCCTCGCGATCGCCGCCGACGCGAAGTCCGCCTACTGGCTGCGCGACCGTTCGTCGCGTGGCATCGGTGTGTTCCGCGAGCGCGAGGGCGGCCGCGCGGTCGACTTCGACGTGCTCGTCGAGGCCGGCGACGCCGTGGCCGGCGCGACGACGACGCGCGAGTACCGGGCCGCGCACAACGTCGGCTGGTTCCGCTTCGTCGAGTTCACCCGCGCCGACTCGGGCGTCGGCAACCTCACGACGCTCGCCAAGGTGCTCGTGCCGTTCACCGCCGAGCTCGCCGCGCGCGAGCAGGCGGATGCTGTGGCCGAGCCGCTCGCGCAGGTGCCGGTCGAGCGACGCGAGGGCGGCCCGCTCGTGCGCGAGGAGGTGTCGATCGACGCGAACGGCATCGTGACGATCACGCACGAGATCCCGGAACTCGGGCTGCGCAAGGTCTCGCGGCTGCGCGGCGACGCGAGCTAGCGACCTGGCCGGGCTCGACCCGGCCCGAGGCTAGACGCGCACCCCGACGATGTCGTGCGGCGGGCGCCCGGCCAGCTCGCCGCGCTCTTCAAAGTGGGTGAGCAGCCGGCCCTCGTAGCGCGGCGCGAAGCCGCCGCGTTCGGGCTCGCGGTCGGCCGCATCCGGCCGCTCACCGAGGTGCGGGTTCGTGAAGAACTCCGACGCCTCGATGACGTCGCGCATCTGCCAGGCGTAGTTCTCCCAGTCGGTCGCGAGGCGCCAGGTGCCGCCCGGCTCGAGCACGCCCGCGATCGTCGCGGCGAAGAGCTCGTTCACGAGGCGGCGCTTGTGGTGGCGCGCCTTGCGCCAGGGGTCGGGGAAGAAGGTCCACACCTCGTGCGCGAGGGGGTTCGCCGAGTTCGGATGCGCGGGGTCGCGCCGCCCGGTCGTGCGCCCGGTGCCGTCGACGCCGACGCCGTAGCCGCCCTGAACGTCCTCGTCGGCCTGCGCCACCTCGAGGCCGAACACGATCGGCAGCGCCTGCGCCGCATCCGCCTCGATGACCCGCACGTTGTCGACGCCCGCGCGCGCGAAGTTGCCGACGCAGCGCGCCGCGCCCGGGTGCCACGCCTCGAAGGCGAGGAAGTTCCAGTCGGGGTGCTGCTGGGCGGCGTGCGTGAGTTGTTCGCCGTTGCCGGGGCCGATTTCGACGACGAGCGGCGCCTCGCGGCCGAACTCGGCGCGCAGGTCGATGCGCGCATCCGCGGCGATCGTCGCGATCGTTGGCCCGGCGGGAAAGTCGATGAGGTAGCGCGGGCCGTGCTGCTCGAGCACCTCGTCGAAGTCGCGCGACATGCGATTGTGGCCGCGCATCGAGAACGAGCGCACGCGAAACTTCGCGCGCGAGCTCGCCGACGACTTGCCGGTGCCGGCGTGGTCGGCGGGCTCGGGCTGCGATTCGGTGGCGTCAGGCTGTTCTGGCATGACACCTATTGTCGCGGCAACGCGCCCGGGGCGTGAACCCGGCACGACGAGCCGCCCCGCCCCACCCGGCCGCGCCGCGTGTTTCCGGGGGCGGACTCGGCCGGGCAGCACGGCACGCGGTACCCTGGATGCCGTGACTGCAGCAAATCCCTTCGGCCAGGTTCTCGTCGCCCTCATTACCCCCATGGACCACGATGGGGAAGTTGCGTGGGACGACGTCGAGCGACTCGTCGACCACCTCGTTTCGAACGGTGCCGACGGCATCGTCGTCTCCGGCACGACCGGTGAGACTTCGACGCTCACCGACGCCGAGAAGCTGCAGCTCATCAAGGTCACAAAGTCGGTGGCGAACGGCCGCGCGAAGGTGATTCAGGGCGGCCCCTCGAACGAGACCGCCCACGCGATCCAGCTCGCGAAGCAGTCGGCCGAGGCCGGCGCCGACGCCGTCATGGCGGTCACGCCGTACTACAACAAGCCGACGCAGGCAGGCCTGCTCACGCACTTCCGTATGGTCGCCGACGCAACCGATCTGCCGATGATCGTCTACGACATCCCCGGCCGCGCGGGCGTGCCGGTGAAGCGCGAGACCATTCAGCGCCTCGCGAAGCACCCGAACATCCTCGCGGTGAAGGACGCCAAGGGCGACCTCGCCGAGGTGTCGCAGGTGCTCAACGAGACCGAACTGCTCTATTACGCCGGCGACGACGCGATGGCGCTGCCCGAGCTCGCGATCGGCGCGACCGGGCTCATCGGTGTCACCGCGAACATCGCCCCGCAGCCGTACCGCACCATCATCGACGCCGTGAACCGTGGCGACCTCGCCACGGCGACCGCCCAGCACAAGCTTCTCGAGCCGCTCGCCCGCGCGACCATGACGCATATCCCCGGCACCGTCTCGACCAAGTACATCCTCCACGGCCTCGGCCGCATCTCGACGCCTCGCGTCCGCCTGCCCCTCGTCGGGCCGGAGGAGTGGGAGGCCGAGATGATCGAGAACGACATCGCCAAGGTGCAGGGCCTCGACGGCATCGACTTTTCCAACTTCCGCCCGGATCGCAACGCCGCCGCAGGTGGCGCTCTGCCGAAGATCGCGGGCACGACGCGCTAGGCGTCATCCCACCGCGACCGCGCCCGCCGGGCCATCCCGCGCATCCTGCGGTTGCCAAACCGACAGGTAACTATGACAAACGAAATAACTGAATCAATCCCGGTGCAGCTACCGCCACTCGCCCGCGACACGATGCGGATCATCCCGCACGGCGGTCTCGGCGAGGTCGGCCGCAACATGACGTCGTTCGAGCTCAACGGCAAGATCTTCATCATCGACGTCGGCGTGCTGTTCCCCGAGTCGACGCAGCCCGGCGTCGACCTGATCCTGCCCGATATCGAGATCATCCTCGATCGCCTCGACGACGTCGTTGGCATCTTCCTCACTCACGGCCACGAAGACCACATCGGCGGCGTGCCGTACCTGCTCAAGCGCAAGCCCGACATTCCCCTCATCGGCTCGCCGCTCACCCTCGCGCTCGTCGAGGCGAAGCTCAAAGAACACCGCATCACGCCGTACACGCTCACGGTGCACGAGGGCGACGTCGAGGAGTTCGGCCCGTTCCGTGCTGAGTTCTGGGCCGTGAACCACTCAATTCCCGACTCGCTCGGCGTGCACGTCACGTCGAAGGCCGGCAGCTTCATCCACACCGCCGACCTCAAGATGGACCCGACGCCGATGGATGGGCGACTCACCGACCTGCGCGCGCTCAGCCGCTTCGGTGAGCAGGGCGTCGACCTGTTCCTCTGCGACTCGACGAACGCCGAGGTTGCGGGCCACTCGGGCTCCGAGATGTCGGTCGCCCCCGCGATTAACGAAGCCGTCCGCACGAGCACGGGCCGCGTCATCGTCTCGAGCTTCGCGAGCCACATTCACCGAGTGCAGCACGTCATCAACGCCGCCGCCGCGAACAACCGGAAGATCGCGCTCGTCGGCCGCTCGATGGTGCGAAATATGGGCATCGCGCTCGACCTCGGCTACCTGCATGCGCCCAAGGGCCTCATCATCGACTACAAGAAGGCGCTCGACCTGCCGCGCGACCGCGTCGTGTTCGTCTGCACCGGCTCGCAGGGCGAGACGCTCGCGGTGCTCAACCGCATTGCGCAGGGCGACCACGCGATCGAGGTGGGGGAGGGCGACCGCGTCGTGCTCGCCTCGAGCCTCGTGCCGGGCAACGAGGTGCCCGTGTCGAACATGATCAATAACCTCATGAAGGCTGGCGCCGACGTGGTGCACAAGGGCAACGCCCGCGTGCACGTCTCGGGCCACGGCTTCGCCGACGAGCTGCTCGCGGCGTACAACGTCATCAAGCCGAAGTACGCCATGCCGGTGCACGGCGAGTTCCGCCACCTCACCGCGAACGCGAACATCGCCGTCAAGTCGGGGGTCGACCGCGACCACACGATCGTCACCGAAAACGGCGGCGTCATCGACCTCGCCGGCGGCGTGCCGAAGAAGGTCGGCGAGGTGCCGGTCGGCTTCGTCTACGTCGACGGCAAGACCGTCGGCACCGTCACCGAGGACGACCTCAAGGACCGCCTCGTGCTCTCCTCCGAGGGCTTCATCTCGATCTACACCGTCATCGACCCGGCCACCGGCAAGATCATCGCGGGCCCCGAGTTCCACGCCCGCGCGTTCGCGCCCGACGACCGCGTCTTCGAGCCGCTCGTGCCGCAGGTGCGCAAGGCGCTCGAGGATGCGCTCGATGACGGCGTGCGCGACACCTACCGCCTCTCGCAGGCCGTGCGCCGCGTCGTCGGCCGCTGGGCCGGCACGAAGCAGCGTCGCCGCCCGATGATCGTGCCCGTCGTTACCTTCGCGAACACGGGCGAATAACGCCCGGAAGGCAATTCTCGGCCACTCCGTGGTAGTGCCGGGGCGCGCTCGCGCCGCGGCACTACCCTGGTAGTTATGCCGAATACTGCCTCCAACCGTGGGAAGAAGGGGTCCGGGTCCAACTCCACCCGCTCCCGCGGCACCGCGAAAAACGACACCAAGGTCCAGTTCACCAACGAAGAACTGGGGCTCGGCGCGCGTGCCTGGAACGGTTTTGCCCACAGCATGGGTGGGGCCGCTCGGGCGCTCGGACGCGACACGCTCGCGAAAGAAGACCGCCGGGACACCTTCCCGACCGCCCTCGTGCTGCTCGGCATCATCGGCGGCGTCACGCTCTGGTTCTTCCCCGGCAACGTCATTGCCGAAAACCTCAACGCCTTCAGCTTTGGCGGCCTGTTCGGCCTCGTCGCCTACGCGATGCCGGTCGTGCTCGTCGGCCTCGCGCTCTGGCTGTACCGGCACCCCGCATCCGTTTACGACAACGGGCGAGTGTTCACCGGGCTCGCGATGGCGCTGTTCAGCGCCGCCGGCATCTGTCACCTCCATGCGGGCCAGCCCCAGCCCGCCGAGGGGATGCCCGCGCTCGCCCGCGCCGGCGGCATTTTCGGGTGGATGGTCGGTGGTTCGC
The DNA here is from genome assembly GCF_023370115.1 of Gulosibacter sediminis. Taxonomy (NCBI): domain Bacteria; kingdom Bacillati; phylum Actinomycetota; class Actinomycetes; order Micrococcales; family Microbacteriaceae; genus Gulosibacter; species Gulosibacter sp. ACHW.36C. The sequence goes on along the minus strand of NZ_CP097160.1, from coordinate 1,815,905 downwards.
TCGGCTTCATCATCACGATGATCGGCGCGACGATCGTGCTCGCGCTCATCTTCCTCCTCTCGCTCTTCGTGCTCACGAAGACCCCGCCGCGGCAGTTGCCCGCGCGCATCGTCGAGGGCTGGAACTGGCTCGTCGGCGCCGAACGCCCGGCCGAGGCGAAGGGGCAGGATGCTCCTGCCGAGCAGGATGCGCCGACCCGCAAGCTCGCCGACGACGACGTGCCGTGGTGGCGCCGCAACGACACCGGGCGCGAAGAAGACCCGGCCTACGACACCCCGCTCGTCGACCCGAATGATCGCGAGGGCACCGAGGCGACGAAGGTGCTCGACACCGAGGCGAAGGGCCGTAAGGGGCGTAAGCGTCGCCGCCGTGACGATGCGACCGAGGTGCTCGGCCTCGAGGTGTTTGACGAGGTGCAAGCACCGACCGACGGCTCGGCACCGCAGAACTTCGGCGACCCGGCCCCGCTCGAGAATCCCACCGAGGTGCTGCCGCCGATGCGCGGCAACACCGCGCCGGTCCCCGAGGCGCCGAAGCGTTCGGCACCCGCCGCCGCATCCGCCTCCGCCCCGGCCCCCGTTCCGGCACCGGCGGCCTCGAGCGAGCCGAGCGAGGCCGACGCGCTCGCGGCGGTCGAAGAGGATGAGACGGCGAACTGGGACACCCGGGCCGAGCCGAGCGACGAGCAGGCGGCCTACCAACTGCCCGCCACGCGCATCCTCGAACGCGGCGAGGCGCCGAAGTCGAAGACCGAGGCGAACGAGTCGACCATCGAGGCGCTCAACCAGACCTTCAAGTCGTTCAACGTCGATGCGCAGGTCACCGGCTTCTCGCGCGGCCCGACCGTGACGCGCTACGAGGTCGAGGTGGCGCCCGGCACGAAGGTCGAGAAGGTCACGAACCTCTCGAAGAACATCGCCTACGCCGTGCGGTCGAACCAGGTGCGCATCCTCTCGCCGATCCCCGGCAAGTCGGCGATCGGTATCGAGATTCCGAACACCGACCGCGAGACGGTGCAGCTTGGCGACGTGCTCGCCTCGCAGAAGGCGCTCAAGGCGCACCACCCGATGACGATCGGCGTGGGCAAGGACGTCGAGGGCGGCTTCGTGCTCGCGAACCTCGCGAAGATGCCCCACCTGCTCGTCGCCGGTTCGACCGGTTCGGGTAAGTCGAGCTTCGTGAACTCGATGATCGTCTCGCTGCTCATGCGCTCGAAGCCCACCGAGGTGCGCATGGTGCTCGTCGACCCGAAGCGCGTCGAGCTCACGCCGTACCAGGGCGTGCCGCACCTCATCACTCCCATCATCACAAACCCGAAGAAGGCCGCCGAGGCGCTCCAGTGGGTCGTGAAGGAGATGGAGATGCGCTACGACGACCTCGAGAACTTTGGGTTCCGGCACATCGACGACTTCAACGCGGCGATCCGCGCCGGCCAGGTCGAGGTGCCCGAGGGGTCGAAGCGCAAGCTCAAGCCCTACCCGTACCTCCTCGTCGTCGTCGATGAGTTGGCCGAGCTCATGATGGCCGCGCCGCGCGACGTCGAGGACTCGATCGTGCGCATCACGCAGCTCGCGCGCGCCGCGGGTATTCACCTCGTGCTTGCGACGCAGCGCCCCTCGGTCGACGTCGTCACCGGCCTCATCAAGGCGAACGTACCCTCGCGCCTCGCCTTCGCCGTCACGAGCTCGACCGACTCCCGCGTGATCCTCGACCAGACCGGTGCCGAGACGCTGATCGGCCAGGGCGACGCGCTGTTCTCGCCTCAGGGGTCGAAGCCGATTCGCGTGCAGGGCGCGTGGGTGAGCGACAAGGAAATTCACCAGGTCGTCACGCACGTGAAGTCCGAGGCGAAGCCCGAGTACCGCGCCGACGTCACCGCGCCCGCCGAGAAGCGCGAGATCGACTCCGACATTGGCGACGACCTCGAGCCGCTACTCGCGGCCGCCGAGCTCGTCATCACCTCGCAGTTCGGCTCGACCTCGATGCTGCAGCGCAAGCTCCGCGTCGGCTTCGCAAAGGCCGGGCGGCTCATGGACCTGCTTGAGTCGCGCGAGATCGTCGGCCCCTCCGAGGGCTCGAAGGCACGCGATGTGCTGGTGGCGCCCGACCAGCTCGCCGAGGTGCTCGCGATGCTGCGGGGCGACGGCCCGCCGCCGGCCGCGCCCTCGGGTGACGACGACGAGGACGACCCGTACGGCGACGACCCGATCGAGGCAAAATACGACGGCCTCGAGGTCGTTGAGTCCTCAGAATCCGAAGACGCATGGGAGCTGACCGGTCGTGACTGACCCCCGCAACGCCGCCGAGCGGCCCCGCATTTGGCGCCGCGGCGACGGGCCGGTGAGCCCTTGGGCGGTGCCCAACCTCATCACGATGGTGCGCATCCTGTTCGTGCCCGCGTTCGTGTGGGTGATGCTCGCGGACGCGGGCGAGCACGGCCCCCTGCGCTGGGTCGCGCTCGCGCTGTTCGTCGTCGGCATCAGTTCGGATGCGGTTGACGGCCACCTCGCGCGCAGCCGCAATCTCATCTCCGACCTCGGCAAGCTGCTCGACCCGATCGCGGACAAGGCGCTCACCGGGGCGGCACTGATTCTGCTCAGCGTGCTCGCCGAGCTGCCGTGGTGGGTGACGATGCTCATCCTCGTGCGCGAGCTCGGCATCACCGTGTGGCGGCTCATCGAGGCTCGCCGCATCGTGCTGCCCGCCGGCCGCGGTGGCAAGCTCAAGACCGTGCTGCAGGCGATCGCGATTTCGCTCGCGATCGCGCCGTTCCCGGCGCTGCTCGGCGAGTGGATGCACTGGGTGAACGGCGCGTTCATGACCGCCGCATTCGTTCTCACCATTTGGTCGGGAATCGACTACCTCGTGCGGGCATACTGGCCAAAGAAGCACGACGGTGACGCACCGTCGGCCACGGCAGCGGGGGAGCAGGCATGAGTGATTCATCCTCGAGCAACGACGGGACCCAGCCGGTCGACACCGAGCACGCCGAGTACTGGGAGGCCGAGGTGATCGACCCGATCAACGTCGAGGGCGACGCCCAGGCGGTGCCGCTGCCCGAGGGGGTCGGGGCCGCGTCCATGCCGTCGGAGCCCGCCGAGGTCCCGACCGACGATGCGATGCCGCCGCTGCCCGCGGTGCCAGCCGAGATCAACGTGATTCCGGCCCAGACTGCCGAGCTCGGCCGCGTGCTCATCGAGGCAGGTCTCACCATTGCGGTCGCCGAATCGCTGACCGGCGGCGAACTCGCCGCCGAACTCGTGCGCGTGCCGGGCATCTCGGCGTCGTTCCAGGGCGGCACAGTCGCGTACAAGTTTGCGGCAAAGCGGGAGTTGCTCGGAGTCGAACGCTCGCTGCTCGCGGCGGCCGGCGCCGTGCATCCTGAAGTTGCGCAGCAGATGGCCGCGGGTGTGCGCAGGCAGTTCTCGTTCAAGGGCGAACGCGCGGTCGACATCGGCATCTCGACGACCGGCGTAGCCGGGCCCGACCCGGCGGCCGACGGCCAGCAGCCCGGCACGGTGTTCGTCGGCATCGACTCGATCTTCGGCGACCGCGTCGTGCAGCTCGACTTCAGCAACCTCGTGCGCGACGACGACCCGGTCGGCTCGCGCCACCGCATCCGCATCGCCACGGTCGAGGCCGCGATCTTCAATCTGCTCGAACACCTGGCCGAAGCGCCGCGACGCTGAAAATTTTCCGAGCGAGCTGACGTGATCGGGAATGCGCACGATCAGTTCATGGTTATACACTTCATGGTTCGTGATCCATGCGAGCCAACGAACTTGAGGAAGGGAGGTTCCGTATGGTGCTAGTTCGACACGAAATGGGCGAGGTGCTGCGGGACGTCCGTCTACGCCGCGGCGACACACTCCGACAGGTGGCAGGCCGTGCATCGGTGGCGCTCGGATATCTCTCCGAGATTGAGCGTGGGCAGAAGGAGGCCTCGAGCGAGATTCTCGCTTCGGTCGCTGAAGCTCTCGACACACCGCTGTCGACGATCTACCACGAGGTTGGCAACCGCCTCGCGAAGAGCGAAACGCTCATCGCGCGCGAACGCCAGCTGGCGCAGGTGCAGCAGGTTATTCCAGACACCGTTCCGGACAACCTGCTCAACGGGCCCGCTCGTCACGAGCAGGCAGTCTCGACGCACTAACCCGAGCTACCGCTCGGCCCCGATCAGCTTTGCTGCTCGGGGCTGAGTTCGTTTTCCTGGGCGGCGTGGCCGCGGGTCGATAGGCTGGTGGGTATGCGATTGAGCGAGTTTCAGCGAGCGGTCCGCGACGAGTTCGGCGAGGCCTACGGGGCGTCGGTCGTGCGCGACGTCGTGCTCGGCCCGCTCGGCGATCGCACCGCGAAGCAGGCGCTCGACGAGGGCGAGGATGCGCGCGACGTCTGGCTCGCGCTCTGCGCCGCGATGGATGTGCCGCGCAACCGCTGGTACGGCGTGGGCCTGCTGCCGCCCTCGAACTAGGCGGTCGCGGCCGGCTGCTCGGTGACCTCGGCCGTGGCCACCCGGCGGCGCCGGACGAAGCCCGGCCTGTCGACCGGCACGGATGCGGTGACCGAGCGCCGCGTCGTCCACGGCCAGGTCATGAGCGCCAAGACGATCGCGACGAGCAGCAGCTCCCAGAGCACGTAGATCGGCCACGGGCCGAGCGCGTCGAGCAGCGAGATGCCGCGCGGCGGGTGCGAGAGGTAGCCGTAGTTCGCGCCCGTGATCGCGTTGACGATCATCGCGATCGCGGCCCAGGCGCAGGTGATGAGGTACGCGAGCACGAAGCCCTTCCAGGTGGGCCGATACCCCGCGCCCCAGATGAGCACGAACGGCACGAGGAACACGGCGACGTGAAGCACCCAGTAGAGCGTGAACTCGAGCGTCGGGTTGACGAAGTAGTTGAGGTCGGGCGTGAGCACCGACATGAGGTTGAGGGTGAGGCCCCAGAAGTACGAGACGAGCACGGCCCACGGGGTGCGGGTGATGAGCGCGATCGCGGCGAAGATGCGCAGGCCGTCCGAGAAGTGGAACGGGAGCGACTCGTTGAGGTTCCAGTTCACGGGCAGGAAACCCCACGCGAGCCAGAAGACCGCGATGGTGAGCAGTACCCAGCCCGAAACGGTGAGGATGCGCTCGAACCGCTCGGTGCCGTTGGCACGCCGCGCCCATGCGGTAAGTACGACGGCAAGCACGACAGTGGTCGCGAGCACGACGAGGTGTTCGGCACCGTATGCGGTCATGTGGCCGATTGGTTCGGGCGCCATGGTCACTCCTGCAGGTCTTGTCCGGCTTGCAGCACCAGCCTAGGCGGGCGCGGCGGGGCGGATGCGCGTTCGCGAGATTCGAAAGTTGGGTGCGACACGCCCGCGGATGTTCGAAACATTGTTCGAGCCGGTGTAGTGTCAACCGTGCGAGCTGTGGAGTGGATCTTTTCCACAGGCAGGGGAGCGACTTCGGTGCATGTCGGAGGCGCGACCTAGCCTGACGGCATCAGGTTCGAAACCCGGTCGCAGCCCTGTCGAAGTGCTCTACATCAGCGCAAGACAGCCTGTGGGCAACAACATACCGACTCCAAGGAGCACCCAAAATGGCAGCACCAAAAGACCGCGAGAAAGCACTCGAAAGCGCACTGACGCAGATCGACCGCCAGTTCGGTAAGGGGTCGGTTATGCGACTCGGCAGCGAAGAGCGCGCCCCCGTTGACAGCATCCCTACCGGCTCGGTCGCGCTCGACGTCGCGCTCGGCGTTGGCGGTCTGCCCCGCGGCCGCGTCGTCGAGATCTACGGCCCGGAGTCGTCGGGTAAGACGACGCTGACCCTGCACGCAATTGCGAACGTGCAGCGCGCGGGCGGCATCGCCGCGTTCATCGACGCCGAGCACGCGCTCGACCCCGAGTACGCGAAGAAGCTTGGCGTCGACATCGACCAGCTGCTCGTCTCGCAGCCTGACACGGGTGAGCAGGCGCTCGAAATCACCGACATGCTCGTGCGTTCGGGCGCCGTCGACCTCGTCGTCATCGACTCGGTCGCAGCGCTCACCCCGAAGGCCGAGATCGAGGGCGAAATGGGCGATGCCCACGTCGGCCTTCAGGCCCGCCTCATGTCGCAGGCCCTGCGCAAGCTCACGGGTGGCCTCAGCCAGACGAAGACCACCGCCATCTTCATTAACCAGCTGCGTGAAAAGGTTGGCGTCTTCTTCGGCAGCCCCGAGACCACCTCGGGTGGTAAGGCACTGAAGTTCTATGCCTCGGTGCGCCTCGACATTCGTCGCATCGAGACGCTGAAGGACGGCGGCGACGCCGTCGGTAACCGCACCCGCGTCAAGGTCGTCAAGAACAAGATGGCCCCGCCCTTCAAGCAGGCCGAGTTCGACATCCTCTTTGGCGAGGGCATCTCGCGCGAGGGCTCGCTCATCGACTTCGGCGTCGAGCACGGCATCGTCACCAAGTCGGGCTCGTGGTTCACCTACGAGGGCGACCAGCTCGGCCAGGGTAAAGAGAACGCGCGTCGCTTCCTCAAGGAGCACGACGACGTCGCGCTCGAGATCGAAGACAAGATCCTCGTGAAGCTCGGCGTCCGCCAGGGCGCCGAGGCCGAGGCTGACGAGCCCGTCTACGACGAGGCAACCGGCGAGATCATCGAACGCATCGCGTAGTTGATTCCGGGGCGGGCATGGTCATTCGTGACGATGCCCGCCCCACTTCGATGCGTCGAACGATGACGCATCGACGCGTTCGCCCACATCTCACGGAAGGTGTTCTTAGATGACCAACGATCCGAACCGCGGCGACGACGGGCTCGCCCCGGTCATCGCGTTCCCCGGCCGCCCCGCCGCGGCCGCCGATGCCGCCCCTGAGGGTGCTGGCGGTGGCCTCAGCGAGGCCGACAAAGCGACACAGCTCGACCGGCTGCGCGCCCGCATCACGAGCGTCGAGCAGGGCGCATCAGAGCAAGCAGCCGAGCTGGGCGACGCACCCCGGTCGAACGTCACGGCGCTGCCGTCGGCGTCGCTATCGCAACAGGCCGTTTCGCCAGACTCCGCGCCGTCGCAGCCGGCGCCGTGGGGTGCCCGGCAGTCTGCGAAGTCTGCGGGTCCGCGATTCGCGCCAACTGATGACGACGACGCACAGCCCGCTGGCGGCGATGAGGTTCGTCGCGGCACGCAGACTGGCGCGGGCGCCTGGGCGCGCGGCCGGGGCGGAAAGCGCGTGGGCTTCAGCAATGCCGAGCCCGACGAGGGCGCCGAGACAACCCCGCCGCTCACCGGCGAGGAAGCGATCGAAGACGGCGTGCAGCGGCTCACGCGCGTGCTCGCGCGCAGCCCGAAGTCGGCGCAGGAGTGCGACGCGCACCTGCAAATAAACACCGAGCTTGACGAGGCGCAGCGCGGCGAGGTGCTCGACCGCCTCCGTGGCTACGGCTACCTCGACGACGAACGCCTCGCCGAGCAACTCGTCACCGGCAAGCTCGCCCGCAAGGGGCTCGGCCGCGCCGGCATGGCGCGCGAGCTGCGCCAGCGCGGGCTCGACAGCGACATCATCGACGACGCGCTCGAGTCCTCCGACTCGAGCGAGTTCGACCTCGCTCTCGAGCTCGCGACGAAGCGGGCGCGCAGCCTGAGCGACCTCGACCCCGAGGTCGCCCGGCGTCGCCTCTATGGCTACCTCGGCCGCCGAGGCTTCTCGGGCTCGGTCGTGAGCCAGGTCGTGCACCTCGCGCTGCAGCCACCCAAGTCGTCGGGGCCCCACTTCAAGTAGCACGCTGCGGCCATCACGAGGCCGTCGCCGGCGCGAGCTCGAGCCGACCGTGCTGCCACCGCTCGCGCAGCCAGCGGTCGTGCGAGGCGATCACCACCGCGCCCGGGTAGTCCTCGAGCGCGGCCTCGAGCTGCGACACAAGCTCGATCGCGAGGTGGTTCGTCGGCTCGTCGAGCAGCAGCAGCGCGGGCGGCTCCGCCACGAGCGGCGCGAGGGCGACGCGTCGGCGCTGCCCATACGAGAGCTTGCCGAGCGGGCGCTCCGACGCCGCCGCATCCAGCAGCCCGAGTTCCTCGAGCGAGGGGGCGCGCCCGGGGTGCCGCAGCGAGCGCCTGTACGCCTCCGCGGCCGTGACCGAGAGGTCGGACCACTCGTCGTCCTGGCGCAGCATGCGGATGCTCCGGCCATGCTGGGCCTCACCCGAGCTCGTCGGCACCGTGCCCGCGAGCACGCCGAGCAGCGTTGACTTGCCCGCCCCGTTCGGCCCGGTGACGAGCAGGCGGCTGCCTGCCTCGATCTCGAGCGAGATCGGCGCGAGGCGACCTCGCACGCCCGCCTCGGTGAGCTGCGCGAGCATCCCCTCGCCCGTGACGCTACCGCGTGCGAAGCCCGCAAAGCTCAGCGGCCGCGGCGGCACCGGCACCGGCGTGCGATCGAGCGCGTCGAGGCGCGCCCGCGCCTGGCGAAGCCGGCCACCGACGGTCTTCGCCGCGCGATCCGACTCGAACTTCGCGTTGATGCGTGAATCGCCGCGCGGCTGGTCGGTGTGGAAGATCTCGCGCGCGTCGACGTCGATGACGTGCGCAAGCCGGGCGCGCTCGGCCTGCTCGTCCTCGTACTCGCGCGTCCACCGCACGACGTCGCGGCGTCGGGTCGCGAGATATTGGGTGAGGTTGCCACCGAAGCGGCGCCCGCGCACCATGCCGTGGCGGATCCCCTCCTCGGCCGGCGTCGGGTCGAGGTCGATGATCACGGTCGCGACCTCGTCGAGAAAGCTGCGGTCGTGCGAGGCGAACAACACCGGCCCGCGCCACGCGCGCAGCTGCGTCGCGAGAAACGCGAGCGCCTCCGCGTCGAGGTGGTTCGTCGGCTCGTCGAGCAGCAGCGCCGTCGGTTGCTCGAGCAGCAGGGCCGCGACCGAGAGCCGGTGCCGCTGCCCGCCCGAGAGCTCCGAAATGGGGCGGCCGCGATCGAGCCCGCCGAGCTGGAGGCCGGCAAGCACTGTCTCGATGCGCGCGTCGAGCTCCCAGAGGCCGAGCTGCTCGGCCGCATCCAACAGCCGCGAGTACCCGTCGGCCGCGGCCGGATCGCCCCCGGCGAGCGCCACGCCCGCGGTCTCGAGCTGTGCCTCGAGCTGGCGGATGGGCGCGACGGCCGCCGCGACGACCGCGTCGATCGTCGTATCGCCGGGCAGCTCCATCTCCTGCCGCAGGAAGCCGAGCTCGGCTGGGGCCGTCACGTCACCGTCGGCCAGCTCGAGTTCGCCCGCGAGCGCTGAGAGCAGCGTCGACTTGCCGGCGCCGTTCGCGCCGATGAGGCCCGCCCGCTCGCCGGGGCTAACGCGAAGATCGAAACGGTCGAGCACGCGCCGCTCGCCACGGAGCACCGTGAGCTCGCGCGCCTGCAGGTGGGCGCCCTTGTGGTGCGTCGAATGAAGAGTCGTTGAGTGGGTCAATTGCCTGTGCCTTCCGCGCAGTGATCGCGCGTACGTCGGCGCGATGCGCCAATCGAGAAGGTTCGCCGGGCCTGCCCGAACAGGGCGCCGCACACGAACCGAGACACTAGGAAATCTTCATAATCGGCAACCTTAGGGCAGCCGAACGCTGAATACAATGCCGCCGTCCCGAGGTGCGGTCGGGACGGCGGCAGTGGTCGCGCGGTACATCGTCGACCGCGAGGAGCTGGACGCGATCCAGGACGGCTTCAATGTCGGCACAATCGGGGACTGACCAGCGAGCATCGCCTCGTGTCAGGGATCGGCACGGGGTGATGCTCGCTGGGTGGTATGAGTCCGTGCTTCCTAGTCAGGAGATGGCGTCGTCGGTACGGGGTCGTGACGTCGTGCCGTCGAGTTCTGGGACGAGCCCGAAGTCGGTGAGGAGTTGTCCGATCTGAGTGTGGTCGAGGTGTTTGATGATGCGGTTGCCGACGAATTTCGGGCCGGGCAGCTCCACTTCCTCGCCGTCGCGGAGGCGCGAGGTGGCCTTGAGCAGGAACCTGAGATCGTAGGTTGAATTGAACACCTCCGGCACGCCGCGATCAATGCCCAGCAGCTGGTATGCGGCCTCCATCCCAGTACGCACCGAGTACTCGGTGGTGAAGATCGTGTCGCGCGTGGTTTCGGCGAACTGGCCGATGAACGCGAAGTTCACTGCGCCCTCAGGCACCACATCAGGGCGGTCACCGCTGGTGCGTGGCATGAAGAATGAGGTGACATAGGGCATCATGACGGGCACGGTCTTCGCCCCGTTTGCTGCGAGATCCGGGATTTCCTCGACGGGTACGCCGAGGTGATAGAGCCATTCTTGGGTGATCTCTTCGCCCGTCGAGTCCTGCATTGTCTTGCCGGTGAAGTCGCCGGGCACGTCCACGAACAGGCCGTAGATCCAGACGACGATCTCATCGGGTGCTTGCGCTTTGAAGTGGGGTTGGCGGTTGACTGTCCAGCTGAGCAACCAGGACGAGTCTTTCGCGGTAACGATGCCACCGGTGACGACGTTGCCCGAGAACGGGTCGCGCTTGGCGATCTTCTCGATATACCTCGGGATCTCAGGCCCGATGGTGGTGACGGTCGCTGACTCCCATTTGGTCTTCGGGATGTCGCTGGCGAACACCTCGGGCCGGCCGAACGAGGGGTGCTTGGCCGCGATGCGTCGCCACAGGTCCCACGCCGGCGCGGGACCTTCGTCGAGCCGGGCGGCAGAGTGGTGCGTTCCGTCGTTGGAGTTCTCTGTGAGCGAACCGATCGTGGCGAGCACCAGGTCGTCGGGGCCGAGGTCGACGCCGCCAGGCACGCCGTCATTCGTCCAGTGGATCCGGGTGGCCTGCTTGCGGTCGCCGTCGAAAGAGAAGTCGATGTCAGTGACTTCAGTGGAGAACTGGAACCGCACACCTTGATCCACGAGCCACCGATACATGGGGAGCACGAGCGATTCGTACTGGTTGTACTTCGTGAACTTCAGCGCCGAAAGGTCGGGGAGTCCGCCGATGTGGTGCACGAAGCGGTGCAGGTAGAGCTTCAACTCGAGGGCGGAGTGCCAGTTCTCGAACGCGAACATGGTCCGCCAGTAGAGCCAGAAGTTGCTGCTCAGGAAATCTTCACCGAAGACCTCGTCAATGCGCTTCCCTTCCATCTCCTCACGCGAGGCGAGGAAGACCTTGACCATCTCCTTCTGAGCTTGCTCGCTCAGGCCAAACTCGTTGTTGGTGGCGAACTCCTCGCCCTGCCGGTGAGTAACCCGGTTGAGTGAGTAGTTCGGGTCGTCCTTGTTGAGCCAGTAGAACTCGTCGAGGACGGAGCCGTCGACCTCGAGCGACGGGATGGTGCGGAACAGATCCCACAGGCACTCCATGTGGTCCTCCATCTCGCGTCCGCCGCGGATGACGAAGCCTTTCTCTGGCTTCTTGATACCGTCCAGCGCGCCGCCGGGCAGGTCGAGGCGCTCGAGGATGGTGATCTTCTCTCCGGGGAGTTGCCCGTCTCGGATCATGAACACCGCCGATGCCATCGAGGTGAGCCCTGCGCCGACGAACCACGCGGTCTTGTTCTCGACACCCTCGGGCTTGCGGGGGCGAGCGAAGGCTTCGTAATTTCCGCTGCTGTAATACATCTGTTGTGCACGTCCTCTCGTGAAATGTTTGGCTGCTGGACTGGGGTGAGTTGTAGGTGTGCAAGCGCATGTCGGTGGCGACACCGAGCTTGCCGTGGTCGAGGTATCCGCTCGTCAGTCAGGCTGCGAGTGTCTGGGCCTCCTCTCTGTCGCCGGGGTGTGGTGCAGCGCGGCGCAGGGTGTCAGACAGCGACGCTTCGAGCGCGAAGATCAACTCCATGCCTTCTGCCCGGAACTTGGCGTCGTGTGGGCCGAAGGGTAACGCCCGCTGATAGGCAGCACTAGTCGCCGGCACCCGTGTGGCAGCGGCGACGAGCGGGCACAAGCGGTCGAAGATGGCGGCGGCAGGATCCACCGTGGATGCCGCCCGCGCGGCGCCTTCAGCTCTCGACGACCGGAGTGCCTCGTTGTAGACCATGAGCATCAACTCGCTCCCGGTCGCCGCGGAGCGGAATAGGATGCCGGCCCCGACCCCAGCCGCTGCCGACACCTCCTGCGTTGTCACCCCCGAGAACCCCCGCGCACGCAGAAGGTCAGACGCGACGCGAAAGATCTGCTCTCGCTTGAGGCGCATGTTCTGCTCACGACGGGACTCGATTTCCCCTCCGCCTGCACGATGTCCGTGTCCTGACAGCTGCGGCGTGAAGCTCACAAGACTGAGCGTACTCAGTTTTCTGAAGGGCGCATGGGAGAGGCGCACGCCCGGAATGGTCGACCCCAAACGAGCTCGAGGTGGCCTCCTGCGCGGCGCGCACCAGAGAGCTGCAACCCGCACAGCGGCTGCAAAGCAGCTGGGCCGGTTCACGTCGTCATCATCGGCAACGGCCGGCCACACTCGCGCTGCACACAATGCCGCCGTCCCGAGGTGCGGTCGGGACGGCGGCAGTGGTCGCGCGGGGCTGTGGGGCTACGCGAGGTGCGGCGCATCCCACAGGTTGAGCTTGGTGCCGAGACCCTGCTTGAGGGCGTTCTCGTACACCGTCTTGCCCCACGCGACGTCTTCGACGCCCATGCCGCCGACGCTAAACAGCACCGGCTGCTCGGGGAATTCGCGGCCCTCGGCGGTGCCCTCGAGCACGTCACCGATGTTCACGACGCGGGCCTCGTCGAGCTCGCCGAGTTCGATCAGGTCTTGCCAGTAGAGCCCGATCATGCCGAACGCGGTTTCGTGTGAGGGAGCCGGATACTCCTCAGCCCACGCCTCGTAGATCGCCTTCGCGTCGGCCACGAGGCGGGCCTTGCCGCTGAGCGTGTAGTCCTTGTCCATCTTCAGGTTCGCCGGCAAGCTGAGGAACGCGCCGGGCTTGATCCAGTCGCCGTTGATGTACGGGTAGTTCTCCGAGCCGACGAGGCCGGTGACCGCGACGCTGACGATGTCCGACTCGCGCACGGCCTCCTCGGCAGTGTCGACGACCTCGATCGTCGTGAACTGGGGGAAGTTCTCGCGCACGAAGCCGGCGAAGCGCTCGGAGGTGACGCGGCGGCGGCCCTGGATGCGCACGGTGGTGAGGCTCGGGCGCACCTTGACGAAGGTGTCGAGCGCCGACTTGTTCATCGCGCCGGGACCGATGAGTCCGATTGACTCGGCATTCTCCGGGGCGAGCTTGCGCGCGGCGGCGCCCGGCACGGCAGCGGTGCGGTAGGCGCTCTCGAGGTTCCCCGACATAATCGCGAACGGCGCGCCCGTCGTCGGGTCGTTGAGCACGATGAGGTGGATCGAGCGCGGCAGGCCCTGCTCGCGGTTGTCGATGTTCGAGCCGTACCACTTCACGCCGGCGACGTCGAAGCGGCCGCCGAGGTACGCATCCATCGCCATGAAGCGGCGGTCGGCCGCGTCGGTCGGCATCTCGGGGAAGGGTGAGCTCGCGGGGAACGTGATCATCGCCCCGTGCGAGTTCGCGGTGTTGCCCGCCATGCGGTACGCGCCCTTGGCGACGAGCACGAGCACCTCCTCCATCACGTCGATGCAGGCGTTGATGTCGGTGACGCCGGCGGCGATCATGTCGGGTTCGTTGAGGTAGAGCATGTCGATGCGGGTGGACGAGGTCATCGGGAAATCTCCTGAGTATTGCCGGGGTGAAGGATGCTGACGGTTAGTTGATGGCGTCGTCGCCGGTCTGGCCGGTGCGCACGCGTACGACCGAGACCACGTCGGTGACCCAGATCTTGCCGTCGCCGATCTCGCCGGTGCGAGCGGCGTCGGCGATGGCCTCGACGACGGCGTCGACGGTCTCATCGGTGACGACGATCTCGAGGCGCACCTTGTCGACGAAGTCGACGGTGTAGGTCTGGCCGCGGAAGAACTCGGTCTTGCCCTCTTGCGTGCCGCGGCCGCGCGCATCGGTGACGGTGATGCCCTTGACGCCGTGTTCGGCGAGGGCGAGCTTGACGGGCACGAGCACGCTCGGCTGCAGAATTGCGGTGATGAGTTTCACGGGAGTGTCCTTTGCTGGAAGCGGTGGGGCGCGGCGGCTTAGCGCTCGTCGGTGCCGACGTAGGCGGTTTCGGCGTGGATGGGCTGGTCGAGGCCCGAGATCTCGGTCGCCTCGGGCACGCGCAGGCCGATGGTGCGCTTGAGCACGATCGCGATGACGTACGAGATGACGAAGGTGTAAATCGCGACCGAGACCATGCCGATGAGCTGAGAGCCTAGGAACGACCAGCTGCCGCCGTAGAGGATGCCGACGAACTCGGTGTTCGCGCCGCCGCCGGCGGCCGGGTCGGCGAGGAAGGCGAGCAGGGCGCTGCCCACGAGGCCGGGCACGAGGTGCACGCCAACGGCGTCGAGCGCGTCGTCGTAGCCGAAGCGAGCCTTGAGGCCGACCGCCCAGTAGGCGACCGCGGCGCCGACGCCGCCGACAATGAGCGCACCAACGGGCGAGAGAATGTCGGCGCCCGGCGTGACCGCGACGAGGCCGCCGAGCAGACCGGTCACGGCGCCGGCCGTCGTGGTGGCGCCGCGGTGGCTGCGCTCGATGATGAGCCAGACGAGCAGACCGGCGCAGAGCGCGGCGAGCGAGTTGAGGATTGCCAGGGCGGCGAACTCGTTCATCGCACCGGTCGAGCCGGCGTTGAAGCCCATCCAGCCGAAGGCGAGCAGCCACGCGCCGAGCACGATGAAGGGCACGTTGCCCGGGCGGCCGGGGGTCGGGAAGCCCTTGCGGCGGCCGAGCACGATCGAGAGGGCAAGCGCGGCGGCGCCGGCGTTTGTGTGCACAGCAATGCCGCCGGCGAAGTCGTGCACGCCGAGGTTGTTGACGATCCAGCCACCGATGTGGCTGCCGTCCTCCGAGCTGAACGAGAACACCCAGTGCGCGACGGGGAAGTAGCCGAGGGTGACCCAGAGGCCCGCGAAGAGCAGCCAGGCGCCGAACTTCATGCGGCCCTCGATCGCGCCGGCGACGATCGCGGTGGCGAGGCCGGCGAACATGAGGTGGAACGCGGCGGTCGCGACGGCCGAGGCAACACCCTCGTCGGGCGTGCCCGAGAGAATCGACTGGATGCCGAGGGCCTCGGTGACGTCGCCGATGATGCCGAGGCCGCCGACCGAGTTGCCGAGGATCAAGCTGTAGCCGAACACCACGAACAGCACCGCACCGACGGCGAAGCCGCCGAGCACGATCATGATGCTGTTGAGCACGTTCTTCGTGCGGGACATCCCGCCGTAGTAGAGGGCGAGCCCGGGCACCATGAGCACCATGAACACACAGGTCACGAGGACCCACATGGTGTTGATCGCTGACGTTGTCTCCATGACAATTCCGCCTTTGCTTTGCGTGAATACTTGAAGATAGTTTGCGTGCAACATCAAGTTGAAACCAAATCAAATCGGTAACGAAATGATAACGATGAGGTGAGATA
This sequence comes from Gulosibacter sediminis, assembly GCF_023370115.1. Taxonomy (NCBI): domain Bacteria; kingdom Bacillati; phylum Actinomycetota; class Actinomycetes; order Micrococcales; family Microbacteriaceae; genus Gulosibacter; species Gulosibacter sp. ACHW.36C. The sequence continues at coordinate 1,800,462 of NZ_CP097160.1, read as the reverse complement.
AATGCGCTCTGACCAGGGAAAACAAAAGCGCACCGAGATCACCTTCCGCCAAGTAGGCGAAAGGGAATCTCGGTGCGCTCGTGGTGCCGCGCGATTAGCGCATCAGGGCCTCCAGGGCGGTTGCGAGGGCGATCGATCCGGCCTCGGCATCCTCGTCGGAGGTGCCCTCGTCGGGGGCGTGCGAGGTGCCCGAGGGGTTTCGCACGTAGAGCATCCCGGTGGGAATCACGCTCGCGAGCACGCCGGCGTCGTGCCCGGCGCCGGTGTCGAGCACGGGGGCATCCGGCAGCGCCGCCTCGAGCTGCGCGCGGAGCCCGGCGTCGAAACGCACCTCGCCGCTGAACGATTCCTCCTGCAGCTCGACGGTGCAGCCTTCCCGCTCGGCTGCGGCGCGGATGCGCTCGGTGATCTGCGCGAGCAGCTCACGCACGACCGACTCGTCGCGGTGGCGCAGGTCGAACCAGAGATCGGACTGCGAGGCGATGACGTTCGTGCCGCCGGGGATCGCGCGGAGGCGACCGACGGTGCCCCGTGCGTCGGGCGTCTGCTCGGCCGCCTCGCGCACGGCGAGGATCGCGTCGGCGAGCACCACGACCGGGTCCTGGCGGTCCTGCATTCGGGTCGTGCCGGCGTGGTCGCCGCGGCCGCGGATCTCGACGTGCCAGCGGCCGTGCGCGAGGATCGAGCGGCCGACCGCGACCGGCCGCCCGAGATCCTCGAGCCCGCGGCCCTGCTCGACGTGGAGTTCGACGAAGGCATGAATGTCGGCGAAGCGCTCCGGGTCGGGGCCGATCGCGTCGGGATCGATGCCAGCCGCACGGGCCGCGTCGGGGAAGGTGACGCCGTCCGCATCCGCGAGGCTGCGCGCGCGTTCGGGTGTCAGTGCGCCCGAGACGAGGCGGCTGCCGAGGCAGGGCACGCCGAAGCGCGAGCCCTCCTCCTCGGGGAAAACGACGAGTGCGAGCGGCCGGGCTGGATACTCGTTGGCCTCGCGAAGGAGGTCGAAGGCGCGCAGTGCGCTGACGACGCCGAGCGGGCCGTCGTAGGCGCCACCGCCTGGCACCGAGTCGAGGTGGCTGCCGGTGATCACGGCGCCGGCGCGGTCGCCGCTCGCAGGGAGCCACCAAGCCCAGACGATGCCGTTGCGGTCGAGTTCGACCTCGAGGCCGCGGCGGGTGGCCTGCTCGATGAACCAGCTGCGCAGCTCGAGCTCGGCCTCGCCGAGGCCGGGGCGGGTGTAGCCGCCGCGAACCGGGTCGCGACCGATCTCGGCGAGCTCGGCGAGGAGGTCTGCGGTGGGCGTGCTCATCGGGTCACCGCCCAGGCCGGCGAGGTCACGGCGAAGCGCGGGTGCGCGGTCGCGCCGAAGACGAGCTCGGCGATGAATTCGCCGAGGAGCGGCGCGAACTTCGCGCCGTGACCCGAGCAGGGCGAGGCGATGACGAGGCCCTCGGCCGCGTCGAGGAGGAAGTCCTCCTCGGGCAACATCGTGAACAGGCACGTCGTCTCGGCGTAGGGCTCGGGCACGAGGCCCGGCACCTGCTCGCGCACGTAGTCGATGATGCGCTCGCGGTTTGCGGGGTCGATCTCGCCGGTCTGCGTGCTGCCGTCGGTGATCGGCGTGCCGCCGAGGAACTCGGCGAGCTTCTGGCCGCGGAAATTGGCGTCGCGACCGCCGGGCAGGCTGTAGGTAAGGATGCGCTCGGACTTGTGGATGAATGTCGGCCAGCTCGTCGGGGCCCCCGGCTTGGGCTCGCCGATATCGGCCGCGTCACGGTATGGGAAGTGGTAGGCGTTCTCCTGGGTCACGACCGCCTGGGGGAGTCGGTCGATGAAGGCGCTCGGCAGCTCGGTCTCGACGAGCAGCTTCGAGAGCCATGCGCCCGCGGCGATGACGACCTGCGCCGCGCGAATCGTGGCGCCAGTCGTCGAGGTGACGACGTAGCTGGTGCCGTCGCGGCGGATGCTCGCGGCCTCCCAGCGCTCGATGAGGCGGGCACCCGCATCCGTCGCGAGGCGCAGCTGCGCGCGCACGGTCGACTCGGCGTCGATGACCCCGCCGCCCGGCTGCCAGAGCACCTCCGTGTCGAAGTTGATGCCGGGCCAGCGCTCGGCCGCGGCCGACGCGGGCAGCAACTCGTGGTCGATGCCGACCTCGTCGAGCACGCCCGCGAGGTGGCGCGGGTCGCGCAGGGTGCCGAAGTCGAGGGCGCCGCCGGGGGTGATGAGCTGCTGGCCCGCGAGGCGTTCGAGCTCGTCGTAGCGGCCACGCGCCTGGTCGACGAGGCGCGTGTAGAACGGGTCGGGGTAGGCGTAGCGGAAGATGCGGGCCGAGCCGTGCGAGCTGCCGTGCTCGCTCGCGGCGGTGTCGCGCTCGACGACCGTCACCTCGGTGCCCCGTACGGCGAGCTGATGCGCCGCGGCCGAGCCCATCAAACCCGCGCCGATGATCAGCACCTGCGTCGAGTCCTGCTCCGTCATAGTGTGTGCCCACCCGTCTCGGCCTGTCGCGACCACCGTTCGTGGCCGTCGCGGCGCGTGGGATAAGTACATCGGTCGATAGGTTCGATGTCCAATACTTATGTCACGCCGATTAATAGTGTTCCGCTATCGTTTGGGGATGGAACTCCGCCAGCTTCGGTACTTCTCGGTGCTCGCCGAGGAACTCCACTTCGGCCGCGCGGCCGAGCGGCTGCACATGTCGCAGCCGCCGCTGAGCGTGCAGCTGCGCAAGCTCGAGGACGAGCTCGGGCTGCCGCTGCTCGACCGCTCGACGCGGCGGGTCGAGCTCACCGCCGCCGGGCTCGAGCTGCAGCAGCGGCTCGCGCAGGTGCTGCCGCTGCTCGACGAAGCCCTGACCGGGCTTGACGAGGTGCAGCTCGGCCTGCGCGGCCGCGTGTCGATCGGCTTCGTGAGCTCGGCGAGCTACACCCTGTTGCCCGCGGGGTTGCGACGCTTTCGCGAATTACGGCCACACGTCGAGCCGCAATTGTTGCCGCTCACGACGAGCGAACAAATCGAGCGGGTGCAGGAGGGGCAGCTCGACGCCGGCATCGTGCGCGACCCCGCCGCGAGCGCGCTGTATGCCTCGACACCGTTGCGCTCCGAGCGCCTCGTCGCTTGCGTTCCGCGCGACCACGCGCTCGCGGCGGCTGAGTTGGTCACGCCCGCTGAGGTGGTCGAGCATCCGCTCATCGGCTACCCGCGCCACCTCATGGCGGGCTTCGTCGACCTCGTGCACGCGGCGCTCGCGCCGGCGTGCAGGCAGCTGCGGTACGCCCATAAGGTCGTGCACGAGGAGACGGGCCTCGGCTTCGTCGCGGCGGGGGAGGGCATCACCGTTTTGCCCGAGACCGTGCGCGAGCAGCTGCCCGTGTCGATCCGCGCCGTCACCATCGACACCGAGTTGCGCTCGCAGCTCGTCGCCGTGACGGCGCCGGGCGGCGTCGAATCCGCGGCCGCCGCCGCGTTCGTCGAGTGCCTCGTGGCCGCGGCGCGGGGCTAGCGCTCGCGCAGGGCCGGGAACACCGCATCCGCCAGCAGTGGCGCGAGATCGGCGCGCTCGGCGTCGAGCGCGACCCACTCGAGCTCGTCGATCTCGGCGTTCACCGCGACGCCTTCGACGAACGGATGCTCGAACACGCTCGCGACGACGGTGTGGTTCGGCTCGTTGGCCGCGTCGGTCTCGAAGTCGCCGAGGTGAGTGAGCTGCGCCGCATCGAGGTCGATACCGAGCTCCTCGCGCACCTCGCGGACGGCCGTCTGCTCGGTCGTCTCACCGGGCTCGGGCTTGCCGCCCGGGAACATGAAGCGCTGCGTGCCGCGCTTGCGCACCGTGAGCACGCGGCCCGCGTCGTCGCGAAGCACGACCGCGCTGACGACGATCCTTGAGCGCAGCGGGGCCTCGGCGGCCGCGGCCTCGGTCGCGGCGATCGAAGCATCGGCGCCGGCCGGGTCCGCGGGAGCAGAACGCCGGTCGAGCACCCAGGCACCGAGGCTGAGCGCCCCATTCGCCGCGGCGAGTACGACGCGGGGCCGTCGAACGCCGCCGCGGGCGAGCCGGTCGACGAGCTTCGCGTCGAGCCGTTCGGTGAGCGGCGAGACGGTGGCCGACGCCACGGCAAAGCCCGCGGCGACGGCGCCCAAGGCCTTGCCTCTGACGGGCTGCGGCCGTTCGGAGCGCAGCGCGGCGACGGCCGACCAGGCGGCCACGGCACCGATTGCGCCACGGTAGAGCAGCTTGCGGGTCGTGGCTGCGCCCCGCGGTTCGACGAGCGCGAGGGCCGCGAGCGCGGCCGACGAGGTGACGCCGAAGAGGGTCGAGCGGGAGTTGCCGAGCTGGTCAAGCAGAGAGCGAAGCGATGCGGCCATGCCATCAAAACTACGGGCTCACGGTGCCGCGTCGCTGGGCGCGACGTGCACCGCGCATCCAGTCCCGAAGACTAGCTTCTCGGCCATGAAGGTTACGCAGCACTATATTGCGCTCGACGCCGCCGACCACCTTGCGGAGGCCGCGTTCTGGGCCGCCGTGTTCAACGGCGAGGTGGGTGACGAACCCGATTGGGACGACTGGCGCACCGTCAAGGTCGACGGCCGCACGATCATCGCCGTGCAGCAGGCGCCCGACCACGTCGCCCCCGAATGGCCGAGCGACAACCCAGCGCGCCAGCAGCAACAGGCGCACCTCGACATCTACGTCGAACAGTCTGAGGTCGCGTCGGCCGAGGCCGAGGTGCTCGCGCTCGGCGCCCGCCTGTTGCAGGCGCATGAGGACGTGACCGCGCCCGAGGGGTTTCGGGTCTATGCCGACCCGGCCGGGCATCCCTTCTGTATCTGCTGGTGAACGTCGCCGCGCGCCCGCCGAAACCGGCCTGCCGCCGGTAGAATTGCCGAATCATGACTGAAACGGCCACCGCTATCGCTCCGTCCGACGCCTCCCGCAACGCCGATGGCTCGCCACGGAGCTTCTACGTGCGCACGCTCGGCTGCCAGATGAACGTGCACGACTCCGAGCGCATCACCGGCTCGCTGCTCGCCGCCGGCTACGTCGAGGCCGATACCGAAGACGCCGACGTCATCGTCATCAACACCTGCGCCGTGCGCGAGAACGCCGCCACGAAGCTCTACGGCAACCTCGGCCAGCTCGCGAGCCGCAAACGCGAGCACGAGGGCATGCAGATCGCCGTCGGCGGCTGCCTCGCGCAGATGGAGCAGCAGCAGATCGTCGACAAGGCGCCGCAGGTCGACGTCGTTTTCGGCACGCACAACATGGGCTCGCTGCCGGTGCTGCTCGAGCGCGCCCGCCACAATGAAGAGGCGCAGGTCGAGCTGCTCGAGGCCCTCGAGACGTTCCCGTCGACGCTGCCCACGAAGCGCGACTCGACCTATTCGGGCTGGGTGTCGATCTCGGTCGGTTGCAACAACACCTGCACCTTCTGCATTGTGCCGTCGCTGCGCGGAAAAGAGAAGGACCGCCGCCCGGGCGACGTGCTCAGCGAGGTGCGCGCGATCGTCGACCAGGGCGCCATCGAGGTGACCCTGCTCGGCCAGAACGTCAACTCGTACGGCGTCGACTTCGGCGACCGCCAGGCGTTCTCGAAGCTGTTGCGCGCCACCGGCGAGATCGAGGGCCTCGAGCGCGTGCGCTTCACGAGCCCGCACCCCGCCGCCTTCACCGACGACGTCATCGCCGCGATGGCCGAGACCCCCAACGTCATGCCGCAGCTGCACATGCCGCTGCAGTCGGGCTCCGACCGCGTGCTGCGCGAGATGCGCCGCTCGTACCGCTCGAAGAAGTTCCTCGGCATTCTCGACCGCGTGCGCGAGCAGATTCCGCACGCCGCGATCACGACCGACCTCATCGTTGGCTTCCCCGGCGAGACCGAAGAGGACTTCGAAGAGACGATGCGGGTCGTCGAGGCGTCGCGCTTCGCGAGCGCCTTCACGTTCCAGTACTCGATCCGCGAGGGCACGCCCGCCGCGACGATGCCGAACCAGGTGCCGAAGGAGGTCGTGCAGGAGCGCTTCGAGCGCCTGCTCGAGCTGCAGCAGCGTATCTCGCTCGAAGAGAACGAGAAGCTCGTCGGCACGACGCAGCAGGTGCTCGTCTCGGTCGACGAGGGCAAGAAGGATGGCGCGACGCACCGCCTCACCGGCCGCGCCGAAGACAACCGCCTCGTGCACTTCGCGCTGCCCGAGGGCGGCGAGCAGCCGCGCCCGGGCGACGTCGTCACCGTCGAGATCACGCGCGGCGCCCCGAGCTACCTGCTCGCCGACGGCAACGCGCCCCTGCGCATCCGTCGCACGCGCGCGGGCGACGCCTGGGACGCAGCGCAGGCCGCGTCCTGCGGCACCGGCGACACGGCGGCCGAGGGTGGCCGCGCCGTCAACCTTGGCCTGCCGACCCTGCGAGTGGGCGCGCCCGTCTCGCCGTCGAAGTGGCAGTAGCCGCCGAGCTCATCGTCATCGGCGGGGCGACGGGCACCGGCAAGACGGGTCTGTCGCTCGACGTCGCTGAGGAGTTGGCGCGCGCCGGGCGAGCGGCCGAGATCGTGAACGTCGACGCGATGCAGTTTTACCGCGGCATGGATATCGGCACGGCGAAGCTGCCGCCGCACCAGCGCCGGGGCATTCCGCACCACCTCTTCGACGTGCTCGACGTGACCGAGCCCTCGACGGTGGCCTGGTACCAGCCGCTCGCGCGGGCGTGCATCGACGAGATCATCGGGCGCGGGGCCGTGCCGATTCTCGTCGGTGGCTCGGGGCTCTACCTCGCCTCGGTCGTGTTCGACCTGAGCTTCCCCGGCCGCGATCCCGAGGTGCGCGCCGCCCTCGAGGCCGAGCTTGAGCAGTGGGGGCCGGGCATGCTGTTCCGGCGGCTGCAGGAGTTCGACCCCGAGGCGGCCGAGCGCATCGACCCGAAGAACGGCCGTCGGGTCGTGCGCGCCCTCGAGGCGATCAAGGTCACCGGCGAGAAGTTCTCGGCGCAGCTGCCCGAGCAGGATTCGTGGTGGCGGCCGACGGCGATGGTGCTCGCCGAGACGCCGCGCGCCGAGCTCGTGCAGCGGTTGGATGCGCGGGTCGAGGACATGTGGCGCGACGGCCTGGTCGACGAAACGGCCAGCCTCGTCGAGCGTGGCCTGAGCTACGACACCACGGCGGGCAAGGCCATCGGCTACGCGCAGGCGGCCGCCCAGTTGCGCGGCGAGCTGACGCAGGACGAGGCGATCGCGCAGGCGCAGGCGCTCACCCGGAAGTACGCCCGCCGCCAGGTCTCCTGGTTCCGCCGCTACGACACGGCCCTCCGACTCGACGCGACGGCCCCGGGCGCCGCCACCCAATCCGTCACCCACTTCGCAATCGGTTGAGTGGTCGATTTTTGTAGTGCTGGCGCCGCCAGCACTACAAAAATCGACCACTCAACCGATTCGGGAGAAAATGGGGGCATGACGCGCGTGCAGTTCACCAAGGGCCAGGCCACCGGCAACGACTTCGTATTCATTGCCGACCCCGACGGTGAGTTGAACCTCACGCCTGACGAGATCGCACGGCTCTGCGATCGCCACTTCGGCGTCGGCGCCGACGGCTACATCCGCGCCGTGCGCAGCGCCAAGCTGCCCGAGGGCGAGGAGATCCTCGCCGAGGCGCCCGAGGCCGAGTGGTTCATGGACTACGCGAACGCCGACGGCTCGATCGCCGAGATGTGCGGCAACGGCGTGCGCGCCTACGCCCGCTTCCTCACCGAGCGCGGCCTCGCGCGGCTCGCGCCGGGGGAGACGCTCGCGATCGGCACCCGCGCCGGCGTGAAGGATGTGCAGCGCACGGGCACCGGCGGCTTCCAGGTCGACATGGGCCGCTGGCGCCTCGCCGGCGGCGAACCTGTCGTCAGCGCATCCGGCCTCGACGTCGCCCGGCCCGGCCTCGGCATCAATGTCGGCAACCCGCACGTCGTCGTCGCCCTCGCGAGCGTCGACGAGCTCGAGCAGCTCGAGCTCGGCCGCCAGCCGGCGCTCGACCCCGAGCCGGTCGACGGCGCCAACATCGAGTTCGTCGTGCCGAGTGAGCCGATGGTGCGCGACGGCGTCGGCCGCGTGCAGATGCGCGTGTTCGAGCGGGGCTCCGGCGAAACGCTCTCGTGCGGCACCGGCGTCGTCGCGACCGCGCTCGCGGTGCGGCACTGGGCTGGCGCGGGCGCGCCGAACAACTGGCAGGTCGAGGTGCGCGGCGGCACGCTGCAGGTGCGCATGTTCCCCACCGAGGAGGGCGAGCACGTCGGCCTCGCCGGCGCGGCCGAGCTCTCGTTCGACGGCGAGCTCGAACTCGACGAGCTGCGGCGCGCTCGGTAACCATCCCGTAACCGCAGGGCCACATCGCGTATCCGCCCGTTCTCTAGGCTCGATCGTCGTGGGCGGGGTCGCCGCCCTTGACTGAGAATCGGAGCAGCGATGCGCGTAGCAAGCAAACTCTCCGCCCTCCTCGCGACCGCGGCACTCGTCGCGGCGGGTACTCCCGCCGTGGCCCAGGCCGCGTCGCCGATGGCGCAGACGGTTAACGAAGATGGCACCGTGACGGTGCAGCTGATCACCGTGAACGACGTTCACGGCCGCATCGGCGCCATGACGGTGCCTTGGGCGGGCACGATCGAACAGGCGCGGGCCGAGAACCCCGACTCGGTGCTCATCAGCGCGGGCGATAACCAGGGCGCGAGCCTGTTCGCTTCGTCGATCGCGAACGACGAGCCGATCATGGACGTCCTCAACACCGTCGGCGTCGACGCGATCGCCGCCGGTAACCACGAGTTCGACAAGGGCCTCGCCGACGTCGAGCGCATCGAGGAGTACCTCGGCCAGTCGCTCCTCGCCGCGAACATCTACGACGAGGCCGGCAACACGGTGCTCGACTCCTACAAGATCGTCGAGCGCGGCGGCCTGCGCATCGGCGTCATCGGCACCGCGCCCGAAGACCTCGCGACCCTCGTGTCGGCCGAGGCCTTCGACGGTCTGCAGGTCGGCGACGCCGTCGAGGCAGTGAACCGCGTGGCCGCCGAGATCGAAGACGACGTCGACCTCATCGTCGCCGACTTCCACGACGGCGCCACCGCTGGCGAGCCCGAGGGCGCGACCTGGGACTCCGAGCGTGCGAAGCCCGGGCTCATCCAGCAGATCGACACCGAGCTCACGCCGGCGGTCGACGTCGTGCTCAACGCACACACCCACCGCGTCTACAACTGGACCGACACGGTCGAGGAGACCGGCGCCACCCGCCCGGTCATCCAGACCGGTGAGTACATGAACAACATCGGCGTCATCGAGGTCACCTACGACCCGGCGAGCGGCGAGGTCGTCGACTTCACGAGCGAGCTGCGCGCACGCACCACGACCCCGACCGACGAGCTCATCGCGACCTATCCCGTCGTCGCCGAGGTGAACGACATCGTCAACGACGCGCTCGCCGACGCCGAGGTGCTCGGCGGCGTGCCCGTCGGCAACATCACGACCGACATCACCCGCGAGGGCGTCGCCGCCGAAGACACGAGCTACCCGGGCGAATCGGCCCTCGGCAACCTCGTCACCGACATGATGGTGCAGGAGGGCGAGCAGTACGGCGCCCAGATCGGCATGGGCAACGCCGGCGGCGTGCGCGCCGACCTGCTCTACGGCGAGGACGGCGTCGTCAGCTACTCCGAGCTCCAGGCCGTCATGCCGTTCGTGAACAACCAGTTCGTCGTCGAACTCACGGGCGAGCAGGTGCGCACGCTCATCGAGCAGCAGTTCCGCGAGGACGGCAGCTACACGCACATCTCGTTCTCGAGCAACCTCACCTACACCTACGACCCCGAGGCGGAGTTCGGTAACAAGGTGAGCGACGTCTACTTCGAGGGCGCGCTGATCGACCCCGACGAGGTCTACAGCATCATCACCTACGGCTTCCTCGCGAGCGGCACGACCGGCTTCCCGGTGTTCCAGGACGCGATCTCGAAGACCGACACCGGCCGCATCGACCTCGACATGTTCCGCGACGCGTTCGCCGACTCGCTCGAGGGCGACGCAATTGCGCCCGACTTCTCGCGCCGCAGCGTGCAGCTGACGGGTGCGCCGGATGCTCCGGTCGCGGCCGGCGAGCAGGTCACCTTCGCGCTTGGCGACCTCGACCTCACCTCGGCGGGCACCCCGCTCGCGAGCGAGATCACGGGCACCCTCGTGACCGCCGACGGCACGCGCATCGAGCTCGGCTCGTTCACGGCCGTTGACGGGGCTGCCGACATCTCGTTCGCGCTGCCCGAGGCTGACGCGGGCGACGCCACGATTGAGCTCGAGGTGGCGGATGCGGGCACTCTCGTCCGCGTGCCGCTGACGGTCGAGGCGGGCGCCGAGCCGACCCCCGCGCCGACCGCGTCGACCCCGGCCGAGACCGAGCAGGCAACGGACGGCCCCGAGACCACCGCACCGGGTGCATCGGCTTCCGCCACGTCGACGAGCACAGCGGCCGCTGATGGCAGCGACGACTCGCTCGCGACGACCGGTGCGCAGGTGCTGCCGCTCGGCCTGCTCGCCGCCGCGACGGTCGTGCTCGGCGCCGTGCTCGTGCTGCGCCGCCGCACCCAGGCGTAGGCGCACGCCGCACTCACGACGATGCCCGGGTCACCGCGAAGGTGACCCGGGCATCGTCGTGCTGTGAGCATCCGCGGTCGAAGGCGACCCACTCAGCAAGCTGCCAGCATCCGGCTCTTGCCACGGGCATCCGCGCACCCTAACGTATAACCAAATGGTTGAACGAATCGAGCTCACCGATGAGCAAATGGATCGCATCTTTCACGCCCTGTCTCAGACGACGCGGCGGGACATGCTCCGGCGCACGCTCGAGGCCGAGCGATCGGTCTCGGAGCTCGCCCGCGAGTACGACATGTCGTTCGCCGCGGTGCACAAGCACCTCAGCGTGCTCGAGCGTGCCGAGCTCGTCATCAAACGTGCCGAGGGCCGCGAACGCCGAATCCGAGCGAACCCCGACATGATCGCCAGAGCGCGCACCCTGCTCGCCCAATACGAGGCGATGTGGCGCGCCCGCATCGCCAGACTCGACGAGCTGCTCGCCGAGGACCCGAAGCCATCCGACCCCAACACCTCCGCCTGATCTGCCCCACCGCACGGCCCAACCGAAGGAAAGCTCATGCCGGTCACCGACACCACCATCGACACCGAAAACCTGACCATGACGCTCGTCGCCGAATTCGCCGCCCCCGTGTCGCGAGTTTGGCAGGCGTTCACGACTCCCGAACAGCTCAACCGCTTCTTCGGGCCGCCCACGTGGCCCGCCACATTCACCGAGTTCGACCTGCGCCCGGGCGGCAAGGCCCAATATCACATGACCGGGCCGAAGGGTGAGACCTCCGCGGGAGCGTGGGAGTTCATCGAGGTGACCGAGGGGCAGAGCTTCACGGTGCTCGACATGTTCACCGACGACACCGGCAACCCGCAGACCGAGCTGCCGCAGATGCGCGTGACCTACGCATTCGAGCCGAACGGCAAGGGCACGCGCTTCACCAACGTGACCCACTTCGAGTCGCATGAGGCACTCGAACAGATCGTCGCCATGGGCGGCGTCGAGGGCTCGAAGCTCGCTTTCAACCAGCTCGACGCGGTGCTGCAAGACCTCCGCGAGTTTGCCGAGGGCAAGGGCACGACGCTCGAGCTCCTCAGCGAGACGTACGCGCGCATCACCCGCCTCATCAACGGCCCGCGGCACCTCGTGTGGCGCGCCTACACCGAGCCCGAGCTGCAACGGCGGTGGGCGCTCGGCCCGGATGGCTGGGAGATGACCGTCTGCGAAATCGACCTCACGGTCGGCGGCAAGCAGCGCACCGAGTGGGCCCCCGTCGGCGACACCGAGGGCGAGGGCTTCGGCTTCGAGGGCGAGAACCTGCTCATCGAGCCCGAGAGCCGCCTCGTCTCGACTGAGCGCATGATCGGCACCGAGGGGCCGACGAACGTGAACGACCTCCACCTCTTCGAGGAGGACGGCGCGACGCTCGTCACCCTCGTTGTCGAGTACGAGAGCGAAGAGGTTCGCGACACGATCCTCGCGACCGGCATGGTCGACGGCATGGAGCAGAGCTACGCCCGCCTCGAGCGCGTCATGGGCGGGTTCTAGCTCACGCGCTTGACGAGCAGGATGCGGAACCCGCCGTCGGTGCGCGGGCGCGAGACCTCGTACCCCGCACCGAGGGCCTCGGCGAGTCGTCGCTGCAGCGAGTCGGCGCCGAGGTTCTTGCCCACCACGAGCCAGGCCTCGCCGCCGACGCGCAGCCGTGGCAGCCACGTCAGCAGCAGTTCATCGAGCGCTTCCTTGCCGATACGGATGGGCGGGTTTGACCAGATCACGTCGAACTCAAGCTCCGCCGGCAGCTGCTCGGCTTTGACCGCCCGCACGCGGTCGAGGCCGAGCCGCTTCGCGTTCGTGGCGGTGAGCTCGAGGGCGCGTTCGTTCACGTCGAGCGCCCACACGTCGAGCTGCGGAGAGGCGAGGCCGAGGCTCAGGCTGATGGGGCCCCAGCCGCAGCCGATGTCGAGGGCCGTGCCGGTCTCGGGCGGCGCGGGCACGTGGTCGAGCAGGATGCGCGTGGCCTTGTCGAGTCGGTCGGCCGAGAACACGGCGCTCGCGGTGGCGAGGCGAACCTCGCGCCCCTGCAGCACTACGTCGATCTCGCGCTGGTTCGCGTTCGCTGTGGGCTGCGCGGCAAAGTAGTGCTCAGACATGTTTCGAACGTAGCGCAGCGCGTATCCTGGTCGCAGCATGCCCCTAGACGAAACCAGCGCCAACGGCGCCCCAAATTCTGACGACGCTCGCGACGATGCGACCGAATCGCTGCTCGACCGAGTTCTGCGCAGCGCCGAACCAAACCGCAGCCGCACGACGATGTTCCACGACGAGCGGCGCGCCAGCGCGCTCCAGAACGACGACACCATCTCGCACAGTGATGCCGACGGCCTCCAGCTCGACCGCGAGGAGCGCCGATCGCTCCAGCACGTCGACGGCCTCTCGACCGAGCTCGAGGACGTCACCGAGGTCGAGTACCGCCAAGTGCGCCTCGAGAAGGTCGTGCTCATCGGCGTCTACGCCGCCGGCACGATCGAAGACGCCGAGAACTCGATGCACGAGCTCGCCGCGCTCTGCGAGACGGCCGGCGCGGCCGTGCTCGACGGCATCCTGCAGCGACGCCCGCATCCCGACGCCTCGACCTATCTCGGGCGCGGCAAGGTCGAGGAGCTCGCCGACATCGTCCGCTCGGTTGGCGCCGACACCGTCGTCGCCGATACCGAGCTCGCCCCCTCGCAGCGCCGCGCACTCGAGGACCAGGTGAAGGTGAAGGTCATCGACCGCACCGCCGTCATCCTCGACATCTTCAGCCAGCACGCCAAGAGCCGCGAGGGTAAGGCGCAGGTCGAACTCGCGCAACTCGAGTACCTCCTGCCGCGCCTGCGCGGTTGGGGTCAGTCGATGTCGCGACAGGCCGGTGGCCAGGTCGGTTCGGCCGGCGCAGGTATGGGCTCGCGCGGCCCCGGTGAGACGAAGATCGAGCTCGACCGCCGCCGCATCCACACCCGCATGGCGCGACTGCGCCGCCAGATCGCCGGCATGAAGACCTCGCGCGACACGAAGCGCGCCGAGCGCGGTCGCAACCTCGTGCCCTCAGTGGCGATCGCCGGCTACACGAACGCGGGCAAGTCGTCGCTGCTCAACCGCATCACGCGCGCTGGCGTGCTCGTCGAGAACCAGCTGTTTGCGACGCTCGACGCGACGGTGCGCCGCACCGAGACGCCCGAGGGCCGGCCGTACACGCTCGCCGACACCGTCGGCTTCGTGCGCAACCTGCCGCACCAGCTCGTCGAGGCGTTCCGCTCGACGCTCGAAGAGGTGGCCGATTCGGATGTGCTCGTGCACGTGGTCGACGCGAGTCACCCCGACCCGGCGGGCCAGATTCGCACGGTGCGCGAGGTCATCTCCGAGATCGACTCGCGCGACGTGCCCGAGCTCATTGCCTTCAACAAGGCCGACCTCATCGACGCCGACACGCGCCTCATGCTGCGTGCCCTTGAGCCGAACTCGGTGTTCGTTTCGGCGCGCACGGGGGAGGGCGTCGAGGAGCTGCAGGAGCGCATCGCCGAGATGCTGCCGATGCGCGAGATCGAGGTCGAACTCGTCGTGCCGTACCAGCGCGGCGATCTCGTGTCGATGCTGCACGACCAGGGCGGCGTGCTGCGCGAGCTGCACGACACCGACGGCACGCACCTGCGCGCCCGCGTGCATCCCGACCAGATGGGCCTGTTCGAAGAGTTCAGAGTCGCCGGCCGCTCGGCGCCCGAGGGCAAGAAGCCCACGGTGCGGCACAAGCCGCGCGCCCGCGTCGAGGAGTCGACCGAACGGGTGCTGAGCCTGCCGCGGGTCGACTACGACAACTAGTACGACAACGAACTAGGGCGAGCGGCTAGACCGAGCGCAGCACCGCGACGACCTTGCCGAGCACCGTCGCCTCGTCGCCGAGGATCGGCTCGTAGTTCGAGTTGCGCGGCAGCAGCCAGGTGTGGCCGTCGCGCTGGCGGAACACCTTCACGGTGGCCTCGCCGTCGAGCATTGCGGCCACAATGTCGCCGTTGTTCGCGGTTGGCTGCTGTCGCACGACGACCCAGTCGCCGTCGCAGATCGCGGCGTCGATCATCGAGTCGCCCGACACGAGCAGTAGGAACAGCTCGCCGTCGCCGACGACCTGGCGGGGGAGCGGGAAGACCTCTTCGACTTGCTGCTCGGCCGTGATCGGCACGCCGGCCGCGATGCGCCCGACGAGGGGCACGAGCGCGGTGGGGCCGGGCGTGATGCTCGGTTCGACCTCGTCGATGGCGACGTTCACGAGCAGCTCGATGGTGCGGGCCTGGTTCGCGTTGCGGCGAATGTAGCCGCGCTTCTCGAGCTGGTTGAGCTGATAGGCCACCGACGAGGAGCTGATCAGGCCCACGGTGTCGCCGATCTCTCGGATGCTCGGGGCGAAGCCATTGCTGTTCTGGAACGTCGCGATGAACGAGAGAATGCGCTGTTGTGTGTCCGACAGGGGCTTGATCTGCTTGGCCATCGGCCCTCCTGAGGTGGTGGTCACGCGGCCATGTCGTAGGCCCGTGGTCAGCTGTGTTCCGTTGAAGTCACCCTACGTGGCATCAGCACCGGACTCAAACATCTTTTCGAGCGTGTCGCCCTCATTTTCGAGAAAGTGTTTGCTTTTCGAACAAGTCGAATCTATATTCGAAACAGATGTTCGCATGCGCTTCGCATGCACGTCGAAAGGAAGCGACCAACATGACTGCTCTCACTGCACGCACCAGCGCCACCGCGCAGCCCCGCCTGCGGCTCACGAGCCGTGGTCGTCGCCTGCTCGGCGCCGTTCTGCTCGCTCCAGTTGCCCTCGGCATCGGGGTTGGCATCGCCCAGGTTCCCGCCGCGCTCGCCTCGAACACGAGCAGCGCATCCGCAACCACGTTCGAACACCACACGGTGCTCGCGGGCGAGACGCTCTGGAGCATCGCCGACGACATCGCCGACGGCCACGACGTGCGCGACGTCGTGCACGAGATCATGCGCCTCAACCTGCTCGAGAGCTCCTCGGTGCAGGCCGGCCAAGAGCTCGCGCTGCCGAACTACTAGACCCCACAGATTTCCGGGCCGCGGACACGGCCGCGGTCCGGAAGCCACGCACCACCACCATTTCCGTGCCGGGCGCCGCAGCCACCCCTTCCGGAGGCGGCGCCCGCGGTGGTTTCCGGGTGCCTAAGATAAGGGGGTGACGAGCTTCGAAGACCTCCCGATTCGCGACGACCTGCGTGGGCTGACGCCGTACGGCGCGCCACAGGACGCGCTGCCGATCACCATCAACGTCAACGAGAATCCATTCTCGGTGCCGGAGGCCGTCGCGCTGTCGATCATCCAGCGCATCTCGCTCACCCTGCCGGGGCTCAACCGCTACCCCGACCGCGAATTCACCGAGCTCCGCGAGCGCCTCGCCGACTACCTCGGCCACGGGCTCACCCCCGCGCACATCTGGGCCGCAAACGGCTCGAACGAGGTGCTGCAGCAGCTGCTCCAGGCCTTCGCCGGCGCCGGCCGCAAGATCATGAGCTTCGCCCCGACCTATTCGATGTACCCGCTGCTCGCGAAGGGCGTCGGTAGCGAGTGGGTCGCAGCACCGCGCGACGAGAACTTCGAACTCACCCCCGAACGCGTGCGCACAGCTATCGAGGCCGAGCGTCCCGACGTCGTGCTGCTCTGCACGCCGAACAACCCCACGGGCACCCCGCTCGACCTCGACACCATCGCGGCCGCCTACGACGCGACCGACGGCATCGTCATCGTCGATGAGGCGTACGCCGAGTTCCGTCATGACGGTGCGCCCACTGCGCTGAGCCTGCTCGAGGGGCGCCCGCGGCTTGTCATCTCTCGCACCATGTCGAAGGCCTTCGCTTTCGCCGGCGTGCGCCTCGGCTACTTTGCCGCCGACCCGGCCGTTGCCGACGCCGTGCGGCTCGTGCGCCTGCCCTACCACCTCTCGGCGATCACGCAGGCCGCGGCGATCGCGGCGCTCGAGCACCGCGACACGATGCTCGCGCAGGTCGACCGCATCCGCAGCCAGCGCGACCGCATCGTCGACGAAGCCGCCGCGCTTGGCTACCGCCCGTACCGCTCCGACGCGAACTTCGTGCTCATCGGCGGCGTCGCCGACCCCGCCGAAATGTTCGAGGAGTTCGTGCGCCGCGGCATCCTGATTCGCAACACCGGCCCCGCCGACTGCATCCGCGTCACCGCCGGCACCGAGTCCGAAACCGACGCGTTCCTCTCGGCCCTCGCCGAGATCACCGCCGCCCGACCCGAGCTGCAGCTCACTGGTTCCGAAGGAGTCAGCGCATGACCGAACCCCGTACCGCCACCGTCGAACGCGCCACGAGCGAGTCAAGCATCCGCCTGAGCCTCAATCTTGACGGCACCGGCGCCTCGAATATCAACACCTCGGTGCCGTTCTACGACCACATGCTCACCGCTTTCGCGAAGCACTCGCTCACCGATCTCACGATCGAGGCAAAGGGCGACGTGCACATCGACGAGCACCACACCATCGAAGACACCGCGATCGTGCTCGGCGAGGCGATCCGCGAGGCCCTCGGCGACAAGCGCGGCATCGCGCGCTACGGCGACGCCCTCGTGCCGCTCGACGAGGCGCTCGCGCAGTGCGTCGTCGACATCTCGGGCCGGCCGTTCCTCGTGCACTCGGGCGAGCCCGAGGGCTTCGAGTTTCACCGCATCGGCGGCCACTTCACCGGCTCGATGGTGCGCCACACGTTCGAGGCGATCACGTTCCACGCCGGGCTGACCGTGCACCTGCGCGTGCTCGGCGGGCGCGATCCGCACCACATCGCCGAGGCCGAGTTCAAGGCATTCGCCCGCGCCTTCCGTGCCGCGAAGCGACTCGACCCCGAGGTCGACGGCATTCCCTCCACCAAGGGTGCCCTGTGACCGGCGCCCGGCCGAACGTCGTCGTCTTCGACTACGGCTTCGGCAACGTGCACTCGGCGGTCAAGGCGCTCGAGGCGGCCGGCGCCGACGTCGAGCTCACCGCCGACCGCGACAAGGCGCTCGAGGCTGACGGCCTCCTCGTGCCGGGCGTCGGCAGCTTCGCGAGCGTCATGGACGGCCTCGCGAAGGCCGACGGCCCGCGCATCGTGGGCAGCCGCCTCGCGGGTGGCCGCGCCGTGCTCGGCATCTGCGTCGGCATGCAGGTGCTGTTCGCGCACGGGGTCGAGGGTACGAGCGCCGATCCGAACGCGCCGCAGCTCGAGCGCGAAGAGACCGAGCGCATCCACGCCCGCAACGCCGATGAGTTCTGGTGGAACGATGACGCCAACGATTCGGCCGCGGGCACGCCCGGCCTCGGCGAGTGGCCCGGCGTCGTGCGCGAACTGCGCTCGCCGCGGCTGCCGCACATGGGTTGGAACACCGTCGAGGTGCCCGAGGGCTCGCAGCTATTCGCGGGCATCGAATCCGAGCGGTTCTACTTCGTGCACTCGTACGCCGCGACCGAACTCGAGATCCCCGAGATTCTGCCGGGCGTGAAGGGCCCGCTGCGCACCTACTCGACCTATGGCGAGCGCTTCATCGCCGCGGTCGAGAACGGCCCGCTCACGGCGACCCAATTCCACCCCGAAAAGTCGGGCGAGGCGGGCATCGCGCTGCTGCGCAACTGGCTCCGCACGCTGTAGCAGGCGAGCGCCTTTCCGTTCCTCGAAGGCGGCCTGCGCCGCCCCATTGGGGCCTCGTCGCGCTCAGCGGCGCTGTCAGCGACAACTGGCGCTGTCAGCATCGCGCCTATTGTCGCTGACGGCGCCACTGACATTTGCGCGGTGTCGCTGAGAGCGCCACTTCCATTCGCATTGCGTCGCTGACAGCGCCACTGCTCACGCGACTGCCACCAGGGTGCAGTTGGGCGACGGCCGCGGCAGAGATGAGCACCCCACGGGCATCAAAGTTCGCGACCCCACCGCGACGTGTGTCGGGTCACGTTGCCTCGTTGAGCCGTTCAGGCAATGAATTTGACGCCACATCGTTTACAGCGTCACGGGGAAGAGCCGCTAGGCGCGCACCATCGCCCAGATCGGTGACCGCGACGACGTCGGCGCGGCGCCCGACTCGACCCAGTTCGCCTGGGCGAGCAGCATCGGCAGCGCGTGCTCGATCGCGATGTCGCCACGGCGAGCGCGCTGCACGGGATGCCCGGCGGGCATGCCGCCGCTGCGGCTCGCCTCGAGCAGGGCCTCGTAGAGCACGCGGTAGTGCGTCGCCGTGACCGGCCGGCAGGGGCTGCCGTGCAGCATGAGCCGCGCGATGCGCCGACGAGAGTCGCGCAGGTTAATCCACCAACCGCCTCGACTCACGACCATCTGAAACGAGGTGAGGTCACCGAGCGGAATCTCGGTGCGCCCGACGCGCAGGATGCGCTGGCCCGGGTCGAGAGTGACGGGTCGCGGCTGCAGCAGGCGCGCCGCGCCGGCACCGAACAGCAAGAGCAGCGGCACCGAATACACGGTGGCGATCGCGATGTCGCGGGTGAGCGACGTGAGGAAGATGCCAATGCCGAGCCACACGAGCAGGGGAGCGAGCACCACCCAATAGACGGGGTGGCAGCCGCGGTTAAAGACCGCGACCGCGGCCGGCGCCGGCTGATACGTCACGCAGCTTCCTCATCGTTCGGCCGAGTTGGCGGATATCCCTTAGGCTGGTCAACGCTAACAGGCCCGCTGCGGCCTGAAATCGTTGAGTGACCAAGGAAGCCAATTGAGTGAATTCAGTGCGCAGCCGGAGCTGACGCTGTTCCCCGCCGTCGACATCGCCGACGGCAAGGCCGTACGACTCGTTCAGGGCGAGTCTGACTCGGCCACGAACTACGGCGACCCGGTCGACGCCGCCGCCGACTTCGCCAAGCAGGGCGCCGAATGGATTCACCTCGTTGACCTCGACGCCGCGTTCGGCCGCGGCGAGAACCGCGCCGTGATTCGCCGCGTCATCCGCTCGTTGCGTGACAAGGTTCAGGTCGAGCTCTCGGGTGGCATTCGCGATGACGAGTCGCTCGAGCGCGCCGTCGAGATGGGCGTCAAGCGCGTCAACCTCGGCACCGCGGCTCTCGAGAACCCCGAGTGGGCGGCGAACGCCATCAGCCGCTACGGCGAGCTCATCGCGGTCGGCCTGGATGTGCGGGGTACGACCCTCGCCGCGCGCGGCTGGACCCGCGAGGGCGGCGACCTCTGGACCGTGCTCGACCGCCTCGAAGAGGCGAGCTGCGCCCGCTACGTCGTCACCGACGTGACGAAGGACGGCACGCTCAAGGGCCCGAACCTCGACCTCCTGCGCCAGATCCTCGAGCGCACCGACCGTCCGGTCATCGCCTCGGGCGGCGTCGCGAACCTCGACGACATCGCCGCGCTGCGCGAACTCGTGCCGCTCGGCCTCGAGGGCGCCATCGTCGGCAAGGCGCTCTACTCGGGTGCGTTCACGCTGCGTCAGGCGCTCGACGTCGCCAGCGACTAGGCGGCGCATTCGACGTGGCCGAGCTTCCCGAGCACCTCAGGGGACACCTCACCGACTCCGCCGGCCAGCCCTGGCAGGGGCGGAGCTTCACCGACAACCGCTGGTCAGATGACGACGGCACCGCGCCGGCCGAGCTCGCGCGGGCGCTCGAGCAGTTCCGCTCCGGCGCTGCCCCCGTCTCGGTCGTCGTCGAGGCGCTGCGCGACACGCGGGTGCTGATTCCGCTCGTCGCCGAGCTTGGTGAGGCGGGCGTCAACGACGCCGGCCTCACCGTTGACAAGCACGCCGACCTCTCGATCGTCACCGTGCGGGCGCCCGACGGCCGCGGCATTGTGCCGATGTTTACCTCGGTCGCGGCGATGAAAACGTGGGACCCGGCCGCGCGCCCCGTGCCCGTAGGCTCGCGCCAGGCCGCGCTCGCGGTGGTCGACGAGGGCAGCGAGCTCATCATCCTCGACCCGGGCAGCGAAACCGAGACGGCCATTCGCCGACCGGCTGTCTGGGCGATCGCCCGCGACCTGCCGTACGAACTGCCGTGGCAGCACCAGCGCGTCATCGCCTTCGCGAACGAGGTGCTGCAGACGAACCCCGAACTCGCGAGCGTCGACCTCGTGCCGGGCGATCTCGATTCGCGGCTCACGGGGCCTGAGGTGCGCCTCGGCCTGTACTTCCACGCCGACGCCGACGCCGACACGGTGCAGCGGGTGCTCGCGCGGGTGCAACAGCGCGTGGCCGCGCAGCCCGAACTTGTCGAGCTCGTCGACACCCTCGAGATCGCGCCGCTGCGCGTAGAGGTGCATCCCGCGCCCGAAAAATCGATACCTTCGGGGGATGCACGGAGTCCGAAGGCAGGATTGTTCCGCCGCCTTCGCCGTCGGTAATCTCACCGAGTGACCCCGAACCCGACCCCGCCACAACTGCGCAGCAGCACCAACACTGAGGACCACGTGGAGCAGCCTGACGCCGCCATCGAAACCCCGGCCCACCCCGCAACGTTCGCCGGGCTGACGAGCGCGCAGGTCGAAGCGTCGCGTGCCGAACACGGCCGTAACGAGCTGCCGAGCACCTCGAGCCGCTCGCTCTGGGCGATCCTGCGCACGCACGTGTTCACGCTGTTTAACGGCATCGTCGTCGCGTCGTTCGCGCTGCTCGCGGTGCTCGGCCGGTGGCAGGATGCGGTGTTCGGCTTCTCGGCCGTTGCGAACTCGATCATCGGCATCTGGCAGGAGTATTCGGCGAAGCGCCAGCTCGACAACCTGCGCGTGCTCAACGCGCCGCACGCCCGCGCCATTCGCGACGGCGAACCTGCCGACCTCATGCGCGAGGACCTCGTCGTCGACGACCTCATCGTTGTGCGCGCGGGCGACCAGGTGCCGGCGGACGCCACCGTCATGACGAGCGCGGGCCTGCAACTCGACGAGTCGCTGCTCACGGGCGAAGAGGATGCGGTCGACAAGCGCCCCGGCGACGAGGTGCTTTCGGGCGCGATCGTCGTCGCCGGCTCGGGTACCGCCCGCGTCACGCGGGTCGGCGCGCACTCGTTCGCCGCGAAGCTCACCGCCGAGGCGAAGCGTTTCTCGCTCGTCAACTCCGAGATCCGCGCCGGCATCAACCGGGTGCTGCGGCTCGTCGCGATCCTGCTGCTGCCGGTGTTGCTCATCTCGATCAACGGCCAGGTGCAGGCGTTCGGCGGCTGGCAGCAGGCGTTCGAGTCGGGCGCGTGGCGCGACGCCGCGGTCGGTGCCGTCGCCGCCGCGATCGCGATGGTGCCGCTCGGCCTGCTGCTCATGACCTCGGTCGCGTTTGCGGCCGGCGCGCTCAAGCTCGGCAGCCGCAAGGTGCTCGTGCAGGAGCTGCACGCTGTCGAGGGGCTCGCGCGCGTCGACGTGCTCTGCTTCGACAAAACCGGCACGCTCACCGAGGGCGGCGTCGCATTCGATGCCGCGCATCCCGCGGCGGATGCACAGCCCGGCTGGCAGCACGCGCTCGCGACCATGGCGGCCGACGAGGGCGCGAACGACTCGGCCCGGAGCCTCGAGACCGAGTTCACGGCCGAGCTCGCGCTGCCGACCGTCGCCGAGATTCCCTTTACTTCGCAGCGCAAGTGGTCGGCGATCTCGCTCGCCGACGACGCGGCGGCCGGCACCTGGATCCTTGGCGCCCCCGACATCGTGCTGCGCCCTGAGGGCGACGCCGCGCTGCTCGCGCAGGTGGCCGAGCTCTCCGAGCGCGGCCAGCGCGTGCTCGCGCTGTGCTTCAGCGCCGGCGCCCTCGGCGACGACGAGGTGAGCGAGCAGACGCTCCGCGACGACCGCGTCGGCGTCGCCATCATCGCACTGCGCGAGCGGGTGCGTGAGGACGCAGCCGACACCGTGCGGTACTTCACCGAGGAGGGCGTCTCACTGCGCGTGATCTCGGGCGACGACCCGCGCACCGTCACGGCGGTCGCGCGCGGCGTCGGCCTCATCGGCGAGCACGAGTCGGGTATCGACGCCCGCACGCTGCCAGATGACCAGGAGCAGTTGGGGGAGCTCATGGAGACGCATCACGTGTTTGGCCGCGTCACGCCGACGCAAAAGCGGCAGATGGTACACGCGCTGCAGGCGCGCGGTCGCGTCGTCGCGATGACCGGCGACGGCGTGAACGACGTGCTCGCGCTCAAGGACGCCGACCTCGGCATCGCGATGGGCCACGGCTCGGGCGCCTCCCGCGCCGTCTCGCGCATGACGCTGCTCGACAACCAGTTCCAGGCAATGCCGAGCATCGTGCTCGAGGGGCGGCAGGCGATCGCGAACATCGAGCGCCTCGCGAAGCTCTACCTCTCGAAGACCTCGTGGGCCGTGCTCATCGCGCTCATCTTCGGCCTGCTTGCCTGGCCGTACCCGTTCGAGCCGCGGCAGATGGCGCTGCTCGATGGCATCTCGATCGGCTGGCCGGCCTTCGTGCTCGCGCTGCTGCCGAACTCGCGCCGCTACGTCTCGGGCTTCTTCCGGCGTGCCCTGCAATTCGCGGTGCCCTCGGGCATCGTCATCACGCTCTCGCTCATCGCGACCGCCCTGCTGCTGCAGCGGTTCCCACAGAGCCTCGAACAGCAGCAGACGGCGAGCGCGCTCGTGCTCGCGGTGACGAGCCTCTGGGTGCTCGGTCTCGTGTGCCGCCCGTTCCGCCCGCTGCTCGCCGCGGTGCTCCTCGGCAGCATCACGGTGCTCATCCTCTGCCTGTTCGTGCCGCTCACCGTGTGGTTCTTCGGCTTCGCGTGGCCCGACGCCCCCGTGCTCATCGGCATCGCGATCATCACCGTGCTCGGCTGCGTCGCGCTCGAGATCCACGGGCAGCTGCGCCTGCGCAGCGAGGCGCGCGAACTCGCGTAAGTTTCACTAATGCAAAGGCCCCGACGCGAATCGCAGTCGGGGCCTTGGTGTCGGCGTCTTAGGCGAAGACGGGGCCGGTGAGGTCTTCACCCGGGCCCTTGCCGATCGGGTCGGGCACCGGCGAGGCCTCGCGGAACGCGAGCTGGAGCGAGCGCAGGCCGTCGCGCAGCGGGCGCACGTGCTGGTCGCCGAGGAAGGCCATGGATGCGGTGAGCAGCCCCGCGAGCGCCTGGATGATCTTGCGCGCCTCGTCGAGGTCGATGGTCGGGTTTTCATCCTCGGCGAGGCCGAGGTTGACGGCGGCGGCGCTCATGAGGTGCACCGAGACGGTCGTGATGAGCTCGACCGCGGGCACGTCGGCGATGTCTCGAACCTGGCCATCCAGCTGCGCTTGCAAGTCCGCGTCGAGGGGCGTGCCCTCGGGGGTGACGGGCGAGGATGGCGTGGCTGAGTCGGTCACAGGGGGTTCCTTCCGCAGAAATCTGCTGATATGCTATTCGCTGGTGTCTGCCTAGCAGACTCTGAGACAAGAGGATTCGTCCCACCCGCGCATACCGCACAAGGTTACCGGGTTTACCACTGGCCCCGCTCGTGCCCATCGCGATGAGCACACCGCAGTTCGCTGCGTAGGGGAGTGGCCGCATGTGCGCGGTGTACGCCGGTGAGACGATCTGAAGTTTCACCCCACCCGTGAAGTCATTCACATGCGAGCAGAGGAGCCATCCATCAGCGAACCACGCACCAACGACCGGATTCGTGCCAACGAGGTCCGACTTGTCGGCCCCGGCGGCGAACAGGTCGGTGTCGTCAAGCTCGAGATCGCGCTGCGCCTTGCGCAGGAGGCCGATCTTGATCTTGTAGAGGTCTCTCCGAACAGCAACCCTCCCGTGGCCAAGATCATGGACTACGGCAAGTTCAAGTACGAGAACGCGCAGAAGGCGAAAGAAGCCCGACGCAACCAGGCGAACACGGTCCTCAAGGAGGTCCGTTTCCGCCTCAAGATCGACGACCACGACTACGAAACCAAGCTCAAGCGCGCCATTGGCTTCCTTGAGTCGGGTGACAAGGTTAAGGCTATGATCCAGTTCCGCGGCCGCGAGCAGTCGCGTCCGGAGCTCGGCGTCAAGCTGTTGCAGAAGTTCTCTGATGATGTCGCCGAGTTCGGCACGGCCGAAAACCGTCCCAAGCAGGACGGCCGGAACATGGTCATGATCGTCGCACCGGTCAAGAACAAGTCCGAAGCCAAGGCCGAGCAGAACGCTCGCCGCAATCAGCAGAAGCAGGCCGCTCGCGCCGCGAAGACCGCCGGGGAAGAGACGGGGTCGACCGACTCCGCCGACACCACGGCAACTGAAACCAAGGAGAACTGATGCCGAAGCAGAAGACCCACTCGGGGTCGAAGAAGCGCTTTAAGCTCACCGGAACCGGCAAGGTCCGTAAGCAGCAGGCTGGCATGCGCCACAACCTCGAGGTGAAGTCGGCCAAGCGCAAGGCTCGCCTCAACCGTGACCAGGTCCTCGCTCCGCAGGACGCGAAGGTCATCAAGAAGCTGCTGGGCAAGTAGCCCGCCCGTCCGTCTGAGATTTAGGAGAACACTGCAATGGCACGTGTGAAGCGGGCAGTAAACGCCCAGAAGAAGCGTCGTACCGTACTTGACCAGGCCTCGGGTTACCGCGGCCAGCGCTCGCGCCTTTACCGTAAGGCGAAGGAGCAGGTCATCCACTCGTTCGTCTACAACTACGACCACCGCAAGGACCGCAAGGGTGACTTCCGTCGCCTGTGGATCCAGCGCATCAACGCGGCGGCTCGTGCGAACGGCCTCACCTACAACCGGTTCATCCAGGGTCTGAACCTGGCCGGCATCGGTGTTGACCGTCGCATCCTCGCCGACCTCGCCGTCAACGAGCCCGCGACCTTCGCCGCGCTCGTCGAGGCAGCCAAGGCCGCCCTCCCGGCGAACACCTCGGCGCCGAAGAACGCCGCGTAGTCATTCGACTTCGCTGACGGGGCGGTCGACCTTCGTGGTCGGCCGCCCCGTTGTCATCCCCCTCACTTTCAGGAGCCCCGCATGATCGAGTCAGCCAAGAACCAGCGCGTCCGCGACGTCCGCAAGCTCGCGCAGAAGGCGCAGCGCACCGAACGCGGCGAGTTCGTGCTCGAAGGGCCGCAGGCGGTCCGCGAGGGGCTCCTGGCCCGCCCCGACCTCATCACCGAGCTCTTCGTGACGCCGACCGCGCTCGAGCGGCACGACGACATCGCCGCCCTCGCGCAGCGCACCGGCCACGAGGTCGTGTTCGTGAGCGAGGAGGCCGCCGATGCGATGAGCGACACCCGCACCCCGCAGGGCGTCGTCGCGGTCGCGAAGCAGTTCCCGACCGCGCTGAAGCGCATCTTCGAGGGCGAGCCGAAGCTCATCGCGATCCTCGAAGAGGTGCGCGACCCCGGCAACCTCGGCACGATCATCCGCGTTGCCGACTCTGCCGGCGCCGACGCGGTCATCCTCACCGGCCGCACTGTCGACCTCTACAACCCGAAGGTCGTGCGCTCGAGCACGGGCTCGATCTTCCACATCCCCATTGCCGTCGAGGCCGAGTTCGATGACGCGGTCGTGCGCGCGCGCCAGGCCGGGATGCGCGTGGTCGCGGCGGATGTGTCAGGGAACGACCTGCTCGCCGCGCGCGAGTCGCTCGCCGAGCCGACCGCGTGGGTGTTCGGCAACGAGGCGCGCGGGCTGACCGATGATCTGCTCGCGCAGGTCGACGACACGCTGGTCGTGCCAATCTACGGTCAGGCCGAATCGATGAATTTGGCCACGGCCGCGAGCGTCTGCCTCTATGAAAGTGCATTCGCGCAGCGGCTCGGCTGACAAATTGTGTCGATTACCGCGAAATCGATGACGCTTTCGCGGTAACAACTTTGTAACTGACCTCTCGGTTCCCACCCAGGTGTTGCTCAGACAAGTACTGTGGTCGCATGACGCCGGGGTCACCAACACACAGCAATGTCGAATCCCAGCCGCTCGTGCAAATGAACGGCGTGAATAAGTGGTTCGGTGAGAATCACGTCCTGAAAGACATCAACACGTCGGTGAATCGTGGCGAGGTGGTCGTCGTTATCGGCCCCTCGGGCTCGGGTAAATCGACGTTCTGTCGCACCATTAATCGCCTCGAGACAATACAAGAGGGCGAGATCCTCATCGATGGCGTCAAGCTGCCCGAAGAGGGCGCGGGGCTCGCGAAGCTGCGCAGCGACGTCGGCATGGTGTTCCAGTCGTTCAACCTGTTCGCGCATAAGAGCGTGCTCGAGAACGTGACGCTCGCGCAGATCAAGGTGCGCAAGACCTCGAAGGCCGAGGCCGAGAAGCGGGCGATGGAGCTGCTCACCCGCGTCGGCGTGCAGGACCACGCGCAGAAGATGCCCGCGCAGCTCTCGGGCGGCCAGCAGCAGCGCGTCGCGATCGCTCGCTCGCTCGCGATGAACCCGAAGCTGATCTTGCTCGACGAGCCGACGAGTGCGCTCGACCCCGAGATGATCAACGAGGTACTCGACGTCATGGTTTCGCTCGCCAAAGAAGGTATGACTATGGTGGTCGTCACGCACGAAATGGGCTTTGCGCGCAAGGCCGCCGATCGCGTGATCTTCATGGCCGATGGCGCAATTGTTGAAGAAGCCGCGCCGGAGCAATTCTTCACGGCACCGAAGTCCGATCGAGCGAAAGACTTTCTCTCCAAAATCCTGCGTTAACCATTGAGTTCAATAGCGAACGCACTGTAGCGCATTCTCAGACCCCGCCTCCAAACCTTTACCGAATCACGACACACAGACACGTGACCCAACAAAGGAGTAACAGTGAAGTTGAAGAAGGCATTTACGGCATTCGCCGGATTGGCGGCCGCCGCCCTCGTGCTCACCGGCTGCTCGGGCGGCGATAGCTCCGAGCCCGAGGTTGAGTCAGACGTCTCGTTTGAAGAGGGCACGACGATGGCCCAGCTCAACGCCGACCAGAGCATCACCATCGGTGTGAAGTTCGACCAGCCGCTGTTCGGCCTGCAGGGCCCCGACGGCACCCCCGAGGGCTTCGACATTGAAATCGGCAAGATCATCGCGGCGAAGCTCGGCATTCCGGCCGAGAACATCACCTGGACCGAAACGGTCTCGCAGAACCGCGAGCCGTTCATCCAGCAGGGTCAGGTCGACCTCGTCATCGCGACCTACACGATCAACGATGAGCGCAAGGAAGTCATCGACTTCGCCGGCCCGTACTACGTCGCCGGTCAGTCGTTCCTCGTGCCCGAGGGCAACCCGCTCGGCATCGACGGCAGCGACCCCGAGTCGATTGGCGACGCGACGGTGTGCACCGTGACGGGCTCGACCTCTGAGGACAACATCCGCGAGTACACCGACAACGTCGTGACGGTCGACAAGTACTCCGACTGCCTCGAGCCGATCCGCACCGGTGAGGCCGACGCGCTCACGACTGACAACGTGATCCTCGCGGGTCTCGTCGACCAGAATGAGGGCGAGTTCGAGGTCACCGAGGGCACGTTCACCGAGGAGCCCTATGGCATCGGCCTCGAGAAGGGCGACCAGGAGTTCCGCGACTTCATCAACGACACCCTCGAGGAGTCGTACAGCGACGGCGCATGGGAGGCTGCCTGGACCTCGACGGTCGGCGACATCCTCCCGACGCCGGAGCCCCCGGCCGTCGACCGCTACTAGGCGGACCACTACCGCTCGGTAGTTCCCAACTTGCGCGAGGCGGTGCCGAACACGGCACTGGCACCGCCTCGCGCATCCACTCTTCACCAACGCACGAACGGGACTCGATGGAAGCGATCATCTCGAACTTCGGCTACGTGCTCGAAGGCTTCGGCACCACGCTGTTGCTACTGATCTACGGTGGCCTCGGCGCCTCGATCATCGGCGTGGTTGTCGCCTTCATGCGGATCTCGCCGATTGGCGCGCTCCGCGTCACGGCGACCGCCTACACCGAGCTCGTGCGCAACACCCCGCTCACGTTGGTGTTCTTCCTCATCATCATCGTGCTGCCGGTGCTGCAACTCGGCGTGCCATCGTTTACCGGCGCGATCATCGCGCTGTCGGTCTACACCTCGCCATTCGTGGCCGAGGCGCTGCGCTCTGGCATCAACGGCGTTCCGCTCGGGCAGGCCGAGGCGGCCCGCTCGCTCGGCCTCAATTTCTCGCAGACGGTGTTCTCGATCATCATGCCGCAGGCACTGCGCATGGTCGTGCCGCCGCTCATCAACGTCTTTATCGCCCTGACGAAGAACTCCTCGGTCGCCTCGGGCTTCCGCGTGGTCGAACTCGTCGCGGTCTCGAAGGTGCTCGCGAACCAAAACGGTGACCAGGTGATTCCGCTGCTCATCGGCATCGCGCTCTTCTACCTCGTCATCACCATCCCACTCGGTCTCGTCGCCGGGTACATCGAGCGAAAGGTGGCGGTGCTGCGATGAGCGCCTCAGTTCTCTACGACGCCCCCGGCCCGAAGACCCGCCGAACCTCGAACATCATCTCGGCCATCGTCACGGCGGCGGTCGTGATCCTGCTCGGCTGGTTCATCTTCGCCCTCGGGCAACCGCGCACAACGGCGAACGGCGCCGAACTTGTCGGCCTGTGGGATGCCTCGCGTTGGGACATCTTCTTCGACCCCGACGACGCGGGCGAGCTGTGGGAGGGCCTGCTCTGGCGTGGCCTCGTGCTCGGCACCCTGCGCGCCGCCGGCCTCGCGGCCGTGCTCGCGCTCATCCTCGGCTTCCTCTTCGCACTCGGCCGCATGGCGAGGCACGCGTGGATCCGCATTCCCGTCACGATCGTGCTCGAGTTCTTCCGCGGAATGCCCGTGCTGCTGATGATGCTGTTCATCATGCTCGGCCTCTCGGTCGGGGCGTACCCCGCCGTCGTCGGCGCCCTCGCGATCTATAACGGCGCGATCATCGGTGAGGCCCTGCGCAGCGGTGTCGCGGCGCTGCCGCGCGGCCAGGCCGAAGCGTCGCTGTCGCTCGGCATGACGCGCATGCAGACGCGCTTCCTTATCGAGTTCCCGCAGGCGTTCCGACAGATGCTGCCGATCATCGTCGCGCAGCTCGTCGTGCTGCTCAAGGACACCTCGCTCGCCTACATCGTCGCGTACCCCGAACTGTTGCGCACCTCGACGACGATGAAGGATTACTACGGCTCGGGTAACTACTCGTTCTCATTCTTCTTCGTCACGCTCGTGATCTACCTCGCGGTGAACCTCACGCTGAGCTGGATTGCCCGCCGCCTCGCGCGCAACCGCTCGGGTCAGGCCGTCGGCGCGCGCCGACGCGGCAACAAGAGCCGCGGCGCCGCCCCGACGCCGCCTCCCGGCCAGATTGGCGTCGACACCTCGCTGCTCTCGATCGGGCAGCCCGATGGGATGACCGGGCGCAGCCGCCCCGACACCGGCAAGTAACCTGGCTGGCCGCTAGGATTGTCGGGTGAGTCAAGAACACCCGATTACTCCCGAAGCGGTCGGTGACGCCGAGCAGTCTGCGCTCGCCGCGATCGCCCAAGCAGCGGATGCGGCTGCGCTCAAGCAGGTGCGCGCCGAGCACCTCGGTGAGGCCTCCGCCCTCGCGAAGCTCAACGCTGCCATGCGCGATGTGCCGAACGACCAGAAGAAAGAGGCCGGCAAGCTTGTCGGTCAGGCCCGCGGCCGCGTGAACCAGGCGTTTGCGTCGCGCGAGGGCGAGCTCGCCGAGGCCGAGGCCGCGGCGCGACTCGAGGCCGAGCGCGTCGACGTCACCGCCTTCCACGCGCGCGAGCGCAACGGTGCCCGGCACCCGCTCACGATGCTCCGCGATCGCGTAAGCGAGATCTTCATGGGCATGGGCTGGGACGTCGTTGACGGCCCCGAGCTCGAGAGCGAGTGGTACAACTTCGACTCGCTCAACTTCGACGCTGACCACCCGGCCCGCGCGCTGCAGGACACCTTCTTCGTCGACCCGGTCGACCGCCACCTGCTCATGCGCACGCACACCTCGCCGCTGCAGATGCGCTCGATGCTCGAGCGCGGCGCGCCCCTGTACGTGCTCGCCCCGGGCCGCACCTACCGCACCGACGAGCTCGACGCGACGCACACCCCGGTGTTCACGCAGTTCGAGGGCATCGCGATCGACCGCGACCTCTCGATGGCACACCTGCGCGGCACGCTTGAGCACTTCGCGCGCCAGATGTTTGGCGACGAGGCGAAGATTCGCCTGCGCAACAACTATTTCCCCTTCACCGAGCCGAGCGCCGAGATGGACATCTGGCACCCGCTCGCGAAGGGCGGCCCGCGCTGGATCGAATGGGGCGGCTGCGGCATGGTGCACCCGAACGTGATCAAGGCGGCCGGGCTCGACCCCGAGGAGTTCCGTGGCTTCGCGTTCGGCATGGGCGTGGAGCGCACGCTGATGTTCCGCAATGAGCTCACCGATATGCACGACATCGTCGAGGGCGACGTCCGCTTCAGCGAACAGTTTGGAATGGTGATTTAGGGATGCGTATTCCCCTGTCTTGGCTGCGCGATTACGTCGACGTCGCGGCCGACGCGACGCCGCAGGATGTGCTCGACGCCTTCGTGCGCGTTGGTCTTGAGGACGAAGCGATTCACGGCGGCGAGCTCTCGGGCCCGATCGTCGTCGGCGAGGTGCTCGAGCGCGAGCCCGAGCCGCAGAAGAACGGCAAGACCATCAACTGGTGCCAGGTGCGCGTCGCGCCCGAGGGCGAGTCGGCGGCCGATGGCGGTGCCGACGTGCGCGGCATCGTCTGTGGTGCGCAGAACTTTGAGGTGGGT
Organism: Gulosibacter sediminis; assembly: GCF_023370115.1. Taxonomy (NCBI): domain Bacteria; kingdom Bacillati; phylum Actinomycetota; class Actinomycetes; order Micrococcales; family Microbacteriaceae; genus Gulosibacter; species Gulosibacter sp. ACHW.36C. The sequence continues at coordinate 1,769,160 of NZ_CP097160.1, read as the reverse complement.
GACCGCGTCGTCGTCACGCTGCCGGGCGCGGTGTTGCCCGGCGACTTCCGCATCGCGGCACGCAAGACGTACGGTCACACCTCCGACGGCATGATGGCCTCGCAGCGCGAGCTCGGCCTCGGCGACGACCATGACGGCATCATCGTGCTCGGCAAGCTCGGGCTCGAGGGCGAGATCGGTTCGCCCGCTCTGCCGCTGTTCGGCCTCGACGACATCGCTGTCGAAGTCAACGTCACGCCCGACCGCGGCTACGCGATGTCGATGCGCGGCCTCGCGCGCGAGTTCTCGCACGCGACCGGCGCGGCGATCCGCGACCCGGCCCTGCGTCCCGAGCTCGACGCCATCGGCGCGCAGGCGCTCGCTGCATCGGCCGACGCGGTGCGGGTGCCGGTGACCGTCGCTGACGAGCTCGCCGTGCGCGAGCAGCCGCTCAGCGAAGTGTTCGCCGGCATCGTCGTCACGGGCGTCGACGGCACGCGACCCAGCCCGAGCTGGCTGTCGGGGCGCCTACGGCTTGCGGGCATCCGTTCGCTCGGCCTGCTCATCGACATCACCAACTACGTCATGCTCGAGCTCGGCCAGCCGATCCACGGCTACGACCTCGACCAGCTGCGCGGCGGCATCAACGTGCGCCGCGCGACGGCGGGGGAGCGCCTCACGACCCTCGACGGCCGCGACCGCGAGCTCTCCGACGAAGACATTCTCATCACCGACGACCGTGGCCCCATCGGCCTCGCCGGCGTCATGGGTGGTGCCGAGACCGAGCTGTCGAACGAGACGAAGAATGTGTTCATCGAGGCCGCGACGTTCGCGTCGGTCTCGATCGCGCGCACGGCTCGCCGGCACAAGCTGCCGTCCGAGGCATCGCGCCGCTTTGAGCGCGGCGTCGACGCTGCCGTGACCGCGAAGGCCGCGGCCCGCGTCGCCGAGCTGCTCGTCGAGCTTGCCGGCGGCACCGTCGAGGCCGCGGGCAGCGTGCTCGGCGAGGCCGCGCGCCGCGAGACGATCACCATGCCGGTCGAGCTGCCGGCGAAGCTCATGGGCGTCGACTACGACCGCAGCGAGGTCGTTGCTTCGCTCGAGGCCGTCGGCTGCGAGGTCGAGGGCGACGACGTGCTCACGGTGACGCCGCCGACATGGCGCGGCGATCTCACCGAACCAGTCACGCTCGTCGAGGAGGTCGGTCGCCTCGGCGGCTTCGACCGCATCCCGTCGATCGTGCCGCAGGCAACGAGCGGGCACGGCCCGAGCCGTGAGCAGGCGCTGCGCCGCCAGCTCTCCGACGTGCTCGCCGCCGCGGGCGCCGTCGAGGTGCTCTCGTACCCGTTCGTGACCGAAGAAGAGAACGTGCTGTTTGACTCGGCCGACGGCACCCCGGTGCCCTCGGTGAAGCTCGCGAACGCGATGGACGCGAAGACGGCATGGCTGCGCCGCAGCATCCTGCCCGGCCTCGCCGGCGTCGCGCACCGCAACGTGTCGCGCGGCCGCCCGAGCGTTGCCGTGTTCGAACTCGGCCGAGTGTTCCGCCCGGTCGCCGGCGTCGAGTACGGCGTCGCCGAGCTCCCGCCCGTCGCGCAGCGCCCGAGCGCCGAGAAGCTCGCCGAGCTCAACGCGGGCATCCCGCCACAGCCGTACTCGCTGTCGCTGCTGCTGGTCGGCGAGCGCACGGCGAAGCAGCCCGGCCTCGACGCCGTGGCCTACAGCTGGCACGATGCCCTCGAGTACCTCGACCGCGTTTCGCTCGCGACGGCCGCCGAGCTGCGCGTGCGCCAGGGATCGCACGGCGCGTTCCACCCCGGCCGCTGCGCCGAGGTGTTCGTGGTTGACGCCGCGGGCGAGGAACACGCGATCGGCTTCGCGGGCGAGCTGCACCCCGAGGTGGCCGAGGCCCACGACCTGCCGCGCGTGGTCGGCGCCGTCGAGCTCGATGTGGATGCGCTGCTCGCGCACTCCGAGCGCCACGTTTCGGCGGGCACGATCGTCGGCTTCCCGGCCGCGACGCAGGACCTCTCGTTGCTCGTCTCGCGCGAGGTGCCCGCGGCCGACGTGCGTGACGCGGTGCGCGAGGGCGCGGGCGAACTGCTCGAGGACATCCGCCTCGTCGACGACTACCGCGGTCGCGGGCTCGAAGAGACCGAGAAGTCGCTCACCTTCGCGCTGCGCTTCCGTGCCGACGACCGCACGCTGACCGCCGCCGAGGCCACGGAGGCCAAGGAGGCCGGCGCCGAGAAAGCGGCCGAGCGCTTCGGCGCGACGATCCGCGCGTAGCTTCTGCCAAGCAACAAAATGGGGGCCGGATGCTGATGCGTCCGGCCCCCATTTTCGTTGTCGCCGCGGAAATCTGGGACGAACGCCGAGATTTTGGGGGTTTGAACGGGCTGAGCCCGTTCAAACCCCCAAAATCTGCGAGTTCGTCCGACATACGGCGCGAGACCGCGCGCGAACCAGGCTCGAAGCGGGCCTAGGCGGCCTCGGCCTCGCGCAGTGCGGCCTCGAGGGCGACCCAGCCGAGCATCGCGCACTTCACGCGCATGACGTACTTGCCGACGCCCTCGAACGCGATCGCGTCGCCGAGCAGATCGGCCTCGTCATCGGTGAGGTGATCGCTGCCGCGCTTTCGGAGCATGCCGCGCAGCGCCTCGACGCCGGCGCGAGCCTGCGCCACGGGCTGGCCCACGAGCTGCTCGACCATGATCGAGGCGGAGGCCATCGAGATCGAGCAGCCGTCGCCGACCCAGCCAATCTCGGCGACCCGGTCGTCCTCGACGCGCACGCGCAGGCGAATCTCGTCGCCGCACGAGGGGTTCTTCTCGAAGTGTTCGGCGTCGAACGGCGCGATCTCGCCCTCGCCGGTGCGGCGACGCGAGGCGTCGAGAATGATGTCCTGATAGAGCGAGTCGAGCCCGCTCATCGGTCGGCACCGAAGTAGGCGCGCACGTCGCCGAGCGCCGCGATAAGCGCGTCGATGTCGTCGTTCGTGGTGGTGAAGTAGCTCGAGGCTCGCGTCGACGCGGTGACGCCGAGGCGACGATGCAGGGGCTGGGCGCAGTGGTGACCGCCGCGCACGGCGATGCCGCGGGCATCCAAGAACTGCGAGACGTCATGCGAGTGCACGCCGTCGACGATGAACGCGGCGAGGCCCGAGCGGGGCACCGAGGCGTCGTCGCCGATCACCGTGACGCCGTCGATGGCCGACAGCCGCTCGACCATGAGGGCGCCGAGCGACTCTTCGTGCTCGGCAACGGCGGCCATGCCGACGCCCTCGAGATAGCGGCAGGCCGCGGCGAGGCCGATGACCTGCGGCACGGCCTGCGTGCCCGCCTCGAAGCGGGTGGGCGGGTCCATAAACGTCGTCGACTCCATGGTGACGATCTCGATCATCGAGCCACCGGTGCGAGCCGGCGGCAGCTGCGCAAGGCGCTCGCGGCGGCCGTAGAGCACACCGAGGCCGTTCGGGCCCGTCATCTTGTGGCTCGAGAACGCGGCGAAGTCGACGCCGAGGGCGTGGAAGTCGACCGGGCGGTGCGGTACCGACTGGCACGCGTCGAGCACCGTGATGGCGCCGACCGAGGCCGCGAGTTCGACGAGCTGCTCGACCGGCGCAATCATGCCGGTCACGTTCGACACGTGAGCGAAGGCGATGACCTTCGTCGCCTCGGTCACGACGGCGCGGGCGTCGTCGATGGTCCAAGTGCCTCGTTCATTCGCGGGCACCCACTTCAGGGTGGCGCCGGTGGCGAGCGCGAGCTCCTGCCACGGCACGAGGTTCGCGTGGTGCTCCGCCTCGGTGATGACGATCTCGTCGCCGGGGCCGAGCCTCAGGGGAGCCGACTCGTCGCCGCCGCGACCCCGCGAGGCGGCCGCGATGCCGAGCGTCACGGTGTTGAGCGCATCCGTGGCCCCAGCCTGCCACGCAATTTCGTCGGCGTCGGCACCGATGAAGTGCGCGATCGTGTCTCGGGCATCCTCGAAGTCGCTGGTCGAGAGCGCGGCGAGCTCGTGCGCGCCGCGGTGCACGGCCGCGTTGCGGTGCTGAAGGAAGTCGCGTTCGGCATCGAGCACGGCGGTCGAGCGTTGCGCGGTCGCGCCGAAGTCGAGGTAGACGAGCTGTTCGCCATGCACCTGCTCGGCGAGAATCGGAAAGTCGCGGCGAAGCTCGCGGGCTCGGGCGTCGGTAATTACGGAGGAAGACATCGTTCCTAGCCTAGGCCGGGCCCCGCGTAGGATGGCCAACATGACGTTTTCGGTAGCGGTTGCTGGGGCTAGTGGGTACGGCGGCGGCGAGCTGCTGCGGTTGCTTGCGGGCCATCCCGAATTCGAGGTGCGCACTGTTACGGCGCACCAACAGGCCGGGCAGTCGTTGCGAACGGTGCACCCGCACCTCGCGAGCTACGGCGACCTCGAACTGCAGCCGACCGACGCGGCGCACCTGCGCGGCCACGACATTGTCTTTCTCGCGCTGCCGCACGGGAAGTCGGCGGCGCTCTCGGCCGAGCTCGAGGGCGAGGCGAAGCTGCTCGTCGACGCCGGGGCCGATCACCGCCTCGAACGCGAGCAGGACTGGACCGACTACTACCCGGGCGACTTCGCCGGCACCTGGACGTACGGCATGCCCGAGCTCGTGCTCGCCGACGGCGGCAAGCAGCGCGCGCAGCTTCCGGGCACCCAGCGCATCGCGGTGCCGGGCTGCAACGTCACCGCGGTGAGCCTCGCGCTCGCACCGGCAATCCGCGCGGGCCTGATTGAGCCGGATGCGCTCGCGGCAGTCCTCGCGGTCGGTCCCTCGGGCGCGGGGAAGAAGGCCTCCGTGGGCATGCTCGGCAGCGAGCTCATCGGCAATGTCGTGCCCTACAACGCGTTCGGCGGGCACCGCCACAACCCGGAGATCCGGCAGAACCTGCGCCGCGCATCCGGCGCCGAGGTGCGCCTCTCATTTACGCCCGTGCTCGTGCCCGCGGCCCGCGGCATTCTCGCGACCAGCTCGGGCACCCTCGTCGATGGCGTCGACCAGGCCCGCATCGACGAGGTCTACCGCGACGCGTACGGCGACGAGACCTTCATCGAGGTGCTCACCGATGGCCGCCTACCCCGCACGAATGACGTGCTCGGCTCGAACCGCACGCAGCTCGCCGTCGGTATCGACGAGCGCGCCGGCCGCCTCATCGCGATCAGTGCCATCGACAATCTCGGCAAGGGCACCGCCGGTGCCGCCATCCAGTCCGCGAACCTCGCCCTCGGCCTCGAGGAGTCGCTCGCACTTCCCCTGAACGGAGTCGCCCCGTGACCATCACTACCCCCAAGGGTTTCCGCGCCGCCGGCGTCGCCGCAGGTATTAAGAAGAGCGGCGGCCGCGACGTTGTGGTGGTCGTCAACGACGGACCGTCGGCCGCGGCCGCGGCCGTGTTCACGAGCAACCGTTGCGAGGCGCACCCCGTGACCTGGTCGCGGCGCATCCTCGAAGACGGCGTCGCCTCGGCGGTCGTCCTCAACTCGGGTGGCGCGAACTGCTTCACCGGCGCGTTCGGCGCCGAGACGACCGAGCTCACGGCGAACCGCGCCGCCGAACTGCTGCAGCTGCAGCCGAGCGACGTCATCGTCTGTTCCACGGGCCTGATCGGTTCGGGCGACGAGAAGTTCCGCCAGGGCGTGCTCACGGGTGTCAAACTCGCGGTCGCCGAGCTCGCCGACGACGAAACGGCCGCGCAGCATGCCGCCGACGGCATCCTCACCACCGACTCGGTGGCGAAAACCGCGCTGCGCGAGGGCACCGGCTACTCGATCGGCGCGATCGCGAAGGGTGCGGGCATGCTCGCCCCGGGCCTCGCAACGATGCTCGTCGTCATCACGACCGACGCCGACCTCGAGTCGGCGCAGCTCGACACGGCGCTGCGCGAGGCCACTCGCCTCAGCTTCGACCGCGTCGACTCCGACGGCGCCATGTCGACGAACGACACCGTCGCGCTGCTCGCTTCGGGCGCATCCGGCACCGCGGCCGACGAAGGCGAGTTCACGAGCCTGCTCGTCGACCTCTGCCAGGACCTCGCTCGCCAGCTCCAGGCCGACGCCGAGGGCGCGAGCCACGACATCACGATCACCACCACCGGCGCGGCCACGGAAGACGAGGCGGTCGCCGTCTCGCGCGCCGTCAGCCGCTCGAACCTCTTTAAGACCGCGATCTTCGGCAACGACCCAAACTGGGGCCGCGTGCTCGCCGCGATCGGCACGACCGACGCACAGTTCGTGCCGCAGCAGATCGACGTGTCGATGAACGGCGTCATGGTGTGCCGCGCCGGCACACCCGACGCGCCCGTCGACACCGTCGACCTCACGCCGCGCAAGACCGCGGTGCTCATCGACCTCCACGCCGGCGACGCAACCGCGAGCATCCTCACCAACGACCTCACGCACGACTACGTGCACGAAAACAGCGCCTACTCGTCGTAGGTCGAAAGGCAGCATGTCTGGCGACACCCACCCATGGCTCGCGGCCTCGACCGCGAAGGTCGAGACGCTCATCGAGGCCCTGCCCTGGATGCAGCAGTACCACGACGAGATCATCGTCGTGAAGTTCGGCGGCAACGCCATGGTCGAGTCCGAGCTCATTGAGGCGTTCGCGCAAGACATCGCGTTCCTGCGCTACGCGGGCATCAAGCCCGTCGTCGTGCACGGCGGCGGCCCGCACATCTCACGCATGCTCGACCGCTTCGGCATCGAGTCGGAGTTTCGCGCCGGGTATCGGTACACCTCCGCGGAGGCGATCGAAGTCGTGCGCATGGTGCTCGGTGGCCAGGTCGCCCGCGAGCTCGTCTCGGCGATCAACGATGTCGCGCCGGTCGCCACCGGCACGTCGGGGGAGGACGCCGGGCTGTTTCAGGCGCAGCGTAAGACCACGGATGCGTCGGGCAAGCCGATCGACCTCGGTCACGTCGGCGAGATTGTCGCGGTCAACCCCCAGGTCGTCTCGGCCGACATCGCGGCCGGCCGCATCCCCGTCGTCTCGACCATCGCGAGTGACATCGACGCGCCCCGCAAAGCGCTCAACATCAACGCCGACCGCGCGGCTGCCGCGCTCGCGGTGGCGCTCGGCGCCCGCAAGCTCGTCATGCTCACCGACGTCGAGGGTCTCTACCGCAACTGGCCCGACCGATCGTCACTCATTTCGTCGATCAGCGCCGAGGAGCTCCGCCCTATGGTGCCGAACCTCGAATCGGGCATGATCCCCAAGGTGCAGGCGTGCCTCGAAGCGGTCGACGGCGGTGTCTCGCGCGCAACCATCATCGACGGCCGGGTCGCTCACTCGACCCTGCTCGAAATCTTCACCACCGACGGCTTCGGCACCGAGGTCATGCCCTAGCGGCGCCTCGGTTCGACCACCACTTCGAAAGGCATCCCCATGATCCGCCACTTCCTTCGCGACGATGACATCACCGCCGCCGAGCAGAGCACGATTCTTGACCTCGCAGCGAAGCTGAAGGAAGACCGATTCCTGGCGCGACCCCTCGAGGGCCCGCAGTCGGTCGCGGTCATCTTCGACAAGAGCTCCACGCGCACGCGGGTCTCGTTCCACGTCGGTGTCTCGGAGCTCGGCGGCAGCCCGCTCATCTTCACCACCGCATCCAGCCAGCTTGGCGGCAAGGAAACCCCGTCCGACACCGCGCGGGTGCTCGAGCGCATGGTCGAAGCGATCGTCTGGCGCACCTACGCGCAGTCGGGCCTCGAGCAGATGGCCGACGGCGCGCGCGTGCCGATTGTCAACGCGCTCAGCGACGACTTCCACCCTTGCCAGTTGCTCGCCGACCTGCTCACGATTCGTGAGCACCGCGGCGCGACGCAGGGGCAGAAGCTCGTGTTCGTCGGCGACGGCGCGAGCAACATGGGCCACTCGTACCTCCTCGCCTGCGCGATCGCCGGCATGCATGTCGCGGTCGCGTCGCCCGAGGGCTACCTGCCTCGTGAGGATGTGGTGGCTCGTGCCCGCGAGCTCGCGGCAGAGCAGGGTGGCTCGGTCGAGGTCGGCACCGACGCGGCCGCGCTGGTGGCCGACGCCGATGTGGTCGTCACCGACACCTGGGTGTCGATGGGCCTCGAGGAGGAGCGCGCCGAGCGCGTCGCCGCCTTCGAGTCGTACCGCGTGACGCAGGAGCTCATGGGACACGCGAAGAGCGACGCGATCTTCCTCCACTGCCTGCCGGCCGACCGCGGTTATGAGGTCGACGCCGACGTGATCGACGGCCCGCAGTCGGCGATCTGGGACGAGGCCGAGAACCGGCTCCACGCACAGAAGGCGCTGCTCGTGTGGCTGCTCGCGCAGGCCCGCGGCGTCGAGCTACCGTAATCGCCGGCTGCGCCGAGCGAACTAGACTATTTCCAGACCTACAGCTGAAGGAGCAACATGACTGAGCGTATTGTGCTCGCGTACTCGGGAGGTCTCGACACCTCCGTCGCAATCCCGTGGATCAAGGAGCGCACCGGCCGCGAGGTCATCGCCCTCGCGATCGACGTCGGACAGGCAGGCGAAGACCTCGAGCAGATCCGCCAGCGCGCCATCGATTGCGGCGCCGTTGAGGCAGTGGTGGTCGACGCCCGCGACGAGTTCGCGAACGACTACCTCGTGCCCGCCCTCCAGGCGAACGCCATGTACCAGCGCCGCTACCCGCTCGTGTCGGCACTCTCGCGCCCGCTCATCGCCCGTCACCTCGCGCGCACCGCTCGCGAGCTCGGCGCGAACTCGATCGCGCACGGCTGCACCGGCATGGGCAACGACCAGGTGCGCTTCGAGGCCGCCGTCGCGGCGCTTGCGCCCGAACTCACCTCGATCGCGCCCATCCGTGACCTCTCGCTGACCCGCGACGTGGCCATCGAGTACGCCGGTGAGCACAATCTCCCGATCCGCCAGTCGAAGGCGTCGCCGTACTCGGTCGACCAGAACGTCTGGGGCCGCGCCGTTGAGACCGGCTTCCTCGAAGACCCGTGGAACGCGCCGATCGAAGACCTTTACGAGTACACGCAGGACCCGACGGTCGACCGTGCGCCGACCGAGGTCACCATCGCGTTTGAGTCGGGCACCCCGGTGTCGATCAACGGCGAGCGCCTGAGCATGCTGCAGATCGTCGAGAAGATGAACCAGCTCGCGGGCGAGCAGGGCGTCGGCCGCATCGACATGGTCGAGGACCGCCTCGTCGGCATCAAGTCGCGCGAGATCTACGAGGCCCCGGGTGCGATCGCGCTCATCGAGGCGCACACCCACCTCGAGGACTTGGCGCTCGAGCGCGACGTGGCGCGCTACAAGCGCAGCGTCGAGATCGAGTGGGGCAACCTCGTGTACGACGGCCTCTGGTTCGGTGGCCTCAAGCGCGCGCTTGATTCGTTCATCCAGCACACGCAGGAGAAGGTCACCGGCGAGGTGCGCCTGACCCTGCACCAGGGCCGCGCCGTCGTCACGGGCCGCCGTAGCGACCAGTCGCTCTACGACTACTCGCTAGCGACCTACGACACCGGCAACACCTTCAACCAGGATGCGGCGCGCGGCTTCATCGAGCTGCATTCGCTGCCCTCGAAGATCGCCGCCCGCCGCGACCAGCCCGAGCTGTAGGGCATGGCGGACGCAACCTCGCGAGCCGGCGAAGACGGCGCCCTCTGGGGCGGACGCTTCGCCGGCGGTCCGTCGCCTGAACTCGCACGGCTGTCGAAGTCGACGCAGTTCGACTGGAAGCTCGCGCACTACGACCTCGCTGGCTCGCGGGCGCACGCCAATGCGCTCGCAAAGGCGGGGTACCTCACCGAAGACGAGCGGCTTGGGATGCACGCCGCACTCGACGAGCTCGAGCAGCGCGTGAGCGATGGCCGGTTTGTCGCTGCGGAGGCCGATGAGGATGTGCACTCGGCGCTCGAGCGCGGGCTGATGGAGATTGCCGGGCACGAGCTAGGCGGCAAGCTTCGCGCCGGCCGGAGTCGCAACGACCAGATCGCGACCTTCGTGCGCATGTACATCCGCGACGAGTCGGCGACGCTGCGTGGGCTGCTGCGCGACCTCGTGAGCGCGATCGCCGGCCAGGCCGAGGCGAACCTCGACGTGATTATGCCGGGGCGCACGCACCTGCAGCACGCGCAGCCGGTGCTCTTGGCGCACCATCTGCTCGCGCACGCGTGGCCGCTCGTGCGCGACCTCGATCGCCTACACGACCTGGGGGAGCGGCTCGCCGACTCGCCCTACGGTTCGGGGGCGCTCGCCGGTTCGACGCTCGGGCTTGATGCCGAAGCGGTGGCCGCCGAGCTCGGCTTCCGCGCCGCGGTCGAGAACTCGATCGATGGCACGGCGTCGCGCGACCTCGTGAGCGAGGCCGCGTTCGTGCTCGCCCAGGTGGGGGTCGACGTCTCGCGCTTTGCCGAGGAGATCATCCTCTGGAATACGCGCGAGTTCGACTTCCTCACCCTCGACGACTCGTATTCGACGGGCTCGAGCATCATGCCGCAGAAGAAGAACCCCGACATCGCCGAGCTCGCGCGCGGCAAGTCGGGTCGACTCATCGGTAACCTCACTGGCCTGCTCGCGACGTTCAAGGCGATGCCGCTCGCGTACAACCGCGACCTGCAGGAGGACAAAGAGCCACTGTTCGATTCGTTCGAACAGCTCGAGGTGCTGCTGCCGGCATTTACCGGCATGGTCGCGACCATGGTCTTCCACGGTGAACGGATGCGTGAGCTCGCGCCGCAGGGATTCTCGCTCGCCACCGATGTGGCCGAGTGGCTCGTCAAGCGGCATGTGCCGTTCCGCGACGCACACGAGATCTCGGGCAGCCTCGTCAAGCTTGCTGAGTCGAAGGGCGTCGACCTCGATGGCCTCTCGGACGACGAGTTTGCCGGGGTCTCGGCGCACCTCACGCCCGAGGTGCGCGAGGTACTCACCATCGACGGCTCGGTCGCGTCGCGCGACGGCGTCAATGGCACCGCGCCGAGCTCGGTGCGTGACCAGCTCGCGAAGCTGCGCGAACGACTCGCGTAATTCCCGCATGCGAATGCCCCCGATCGTGCAGATCGGGGGCGTTCGTGTTGGTACGGTTGACGCTGTGACACAGCGTGATCTCTCCTGGCAGCGGAATGACCCGTCGTTCGACCACGTCCTCGATGAACTCGAGTGGCGCGGCTTTATTCACGTCTCCACCGATCTCGGTGAGCTTCGTGAGCGGATGGCCCAGGGGCCGATCACGTATTACTGCGGCTTCGACCCCACCGCGCCGAGCCTCCACCTCGGGCACCTCGTGCAGCTGCTGTTGCTGCGCCGACTGCAGCTTGCCGGCAACTTCCCGATCGGTGTCGTCGGTGGTTCGACCGGCCTCATCGGCGACCCGCGCCCGACGGCCGAGCGCACGCTGAACTCGCGCGAAACCGTGGCCGAATGGGTGAACGGCCTGCGCGACCAGATCGAGGGCTACCTCGACTTCGGCGGTGACTACGCCGCACGCATGGCGAACAACCTCGACTGGACCGCTGACCTGTCGGCCCTCGACTTCCTGCGCGACCTCGGCAAGCACTTCCGCGTCGGCGCGATGCTCAAGAAGGATGCGGTTTCGGCGCGACTCAACTCCGAGGCTGGCATCTCGTACACCGAGTTCAGCTACCAGATTCTGCAGGCATTTGACTTCCTCGAGCTCTACCGCCGGTACGGCCTCGAGCTGCAGACGGGCGGCTCCGACCAGTGGGGCAACCTCGTCGGTGGTGTCGATCTGATCCGCCGCGCCGAGGGCGCGAGCGTGCACGCGATGGGCACACCGCTCATCACCAACTCAGATGGCACGAAGTTCGGTAAGTCCGAGGGCAACGCCATCTGGATCAACGCCGAGCTCACCTCGCCGTACGCGTTCTACCAGTTCTGGCTCAACACCGACGACCGCGATGTCGCCGACCGCCTGAAGATCTTCACGTTCTTCACCCGGGATGAGATCGCCGAGTTCCAACGGCAGGTCGAAGAAGAGCCCTTCCGCCGCGCAGCGCAGAAGGCGCTCGCGTCGGCGGTGACCCGGCTCGTGCACGGTGACGAAGCCACCGATGCGGCCATCGATGCGTCAGAGGCGCTCTTTGGCAAGGGCGATCTCGCGGCACTTTCCGAGGATGTGCTCCATCAGGCCATCGCGGAGCTACCGAACGTCGAGGCACAGCTGGGGCAGGAAATCGCCGAGCTGCTCGTGGCAACCGGCGCGGAGGAATCGCTTTCGGGCGCCCGCCGTGCAATCAAGCAGGGTGGCGTCACCGTCAACAAGGCGAAGGTGACAGACGAACACCAGGTGCTGGGGGAGGGCGACCTCCTCGCCGGCGGCGGAGTCGTCATCCGACGCGGCAAGAAGACGCTCGTCGGAGCCATCGTTCGATAACCGTGCGAATGTGACGCGGGGGTGCGTGCAGCAAGGCTGCGCGCACCCCGCCTCGTTTTCCGAGGAAAGGGCGAGATCCGCGAAATACCAGGCGACACGCCCGGGCTGCAGGCGTGATTTGCGCGACCCCCCGGATCTCCGTAAAGTATTCACCTGTTGCCACCGCAGCGAAAGAAACACCATCTGGTGCTCATCGCAAAGGAGGCAACGGTCGCCGCCCAAGCGACAGAGTCTTTCAGACTCCGCGCTTGAGCCACTTGCGCGCCACGGCGAGCATGGGGTAAGGTAGACGACCTAACAACAACTTCACTACCATGAGGTTACGTCAGACATCGTCCGACACGCCGAGGTAGTAGAACCTAGAGCTCTCAGTAGCAACCACGCAAGCGCGGGGTGAAAATGAGAAGCGAACGGTCTTTGAGAACTCAACAGTGTGCACTAAATAAATTGTCATATGCCATTTTTTATATGGTTACCTCGTGACTGGCTAGCTTCGGCTGGTTGGTTTATTTGGTTCCTTTTTTAATATTTTGGATGATGATCGCCAGATTAATTTTGGTGTTTTGATTCTGGATTGAACTCATTTTTTACGGAGAGTTTGATCCTGGCTCAGGACGAACGCTGGCGGCGTGCTTAACACATGCAAGTCGAACGATGAAGCCCAGCTTGCTGGGTGGATTAGTGGCGAACGGGTGAGTAACACGTGAGCAACGTGCCCGAAACTCTGGAATAACTACCGGAAACGGTGGCTAATACTGGATATGTGCCAGGGAGGCATCTCCTCTGGTTGGAAAGATTTTTCGGTTTCGGATCGGCTCACGGCCTATCAGCTTGTTGGCGGGGTAAAGGCCCACCAAGGCGACGACGGGTAGCCGGCCTGAGAGGGTGACCGGCCACACTGGGACTGAGACACGGCCCAGACTCCTACGGGAGGCAGCAGTGGGGAATATTGCACAATGGGCGCAAGCCTGATGCAGCAACGCCGCGTGAGGGATGACGGCCTTCGGGTTGTAAACCTCTTTTAGTAGGGAAGAAGCGAAAGTGACGGTACCTGCAGAAAAAGCACCGGCTAACTACGTGCCAGCAGCCGCGGTAATACGTAGGGTGCAAGCGTTGTCCGGAATTATTGGGCGTAAAGAGCTCGTAGGCGGTTTGTCGCGTCTGCTGTGAAATCCCGAGGCTCAACCTCGGGCCTGCAGTGGGTACGGGCAGACTTGAGTGCGGTAGGGGAGATTGGAATTCCTGGTGTAGCGGTGGAATGCGCAGATATCAGGAGGAACACCGATGGCGAAGGCAGATCTCTGGGCCGTTACTGACGCTGAGGAGCGAAAGCATGGGGAGCGAACAGGATTAGATACCCTGGTAGTCCATGCCGTAAACGTTGGGCGCTAGATGTGGGGACCATTCCACGGTTTCTGTGTCGTAGCTAACGCATTAAGCGCCCCGCCTGGGGAGTACGGCCGCAAGGCTAAAACTCAAAGGAATTGACGGGGGCCCGCACAAGCGGCGGAGCATGCGGATTAATTCGATGCAACGCGAAGAACCTTACCAAGGCTTGACATATACCGGAAACTTCCAGAGATGGTTGCCCTGCTTGCAGTCGGTATACAGGTGGTGCATGGTTGTCGTCAGCTCGTGTCGTGAGATGTTCGGTTAAGTCCGGCAACGAGCGCAACCCTCGTCCTATGTTGCCAGCACGTTATGGTGGGAACTCATGGGATACTGCCGTGGTCAACACGGAGGAAGGTGGGGATGACGTCAAATCATCATGCCCCTTATGTCTTGGGCTTCACGCATGCTACAATGGCCGGTACAATGGGCTGCGATACCGCGAGGTGGAGCGAATCCCAAAAAGCCGGTCTCAGTTCGGATTGGGGTCTGCAACTCGACCCCATGAAGTCGGAGTCGCTAGTAATCGCAGATCAGCAACGCTGCGGTGAATACGTTCCCGGGCCTTGTACACACCGCCCGTCAAGTCATGAAAGTCGGTAACACCCGAAGCCGGTGGCCTAACCCTTGTGGAGGGAGCTGTCGAAGGTGGGATCGGTGATTAGGACTAAGTCGTAACAAGGTAGCCGTACCGGAAGGTGCGGCTGGATCACCTCCTTTCTAAGGAGCATTGACACGGTCACGATTCGTGTGGTCGTGGTGCCCAGTCTTGCCCGAGTGTGGTGAGTGGGTGCTCAAGGGTGGAACATATGACAAGTGTGTGGGTGAGATCGCACTCTAGTACCTAGCTTTTCGGAGTTGGTGGAACGGGGGTGGTGGAGCCGGCGCATGGTGTGCACGCTGTTGGGTCCTTGGGGACCGGTCAACTGCCAGGCCTTCGGGTTGGGTGGCGGTTTCCTGCAGGCCACTGCAGGCTGCTGGACGGATTGTCTGGTGGTGTGGGGTGGTGCTGATTGTATGTTGAGAACTACATAGTGGACGCGAGCATCTTATTAGCTGTCGCGTAGATCGCAGTCACGTGAGTGGGTGTGGTGTTGCGTGATGGTGTAATAGTTTCTAGATTTTTAGAGTTCAAATTTTTTGATTCTTATTCTTATGTATCGTACTTGGTGATTTTGAAGTTGCTAAGAGCGAACGGTGGATGCCTTGGCATCTGGAGCCGATGAAGGACGTAGTAATCTGCGATAAGCCTCGGGGAGCCGATAAACGGGCGTTGATCCGAGGATTTCCGAATGGGGAAACCTGGCCACATTTATTGTGGTTACTCGCACCTGAATATATAGGGTGTTGAGGGGGAACGCGGGGAAGTGAAACATCTCAGTACCCGCAGGAAGAGAAAACAATTGTGATTCCGTTAGTAGTGGCGAGCGAACGCGGATGAGGCTAAACCGGTTGTGTGTGATACCTGGTAGGGGTTGCATGATCGGGGTTGTGGGACTTGTTGTGTCGTGCTACCACGCGGCGAGTATGGCAATGCAGTGTAGGAGAACAGGTTTGAATGCCTGACCGTAGGGGGTGGGAGTCCCGTATCCGAAACAGTGTGTTGGTGCTGATGAGTATCCCAAGTAGCACGGAGCCCGTGAAACTTTGTGTGAATCTGTCGGGACCACCCGATAAGCCTAAATACTTCCAGATGACCGATAGCGGACGAGTACCGTGAGGGAAAGGTGAAAAGCACCCCGGGAGGGGAGTGAAATAGTTCCTGAAACCGTTTGCTTACAATCCGTCGGAGCCTTTCGGGGTGACGGCGTGCCTTTTGAAGAATGAGCCTGCGAGTTAGTGATGTGTGGCGAGGTTAACCCGTGTGGGGTAGCCGTAGCGAAAGCGAGTCTGAAGAGGGCGTTGAGTCGCATGTTCTAGACCCGAAGCGAAGTGATCTAGCCATGGCCAGGTTGAAGCGTCGGTAAGACGTCGTGGAGGACCGAACCCACCTAGGTTGAAAACTGGGGGGATGAGCTGTGGTTAGGGGTGAAAGGCCAATCAAACTTCGTGATAGCTGGTTCTCTCCGAAATGCATTTAGGTGCAGCGTTGCGTGTTTCTTGCTGGAGGTAGAGCTACTGGATGGCTAATGGGCCTTACCGGGTTACTGACGTCAGCCAAACTCCGAATGCCGGTAAGTGAGAGCGCAGCAGTGAGACAGTGGGGGATAAGCTTCATTGTCGAGAGGGAAACAACCCAGACCACCAATTAAGGTCCCTAAGCGTGTGCTAAGTGGAAAAGGATGTGGAGTTGCAGTGACAACCAGGAGGTTGGCTTAGAAGCAGCCACCCTTGAAAGAGTGCGTAATAGCTCACTGGTCAAGTGATTCCGCGCCGACAATGTAACGGGGCTCAAGCACACCACCGAAATTGTGGCAGTCCATTTGTTGGGCTGGGTAGGAGAGCGTCGTGTACTGGGTGAAGCGGCACGGGAACGTGGTCGTGGACGGTACACGAGTGAGAATGCAGGCATGAGTAGCGAAAGACGGGTGAGAAACCCGTCCTCCGAATAACCAAGGGTTCCAGGGTCAAGCTAATCTTCCCTGGGTAAGTCGGGACCTAAGGCGAGGCCGACAGGCGTAGTCGATGGACAACGGGTTGATATTCCCGTACCGGCGAAAGACCGTCCAATCCAATCCAGTGATGCTAAGAGCCTGAAGTTCCCTGCTGCGCCTTTGGTGTGGTGTGGGGATGGAGCGTTCGAACCTATGCTGGGGCGGGTAGCGTATTAACAGGTGTGACGCAGAAAGGTAGCCAATCCGGGTGAATGGTTGTATCCGGGCAAGGTTGTAGGGTTCGTGGTTGGTAAATCCGCCACGTGGATGCCTGAGAACTGACGCGGAAGCCGTAAAGGCGTAGTTGGTGATCCTCTGCTGCCAAGAAAAGCATCGACGCGAGGTCTGAGTTGCCCGTACCCCAAACCGACACAGGTGGTTAGGTAGAGAATACTAAGGAGTTCGAGAGAATCGTGGTGAAGGAACTCGGCAAAATGCCCCCGTAACTTCGGGAGAAGGGGGGCCATCCACTTATTAGGATTTACTCCGAAAGGGT
This sequence comes from Gulosibacter sediminis, assembly GCF_023370115.1. Lineage (NCBI taxonomy): Bacteria > Bacillati > Actinomycetota > Actinomycetes > Micrococcales > Microbacteriaceae > Gulosibacter > Gulosibacter sp. ACHW.36C. Next base: position 1,752,313 of record NZ_CP097160.1, on the reverse strand, counting down.
GTGGTGGCCGCAGAGACTAGTGGGACGCGACTGTTTATCAAAAACACAGGTCCGTGCGAAGTTGCAAGACGATGTATACGGACTGACGCCTGCCCGGTGCTGGAAGGTTAAGAGGAAGTGTTAGCTTTGGCGAAGCACAGAATTTAAGCCCCAGTAAACGGCGGTGGTAACTATAACCATCCTAAGGTAGCGAAATTCCTTGTCGGGTAAGTTCCGACCTGCACGAATGGCGTAACGACTTCCCAGCTGTCTCCACCGCGAACTCGGCGAAATTGCAGTACGAGTAAAGATGCTCGTTACGCGCAGCAGGACGAAAAGACCCCGTGACCTTTACTATAGCTTGGTATTGGTGATTGGTGTGGCTTGTGTAGGATAGGTGGGAGACTGTGAAGCTGGCACGCTAGTGTTGGTGGAGTCGTTGTTGAAATACCACTCTGGTCACTCTGATTATCTAACTTCGGACCGTGATCCGGTTCAGGGACAGTGCCTGGTGGGTAGTTTAACTGGGGCGGTTGCCTCCCAAAGAGTAACGGAGGCGCCCAAAGGTTCCCTCAGTCTGGTTGGTAATCAGATTTCGAGTGTAAGTGCACAAGGGAGCTTGACTGTGACACTGACAGGTGGAGCAGGGACGAAAGTCGGGACTAGTGATCCGGCAGTGGCTTGTGGAAGCGCTGTCGCTCAACGGATAAAAGGTACCTCGGGGATAACAGGCTGATCTTGCCCAAGAGTCCATATCGACGGCATGGTTTGGCACCTCGATGTCGGCTCGTCGCATCCTGGGGCTGGAGTAGGTCCCAAGGGTTGGGCTGTTCGCCCATTAAAGCGGTACGCGAGCTGGGTTCAGAACGTCGTGAGACAGTTCGGTCTCTATCCGCTGCGCGCGTTGGAAGTTTGAGGAGATCTTTCTTTAGTACGAGAGGACCGAGAAGGACGAACCTCTGGTGTGTCAGTTGTTCTGCCAAGGGCATGGCTGATTGGCTACGTTCGGGACGGATAACCGCTGAAAGCATCTAAGCGGGAAGCCGGCTCCAAGATGAGACTTCCTACCCTTTGTTGGGGTGAGGTGTCCAGTAGATGACTGGGTTGATAGGCCGGATGTGGAAGCGCTGTAAGGTGTGGAGCTGACCGGTACTAATACGCCGAAGACTTCAATATTTTTTCTCACCAATGTATGTGCTTGTTGCTGTTGTGAGTTGTTCGCGTCCCTGTGTGGTTCTTGACATACGATGAGTGTGTTAGAAAGTGTTTCGGTGGTTTTAGCGAGATGGAAACGCCCGGTTACATTCCGAACCCGGAAGCTAAGCGTCTTTGCGCCGATGGTACTGCAAGGGGGACCTTGTGGGAGAGTAGGACACCGCCGAACTTAACGTAATGAAGAGGGGCCATTCCTTTTAGGAATGGCCCCTCTTTTCTTTTTCCCGCAACTTTGGGTTGTGGGTGTTCAGCGTGCGCTGACTGGCGCGCGCGTTAGACTTGCGCAGACAAATTCCACAGTGCACCGACGAGAGGATTGAGCATGGCAGATCAGCGAGGGCGCGACCGAGACCGGCATTCCTCCGGCGGAGCACGAGGCGGATACCGCCGCAACGACGACAACCGTGGCGGCGGTGGCTACCAGCGCCGCGACCGTAACGACGGTGAGCGCGGTGGCTACCAGAAGCGCGACGGTGACAACCGTGGTGGCTACCAGCGTCGCGATCGTAACGATGGTGAGCGCGGCGGCTACCAGCGTCGCGATCGTAACGACGGTGACTATCGCGGTTACCAGAAGCGCGACGGTGACAACCGTGGTGGTTACCAGCGTCGCGACCGTAACGATGGTGAGCGAGGTGGCTACCAACGACGTGATGGCGAGCGCGGGGGCTACCAGCGTCGCGATCGTAACGATGGTGACCGTGGCGGTTACCAGAAGCGGGACGGCGACAACCGCGGCGGCTACCAGCGTCGCGACCGCAATGACGGTGACCGCGGCTACCAGAAGCGCGACGGTGACAACCGTGGCGGTTACCAGCGTCGCGACCGTAACGATGGTGAGCGAGGTGGCTACCAACGACGTGATGGCGAGCGCGGGGGCTACCAGCGTCGCGATCGTAACGATGGTGAGCGCGGCGGCTACCAGAAGCGCGACGGCGACAACCGTGGTGGTTACCAGCGTCGTGACCGTAGCGATGGTGAGCGAGGTGGCTACCAGCGCCGTGACGGCGACAACCGTGGTGGTTACCAGCGTCGTGACCGTAATGACGGTGCGCGTGGCGGTTACCAGCATCGCGATCGTAACGATGGTGAGCGCGGCGGCTACCAGAAGCGTGACGGCGACAACCGTGGTGGTTACCAGCGACGTGACCGCAACGATGGTGAGCGCGGCGGCTACCAGAAGCGCGACGGCGACAACCGCGGCAGCTACCAGCGTCGTGACCGTAATGACGGTGACCGTGGTGGTTACCAGCGTCGTGACCGTAATGATGGTGACCGTGGTGGTTACCAGCGTCGCGACCGTAATGACGGTGCGCGTGGCGGTTACCAGCGTCGTGACCGTGACGACCGCCGTGGCGGCGAACGTCGCGATGGCGACCGGCCCCAGCGCCGCGGCGAGTGGCAGAAGCCCGAGGGCAGCGCACGCCTGCAGCCGTCGCGCCCCGAAGAACTCCGCGCCGTTCGTGCCGAGCACACCGACCCCGAGATTCCCGAGTCGGTTTCGCCGCGCGACCTCGACGATGTCGCGCGCATGGAGCTGAAGACCCTCGCGAAGGACACGGCCGACTTCGTCGCCGCGCACCTCGTGATGGCGTCGGCACTCATCGACACCGACCCGGAGTTGGCACACCAGCACGCGCTCAGCGCATCCCGCCGCGGCGGACGCATCGCGATGGTGCGCGAGACGCTCGCGATCACGGCCTACACCACCGGTGACTATGCGCTCGCGCTCCGCGAGCTGCGCACGTACCGCCGCATCTCTGGTCGCGACGACCAGATTGCGCTCATGGTGGACTCCGAGCGTGGCCTCGGCCGGCCCGACCGCGCCCTCGAGCTCGGTCGCTCGGTCGACGAGAGCAAGCTTGACACCAACGGCAAGGTGCAGCTCGCGATCGCAATGTCGGGCGCGCGCCTCGACCAGGGCAACGCGGAGCTCGCGCTTGCCGAACTCGAGATTCCGCAGCTCGACCGCACCAAGGCGTTCTCCTACAGCCCCGCGCTGTTCGGCGCCTACGCGGCGGTGCTCGCCGACCTCGGTCGCGACAAGGAGGCCGCCGTTTGGGAGAGTGCCGCCGAGCTCGCACAGAACGCCCTCGACGAGTCACAGGAGGGCTTCGAGACCGTCGAATTCGTGACCGAGCCGAACCCCGACTACATCCCGCCGGAGGAGCCGGAAGAGCTCGACGACGCCGAGGATGACGATGAGGCCGACGAGGGTGAGGCTGCGGTAGTCGAGGCTGAGGCCGAGGCTGCAGACGACACCGAAGCGGCGGATGAGCCGGCTACAGTTGAGATCGTGTCCCCAGCGGTTGAGGACGTCGAGTCCAAAGCTGTTGACGCATCCGACGACGTTGCAGTGGACGAGGCGCCGGAAGGCGACGCGGACGAAGCGACCGGCGCGGCCGTGCTCGACGACGATGAGTTCACCCGCGCATCCGTTTCGGAGCAGGTCGAGGCGGAGTTCGCCGAGATCCTCGCCGAAATCGATGAGGCGACTGAGGCAGAGGCCGAAGAGGCCGTCGTGGACGTCGCTGACGCCGTTGAGGTTGTGGACGCCGAGCAGACTGAGGCTGCGGACGAAGCTGACGACGCCGAGGACGCGGCCACTGTTGAAGCGCCGTCGGACGACGTGACTTCGAAACCGGCTGAAGCTGAAGTTGAGGCTGAGGCTGAGGTCGAGGAGACCGCCCAAGCCGTCGAAGAGACGCCGGCCACTGAGGCCGAGTCGGCTGAAGACAAGCCCGAAGCAACCGACGACGACGAGGACGACGAGCAGCTGTCGCTGTTCGACCTCTAGGAGCATCTCGATGGCACTGTTCGGTACCCGCACGACGTCGGCACCGCTCGACGGCGTTGACGTGATCCTCTCCGACCTCGACGGTGTGATCTATCGCGGCCCGCACGCGATCGACCACGCGGTCGACGCACTCAACGAGTACGCGACCCGGGGCATCCGCCTCGGCTACATCACGAACAACGCGAGCCGCACCGACATCGCGGTGGCCGAGCAGCTCGCCGGCTTCGGCCTCAACACACGCCCGAACGACGTCGTGACGAGCCCGCAGGCGGCCGTGCACCTGCTCAAGAACCACGCTGAACCGGGCGCGCTCGTGCTCGTGATCGGCGGCGAAGGCATCGTGCACGAGCTCGAGAAAGCCGGATTCCGGGCGACCCGCTCGGCCGACGACCAGCCGGATGCGGTGCTGCAGGGCTTCTCGCCGGAGGTCGGCTGGCAGCACCTCGCGGAGGCATCGTTCGCGCTGACGCGCGATATTCCGTGGATCGCGACGAACCAGGACTGGACGATACCGGTGGCTCGCGGCATCGCGCCGGGCAACGGCACGCTCGTGAGCGCCGTGCACACGGCCGTGCAGAAGCTGCCGATCGTCGCGGGCAAGCCCGAGACGCCGCTGTTCGAGGCGGCCGTCGAACGCTTCGCCGCGAAGGCGCCGATCATGATCGGCGACCGCCTCGACACCGACATCAAGGGCGCCTTCCGCTCGAACATGAAGTCGGTGCTCGTGCTCACCGGCATCGACGGGCCGAAGCAGCTCATCGCGGCCGGGCCCGACGAGCGCCCCGACTACATCGTCGGCGATCTGCGCGACCTTGACGCGCCGTATCCCGAGATCGTGGTCAACGCCCGGCCCGAGTACGTCGAGGCGAAGGTGGGCAGCGAGCGTGTCGTGCTCGACGGCATCGACCTGCAGGTGAAGTCGCGCGGCAAGCACAAGCTCGACCTGCTGCGCGCCGCGACGGCCGCGATCTGGAACTCCGACAAGCTCATCTACGCGCTGCGCGTGCCCGAATACCTCACGCAGGACTGGTCGAAGTGGTAGACCTCGAAGGCGTTCCGCTCGGCGAGCACGCGGCTGCCCTGCAGCAGCAGCTCGACGCGCTCAAGCGCGCCCTTGACGACCCGAACGCGCGGCTTGACCTCGACGGGCTCGACGATCTCGACGCGCAGGATGCGGCCGGCGAGGGCGATGACTGATCGCCTCGATCGGGCGCTCGCCGCGCGCGGGCTCGCGAAGAGCCGCACCGAGGCCGGCCGGCTGGTCGACGAGGGCGTCGTCTACGTCGACGGCATCGCCGCCACGAAGGCCTCGCAGCAGGTCGGTGACGGGGCGATCCTCGAGGTGCAGCGCGAGCACCGCTGGGTGTCGCGCGCCGCGCACAAGCTCCTCACCGCCCTCGAGGCCTTCGGCATCGACTGCACTGGGCGCGACGCGTTCGACGTCGGCGCATCCACGGGCGGCTTCACCCAGGTGCTGCTGCACCACGGCGCGCGTGAGGTGATCGCGCTCGACGTCGGGCACGACCAGCTCGACCCGCTCATCCGCGCCGACACTCGCGTGCGGGTCGTCGAGGGCGAGAATGCGCGTTACCTCACGGCCGAGCGGCTTGGGCAGCTCGCGCCCGGCGTGCATCCCGACCTCATCGTCGGCGACCTCTCGTTCATCTCGCTGCGGCACATCCTGCCCGCCCTGCGCGCGAGCGTGCCTGCGGCCCGCGACTACGTGCTGCTGTTCAAACCGCAGTTCGAGGTCGGCCGCGGGCACGTGCGCGGCGGCCTCGTCACCGACCCCGCGGTGGCGGCCGAGGCGGCGCTCGATGTGGTGCGCGACGCGGCCGAGCTCGGGCTCGGCGTCGCGGGCATCGCCCCCTCGCCGATCACCGGCATGCACGGCAACCACGAATACCTGCTCTGGCTGCGTGCCGACTTCGTTCCTGAACACGACCCCACCGAACGCATTCGTAGGATGGTTGGAGAGGGAGGCTTATGAGCAGCGAAGTTCGCAGAATCCTGGTGGTGGGCCACGTCGCCCGCGACGAGGCGATCGACGCGACCCTAGACACGCTGCGCTTCTTGGCGGCGCACGACATCGTGCCGGTGCTCGAGGAAGCGTTCGCTAGGGAACTCACCGAACACCAGCGTGAGGACCTGCCCGCGGAGGTCGAACGCCTCGGCATTGACTGCGAGGTCGCGGACTGCGAGCTCGTCGTCGTGCTCGGCGGCGATGGCACGATCCTGCTCGGCGTCGACCTCGCGCGCGAGGCAAACGTGCCCGTGCTCGGCGTGAACCTCGGCCACGTCGGCTTCCTGGCCGAGTCGGAGCGCGAGTCGCTGCCGCTCGTGCTGCAGCGCGCGATCGACCGCGGCTACGAGGTCGAGGAACGCATGGCGCTGCGCGTCGACGTGCGCCAGCCCGACGGCACGGTCGAAACCGGCTGGGCTCTCAACGAAGCCTCGATTGAAAAGGGAAATCGGCAGCGGATGCTCTCGGTCGGCATCGACGTCGACGGCGAGCCGCTCTCGAGCTTCGGCTGCGACGGCGTGCTGTTCTCGACCCCGACTGGGTCGACCGCGTACTCGTTCTCGGCGGGCGGGCCGATCGTGTGGCCTGCCGTCGAAGCGCTGCTGCTCGTGCCCGTTTCGGCGCACGCGCTGTTCACGAAACCCATCGTCGTCGCGCCCGACTCGGAGCTCGCCGTCGAGATTCACCCCGAGGGGCCGGATGCGATCATCTGGCTCGACGGCCGCCGCCGGCTCGACCTGCCCGCGGGCTCGCGCGTGACCGGCACGCGTTCGGAGCAACCGGTGCGCCTCGCGCGCCTGCACCCGGGGCCGTTCACGACGCGCCTCGTGAAGAAGTTCCAGCTGCCGACGGTGGGCTGGCGCGGCTAATGCTCGACGACATCGAGATCCGTTCGCTCGGCGTCATCGATCAGGCTCGGCTGCCACTGGGCCCGGGCTTCACCGCAATTACCGGTGAGACCGGCGCGGGCAAGACGATGGTGGTGACGGCGCTCGGCCTACTGCTTGGCGGCCGCGCCACGAGCGACGCGGTGCGCGCCAACGCCGAGAAGGCCGTCGTCGAGGGACACGCCGTCATCGACCCGAGCGGCCCCATCGCCGAGCTCGTCGCCGAAGCCGGCGGCGAGGCAGAACCCTTCACCGACGGTGACGCGACCCGCGCCGAGGTCGTGCTCGCGCGGCAGGTCGCGAAATCGGGCCGCTCGCGCGCCTGGCTCGGCGGCCGCGCCGTGCCGGCGAGCGTGCTTGCGAGCGCGGGGGAGCACCTCGTCGCCGTGCACGGGCAGTCCGAACAACTGCGGCTCACCCGTGAGGATGCGCAGCGCACCGCGCTCGACCGCTTCGGCGGCGCCGAGGTGGCGGATGCGCTCGACCGCGTCGCCCGCCTCCACGACGAGCTGCGCGAGCGGCAGCAGGAACTCGACGCCCTGCGCGCCTCGGCGGGTGAGCGCGAGGCCGAGCGCGAGGGCCTGCGCACGCTTTCGGATGCGGTCGACGCGATCGCGCCGCAGCCCGGCGAAGACAAGGAACTGCTCGGCCGCATCGAGCGGCTCAGCAACCGCGAGCAGCTGCGCAGCGACGTTGGTGGCGCGCACGAGCTGCTCTCGGGCGAGCATCCGGCCGGATCGCTGCGTGACCGCGCCCGCGAGGTGCGCACCGCGATCGACCGGGCGCTGCGGAGCGACTCGAGCCTCGAATCCGTCGCCGAGGCCGCAAACGACCTCGAGTACACGATCGACGATCTCGCAGCGCAGCTCGGCGGCTACCTCGCCGACCTCGACACCGACGGCGTGGGCGAGCTCGACTCGCTCAACGAGCGGCTCACGCTGCTCGAAGACCTCAAACGTCGCTACGACGGCGAGCTCGACGAGATCTCGGAACGTGCCGCCGACGCGGGGCGGCGCCTGCTCGAACTCACGAGCGACGACACGCGCATCCCGCAGCTCGCGGCAACGGTCGAGGCGCTCGCCACCGACCTCGACGAGGCCGCGACGCGGCTCAGCAACCTTCGCACCGCCGCGGCCGAGGAACTCGCCGAGCGCGCAACCGGCGAGCTCGCGGCCCTCGCCATGCCGAACGCGCGCCTGCACGTCGACGTGACGCCGGGGGAGCGCATCCGCCGCACCGGCCGCGACCAGGTGCAGTTTCTGCTCACGCCGCATCCGGGCGCGAAGCCGTCGCCACTCGCGGTCGGCGCATCCGGCGGTGAACTCAGCCGCGTCATGCTCGCGCTCGAGGTCGTGCTCGCGGCGGCGAGCCCCGTGCCGACCCTCGTGTTCGACGAGGTCGACGCCGGCGTCGGCGGCGCCGCGGCGCTCGAGATCGGTGCGCGGCTGCAGCGCCTCGCGGCAACGAGCCAGGTGATCGTGGTGACGCACCTCGCGCAGGTCGCCGCGTTCGCCGATCATCACGTGCGCATCGAGAAGGCGACGGAGGGGCAGGTCACGACCTCGTCCATCCGCGAGCTCGACGCGCCCGGGCGGGTCGAAGAGATGACTCGCCTGCTGTCAGGCCTGACCGAGTCGGAAACCGGCCGGGCACACGCTGAAGAACTGCTGCGCCGCGGAGCGCGTGAGGTAGGCTGAGAATCCGTGAACGACGCAACTGTGCACCCCGCCAAGTCCGAGACTCCGGTCAAGCAAATCTTCGTCACCGGAGGGGTTGTCTCCTCGCTCGGTAAGGGCCTCACGGCGGCGAGCCTGGGCAATCTGCTGACGGCCCGCGGCCTGCACGTCGTCATGCAGAAGCTCGACCCGTACCTCAACGTTGACCCGGGCACGATGAACCCGTTCCAGCACGGCGAGGTGTTCGTCACGAACGACGGCGCCGAGACCGACCTCGACATCGGGCACTACGAGCGCTTCCTCGACGTCAACCTCAGCGCGGCCGCGAACGTGACGACCGGCCAGGTGTACCAGACGGTCATCGCGAAGGAACGGCGCGGCGAGTTCCTCGGCGACACCGTGCAGGTCATTCCGCACATCACCGACGAGATCAAGCGCCGCATGCGCCTCCAGGCAGAAGAAGAGCCGCGGCCCGACGTGATCATCACCGAGGTCGGCGGCACGATCGGCGACATCGAGTCGCTGCCGTTCATCGAGTCGGCCCGCCAGATTCGCCACGAGCTCGGCCGCGACAACGTGTTCTTCGTGCACGTCTCGCTCGTGCCGTTCATGGGCGCGTCGGGCGAGCAGAAGACGAAGCCGACCCAGCACTCGGTCGCGTCGCTGCGCTCGTACGGTATTCAGCCGGATGCGCTCGTGCTGCGCAGCGACCGCCCCGTCACCGACTCGAACCGCTCGAAGATCGCGCTCATGTGCGACGTCAACGAGCGCGCGGTCGTGAACACGCCCGACCTGCCGTCGATCTACGAGATTCCCTCGACGCTGCACGAGCAGGGCCTCGACGACTACATCATCGAGCAGCTCAAGCTGCCGATCTCGGACACCTTCGACTTCGAGGGCTGGGAGCGACTGCTCGACGTCGTGCACAACCCGAAGCGCACCGTGACGATCGGTCTTGTTGGCAAGTACATCGACCTGCCCGACGCCTACCTGTCGGTGTCGGAGGCGCTCAAGGCCGGCGGCTTTGCGAACGATGCGCGGGTCGAATTGCGCTGGGTGCCCTCCGACGACTGTGAGACACCCGAGGGTGCGGCGGCCGCACTCTCCGACCTCGATGGCATCTGCGTGCCCGGCGGCTTCGGCGTGCGCGGCATCGAGGGCAAGCTTGGCGCCCTGCGCTTCGCGCGCGAGAACCGCATCCCGGCCCTCGGCCTCTGCCTCGGCCTGCAGTGCATGGTGATCGAGTACGCGCGCAATGTCGCCGGCATCGAGGGTGCCTCGTCGAGCGAGTTCGACCCCGAGACCCCGGCACCCGTCATCGCGACGATGGCCGAGCAGGTCGACATCATCGACGGCGGCGACCTCGGCGGCACCATGCGCCTCGGCGCGTACCCGGCCGTGCTGCAGGAGGGCTCGATCATCGCGGGCGTCTACGGCTCAACCGAGGTTGAAGAGCGTCACCGCCACCGCTACGAGGTGAACAACCAGTACCGCGAGCAGATCGCCGACGCGGGGCTCGTCTTCTCGGGCACCTCACCCGACGGCCACCTCGTCGAGTTCGTCGAACTGCCCGCCGACGTGCACCCGTACTACGTGGCGACCCAGGCGCACCCCGAACTCAAGTCGCGACCGAACCACGCGCATCCGCTGTTCGCCGGCCTCGTCAAGGCCGCCATCGAGCGTGAGGCCGCGAGCCGGCTCGTGGAAGTGGACGACGCCGAGTGACCCTGCGCGACGAGCCCGAGGTGCACGAACTGCGATCGCAGCGACTCGTGCACCGCGGCTGGGTGTGGAACTTGGTCGACGACGAGGTGCAGTACCGCGACGCCGTGATGCACCGCGAGTACATCGACCACACCTCGGCCGTCGCGGTGCTCGCGATCAACGACGACGACGAGGTGCTGCTCATTTCGCAGTACCGTCACCCCGTGCGCGCCCGCAACTGGGAGATCCCGGCCGGACTGCTCGACGGCGGCCCCGACGAGTCACCGCTCGTCGCCGCACAGCGCGAGCTCGCCGAGGAGGCGCAGCTCGAGGCGTCGCAGTGGTGGCTGCTGCACGACTTCTGGAACAGCCCGGGCGGCTCGAACGAGTCGATTCGCATCTTCCTCGCCCGCGGCCTCACCACCTCGCCGCTCGAGTTCGAGCGCACGCTCGAGGAGGCCGACATCGAGACGCGCTGGGTCGCGCTCGACGACGCCATCGACGCGGTGCTCGCGGGCGAGCTGCACAACCCCGCGCTGCTGCAGGCGCTGCTCGTCGCGAATGAGTCGCGCCGCCGCGGCTGGTCGACGCTGCGCGACGCCGCAACGCCCTGGCCGACCCGCTCGCCCGGGCCGGGGGTGACGCCGCGCGCCCTCGAGGGCGGACGGCGCGCGTGAACCGCTTCGCCGAACGGTACCTTCGGCACCTCACCATCGAGCGGGGGCTCTCGGCCAATTCGCTCGGCGCCTACCGCCGTGACCTCGACCGATACGTCGAGTTTCTCGCCGAGCAGGGCATCGACGACCCGGCGCAGGTGACGGCGAACGAGCCCCGCGAGTTCATGGCCTGGCTGCGCGACCCCGACGGCCTCAACCTGGCCGCCTCCTCGGCGGCCCGCATCGCCTCGAGCGTGCGTGGCTTCCACCGTTTCCTCGACGACGAGGGCGTCGTGCCGGAGGACGTCGCGAGCGAGCTCCAAACACCAAAGCTGCCGAAGCGACTCCCGAAGGCGCTCACGGTCGACGAGGTGCAGCGCCTCCTTGATGCCGCGGGCGGCGACACTCCCGAGCAGCTGCGCGACCGGGCGCTGCTTGAGGTGCTCTATGCCTCGGGCGCCCGCATTTCGGAGGCGGTCGGCCTCGCCGTCGACGACGTCATCGACCGCGACATGGTGCGGGTGCGGGGCAAGGGCGACAAGCATCGCGTCGTGCCGCTCGGCTCGTTCGCCCAGGATGCGCTCAACGCCTACCTCGTGCGGGCCCGGCCGGGGTTCGCGGCGAAGGGCAAGGGCTCGCCTGCACTGTTCCTCGGCGTGCGCGGCGGCCCGCTCTCACGCAATAGCGCGTGGAACATCTTGCAGCGCGTCGCCGAGCGCGCCGAACTCACGACGCATGTGTCGCCGCACACGCTGCGCCACTCGTTCGCGACGCACCTCATGCAGGGCGGGGCGGATGTGCGGGTCGTGCAGGAGCTGCTCGGCCACTCCTCGGTGTCGACGACGCAGATTTATACGAAGGTAACGGCCGACGCGCTGCGCGAGATGTACGCGCTCGCGCATCCTCGGGCGCGGTAGCGCGCGGTCGGTGCGCAATTCTCTACGCATCGGGAGTTCGAGGGAGGACGCCCTCATCGACCTCTGACGTCGGGAGAAACGACGGAGCCGACCCGGATCGTGGGCGGCTTCGGTCGGCTGGGGCGGGCGATTGTCCCTGTGGTGGAGGACGGCTCAGGCTCGCGTAGTCATCGGTGAATAGCATGGAAAGCGGAAAGACAGTCACCGAGAAGCCGATTCGCCGACTTAAGCGAATCTTCTATCCCCGCATTTTGCTCCGTCCCGGAAAGAAGCCGAAAGGGAACCCAAAATGAAGGCACTTGTGTACCAGGGCCCCGGTCAAAAAGTTTGGACCGACGTCCCCGACCCGCAAATCCAGCACCCCACCGACGTCATCGTCAAGATGGTAGCCACCACCATCTGCGGCACCGACCTCCACATTCTGAAGGGCGACGTGCCCGCGGTTGAACCGGGGCGCATCCTCGGCCATGAAGGCGTCGGCGTCGTAACCGAAGTCGGCAGCGGTGTTGCCGAGCTCAAGGTCGGCGACCGCGTCATTCTCTCCTGTGTGAGCGCCTGCGGTCACTGCAGCTACTGCAAACAGGGCCTCTACAGCCACTGCCTCGCCGACGAGGGGGCATCGGGCGTCGGCTGGATTTTCGGCCACCTCATCGACGGCACCCAGGCCGAGTACGTGCGAGTTCCCTTCGCCGACACGTCCACCTACAAGGTGCCCGAAGGGATGAGCGACAAGGAAGCGATCGTGCTCTCCGACATCCTCCCCACCGGGTTCGAGATCGGTGTGCGCAATGGACGCACGAAGCCCGGCGATGTCGTCGCGGTCGTCGGTGCCGGCCCCGTCGGGCTTGCTGCAGTTATGACGGCGCGGCTCTACGGCCCGTCGAAGATCATCGCGATCGACCTCGATGACAACCGTCTCGCGCGTGCGGCCATCTTTGGTGCATCCGACACCGTCAACTCGGGCGAGCCCGGTTGGGAAGACAAAGTGATCGCGCTTACCGATGGCCTCGGCGTCGATGTTTCGATCGAGGCCGTGGGTATCCCCGACACATTCGATGCTGCTCTCAACATCCTCCGCCCGGGCGGCACACTCGCGAATGCGGGCGTGCACGGGGCGCCGGTCGAACTGCCGCTGAACAAGATCTGGATCGACGACCTTGCCATCACCACCGGCCTCGTGAGCACGACCACGCTGCCGATGCTGCTCAAGCTGGTTGCGCAAAAACAGCTGCCCGCAGACAAATTCGTCACCCACGAGTTCGCCTTCGATGACTTCTTGACGGCGTACGAGGTGTTCGGCAATGCCGCGAAGGAAGACGCGCTCAAGGTGCTGATCCACTAATACATCGCAGCAGACTCGTCGCGAGCGCGGCCGCAATCGCGGCCGCGCTCGCTGCCTGTTCGGTGCGACGACACGCCGAACCTCAAGTTCAACCTGTACTTGAAGTGCAGTGGTTGCGAAGCGGCGAGGCAGCAAGGGCGTGCCCGGGGCGGTGCTTACTATTTGGAAACGCGTGATCAACATGTCGAAAAAGGAGGCGGCGACAGTGTCTGCAATGAACGAAGCCGACCTGCCCGAGCTGCCGGGCCTCGAGGTTCCGGCTGATCTGCTCAAGTCGAAGCCCAAGACCAAGCCGCGGCCGGTCACCGGCCCCGCGCCCGAACCCGCCGAAGGCAGTGCTCCCGGCCAGCCCCGCTCGGCCGAGGCCGTGTCGACCCGGCAGTACAACAAGTTTCCCGAGCCCGAGCCGCTGCCCGAGCACGGCCCCGCGCGCGTCATCGCGATGTGCAACCAGAAGGGTGGCGTCGGCAAGACGACGACCTCGATCAACCTCGCCGCATCGCTCGCGTCGTACGGTCGGCGCGTGCTCTGCATCGACTTCGACCCGCAGGGCGCACTCTCGGCCGGCCTCGGCATTTCGACGCACAACTCGCTGACGATCTACGACCTGCTCATCGGCCGCGAGTCCGACCCGCACGCCGCGATCGCGAAGACCCACTTCGAGGGCCTCGATGTGATCCCCGCGAACATCGACCTCTCGGCCGCCGAGGTGCACCTCGTCACCGAGGTGGCCCGCGAGCAGATCCTCGCGTCGATCATCCGCAAGGTCGCCGACGACTACGACCTCGTGCTCATCGACTGCCAGCCGTCGCTCGGCCTGCTCACCGTGAACGCGCTTACCGCGAGCCACGGCGTGATGATTCCCCTCGAATGCGAGTACTTCGCGCTGCGTGGCGTCGCCCTGCTCATCGAGACCATCGAGAAGGTGCGCTCGCGCCTCAACCCGGCGCTCGAGCTCGACGGCATCCTGCCGACCATGTTCGACGGCCGAACCCTGCACTCGCGCGAGGTGCTCGACCGTGTCTTTGAGGTGTTCGGCGACAAGGTATTCGACACCGTCATCGGCCGCACCGTGAAGTTCCCCGACGCGTCGATTGCCGGCGTACCGATCGTCGAGTTCGCGCCAGAACACGCGGCGGCGAAGGCCTACCGGCAGCTGGCCCGCGAGCTGGTGGCCCGCGGTGCAGCCGCCTAGCGAGGCACCCAAGGAGGGCGACTTTCGAGTCGCCCTCGACGTGTTTCAGGGGCCGTTCGACCTGCTGTTGCAGCTCATCGGCCGCCACGAGCTCGACATCACCGAGATCTCGCTGTCGCGGGTGACTGACGAGTTCATCGCCTATGTCGCTCAGCTCGAGCGGGCCGAGGAACTCGACCGCGCGAGCGAGTTCATCGTCGTCGCCGCGACGCTGCTCGACATGAAGCTCGTGAGCCTGTTGCCGCAGGGCGACTACGTCGACGCCGAAGACGTCGCGGTGCTCGAGGCCCGCGACCTGCTGTTCGCGCGGCTGCTGCAGTACCGTGCGTTCAAGGAGGCGGCCGAGTGGTTCCGCGGCCACTTCGAGACTGAGGCACGTCGCACCGCCCGCACGGTGCCGCTCGAGCAGAAGTTCATCGACCGCGTGCCCGATCTCGTGTGGACCCACTCGCTCGACGACTTCGCCGCGATCGCCGCGCTCGTCTTCGCGCCCCGCGAGATCCCCACGGTCGGCCTCGACCACCTGCACGCGCCGCTCGTGTCGATACGCGAACAGGCGAGCCTGCTCGTTGGGCGGCTCCGCGACGGCGGGCCGGCAACGTTCCGCGAGCTGGTGGCGGATGCGGATGTCGCGGGCGTCGTCGTCGCGCGCTTTCTCGCGGTGCTCGAGTTGTTCCGCCGGGCCGCCGTCGAACTGCACCAGGAGGTGCCGCTCGGGGAGCTCACGGTGAGCTGGAGCGGCGAAGATTGGAACGACGAAGACTTGAGCACGCTGGGGGCCGACTATGACCAATGACCAACCCATCGAGGTCGATCTCACGCGCGCCATCGAGGCGATGCTGTTCGTCAGCGACGAGCCGATTCCCGTCGTCGCGCTCGCGGCCGCCGTGTCGCAGCCGGTCAAGGCGGTGCAGCAGGCCCTGCACGAACTCGTCGCAGACTATGATGGAGAGTCTGGCGGCGCGCGCCGAGGCTTCGAGCTGCGCGAGGTCGGCGGGGGCTGGCGCATGTACGTGCGCTCGGACTTCGACGAGATCGTGGGCGACTTTGTGTCGGTGCGGCAGCCGTCGCGGCTGTCACAGGCGGCACTCGAGACCCTCACGGTGATCGCGTACCGCCAACCCGTGACGCGTTCGCAGGTCGCCCAGGTGCGAGCCGTGAACGTCGACTCCGTGGTGCGAACCCTCGTCAGCCGCGGCCTCATCACCGAATCGGGCGTCGAGCCGGTGACCGGGGCGACGCTCTACAGCACGACCGAGCTGCTGCTGCAGCACCTCGGCATTAACTCCCTCGAGGAGCTCCCCGAGATTTCCCCGTTGCTCGACGACGGGCAGGATGGATTCCATGAATAACTACGACCGTGATCGCGAGCGCCGAGGCGAGCGTGAGCGCAGCCGCCAGGAGCGCGAGCAGGAACGCGACGCCGTGCGTCGCGCGAAGCACGAGCGACCCCGCGGCGGTTATTCGCTCGCCGACTTCGACGACATCCCGTTCCAGCCGCAGCACCGGCCCGCGGCGGCCGCCGCGCCGCGCGAAGAGCTCTCGACCGAGGGCGTGCGCCTGCAGAAGGCGCTCGCGAATGCGGGCGTCGCCTCGCGCCGCGCATCCGAAAACCTCATCACGGCGGGCAAGGTGCGCGTCAACGGCCAGCGCGTGACCGAGCTCGGCACACGCATCGACCCCGAACACGACAAGGTCGTGGTGAACGGCACCCCGGTGCAGTTCGACCAGACCAAGCGCTACGTCATGCTCAACAAGCCCGTCGGCGTCGTCTCGACGATGCACGATGAGCAGGGGCGCCCCGACCTGCGCCAGTTCGCGAAGCAGTTCGACGAGCGGGTCTACAACGTCGGCCGGCTCGACGGCGAGACGAGCGGCCTGCTCATCCTCACCAACGATGGCGAACTCGCGCACGTGCTCGCGCATCCCTCGTTCGGCGTGACGAAGACCTATGTCGCGAAGGTGCGCGGCAAGTTCACCCCGGGCAAGCTCAAGCAGCTGCTCGATGGAATCGAGCTCGAGGACGGCTTCATCAAGGCCGACGCGGGCCACATCGTCGACCGCTCGGGCGGCGGCCGCACGACCCTCGTCGAGATCACCCTGCACTCGGGCCGCAACCGCATCGTGCGCCGCATGTTCGACGCCGTCGGCCACCCCGTGCAGGAGCTCGTGCGTCGCAGTTTCGGCCCGCTCCAGCTCGGCACGCTCAAGGCCGGCGAGCTGCGCGAACTCTCGCGCGACGAGCTCGGCAAGTTGCTGCGCCTCGCGAAGCGGGCGGCCCGCCAATGACCCCAACTCGTACGAACTCACCGGTGCTCGTCGTCGGCACCGGCCTGCTCGGCTCGTCGGTCGGCCTCGGCCTGAGCGCCAAGGGCGTGGATGTGCTGCTGTCGGACGCCTCGCCCGTCGCGCTCGGCCTCGCCGCCGACTACGGCGCGGGTCGCGTCGCGCCCGCGAAGAACGCCGCGGAGGCGTCGCCGGCCGACACCCCGCAGATCGTCGTCGTGTGTGTGCCGCCGGATGTTGCTGGGCACGTCGTGATGCAGCAGCTCGAGGCCTGGCCGAACGCGATCGTCACCGATGTGACGAGCGTGAAGACCGCGCCGCTCGAGCACGTGCGCGAGCGCGGCGGCGACCTGAGCCGCTACCTCGGCTCGCACCCCATGGCTGGCCGCGAAACGGGTGGACCACTCGCTGGGCGCATGAACCTCTTCGTCGGTCGCCCATGGGTGATCGCGCCGCACGAGCAAACCACCGTGTTTGCGCTGCAGGAGATCGAGGGCCTCGCGCTCGACCTCGGCGGCACCGTGGTGTCGCTCAGCGCCGAAGAGCACGACAATGCGGTTGCACTGATCTCGCACGTGCCGCAGCTCGTCTCGAGCATCATGGCCGGGCAGATTCTGCGCGACGAGACCGACGCGGCCGCGCTCGCGGGCGGTGGCCTGCGCGATGTGACGCGCATCGCGGCGAGCGACCCCACGCTCTGGAACCAGATTCTCGCGGCGAATGGGCCGCGCGTTGCCAAGATCCTGCGCCAGGTCGCGGCCGACGCGGGTGAACTTGCCGAGGCGCTCAACGACGTTTCGGTGCCTGGCGCGCGCAAGGCCGTGGCCGAGCACATGCGGGCTGGTAACGAGGGCGTCGCCAAGATCCCCGGCAAGCACGGTAGCCGCCGCACCTTCGCTCGGCTCACGGTGCTCGTGGACGACCGCCCGGGCCAGCTCGCGCAGCTGTTCCACGATATTGGCGAGGCAGAGATCAACGTCGAGGAGCTAGTCCTCGAGCATTCGCCGGGGGCGAACCTTGGCCTGGTGCAGATCGAGGTGCTGCCCGAGGTGCACACTCGACTCACGGAAGAACTTGAAGCGCGCGGATGGAGGCTAGCGGAGTGACGGCAACGGTAGTAGCAATCGACGGGCCCGCGGGCTCCGGCAAGTCGACGGTATCGCGCGAGGTCGCACGCCGCCTCGGCTGGCAGCTGCTCGACACCGGTTCGGTGTACCGGGCCATCACGTGGTTCGGGCTGCAGCGCGGCGCCGACCTCGACGACGCCCGGGCCATCATCGCGCTCATGCCCGCGTTTCTCGATGCCTGGCGCCTCTCGCTCGACCCCGACGAGTCGTGGGTGCGCGTGGGCGATGACGACATCACGGGCGACATCCGCACCACCGAGATCTCGGCGAATGTGTCGAAGGTCGCGCGCATCATCCCCGTGCGGGAGGCCGTCAACGAGCGGTTCCGCGAGTTGCTCTTCGGGTCGGCTGCGGCGGGCATCGTCGCGGAGGGCCGCGACATTACGACCGTGGTCGCCCCCGATGCGAATGTGCGCATTCTGCTCACCGCCGACGAGACCGAGCGCATCCGGCGTCGCCAGGCCGAGCTCGCGGGCGACGACGCGGCGGCCGTCGCCGCAACCGTGGCCGCGCGCGACGCACGCGACTCGCAGGTCGTGAACTTTACTTCGGCAGCCGACGGCGTCACCGTCATCGACTCCACTCATCTTGACCTTGACGCGGTGATCGACGCCGTGCTCGAGTTGATCCGCGAAAGGAGCGGCTCGTGAGCGACACCACCCCGTACGAACCCGAATTCATCGAGGGCGATGACCTCTTCGAGGAGGGCTACGAGGGCGACCTCGGCGAGCGCCTCGAAGAAATCGAGGACGACGTTGCCGAGCAGCGCGCCGAGGTGCTTCGCCGCGCGCTCGACGAATACGACCTCGACGATGATGACCTCGAGGTACTCGAGGGTGACTTCGCCGATGACGGCACCTTCCTCATGCCGGCGCTGCCCGTACTCGCGGTCGTCGGCCGCCCGAACGTCGGCAAGTCGGCGCTCGTCAACCGAATCCTCGGCCGCCGCGAAGCCGTGGTTGAGGACGTGCCGGGCGTCACCCGCGACCGCGTGAGCTACCGCGCCGAATGGGGCGGCCGCCACTTCACTCTCGTCGACACCGGCGGCTGGGAACCCGACGCGCGCGGCATCGACCGGTCGGTTGCCGAGCAGGCCGAGATCGCCATCGAACTCGCCGACGCGGTGCTGTTCGTCGTCGACTCGAACGTCGGCCCCACCTCGAGCGACGAGCACGTCGTGAAGATGCTCCGCAAGAGCGACCGCCCCGTGCTGCTGCTCGCCAACAAGGTCGATGACCTGGTGCAAGAGCCGAACGCGGCCACGCTCTGGGGCCTCGGCCTCGGCGAGCCCTGGCCGGTCTCGGCGCTGCACGGTCGCGGCGTCGCCGACATGCTCGACGAGGCCATGCGCATCCTGCCCGAGGTGTCGAAGGTCGCGAAGCAGGAGGTCGGTGGGCCCCGTCGCGTTGCGATCGTCGGCCGCCCGAACGTCGGCAAGTCGAGCCTGCTCAACAAGGCCGCGGGGGAGGAGCGCGTCGTCGTCAACGACCTCGCCGGCACCACCCGTGACCCCGTCGACTCGCTCGTCGAGATCGGCGGTCGGGTCTGGCGCTTCGTCGACACCGCGGGTATCCGCAAGCGCGTGCACCTACAACAGGGCGCCGACTTCTACGCCTCGCTGCGCACCGCGACGGCGATTGACAAGGCCGAAGTGGCAGTCGTCGTGTTCGACGTGACCGAGCCGCTCGGCGTGCAGGATGTGCGCATCGTCGACATGGTGCTGCAGTCGGGCCGCGCGCTCGTGCTCGCCTTCAACAAGTGGGACGAACTCGATGACGAGCGCCGCTGGCAGCTGGAACGCGAGATCGAGCAGGACCTCAAGCACGTCGCCTGGGCACCCCGCGTCAACATCTCGGCGAAGACCGGCCGGCACCTCGAAAAGCTCGTACCGGCCCTGACCGTCGCGCTCGAGTCGTGGGACACCCGCATCCCCACCGGCAAGCTCAACGCGTTCCTCACCGAGCTCACGCAGGAGCTGCCGCACCCGCTGCGCGGCGGCAAGCAGCCGCGCGTGCTGTTCGCGACGCAGGCGCAGACGCGCCCGCCCACGTTTGTGCTGTTCACGACGGGGTTCCTCGACCCCGGCTACCGGCGATACATTCAACGCCGGCTACGCGAGGTGTTCGGCTTCGTGGGCACGCCCATTCAAATCAATATGCGGGTGCGAGAACGTCGCAAGCGCAAGTAGGGCGTCAGGTACCCTAAAAGGGCCCATCTTGCGCGCTCCCGCGCCCAATAGGACCCAATGGAGGACGTCCCACTATGACCGAAGTGCACCTGGCTGAGCAGCGTCTCTGGTTTGACCGCCTCGACGCCGCGGAACAGCTGATTCCGCTCATCTCGAAGCTGTATCGAGAGCGGAATATCGTCACCTCGATCCACGGCCGCCGACTCATCAACCTCTCGGCGATCGACGTCATCAAGGCGCACCGCTTTGGCCGCCGCCACACCTCGGGTGGGGCCCTTGACCTCAGCACCACCCGCCAACTGCTCGAGGCTCTGAGCCGCATGAACCTGCACATCGCCTCGGTCGACCTCGGCGCGCTCGGCGTCGCGTTCCAGCAGGCTGGCTCGGGCGACGCGGATGCGTTCCTCGCCGAGCAGCTGCGCGACGTGAAGCCCGCGATCGAGGGCGACGGCGGCACCGACGTCGTGCTGTACGGCTTCGGCCGCATTGGCCGCATCCTCGCGCGCATCCTCATCGACCAGGCGACGACGGGCCCCGGCCTGCGCCTGCGCGCCATTGTGGTGCGCAAGAACGGTGACGATGACCTCGAGAAGCGCGCCTCGCTGCTGCGCCGTGACTCGGTGCACGGCCCGTTCAACGGCACGATCAAGGTCGACCGCGACAACAACACGATTGTGGCCAACGGCACGCAGATTCAGGTCATCTACTCGAACGACCCGAGCACCGTCGACTACACGCAGTTCGGCATCAACGATGCGATCGTCGTCGACAACACCGGCCGTTGGCGCGACGAGGAGGGGCTCGGCCAGCACCTCCAGGCGAAGGGTGTGGCTCGCGTGCTGCTCACGGCACCGGGCAAGGGCAACATTCGCAACGTCGTGTTCGGCATCAACGACAAGGACATTCGCGACGACGAGCAGATCCTCTCGGCCGCGTCCTGCACCACGAATGGCATCACCCCGGTGCTGCACGCGCTCGACAAGAAGTTCGGCGTGAACCACGGCCATGTCGAGACGGTGCACTCGTTCACGAACGACCAGAACCTCATCGACAACTTCCACAAGGGCTCGCGCCGCGGCCGCGCCGCGACGCTGAACATGGTGCTCACCGAGACCGGCGCCGCGAAGGCCGTTGCGAAGGCGCTGCCCGAGTTCGCCGGCAAGCTCACCGGTAACGCGATCCGCGTTCCCACACCCGACGTTTCGATGGCCGTGCTCAACCTCGAGCTCGAGACCGAGGTCACGAAGGAGCAGGTCAACGACTACCTGCGCCAGGTGTCGCTGCACTCCGACCTGCGTCAGCAGATCGACTACATCGAGTCGAAGGATGTCGTGTCGACCGACTTCGTCGGTCACGACCGTGCCGGCATCGTCGATGGTCTCGCGACCATCGCGAACGGGAAGAACCTCGTGCTCTACGTCTGGTACGACAACGAGTTCGGCTACTCGAAGCAGGTCGTGCGGGTGATCGAGGCGCTCGGTAACGTGCACCCGGCCGTTGTGCCCGTGCGCCGCGACGTGCTCGAGGTCTAGGCACCGCGAACTTGCTGCTGTCAATGGTGGCACCCGCCCGGGTACGCTTGGGCGAGTGTCACCGTTGACAGTTTCCAGAATTCAACTCGACGACGAGCGTGCGCTCACCGCCGTCGCCGAGTTCCGTGGCGCCTACGATCTCGCGCAGTTCGGCGGCAGCGTCGTGCAGACCGCGGCGCAACTGCGGGCGGAGATCGTCGACAGCGAGTTCAAACGCCAGGTGTTTTGGGCGGCGTGGGAGGGCGATCGCGTCGTCGGCGAGGCGAGCGTCGACTTCCCGCTGCAAGAGAACCTCGACCTGGTCTACGTCGAGTTGCAGGTCGCCCACGATGCCAGGGGCCGCGGCATCGGCACGCGCCTGCTCGACGAGGCGCTCTTGCCGGCGATTCGAGACGGGGGTCGCGCGCGTGTCGAGGCTTACGGCGAGTTCTGGCTCGACGAAGACGTCGACGACCCGGCGCATCCGGCGAATCGGATCATGCGGAGGCTCGGCGTCGAACGCAAGAACGTCGCGGTCTGCCGCACCGCGCCGCTACCGCTGGACGCCGGGCTCGAGGCCGAACTACAGGCCGAAGTCGACGCGCGCAGTGCCGGCTACACGACGCTGATCTGGGCCAACCGAGTGCCCGATGAGTATCTCGAGCAGTACGGCAAGCTGCTCACGCAACTCGAACTCGATGAACCCGACGAGGAAGTCGTGGGAGAGATTGCTGAGTACACGCCCGAGCGCATCCGCGAGGGCGAGGCACGCAGCACCGCCTCGGGGTACTTCAGCATCATCGCGGTGTCGCAAGCACCCGATGGCAGCCTCGCGGCGCACTCCGAGGTCGAGGTGCGCAGCGAGGCGGGCGCCGACCTCGCGTTTCAACGGAACACGCTCGTGTTCGAGGCACACCGGGGCCGCCGTCTTGGTCTTGCGCTCAAGCTCGCGACGCATCGCGCCATCGCGACGCAATTCCCCGCGGTGCGCCGCATCGCGACGTGGAACTCGCACGTGAACCCGTGGATGATCGAGGTCAATGAGCGGATGGGGTACCGACCGCGGTACCGCGAGGTCATCTACCAAACGGCGTGACGCGCCGACGTGTAGCGTCGAGCGGGTGACCACTCTCGACGCCGCCACCGACGCCATGAACGAGTGGCGTATCCACGCCTTCGCTGAGCTCGCGCCATTCACCCTCCCCGAGGGCGAGCGGATGCACTCCGCCGGCAGCCTCGTCGGCGTCGCGAGCGAGCTGCGGCCCGAGCCCGATGCATCCTGGTCGATCTTCAACCCGCCCGTGGCCAACGAACTCGTGGTGCGCGGCGCCGATACTTCGGGGGAGGATCCGGCCTCGCCCGCGATTGGCGACCTCGCCGATTTGATTGATGACTGGGCGGCAGGGGCGCCGGCGGGCGTGCCGCTGCAGCTCGAGTTGCCGGTGGCGCTGCGGGGTGCTCCGGCGGTGCTGGCGGCCCGCGGCTTCGCGCCCGTGAGCACGTTCGCGGTGCGCCGCGTCGAGGGCGAGCCCCGGCCCTCGGCCTGGACGTCGAAGCCGGGCCGGAAGCTGCGCGAGGTGACCGCCGACGATCGGGCCGGTGTCGCTGGCCTCCTCGAGGAACTCCACGCGGCCGACGCCGACGCCGCGACCGGCGCGTGGGCGCATCCGCAGCTGCGCGAACACCTGCTCGACTATGCGAGCAAGGTCGTCGACGTGCCGGTGCTCGCGGTCGTCGCCGAATACTTTGGCCTACTCGCGGGCGTCGCGAACTTCGCCGCCCCCGGCACCGTCGCGCCGCGCACCAGTCGCGAGCGAGAGCTCTACGTGCAGTTCACTGCCGTCACGCGACGCCTCCGTGCGGGTGGCGTCGGTGCGGCGCTCGTTGGCGAACTCGATGCCCGTGCCCGCGCGGCCGGTGCCGAGCTGCTCGCCGTCGATTTCGGCGCGCTCAACCCCGAATCGGCGCCGTTCTGGCTCCGGCAGGGCTTTCGCCCGCTGACGACGATGTGGCGGCGTCGATAACTTTGAGCAGCCGTGCCCGCAGCTCTTGCGAGCGGCTCGCGAACGCGCGTTGTTGGCGCACGTAGTCGGCCTTACCCGTGGGCGTTTCGATCGCGATCGGTTCGACGCCGTAGTCGCGCACGTCGTAGGGTGACGCCGCCATGTCGAGCCAGCGGATCTCGCGGGCGAGGGCAAACGCATCGAGGAGGAGTTCACCGGGCACGAGCGGGCCAAGCTTGATGCACCACTTGTAGACGTCCATGTTCGCGTGCAGGCAGCCCGGCTGGTCGAGCTCGCACTGGCGTTCCCGCGTCGGTTCGAGCAGGTTACGGGGCCGAGCCTCGGGCGTGAAAAAGCGGTAGGCGTCGTAGTGGCTGCAGGTGATGCGGTGCGACTCGACCACCGCATCCGTGCCACGCTGCCCGAGCCGCAACGGAATCGGATGCCGGTGCTCGTCGTCGCGGTAGACCATTGCCCACTCGTGCAAGCCGAAGCAGCCGAACTGGCCTTCGCGGCCGGCAATGGCTGCAGTGAGGGCGCGGATGCGCTCGACGAGGTCGCCCTTGGCCGCGAGGAAAGCTGCGGCATCGACCTCGACCCGGTCTGACGCATCCCGCCGGTACCAGCGGCGCTCGGCGAACGCCTCGGCGCCCTCGAGCGCGACACCGATGCCGGGGTGCCAGCGGCGGAGCACGGCCGGCTTGTACGAGTAGTACGTGAACAGGAAGTCGTCGATCGCGTGTTTGCGGCCGGCCTCGTGGGCGGCACGATAGTCAGCGGTGAGCGCGTCGGCGCGCTCGCGGTGTGCCGCCTCGCGCGCCTGCCAGGTGGTCTGCAACATGACCAGACAAGATTACCGGTATGACCACATCTCAGCTGCCCGCCGCCATTCTGTTTGACCTCGACGGCACCCTTGTCGACTCCGAGCCGCTGTGGGGTGCCTCGGAGCGCGCCATGGCCGATCGGCACGGCTCGCGGTGGACGGAAGCCGACGCGCGCTCCACGATCGGGAAGCCGCTCGTGGTCACCATTGCGGAGATGCGCGCGCTAGGCTTGCCCCTCACGGCCGATGAGGCGCTCAACGAATTGCTCGATGTGATGGTCGGGCACCACAATCACGGTGTCGAGTGGATGCCCGGGGTGGAGACGCTGCTTGCGACGCTCGGCGAGGCGAAGGTGCCCGCCGCGGTCGTTTCGGCGAGCTTCCGCCGCGTGATCGATGCGGTGCTCGCGGCAGCGCCCGAGGGAGCATTTCAGCACTCGGTTGCGGGCGACGAGGTGCACGCGAACAAGCCAGAGCCGGAGCCGTACCTCACCGCCGCGGAGCGCCTCGGCGTGGCGATCGAAGACTCACTCGTGATCGAGGACTCGGTGAGCGGCGCGACCTCGGGCGTCACCGCGGGCGCGCACGTGCTGGTCGTGCCGAGCAACCTCGAACAGCTCGACGAGTTTGAGCGACTCGGGGTTTCCCTCACCGACTCTCTCGAGCGCATCGGCGTCGACGAACTCGCCCGCCTGCACAGTGGCGAGCGCTTGCGATTGGGCATCGCGTGACCCTGCGCCACACCCGCATCGAATCGCAACTCGGCTGCCTCGTGCTCGTCGCCGAGGGCGAGGCGCTGCGCGGCTGCTACTTCAGCGACCAGCGATATCTGCCCGACGCGGCCGAGTTTGGCGTCGAAGTCGATGCTGAGGACGACGCGCTCTTCACCTATGTCAGTGATGAACTGGCCCGATATTTCGCGGGCGAGGTGCGCGAGTTTACGGTGCCGCTCGCGCCGCGTGGCGACGAGTTCTCGCAGCGGTGCTGGGCGCTGCTGCGGGAGATTCCTTACGGTGAGACGACGAGCTACGGCGAGCTGGCGGAGGCGCTTGGCAACCGCCACTTTGCGCAGCGAGTTGGGCAGGCGGTCGGCCACAATCCGATCGGCGTGATCATTCCCTGCCATCGGGTGCTTGGCGCCGATGGCTCGCTCACCGGCTACGCGGGCGGCCTCGAACGAAAACGCTGGCTGCTCGAGCTCGAAGAACCCGAAGCAGCCAGCGCATCGCGGCTATTTTGATTTAGCTGTTGAGCTGGGCGTCGACCCGCTGGTAGATGGCGTCGACGTCGCCCGAGATGAGCGTCTCGCGGAACTCGTCGTCCATGAGACCGCGGGCGACCTTGGCGAGCAGCTCGAGGTGGGTGCTGCCGGCCTCGGCGGCGGGTACGAGGATCGCCAGCGCGGTCGAGACGAGCTCGCCGTCGGTCCAGGTCACCGGCTGGGTGCCGCGGACGATGAGGATCGCGGCTTCGGTGACAGCGGGCGACTTCACGTGGGGGATCGACACACCCTGCGCGAGGGCCGTGGTGCTCTGCGCCTCGCGCTCGAGCATGCCAGCGACCACCGCATCCGGGTCAGTCGTCATGCCGAGCTGCTGCGCCGTCGCCGCGACCTGCTGGAGGAGGCCGTCGCGGCCCGAGGCCTCGACGTCGACCCGCACGTGCTCGGGGGCAAAGATGCGCGTGGCGGTCGCGGTACCGGTCGCCGCTCCGGGCGCGGAGGTGGCGGCGGGAGCGGGCGTGAGCGGAGCATCCGTCGGCGCTGCGGCCGGGGTCTCAACCGACTCGGCGTGCGCGCCGGCTTCTGCAGCTTCAGCGCGCCGAGCGCTCGCGGTGCGGTAGAGGCCAAAGATGACCGCGCCGACGACCGAGCCGATGAGGATCGCGGCGACCCAGAGCAGCGGGTTCGTGACGACGGGCAGCACGAGGAAACCACCGTGCGGGGCGGGCGAACCGGCGCCCCACAGGAGCGAGAGGATCGCGGCGATCGAGCTCGAGAGCATGAGGATCGGGATGACGACAAGCGGGTTACGCGCGGCGAAGGGGATCGCGCCCTCGGTGATGTGCGTGGCGCCGAGGATGTAGTTGACGTAACCGGCGCGACGTTCGGCGGGCTGGAAGCCCTTCGGAAAGAAGGTCGCGGCGATCGCGGTGACGAGCGGCGGGGCGATGCAGGCGGCCGAGACGGCGGCCATGAAGGTGATGTTGCCGTCGCCGAGCAGCGCGACACCGGTGACGTAGGCGGCCTTGTT
The DNA here is from genome assembly GCF_023370115.1 of Gulosibacter sediminis. Classification (NCBI taxonomy): domain Bacteria; kingdom Bacillati; phylum Actinomycetota; class Actinomycetes; order Micrococcales; family Microbacteriaceae; genus Gulosibacter; species Gulosibacter sp. ACHW.36C. The sequence continues at coordinate 1,725,732 of NZ_CP097160.1, read as the reverse complement.
CACGGGGCCACCCATGTCGAACGCACACATGATGCCGAGGATGAGGCCGAGCAGCAGCGGGTTCGCATCCTGGAACGACGAGAGCCAGCTCTCGAGGCTCGTCGAGATGCTCGCCATCGGGGTGGCGATCCACAGCGTGATGAGGCCGAAGACGAAGGTGCCGATGACGGGGAAGAGGAAGATGGCCTTGAGGCCGTTGAGCGACTTCGGCATCCACTTGAGCGCCGCGTCGAGCAGCAGCATGCCGTAGCCCGAGAGGAAGCCGGTGACGATACCGCCGAGGAAGCCGGTGCCGTAGGTGGAGGCGATGAGGCCGGTAATAAAGCCGACGACGAGGCCTGGCCGTTTCGCGATGGCGTCGGAGATGAAGGCCGACAGCACGGGCACCATGAGGCCCATCGCGATGCCGCCGATCTCCTTGAGGTTCGCGGCGAACTGGTTGAACTGGTCGCTCTCGGGGTCGGCCGAGTAGATGCCCCAGAGGAATGACACCGCGATGAGCACACCGCCGGCAACGACGAACGGCAGCATGTGCGAGACGCCGTTCATGAGGCTCTTGTAGATGTCGCGACCGACGCGGCGCCAGCCGGTGCCGGTGGTCTCGATCGACTTGACGTCGAGGAGATCGGCGTCGAGGGCCGACTCGGACTCGCCTTCGCCAGCGGCGGCCTTCTCGCCCGCCGCGGCCTTCGCGAGAGCCTGGTCGATGAGCTGGTCGGCCTTGTGGATGCCGGCGGCGACCGACACGTTCACGAGCGGCTTGCCAACGAATCGTTCGGCCTGGACGTCCTTGTCGGCGGCGACGATGACCGCGGTGGCGCGGCGGATGTCGTCGGCAGTGAGGGCGTGCTCGACGCCGGCCTGGCCGTGGGTTTCGACCTTCACCTCGATGCCGCGCGCCTTGGCGGCCTGGATGATGGCTTCCTCAGCCATGAACGTATGTGCCACACCGGTGGGGCACCCGGTTGCGGCGATGATGTACTGGTCGGTCATCTCTCCGTCTCCTTAGTTGACAGGGGTTGTTGCGGGAGGAGCTGCGGGCTCCGAAAGTGCGGTGCTGGCGAGCGTGGACTCGGTCGCGAAGTCGCGCACGGTGATGCGGCTCGCGAACTCGTCACGCACGGGGAAGAGCGTGGTGGGGGAGGCAACCGCGCTCGAGGCCCACAGCGCGGCGTTGCGCAGGCTCTCGGAGTCAAAGTTGCCGTCGGCAAGGAAGCCGGCGAGCAGCGCGTCACCCGCGCCGACAGTGTTGACGACGGGGATGTCGTGGGCTCGGGCGACCCAGGCGCCATCGGCCGTGACGAGCATCGAGCCGTCGCCGCCGAGGCTGGCGAGCACGGCACCGGCGCCGAGTTCGCGGGCGTGGTCGGCGGCCTCGCGCACCTCGCCGAGGCTGCGCAGGGGACGCCCCGTGAGCTCGGCGAGCTCGTCGACGTTGGGCTTGATGAGGTCGGGGCCGGCGCTGACCGACTGGTTCAGCGGCTCACCCGAGGTGTCGAGCGCGATGCGTACGTGGGGCGCGCGGGCCCGCACCGACTCGATGAGCCGGCCATACACATCCGCTGCGGAGCCCGAGGGCAGGCTGCCGCAGAGTGCGATGATGCTGGCACTCTTGGCAGCGAGCTCGACGGCGGCGCTGAGGCTGCCCCACTCGGCATCGTCGAGCGGGGTGCCGGGCTCGTTGATCTTGGTGGATTCGCCGGGAGAGATGAGCGTGATGTTCGTGCGCACCTCGCGGGCGATGGGGATGATCTCGTGGCCGAGTCCGCCTGCGGTGAACTGCGTGGCCATGAACTCAGCGGTGTTGCCGCCCGCCGGCACGATGGCCCGGGTGGCAATACCCGCGCGGTGCAGGGCCCAGGCGACGTTGACGCCCTTGCCACTGGCTTCGCGGGTTGAGGTGGTCGCCCGGTTCACGGCGCCGAGCGCGAAGCTCGAGACGGTGACCGTCCAGTCAATCGCCGGCGCTGGCGTGACGGTGACGATGTGGTGCGCGGTGTTCTCGCTCACGTGCCCCTCCGATGCTTGTTTGGGTTTAATTGGAATTATTGGAGATTGTTGGGCTTTTGGCAAGTGGCTTGCGCGGATATCTTTGGATTGTGTTGGATTCGCAACCGAATGAGGAGTTGGCATGACCGGAGTACCCACCCTGCCCGCCGCTATCTGCTGGGACATGGACGGCACGCTGATCGATTCTGAGTACGCCTGGGAGGTGTGCGAGCAGGAGCTCGCGCGCGAGGCCGGGGTGACCTGGACTTCGGCGCAGGCACGCGAGGTATTTGGTACCCCGCTCATCAACACGGCGCGCGAGCTGGTTGCGGCCGGCGTGCGCGGCGACCCCGAGGTGATCGCGCAGGTGCTCACCGAGCGGGTTGCCGCGCATCACGCGGAGGGGCCGGACTGGCTGCCCGGCTCGCGTGAGTTGTTGCGCCTGGTGGCGGGTGCTGGGGTGCCGTGCGCGCTCGTGTCGTCGAGCTATCGTCCGCTCATCGACCCCGTGCTCGCGGTTGCGCCAATTGCGTTTGCCGCATCCGTCGCCGGTGACGAGGTGGCGCATGCCAAGCCACATCCCGAGCCGTACCTGACCGCCGCCAGCGCGCTCGGCGTCGAGCCCGCGCGGTGCGTCGTGGTTGAGGACTCGGTGAGCGGTGCGACCGCGGGGCGCGATGCGGGGATGCGCGTGATCGCCGTGCCGTCGGATGCTGCTGATCGCGAGGCGTTCGAGGCGCTCGGCGTCGAGGTGGTTGCGAGCCTGGCCGAGATCGACCTCGAGCTGCTTACGCGATAACGAGTTCCACGCCAGCAGCGTCGAGTTCACGGTGCATCTCCGCGGGCACGTCGCGGTCGGTGATGATGATGTCGATGTCGGCGAGCTCGGCGTGGCGCACGCCGCGCACGAGCCCGAACTTCGAGTGGTCGGTGAGCACGATGCGCTGCTCGGCGCAGGCGAGCATCGCGTGCTTGACGGCGGCCTCGTCGGGGTTCGGCGTCGTGAGCCCGCGCTCGGGGTGGATGCCGTTCGTGCCGAGGAAGGCGACGCCGACGTTGATGCCGCCGAACGCGCGCACCGTGCGGTCGCCGACCGCGGCCGAGGTGACCGCGCGCATCATGCCGCCGACGAGTTCGACGCGCACCTGCGGCTGGCGTAGGAGTGTCGTCGCAAGCGGCAGTGCGTTGACGTAGGCCGTGAAGTTCGCCGAGTGGGGGAGTTGCTGCACGAGCCGGTGCGTCGTGGTGCCTGCGTCGAAGAGCGCCGCCCCGCCGTTTGGGATGTACTCGAGCGCCTTGTGTGCGATGCGCTGCTTCTCGGCCGAAAACTCGATACGCGCCTCGAGCGTCGGCTCGTACAGGTGCGAGTCGGCCGGCACTGCGCCGCCGTGCACTCGCCGCAGTAGGCCCGTGTTTTCGAGCGCGATGAGGTCCTTGCGCACTGTCTCAGAAGTCACGCCAAACTCGGCTGCGACCGTGGCCGCGTCGATTCGGCCCGCCGATGCGAGGATGCGCAGCAGCTCCGACCGACGCTCTTCTGCGTACTTTGCCTCGGCCATCCTTGCTCCCGAACCTCGTGTTGCTGTCGATTGTGTTCGCAAGAATACCCAAGTCGCCACCGCGCGCCAGCTCGGTTTCATTCGCGGCGCCGGATGCGCTAAGCTATTCGAGTTGTCACCACGGTGAACAACGGGCTGTGGCGCAGTTTGGTAGCGCACTTGACTGGGGGTCAAGGGGTCGCAGGTTCAAATCCTGTCAGCCCGACCGAAAAGCCCTGATGAGAAGCAATTTTCATCAGGGCTTTGTCGTGTGAACAGTGGGTCAAAATGGCCAATGTACCCGCAAATGTACCCGCAAGGTTTTTTGCGAACTATCCCGACACTCCAAGCCTGTACGTGGCGCGCTCGCAAGGCAGGTGAGACGAAGACCCTCGTGATTCTGGGGTTTATCTGCTCGCTGTAGTACTGGATTGCCCGGCGACTGGCCTATCGAATGACGTCTAACGACGGCGCAGAACCTCAGGTTTACATCCAATCGCTAGGCATGACGGTCCTTGTCAGGTGGGCATAGCCCACCTCGAGTGAATACTTGTCATACTGCCTAGGCAGCGCGCGTCCGACACGTAGTCGTATCCCGAGAGATCCCGTCAGATCCTGAATGATCCCGACCGACGTCCTGCGAAGCCCTGCGCGATCCCGAGAGATCCCGACGTATCTTGATCTCCATCCGGACCCTCGATGTGGTCCGCTCCATGAACCTGAGCCTAGAGCGAGGACGAGCTTTGTAGTGGCGACCGTAGCAGGGGGTTAAGCGATGCGCAGCTTCCAGCGATCTCTGGGCTGTCCACCCTGCTGCAGCTTGATGACGCCGGCGAGCTTCAGCCGGTCTACAACGGCTCTCAAGGACTGCGTATTGCCAACCTCGAACGCCTGACCCGCAGCCCCTGCGAATCCGGCGAAGTCGCCGGACATCGAACCGAGGATCCCCATGACCGTCTGCACGCTGATCGAACCAGCCTGCTCCTTCAGTTGCCACACGACATCCTCGTGGTTGCTGACAGCAGCGGCGCTTCGGCTGCTCACGTCAGCGTCGAACGTCGCATTGGCGAACCCGGAGGAACAGGTCTTCGACGCGATGATCGAGGGCTGGCGGAACCAGCAGTTGTCACGCGGGCTCCGCGAGCAAACGATTCGAAATCGGACGGCGACGGTGTCGCGGTTCCGTGATTTCGTGGACAAGCCCCCGTGGAGGTGGACGGTCGCCGATGTGGATGAGTTCACCGCGGAATCGGGCGGACGCACTCGCACGCTGTCGACGATGCGCGCCAATCACGGGTCCATCCGGGGATTCTGCGACTACCTCACGAACCCGTTGTACGACTGGATGGAGATCTGCGACCGGGAGTTCGGTGAGGTCCCGTCCCAGGTGTGTCTGCCGTGGAACACGGTCGCGCACCGGTTTGAGTTCGAGGGGGACGGGAAACGCCGCCCGTTCACGTACGACGAGATCGAGCGCCTGTTCGACACCGCCGACGCTCGCGTCGAGCTGCTCGTGGCGTCGGGCCGGAAGGGCGCTCTCGGGGCGTTGCGTGACGCACAACTGCTGAAGACGGTCTACGCGTTCGGGTTGCGCCGCACGGAGGCGGTGATGCTCGACACCGTCGACCTGCACCACAACGCAAAGATGCGCCAGTGGGGGCGTTACGGCGCGATACACGTGCGGTGGGCGAAGGCTGCAGGAGGTGGTGCGCCGCGGCGGCGGACGGTGCTGCTGGTGCCGGAGTTCGACTGGTGGGTGCCGGGCATGCAGCAATGGCTCGAGCAGGCCCGGGAACGCTTCGCGCCCGGAGTTGACCTTGACGCGCTCTGGGTGACCGAGCGTCGCACGCGTCTGTCCGCCGGGTATCTCGACCGGAGGTTCGCGGAGCTGCGGGACGAGGCTGGCCTGTCGAAGGATCTGACGCTGCACAGCCTCCGGCATTCCTACGTCACGCATTTGCTGGAGTTCGGCTATGCCGATCGATTCGTCCAGGAGCAGGTCGGGCACATGCACGCCTCGACGACCTCGATCTACGCCTCCGTCAGTTCGGACTACAAGAACCGGGTGCTCGCGGAAGCACTGAAGGCCCTCATCGAAGGAGAAGCTGATGACCGTTGAGCTCGACACCGGATGGAATCTCCGCAGAGTGATGGCTTCGCGCGGGATCTTCCAGACCTCCAAGCTGAAGCCACTGCTCGAGGAACGCGGGATCGACCTGTCCAGGGAGCAGGTGTATCGGCTGGTGACGCAACCGCCTCAGCGGGTGCGTCTCGACGTGTTGGCGGCGTTGTGCGATGCGCTGGAGTGCTCACTCGACGATCTCGTGACAATCGCTCGCCGAGAGGCATCGACCCCGGTGGCCGTGGGCGAGGAAGCGACGCGCGGGTCGATCGGTGATCTCCGTCCTGTCCGCGCAACCATCCGCCGTCCGCGTACGAAGTAGCCACGGTGGCCAAGCCTCCGCAGCAGCCGAGAGTCACGGAAGTTATCGACCTCGTGCGTCCCCTCGTTCCCGAGATCTTGCCCGAGCGTCTCGCTGAGATCGTGCATTCGGTTGCGCCAGTGCCCCTCACGCAGCGGCTTCTTGAGCTCGCGCTGATCAAGCAGCCTGGGGTCCTCGAGGGGCGGCATGCGAATGTGCCGGTGACCGTCCAGGATCTGGCCCGCGCGCTGGTAGAAGAAGGAGCAGACCGGGTAGTGCTGCCGACGTGCGAGTCCTGCGGCCGCTCGGTGAGAATGCCCCACAAGACGCCGAGCGGTGGTCGGCACTGCTCTCGTTGCGAGCGGAACGCCAGGTCCGTCTCCTGCGCTTCCTGTGGCCGGGTCCGACCCGTGCAGCGCACGATCGACGGACAGCGCTTCTGCCGCGAATGCTGGCGAGCCGACCCTCGATCGTTCGGTGACTGCTCGCGGTGCAGGCAGCACGCGACCATCATCGTCCGCCGCCCGGAACTCGTCTGCCTGGCCTGTTATACCGCACCGATCAAGACCTGCGGTCTCTGCGGAGAACCTGGCCGGGTCGCCTCCCACCTTGACGGGCGACGGGTATGCGCACGCTGCTATTACGCGATGCGTAGACCGCAGCCCTGTCCCGAGTGCGGGCGCAGGGTGTTCTTGACCGGTTTCATGAACGGTCAGAAGGTCTGCGCCGACTGCGCGGGCGCTCCGGTGACGATGGCCTGCCCTGGGTGTGGCTCGATCGAGGAGATCCGCAAGCATCATCTCTGCGTCGAGTGCCGCCGGCCCGTCGCGATCCAGCAGTTGCTCGCCGACGACGCGGGAGAGATCCGCGCGGACCTCCACCCCCTTGCGGACTATCTGCTCACGCACCACAGCAAAGCCGCATCGTTCGAACGCTGGATGCACAAGAGCAAGTGCGCGATGGTGCTCCGCGAGATCGCGGACGGAACCCTGCCACTCACCGCCGAGGCGATCATCACCCGAGCCCGGTCGCGACAGTCGGTAGCGTTCCTCCTCTCGCTTCTGGTCCGCTCAGGAGTGCTTCCGGAGATCGATGTCGAAGGCACGCGCTTCGACCACTGGCTCGATGGATGGTTGGCGGGCATCGAACATGCCGAGGACCGGCTGGTCCTGCGCCGGTACTGCACCTGGGAGCTCCTCCGGTCCACCCGGGCTTTCCGAGCGGTACCCCGCAGTACATCGAGTCCAGCCGCTGGCTTCCAAAGGCAACGGGCCGCGCTGAAGTACTGCGCCGCGCTTCTTCGAGAGATTCGGTCACAGCAAGAGACGCTGGCAACCTACCCGCAGCGCCGGCTCGACGCATATCTGACTGATTCACCGAGCCAGCGTGACGCGCTGGCACCATTCACTCGCTGGCTACGACGGCACCGGATGAGCACCCTCCGAGTCGAGTTCCGAGCCCATCGCCTCGAAGGGCGAAGCTACGCCTCCGACCACCGATGGCAGATGGCTCGCAAGTTCCTGTCGGATGCCGGCATGGACCCGAAGACCCGGGCAGCCGGGCTCCTCGTACTGCTCTACGGCATCCAGCTGACCCGCATCGTCACGATCACCCGGACACAGATCGATACGAGCTCGCGGCCCGTCACGCTGACAGTCGGGGCCGAGCCGATCGGGCTCCCCGAGATCCTTGGCGACGCCATCAGCGATCTCGCCGACCCCGCGAAGCACCATCCTGAAGGATGGCTGTTCCCCGGCCGGAACCCAGGCAATCACCTCACCCCGGGCCCGCTGAGCCGTCGTCTTCGCGCCGAAGGCCTGCTCGCGGGAAGCGCACGCACCACAGCGCTCATCGAGCTCACCCGGCAAATGCATCCCCTGATCGTCTCGGATCTCCTCGGCATCACGACCTCGTCCGCCGCCGCATGGTCGCGTCTCGCCGGCGGTGACTGGTCCGACTATCCGGCACTCCGTTCCGACCACGCCTGAACGAGCATCACACGTCAGCGCCCGGGCCGGAAATCGCTTCGCGCAACTGCTCGACGGTCGGCGACCCGGCGATCCCAGCTGGCGTGCGGAACATCCGGCAGGCGAGCCCGACGTGGGTACGCTCGTCGGCGAACGGGTCGATGCCGTCGACGAGCACGGTTGGGGAGCCGTGGAACCCGAGGCGCACGGCGTCCTCGGGGGTCTCGACCAGCTGACGTATGACCCTGACATCGGATCGGTCGTTGACTACTTCAGCGAGCCGCTGGTCGAGCACCTCCCAGTTGGGGCAGCCGTTGAAATACTGCAGGATGATCTCCATGATGGTCCTCTCAGTTCTCGTTGCCGCGGATCATCAGAAGCGCTCCGGCGATCGCGGCGGTGACGATCACGACGTCGGCGACGTTCCCGATGAACCAGTTCCCGTAGGCGAGGAAGTCCACGACGTGCCCCTGGGCGAACCCTGGAGCACGGAAAAGCCTGTCGCCGGCGTGGGAGGCGGCGGCCCCGCCAAGCGCGCCGATCACGATCGCCCACCCGGGGTGTCGGACACGGAACGCGAACACGATCGCGGTGACGGTGGCCGCGACGGCCACCAGCGCGAACACCCAGGTGGAACCCTCACCGAAGGAGAACGCCGCGCCGGGGTTGTAAGCGAGTTGCAGGCCCAGCAGGTCGCCGATCAGCGGGAGGCGCTCACTTACTGTGAGCGTGGCCTCCGCCCATGCCTTCGTCCCCTGATCGATCAGGAGGACGAGCCCGCCGAGCGCGAGTGCCCCCGCCGTGAGCCGCCAACGCCCCCTCTGCTGCCGCTCTCCCGACGTCAGCTCAGCATCGGCAGCCGCGTCCGGGGTCATGCGAGGACCTCGACGAGGCGGACGATGACGCCGGAATCGATCAGGATGAACAGGCCCAGGCCGATGAACACGACGGGTACGAGCCAGTGCTCGACGCGTTCAAGCGTTTCGGTGACGGCCTTGTGGGTTCCGATCAGGCGTCCAGCAGCGCACCAGACGGCGACGAGGACGAGGAACACCGCGATCATGACGACGACGTCGCCGGGCGAACTGGTGCGGAAGATCGGCGTGTAGAGGGAGATGTTGTCGGCCCCGTTGGCGATCGTGATCCCGGCGACGCCCCACAGCCCGACCGCGGTGATCTTCTCGTCGTCGTCATCGTCGTCACCGTTGCGTCGCAGGCCCCGCACGAGGGTCCAGATGCCGATGCCGAGCGGGATCAGGCCGAGGAAGCCCACCCATTCGTCGGGGACGATGGTCAGGCCGTGCGCGGCGATCACGCTGATCACGACGAGGGTGATGAACCCGAGGTACTGGCCTGCGACGATCTGCCACGGTCGCGGCTTCCCTCGGCTGGAGGCCAGGAACAGCACGGTCAGCACGACGATGTCATCGATGTTGGTCGCAGCAAACAAGCCGATCGCTGAGCCGATGGTCGCAAGCATCAGCTCTCCAGCCGTGGGGTACGCGTGCGGGCGGCGCGGAGTCCGTTGAGGATCACGACGACCTCGGCGATCTCGTGGACCAGCACCACAGCGGCGAGTCCGAGGACGCCGAACAGCGCGAGCGGCAGCAGCGCGGTGATGATCAGCAGCGACAGGACGATGTTCTGGTTGATGATGCGGCGTCCGCGGCGGGCGTGGTCGAACGCGCGCGGGATGAGGCGGAGGTCGTGGCCGGTGAACGCGACGTCGGCGGACTCGATCGCCGCGTCCGAGCCGGTCGCGCCCATCGCGATGCCGATGTCCGCGGCGGCCAGAGCGGGGGCGTCGTTGATGCCGTCGCCGATCATTGCAACCGACCCCGCCTTTGACAGCTCCCCGATCGCGGTCGCTTTGTCTTCGGGACGCAGTTCCGCGCGCACGTCGCTGATACCGGCCTGCGCTGCCAGCGCCCGTGCCGTGCGGGCGTTGTCGCCGGTGAGCATCGTCACCCCGACGCCCTGCGCCGCGAGAGTCCGCACCACTTCGGGGACCTCGGGACGCAGCTCGTCGCGGACGCCGATCGCGGCGACAGGGGCCCCGTCGCGGTGCACGATCACAACGGTACTGCCCTGCTCCTCCAGGCCCGCGACCTGGTCGCCGAGCACCCCGGCGTCGAGCCAGCGGGGGCTGCCGACGGTGATCCGAGTCCCGTCGATCTTGCCCTCGATGCCGTGCCCGGCCTGCTCGGTCACGCCCTCCGCAGCCTGGGCTCCGGGGGCTGCGGCGGTGATCGCCGCGGCCAGCGGGTGCGTGCTGTGCTGCTCCAGCGCAGCCGCCCAGGCCAGCGCCTGGGCGTCGGTCACGCCGTCCGCGGCGAGGACCGCGGTGACGGCGGGCTCGTTGCGGGTGAGGGTGCCGGTCTTGTCGACGGCGACGTGGCGGACCGTGCCGAAGCGCTCGAACACCGCGCCGGACTTGATGATCACGCCGAACTTGCTCGCCGCGCCGATCGCCGCGACCACCGTCAGCGGCACCGAGATCGCCAGCGCGCACGGGGAGGCGGCGACGAGGACAACGAGGGCTCGGGTGATCCACAGCTCCGGGTCCCCGAACAGCGAGCCGACCAGGGCGACCAGGGCCGCGAGGACCAGCACGCCCGGGACCAGCGGGCGCGCGATCCGGTCCGCGAGGCGCGCTCGCTCGCCCTTCTCCGCCTGCGCCTGCTCCACCAGCTCCACGATGGTCGTGAGCGAGTTGTCGGTGCCCGCCGCCGTCGTCTCGACCTCCAGCGCACCGGCGCTGTTGATCGCGCCGGCCGACACGGCGTCGCCGGGCTCGACCTCGACCGGGATCGACTCGCCCGTGATCGCCGAGGTGTCCAGGCTGGAGCGCCCCGTACGGACGACTCCGTCGGTCGCGATCCGCTCGCCGGGACGAACCACCATGACCTGCCCGACCGCGAGGTCCTTCGCCGCAATCTCCACCGAAGCGCCGTCGCGGCGCACGGTCGCGGTGTCGGGGACCAGCTTCAGCAGCGCTCGCAGCCCGCCGCGGGCGCGGTCCATCGCCTTGTCCTCCAGCGCCTCTGCGATCGAGTAGAGGAACGCCAGCGCCGCAGCCTCTTCGACGTAGCCGAGGACGACTGCGCCGACCGCGCTGATCGTCATCAGCAGCCCGATGCCCAGCTTGCCCTTGAACAGCTTCCGGATCGCGCCCGGCGTGAACGTCGACGCGCCCAGCAGCAAGCCGACCCAGAACAGCACCAGTGCCGGGATCTCCATGCCGGACCACTCAAGGATCAGACCAGCGAGGAACGCGACACCGGAGAAGACCGGCACCATGATCCCGCGGTCCCTCCACCAGGGCCGCTCCTTCTCCTCGCTCTCATCGACTGCCGTGGTCGTCGGCTCGTGCTCGCAGCCGCATGCCGCGCTCACGCGTCTGCTCCCGCTCCGCAGCAACCCGGAACGGTGCACGACGAGTCCACGCACGGAGCGTGCTCGTCGACAGCCAGAGTCACATCCACCAGCGCGATGAGAGCGGCCGCGAGGTGCGGATCAGCGATCTCATACCTAGTCTGGCGACCCTCCGGCTCAGCGACCACGATGCCGCAGTCGCGCAGGCAGGTGAGGTGGTTCGACACGTTCGAGCGAGTCAGCTCCAGCTCACGCGAGAGCACCGCCGGGTAGCTCGGTCCCTCGAGCAGGGTCATCAGGATCCGGGAACGCGTCGGATCCGCCATGGCCCGGCCGAGCCGGTTCATGACGTCGAGTCGAGAAGCAATAGTCAGCATGCACTGAACTATACAGCACAGGCTGATCAATCGCCGGATGCATCAGCCTCCGCCACAAGGCGAAACAGCAGTCGACATCTGATGAATACGCGACTCAGCAACAATCGGTGCTACCAGTACGTGCCAGCTCCTTGTGGAGCGCTCAAGCCCAAAATCCATGTACCCGCAAATGTACCCGCAAGCTCCGGGCTTTTGCCGGTTTTGACGGGATCTGACGGGTTGTGGGATCTCCCGACTTGCCTACTCCCGCAAGGGATCTACGGCTATCAAGCGTGACGGAGGGAGAACCCTTCTTCGACTCAAGGGGTCGCAGGTTCAAATCCTGTCAGCCCGACCAAAAAATCGCGGAAACTCAAGGGTTCCCGCGATTTTTTCGTAGGTGAGATTTGATCCGGTCAACACAAACCCATCTTTTTGACACGCCGAAAGGGCACTCGGGCATCATTCACCCGGCAGTGCCCCGACCGCTCCGGTTGTGTACGGTCAGCTGCGATGCGCGCCGTGCACCTGTTCGACATGGACACCGAAGCACAACCCACCCCGTGGGGCCTGGAGCCCCTGATCGATGTCGGCGAGTTGGCCACCTATTTGGGCATCCCCGTCTCGACGATCTACGACTGGCGCACCCGCGGCCTCGGCCCGCCCGCGTACCGCTTCGGCAAACACCTGAAGTTCGCCGTCTCCGATGTACGTGTCTGGATCGAGCAGCAACGCGACGGCGCCGAGACCTTCCCGCTCGACGGGAGGTGACGCGATGAGCCGCCCACGCCTCACCATCGGCACGTTCGGCACGATCGGGTTCCAGACCGCGTCGAACGGTCGCGTGACCGCCCGCGCGAGGTATCGCGACTGGGATGGAAAGTCACGGCTCGTGCAAGCCACCGGCGACACGAAGGGGACTGCTGCACGAGTAGGTGACAGGTTGTAGTCAGGCCGCCAGTGCGGCGGTCGTGTTCATGATGGTCTCGAATTCGATGGGCGTCAAACGGCCCAGCCGGTGCTGACGGCGTCGCCGGTGGTAGGTCCGCTCGATCCAGGTGACCATCGCGATGCGCAGTTGCTCGCGGGTGGTCCAGGAACGGCGGTCGAGGACGTTCTTCTGCAGCAGCGCGAAGAAGCTCTCCATGGCGGCGTCGTCTCCGCTCGACCCGACTCTTCCCATGCTCCCGACCATCCGGTGAGGCTAAGAGCTCGGAGCATCTTCCGGCTGCGGAATTGAGATCCCCTGTCCGAATGCATGATGCAGCCGGCGACGTCGCCACGCATCGCGACAGCGTTCTCGAGCGCCTGGACCGCCAGCCGCGACTTCATCCTCGAGTCGATCGAGTACCCCACGATCCGGGCACTGAACACGTCCTTGACCGCGCAGAGGTAGATCTTGCCCTCCGCGGTCCGGTGCTCCGTAATGTCCGTCAACCAGAGTTCGTTCGGCGCCTCGGCGGTGAACACGTGCCGTACCCGGCCATCCTCGTCGACGACGGCGCAGAGGTCGTCATGGACGGGCGGGCCGGGCCGGGCTCCCTTGCCCCGCCGGGGCTTCCCGAACGCACTGAACCAGCCGTTGCTCGACGCGATCCGCCACGCGGTGCGATCCGACATCGCCTCGCCGTTGTCGCGGGCCTCGTCGGCGAGGAGACGATGACCGAACTCCGGGTCGTCGCGGTGCGCGTCGAACAGCGCGTTCGTCCGATACGCCTCCACCACCTCACTATTGGTGATGGGATTCGCCAGCCACCGGTAGTAGGGCTGGCGGGAGAGCTTGAGAACCCGGCACGTCACCGCGACGGGAACTCCGTCGGCAGCGAGCTCTGTCACGAGCGGGTAGAGCCTTTTCCCGGCAGGTTCGCCTGCGACAGATACGCCGCCGCCCGCCGCAGGACCTCGTTCTCCTGCTCGAGCAGCCGGTTCCGCTTCTTCAACTCGCGGATCTCGACCGACTCGGTCCGCGACAGGCCGGGCTTGGCGCCTGCGTCGATATCAGCGCGACGCATCCACTTCTGCAGCGTCATCGGGTGAACCCCGAAGTCGTTCGCGATCTGCTCGATCGTCACTCCGGGCTCACGGTTTCGGGCGACGCGCACGACGTCGTCACGGAACTCGGTGGGGTAGGGCTTGGGCACGATGCCATCCTTCCAGGCCGCCCTTCCGGGCAAGCCAGATCAAATGTCACCTACTCGTGCAGCAGTCCCGCATCAGTGGCTCTCGACGACGACGCAGTACATCCACGTCTCGAGCCAGCACATCGAGGATGCGTGGGCGCACGCGAACAAGAGCGTTGAGGAACGATTCGAAGGGATGGCGTGACTGATGAAGTGGAACCTGAGAGTCCAGCCCGCTGAGCGCGGCATCTGGAAGTCTGCGGAGTTGCAGCGCATGCTCGCCGCCGCTGGGTTGGAGGTGAGCCAGGGCAAGATGTCGGGGCTGTGGACGGGCACTCCGACGACGATCCGCCTCGATGATCTCGACGTGATCTGCCACGTCCTGGACTGCCAGCCGTCAGACCTCCTCGTGCCCGAACCGGAAAAGGTCAGCGCGCACGCGAAGGCCCGAGCAGCACAGCGAGGCCAACGGTTCGACACCGCGAGTGACGCCACGGTTGGGCGCGAAGGATGACCGGCCCGCCCCGCCGCTATGAGTCCGGCACGCGGTCCGAACGGGCCGCTGAGCCCGCCGCTGCCCTGCAAGGGGTGCGGCGTGAAACCGGCCGCGTGGCTCCAGCCTCGCGTCGACTACTGCTACGACTGCATCCCCGGCGGCGCCTTCGCTCCGCCGCTATGCCGCAGATGCGGATCGAGCGAGTATACAGCCAAGGATTGTGCGCGCATTGCCATCCGGGAAGTCCCGGCTTCATGGGGTCCTGCCGTGATTGCCTGGCCTGGGGCGTCTACCGGAATCGCAACTGGCGGTGCCCGAAGTGCCGCTGGTGGTTCAAGCACTACCCGCAAGGCGAATGCGTCTCGTGCCATCGCGACGTCACCATCGGTGAGCAGGGCTACTGCCGCCTCTGCCTGGAGACCGCCCGGATGCTGCAAGTACTCGGCGAACCGCTCGACCTCGACGCACCGCGAAAGTTCGGGGCGCAACTGTTCTTCGCCGTGATGAACGATCCCCGCAGGCCTGCCGAGAAGCACCGGCCGATGGCGATGAGCCTGCGCCAAGCGATCCGGCTCGTCGCCGCGCCGCCGCCGGTCGCCGAGAGCACCCAGCCGGTGCTGTTCGATCTGGATCCCGACCCGGAACGGGTGCGGCAGCGCTCGAACGAGATCCGGCTGCGCGACATCACCTCCCGCACCGATCACTTCCTGTACGCCCCGCGCCGCCGAGTATGCGTGGAGCAAACGGCAGACGAACCAGGTGCGGCGCACGTTGGAGATTCTCCAGCTCGTGTTCCCCGGCGCGAATCTGCACTTCCGTGCTTCCGACATTCTCGCGATGCGCCGCTACGACGATGACGGCAACATCCGCTCCACGATCGAAGTCCTGGGCGACGCCGACCTCCTCATCGACGACCGAGTGCCGACGTTCGAGCAGCTCTTCGCCCGTAAGACCAGGCATCTGCCCGAGCCGATGCGCTCCCAGCTCGAACTCTGGCGCGACATCATGGCCGACGGGTCGAAGACCACGCCGCGCCGTCAACCCCGCGACACGATGACCGTGAAAGGGCAGATGTACGGCATCCTCCCCGCGATCACCCGCTGGGTCGAGGAAGGCCGCACCAGCCTGACCGGGATCAGCACTGAAGACATCCTCGACGCGCTCCCGGATGATCCGAGCCGCCAGCACACGATGATGCTCGGCTTCCGCACGCTGTTCACGATCCTGCGCGGCCGCAAGATCGTCTTCGCCGACCCGACGAAACCGATTCCGCTGCGCGGCCCCAAACGCACGATCCCGCTCCCGATGGAGAAGTCCGCGATCCGTGACGCGCTCACCAGCCCTGACCCCGCAATCGCTCTGGCCGTCGCCCTCGTCGCTTTCCACGCCCTCACCACGCAACAGGTGCAGCACGTCCAGCTCACCGATATCATCGACGGCAGACTCCGCATGCCCGACGGCCGTACGATCCCGCTCGCCGAACCCGTGCGGGTGCGCCTGGCCGCCTGGCTCGACCATCGCGCCACGCGTTGGCCCGAGACGAAGAACCCGTACCTGCTCGTCACGATCCAGACCGCGCCGCGCCTGTCGCCGCCGGGCCGGAACTTCCCCTGGAAGAAGGCCGGAGTCACCGCGCAGGCGCTGCGCACTGACCGCATCCTCTACGAGGTCGAACACACCGGCGGCGATGTGCGACGCATCTGCGACCTGTTCGGCATCGGCATCGACACCGCCCTCCGCTATGCGCATCCCGCCCGAGTCGACCGTCCTGTAGATGACGGCGGCGACTCCGCCGGGTGAACACTCGGCGAACAACCTCCCGAACGCACCTACCCGACTTGCCGCTTGGTTCGATGAATGTCAATATAGAGACATGTCGATGCAACAGATGGTGATCGTCGGGTCTGGTCCGGCGGGGTATACGGCCGCGGTCTACGCGGCCAGGGCGGGGCTTTCTCCCGTCGTGGTCGCTGGCTCGGTGACCGCCGGCGGTTCGCTCATGACGACCACCGAGGTCGAGAACTTCCCGGGCTTCACCGACGGGGTGCAGGGCCCGGACCTGATGGACGCGATGCGTGCGCAGGCCGAGCGCTTCGGGGCGCGTATCGTCTACGACGACGCGACCCGGCTCGACCTCGCAGGCGAGGTCAAGACGATCGAGACCGGCTCGGGCGAAACGTTCGAGGCGCGTAGCGTGATCCTCACCACCGGTTCCGCTTACCGCAAGCTCGGCCTCGCCGAGGAAGCTCGGCTCTCCGGTCACGGCCTGTCATGGTGCGCGACCTGCGACGGCTTCTTCTTCCGCGAGAAGGAGATCGCCGTCGTCGGCGGCGGGGACTCCGCGATGGAAGAGGCACTGTTCCTCACGCGCTTCGCGTCGAAGGTCACGATCGTGCACCGGCGTGATGACTTCCGGGCGTCGAAGATCATGGCCGAGCGGGTGCTGACCGATCCGAAGATCGAGGTCGCCTGGAACAGTGAAGTCGCCGAGCTCGTCGGTGAGAACGCCGTCGAAGCGCTCCGCCTGCGCGACACCGTCACCGGTGACGAGCGTGCCCTTCCGATCTCTGGCGTGTTCGTTGCGATCGGGCACGACCCGCGCTCGGAGCTGCTGACCGGGCAGGTCGATCTCGACGACGACGGCTACGTGCTCGTCGACCATCCGTCGACCGCGACGAACCTGCCTGGCGTGTTCGCCGCGGGTGATCTCGTCGACCGCCGTTACCGGCAGGCGATCACGGCATCGGGCACGGGCTGTGCCGCGGCCCTTGACGCGCAGCATTTCCTCGCCGGCCTGCCTGCCGACGAGACCGAGACCGAACTTCTGGAGGTGTCCGCATGAGCGCGACCATCACCGTCACCGACGCCACGTTCGAGGCCGAGGTGCTGCAGTCCGATATCCCCGTCGTGGTCGACATCTGGGCGACCTGGTGCGGGCCGTGCAAGGCGATCGCACCGATCCTCGACGATCTCGCCGGCGAGTACGACGGCCGCGTGAAGATCGTGAAGCTCGACGCGGACGCCAACCCGCAGACCGCGATGGCTGCTGATGTCACGTCGATCCCGACTCTCGGGTTCTACCGGGGCGGTGAGCGCGTCGACGTGCTCATCGGCGCACACCCGAAGCCGATCATCGCGGGCAAGATTGACGAACTGATCGTATGAGCACCGCAACCCAGACCCGCGCGATGCCGGCGAAGCTGTCCACCCTTGACCGGTGGCTGCCGCTGTGGATCGGGCTCGCCATGGTCGCGGGCCTCCTCCTCGGCCGCTTCATCCCCGCGTTGTCCGACCTGCTCGCGCATATGGAGGTCGGTGGTATCTCGGTGCCGATCGGTCTCGGACTGCTGGTGATGATGTATCCGGTGCTGGCGAAGGTCCGCTACGACAAGGTCGCCGCTGTCACGGGAGACAAAAAGCTCCTCGTCTCATCGCTGATCCTGAACTGGATCGCAGGGCCTGCCGTGATGTTCGCCCTCGCGTGGCTCTTCCTGCCCGATCTGCCCGAGTACCGCACCGGTCTCATCATCGTGGGGCTCGCGCGTTGCATCGCGATGGTGGTGATCTGGAACGACCTCGCTTGCGGCGACCGTGAAGCGACCGCGGTGCTGGTGTTCATCAACTCCGTGTTCCAGGTCGTCGCGTTCTCGCTGCTCGGCTGGTTCTACCTCACCGTGCTGCCGGGCTGGCTCGGCCTCGACTCCCAAGGCCTGGATGTCTCGATCGGGCAGATCGCGATGAACGTGCTCGTATTCCTTGGCGTCCCGCTCGCGGCTGGGTTCCTCACTCGCTTCTTCGGTGAGAAGGCGAAGGGCCGCGACTGGTACGAGGCGAAGTTCATCCCCTTTATCGGCCCGTTCGCGCTCTACGGCCTCCTGTTCACGATCGTGCTGCTATTCGCGCTGCAGGGTGAGGCGATCACGTCGCAGCCGTGGGACGTCGCCCGGATCGCGCTGCCGCTGTTGGCGTACTTCGCGATCATGTGGTTCGCAGGCCTCCTGCTCGGGAAGGGCATCGGCCTCAACTACGCCCGCTCGACGACCCTCGCGTTCACGGCGGCAGGCAACAACTTCGAGCTCGCCATCGCCGTCGCGATCGGCACCTTCGGCGCGACCAGCGGCCAGGCCCTCGCAGGCGTCGTCGGCCCGCTCATTGAGGTGCCCGTGCTCGTGGGTCTGGTCTATGTCTCGCTCTGGGCCGCCCGCACGTGGTTCCACACCGACCCGTACGCGGTTCCCGCCGTCGCCAAATCGAGGGCATCATGACCACCACCGAGCTCTGCACACCGACCCCGACGCACGTCATCGGCGAAGACGCCGCCGATGCTGTCGCTTCAACGCTCAAGGCGCTGGCCGATCCGTTCCGGCTGCGGATGCTGTCGGCGATCGCGACGGACCCGCGCGGCGAGGCCTGCGTGTGCGACCTCGCCGAGCTCGCCGACGTCTCCCAGCCCACCGTCTCGCATCACTTGAAGAAGCTCAAGGACACCGGGCTGCTGGCCTCCGAGCGACGCGGCACCTGGGTGTACTACAGCATCCTGCCGGCGCGGAAGCAGGCCGTGACCGCGCTGCTGGACGCGTTCGCGCCCGCCGCGATCGCCGACGCGCAGGCCGAGCAGGAAGACCGCGCGACGGCACTGGCCGCCCTCGACGCGAAGGTCGAGCACCTCGCCGCCGAGCTCGCCGACGAGATGACGCACCTGAACCGCAACCTCGTCGTCACGATCGTGCGCGAGTCGTTCGCGGGTCTCGTCCGCTCGGCGAAGCTCACCCAGCATATGATCCCGCTCACCGAACGTTTCGCCCGTCAGCGTCTCGCCGACCTCACACAGGATCGCGAAACGGGGATGCCGCAGGTGCTGTTCGTATGCGTCGCAAACGCGGGCCGTTCTCAGCTCGCCGCCGCCCTCGTCAATCAGCTCTCCGGCGGTGCGGTTGTTGCCCGGTCGGCCGGGTCGACGCCAGCGGCCGAGGTGCACCCGCACGTGCGCTCGATCCTCGCCGACATCGAAGGCGAGCAGGACGCCGCGGCCGCGTTCCCGAAGCCGCTCACCGACGACGCCGTCCGCGCCGCGGACGTCGTGGTCACGATGGGCTGCGGGGACGTGTGCCCGATCATCCCCGGCGTCCGCTACGAAGATTGGGCTGTCGGTGACCCCGCCCTCGCCTCCGAAGACGGCGTTGCGGCGATCGCCGCTGACATCGAGGCCCGCGTCCGTGGCCTGCTCGCCGAGCTGTGCGTTCCCGTCGACGGTGACGTCGCATGACAAGCGAGACGCGACGTACGCCGGTGCGCGGGTCGGCGTGGGAAGTGTTCCGGGTATTCCTGCGCCTCGGGGTGACCTCGTTCGGCGGGCCGATCGCGCACCTGGGCTACTTCCGCACCGAGATCGTGGAACGCCGACGCTGGATGGACGACCGCGCCTACGCCGACCTGGTCGCGCTGTGCCAGTTCCTTCCCGGCCCGGCCTCGAGCCAGGTCGGGTTCGGCATCGGCCTGCACCGCGCCGGATACCGGGGCGCGCTGGCCGCATTCATCGCCTTCACGCTCCCGTCCGCGGCCCTCATGCTCGCCTTCGCCTCCGGCGCCGCCCTGTTCACCGGCACCATCGGGGAAGGCATCCTCGCCGGGCTGAAGATCGTGGCGGTCGCGATCGTCGCGCAGGCCGTCCTCGGCATGGCGAAGACACTCACCCCGGACCGGCAGCGCGCCGCGATCGCAGCCGTCGCAGCCCTCGCCGTGCTGCTGCTGGCCGGATCGCTCGGCCAAATCATGGCGATCGTCCTCGGCGGGATCGCCGGATACTTCGTCTGCCGCGCACCCGCCGCGAACACGGCGACAGCGGTGCGGTTCCCGGTGACCCGGGCCGCGGGGATCGCCGCGCTCACCCTGTTCGTCGCAATCCTGGCCGGGATGCCGATCCTCGCCGCCGTCACCGGCAACGACAGCATCGCCCTGTTCGATGCGTTCGCGCGGGCCGGAGCGCTCGTATTCGGCGGCGGGCACGTCGTGCTCCCGCTCCTGCAATCCGGCGTCGTCGATCCCGGCTGGGTCACGAACGCGGACTTCCTCGCCGGATACGGTGCAGCCCAGGCCGTGCCCGGCCCGCTGTTCACCCTCGCCGCTTTCCTCGGCGGCGCCGCTGACGTCGGCCCGGGCGGGGCGGCGGGGGCGGGCATCGCGCTGGCCGGGATCTTCCTGCCCGGCTTCCTCCTCCTCATCGGCGTGCTGCCGTTCTGGAACCGCCTGCAGCACCACGAGCGGGTGCAGGCCATCATGCGGGGCGCGAACGCGGCCGTCGTCGGCATCCTCGCCGCCGCCCTCTACACACCCGTGTTCACCACCGCGATCCTCACCCCGCCCGCCTTCGCACTCGCGCTGGTCTGCTTCGTGCTGCTCGTCGCGTGGAAGCTCCCGCCCTGGATCGTCGTGATCATCGGAGCCGCAGGCGGCATCCTCGCCACCACCCTCACCTGACCGACCCAATCGGAAACGAGAACCCTCATGTCTACTCCCACCGTCCTGTTCGTCTGCGTCCACAACGCCGGCCGTTCCCAGATGGCCGCAGGCTACCTCCGCCACCTCACGGGCGACCGCATCGAGGTCCGTTCGGCAGGCTCGATCCCCGCGGACCAAATCAATCCCGTCGCCGTCGAGGCGATGCTCGAAGAGGGCATCGACATCCGCGGCGAGGCCCCGAAGATCCTCACCACCGACGCCGTGCAGGACTCCGATGTCGTCATCACGATGGGCTGCGGCGACGCCTGCCCGTTCTTCCCCGGCAAGCGCTACGAGGATTGGAAGCTCGATGACCCCGCGGGCCAGGGCATCGACGCTGTCCGTCCGATCCGCGACGACATCAAACGCCGCATCCAGGAACTCATCGCCTCCCTCGAGCCCGCGAGCACCGAGGCGGCCAGCGCATGAGCGCGTCGGTGCTGTTCGTCTGCAAGAAGAACGGCGACAAATCGCAGATGGCCGCCGCGCTCATGCGGCAGCACGCCGGCGACGCCATCACCGTCTATTCGGCCGGTACTGCGCCGGGCGATACGCTTAGTGCCCTCGCCGAGGAAGCGATCGTCGAGGTCGGTGCGTCGATGGAGGGCGAGTATCCGAAGCCCATCGATCCCGAGATCCTCCGCAGCGTGGATCGGGTCATCGTGCTCGGCGACGAGGCGAAGGTCGCCCCGGTCGACGGCATGGCCGGAACGATCGAGACCTGGACCTTCGAAGACCAGGCTGCATCCGACGTCGGCGGCGGCGACCGCACGCGGGCGATCCGGGATCAGATCGCCGAACGCGTCCTGCGCGTCGCCAGCGAGCTCAGCGCCGCGATGTCGTAACTCTGAACGGGAGGGCAGGAGTAGTCGCTGGCCCTCCCGTCCAGCGCGGCGGACGGCCGATGAGCCTTGCATGAGCCGAGCACGCAGTCGGGTCAGTGTGAGGGCAGGTTCCCGCTCAATCGTGCGTGGAAGGTTCCGCTCGCCTCATTCAAGCCGATGATCTCGACCTCGATGTCGTGTTCGCGGTACTTCTGCTCGATTCCATCGAGCGCTGCGACGGTCGAGGCGTCCCACACGTGCGACTTCGACATGTCGATCACGACACGCTTCGGGTCGTCGGCGTACTCGAACTGGGTGGTCAGGTCGTTCGAGGACGCGAAGAACAGCTCGCCATCGACCTCATAGTGCGCCGTGTCTTCGTTAGCGCTGAAGGTGCGGGTGACGGTGGTGAAGTGGGCGACGCGGCGCACGAACAGGATCGCGGCGACGAACACGCCGATGATGACCCCGACGGAGAGGTTGTGGGTGATGAGCACCGGGATGACGGTGACGAGCATCACGATCGTCTCGCTCTTGGGCATCCGCTTCAGCGTGGAGGGTGCGATGGAGTGCCAGTCGAAGGTGAGGAACGCGACCATGAACATGATCGCCACCAGCGCCCCGATGGGGATCAGGTTCATTATCGGGCCGAGGAACCACACCAGGATCAGGAGGAACACGCCGGCGGCGAACGTGGAGACGCGGGTGCGGGCGCCGGAGGCGCGCACGTTGATCATGGTCTGCCCGATCATCGCGCAGCCACCCATGCCACCGAAGAGGCCAGAGAGGATGTTCGCGCCGCCTTGCCCCATCGCCTCGCGGGTCTTGTTCGAGTGCGTGTCGGTGATGTCGTCCACGAGCTTCGCGGTCATCAGTGACTCCATGAGCCCCACCGCGGCCATGCCGAGGGCATACGGGGCAATGATTTGCAGTGTCTCGAAGGTGAGCGGTACATCGGGGAAGAACGGCATCGGCGGGCCGCCGGGCAGTTCGCCGAGACCGCCGACGGTCTTCACATCGAGGTTCAGCAGCCACACCGCGAGGGTCATCACGATCACGACCACCAGAGGCGCGGGCACAGCCTTCGTGAGCTTCGGGAAGAGCCATAGGATCAGGATGCTGACGATGATCATCGGGTACATCAGCCAGGCCGCGCCGGTGAAATGCTCCAATTGGGCGACAGCGATGAGGATCGCGAGGGCGTTGACGAACCCGACCATCACGCTGCGCGGGATGAACCGCATGAGCTTGCCGACACCGAGCAGGCCGAGAACGATCTGGAAGATGCCGCCGAGGATCACGGTCGCGATGAGGTAGTCGAGGCCGTACTCGTCGGCGACCGGCCGGATGACGAGCGCGATCGCTGCGGTCGCCGCGGTAATCATCGCGGGCCGCCCACCGAGGAACGCGATCGAGATTGCCATCACGATCGAGGAGAACAAGCCCACCTCGGCCGGCACGCCTGCGGCGATCGCGAACGCGATGGCCTCCGGGATGAGCGCGAGGCCGACCACCATACCCGCGAGGACTTCCTTCGTCAACAGCTTCGGCGAACGGAACACATCCATCACGGTCGGCCGAGGCCAGTAGCGTTCCTTGTCGCGTGCGGGCGCGCTCATTCTGCCTCCCAGAGAGGTGCGGGAAAATAGGGCGACGGCGGTCGAGGTCGGAGCCCGCCAAACCCAACTCTACCGTTGCGTGAGGGTTGGGTGCCAAATCGAGGCAGAGGAGTACCCGATGGCAGGAACGATCCATATCGGCGAGGTCGCTGAGCGCACCAGCCTGTCGCTGCGCACCCTCCGCCACTACGACGAGATCGGGCTCGTCTCGCCGAGCGACCGCACCAGTGGCGGGTTCCGCCTCTACACCGACGCCGACGTCGAGCGGCTCCTCCTGATCCGCCGGATGAAGCCGCTCGGGTTCTCCCTCGACCAGATGGGCGAAGTCCTCGCCGCTGCTGACGCACTGGCGGATGATCCGTCAGACAGCGCCGCGCGCGCAGCGCTGGATACGTTCGTGACCGACGCAGAGGAGCGTCGCGAGAAACTCGCGAAACAACTGGACGCCGCCGACGAACTCATCGCGCGCCTCCGCGACGTATAAGCCTGCGGCAGATGCAGGCCCGGCCCAAGTGTTGGGAACCTCCGCCGCGAAGACCCTCCACACCTCCGATGTCGACATCGAGGTCGAACTCTTTGCCCGTAGCGGCGGGCGACCGCACAACCGGATGCTGGTCAACAAGGGCGTGGCCATCGGGCTGCTCGAACCCGACCAGACCGCACTGCCGGCGACCGGCGTCCAGACGTGTGCCGATACCGTCCGCGGCATCGACCCGCGAACCCGGGAAGTCCGCCTCGACTCCGGCGATACCAGAGCCTATGACGCGCTCATCATCGCCACGGGCAGTCGTCCGCGCGCCCTCGATGAGACGATTGTCGGAAGGGACCAGGCCGTCAGCGCGGGCCGACTGACAACCCTGCACTCGATCCAGGGTGCCGTCCGTGTGCGTCATCTGTTCGCAACGACGGGTCCAGCACGGGTGCTGATGCTCGGCGGTGGACTCGTCGCCTTGATCACCCGCTCGCTCGTGCCCGGCGCCAACGCCATCGGTGAGGACGCCGCGCGGCGCCTGCTCGACCTCCACCAGCCACAGCACGCCGCCTACCTGGGACGCACGCCGCGCGTGATCCGCACCCACGCCAATCGCATCACCGTCGTCCTCGACGACGGCACCCGGGTAAAAGGCGACCTGGCGATCCTCGCCCACGGCACTCTGCCCGCCGCTCCCGCTCCCTGGACCGGGCCAGAGAGCATTCCCGTCGACGGTCATTTGCGCGCCTTACACGCCCCGCGCCAGCGCATCTACGCCGCTGGCGGCGTCGCCGTGCACCATTATCCCGGTCACAGCTCTTATCGGATCGACCACTGGGACGACTCCACCGCCCAGGGTGCCCACGCCGCGAGGGCGCTGCTGCACGACCTCGGCTTGGCCGATGACCCCGGTCGCTACCTGCCGGCCTCACCGTTCTCCGTACGCATCCACGGACATACCCTCACCGGCGCCGGTCACCCCGCGCTCGGCACCAGCACCCGGATCGTCTCCGCCGACCCGCTGCTCACCGTCCATCACCTCGGCGATACCCCTGTTGCGCTCACCGGGATCGACACCGTCCGCCTCGTCCACGACTGGATACCGAACCTGCATCAGCAGACATCGGTCCGCCGCTGATCAATGAGGTGGATCGCGAGGACACCTTCCGGGCACGTCACGACGGAGCGACGATACGGCCTGTCGCGTCGCCCGTGGGTGTCCGCATCGGGCTGAATTGCGGGCTCTGATCCAGTTCTGCACCGCCGTCCAGTGATGCTCGTGCGCGTGACATTGGGCTTCTGGGGCGACTCGCGATCGCTCAAAGGAGCCGCTGGTAGACTGCGCCTATGATGTCCGTGCCTGTGACGCGATCGGGGAGAGGCCCAAAGGGCATCCTCCGGCGCGTCCTGTTGGGCGGTCTGCTCGCGGTCGGGATCATTGTCGGCCTGGTGACCATGCATACGCTGAACCTGCATGGCACTCCGGCCGCCCAAGCGCCCGTAGCCATCTCGGTTTCCGCCCCTGATACCGGGGAGACCCATCACGGTGCAGCAGTGGGCCAGCATGTTTCCGGTGACACGGCCAAAGATCACGAGGGTACGTGCGCGGACTGCGGCGCGGGTGACCATATGGGGATGGCGATGGCGTGTGTGCTTGCGCTGTTGCTCGTGCTGCTCGTCCTGGTGCCGCCTCGCCTCCTGCCCGGATGGATGCACATCCAGCCACGAGCAGAACCCCCGGTTCGACTCACCGACCGGGTGCTACTCAGGGCACCGTCCTTGCACTTTCTCTGCATCAGTCGCACGTGATGGGCCGGTGAACCCGGCGCGTTCCAGCGCGCACGGGTTCCCCCACCAGCACTCACGCGATGCCATCAAGGTGCGCGTGCCATTGAAGCGACTCTTGATACCGGAGAACACTGATGAATATTCGTACTGCGGCGACCGCTGCGCTCGCCCTGTCCGCTGCCCTGATACTGGCTGGCTGCTCCGCCGGGACCGAGGACGACTCGATGCCAGGCATGGACCACGGCTCATCCGAGCAAGCAGCAGACGTCAACGACGCGGACGTGACGTTCGCATCAATGATGATCGTCCACCACGAGCAGGCCATCGAGATGAGCGACATCGTCCTCGCCAAGGACGACGTCGACCCGGAGGTGATGGCGCTGGCCGAGGCGATCAAGACGGCCCAGGGTCCCGAGATGGAACAGCTCCAAGGCTGGCTCGATGACTGGGGTGTCAGCCCCGACGAACACGAGATGGACGGGATGGACCACGGCGACGGAATGATGAGTGAGGAGGATCTGGCCGCCCTCGAAGCGGCCGGCGGGGCGGAGGCATCGCGGCTGTTCTTGGAGCAGATGATCGTCCATCACGAAGGCGCTGTCGAGATGGCACAGACCCAGGTCGATGAGGGAAGCGACCCGGATGCGGTTGAACTCGCACAAACGATCATCGACGCCCAGACCGCAGAAATCCAGGAGATGGAAGACCTCCTGGCGTCCCTCTAACCCATCATCAGCGTCGGTGCCGGAACACTCGCGTTCCGGCACCGACCCTGACCTAACGTCTCGAAGGATCACACCATGACCCATCCCACCAAGCCGCGACGACGGAACCTGATCACCGTGACCGCCGCGGTGCTTCTCTCTGGGCTCGTGCTGACCAGTTGTGCAGATTCCGTCCCCGAGTCAGCGTCGCCATCGTCCAGCAACCCAGTTTCAGACAGCGAGTTCCTATCGGCGCACGACCTGGCCGGACTCGACGCCGCGCAGGTCATCGAGCGGCTAGACACGATGCCCGTTGCCGATCGCCCAACTAATCTGCTCGCATCCGTGCAACCTGACGCTCTCGTGCTCACGGATGACCAGGAACGCGGGACACAACTGCCGATGCCCGAGGACGAGGTATACGTCTCGGTTGCGCCCTACCGGGAGCAGACGCACGACTGCTACTTCCACAGCCTGACCACCTGTATCGGTGAACTTGGCAATGCGGACGTTCAGGTCAAGCTCACCAACACCGACGGCAAAGTGCTCGTCAACGAGACGCGTGAAACCTTCGATAACGGCTTCGTCGGATTGTGGGTGCCCCGGGGGGTCGAGGCAACCTTGACGATCGAGCACGAAGGGCAAACAGGGACAGCGACAATCACGACGCTGAACGAGGATGATCCGACGTGTATCACCACCCTGCGGCTTACCTGACCGTCGGATAGCACTTCCACCGAGAACCGTCTCGGTGCTCCGCAGCCGGATCGAGTGAAGGACCTCGCTCCAGTCCTCTGAAATAGATGCCCTCGATCCATCTCACGATCGCGAGGCGGAGCTCGTGTCGGGTGCCCCACGGGTGCCGGTCGAGAACGTTCTTCTGCAGCAGCGAGAAGAAGCTCTCCATCGCCGCATTGTCCCCGCACGCCCCGACGCGGCCCATCGATCCGCGCAGGCCGTGACGCTTGAGCGCCTTGACGAAGCGGCGGGATCGGAATTGACTGCCTCGGTCCGAGTGGACGATCACGTCGGTCGGGTTCCCTCGGTGCGCGACCGCCATCTCCAGCGCCTTCACCGCGAGCCGCGCCTTCATCCTGGAGTCGATCGCGTACCCGACGATCCGGTTGGAGTGGACGTCCTTGATCGCGCAGAGGTACAGCTTGCCCTCACCGGTCCAGTGCTCGGTGATGTCTGTCAGCCACAGCTGGTTCGGGCCCTCGGCGGTGAAGTCGCGCTGCACGAGATCGTCGTGCACGGGCGGGCCAGCCTTCTTGTAACGGCGTTTGCGGGTTGTGATCGTCGAGCGGATCCCCGCGACCCGGCACAGCCGCCACACGCGGCGTTCGGAAAGCTGGTAGCCGAGGTCGGCGAGGTCGTCGGCGAGCACCCGATACCCGCCCTCGGGGTCTTCCGCGTGCAGCCGGCGTAGCATACCGATGAGGTGCTGCTCTTCCGTCTCGCGAGCAGAGACCGGGTTACGCAGCCACTGGTAGTACGCCTGCTCGGAGAATCCGAGCACCCGGCACGCCACCGCGACCGGCACCCTGACAGGGGCGCCGGCCGCGGCCATCTCGCGGACGAGCGGGTAGATCATTTTGGGGGTGTGATATGCACCTGCGACAGATACGCCGCGGCTCGCCGGAGCACCTCGTTCTCCATCTCCAGCTCGCGAATCCGCTTGATCGCGGCCGCCATCTCGCGGCGCTCATCAGGATCAGCGGGCGGGGTCAGCCCATGGGACTGGAACTTCGCATCACGCACCCAGGTCTGCAGCGCGGTCTTCGAGATCCCGAGATCCTTGCACACCACCTTCTGCGCGATGCCGGACTCCACAAGCGCGACAGCATCCCGCTTGAACTCGTCCGTGTACTTGATCGGCATGACTGCCATCCTTCCAGCGCAACCCTCTCAGGATTACGCGGTCAAGGACTCAACCAAACCTTCAGCAGACCCGACCGGCAAAGGACCCGACTGGAGGTGCTGTTCGCCGCCGACGAGCACGTCGAGGTCGAAGCGACCTGGGGCATCTACCAGCGCATGATCGCCGCGTATCGCGAACCCGACAAGGACCTCGGCAAACAGATGATGCAGGCCGTGATCGAATCGGTCAGCACGGGCGTTCCCGCCGCGCTGGTCGAAATCCGTCGGCTCGGCCGCACCTTGAAGCAGCGCGCCGCTGACATTCTCGCGTTCTTCGACCGGCCCGGAACCAGCAACGGACCCACCGAGGCCATCAACGGCAGGCTCGAGCACCTCCGCGGCTCCGCCCTAGGATTCCGGAACCTGCCGCACTACATCACGCGCTCGCTACTCGAGGCCGGAGGGTTCAGACCCGCACTACACCCTCGTTTGCGACGAGCACTTCGGTCGACCCATTTCGTCGTACCCGCCCCGGGAAGCCCTGTGGGACTACATCGCCGGCCGGCTCAAGAACAGCGATGTCCGTCGATACATCCGTTTCGAAACCGTCGTGCGCTGGGTCACCTTCGACGAAGAGGCCAAGACCTTTGCTGTTGCGTCGGAAAACCTGGTGACCGGCGAAACCACCGTCGAAACCTTTGACCATGTCGTCGTCGCGAGCGGCCACTTTTCCTCCCCGAACTTCCCGGAGTTCGAGGGCATCGAAACCTTCCCCGGACACGTCAGCCACGCCCACGACTTCCGCGGCGCCGAGGAGTTCAAAGATCAGGACGTGCTCGTCATCGGTGCCAGCTACTCGGCCGAGGACATCGGAAGCCAGGCATACAAGATGGGCGCACGTTCGGTTACGGCAAGCTACCGCTCAGAGCCGATGGGGTACGACTGGCCTGAGGGCTTTGAAGAACGTCCCCTTGTGACGCGTTTCGAGGGCAACACCGTGCACTTCCGAGATGGAAGTAGCAAGCATGTCGATGCGGTGATCGTGTGCACTGGCTACGCGCACAAGTACCAGTTCTTGCCGCAGAACCTCGCACTGCGCTCGCGAAACAACGTGTATCCCGACGGCCTCTACCGTGGCGTCGTGTGGCAACAGAACCCAGCGCTCATGTATATCGGTGCGCAGGATCAGTGGCTCACGTTCAATATGTTCGACGCGCAGGCATGGTACGCACGCGACCTCATCATGGGGCGTCTTGACCTGCCGGATGAGGCCGAGCGTGCACAATCTATCCGTGAGTGGCGGGCACGATTTGAGGCCATTGAGGATGCGCAGGACGAGATCGTTTTCCAGTGTGAGTACGTGCGAGACCTGCTCGGCATGACCGACTATCCGACATTCGATATCGACCGGGTGCGGGAAATCCTGATCGCGTGGAAGAACGACAAGAAGGTCGACATCATGGGCTATCGCGACCGCACGTATCGCTCGGTGATGACCGGCACGCTCGCGGCGAAGCACCACTCCCGCTGGGTCGACGAGCTCGACGACAGCCTCGAGCGCTACCTCGATATCGATGCGGAAGCGGCGGAGCCCACCAAGCTGCTCGCTGAATTGCAGCGCGTCGGTCGCTGAAGCCGCGACTCGCGACACGTACGCGGCCTCGACCGTGAGGTCGCCGCCGTCGGCCACGCCCGCTTCGGCGAGGGTCGAGCCGACCGCGTAGCGGCCGATATTGACGCTGCCGTCGCTGCCCTGGGGTAGCTGGGTGCCGGTAAAGATCACCGGCACTGTGAGATCGGCGGTGGCGAAGGCAGCGAACGCTGCGGTGTACGCCATCGTGTCGGTGCCGTGGATCACCAGCACGGCCCGCGAGCTGTCACGCGGCGCAAGCGAGCGAATCTGATCGGCGAGCTCGCGGCCTGTCGCATGCCGAAGGTGCCCCGGAGTACAGCACAGACGTCACTTTTCCTCGACCTTCACTTCGTCGGCAATACCGATCGTCGAGGCCAGCGCAGTCGGGTCGATGCGACCGCGAACTCGGTACCCGCAGATCACCATGAGCACGATCACCAGCACTAGGAAGACGGTGATCGAGCTCCACACTGCCACCATGCCGAGGCCAGCGAGGTTGAGCACAATTTCGAACACCTGCCCTGGCACGATGAGGTTGAGGAACACTCCGGCGACGCCGAGCGCACTCGCCGCGCGCATCCGTAACTAGTAGCCGCGCAGCCGCTCGATCTCGCGGCGTTCGCGCTTTGTCGGGCGGCCCGCGCCGCGGTCGCGCACCGCGATCTTCGCGACGGGCTCGCGCTCGGGCGTGAGATCCTCGTAGGCCTCCGCAGCAACCGCCGCGCCGACGCGCTTCACGAGCGTGCGACGCACGGTGAGGATGCGGTCGAAGCCGTGTTGCCGTACGCGCACTTCGTCGCCCGGGCCGACCTTGAGCGCCGCCTTCGCGCGGTCGCCGTTGACCCGAACGTGGCCGGCGCGGCACGCGGTTGTCGCGGCCGATCGGGTCTTGTACACCCGCACCGCCCACAGCCAACTGTCCACGCGCACCTGCTCCATCCGCCCATCCTACGGTCGGCGAATCAGGGGAGAAGTCTTGGGGAGAAATGCATTGCATCGCGGTTACATTTGCGCGTGTTCACAGGAATGTGGCCCAGAGCTGGCCATAATTGGGCCTACACGCGCAACATGCGTGCACTAAGAAAGGAGAGCTCAAAATGGGCTTTTTCAGTTTCCTACTTCTCGGCCTCATCGCCGGAGCCATCGCAAAACTGATCCTTCCCGGTAAGCAGGGCGGCGGCTGGCTCGTCACGCTGCTGCTCGGCGTCGTCGGCGCCTTCGTCGGCGGCTGGCTCGGCGGCATCCTGTTCAACGCCAACCTCGAGGAGTTCTTCTCTCTGCAGACCTGGGCGCTCGCGATCGGTGGTTCGATCATCGTGCTGCTCATCTACGGCCTGATCGTTGGGCGCGGCGAAAAGAAGTAAGCACGCCGTAGCCAGAATGCCCCTAGAATTTGGCTATGGAAGATTCTCCTGGTCATAGTCCGAAGCTCATCCCAGCGCCCAAATATGCGGGCCACGAGCGGGGTGAGCGATGAACTTCGAACTCTGGGGCATTCTTGCCGGCGTCCTTCTGACGTTCGGCACCGGCGTCTTCGTGGCGTCGGAATTCGCCCTCGTTAACCTCGATCGACCTGACCTTGAGCGGCGCCGTGACCGTGGTGAGAAACGTCTCGGCCCCACGATCAGCGCCCTCAAGGTCACGTCAACCCACCTCTCCAGCGCGCAGCTCGGCATTACGCTCACGACGCTGCTTGCTGGCTACACTTTTGAACCCGCGATCTCGTCGCTGCTGCGCGAGCCGCTCGCGGGCTTCGGCCTCAGCGACGCCGCGATCACCGCATCCGGGGCCATCATCGCCATCGTCATCGCGACCCTGTTCTCGATGATCTTCGGCGAACTCGTGCCCAAGAACTTCGCGCTCGCCGTGCCGCTCGCGACGTCAAAGATCGTCGTGCCGCTGCAGATCGCCTTCACCTGGCTCTTCAAGCCGGTCGTGCTGCTGCTCAACGGCACCGCAAACTCGCTGATTCGCGCCATGGGCATCGAACCGAAAGAAGAGCTTTCGGGCGCCCGCAGCGCAGAAGAGCTGAGCTTTCTCATTCGCCGGTCGGCGCTCGAGGGCTCGCTCGACCACGATGATGCAGCGATGCTGCACCGAACCCTCACGTTTTCGGAGCGCACCGCCGACTCGGTGATGACCCCGCGGGTGCGGATGCACACGCTCGCGAACGATGTCACGGCCGCGGATGTGGTGGCCGAGGCCGAGCGCACGGGCCACTCGCGGTTTCCGATCATGGGGCGCGACGCCGACAACATCGTGGGCATCGTCCACGTGAAGAGCGCGTACGGCGTGAACTTCGAGGACCGCGCGACGACCCCCGTGACCGAGATCATGTCGAAGCCACTGCTCGTTCCCGAAAGCGCGGGCGTCGGCTCGCTGCTCGGCACGCTCCGCGGCCGCGGCTACCAGATCGCCGTCGTCGTCGACGAGCACGGCGGCACCGCCGGCATCGTCACGCTCGAAGACGTCGTCGAGGAGCTCGTCGGCGACCTCCACGACGAGCACGATCAGGCGCAGCACCGCATCCACGTCGGCGAGAGCTCGGTGACGCTCGCCGCCTCGCTGCGCCCCGATGAGCTGTGGGATCTCGCCGCCGTGCGCGTGCCCGAGAGCGACGACTACGAGACCGTCGCGGGCTTTGTGCTCGAGACGCTGGGGCGCATCCCGGCCGTCGGCGACGAGGTCGAGACCCCGCACGGGCGCCTGCGCGTCGAGCGCATGGTCGGCCCGCGCATCGATCGGCTGCGCTACCTGCCGACCGACATCACCAAGGACACCGCGTTCGCCGACACCCGCGAACGCATGATGGAGCAGTTTGAGGAGGGACAGCGATGAGCGAATACCTTCCCGGCCTCATCTGGCTTGTTGTACTGCTGGTGGTGAACGCGTTCTTCGTGGGTGCCGAGTTCGCCGTGATTTCGGCCCGCCGGTCGCAGATTGAGCCGAAGGCGGCCGCAGGCCACCGCGCCGCGAAGACGACCCTGTGGGCGATGGAACACGCCACGCTCATGCTCGCCACGAGCCAGCTCGGCATCACCGTCTGCTCGCTCGTGATTCTCAACGTGTCGGAACCGGCGATTCACCACCTGCTCGAGTACCCGCTCGCGTGGACCGGTCTCTCTGCCGAGGGCGTGACGCTGACCGCGTTCATCGTCGCCCTCGTGCTGGTGACCTTCCTCCACGTCGTGTTTGGCGAGATGGTGCCGAAGAACATCGCGTTCTCGGTGCCCGACCGCGCCGCGCTCATCCTTGCCCCGCCGCTCGTGTTGGTGAGCCGCGTCGTGAGCCCGATCATCCGTTCGCTCAACTGGATCGCCAACGGCATCTTGCGCCTGTTCCGCGTGCAGCCGAAAGACGAAGCCACGAGCGCCTACACGATAGACCAGGTCGCGACGATCGTTGAGGAGTCGCAGCGCGAGGGCACCCTAGTCGACGATTCGGGCACCGTGAGCGCCGCGATCGAGTTCACCGAGAAGCGGGTCGCTGATGTCGAGGTGCCGCTCGGTTCGCTCGTGCTGCTGCCGCACACCGCGACGCCGCGCGACGTACAACGCACGGTCGCCGAGCACGGCTACTCGCGCTATGTGCTGACGGATGAGCAGGGCACGCCGAGCGCGTATGTGCACCTCAAGGATCTGCTCGACCTGAGCACCCCCGAGGTGGTCGACGCGCCGATTCCGGCCGACCGCATCCGACCGCTCGTGACTCTCGACGCGCAGATGGAGCTCGAGGATGCGCTCGCGACGATTCGCGCGCGCGAGACGCACATTGCGCGCGTCGCCGACGCGACCGGCGTGACGACGGGTGCGCTGTTCCTCGAGGACATCGTCGAGGAGCTCATCGGCGAGGTGCAGGACGCGACCCGGCGGTAGGCGGGTGGCTTCGGCGTAGTCTGGCGGCATGGACGGGTTCGCGGCCGTCGACTACGGCCTTGCTCGAGAGGTGTTGCAGCGCGGCATCGCGGCGCTGTTCGTGGTGGCTTTCGTGTCGACGCTGCGGCAGTTCCCCGTGCTCCTCGGGGAGCGCGGGCTGCAGCGTCGACCGAAGCAGCCCGTGCGCTTCACGATTTTTCGCTGGTGGCGCTACACCGACCGGCGGCTGCGGATGCTCTGCTCGGGTGGCATTGTCGTCGCGGCGCTGATCGTGGTCGGGCTGCCGCAGCTCGGGCCACCGTGGCTGCCGATGCTCGCGTTTCTATTGCTTTGGGTCGGCTACATGTCGGTGACGAGCCTTGGCGCGGTGTTCTACAGCTTCGGCTGGGAGATGCTGCTGCTCGAACTCGGCTTTCTCGCCGCGTTTCTCGGCTCGCGCTCGCAGGCGCCGTCGATCGTCGTCATCGTGCTGTTCTGGTGGCTGCTGTTCCGGCTCGAATTCGGAGCGGGCATGATCAAGATTCGCGGCGGCCGCGAGTGGCGCGACTTCACCGCGCTCACCTATCACCACGAAACGCAGCCGATGCCCGGGCCGCTGAGCCGGCAGGCGCACCTGCTGCCGCGCTGGTTTCACCGGCTCGAGGTCGCGGGCAACCACTTCGCGCAGCTCGTCGTGCCGTGGTTCCTGTTCGTGCCGGGCGTGGTCGGCACCGTCGCCGCGGGCATCGTGGTAGCGACGCAACTCTGGCTCGTGCTCACCGGCAACTTCGCCTGGCTCAACTGGGCAACGATCGTCATCGCGGCGTCGGCCGTGGCGGTGCCCGGCGCCCCGATCGGTTCGGCCGAGCTGCCGGCCTACTGGGTGGTCATCACCTGGGCCATCGGTGCGCTCTACCTCTGGCTGAGCTGGCCCGCGTTCCACAACCTCTTCTTCGCGAAACGGCAGGTGATGAACGGCGCGTTCAACCGGCTGCAGCTCGCGAACGCCTACGGCGCGTTCGGCAGCGTGACGAAGGTACGCGTCGAATACGTCGTCGAGGGCACCCGCGAC
The DNA here is from genome assembly GCF_023370115.1 of Gulosibacter sediminis. Lineage (NCBI taxonomy): Bacteria > Bacillati > Actinomycetota > Actinomycetes > Micrococcales > Microbacteriaceae > Gulosibacter > Gulosibacter sp. ACHW.36C. The sequence goes on along the minus strand of NZ_CP097160.1, from coordinate 1,691,144 downwards.
GCGAACCCGCGCGACGCGACGTGGCACGAGTACGAGTTCTACGGCAAACCCGGCGACGCTCGGCGGCGGCCGCGCCAGTTCGCGCCGTACCACCTGCGGCTCGACTGGCTCATGTGGTTTCTGCCGCTCGGCCGCGGCCTCGACGGCTGGTTCCGCACGTTCCTTGGCAGGCTGCTCGAGGCGGATGCGCCGACGCTGCGGCTCGTGCGGCACGACCCGTTCGCGGGGGAGCGGCCCGCGTGGGTGCGGGTGGTCGCGTACCGCTACCGCTTCGCTACTCGGGCCCAACATCGCGAGACTGGCGCGGTCTGGGTGCGCGACCAGCGGCGGCTGTTGAAGAGCCCGATGCGCCTGCGAAACTGAGGTTTCGCGCCGCTCGCGCTTGTCTCCGCGAACGCAGTCGGAGGCGCGTAGCTAACGCAATGGTCGCCCTCTCGTTCCGGGCTACGCTGGCGTGCGTGGCGAACAATGACGTGCATCCGACCCTGACCCAACTCGCGGCGCAGCTTGCCGCCGGCGAAACGACCTCCGTCGAGCTGACTCGACGGGCGCTCGAAGCGGCCCGCGCATCCGACAATCTCTTCATCACGGTGGACGACGCCGGGGCGCTCCGGGCAGCGGAGGAATCGGATGCGCGTCGGGCCGCGGGGGAGTCGCGCGGGGCGCTCGACGGCATCCCGACCGCGGTGAAGGACGTCATCGACACGGCGGGGGTGCGCACGACGATGGCCTCGGAGTTCTTCCGCGACAACGTGCCCGAGCACGACGCGTTCATCGTCGCGCGGTTGCGTGCGGTGGGCGCCGTGGTCGTCGGCAAGACGAACGCGCAGGAGTTTTCGTACGGCATTCGCGGTGACGTCGGGGCGTTCGGCGTCGTACGGAATCCCTTCGACGCCGAGCGGGTGCCCGGCGGCTCGAGCTCGGGCTCGGCCGCGGCGGTCGCGACTGGCGTCGTGTCATACGCGGTCGGGTCAGACACGGCCGGCTCGATCCGCCTGCCCGCGGCGCTCTGCGGCGTCGTCGGGCTCAAGCCGACGCTCGGGCTCATCGACACCGCGGGTGCGTTCCCCCTCTCCAACTCGTTCGATACGCTTGGCTTATTCGCGACCACGGCCGACGACATCGCTGTCGTGATGGAGGCGACCGGATTCCTTCGCGGTGCGGATGCGCAGGTCGCGAGATTCCTCGCCCTCGAGGATGTACGGGCCAAGGTCGTCGACGCGGCCGCCGGCGTTCCTCACGACCGCGTCGTGGCGCAGCTCGGCGCCGAGGCAGCTCGGCTGCCGCAGCTTGATGGCCACTACATCGACTATGCCGAGCTCTATCGCATCGTGCGCTCGAGGGAAGCATACGACTTGCACGCCGAGCGGGCACGCACGTCGCCCGAGAAGTTCCAGCCCAAGATTCTCGCGAACGTACTCGCTGGGCGCGACGTCACCGATGCTGAGGTCGCGGCCGCCGAGGCAGAGATCGACCGCGTGCGCGAGCTCTTCGAGGCGACCTTCGACGAACGCGAGGTACTCATCAGCCCGAGCTCGCCCATCCTCGCCCCGCGTTTCACCGACCCCGGTCCGAGTCGCGAGCTCGCCTCAATGACGAACATCTGGAACGTGCTCGGCTGGCCGGCGATTGCTCTGCCGATGTGGGTCGACGGATGCGCGCTGCCGCAGTCGGTGCAGCTCATCGCCCGCCCGGGGCAGGATGCGTTGCTGCTCGCCGCCGCGCGCGACCTCACTCTTGATGCGCGGTGAACTCGACCGTTCGCGTGTCGGTGTAGCGCTCGTCGGGGGTGTCCCAGCCTGGGGTGTCGAGCTGGCTTGGTTCGCCCTGCCACTCGTAGCTGGTCTCGGGGCGGTCGGGCTTCAGCACTCGGATGAGGCACTCCAGTAGGTGCTCCGCCCGCTTCACTTGCCCTCCCTCGAGCGCGTCGTAGGCGCGCTCCATCGCCCAATAGGGGCGGATCTTCGTGCGCAGTCGGACGGCCTTGCCATGCGGGATGAGCAGGAGTGCCGTGATGTACACGGTGCTGAAGTGGAACCCCGGGGTCGCGATGCCGCCAGCCAATTCATCATCTGGCAAACGGCCGTGTGGGTAGACGAGGCATCCTGTGGGAACGTCGAAGCTGAGCGTGCCGGGGCATTTCGAATCGTTCCACCACCGCAAGGTCATGCTCGTGACGTGGTGATGCGGCCGCCACATGTCGCGGCCATCCTTCAACTCGGCTCGCGCGAGAGCCCAGTCGTACCCCGTCTGGTCGGCCGCTGCCGCAAGTAGCGTGACGAGCTCCTTGTCGGTGTCGTCCACAAGGCCGTAGGCGAGGTCGCTCTTGGCGTGGTCCTTCGTGAGCGGCAGCACGAACGCGCCGTAGGTGTCGTGGATGTAGCTGTACGACGAATTGCCGACGCGCAGCACCTGGGCGATCGCGTCGATCGTGGGCTGTCGGCCGGGCGCCGCGTCATCGGCGTACACCTTCAACGTGACGATGGTGAGGCAGTCAGACTTGATTGGCGTGGTGGTCGGTGCGGCGGATGTGCGATATGCGACCACCAAGGGAGTGGTCGTGTGGCGGTGATTGTCCCCATCCGAACGCCTCGGTCGTGATCTCGACGCTCTTGCGGGCGACTCTCATGACGACGAAGAGATTGCCGATCGCACCGTCGGCCGAGCTGCGGGCCGGCGGGGTAGCCGATGGTCAGCGCAACGTCGGGCAGTGCCTGGTCGAGCAGCTTCGACCACCTGTCGCTCAGCGACACTCGGTCGGGCGCGAAGCGCACCGATCGCACCTCGGATGCGTCGCTTACGTCACCCACTTCCGCGTCGATGAGCGCCTGCGTGCGGACGCGAGACAGCGGCCACTTCAGTGGCTCGTTGTCGTCGATGGCGAGGTTGAGTCCGTTGCCGGACATGCGGAACTGGGTGCTTGCGGCGCGTTGCCGACGGCGGTGGCGAGCAGGTACTTGAGCTTGTCGTTGCTGGAGAGAGTCAAGGTGGCATCCTTCCGGAGGGAGGCTGCACGGCTGTCAAGCAGCGTAGGCAAGGCCGCCGACACGCGGCCGAGTTATCCACAGGGCTCGGTCTTGCTGTCGTCTTTCGACAAGGTGTGCTGCTACGACTTGTTCCCCTGGTGGAGATCGCAGGCTTCGCGGATGGTTTGCGGAGTTGCGGTTTTCGGTCGGGGTCGGGCCCGACGTTGCAGGGCCAGGAGGGGCGGTGGTGACGCTTGCCGATAGTATCGTTAGCCAATAGCATTCTCACGTGATCCGGTCGTTTCGAGACCGAGATTCTGAGCGTGCTTGGAATCGTGAGCGAGTGGCCTCGCTGCGGCCGGATCTGCAGCGCGCAGCGCAGAAGAAACTACGCCTGCTCAACGGTGCATCCACGCTCGGCAGCCTCAGAGTTCGGCCAGGTAACCGGCTCGAGAAGCTGAACGGCGACAGAGCTGGCCAATATTCAATCCGCGTCAACAGCCAGTACCGCATCTGTTTCGTTTGCGTGGATGGTGGGGCTGAAGACGTTGAGATCACGGACTATCTCTAAAGGAAAGAGCTGATGGCAAAGGCTCATGCACCGATAACGCCCGGTGAGATCTTGCGTACCGAGTTCCTCGAGCCGATGGGTATCTCGCAGTATCGCCTCGCGAAGGCGACCGGCCTCAGCCAGACCCGCATCAGCGAGATCATTCGAGGCAAGCGATCGATCACAATCGAGACCGCGCTGCGTCTGTCGAAGGCACTCGGGGTGGACGACCGATTTTGGATCAATCTCCAGGCCCGCTACGACTTGGAGGTCGAACGCGACCGCCACGGCGATGAGATTGATCGGATCGAGTCGCTGATTGCAGGCTGACCCCATATGGGTCGCGAATGGCCGCGACAATAGGCTCCATTGGTCTGAGTCCTGTTGTCCGCCAGCGCCTGTTCTCGGCGACTGTCGACTTGGTCGGTGACTCAACCGGCGCCCAATATGATGAGCGCATGAACGCCCTGCGGCCAATCGGTGAAGTCCTCACTTTCGAGTACCTTGAGGCGTCGAAGCGAGAACCGGTCGAGTCTGTCCGCCAGGGGGACAGCCTCAGCCTCGCCACGACGAAGATGCGGATTAACAATTTTTCGCAGTTGCCCGTTCTGTGCTCTGGCAAGTCGAAAAGACCATTTGGGGTTGTGTCTTGGGAGTCCATTGGGGAGCAGCTTTCGCTCAACCCCAACGCGGACCTCGAGGCCTGCACGGTGAAAGATCCGCCGAAACAAAAGCTGAGTGACGAGCTTCTACCCGCGATCTCGATCATCAATGCGAGAGGGTATGTGCTTGTCGTGAATGACCAAGACCACATCTCAGGGATTGTGACAACAGCTGATCTCGGCGAGGAACTTGCCAACATTGCACGTCCACTCATGCTCTTCAACAAGATCGAGACAGATCTTCGTCGCATCTTCAATTCGCTCCGTGCGTCCGGAAAATTGACGGACGAAACCTTGAACAAGGCGTTGGCTGGCTCGGCGGGGCGAGTAGCTATTGGGTCACGTGGCGAGGAGTACACGCTTGGGGACCTCGTCAAGGTTGTGACGTACGGCGATGTCTGGGACCTCATTCCGCAGCTCTATGACAGGGGCGAAATGACTCGTCAACTCAACGCCACGAGCGAATTGCGCAACAAGGTGATGCACTTTCGCGCGCTCAAAGACGAGCACCACCTAACGCTGTCGCGACTCGAGGGCATCGCTGTGGTCATGAACGACATCGCCAACAAGCTCACCGACTGACAGTCGCGTATCTGATCAAACTTTCAGACGGCTGAGTTGCGTCGAATGTCTAGTGGCCCTTCTCTTTGTCGATCCACTTCTTGCGCCGACGTATGGCCCTTCGTGAGAATCCTGGCAGCCATTCGCCGTGGGAGTTGGGTTCATAGCCGAGTGCTCTGAGGAGTTGCTCACTCGTTTTCTTGCTGACACCAAGTCGTCGCGACACGTCGTCGATGCGCCATGACGGCTTGAGCTCAAGAAACTCTCGCAGCTGAAACGGGTAGTAGATGTTGTGCGCTTCCCAGTCGGCAGCGACCCGTCGGGCCCTTCGATCTTGTCGGCTATTCCTGACTCGAGCCGACAACGCTGAGATTCCCCGGCGAATCGGCTCAACGACCAGATACCCAGTTCCTAGGTCAACACCGATGTCGAGTAGCCAGTTCGTGAAGTCAAAGAACTCATGGCCTCCGCCGCCGACTCCCCAAGGCAGGTGCAAATAGAGGTGGCTGGCTTCGCCCTCAATGAAACCTGCTTGAACGGTCGCCAGAAGGTCGCGAAGTGTTAAGTACCGATTCTTCTCTTCACGCATCATGGAGACGCGTCGGGCTCGGCCATCGCTCGCGTCAATTGCCCAGTACAAGGGGAACGTGACAGGTACTACCTTTGCGGGCGGAGCAGAGCCAAGGACCATCGGATCGACTAGGTGGAGGTTGTAGCTGCCGTTGAGTATTTGTCCCTTGGGACGAAGAGGAATGGTCCCATCGGACTCGACTGCCGAAGTGATGGCCTTGTGAATCGGCGTGTCGAGTTCGAGTTTGACTGATACTCGGCGCGTTAATTCAATGGTTTCAGGCGGGTGATCGAGAGCGTCGTCCATGATCACGTTGCTGAAGTACACCCAGATGCGCGGCGAATTGCTTGAACTCATGTGGTCAAGGTATTGCTACCCCGCGACATGAGCTCCGGATGGTCAGCGATTCCAAGCGCGCACGAGCGTGTCCACCGCACCTGTCGAACAGGCCTAAAGTAAACAGAACACTTCCACCATCGAGAAAGAGCCGATGACGTGACACAAACCGAGGTTGCCGACGACCTGCAGTTTGCTCCTGGTGAGGTGGTGATCGTTCGCGACGCAGAGTGGCTCGTGACGAACACCGAGCAGACCACATCTGGCACCCTCGTGCGCTGCATCGGCCTCAGCGAGCTGGTCCGCGACACCGCCGGCGCGTTCTACACCGACCTAGACACGATCACCCGCCTCGATACCCGAGAGGCCCGCGTCGTCGGCGACGGCTCACCGCAGTACCGCACGGCGCGGCTGTGGCTCGAGGCGACGCTCCGACGACAGCCGACCCCAACATCCGAGTCGAAGCTCACCGTGAGCACGCAGATGCTGGCCGATCCGCTCAACTATCAGCTCACCGCGGTGAAGCGCGCCTTCGATCAGGAGCAACTGCGCCCGCGCCTGCTCATCGCTGACGCGGTGGGCCTTGGCAAGACGATTGAGATCGGCATGATCCTCAGCGAGCTCGTTCGACGCGGCGAGGGTGAGCGCATTCTCATCGTCACGCCCCGCCACGTGCTCGAGCAGATGCAGCGTGAAATGTGGACCCGCTTCGCCCTCCCGTTCGTGCGCCTCGACTCGCTCGGCCTGCAACGCGTCAGACAGCAGCTCCCGGCAACAAGAAACCCCTTCAGTTACTTCAAGCGTGCGATCATCTCGATCGACACGCTCAAGCAAGACCAGTACCGCGCGCACCTGCAGCACTTCCGCTGGGATGCGGTGGTCATCGACGAGTCGCACAACATCACCGGCGCGACGCTGAACAACCGCCTCGCCCGCACCCTCGCGCCGAACACGCACGCGCTGATTCTCGCGTCGGCGACGCCGCACAACGGTAAGAAGGAGTCGTTCGCCGAGCTCATCCGCCTGCTCGAGCCGAGCGCGGTGCGCCCCGACGGCACGGTCGACCGCAAGGCCGTCAATCGCCTCGTGCTGCGCCGCCACCGCCACAGCCCCGAGGTGCAGCGCGAAGTCGGCGCCGACTGGGCCGAGCGCAAGCCGCCGCAGAACATCCGGATCGACGCGAAGCCCGCAGAGAACCGCCTCGCCGAGCACCTCGCATCAACCTGGCTCAAGCCGCAAACCGCGAGCCCCTACTCTGGCGAAAACAAGGGCTTGTTCCCGTGGACCCTCGCCAAGGCATTCCTCTCATCGCCGGTCGCCTTTCTCGAAACCGTGCGCGAACGCCGAAAGCGCCTCGGCGACTCCGCGGCAGAAATCCGCGAAGGCCACGCGCTCGACGAGCTCGAGACGCTGGCGCAGCGCTCGCTCGACGAAGGCTCGGCGAAGCTGGATGCGCTGCTCGGCTACCTGAAGAACATCGGCATCGGCCGGGGCAAGGATGTGCGCGCCGTCGTATTCTCGGAGCGTGTCGCAACCCTCGGCTGGTTGCGCGAGCAGGTCAAAAAGAACCTCAAGCTCGCCGACGAAGAGATTCGTATTCTGCACGGCGGCCTCAGCGACACCGAGCAGCAAGAGATCGTCGAAGAGTTCCGCAAGGCCTCGTCGAAGCTGCGCGTGCTCATCACGGGCGACGTCGCATCCGAGGGCGTGAACCTGCACTCGCAGTGCCACGAGCTCATCCACTTCGACATTCCGTGGAGCCTCATTCGCATCGAGCAGCGCAATGGCCGCATCGACCGCTACGGCCAGCGCACCGAACCGCAGATCACCACGCTGCTGCTCGACTTCGACAACGAACTCTTCGCCGGCGACGCGAACGTGCTCGCGCGCCTGGTCGAGCGCGAAGACGAGGCCCACCGCGCCCTCGGCGACACGGCCTCGCTCATGGGCAAGTACGACGCCAAGGCCGAAGAAGACGAGATTCGCAAGGTGCTCGCCGGCACCAAAACGCTCGACGACGTGGTCGCACCGCCCGAGCAGATTCTGCAGCAAGACACCGAAGATCCGTTCTTGCAGTACCTCATCGACGCCGCCCAGCAGGGAGATCCGCAGCAGGCGCCACCCGAGCAGACAACAGCACAGTCACAAAAGCCAACACACCAAACCCCCACCGACACCATCCCCGCCCCGGGCCTGTTTCCCGATGCCGGCACCTTCCTGAAGGCCGGTCTCTCGGCCGCCTTCAAATCGGGCCCGGCCAACTCGCTCGACCACAACGGCGTCGGCTTCAAGGCAAACGACACCGACTTCACGCTCTCGCTCACGCCGCCGCGCGACCTCAACCAGCGCCTGCGCGTGCTGCCGCAGTCGTATCTCGCCGAGCGCCGCGTCACCGAGCGCATCACCATGACCACTTCGAAGGACGCCGCGAAGCGCGCGCTCGCCGATGCGCAGAACTCGGTCACCTCGCCCTCGCTCTGGCCGAGCGAGCACTTTCTCGGCCCGCTGCATCCGGTGCTCGACTGGGTGGCCGACAAGACCTTGACGAGCCTCGGCCGCAATGAGGTGTTCGCGGTGCGCGGCCAGGTCGACGTGCCCACTGTCTATCTGCTCGCGACTATCAGCGACAAGCAGGCCCGCACGGTCGCATCCATGCACATCACGCAGTTCGGCCCGTCGCCGGGGATGCTGTTCAGCGAGACCCACGCGAACGCGAACGAGGCACTCACGAGGCTCGGGCTCACGGCCGAGCACCAGCTCGTGAACCCCGGCGCGGTCGACACCAGCGCGCTCGCGGGCTACATTCCCGCGGCGGTCGACAAGACGCAGCAGCACGCGCGCAATCAGCTCGACAACATCACTGAGGCGATCGAGCGCCGCGTGCGGCATTGGCTCGAGCGCGTCGCCGAGTGGGAGGCGGATGCGCGGCAGCTCGTGCAACGCCGCGAGCTGAAGACCCGCGCGAACGAGATTTCTGAGGAGGCGCAGCTCGCCGAGGCGCTGCGGCCGCACCACGTATCGGTGCGCCCGCTGCTCGTCGTCGTGCCGAACGACTCCGCAACATCCAACGACACCGAAGGAGCGCGCTGACATGGCCGACGACGCGTTGATCATTGGCGAGAGCTGGCTCAGCGAGCATTTCTTCACCACCGACAGCAAGTCAGAGTCGTTCCGCGCCGAGGTCGTCAAACGCCACAAGCTCTGGAAGGCCACTGAAGACGACGGCCACGAGTCGGCGCGCTCGCGCTTCAAGTCGCATCGCGCGGCGCTCGTCGACGCGTTCAGCAAGCTGGGGCAGGCACAGGCGGATGCGCGCGACGAGCCGGCGCGAACGCCGAGCCCCAGCACGGCGGCAGACCTCGACGCGCTGCTCTACGACACGCTCGCCGCGGCCATGGGCGCGAACACCGGATTCGTCGAGCAGCGCCGCGAAGGCCCCGTGCGCTGGCTGCACGACGAGGGCGTCGAGGCGCCGTTCCTCGCGATCGTCAAGGCGCTTCCCGCTGATTCGGTCGACGAGCTGCTTCGCAAGGGCAACGGCGCCGAGCAGCACCAGCTCGCCGAGCCGTTCGCGCCGCGCGACGACGAGAACCATCCCATTCACGCGGTGCCGAAGCTGCTCAGCCACATATTCCAGATCGAAGAGGTGCCGTACGCGATCGTGTTCGCGGGCGGCTGGCTGCTCGTCACCGATCGCGAGCGCTGGCCCGAGGGCCGCTACCTCGCCGTCGACCTGCAGCTCGTGATCGAGCGCAACGACACGAAGCAGGCGGGGGAGCTCGACCGCACGATCGCCGCGATCGCGGTCGAGAGCTTCGAGTCGGCGGGCCTCGAGAACTCGGGCACCCCGTGGTGGACCGAGGTGATCGAGGCATCGAAGAAGCACGCCGTCGGCGTCTCAGAAGACCTCCGCGAGGGCGTGCGCCTGTCGATCGAAGACATCGCGAACGAGGTCGTGCGCCGCCGCGCGGCCCAGGGCCTCGAGCCGCTGCCGAAGCAGCAGGCGCAGCCGCTCGCGGTGCAGTCGCTGCGCTACCTCTACCGCATTCTCTTCTTGCTTTACGCCGAGGCCTCGCCCGAGCTCGAGGTGCTGCCGGTGGGTTCGCCCGAGTACGGCGAGGGCTACAGCGTCGACCGCCTGCGCGATCTCGCGCTCGTCGAGCTCGAGTCGACGCGCGCCCGCGAGGCGACGCACATCTACGCGTCGCTCGGCATGCTGTTCCGCCTCATTGACACGGGCCACGGCGAGCGCAGTAACAAGAAAGACGAGCACCTCGTCGACGGCCTCAGCTTTCACAGCTTGCGCGCTGACTTGTTCCGCCCCGAGGCGATCGCGCTCATCGACGAGGTCGGCCTCGGCGACGGCGCGATGACGCGCATTCTCGCGCGACTGCTGCTCTCGAAGCAGCAGAAGGGGCAAGATCGCGGCTTCATCAGTTACGCCGATCTCGGCATCAACCAGCTCGGCGCCGTGTACGAGGGCCTCATGTCGTACACCGGCTTCTTCGCCGAAGATGATCTCTACGAGGTGGCGAAAAACGGCGACGCGAGCAAGGGCTCGTGGGTCGTGCCGGTCACCCGCGCGAGCCACCTCGACGACAACGACTTCGTCATGACCGAGAACGAGCTCACGGGCGTGCTCGAAAAGGTGGTGCACCGCCGCGGCACATTCGTGTACCGGCTCTCGGGCCGGGCACGGCAGCAGTCGGCGTCGTACTACACGCCCGAAGTGCTCACGAAGTTCACGGTGTCGCAGGCGCTCGCCGAGCTGCTCGACCAGAACGACACGGTCACCACGGCCGACGAGATTCTGAAGCTCACGGTGTGCGAGCCGGCGCTCGGCTCGGGAGCGTTCGCCATCGAGGCGACGCGGCAGCTCGCGGCCGAGTACCTCAAGCGCAAGCAGGCCGAGACTGGCATCACGATCGAGCCCGAGCAGTACCCGCAGGAGCTGCAGCGGGTGAAGGCGCACATCGCGCTGCACCAGGTGTATGGCGTCGACCTCAACGCGACCGCGGTCGAGCTCGCCGAGATTTCGCTCTGGCTCGACACGATGCTCAAGGGCCTGGATGCGCCGTGGTTCGGCCTGCACCTGCGCCGCGGTAACTCGCTCATCGGCGCGCGCCGCGCGATGTATGCGCCGGGCGATTTGAAGAAGCGCGCGTGGCTCAAGACCGAGCCCACCGAGATCTCGGCGACCTCGCTCGCCGATGACCTGCGCGATGAGCGCCTCGCCTCGCAGACGAGCGGCAAGATCTTCCACTTCTTGCTGCCCGCAGACGGATGGGCGGCCGCAGCCGAAAACGCCGAGGTGAAGAAGCTCACGCCCGACGGCGCGAAGGCGCTGCGCGACTGGCGCAAGACGGTGACGAAGCAGCCCGAGAAGAAGCAGGTCGACACACTGCTGAACCTCTCGATGCGCGTTGAGCGCATGTGGCAGTTCGTGGTGCGCCGCCTCGAGATCGCCGAGACCGAGGCCCGGCGCCACATCGAGCTGTTTGGGCAAGAATCGCGCGCTGAGAAGTCGGATGCGGTGAGCCGCGAAGAGATTCAGCGCAAGCTCGACGACCCGAACGGCGCCTACCAGCGCCTGCGGCTCGTGATGAACGCGTGGTGCGCGCTGTGGTTCTGGCCGGTGCCGATAGGCGAGCGCAACGACGTGCCGCCGAGCTTCGAGCAGTGGGTGGATGCGCTGCAGCAGATTCTCGGCGTTCACGCCGAAGTGCCGGCGAGGGCGCGGGCGCAGGGGCAGACCGGCCTGCACATCGGCACCGACTGGCACACGCTCGGGGAGTCGGAGCAGCTCGACCTCGACTTTGCGGGCGCGGTCGACATCAACGAGGTCGTGAAGGAGCACCCGTGGCTCAAGGTCGTGCGCGAGGTGTCGGATGCGCAGGGCTTCTTCCACTGGGATCTCGACTTCGCGTCGCTCATGGCGACCCACGGCGGCTTCGACCTGCAGGTCGGAAACCCACCCTGGGTGCGGCCCCGCACCGACATCGAAGCGCTCTACGCCGAGGCCGACCCCTGGTGGCAACTCAACCCGAAGGCGACGCAGCAGCAAAAGGCGATCAAGCGTGGCGAGGCGCTGGGGATGCTCGGCATGCCCGAGTTAGTTGCGGATGGTGTTGGTGACGTTATTTCCACTTCGACGTTTGTCGGCAGTCGTAATGAATATTCGCCTCTCGCTGGTCTTCAACCGGATTTATATCGCTGTTTCATGGTTTCGACGTGGCGGCATAGTTCGATGAAGGGCGCGGCGTCACTGGTTCATCCAGACAGCCACATGACAGACGTCAAAGCGGGAAAGTTTCGCGCGCAAACCTACTCAAGGCTGCGTCGACACTGGCACTTTGTAAATGAGCTCAAGCTGTTTACCGAAGTCGGCGACCTGATGACTTATGGCGTTCATACATATGCGACAAGTCGTAAAACGTCATTCTTGAACGCTGTGAGCCTTTATCACCCCGAGACCGTTGAAAGATCACTTTCCCATGACGGTTCAGGCGAAGAACCAGGACTCAAAGACCCCGAAGGGAACTGGGACCTTCGCCCCCATTCGGCTCGCATCACGACGGTTGACGAAAGCGTACTCCACACGTGGCGCGATGTATTGGGTGACGCTGAAGTGCCGATTTTAGAGTCTCCGATGGTGTACACGGTGACCTCTAGCCTGCAGACGGTGCTGGAGAAACTGGTTGATCAGCCTCGACTCGGCTCGCTGGGACTCGAATGGAGTGGCGGCTGGCATGAGACCATCGATCGCCGCAAAGGACGGTTCGATGTGGAGTGGGGGCCCGCCAAGTCATGGGATGACGTGATTTTGCAGGGGGTCCACCTTCACGTTGCGAACCCATTCTTTAAATGGCCCAACGAAACGTTGAAGAGCAAGGCCGACTGGACGCGGGTAGACCTTGAGATGCTGGGCATTGATTCGTTGCCAGTGACGTCGTACAAGCCGATCCGAGACGCAAGCTACGACGCCCAATACACACACTGGGATGGGCAGAATGCCCGCAACTTCTTCCGCTTCGCCTGGCGCAATATGGCTGCAAACACTGGCGAGCGGACGCTGATTGGTGCAATTGTGCCCCCTGGCGTGGCGCATGTGAACGCCGTCACCACAGTCGGGGCAACGCAAGGAGAAAGTCTGTCAAAGCTATACATGGCTGGCGTCTTCGCTGTCTCGATACTTTCTGACTTTCAGGTAAGGCTTGTTCCCAAAGGAAACATCTGGACCTCGGTCTTTAACCGAATTACTTTCAGCGACATAGAAATATTGCGGACTGAACTATTCTGGAGATTTGGCCGACTCGTGAGTGTTACTTCCGCGTATGAGGATTTCTGGCAGGCGAACGCAGGACCAGCTAACTGGGCGATACAGCCGTGGTGGCACGACGCTGCTTCTCTTGAAAATGCGTCCATTAGTCGATGGAATACAGGCGTGCCGCTTCGTCTCGACGCGGAACGCCGACAAGCGCTCCTCGAGATCGACGCCATCGTGGCATTGAGTCTCGGCATCTCCGCTGACGAACTCTGCACGATCTACCGCACGCAGTTCCCCGTGCTCTATGGCTACGACAAGAACAAGTACGTCTACGACATGAACGGCCGCGAGGTTCCGGGCGAGCTCGTGCGCGAGTGGCGCAAGCGCGGCGACGATCTCAAGCAAGACGAGCTCTACGCACAGAACGTGGCGGGCAACTACGTGCAGTACGAGCTGCCATTCCGCACGCTCGACCGCGAGGCCGAAATGCGCGAGGCCTACGCCTACTTCGAGAAGAAACTGCAGGAGTCGTAGTGGCCGCGCTGCTGCCGTCGCTGCAGGTCGGCCAATTACAGGGATCGATCGGCGACTACATACGCACGACCTTCGGCCTCGCCGAGCGGCAGGTCGCCGAGAAGCTCGACGAGTTTCTCGGCGACTCGACGAACGGCATTTTTCGCGGACCGTACATCCGCACGCGCCTGCCCTTCAGGGCCGCCGAGCGCGAGGCCACCGAGGTGCTCGAGTGGTACGGGGCACCGTATCCGCCGCACGGCCACCAGCTCGCCGCCTTCGAACGGCTGAGCTCGGCGCGTCACACGGGCGGCGACGGCCCGCGGCCGACGATGGTCACCACCGGCACTGGCTCGGGCAAGACCGAGGCGTTCCTCTACCCGATTCTCGACCACGTGCTGCGAATGCAGCGCGCCGGGCAGACGGGCATGAAGGCGCTCATCCTTTACCCGATGAACGCGCTCGCGAACGACCAAGCGCGACGGCTCGCGCAGCTCATCTCGGCGCATCCGGAACTCTCGGGGGTCAGCGCGGGCCTGTTCGTCGGCGAGGCAGGCCCCAAACGCTCGAAGGTGAGCCGCGACGGGCTCATCACCGACCGCGGCACCATGCGGGCGAAGGCGCCCGACATTCTGCTCACCAACTACAAGATGCTCGACCAGCTGCTGCTGCGCCACGACGACCAGGGCATCTGGCAGCAGAGCGCCACGAGCCTGCAGTACCTCGTGCTCGACGAGTTCCACACCTACGACGGCGCGCAGGGCACCGACGTCGCCATGCTGCTGCGCCGCCTCGGCCTCGCGCTCAAGCGGCACTGGCCGCAGAACCCGGCTGCCCGCGCATCCCTCGGCATCGACGCCGCGGCCGAGGCGGCGCCGCTCGGCAAAATCACGCCCGTCGCCACCTCGGCGACGCTCGGCGGCGACGACCCGACGGTGATGCTCGACTTCGCGAACACCGTGTTCGGCGGCGGCTTCGACACCGGCAGCGTCGTGGGCGAGACGCGCTACACGGTGGCGCAGTGGGCGGCCGAGGCCATGCGCATCCCTGCCGGCCGGCCGCGGCTGCTCGGCGCCGAGGGCGTCGACGCGCCCGCGATCGACACCACCGCCGTTGCCGCCGCCGTGTCTGGCGCGGGCGACGAACCGCTCGACCTCGCGCGCCGCGTCGTCGCCGAGCTCTTCACCGATCCGGGGGAGTTCGTCGCGGCCGACGCCGAGGTGCTCCACGATGCGCTGCGCGCGCATCCGCTCGTGCTCGAGGTGCTTGAACGCACGGCCGCCCCGGTGGCGCTCGATGCGCTCGTCGCGGGCATCCTCAACGGCTCGGTCACGCGCGACGCCGATGCCGCCGCCGACACCGTGAACGCCGTGCTCGCGGCGCTGAGCCAGGTGCGCGCCGCCGTCGGCTTCCGCGCGCCCTCGGTCGACGTGAACGTGTGGATCCGCGAAGTCACCCGCCTCGACCGCATCGCCGGCCCGAGCGTCGGCTTCCGCTGGAAAGACGACGGCGAGACGTTCTTGCAAGAGAACCAAGACGCGCACTCTGACGCGGGGCGCGACGCCGTGCCCGCCGTGTACTGTCGCCACTGCGGCCGCAGCGGCTGGGGCATCGCGGTGAAGAGCACCGGCGAGCACCGCGCCCTCGCGCCCGCGAGCGTGAACCCGCGCGAAGAGTCGGTGCGCAAAACCGGCAACTTTCGGGCCCTCATCTACGCCGACCGCGAGGCCGACCAGCACTACGAGAAGAACGAGCCCGTGCCCGGCTTCGGGTGGTGGGACGTGCGCGAGCGCAGCGTGTTCGCGACGCATCCGGGGCTCGAGGGCGGCGACGTCGACACGAACATTCTCCCCGTTCGCTGGCTCGACGGCGAAGACGCCGAGCGCGACACCCGCAACGACGTGTGCCCGGCGTGCGGGCAGCGCGACGGCATTCGCTTCATGGGCGCCGCCGTCGCCACGCTGCTCTCGGTGGTGACCACCTCGCTGTTCGGCGACGGCGAGCTCGACGACGCCGAGAAGAAAGAGCTCGTCTTTACCGACAGCGTGCAAGACGCCGCGCACCGCGCCGGCTTCGTGCAGTCGCGCGCGCACACCTTCGGGCTGCGCAACGCGATTCGTCGGGCGCTCGGCACGCAGACGCGCACCCTCGCCGAACTTGCGACCGAGATGCTCGCGCGCGCGACGACTCAGGCCGACCGCTACCGGCTGCTCGGGCCCGACATCGTCGACCGCGAGAGCTTTCGCAGCTTCTGGCAGACCGCCGACGCGAACAACGTCGACCTGCCCACGCGCCGCCGCGTCGCAAAGCGCATGGCCTTCGACCTCAGCCTCGAATTCGGGCTGCAGTCGTCGTTCGCGCGCACGCTCGAGAAGACCGGTTCGGTGACGGCCGAGGTCGACACCGGCACCCCCGAGCTGCTCGAACGCCTCGCCCGCGAGGCCGTGAGCGGGTTTGAATTCAATGCCGAGCTCGGCAGCGACGGCGAGATCGCCGGGCCGACGCTCGTCGCCTGGGCGCGAGGCGTGCTCGAGCAGCTGCGTTCGCGCGGCGGCATCATGCACCCGTGGCTCAAGGCCTACATCAAAGACAGCGGGCTGCGGTACCGCGTCTGGGGTGGGCGGCCGCACCGCGAGGGCATGCCGGCGTTCCCGAAGGGTCGCTCAGCGCCCGCCTTCGCCCGCGTCGGCGCGAACCCGAAGCACGGCAAGGCCGAGTACCTGCTCGACGACCTCACCTCGCCGACCGGCTGGTACGCGCGCTGGACCTCGCGCATCCTCGATGTGCCGAAGGAGGCGAGCGGGCGGCTCGTGCGACGGCTGTTCGACGCGCTCGCGGAGGGCGAGCTCGTCGAAACCCACCACGTGGAGCGCGGTGGCACGAGCCCGGCGTTCGCGCTCGCGCCCGAGCGCATTCTCGTGCGCCCCGCATCCGACGCCGACCTCACCGCCGGCAACACGATGCTCGAGTGCGACAGCTGCGGCGCGCTCACCGCGGGCAGCCCCACGACCGTGGCGCAGCTCGACGGGGCTCGATGCCCGGTGCTGCAGTGCCACGACGGCATGCTGCGCCGCCACGCGCTGAAGCCCGACAACTACTACCGCACGCTCTACGCCGAGTCGAACATGCGCCGCGTGGTCGCCCGCGAGCACACGAGCCTGCTGCCCGACGACGTGCGCCTCGCCTACGAGCAGGCGTTCAAGGGTGCCGAGACGCAGCCCGATGCGCCGAACGTGCTCGTGGCGACGCCGACGCTCGAGATGGGTATCGACATCGGCGACCTCTCGACCGTCGTCCTCGCCTCGCTGCCGCGAACCGTCGCGAACTACGTGCAGCGCGTGGGCCGCGCCGGTCGCCTCAGTGGGAGCGCGCTCGCGCTCGCGTTCGTACCGGGGCGGCACGATCAGCTCGCCTGGTACCAGGAGCCGCTCGAGCTCATCAACGGCGAGGTGCCCGCGCCGGCGACGTACCTCGACGCGGTCGAGATTCTCAAGCGACAGTTTCTCGCGACGATCTTCGACGAGATCGCCGCGCGGGGCGGTCAGCAGGGCACACGGCGGGCGATCGACGTGCTCGCCTCGGCCGACGCCGACACCCCGCTCGGGCACGTGATCGACGAGATTCAGGAGTTCGGCGGCGAGCTGCTCGAGCGCTATCTCGCGTGCTTCGATACGGTGGATGCTGACGGCGCGCGGCGCTCGCTGCTGCGTGACGACAGCGTGGCCGAGCTACGCGCGTGGCTTCGGGCGGGGGATGACGGCGTGGTGCCGGTCGCCGCCGACCTGGCCGCCGCATCCCGCGCGTTTGCGCTCGAGGTCGACCGGCTCGACCGGCGCATTACCGAGACCTCGCGGCTCATTGAGGAGTTGGAGAAACGGGCGGAGGCGCCCGCCGCGACCGAAGAGGATGCTTCGGAGCTGCGCGCTGCCGTGTCGATCCATCGCATGCTGCGGCGCACGCGCGCCGAACTTGACAACGAGTTCTGGGTGGCGGCGCTCGAGCGCGTCGGCGTGCTGCCGAACTACACGCTGCTCGACGACGCCGTCGACCTCGACGTCGCCGTGAGCTGGATCGACGCCGATACGCAGGTGTTCGCGCAGGAGTCGTTCCGCTACACCCGCGACGCCTCGAACGCGATCCGCGACTTCGCACCCGGCGCGACGTTCTACGCGCAGGGCCTCGCGATCGAAGTCGACAGCGTCGAGACCGGCGCGAACGGCGAGGCCGTGCACACCTGGGTGTGCTGCCCGACCTGCGGGCACGTGCACGACCTCACGCTCGAGCAGGTCGCGGAGCTTGGCCCCTGCCCGCGCTGCGGCGAGGCCGCGTTCGCCGACACGGGGCAGCAGCTTTTGGCGATTGAGCTCGAGAAAGTGTCGGCGCAGGTGCGCCGCGACGAGCACCTCATTTCTGACGCGAGCGACGAACGCGTGCAGCACCACTTCACGATGCTCGACCTCGCCGACATCGACCCCGACGCCGTGCTCACGCAGTGGTTCGACGCGAAGACTGGCTTCGGCGTGAAGTACGCGCGCGCCGTGACGCTGCGCACCCTGAACCTCGGCACGCAACGCGACGGCTCGGGCAGCGCCGAGCGGCTGCTCGGCGGGGTCACGACCTCGGCGCCGCTGTTTCGCGTCTGCCGCGAATGCGGGCACCGCGACACCGAGCCCGGCGACAACTCGTGGCGCGAGCATCAGCCGTGGTGTTCGCACCGCAAGCTGCGCGATGAAGACCCGGTGCAGGTGGCGCTCGCCCGCACCCTCGAGACGCAGGGGCTGCTGCTGCGCCTGCCCGACGCGGTGCAGACCGACGAGTTCGTGTTGCCCTCGCTCGCGGCGGCGCTGCGGCTCGGGCTGCGCGAGGTGATCGGCGGCGACCCGCAACACCTCGACATCGCGCTCGTGCGCGACGTCTCGCACGCGGGCGCTGGCACCGCAACCTTCACGGGCCTGCTCGTGCACGACCGCGTGCCCGGCGGCACCGGCTATCTTGCCGACCACGCGACACCCGACGGGCTCGAGCGCATCCTCGTCTCGGCCCTCGAGGTGCTCGAGGCATGCGTGTGCCAGCACGAGCAGCGGGCGGCGTGCCACCGCTGCCTGCTGCCATTCGCGCCCGGCCGCGCCACGAAGAACGTGTGGCGCTCGACCGGCGTGCGCGTGCTGCGGCAACTACTCGGCGTGCCGCGCGACGATGTCGAATCGGCGCCGCGGCACCACTGGGAGGTGAAGGCCGAAGACCCGGGCAAGCGCGACTCGGGCTCGGCCCTCGAGCAGCAGTTCCGCACGGCGCTGCTCGGCGGGCTCGAGGTGATGGCCGCGACCGTGACCCAGCAGCCCACCACCTTCGGCAACTCGCTCACCGTGACGATGCCGCAGCGCTCGCTCATCACGGTGCAGCCCGAGCAGCACCTCGCCGGCGCTCGCCCCGACTTTCTCTTCGAGTCGAGTAATGCGGCCGACGGGCGGCTCGCCGTGTTCCTCGACGGCTACCAGTTTCATGCGACGCAGGCGATCGACCGCCTCGCCGACGATGCCGCGAAGCGTGCGGCGATTCGCGAGACCGGCACCACCGTGATTTCGCTGACGTGGGAAGACGTCGACGAGTTCCTTCGTGGGGTTCCCGCTGAGCTGCCCTCCTGGGCCCGCGAGAGCCGCACCTACGACGGGCTCGGCACGCAGCTCGGGCTTAACGCCGGCGACATCGAGCGCATCTTCGCGAACCCGATGTCGCGCATCCTCGACTGGATGCGCGACCCGCAGCTCGCAATGTCGGCCTGGCAGCGAATCCTGGCCGCCCTGCCCATGCTGATGATCGGCACCGGCCAGACCGCCGAGCTCGGCGAGCGCAGCGTGGCGGCGGCGGCGCTCGAATGCCTCGACGCACCGCTTCCCCCTGGCGCTCCGACCGCGGCACAGCGGCGTGACGGCAGCTTTGTCGCCGTGACGCAGTACCAGCCGGGCGGCAGCGGACCGACGTTTACGAGTGCGCTCGTGCTCGACGACGGCGCCGATGCGCTCGCCGATGCAGGCTTCCGGGCGCAGTGGCGCGAATACCTGCACTGGTCGAATGTGCTCGGGCACGATGCCGCGAACACCGTCGTGTCGACGCGCTCGCTGCTTGCCGGGGCTTCTGACGTCGCTGCAACGCCCGCCGTGCCGGGTGGAACGCCCGACTACGCCTTCGGCTCGCAGTGGCAGCTCGCGCTCGAGTACGCGCTGCCCGACGAGGTCGAGGCGCTCGCGCCGCTGCAGCAGGCGGGCGTCGTGCCCGCGCCCGAGGTCGGCGAAGAGCTCGAGACGGGCGTGCTCGTGCTCGCGAGCTGGCCAGATGCGCGGCTCGCCTTCGCCCCCGGGCTCGGCGAGTCGGAGCTCGCGCTCGTGCGTGACGCCGGCTTCGAGGCGCGCGACGCGGCGGGCATCATCAACTACTTCACCGAACGAGGGGGAGCGTAATGCCACAGGTGATCTGGGCACAGCAGAAGTCGAACTCGGTCGACGGCAACCTCAAGTCGAAGGTGTTCAGCTTTCTTAGCAAGCTGCACGACGACGACACGACGCCGGGCCTGCACATCGAGCCGATGACGCACGCCGCCGACCCGCGTGCCCGCACCGGCCGGGTCGACGAGTTCTGGCGCGCCGTTCTGTTTCGGCTCGACCCGCCGCGCGGCGAGGTCACCTACGTGTACACCGGCGTGTGGCCGCATGACGAGGCGATCGAGGTGGCGCGCACGCGCGTGCTGCGTGTGAACCCCGTCAACGGGGTGAACGAGATTCTCGAGGTCGACGCCGAGGCGGTTGCGAGCGGCGTCGACGAGGTCGTCGAACGCGCCCGGCAGATCGCCGATGCGCAAGAGAAGGCGGCCGCCGCGACCGCGCAGGGGCTCGTGGTGACGCCCGTGCTCGAGCGCAAGGGCTACACGCTTCGGGGGCTCGTTGAGGAGCTCGGCTTCAACGTCGCCGACGCCGAAGAACTCATGGCAGCGCCCGACGACGCGGCGCTCACCGCCTTCGTCGACCGGTTTACCAACGGCTGGCAGGAGCTCGCCGTGATCGCGCTGCTCGAGGGCAAGCCGATCGACGGGATTCTTGCCGAGATACACGGTGAGATGGCCGACCCCGAGGCGCTCGAGGTTGTTGGGGAGGATGTTGAGGTCGAGGCCGGGGACGCCGTAGCTGCCGCCGCGACCTCCGACGCATCCGAGCCCGTCGATGATACTGCTGCCGACGAGCCAGGCGACACGGTTGGGGCGGCTGATGTTGCGGCAGACACGCCAGTCGCGCAACCCGAGCCTTTCGAGAACGAAGACGAGCGCATCCTGCGTGGCTTCGAGCATCCGGCCGCCCGCCGCCAGTTCAAGTATGTCGACGGTCAGGATGAGCTGCGGCGCGTGATCGAGGCCGAGGACTTCGGCGCGTGGACGGTCTTCTTGCACCCCGATCAGCAGCACTACGTCGAGCGCAACTACGCCGGCACGTTCCGTCTCACGGGTGGCGCCGGCACCGGCAAGACGGTGATCCTGCTGCACCGCGCGCGGCGGCTCGCGCTCGACAACCCGCAGGCGCGCATCGTGCTTACGACCTACACGCGCACGCTCGCGACGATGCTGAGCCGCGACCTGCAGCGGCTCGACCCGAAGCTGCCGCTTGCCGCTGAGCTCGGCGACGCCGGCATCTATGTCGCGGGCGTCGACCAGCTCGTTGCCGAGGTGCGGCGGCGCTGGCCGCGCGAGTTCAATGCGGCGAGCGAGCGGGTGCTCGGCTCGTCGGCCGATGGGCGCCGGCCGAGCGGGGCGAGCACCGAGCAGTGGGAGGCGACCGCGCGGCGCTTCGAATCGGAGCTCGGGGAGCGGCTCGCCTCGGCGGCGTTTCTCGAAGAGGAGTACCTCGACATTGTATTGCGCGAGCGCATCGCCTCGCGCGAGGAGTACCTGCGGGCGTCGCGGCTCGGCAGCGGCACGCGGCTCGGCCGCCGGCAGCGCGTGGCGGTGTGGGACGCGATTGAGCAGTTTCGCCTGAGCCAGAAGATCGACCGGCAGGTGGCGTTCGCCGAACTCGCGGCCATCGCGGCGGCGACGCTTGAAGGTCTCGGGGGCATGGCCGACCACGTGCTTGTCGATGAGGGGCAAGACCTGATCGCGCCGCAGTGGCAGTTTCTGCGGGCGCTCGCGGTGCCCGGTCCGAACGATCTGTTTATTGCCGAGGACGCGCACCAGCGTATCTACGGGCGGCCCGTGCGCATGGCTCGCGTCGGCATCGATCTGCGGGGGCGCTCGCGGCGGCTCAAGCTCAATTACCGCACGACGCAAGAGACCCTCGACTTCGCGCTGCGGGCGCTCGAGGGCGAAGAATGGGTGACGGGCGAGGGCTCGCGCGAAGACGTGTCGGGGTATCTCTCGGCGCGCCGCGGCCCCGAGCCGCGGCTGGTCGAGGCGGCTGGCGCGCAGGTGGATACGGTGCTGCGCGTCGTGCGCGAATGGATCGACGAGGGCGTCGCGCCGTCGACCGTCGCGGTGCTCGCGCGCTCGCGGCGGGATGCGCAGAACATCGCGACGATGCTTGGCGACCAGGGCATCGCAGCGCGATTCGTCACGCCAGCTGACGAGCCGCAGGCTGGTGCCCTGACGACCATGACGATGCACCAGTCGAAGGGCCACGAGTTCTCGCGGGTGCTGCTCTACGACATCTCTGAAGGTCGGTTCCCCGTGCCGCTGCGCCGCGACGCGACCGAGGCGATCGCGCAGGAACATCGGATGCACGAGGCCGCGCTGCTCTATGTCGCCGCGACGCGTGCGCGCGATGAGCTTGTGGTGACGTTCGAAGGTGGGGTTTCGGGAGTGCTGGGAGTTCGAAGGAACAGTAGCGATGCCAGAACTCATCGCGTGGCTTGACGCATCCGCCGCAGAGCAGCAGCGGATGCGCGACATCGTGAGCCTGTTCACCGACCGCGACAGCCGTGACGAGCTCGGCTTCGGGCAAATCCGCGATGCCCTCGGCGACGCGCTATTTCCTGGCAGCTCGACCCTGCACACCCGCGCGAAGTACCTGCTGTTCGTGCCGTGGATCTATCAACTCGCATCCGCTGACAAAACCGACCCCGCGGCGCAGGCGAAACGCCTCGAGCGCAAGCTCATACCGGCGCTTGCAGCCAGCCGCGATAGCGCCGGCCTCATTGGCGGCCAAGCCGGCGGCGCGGTCAAGATGCTGCCGTCATCGATCTACTGGAGCGCACTCGGCCGCTACGGCATTCGCAGTGACGCTGCCGCAAGCCGCAGCGACACCGCGAATTCGCCACAGCACACCATCGCCGGCGACGAGGAAATGACTTCGCAGCACCGAGCCTGGTCGGCCGAGATTCCGCCCGCACCGCAGGGCTTCCCCGGCCAAGTGCCCGGAGGATTCGCGCTCACGCACCATGAAGCATCCTGGCTGCGTGACCGCATCGTCATGGAAACCGACGGCACGCTGCTCGCGCACTTTCTGCACGTTCGCCCCGACGACGACAGCCGGTTTCCCTGGAAAACCAACGCAGCGCAGACCGCGACGGGCGATGCGAAGGCGCTCCTCAACCACGCGCAGACGTTCTCGGCAGTAATTCACGGCGTGCAGCTGCTCTACAATCTGCTCATCGCCGAAAGCTACGAGGCCGCTGGGCTCGACCGGGTGGCGAACCCGGTCGAGGACTATCGCGGCCGCTTCGCCGAATGGGCGCGCCAGCTCGATAGTGAGGTCGACCGCTTTGCCTGGCCGATAGAGGACTTCTTTGCCCGGCTCGAGCTCACTCGGGGCATGCCGATCAAACCCGGGACCGTCGCGTTTGTGCGCAACTGGCTCGAGCTCACCCGCGAACATCCGCTCGCCAGCCTGGCCGAGCATGACGACGCCCGCCGACTCGTTCGTCGTCGAGAACGCACCAATAAGCCCACGCTGTATCGCATCGACGCCAGCCGCAAACGCTTGAGTATGTGGGGCGGCGGCTCGCAATCGGGGCGCATCGGCTATCGCTGGGCATACGTCCGCAGAATTCTGGCCGACATTCACAACGGGCTCGACCAAGCGATCGAGGTCACCGATGCTTGAGCCGCAACAGCGCGCGACGTTCACCGAACAGCTCCAGCCGCCGACGGGCTTCCGGCTCGTCCAGGCCATCGGCACGACCTTCACCCTCGACCTCATCTCGGCGCTCGCCGTACCACTGTCGTTCAGCGCGAGTCGGCTGCACGACGCCGACGACCCGGTGTCGACCTTCGCCGCCATCAGCCAGGCTGCCGATGCGATCGACATCTTCGCGCAGGCGGGCGAGATCACTCTCGGCAAGCACAGCGATCTCGTTACTTATCTCGAAGAGCCGATCCACGCGGTAGCGACACCCGGTGGCATCTTCCACCCAAAGGTATGGATGCTCGAATTCGCGCGCGGGGGCGAACACCGTTTCCGGCTCATCTCGTCGAGTCGAAACCTCACGGGCGACCGCAGCTGGGACATCGTGGTGCGACTCGACGGCAACCCAAGTCTCGACGGCGGTAGCCAAGAACAGAACGAACCCATTCAGCGACTCGTGCGCGGTCTGCCCGAGCTCTGCATCCAACCGCTCGACGTTGCGCGCAAGCAGCGCATTCTCGACTTCGCCGAACGGCTTGGCAGCGTCGAGTGGGAGACCTCGGATGACATCCGCGAGCTTGCGTTCCACACACTTGGCATCGGCGAGGCGACGCCACCGAAGGTGAGCGGCAACCGTGCGCTCGTGATCTCGCCGTTCGTCACCGACGACCGGATGCGCGAGCTGCGGGCGAGTATCCGCGGCGAAACCCACCTGTTGTCGCGCGGTACGAGCCTCGATCGGCTCGCGCCGGAGTGCTTTGACGAGCAGCTGCATGTCTACGACTTTGACCAGGCCGCCAATCTTGAGGCCGAAGACGACCACCAACTCACCGGACTGCATGCCAAGGCGATCATCGTCGACCAGTCGCGTCGCAGCCGAATCTGGCTCGGTTCCGCGAACGCGACTCGCGCGGCCTGGCACGACAACGTCGAGTTCATGGTCGAATTCGCCGCATCAACCCCGAGCTACGGCGTCGCAACGACGATGGCCGCCCTCGGTGAGTTGAAGGTGCTCTACGACACTGCGGGCGGCGAGGCCGAACCGGCCGACGAAGCTGCGCGATATGCCGTCGACACCGCGCTGCGCCGACTCGCGACGCTGGCGGTGATTTCTCGCGTGGTCGCGGGTGCGCCGCATACGCAGCTGGTCTGGGTGGGAGAGGGGCTCGAGGATGCGCTGCGGCCGGCCCGCGCCAACGGCATCGAAATCGAGTGGCGGCTGCTTACCGACCTCGGCTCGACCACCACTCGGCTCGGTGAGCACGAGGCCGACGCCACGCGATTCGAGGGGCTCGACCTCACCGAAATCACCGCGTTCCTTGTCGCAAGCGCCACGCATCCGTTGTTGCCCGGTGAGCAGCAGTCGACCATCATCCCCATGCGCCTGCTCGACGACATTGCCGACCGCAAAGAGGCGACCATCGCGCGGCACCTCGCCGACCCCGCCGCGTTTATTCGTCTGCTCACGATGCTGCTGCAGCTTTCAGGGCTTGCGGCTGCGACGGACGCGGCGGGTAGCGGCGCGTGGCGCGAATTTGGTGGCGGCACTGCCAGCAGCACTGGGCTATTTGAGGCACTGGTGCGGGCGCTCGCGCGAGGTGCGCAGGGGCTTGACGATGCGCAACGAATCATCAATTTTCTGCGGCGCGAACCTGAATCGACCGCGTTGCCCGTCGGGTTCGAACCACTTTGGAACGCGGTATGGGATGCGCATCAGCAGCTTCGAGGGAGGGCGAGCGATGACGAGTAGCGTTGACGTCGACGCCGTGCTCGCCTCGCTCAAGGGCTTTCAACGCGACACCGTGCAGCACGTGTTCGAGCAGTTCTACGAGCGACCCGACGGCTCCGGTCGATTTCTCGTTGCCGACGAGACGGGGCTTGGCAAGAGCGTCGTCGCCAAGGGAGTTGTTGCGCGGGCGATTGCGCACCTCGAAACCGACGACTCGGTTGACCGGATCGACATCATCTACGTCTGCAGCAATCAAGATCTCGCGGCACAGAACCTTCGCCGACTTAATGTGACCGGTGAACGGGAGCTCGGCTTCACCTCGCGGCTGACCATGCTCGCGAAGGAATCGGCCCGGCTGCAAGCTCCCGCGCGCCACGGCGGCAAGAAGGTGAATCTCGTCTCGTTTACCCCGGGCACCTCTTTCGCCGAGGGCGGTCAGCGCACAGGCGCGGCCAATGAGCGGGCGATGCTCACCGTAATTCTCGATCAACTGTTCAACCGCAGCGTCAGCGATCGTCGGGTGACTCGGCTGCTGCTCCAGGGCGGCGTTGCAACGCCCGAGCGGTTTGACAGCCATTATGTTCGACCGCTGCTGGCAGAAACTGGCGAACTTGACCCCGATATCGTCACCAAGTTCGGCGAGCTGCTCAAGAATCACGGCATCGATCAGAAGTTTCTTGAGCTGCGCGAGCATTCTCGGCGGCTGCGCAAGCTGGGCGACCACGAACGGGCGCGCGCCGCTCGGCTCATTGCGGCGATGCGGCAGCAGCTGGCGAAAGCCAGTATCGAGTCGCTCGAGCCCGACCTCGTCATCCTCGACGAATTTCAACGGTTTCGGCAGCTGCTCGACCCGAATGGCGGCGATGCTGCCGAACTCGCGCACGCACTGTTTGAGTTCCACGCCGCGAAGGTCCTGTTGTTGTCAGCAACGCCCTACAAACCCTTCACACACGGCGACGACGACGAAGATCACTATCGCGACTTTCTCGCGACCGTGCGCTTTCTCGCCGGCCGGCGCGGCGGCGATGTCGACGAGGTGCAGATGGCGCTCGAGCGGTATCGGCATGCGATTACGCGCGGTGCGACTGGCACCGACGAAGCCGCGCGCATCCGCCAGTTGCTGTTGCCGCTCATGAGCCGCAGCGAGCGGCCGCGGTTGAGCAATAGCGACGACCTTGTGCGCGTCGTGCGACCGGATGTGCCGGTGCCGAGCACCGCCGAACTCCTCGACGCGGTGCAGTTGCACGAGCTCGCCGAGCTGTTGAAGTCGCCGCTGAGTCTCGAATACTGGAAGTCGATTCCGTACTTCGTGAACTTCATGGAGAACTATCGCATCGGAACCCGCCTGGCGGATGCGCGCGAGATGGATGCCGATGCCCTCGCTCGGTTGCTCTCGGCAACGCAATCGATCAGCTCGCATGATGTGCACGATCGGCGCGAGATCGGCTTTGGCAACGGAAAGCTCCACGCTCTGGCTGAGCGCACAATCGAGACAGGCATGTGGAAGCTGCTATGGATGCCGGCATCGATGCCCTACCTCAAACCAGGAGCCGTCTACTCGACGGTTGACGCTGGGCTGACAAAATGCGTGCTGTTTTCGTCGTGGAGTGCCACGCCGACGGCGGTGTCGTCGTTGCTGAGCCACGAGGCCGACCGCTTGGCGTACGCAAGCCATCACGCTGCGGCCGATGAGCGGGTGTCGTTGCGGCTCGCGTATCGCACGCTCGAAGATGGTCGGCCGGCCGCGATGTCGGTGCTGCCGTTGTTTTGGCCGCATGCCGAGCTCGCGAAGGTTGGGGATCACCGCGCGGTGCGGGCGCAGTCGGACCGCGCGCTCGACGCCGATGAACTGGTGTCTATCGTGGGTGAAGGGCTATTGGACGGCCGCCCCACGGAGCAGGCCTCGACCGCGTACTTCGCATACCCGGGCGTTCGACCGGGCGGCGTCAGCGATCGCGAGATGCGACGGGTGCAGCTGGGCGATGACGCGGATGCGCCGAGCGGTCTTGATGCGCATGCGCTCGAGGCCATGCGCATTGCCGATGCGCACCATGGCGACGTGTTGGCGCATCCAGAGCTGCCGCGGCTGGCGGCTTACGCGCCGGGCAACATAGCCTGGCGCGCGCTGCAAACGGTCAGCGGGGATGAGGTGGAGACGAGGGAGTTGTGGCTTGCCGCACGGCTCGTCGGCACGTCGATTCGAGCGCTGTTCAATCGTCCCGACACCATTGCACTGTTGTCGACGCTCTACGGCGAAGAGAAACCGTATTGGCAGCAGGTGCTCGACTACTGCGCTGACGGCAATCTGCAGGCCGTGCTCGACGAGTACGTATTTCAGCTCATGCTCGAATCGGGTGCCGGAGTACACGGGCGCCTTGACGGGGACGAGCTGCGCAAGGTCGCGGAGCGGATTGCTGATGCGCTGGGGCTCCGCGCTGCCAACTACGTGGCGCGCGACAACACGATTGACCGCGAGCAGATTCGTATGTCGGCGCGCTTCGCGGTTCGCTACGGCGCCGGTCGAGGTCAGAGTGCTGAGGATGCGGGAACGGCGCGAATGGCGTCGGTGCGCGCAGCGTTTAATAGCCCGTTTGCGCCGTTTGTACTCGCTTCGACGAGTGCGGGACAAGAAGGCATCGACTTTCACTGGTGGAGTCACGAGGTCGTGCACTGGGACTTGCCGTCGAATCCGGTCGACTTCGAGCAGCGCGAGGGGCGGGTGAACCGGTTCGCTGGTCATGCGATTCGCAAGAACATTGCCGCCACGCATGGCGAGTCCGTGTTGGGTGATGGGGATGCGCATCCCTGGTCGGCGGCGTTTGCCGCGGCCGAGCGCGACGACCACGGTCATGGCGAGTTTTCTCCGTGGTGGATTTATCCGGGGCCGGCTCGGGTGAACCGGGTATTGCTGTCGTATCCGTTCAGCGTGGATGCGGCGAAGTACGAGCGTTTGCGAGACGAGCTGACGCTGTATCGCTTGACGCTGGGGCAGCCGCGGCAGGGCGACATGGTGGAGATGCTCGCACGTCGCGGCGTTGATGGGGATGCGATTGCGGCGATTGATTTGCGGAGCCCGGTGCGGCGGGAGCAGTGATGTGCCTGCCGAGGCGTATCGACGAAATCGCAGGTAACAATCGCCCGATCAATCGACGCCCGTCCGTCGCCGCGCATCCTCTCCAGGCGTAGCCTGAGCCGCACATCGTCAGCACGCTAGAGGGGGAGCTACGTCATGATGAATAAGAAACACGCTCTGCCTACAGGTCTCGGACTCACCGTCGCGCTCGGGGTGACCGGCTGTCAGTCCGGCAGTGACAGTCAAATCGACGGTGAACCGGTTACCGATGCTGAAGCGACGCACGAAAACTGAGCCAACTGAGACGGGCGACTTGGGCAACACTGAAGAAACCGCCGCGCCATCAGCGACAACCGAACCAGGCGAGTCTGCTGACACCGGCGAGTTCGCGCCCGAGGACCTCAACGGCCGCTGGTGCGCTGCGCCCGATAGCCCGATAGCCCGATAGCCCGATAGCCCGATAGCCCGATAGCCCGATCGACGACGGCTGCATCACGGTGGAGTGGCCGAACCCGACCTTTCATTCAGGCGCGCAGGCGGTGACGCGCGAGGTCTTGAATGACAGCGCTGAAGGCTGTGTCGTGATCTCGCAGGGCGATGCGCCGTTCGGTGATTTCTGCGTGGCAGGAACCGAGCTGCCCGTGCCCGACGAAAACTTTACGGGCGCCGACTATCCCGATCAGGACCGCATTTGGAACTCGCAGACGGGGTGGATGTACGTGCGCGAGTGAATTGCGGTTGGATCATTGCTCGAAAAAGTCCTCGTCGACACGAACGATATTGACCGTGCTCTTCACCTGAACACCCACACCAAACCGGATCATGAGGCTTGTCAACCGCTGCCCGTCGATCAGGATGATTCGCGTGGGCACTGCGTCCGCATATTCCAACGCACCTCGGCTAAACCGGCCGGTAGTAATGAACACACCGCCGTCAGCTTTACCGCTCAGGGCGCCGACGAAGGCCTGGATCTCTGGCCGCTGAACCGAGTTGTCTGAGGAATAGCGTTTGGCCTGCACGTAAACACGGTTGAGTCCGAGGGTGTCTTGGTCGATGACCCCGTCGATGCCGCCGTCATTTGATTGACGTGTCACGGCAGCGCGCCCCTCGGTGCCGCCATAGCCCATGGCAACCAGAAGTTTTACCACCGCTTCCTCGAAGAAAGTGGGCGACTTGGACTGCAGGCGTGACAGCAAGTCAGCGGCAACTTCATCGCGGATTTGCTGGATACCTTGGTCGATAATCTCTTCTGGATCGACTGAGCTATCGAGCTCGGCATTTTCCGAAGCGTTCTTCGTCACGACGGTGGCCGAGGGAGTCCGACCGTTGTAGCCAGTTTCTTCGGTCACGATGTCTTTCGTTACGACCGCATGCTTGGCGAGAAGTGACCGGCCCAAATCAGTAATTTGATACCGCGCCCGTTGCGGACGTTCCAACGCGCCGGCGATAACCAAATGGGACATAGCCCAGCCGATTCGGTTCTCGAACATGGGCATCCCAGTTGCAAGTACGATGCTGCGGTCTTCCTGCGTCAGCCCCACAGAATCGGCTGCCTTCTCGACCAGCTCACGTCGGGTCAAAACTCCGCCATCGCGTAATACCCGAAGGATTGGGTCCAGGAATTCGTGCCACTTGCGCATCGTCATTGAAATGTTAGCCTTTCCGGCTTGTTGGAGCTGCGGCTAGATTAGCGAAGTTCAGGGTCTGGGCGCGTTCGACAGTCGTGAGCTTTAACCGCGGTCCACACATCACATGCCCACGAAACCCCCCACCTACCGTGTTTGATCGAAGTGGCAGACAACCTCTGCAACGACCACTCCTTGCTGGCCCCTCGCTTCCGAACCGTCCCACAACGACACTCTCGGTCACCCTTCTTGGACGATCGCGCATCCGGCCGTACCGCACTGGCGCGCGACCCTGGTTGTTGCTGCGTCAGCGCATCATACGCAGAAAGTACACCGACGTATGACGACAACGCCCGACCACCTCGCCGCCATCAGCGAGGCCGAGATCTCCCAGCTCCACGAGGGCGGCAAGCTCTCGGTTGAGCTGAAGCACCCGCTCGAGACGAAGCGCGATCTGTCGATCGCCGACACGCCCGGCGTCGCCCAGGTGAGCCGTGCCATCGCTGAAGACCCGGCAATCGCGAAGACGCACACATCGGCGTCGCGACTGGTTGCGGTCATCTCTGACGGCAGCTCCGTGCTGGGCCTCGGCAACATCGGCCCGAGCGACTCGCTGCCGGTCATGGAGGGCAAGAGCGCCCTGTTTAAGAACTTCGGCGGGCTCGACTCGATTCCGATCTTGCTCGACACCGGCGATGTTGACGAGATCGTCGACACTGTCGTGCGCATTGCCCCGAGCTTCGGCGCGGTCAACCTTGAGGACATCTCGGCGCCGCGATACTTCGAAATCGAGCAACGCCTCATTGAGGCGCTAGACATGTCGATCATGCACGATGACCAGCACGGCACGGCGGTCGTCGTACTCGCGGCGCTCATCAACGCCGTCAAGGTCGTGGGCAAACAGCTCGAGCAGCTCAAGGTCGTGATCTCGGGCGCGGCGGGCGTTGCCGTCACCGACATCCTGCATGCCGTGGGTGTGCGCGATGTCGTCGTGCTCGACTCGCGCGGCATCATCTCGACCGGGCGCGACAACCTCCCGCAGCACAAGGCGGAGCTCGCGATCCGCACCAACCCGCGCGGACTGCAGGGCGGCACGGCGGATGCGCTCGACGGCACCGATGCCCTCATCGGCCTCTCATCGGCCTCTCGTCGGGCAAGATCGAGCTCTAGATTGCCCGCACCATGACCGAGGGCGCGAGCGTCTTCGCCCTCTCGAACCCCGACCCCGGGATCACCCCGGTCGAGGCGAGTACCTTCGCCTCGACCGTCGCGACAGGGCGCAGCGACTACCGAACCAGATCAACAATGTGCTCGCGTTCCCTGGCATCTTCCGAGGTGACCTCGACTCGGGTGCGCGCCGCATCACCACTGAGATGAAGGTTGCGGCCGCCGAGGCAATCGCCGAGCTCGTGGGCGATGACCTCGCGGCTGACTACATCGTGCCGAGCCCACGGGATGCGCGGGTCGCGCCGGGCGTGGCGGATGCGGTCGCGCGGGTTGCGTCGCTCGTCGGCGTCGCGGACCAAAGCAAGACGCCAATCGCCGGTCACGGGCACTCGCTCGCGGCCGGCGATGCGCATCCGGTTGCCCGGGTACGTCAAGCCTGGCGCGACACAATGCCCGCATGACCACCCACTTCTACACGGCCACGAGTCTCGACGGTTTCATCGCGACGCCCGAGCACTCGCTCGACTGGTTGTTGAAGCAGGACTTCGACGAGCACGGGCCGATGACGTACCTCGAGTTCATCAAGGGCGTCGGTGCGATCGCGATGGGCTCCACGACCTACGAGTGGATGCTCGACCACGACGAAACGTGGTCGTACGAGCAGCCGACCTGGGTGTTCACGCACCGTGAGCTGCCGACGCCCGAGGGCGCCGACGTGCGCTTTACGCAGGCGAGCATCCCCGCCGTGCATGCCGAGATGACCGACACGGCGGGGCAACGCGACCTCTGGGTGGTCGGCGGCGGCGACCTTGCCGGGCAGTTCGCCGACGCGGGCCTGCTCGATGAGGTCTGGCTGCAATACGCGCCGGTAACCCTCGGCGCGGGCGCACCCGTGCTGCCGCGCGAGCTCGACCTCGAGCTGCTCGACTTCGCCCGCAACCGCGACTTTCTGTGCGGCCACTATCGGGTCATCAAGTAGGGACGACCCCGCATGGCGTGGAGCACGAAACAGCTCGCCGACCTCGCGGGCACCACCGTCAACACGGTGCGGCACTATCACCGGCTCGGCCTGCTCGCGGAGCCCGATCGGCTTGGTAATGGCTACAAGCAATACAACGTGCACCATCTCGTGCGGCTGCTGCGCATCCGCCGCCTCGCCGACCTCGGCGTGCCGCTCGGCGACGCGGCCGAGCTGCTCGAACAGGACGAGGCCTCGCCCGAGGCGCTCGAAGCTCTCGACCGCGAACTCGCGAAGCAGATCGAGCAACTCCAGCGCGCCCGCTCGGCGATCTCGGCGTTGCGGGCGGGCAACGCGCCGGCGCACATCCCCGAGGGATTCGAGTCGGTCGCGTCACGATTGTCAGAGGCCGATCGGTCGATCATTCAGATTTCGGCGCAGCTCTACGACGCCGAGGCGATGCGCGATCTCAGGGAGATGGTCGAGGCCGGTCGGGACAACGCCGAGTACGACGGGCTCGCCGAAGACGCCGACGAGGCGACCCGGCAGCGGCTCGCAGAAGAACTCGCGCCAGAGATGGCGGCGCAATTTACCGACTATCCGTGGCTCATCGATCAGGCGGCGCATCGGCCACGGGGAGAGCGCCTCACGCAAGAGACGTTCATTCGCGCCGCCCTCGCGCTCTACAACGACGCGCAGCGCGACGTGATCGGCCGGGCTGCCGTGATCGCGGTCGAACAGCTTGCGCGAGAAAAGGCCGAGCGAGACGGGGCTTGACTCTGTGCTAACAACATAGTTTCTACTCGTCTGCATGAACCCCGTCGCAGACCTCGTCGTCCGTTTCCAGGAGCTCGTCGCCCAGGTGCCCGAGCTCATCCAGCCGCTCATCGTCGCCGTTGCCGCGCTCGTGCCCTTCATCGAGGGCGAGGGCGCCGCCTCCATCGGCATCGTCGGCGGCATCCACCCCGCCTGGGCCGCGCTCGCCGGCATCATCGGCAACTTCGCGATCGTGACGCTCGTCGTGCTCATCACCTCGCGGGTGCGCGAGGGCGCGAAGGCCCGCAGCGCGCAGCGCCAGGCCGTTGCGGTCGGTGCGCCCGGCGTGCCGGCCACCGCGGCGGATGCGCCGGGCGGGTCCGCCGCCGAGCCCGAGTCGAAGGGGCGTCAGCGCTTCCGGATGTGGGTGAACCGCTTCGGCGTCCCCGGCGCGAGCCTGCTCGGACCGCTCGCGATTCCGACCCACTTCACCGCCGCGATGCTCGTCGGCATGGGCGCGAAGCGTGGCTGGGTGCTGCTCTGGCAGGGCATTGCGATCGTGCTCTGGACCGTCGCGCTCACGCTGCTCATTACCGGCGTCACGACCTTCGTGCTGCGGTAACGAGATTCAGCGCCCGCGCCGCCGAAGCTGCGAGAATGGCGGCATGACGCAGCAGCCTCAGAATGTTTCGACCCAGGCCCGTGGCGCGGCGGTGCTCGCGCACCTCTCGGCGCCGATCGCGGCGATCGTGTCGGCAGGTTGGCTCGCGATCGTCGGCCCGCTCGTCGTGTGGCTGTTCTCGCGCAACAACTCGCAGTTCGTGCGCATCGCCGCCGCCGGCGCGTTCAACTTTCAGATCTCGGCGTGGGTGATGTCGGTGCTCGGGTGGATCCTCTGCTTCACCGTGATCCTGCTGCCGATCGGCATCCTGCTCATCGTGCTCGGCAACCTGCTCACCTTCATCCTCGGCATCTGGGGCGCCGTACGCACCTCGGGCGGCTACCAGTACAAGTACCCCTGGCAGATCCCGATCCTGCACTAGACCTCGGCGCCGCCGGGTGGCCGCGCCTACTCGTGTAGCCCGCCGCCGAGCATCGAGACCGCCGCGGCCTGCGCGTCGCGGCCGCGATCGCCGCGGTGGGCGATGAGTTGATCGACGAGCTGCTCGGTGAGCAGCATGAGCGCGGCGCGCGAGGTGTGAATCAGTTCGTCTTGGAACGACTCGTTGATCGGCGGCACGACGAGCACGACGTCGGCCTCGTCGGCGAGCACCGAACGCGCGAACGAGGTGATCGCGAGCACCCGCGCGCCGCTCGCCTTCGCGGCCCGCATCGCCTCGAGCGTCGAGCGGTTCGCGCCCGAGCCCGAGAGTACGACGCAGACCGAGCCGGCGCCGAGGAGCCGCGCCGAGATCTGCTGCGACATCGAGTCCATGAGCATCTCGGCGGGGCGACCGGCCGAGTTGAGGCGCAGCACGAGGTCGAGGCCGAGCGACGACGAGAGCCCGTTCGCGATGACGAGCACGCGTTCGGCTTCGTCGAGCCCGCGCACGAACGCGCCCACCGACTCCTCGGTGAGCGCCGACACCGTGTGGCCGAGCCGCGCGCCGAAGCGCTGCACACCCGCGCGCACCGAGCCGACGAGCGTGCCGTCGCCAGCATCCTCACCCGCGGCGTCGCGCGCCGAGCCCTCGAGCGCGAGCTCCTGCGCAAGGGCGACGCGCAGCTGCGGATAGCCCTCGTAGCCGAGCGACTGCGCGGCGCGAATCACGGTCGTGCGGCCGACGCCCACCGCATCCGCGAGCTCCTGCGCGGTGCGCTCGACCGCGCCGCTGCGGTCGGCGACGATCGCCTCGGCGACCCGTCGCTCGCCAGGCTGCAGCGAGGGCGACAGCGACCCGATGCGCGCCGACGGCGGTGCGTCAGACGACCCTTGCCAGCTCACGTGACCGCGCTCCCTCCATGATGCGGCGGCGAATCGCGCCCGAGATCGCGTCGACGATCATCGTCGCGACAATCACGACGATCAGCAGCATGCCGACCGTGTCCCACTGCCGATAGTTCGTGTAATTCGAGAGCATACTGCCGATGCCGCCCGCGCCGACGAGGCCGAGCACGGCAGAGGTGCGGATGTTGATCTCGAAGCGGTAGAGCGCGAACGACATGAGCGCGGGGGCGACAGCGGGCCAGAGCGCCCAGCGGGTCACCTCGGCGGTCGAGCCGCCGGCCGCGCGCACCGCCTCGGATGCGCCCTCCTGCGCCGACTCGATCGTCTCGTAGACCCACTTGCCCTGCGTGCCGATGCCGGCGATGCCGAGCGCGAGCGCGCCGGTGAACGGCGTGAGGCCGGTGACGGTGAGCAGGATGATCGCGATGATCACCTCGGGCACGGCGCGGATGACGGCGAAGATCGCACGCAGCACGGCGCGCAGCCACGCCGGGCCGACGCCGCGCGCGGCGAGCATGCCAAGCGGCACCGACACGACGACGCAGAGGATCGCACCGAGCCAGGCCATCGAAATCGACCGCCACATTTCGGTGAGCGCGCGCGGCAGCTTCTCCCAGTTCGGCGACGAGAACATGAGCTGCAGGTAGTTCGCGACGCTCGCGGGGATCTCGGGCAGGTCGCTCCACTGAATCTGGAGGCCGGCCGCCGAAGCGAGGATGATGAGGCCAGCGACGATCGCGAACACCGTCGACCAGCGGCGCGGCGGGCGCTGGGGGAGCGCAAGCGCGGTCATGTGAGCCTCCTTCGCAGCGCGTTCGAGCAGAGCTCGATGAGCACGACGACAACAAGAATTTCGAGGATGATCACCGAGACGTCCTCATAGGCGTAGAAGCCGCGGCGCTCGTCGAGCAGGCGACCGATGCCGCCGGCGCCGACGATGCCGAGGATCGCCGAGATGCGCACGTTGAGCTCGAGCGTGTAGAGCCACTGGTTCGCGAACAGCGGCCAGGTCTGGGGCAGCGCCGTGACGCGGTTGATCTGCAGCTGGCTGCCCCCGGCGGCGCGGCCGGCCTCCATGTAGCCGTGGTCGGCCGAATCGATCGCCTCCGACACGAGCTTCACGACGATGCCGAGGTCGAACAGGAACAGTGTGAGCAGACCGGGCAGCGCGCCGACGCCGACCATCGCCACGAGCACGGTCGCGTAGACGAGGTCGGGCACCGAGCGCACGATGTTGATGATGGTGCGCACGACGCCGCGGCCGAACGAGTTCGGGTTCGTCGGCTTCGCGGCCCAGAGTGTGAGCGGCACCGAGACGATCGCGGCGACGAAGGCGCCGACGATCGCCATCTGCAGCGTTTCGAGCATCGGCTGCACCGTGCGCGGCAGGAACTCGAAGTTCGGCTGCAGCAGCTGCACAAGCTTGTCGGCGCCGTTGCGCCAGTTGCGCACGATCGCGCCGAGGTCGAGCTCGACGCCGCCGATGGCGGGGATGCACGTGGCGACAGTCATCGCGACGAGCGCGAGCACGATAAGCGCGGTGCGCACGCGGTTGCGCGGCCGCGGCGGCACCTGCAGCTCGCCCGAGCCGCCGCGCTCGGTCGCGCGCAGTGAGGTGTCGACGCTCATTCCGCCCGGCCCATCACGTCGCGAGCCTGAATCGGGCGTCCGTAGATCTCCTCGAAGTCGGCGTCGCTCGCGTCGCCGGCCGGGCCGTCATAGACGATCTCGCCCGCGCGCAGGCCGATCATGCGCGTCGTGTACTGGCGCGCGAGGTCCATGAGGTGGATGTTCACGAGCACGGTGAGGCCACGCTCGCGGTTGATGCGCCGCAGGTCACCCATGACCGCGTGCGCGGTGGGCGGGTCGAGGCTCGCGACCGGCTCGTCGGCGAGCATGACGCTCGGCTCTTGCGTGAGCGCCCGGGCGATCGCGACGCGCTGCTTCTGCCCGCCCGAGAGCGCGCCGCCGCGCGCCCAAACTTTTTCGAGCATCCCGACCGAGTCGAGCGCGCGCAGCGCGAGCTCGCGGTCCTCGGCCGAGGGGAGGCCGAGGAGGGTGCGCCAGCCCGGCGAGTGCGCGAAGCGGCCGACGAGCACGTTGTGGAATACGTCGGTGCGCTCGGCGAGGTTGAAGCCCTGGAAGATCATGCCGACATGGCCGCGCACCTCGCGCAGCGCGCGGCCGCGCAGGCCGGTCACGGTGTGCGGGCCGACCGTGACGGTGCCCGAGCTCGCTTCGACGAGCCCGTTGATCGTGCGGATCAGCGTCGACTTGCCCGAGCCCGAAAGCCCGACGATCGACACCATTTCGCCCGGCGCCACCCGCAGCGACACGTCGCGCAGCGCGCGGGTGCCGTTCGGGTAGGTGACCGAGACCTGGTCGAGTGCTACGTGCCACGACGTGGAGGCCGGGGCGAGCCCGGCCTCCACGCGGCCTGCATCAGTGTGCATGCGGATGTGCCCTAGGGGAGTTGGTGATTAGTTCTGGAACTTGGCGAGGATTTCGCCGTAGCGGTCGATCTGCTCCTGCTGCGTGTCAGCAGTCCAGTCCGACAGGCCCACGAGGTTGAACATGACGTCAGCAGCCTCGTCCGAGGAGTCGGCGTACTCGTCCATCGCGGTGGTGAGCTGGGCGACGAGGTCGTCGGGCAGCGACTGCGAGACGGCGACGCCGCCGTTCGGGATCTGCTCGGTGTAGCCGAAGGCGACGACCTTGTCCGAGACGTCCGGGGCCTCTTCGAGCACGGTCGAGCGAGCGTCCCAGAAACCGAAGCTCACCTCGGCGTCGTCGTTGTAGACCGCGAGTACCGCGTTGTTGTTGCCCTCGACCGGCACCTGCTGAATGCCGTTGTCGGTGTCGATGCCCGCATCCTGCATCGCGACGATCGGGTACTGGTAGCCGGCGGGCGAGGTCGCGGCCTGGAGCGCGACCTTCGTGCCGTCGTCGATCTTGCTCAGGGCGTCGAGGCCGAGCGGGCCCTGACCGGTCGCGTCGGCGCCGGCCTCCTCGATGCCGTTGCAGTACGACATTTCGACGTCGCTCGCGGCGTAGGTTGCCATGACGGGCTCGTCATCGCAGTACTTGTCGGGGTTGTTCGTGTAGGCGACCGACGAGTACGAGGTGGCGCCGAAGCGCACGTCGCGCAGGATGAGCTTCGCGTCGTACTGGTTGATCGCGTTGTAGAGCGAGCCGGCGTCGGTGATGACGACCTGGGCCTGGTCGGCGCCGAGTGCCTCGACGGTGGCGGCGTAGTCGGTGGCGACGACGCCGTTCACCTCGATGCCGAGCTCGTCCGAGAGGTACGTGGTGAGCGGGTCGAGCGCCTCGGCGAGGTCTTCACCCTCGGTCGAGGGCACGAGCGAGATGGTGATCGACTCGGGCCATTCGCTCGAGCCGGAGGTGGCCGAAGCGTCGGAGTCGCCGGCGGCACAGCCGGTGAGGGTAAGGGCGGCCACGGCGAGGAGGCTCGTGGCGGCAAGGGACTTGCGCATGCTCGGGGTTACCTTTCGATGCTGGTGGTGCGGTGGGGTGACGCGGGAGAGCTGGCCGCGGTTGCGGACCAGGCGAGAATGTCGGGCACGAGCTCGGCGAGCGTGCGGCCGCGCAGCGTGGGCTGCTCGGTCGAGCTCTCGGCCGTGGCGCCGACAAGAGCGGTGGTGGCGCCGAGGGCGGCGGCCGGGGCGAGGTCAAACTCGTAGATGTCGCCGATCGAGAGCACCGGGCCGGACTCGAGGGCGGCGCGGATGATCGGCTCGAGCCCGGTGGGCTTGCCGACCGTGAAGTGCCGCCCGGCGAACGACTCGGCGAGGCCCCAGGCTTCGAGCGCGCGGTCGATGCCATCGGCCGGCGCGTTGGTCGCGAGCACGAGGCGGATGCTCGGGTCGAGCCGCGCGACGAGCTCGGCGAGGCCGGGGGCCGGGGCGACGGGAGCCTCGTCGGTGCCGAGCTGGGTGCGGCTGTGCTGGTAGGCACGGCTCAGCGTGGCCTCGTCGACGCCGTCGGCGCGGGCGAGCGAGCCGACGACGTCGTAGCCGTCGCGGTACTCGGCGTTACCCGCGGCGTACTCGGTCAGGCCGGTCGCGACCCGGTCGAGGTAGGCATCACCAGCCGACTCCGCGGCCACGCGGGCGTAGGCCCACACGGGGCCGTCGCCGACGGCAACGGTGCCGTCGAAATCGAAGATGATGGTTGCGGTCACGGGCGCTCCTCGGTTGTGGACGTTGCGTCCAAGAGTGCGCCGCGTTGTGGACTAAAGGTCTACATCCAGGTGAACAGCGGGTGACGTTTTGGACGATTCGTCCGCGTTCCAGCGATATCGCGGATGCTCGACAAAGTCCGAGATCACCTCGCGAGGCTCGCCGGCGAGCGGAAACGCGGTGATCAGGCGGAGGCCGTCACCGTCGTCGATGCCGTAGATGAGGGCCGAGCTGGACGCTTCGTCGGCGCCCACGAGCACGACCCGCGCCGTCGCGTCGCCGAGCCGCACGTCGGCCGTGCCCCGCGCATCCGCCGGCGGGGCGAGCAGCTGCGGCCGGATGGCGTCGGTCACGCGCTCGAGCAAGGTGCGGTCACCGCCGAGGTGGAATGCGTCGGCGGGCAGGCCGAGTGCCTGCGCGAGGTGCCCGTCGGCCCAACGATCGCGCTTGAAGCCGTACGGGGTCGGCTCGTCCGAAAACCAATAGCCGTAGACGTGGAGCAGCCCGGCGTTACCGACGGGATAGTTCGCCTCGATGCCCGCCGCGTCGTGCAGGCGGGTGAACAGCTCGCGGTCGAGCACCGGCCCGCCCGTATTCTCGTCGATGATGGTCGAGTGGCCCCAGGCCGCGAACCGGCCGGCCGCGGCGTCCTCGCCAATGTCGGCGAGCACCCGCGGCAGCCACTCGGCGCGCTCGATCACGCGGCCTCCACGGCGACCGGGTCGCCGAGGTAGAGCAGCCGTGCGCGGTCGTCGCTCGCGAACTGCTGGCTCGGGCCGTGCTGCACCGTGACGAGGTCGCCGCCCTCGAGCCGAACGACGGTGCGGCGGTGCGCACCAAAGAAGCCGCTCGAGACGACCGTGACGGGCACGCCCTGCTCGGCCTCGCCGGCGTCGAGCCGCAACTGCTCGGGGCGAACGAACGCGTTCACCGCGTCGCCCTCCTGCGCATCCGAGCCCGGGAGCACCGGCAGCGAGGCGCCGGGCAGGCGTACCTCGCCGCCGAGGTACGTGCCGGGCAGGCGGTTCGAGTCGCCCACAAAGCTCGCGACGAACGGGGTAGCGGGGCGGCGGTAGAGCTCCTCGGGCGTGCCGAGCTGCTCGATGACGCCCGCGCGCATCACCGCGATGCGGTCGGCGACGGCGAGCGCCTCCTCCTGGTCGTGCGTCACGAAGATGGTCGTGATGCCGAGCTCGGTC
Organism: Gulosibacter sediminis; assembly: GCF_023370115.1. Lineage (NCBI taxonomy): Bacteria > Bacillati > Actinomycetota > Actinomycetes > Micrococcales > Microbacteriaceae > Gulosibacter > Gulosibacter sp. ACHW.36C. The sequence goes on along the minus strand of NZ_CP097160.1, from coordinate 1,650,961 downwards.
TGGATCGCCTTGATCTCGTCGCGCAGGCGCACGCGCACCTTCGCATCGAGCGCCGAGAGCGGCTCGTCGAGCAACAGGGCGCGGGGCCGCGTGACGAGCGCGCGGGCGAGCGCGACGCGCTGCTGCTGGCCGCCCGAGAGCTGGTGGGCGAAGCGCTCCTTCGTCGCCGCGAGGCCGACGAGTTCGAGGGCTTCGTCGACGCGGCGCGCGCGCTCAGCCTTGCCGATCCGGCGCATCTCGAGGCCGAAGCTCACGTTCTGCGCGACGGTCATGTGGGGGAACAGCGAGTAGGCCTGGAACACGACCGACATGTCGCGGTGGTTCACGGGCACGGGTGCGACGTCGTCGCCGCCGACGAGGATGCTCCCGCCCGAGACCTGCTCGAGGCCGGCGAGGCAGCGCAGCATCGTCGTCTTGCCGCAGCCCGACGGGCCGAGCAGCGCCACAAACTCGCCGGGGCGAACGTCGAGGTCGATGCCGTGGAGCACGGTGGTGTCGCCGTACGCTTTCGTCACGCCGTCAAACACGATCGGCGTGCCGCGCTCGGTGGCAACGGTGGTGGCAGTGTCAGCCATTCGCGGCGACCTCCTTGTGCTTGCGCCGGCGTTCGCCGCGAGGGCGAATCGAGGCGAATACGAACAGTAGAACAAATACGACGATGAGGGAGCACAGCGAGGTGATCACGGCCGCCCACGGGTCGCTGCGCGAGACGTCGAGGAGCGCGACCTGCAGCGTCACGCGGTTGAGCAGCGACGAGACCGTGAACTCGCCGAGCACGACCGCGGCGGTGATGAGCGTCGCGCTCGTGAGCCCGCGGCGGATGCCCGGCACGATGATGCGCACGAGCACCGTGAACCAACTGGCGCCGAGGGTGCGCGCCGCCTCGGTGAGCGTCACCGCATCCATCCCCTGCAGCTCGGAGACGATGGCGCGGTAGGCGAATGGCAGCACGAGCACGCCGTAGGCCAGCGCGAGCGTCCAGATCTCGCCGCCGAGCACCTGCACGATGACGCGATAGAGCGGGGCGAGGCCGACGACGAGCACGATCGCGGGGATCGCGATGGGCATGATCGTGAGGAACTCGAAGGCGCGCGCCAGCCGCGGGAAGCGCAGGTGCACGAGCACGATCGTCGGCAAGAACAGCACCCAGACGATGATGATCGTGATGAGCGCGAGCAGCAGCGAGTTCGTGATGCCCTTCCAGAGGTTGCGGTACGAGCGCGCGTTCTCGGGGTCGAACAGGGCCTGCCAGTGCTCGAGGCTGTAGCCCGAGTCGCCGCGCAGCGTGAACTCGAGCATCGCGAGCAGCGGAATGACGAACAGGCCGCAGATGACGACGAGGATCGTGATGCGCAGCCAGGCTGGTGCGCGCCCCGACACGGTCGCGGCCGGCTGCCGCCGCTTCGTTGCGCCGCTCATCGCTGCCACCTCGCGGCTCGGCGCTGCAGCAGCGAGTAGGCGGCCATGACGACGACCATGACGATGATCATGCCGAGCGCGAGCGCGCCCGCGGTGTTCGCGCGCGAGGCCCCGGTCTCGGCGATGAGCGCGCCGCGAATCTGCAGCGGCACGATCTGCGCGCCCTGGCTGATGAGCGCGGCGGCGGTCGCGTACGACGAGAACGCGTTCGCGAAGAGCAGCAGCAGTGAGCCGAGGAACGACGGGGCGAGGATCGGCGCGGCGATGCGGCGCCAGTAGGTGAACGACGAGCCGCCGAGCGTCGCGGCGGCCTCCGCCCATTCGCGGCGCAGCCCCTCCATCGCGGGCAGGAAAACGATGACCATGAGCGGCACCTGGAAGTAGAGGTAGGGGAGGATCAGCCCGGGCAGCTGGTAGAGCCAGACGCCGTCGGCGTACAGGTCGATGTCGAGCGCATCGCGCAGCAGCACGGTCACGAGGCCCTGGATGCCGATGGTCGCGATGAACGCGAAGGCGAGCATGACACCGCCGAACTGCGCGAGCACGCTCGACGCGGCGTCGATGACGCGGCGCAGCACGCCGCCCGGCTTCGAGCCGGTGAGGGCGACGCAGAGCAGGGCGCCGAGCACCCCGCCGATGATCGCGGTGAGGCCGCTCACCCAGATCGAATTCCAGAACGAGCCGAGCACGACCGGGTCGCCGAGGTGCGCGACGTTCTCGAGCGTGAAGGTGCCGTCGGTGTCGACGAAACCGGTCGCGATTGCGAGCACGGTGGGCACGGCGAGAAACACGAGCACGTAGAGCGCGAACGGGGTGAGTCCGAGCCACTTCATGGCATCACCTCTGAGGGTCGAAAGCGGATGCGAAAGGGTCGCGCGGGGATGCGCGGGCATCGACGAAGCCGCAGGGTGCCTTTACGCGGGCACGCTGCGGCTTCGCCGACGGGGCAGAACTAACTGATGACCTTCGGCCACTCGGTCGCGAGCAGCTCGTTCGCGGCCTCGGTCTCCTCGGTCGTCGCGGTCACCTGCTCCTCGGGTAGGCCACCGGCGGCCTCGAGCGCGTCGGCGTCGACGGTGCCGGCCTCATCCATGGCCGCGAGGCGCACGGGGAAGGCGCCGGCCTCGAGGTAGAGGTTCTGCACCTCGTCCGAGAAGATCCACTCCATCCACAGGCGCGCGGCGGCGGGGTGCGGCGCATCCGCGTTGATCGCCTCGTTATAGTACGAGACGTAGGCGGTGCCGGGCAGAACCGCGTTCTCCCAGCTCGGGGTCTCGGCCTGCTGGCCGATGTTGTTGAACGACCAGTCGATCACGACCGGGGTCTCGCCCTGCGCGATGGTCGCGGGGGTCGGGTCGACGGTGAGGAAGTTGCCCGCGTCGTTGAGCTCCTGGAAGAAGTCGACGCCGGTCTGGAAGTCGTCGAGCGAGCCGCCCTGCTGCACGGTCGCCATGCCGACGCCCGCGAAGGCCGCGCCGGCCTCGGTCGGGTTGCCGTTGAGCGCCACCGAACCGGCGTACTCCGAGCCGAGGAGGTCATCGAGCGAGGTGGGCGCCTCGAATTTGTCCGAGTCGTAGCCGATCGACATGACGCCGGTGTAGTTGTTCACCCACAGGCCCGACTCTTCCTTGTTCTCGGCGGGAATGTCGTCCCACGTCTGCACCTGGTACGGCGCGAAGTAGTCGGTGCTCTCGAGCGCAACCGCGGTGCCGAGGTCGAAGACGTCGGGGGCGGTGTCCTGGCCCTTGAGGTTGTCGGCGGCCTGGATCTCCTCGGCGCTCGAGACGTCGGGCGAAGCCGAGTTGACGGTGATGCCGTATTTATCTTCGAAGCCCTGAATGATCGCGCCGTAGTTCGCCCAGGTCTCGGGCAGCGCGATGACGTTGAGCTCGCCCTCGGCCTGGGCCGCGGCGACGAGTTCGTCGAAGCTGCCGAAGTCGTCGGCGCTCGTGGCGGTGGCGGCGTCGACACCGTTCGCGGCGGTGCCCGCGGAATCACCGCCGCTGCATGCGGTCAGGCCGAACACGGCGACAAGGGCGGCAGCGGAGGCCGCGACGAGGGGGCGTCGTTTCACGATGTTTCCTTTGCATCTGCGGGAGGGAGCCGTGCCTCGCCGACCGACATCGGCCGTTGGCACCTGCGCGACCGTACGGCCGCTCTTCGACCGAACGGGCCCGATTCGGTGACGCCGAGTTGACCTGCCGGTGAACGCTCGGCGGTGCGACGCCGTTCGGTAACCCCCGCGTCGCCTGTACGCCACCGAGGCTGCGTAGCCTCGCGCGCATGTCACTTGAGCAGAACCTGCGCGACTCCGCGCCCGCGATCGCACCGCTCGGCGAGGAAGCCGAAAACTACTGGTTTCTCGCGGACCTCTACGACCGCATCCTCACCGGCGACCTGCTCGATCCCGAGGACGCGCAGGAGCTGCTCATCGAATACCTCGAGGACGAGGACGACGACGAACTGCCTGAGGAACTGGTCGCGGCGGTCGAGGCCGACGAGGACGCGATCACGCTCGAGCTCGTGCGCGTGATCTGGCAGTCGGCGGCCGAGGAGGCCGAGGGGTGGGTCGACGACCACACCGACACCGACCGCTTCTTCGACGCGCTCGACGAACTTGAGGATGAAGACATCGACGCGGGCGTCTTTACCGACCACGCATCGGTGCCGGCACGACCGGGGCAGCGTGGCGCGGTCGTGCTCTGGGTGAATTCCTGGGAGCAGTTCGACGCCGAGGAAGCGACCGACGCGCTACTCACCGTGACCGGTGCCGATGCGGGCATCGCCGACGAGGTGGCGGCCGCGCTGCGCAACGCCGGTCTCACCGTCGTTGACGTTGCCGCCGAGACCGTCACCGTCCGGCTGCAATGGCGTCATCACGTTGAGTCGTGGGACGACGCTTCCGGCGCGTCGGGCGCCCAGTAGCCCGCGCGCGCGGCCGGCGACGCCGACCGGCCTCGCGCCGGGTCGACTTTGGCAGCCCGTCGAGGCCGAGCATCCCGATCGCAAGCGCGATCGCGCCGTAGGTGAGCGCGTCGGCGAACGTGAGCGATTCGCCGAGCAGCGCGACTGAGACGACGACCAGCAGAACCGGCTCGAGGTAGCTGAGCATGCCGAACAGGCTCATGGGCAGCGCCCGCTGCGCGAGCGAGTAGGTCGCGAAACCGATCGCCGTGAGCACGCCGAGCAGCGCGACGCCGAGCCAGTTCGTCGGTGTTGCGGCCATCGCGGCGAGCGTGTGGGGCTGCACCACGAAGATCGCGGCGATCGGCAGCAGTGCCGTCATTTCGAGCGCGAGGGCGGCGGGCGAGTCGAGGTTGAAACGGCGGCGCAGCACGAAGTAGGCCGGGTAACCGAGGGCGACCGCGAATGTCGCCCACGAGATGCTCGCGCCGGTCGCGAGGGCGACGACGACGCCGGCGACGGCGAGGGCGACCGCGGCGATGCCGAAGCCACTCAGGCGCTCGCGGTAGAGCACGACGCCGAGCGCGACGAGCATGAGGGGCAGCAGGAAGTAGCCCATCGACACCGCGAGCGCGTTGCCGCTCGTCGGTGCCCACGCGAACAACCAGGTCTGCACGCCGAAGAGCAGGCCGTCGGTGACGAGCACGAGCGCGAGGGTCGGGCGCTGGCGGATGCGGCCGAGGATGCGCCGCATTTCGGGCCACTGTCGCAGCAGCGTGAGGATGAGCGCGAGGAACGGCAGCGCGGCGATGATGCGCCAGCCGAAGGCGGCGGAGGCGTCGAGGCCGTCGAGCAGGCTCGGGATGCCGAAGAGCGCGGCGAACGCGACCGAGGCGACGACCGAGGTGAGGATGCCTCGGGCATTCGCGGTGCGCGCGGGCGACGTCGCGGCCGGCTGGGCGGCGACGTCGGCGTTCGGGCGCTGGGGGAGCACCTGGATTGCGCCGGTGGTGGGCATGACGAGATCGTTCACGTCCACCACGCTAGGGCGGCGCACTGATAAGCAAAAGATGCAATACTTGCACGAATAGGTCTTGTTTTGCTTCACAATCGCTTGGAGGTGCCGCGTGAGCGAGATGAAGCGGTTGCGGATGCTGCTCGAGCTCGACCGGCTCGGCACGGTTTCGGCGGTGGCGAAGCTCCTCTCGTACAGCACGTCGGCGGTGTCGCAGCAGCTCGCGCAGCTCGAGCGCGACTTCGACGCGGCACTGCTCGAACCGGATGGGCGCCGGGTGCGGCTCACGGCGCAGGGCCAGGTGCTGCTCGGTCACGCGCGCCGAGTGCTGCGCGAATGGGAGGGCGCGCACTCGGCCGTGACGACCTCGCAGGATGAGGTGCGCGGGCACCTCTCGCTTGCCGCGTTCCAGAGCGCCTGCCTGACGATGGTGCCCGAGCTCGTGCGCGAGCTGCGGGAGCAGCATCCGTCGGCCGATGTCAGCGTGGTGCAGGCGGATGCCGACGTCTCGCGCGACCGGGTCGTGTCACGCGAGTTCGATCTCGCGATCGTCGAGCGCTACTCGGGGCAGACGTTCCCGCGCCGCGAAGACATTGTCGAGACGGTGCTGTTCGACGACCGCATGCTGCTCGTGGTGCCCGAGGGGCTCGAGCGCGACGTCGCGGGGCCTCGCGACGTCGCCGACCTCGACTGGGTCATGGAGCTGCCGGGCACGCCGACGCGTGACTGGGCGATGTCGCTGTGCCGGCGCGCGGGCTTCGAGCCGCGCATCCGCTTCGAGAGCTCCGACATGCTCGTGCACCAGAACCTCGCCCGCGAGGGTGTCGCGGTCGGGTTCCTGCCCGCGCTCATCCCGTCGCGGCTGCTCAGCGGCACGCGCTTCGTCGACCTCGGGCCGGCTGAGTCGCGCACGGTCTACACGGTGTCGCGGCGCAGCCTGCAGTCGACGCCGCTCATGATGGCCGTGCTCGGCCTGCTCGCGCGCCGCCCGGAGGCCGCCGTCAACGAACCGGCCGTGTAGCGGGCGCGTTGGCTACGCGAGCTTCACAACGGTGCGGCCGCGAACCTGACCCGCGAGGATCGCGTCGGCGACGTCGAAGGCACCCTCGAGGTTCGTTTCCTCGGTGAGCGAGTCGAGCAGCTCGAATGGCAGGTCGCTCGCGAGGCGGTCCCACGCCTGCTGCCGGAGGGTGCGCGACGCGGTGACCGAGTTGATGCCCGCGAGCGAGACGCCGCGGAGGATGAACGGCAGCACCGTTGTCGGCAGGTCGGTGCCCGCGGCGAGGCCGCAGGCCGTGACGGTGCCGTTGTCGAACGTCTGCGAGAGCATATTCGCGAGCATCGTCGAGCCGACGCAGTCGACGGCGCCGGCCCAGCGTCGCTTCTGCAGGGGCGCCCCGGACTCGACGAACTCGGCCCGGTCGAGCACCTCGGCCGCGCCGAGGGATGCGAGGAAGTCGCGCTGGGCGTCGGCGCGGCCGGTGATCGCGGTCACCTCGTAGCCGAGCTTCGCGAGGGTCGCGACGGCGACCGAGCCGACGCCGCCCGAGGCGCCGGTCACCGCGACGGGCCCCGAACTCGGGTCGAGGCCAGCGCGCTCGAGCGCGAGCACCGAGAGCATCGCGGTGAAGCCTGCCGTGCCGATCGCCGCCGCGCGCTTCGCGCTGAGCGACTCGGGTCGGCGCACGAGCGCCTCGCCGCTGACGCGGGCCCGCCCGCTCAAACCACCGTGCTTCGTCTCGCCGATGCCGTCGCCCGTGAGGATCACCTCGTCGCCCGGCTGGAACGCGAGATCGGCCGAGGAGACGACGCGGCCGACGAGGTCGATGCCGGGGATGAGCGGGGACGCCTTGACGATTCCGGGGCGGCCGGCGAGCGCCATGCCGTCCTTGTAATTGATGTCGGAGTACTCGACCTCGATGTCGATCGGCCGCTCACCGCCCGAGCCGGCGAGGAAGTCGTCGTCGAGCTCGCGCAGTGTGGCGGCGTGCTCGGTGATGCGACCCCGGTCGGTGGTCTGTTCGATAACGATGGCGCGAAAGCTCACGGGCAGCTCCTTTGGTGGCGGTGCGGTTCAGGATATGACGGGGCGTTGCGCGCCGACTGACCGCCGGGGAATAAAACCAAGCGACAGCCGTTGCCCTTGCCCGCGTGGAATTTCACGCCGAGGCGGGCCGGGCCCGCCGAACCAATCCTCGACTTTCAGGAGCACGATGACCCACAAGCTGTTCGAGCCACTCACGCTGCGCGGCGTGACCTTCCGCAACCGCATCTGGGTGCCGCCGATGTGTCAGTACGTTGTCGAGCAGCACGACGGCGTGCCCACCCCGTGGCACCTCGCGCACCTCGGCCAGTTCGCGATCGGTGGCGCTGGTGCAATCATCGTCGAGGCGACGGGCGTTGTGCCCGAGGGGCGCATCTCGCCGCGCGACCTCGGCCTGTGGAACGACGAACAGCGCGACGCGTTCGCCCCGATCGTTGACTTCGTGCACGCGCAGGGCGCCCAAATCGGCATTCAGCTCGCCCACGCGGGCCGCAAGGCGAGCACCTACGGCGAGTACGACGCCGAGGGCAAGACCGGCTCGCTCTCGCCGGAGGACGGCGCCTGGACGACGGTCGCCCCGTCGGCGGTCGCTTTCGACGGCCTTGCCACCCCCGAGGCACTCGACGAGGCCGGCCTCGCCGAGGTGAAGGCCGCGTTTGTCGCCGCGGCCCACCGCGCCCTCGATGCCGGCTTCGACTTCCTCGAACTCCACGCCGCCCACGGCTACCTGCTCCACTCGTTCATCTCGCCGCTGAGCAACCAGCGCACCGACGCCTACGGCGGCTCGCTCGAGAACCGCTCGCGCCTGCTGCTCGAAATCGTCGACGCCGTGCGCGCCGAGATCGCCGACACCGTGCCGCTGTTCGTGCGCCTCTCGGCCACCGACTGGACCGAGGGCGGCGTCACGATCGACGAGACCGTGCAGCTCGCGAGCTGGCTCAAGGAGCACGGCGTCGACCTCATCGACGTGTCGACCGGCGGCAACGTGCTCGCCGAGATCCCCGTCGGCCCCGGCTACCAGACGCCGTTCGCGAGCCGCGTGCGCGCCGAGGCGGGCATCCCGACCGGCGCGGTCGGAATCATCAACGACCCGCTGCAGGCCGAGCACGTGCTCGTCACTGGCCAGGCCGACGCCGTCCTCATCGGCCGCGAGCTGCTGCGCAACCCGCGCCTGCCCATTCAGGCGCAGGAGGCGCTGCGCTTCGACGCCGGGCTCGTGCCCGGGCCCTACCGACGCGCGCACCGCTAACGGAAAATCGCGGCATCGCCTCGGCTACGCTTGGCCACCACACCAGGCTAGGCGTGGCCGAGCGATACGCGCCGAGGGGGACGAACGCTCATGATCGAGTTTCGCCATGTCACGAAACGCTATGACGCGCAGGCGCCGGCGGTCGACGATTTCAGCCTGACGATCGACTCGCGCACGACGTGCGTGTTCGTCGGTTCCTCCGGCTGCGGCAAGACGACGCTGCTGCGAATGATCAACCGGATGGTCGAGCCGACCTCCGGCGAGGTCGAGATCGACGGCACGCCGGTGTCGCAGCTCGACCCGGTGAAGCTGCGCCGCAGCATCGGCTACGTCATGCAGAACTCCGGGCTCATGCCGCACTTCACGGTCGCCGACAACATCGCGACCGTGCCGCGGCTCGAGGGCGCGACGCGGCGGGCGGCGCGCAGCCGGGCGCTCGAACTCATGGACACGGTCGGGCTCGCCCCCGAACTCGCCGACCGGTACCCGAGCCAGCTCTCGGGCGGCCAGCAGCAGCGCGTCGGCGTGGCCCGCGGGCTCGCGGCCGACCCGAACATCCTGCTCATGGACGAACCGTTCGGCGCCGTCGACCCGATCGTGCGCGCCGAGCTGCAGCAGGAGCTCATTCGCCTCCAGCGTGAGCTCGACAAGACGGTCGTGTTCGTGACGCACGACATCGACGAGGCGTTCTTGCTCGGCGACCAGGTCGTCATGCTCCAGGCGGGCGCGCAGCAGCTCCAGGTCGGTAGCCCGAGCGAGATCATCGAGGCGCCGGCGAATGACTTCGTCGCCGCCATGATCGGCGCCGACCGCGGCAAGCGGGCCCTGCAGCTCAAGCAGACCCCGCGAGGCACGGTCGTGGTGGATGCGCAGGGGCGTACCCAGGGCGTGCTGCACGAGGAGTGACGTGAACTGGGTCGCGAACAACCTTGACCTCATCGGGCAGCTCACTTTCGTGCACGCACGACAAAGCCTCGTCGCGCTCGCGCTCGGATTCGTGCTGTCACTGCCCATCGGCTGGGCCGCGTGGCGCGTGAGGTGGCTGCGGGGCCTGCTCACGGGCGTCACCGGGCTGCTCTATACCGTGCCGTCGCTCGCGCTGCTCGTGATTCTGCCCGTCATCGCCGGCTATCCCGCGGCGAGCGAGGCGAACCTCGTCGTCGCGCTCACGCTCTACGCGCTCGCGATCCTCGTGCGCACGGTCGTTGACGCCCTCGACTCGGTCGACGGCGACGTGCGCCAGGCCGCGGATGCGCTCGGCTTCGGTGGCCTGCGGCGCTTCTTCGCGGTCGACCTGCGCCTCGCCGTGCCGGTGTTGCTCGCGGGCCTGCGCGTCACGGCCGTGAGCACGGTCGCGCTCGCGACGGTGGGCATCCTCGTCGGCGTCGAGAACCTCGGCTACCTGTTCACGAACGGCCTGCAGCGACGCATCATCGCCGAGGTGTTTGCCGGTGTGCTCGCCGTGGTGATCATCGCGCTCGTCATCGATCTCGCCCTGCAGCTGCTCGGGCGGGTGCTCACACCGTGGCTGCACGCGACGACCCGGCGCGCGCGGGTCGAGGGGAGGGCGGCATGAGCTATTTGCTGGATGCGCTCGCCTGGATCGTCGGCCCGGGCCAGTGGAGCGGCGACGCCACCCTGCTCGGGCTGCTCGGCGAGCATCTGCTCACCACCCTCGTGGCGGTGCTCGTCGGCGTCGCGATCGCGGTGCCACTGGGCTGGTGGATCGGCCACACCGGCCGCGGCCGCGAGATCGCCGTCGCCGTCACCGGCGCGGCCCGCGCGATTCCGTCGTTCGGTCTGCTCGTGCTGCTCGTGCTGCTGCTCGGCGTGACGCGTCGCCCCGAGGCAGCGCTCATCACCTTCGTCATCCTCGCGATTCCGTCGCTGCTCGCGGGCGCCTACTCTGGCATCGAGGCGATCGACCGGCGCGTCACCGACGCGGCCCGCGGCGTCGGCATGACCGAGTGGGAGGTATTCTGGCGCGTCGAGGTGCCCCTCGGCCTGCCGCTCCTGCTCGGCGGCCTGCGCACCGCGGTGCTCCAGGTCGTCGCCACCGTGACGATTGCCGCCTACCTCAACCTCGGCGGCCTCGGCCTGCCGATCATCACCGGCCTCAGCCTGCGTCGCTACGACGAGGTGCTCGGTGGGGCGCTGCTCGTCGTCGCGCTCGCCCTCGCGCTCGACCTGCTGCTCGGGCTGGCGCAGCGCGCATCCGTGCCGCGAGGAATACAACTTGCGGCGGCGCGCTAACTCGCGTGGCAGTGTCACGGGCTCCCGCTAGGCTTGGCGGGCAGGCTCACCGATGAGAGGACCACTCATGCAGCATCGTCGAATTCGCGCAGGAATCGGAGCCATCGCGGCGCTCGCGGTCGCGACCGCACTGGCCGGATGCGCGTCGGGAGACCCACTCGACACCCCGGCCGAGAGCGGCACGGCCGCCGCGGGCGACACGATCGTCGTCGGCTCGCAAACCTACTACTCGAACGAGATCATCGCCGAGATCTACGCGCAGGCGCTCGAGGCGAACGGCTTCACGGTCGACCGCAGCTTCAACTCGGGCCAGCGCGACGCCTACATGCCCGAGATCGAGAACGGCAACATCACGCTGTTCCCCGAGTACACCGGCAACCTGCTGCAGTACCTCGACCCCGAGGCGACCGAGCGCGAGAGCGAAGAGGTCTACACCGCGCTCGAGGCCGCGCTACCCGACGGGCTGCAGGTGCTCGACCAGGCCGAGGCCTCCGACCAGGACTCCTACACCGTCACGCAGGAGTTCGCGCAGGAGTACGAGCTCGAGTCGATCGCCGACCTCGCGGGTGTTGAAGAGCAGCTGACCCTCGGCGGCCCGCCCGAGCTGGCCGACCGCCCCTACGGACCCAAGGGCCTCGCCGAGACCTACGGCGTCGACGTCGAGTTCTCGGCGACCGGCGACACGACGGTCGAGGACCTCCTCGCCGGCACCGTCAACGTCGCGAACGTGTTCACCGCTGACCCGCGCATCGAAACTGACAGCCTCGTCGTGCTCGCCGACCCCGAGTCGCTGTTCCTCGCCTCGCAAGTCGTGCCAGTGGCGAGCGCTGAGCTCGACCCGGCGGCGGCCGACATCATCAACGAGGTGAGCGCGAAACTCACAGCCGAGGACCTCGTCGTGATGAACGTGCAGAGCACGGAAGACCAAGCCTCGACCCCTGACATCGCGAGCGAATGGCTCGAGCAGGCAGGTCTGAACGGTTAGCTCGATCTAACGCAGCTTCGAACGCGCCCGAGCGAATACTCGCCCGGGCGCGTCCGCGTTCATGGGTGCGACCCAACGAGGATGCGCGGTGGCCGTTGCGCCGCCGTCGAGCTGTTCTCGTATTCCGACCGCGAGGCGTCCATCCGCGCCCTCCACGGGGTGCAGACCTTGTTCATGGTGTCGGCCTCCGAGAGCGCCGATCGGCTCAACCAACACCGCGCGTTCATCAATGCCGCCGCCGAAGCCGGGGTCAACCACGTCGTCTACACATCGTTCGCGGCGGCCGCGCCCGACGCGACCTTCACTCTCGCGCGCGACCACTACGTCACCGAGGAGTACCTCAGGGCCTCGGGTATGGCGTGGACGATGCTGCGCGATAGCTTCTACCAAGACGTGATAGAACCGTTCTTCGGCGAGGACGGCGTCATTCGTGGACCGGCAGGAGACGGCTGGGTAGCCGTCGTCGCGCGCGGCGTATGGTGCACCCGAGTGGCAGGTCGACGCATGGGTGTCGACGTACACGGCGATTGCGAGCAACGTCATGGCCGAGGTGAGCGGCGACGTCGAGGCGATCACCGGCACGCCGCCAGGCTCGTTCGAAACTTATTTGCGCGAAACGACCTAGCTCGCCGCGCCGTCGCCCTCGGCCTGGGCGGCCCAGCCGAGGGCGACGAGCTCGCGCAGCACGTCGAGGTCGAGGTCTTTGAGCGAGTTGGCATAGACACAGCCAGCGCCGAGGGTGTGCTTGCCGAGCCGCTCGAGGGCCTCGGGTTGATGCGTGTAGCCCTGCAGTCCGTAGAACGTGAGCTTCGCCTTGCGCGGGCTGAAGCCGACCTTGAACCACGAGTTCGTGCCCATCGTGTTCGTGTAGTCGGTCTCGCCAAAGCCCACCATCGACGGGCCCCACATCACGGCGGGCTCGCCAGTGACGGCCTCGAACAGCTCGAGCAGCGTCGCGCCCTCATCTCGGCGGCGCGGCGTGGGCAGCGCCGCGATGAAGTCGCGCGGGTCAACGTCGGTCGGCTTCGTCTTGATCTCGCTCGCCATGACTCGGAGTCTACGGCCCCGCGTGGCGGCGCATAGCCGACACATAAGGGGCGCTTAATTGTCGGCAAACCGGGGCGCGAATGATGAGGTCATCGCAACCGACGAGAGGACGCCACCATGACCGGATTCCCCGATCCCGACGAGACACCCGAAGGCCCGAAGTACCAGGGCCGCAAGCTCGACCGCCCCGACGAGGAGGTCGTCGACCAGGGCGCCTCCTTCGACATCACGACGCTGCTGACGCGCCGTGGCGTGCTCGGAGTACTCGGCGTCGGTGCTGTCGGAACCTTCCTCGCCGCGTGCACCGCTGGCGCGACCGGCACGACGGCAACCCAGAGCGCCACCTCGAGCGCCTCCGCAAGTGCGTCCGCCACCGCTTCCGCGAGTGCCTCGGCGACCGCGACCGAAGCGTTGCCAGCGGGAGAGATTCCCGACGAGACCGCTGGCCCCTACCCGGGTGATGGGTCAAACGGCCCCGATGTGCTTGAGGAGTCGGGCATCGTGCGCAGCGACATTCGCTCAAGCATCGGTGCCGACGACCCGGTCGACGGCGTGCCGCTCGACTTCACGTTGCGCATCACCGACATGGCGAATGGCGACCGCGCGTTTGAGGGCGTCGCCGTCTACGCCTGGCACTGCAACGCCCTCGGCGAATACTCGCTCTACTCGAGCGGCGTCGAGGATGAGTCGTGGTTGCGCGGCGTGCAGGTCGCCGATGCGAACGGGCAGGTCACGTTCAAATCGATCGTGCCGGGCTGCTATTCGGGCCGTTGGCCGCACATCCACTTTGAGGTGTACCCCGACGTCTCGCAGATCAGCGACTCGACGAACGCGATCGCGACGTCGCAGATGGCCCTGCCGCAGTCGATGGTCGACCCGGTCTACGAGAGCAGCACGTACACGGGGTCGGCGAACAACCTCGCGCAGATCACGCTCGACAGCGACAACGTCTTCGGCGAAGACGGGGGCGCGCTCCAGCTCGCCACGGTCGCGGGCAACGAGACCGACGGTTACACCGCATCCCTCGTCGTGCGCGTCGACACGACGACCCAACCGACCGCGGGTGGCGGCGGTGGCGGGGGCGGCCGCCCGTAGCGTTTCGACAGACGCCTCGCGGGCGACGATACTTGGGTGATGGATCCGGATCTTGCCGTCGAACACGCAGCCCAGCTCTTCAAGGTGCTGGGGAGCACCTCCCGGCTGCGGCTCATGCGCGAGATCCGGCGCGATCCCGCCACGGTATCGGCGCTCGTCGAGGCGACTGGCATGTCGCAGCCGCTCGTCTCGCAGCACCTGCGGATGCTCCGCGAGGCCGAGCTCGTCAAGGCCGTACGGCACGGGCGCGAGATGTATTACGAGGTCGCCGACTCGCACGTCGTGCATTTGATTGAGGATGCGCTCGAGCACGTTGCCGAGGATGGTGCCGGTGACGCCGTAGGGTAGGTGCCGCAAGAAACCGGCTCAATCCGAAGGACCACCGTGGCGAGCATTAACTGGGGACGCATCGGCCGCATGGTCGTCGACACCGTCGTGAAGGCGGTCTCATCGACTTCGACGCAGGAGCGCACCTCGTCGCCCGCGAAGTCGAAGCGCCGCACCACGAGTGCGGGTACTCAGCAGGCCTCGTCGCCCAAGCCGAGTTCGAGCCGCGGCGGCGAACAACGCGGCTCCGACGACGAGTCGAGCCCCGGCCAGTACGGCCCGGGCCGCACCCGGGAGATCCGCGCGAACGAGGTGCGCGGCATCCAGACGAGCTATGCCCCCGACCGCGACGGCACGCCCGACCCGGGCGAGGTCGTGTGGACGTGGGTGCCCTACGTCGAGAACGACGGCCGCGGCAAGGACCGCCCCGTGCTCATCCTTGCGCGCATCGACGCGAACTCGGTGCTGGGCTGCTACCTCTCGACAAAGCAGCACAACGGCTACGTGTCGGTCGGCGCCGGCGACTGGGATTCGAGCGGGCGCGAGAGCTTCATGAACCCCGCGCGCCTGCTGCGCGTCACCGACGACGGGATGCGCCGCGAGGGCGCCGTCATGCCGCGCGGCTCGTTCGACCGTGCCATCGCCGAGCTTTCGGCCGAGTACGCCGAACTGTTCTAGGCCGAGGTGCGAGCGCGGGCGCGCCCGGCACGCCCGCGCCCGGAGCCTACGCGGCGTAGAGGCCGAGCAGGCGCTCGACCTCGGCGCGCACGACCTGGTTGCCCGCGGCAACGTATTTGCGCGGGTCGACGGCGTCGGGATTCGCGGTGAGGTACTCGCGCACGGCCGCGGTGAACTGCACGTTGAGGTGCGTCGAGACATTGATCTTCGTCATGCCCGCGCGGATCGCCGCGACCATGCCCGCATCCGAGACCCCCGAGGAGCCGTGGAGCACGAGCGGCACCGGCACCGTCGCGGCCATGCGCTCGATGAGCTCGAGGTCGAGGTCGGCGCTGCGCTCGGTCATCGCGTGCGACGAGCCCACCGCGACGGCGAGCAAGTCGACGCCGGTCTTCGCGACGAAGTCGGCCGCGTCGTCGGGGTCGGTACGTACGCCCGGCGCGTGCACGCCATCCTTGCCACCAACCTCGCCGAGTTCGGCCTCGACGGTGACGCCCGCGGCGTGGCAGAACTCGACGACCTCGATGGTCGTGGCGAGGTTCTGCTCGAACGGCAGGTGCGAGCCGTCGTACATGACCGAAGTGAAGCCGAGGTCGACGGCCTCGCGAATCAGCTCGACGTCGTCGGCGTGATCGAGGTGCACGATGGCCTCGATCTCTGCGGCCTTCGCAACCTCGATCGTCGCGCGGCCGATGGGGGCGAGGTGGCCGCCGTGGTATTTCACCGCGTTCTGGCTGACCTGCAGCACGACGGGGCGAGCGGCCGCGGCGGCGGCGTCGACGAGCACCTGCGCGGTCTCGAGCTGCACGACGTTGAAGGCACCGAGGCCTTTCCCTGCCTCGCGGCTCGCAGCGGCAACGGTGGTGAGATCGATGAGTGGCATGCGCCCTCCTCAGGTAGTTGGAATCGCAACTTTGAAAAGTGGTATCGCAAGTATCGCAGGTTGTGGCGCATTCAGGCAGAGCGAGTTTCCACGCGGCAGGCTAGAGACCCACCCAAGAACAGGAGCAACATGATTTTCATCGTGGTCAAGTACGACGTGCTGCCCGAGTACGCCGACACGTTTATCGAGCGCACGCGCGAATTCACCGAGGCGACGCGCGCCGAGCCGGGTAACAAGTGGTTCGAGTGGAGCCGCTCGATCGAGCGCGAGAACGAGTTCGTGCTCGTGGAAGCCTTCGACGACGACGCGGGTGCGGCCCACGTCGGCTCGGAGCACTTCGCGAAGGGCCTCGAGACGATGCGCCCGCTGCTCGCGTCGACGCCGCAGATCATCAGCCGCACGATCGACGGCGACGACTGGGATGCGATGGGCGAGCTGCAGATCGACTAGTTTCGCGACACCCGGATGCGTTCGCGCGATATCCAGCTCCCTCCGGCAGGGTTGCGCCATGGATATCCGCGAACGCATTCTCGCGTTGAACATTGCCGCGCGCATCGACAGGGACGTCGAGCCGCCACAACTGCGCATGAACTTCATGACCGACGGCGCTGACCCGCAGACGGTGTGGGGGTACGTCACCGAGCCCGAGTTGCTCGCGAGCTGGTCACCGAACGTGCCCGACCGGCCCCTCACCTCGGTCGGCCCGGCCGAGGCCCGCGAGAATCCCGAGGACGCCCCGTTCTCGGTCGAGGTGCTCGCCGTCGACCCCGGCAAGGAAGTGTCGCACCGCTGGGGCGACGACCTCATCACCTGGACCATCACGGGCGACCGCATCGACTGCGCGATGGTGCTCCACGACATCGACGCCGCGCCGATGTACGCCGCGGGCTGGCAGGTCTGCTTTGGCGTGCTCGCCGCCCTGCTCCAAGGCGAACAGCAGCCCCGCATCGTTGGTGAGGCAGCGTTCCGCTACGGCTGGCAGGAACTCAACGAGCGCTACGACGCCGAGTTCGCGCGCCCGTAGTATCGGAGCATGACCGCAGCCGCCCCGGCACCCACGCGCATCCTCGGCCTCGACTACGCTCGCGCGTTCGCGATCTTCGGGATGGTCGGCGCGCACCTCGGTAACGCGCCAGCGTTCGTGCTCACCGACCCGAGCACCTGGGACGGCATCATCCACGGCAACTCGTCGATCCTCTTCGGCCTGCTCGCCGGGGTGTCGATCGCGATCATGACCGGCGGCCCGCGCATCCCGCAGCCGCACGAGCTGCCGACGCTCCGGCTGGGCCTGCTCGGCCGCGGCGGCGTGATCTTCGCGATCGGCCTGCTGCTCGAGCTGCTCGGCACGTCGGTGGCGATCATCCTCACCTTCTACGGTCTGCTCTACCTGCTCGTGCTGCCCATGCTGCGGATGCGCCCAGCCGCGCTCGTCGCGCTCGCGGTCGGCATCGGCGTGGTCGGGCCGGCCGCGGTCTCGACGATCTACAGCCTCGGCTACCTCATCTACGCGCCCGGGTTCGACATGCTCTTCGGCGGCATGTATCCGCTCACCACCTGGTTCCCGTTGCTGCTGCTCGGCCTCGCGCTCGGGCGAGTCAACTTCACGAAGACGCTCAACGCCATCACAATGCTCGTGTTCGGCTTCGGCGTCTGGCTGCTCAGCCAGGGGCTCGGGATGCTCCTGACGCCGGTGATCGAGGACGTCGAGCTCACGACCGGCGGCACGACCGCGACGATGCTGCGCGCGCTCGCCGATATCACGCCGCACGGCGGCGGCACCCTCGAACTCGTCGGTTCGGGCGCGTTCGCGTTCGCGCTGCTCGGCTTCTGCCTGCTGATTCCGCGCGCCGCCGCGACCGTGCTGCGGCCGCTCTCGGCCGTCGGCGCGATGCCGCTCACAACCTACACCGGCCACCTCATCGCGCTTGCGCTCATCTGGCCGGGCGGCGAGCTGCCATACAGCAACGCCGTCTGGGGAATCACCGTCGTCACCATGCTCGTCGTGTGTCCGATCTGGCTGCGCTACGCGCGGCGCGGGCCGCTCGAGCAGGTCGCGGCGCATGTCGGGCTGCTCGCGGCCGGGCAGCGGCTCGTCGCGCGACCGGCGGTCGTGGCGGCCACGGAAACGCCAAGCGGCGGGGCGCCCTCCGAAGAGGATGCCCCGCCGCCAGTGCGGGAGTAGCCCGCGGGCTAGTAGCGCTTGCCGCCGCGCTTCTGGTTGCGGTCGCCGTAGCCGCCACGGTCGTCGCGGTCACGGTAGCCGCCACCGCGGCCGTTGCCGTTGTAGCCGCCACCACGACCGCCGCGGTACCAGCCGCGGTCATCGCCGTCGCGGTCGCCACGGTAGCCACCGCGGTCATCGCCGTCGCGGTTGCCACGGTAGCCACCGCGGCCCCCGCCACCGTAACCACCGCGACCGCCGCGGTCGTCGTCACGACGACGCTTTGCTGGGCCGTTGTCGGGGCGAATGTCGATGTTCTGACCGGCGACGCGGATGCCGCCGAGGCGGTTCAGGTCGTCGCGCGAGAGGTCGCGCGGCAGCTCGACGATGGTGAACGCCGGGTAGATGTTGATCGCGCCGATGTCGTCGCGGCCGATGCCGCCCTCGTTCGCGAGCGCGCCGACGATCTGGCGGGGCTCAACGCGATTGCGCTTGCCGACCTCGATGCGGTAGGCCTGCAGGTTGCCGTTCGACGCGCGGCGTTCGCGGCGGCCGCCGTCACGATTGTCGCGGCCGTTGTCGCGGCGGTCGCGCGAGAAGTCGGGCTGGTTTGCCATCGGGTCATTGTCGGGGTCGAGCAGCAGCGGGTCGTCGCCCTGGGCAACGACGGCGAGTGCGGCTGCGACGTCCGACTCCGGCACGTCGTGGTGACGCACGTAGTGGTCGATGATGTCGCGGAAGGCCTCGATGCGTGAGGTCTCCTCGAGTGCCGAAGTGATGGCCTCGTCGAAGCGGCTCAGGCGGGTCTCGTTGACGTCGGCGACCGAGGGCAGGCGCATCTGCTCCATCGGCTGGCGCGTGATGCGCTCGATGTGGTTGAGCAGGCGACGCTCGCGCGGGGTGACGAAGCTGATCGCGGCGCCGGTGCGGCCCGCGCGGCCGGTGCGGCCGATGCGGTGCACGTACGACTCGGGGTCGGTGGGAATGTCGAAGTTCACGACGTGTGTGATGCGCTCGACGTCGAGGCCGCGGGCGGCGACGTCGGTGGCGATGAGGATGTCGAGCTTGCCGGCCTTGAGGTCGCTCACGAGACGCTCGCGCTGGTTCTGCGCGATGTCGCCGTTGATGGCGCTGGCCGAGAGGCCTCGGGCGCGGAGCTTGTCGGCGAGCTGCTCGGTTTCGCTCTTCGTGCGCACGAAGATGATGAGGCCGTCGTACTCCTCGACCTCGAGGATGCGCGTGAGCGCGTCAACCTTCTGGTGGAAGGGCACGACGAGGTAGCGCTGCGAGATGTTCTTCGCGGTCGCGGTCTGCGACTTCACCGTGATCTCGGCGGCGTCGTTGAGGTACTGCTGCGAGATCCGGCGAATCTGCGGCGGCATGGTCGCCGAGAACAGGGCGACCTGCTTCTCCTTGGGCGTGTCGGCGAGGATCGTCTCGACGTCTTCCGCGAAGCCCATCTTCAGCATCTCGTCGGCCTCGTCGAGCACGAGGAACTTGATCTCGCTGAGGTCGAGGCTGCCGCGCTTGAGGTGGTCCATGATGCGGCCCGGGGTGCCGACGACGACGTCAACGCCGCGGCGCAGCGAGTTGAGCTGCGAACCGTAGGCGGCGCCACCGTAGATCGGCACCATGCGCACCTCGGGGAGCTTCGACGCGTAGCTCTCGAATGCCTCGGCCACCTGCAGCGCGAGCTCGCGGGTGGGGGAGAGCACGAGCGCCTGCGGCTTCTGCGCGCCGCCCTCGATGCGCGAGAGCACGGGCAGTGCGAACGCGGCGGTCTTACCCGTTCCGGTCTGGGCGAGGCCCACGACGTCGCGGCCCTCGAGCAACGTCGGGATGGTCGCGGCCTGGATCGGGCTCGGGGTCTCGTAGCCGATCTCAGTGACCGCCTCGAGCACCGGGGCGCTCAGGCCAAGCTCGGAAAAGCTCGGCGTGGTTGAGTTCGAGTCGTCGTCGGGGACGTCGGTCGTGGGGTGCGTCATAGTGGCGCCTTCCTTGGGTGCGTGCGCGTAGGGATGCGTAGAGACGAACACACAAGTGCAAGGGGGCAGTCGTCGAGTCGCATCCGGGCCTGATGGCCGGTCTGAGGAATGACCACCGGTGTGGTGATCGAACGGGTGACACCAGATCCGTGCGGCCGAGTTCCGGCGCAGCCTGGGCGTCAACCAGCCAAGCTTACCCCACGGGTGTGCGTGCGGTCGAGATGCAGCTTCCCGAGAAGAAATCCATGTCGCGGGAATAATCTCGCCGCGGACGAGTTCTACCTGGCATGCAAGTTCATGCAAATGCATGAGTCAATCGCGAATCCCAAGGAGTCACCATGCAGTTCGGCATCATGTCGGTCAGCGATGTCACCCGCAACCCCGTCACGGGCGAGACGCCGAGTGAGGCCGAGCGCATCAAGGGCATCATCGAGATCGCGAAGAAGACCGAGGAGGTCGGGC
The DNA here is from genome assembly GCF_023370115.1 of Gulosibacter sediminis. Taxonomy (NCBI): domain Bacteria; kingdom Bacillati; phylum Actinomycetota; class Actinomycetes; order Micrococcales; family Microbacteriaceae; genus Gulosibacter; species Gulosibacter sp. ACHW.36C. The sequence continues at coordinate 1,630,454 of NZ_CP097160.1, read as the reverse complement.
TCGACGTCTTCGCAGTGGGCGAGCACCACAACCCGCCCTTCTTCTCGTCGTCGCCCACGACGCTGCTTGCGGCCATCGCCGCCCAGACCGAGCGGCTCATCCTCACCACCTCGACGACGCTGATCACGACGAACGATCCCGTGCGCATCGCCGAGGAGTACGCGATGCTCCAGCACGTCGCCGACGGCCGCATGGACCTCATGCTCGGTCGCGGCAACACCGCGCCCGTCTACCCGTGGTTCGGGCAGGACATCCGCCAGGGCCTGCCGCTCGCCCTCGAGAACTACAACCTGCTCCACCGCCTCTGGCGCGAAGACGTCGTAAACTGGCAGGGCAAGTTCCGTACGCCCCTCAACGGCTTCACCTCGACGCCGCGCCCGCTCGACGACGTGCCGCCGTTCGTGTGGCACGGTTCGATCCGCACCCCCGAGATCGCCGAGCAGGCCGCGTTCTACGGCAACGGCTACTTCGCGAACTTCATCTTCTGGCCGCCGGAGCACTCGCTACGCCTCGCGAACTTCTACCGCGAGCGCTTTGAGCACTACGGCCACGGCACGAAGAAGGAAGCGATCGTCGGCCTCGGCGGCCAGGCGTACATCGCGAAGAAGTCGCAGGATGCCTACAGCGAGTTCCGCCCGTACTTCAACGAAGCGCCGGTGTATGGCAACGGCCCGTCGCTCGAGCAGTTCTCGCAGGCCACCCCGCTCGCGGTCGGCAGCGTGCAGGAGGTCATCGACAAGATCCTCGGCTTCCACGAGCTGTTCGGCGACTACCAGCGCCAACTGTTCCTGCAGGACCACGCGGGCCTGCCGCTAAACATGGTGCTCGACCAGATCGAGCTGCTCGGCACCGAGGTCGTGCCGGTCGTGCGCAAGGAACTCGAGGGTCGTCGCGACCCCGAGTCGGCGCCGGCCCCGACCCACGAGCTGCTCGTCGCGAAGAAGTACGGCGACGGCCCCGTGCGCCAACCCCGCCCCATGGCGAACCGCGGCGACAACGTCACGGGCGGCTCGCCCTACCTCGACACCGACGAGGTCACGGCGAAGCGCGAGGCGGAGGCGGCCGCAAAGTCGGGCGCCGAGGCCGGAGCCGACGCCTAGTTCGATGCCCGCGGAGAAATCCGGAATGCCGCAGCGCCGCCGCGCGTTGCATGAACCGAAGCACTTGGAGAGGAACGAGCACAGCGATGACTTCAGCATTCAGTGAGCCCACCGGCACAAACGAGGCGGAGGAGTTCCGCGTCGTCGTCGTGAACGCCGGCACCTCGAACCCGTCGTCGACGGCGATGCTCGCCGACCGCGTGGTTGAGGAACTCACGAACCGCGCCGACGCGAACGGCGCGAAGCTCACCGCAACGGTGATCGAGCTGCGCGACCTCGCGCAGGAGATCGCGAACGGGCTCGTCACCGGGCTCCGCGGCGAGGGCCTCGAGCGCGCGAGCCGACTCATCGTCGACGCCGATGCGCTCGTCGCCACGACCCCGGTCTACAAGGCCGAGGCCTCGGGCCTGTTCAGCGGCTTCTTCCAGGTGCTCGACCGCGACCTGCTCGTCGGCACGCCCGTCGTGCTCGGCGCGACCGCGGGCACGAGCCGCCACGCGCTCGTCATCGACGGCCAGATGCGCTCACAGTTCGCCTACCTGCGGTCGCTCGTCGCCCCGACGTCGCTGTTCGCGGCGACCGAGGACTGGAACGACCCGAACTTCGCGACGCGTATCCGCCGCGCCGCGGGGGAGCTGTGGCTCCTCATCGAGTCGCGGTTCGCGGCGCGCCTGCGCGCGACGAACTGGGACACCTACCAGCACGACTTCGGCAGCGCGAAGTCGTCGGGCGACAACGACGAGATCGACCTCTCGAGCGATCTCATGCGTCTGGCGACCGGCGGCAGCCTGGCCTAGGCCCCATCCCCACCACACACCGCGCCGTGTCACCGCCCCGAACGGGTGGTGCCACGGCGCGGTGGCGCGTTGAGTGGGTCTTCAGGCCACGGATGCTTCGGGTAGCGGCCGCGCATCTCTGCGCGCACCTGCGCGTACGGCCCCGACCAGAACGACGCGAGGTCGTCGGTGATCGCGAGCGGCCGTTGTGCGGGTGAGAGCAGGTGCAGCAGCACCGGCACGCGGCCGCCGACGAGACGCGGGGTGTCGAGCCAGCCGAAGCACTCCTGCAGTTTCACCGCGAGCACCGGCGGCCCGTCGGAGTCGTGCTCGGCGTACTGCACACGCACCATCGAACCGGTCGGTACTTCGACGCGCTCAGGCGCGAGCTCGGCGAGACGGGCGGCCTCTGGCCAGGGCAGCAGGCGCCGCAGCGGGTCGAGCAGGTCGATGGATGCGGCGGCCGAGCCGCGCGCGAGCAGGTCGAGTTCCGGCGCGAACCAGTCGTCGAGCCGGCCGAGCAGCGCGTCGTCGCGAACGTCCGGCCACGGCTCGCCGAGCGTGCGATGCAGCAGGGCAAGGCGACGGCGTAATTCGTCGGCGGCCGGCGACCAGCGCAGTAGCCCGAGCCCGACGCGTTCGAGCTCGCGCGCGACCGCATCCCTCGCCTCGTGCGGATTCGGCGTGTGCGGCGACGACGCGAGCAGAATCTCGCCGAGACGGGTCTCGCGGGTGGCCTTGACCCGACCATCCCGCCACTGCGTCACCGTTGTCGTGCGCACGAGCGGGCCGGCAAACTCGCGGGCCGACTCGGCATCGATCGGCACGGCGGCGCGGATCACGGCGCCCGAGGCGTCGGCCGTCGTCGCCCGGGCGGCCTCGGCGACCGCGAGCCAGTCGTGACCCGCGAGCGCGCTGCCACGCGGCAGTGCGGCGCCGGTACCTGAGGCGAGCTGGTAGCCGCCGCCGCGGGCACGGGCGAGCCGCTCGGGGTAGGCGAGGGCGATCACCTCGGCGAGCCCGGCGTCGTCGCCGACCGGCGCGGTGGCCGGGGCCTGCGGCACGAGCTCACGCAGACGGCGGGCGTCGTCGCGCCAGCGCTTCGCCGACGCATCCCGGCCATCCCGCAGCTGGCGCATGAGCGCCGCGAGGTCGCCGCCGGGCGCGCGTCGATCCGACTCGATGGCCGCGGCGTACTCGGCGGCTCGCGGCGCGCCGAGGCGGGGCGCCGCATCGAGCAGAGCCCGGGCGATCCGCGGATGTGCGGGGATGCTCGCGAGCTCGCGGCCGCGGGGCGTGAGCCCGGAGTCATCGAGCGCGCCGAGGTTGCGCAGCGTCGCCTGGGCTCGGCGCAGGGCCGCCTCGGGCGGTCGCTGCGGGAGGGGTAGCTGGCTCGCGTCGGGGTCGCCCCAGGCCGCGAGCGTGAGCGCGAACGGCGTGAGTTCGGCCGACGCGATCTCGGGCGTCGGCGCGGGCGCGAGCCGGGGCCAGTCGAGCTCGGCGTAGCAGCGCACGACGCGGCCTGGGCCGATGCGCGCGGCGCGGCCGGCGCGCTGCGTCGCGGCGGCCTGCGAGACTGACACCGTCACGAGCTGCGCCATGTCGCGGGCGAGGTCGATGCGTGGCTCGCGCGAGAGCCCGGCGTCGATGACGAGCCGAACGTCGGGTACCGTCAGCGAGGTTTCGGCGATCGCCGTCGCGACGATCGCGCGGCGCTCGCCGCTCGGGCGAAGCACGCGCTGCTGCTCCTCGAGCGAGAGCGATCCAGTGAGCGGCTCGGCGGTGACGCCGCGGGCGCGCAGGCCCTCGACGACCCGGTCGACCTCGCGCGCGCCGGGCAGAAACACGAGGGCGCTACCTTCGCCGGTCTCGGCGATCGCGTCGGCACTCACCCGCGTGACATGCGCCAGGAAGTCGCGCGTGACGCCGCGCTCGTCGAGGGCGCGCACGTCGCGTGGCGGCGGCGCCCAGCGCACCTCGAGCGGATGCGGTGCGACGTCGACCTCGCACGCGCGGGTGCCCGGCCCGAGCAGCTCCGTCCAGGCCGCGACGTCGAGCGTCGCCGACATCGCGACGAGCGTGAGGTCGTCGCGCAGCTGCCCGAGTTCACCGAGCATCCCGAGCGCGAGGTCGCTGTCGAGTGAGCGCTCGTGCACCTCGTCGAGGACGACGGCGTCGACGCCGGCGAGCTCAGGATCGGCGAGGAGCCGGCGCACGAGCAGGCCTGCCGTGACGAACTCGACGCGGGTATCGGCCGAAGTCCGCCGTTCGCCGCGCACCGAATAGCCCACCGCATCCCCGAGGCGCGTGCCGCTGAGCTGCGCGAGCCGACTCGCGGCGGCGCGGGTCGCGATGCGGCGCGGCTCGGTGACGATGACGCGGCCGCCGGCGAGTTCGGCGACCGCGGGTGGCACGACCGTCGTCTTGCCCGAGCCCGGTGGCGCGGCGACGACGGCCCGCGCGCCCGGCGCGGCGAGCGCATCGCGCAATTGGGGAAGCAGGGTGGCGGCGGGGAGGCCCCCGGCGATCCGCGTGAGGTCGAACATCCCTCCCAGTGTGCCGCATCGACCGACATCAATCTGCGGGGTGACGACGATACATCCTCTGCCCGTCGCCCGGCGAGCCGGTGGCGTGGGAGATTGGGAGCAACGATGCCCCTCCCCGGCAGCCGCATGCGCTGCCGCCTTTCGAAAGGACACCCGTGGACCTATTTACCGGAGCCCTCGGCCTGGTCATTCTGATCGTGGTGATCGTGATCGCGGTCATCGCGCTCATCGTGTTCATCATCATCTCGCGCACCTGGTACCGCACCGCCGCCGCCGACGAGGCCCTCGTCATCACCGGTAAGGCGAAGCGTGGCCAAGAGACCTCGAAGATCGAGGTGATCTCGGGTGGCGGCCTGTTCGTCAATCCGTTCACCCAGCGCTCCTCGAAGCTCTCGCTGCGCTCGCGCTCGATCGAAATCAAGCCGACGGCCCAGGCCGCGAACGGCGTCACCGTCGACGTTGAGGGCATCGCGCTCGTCAAGGTCGGCTCGGCGCCCGAGGCGATTCGTCGCGCCGCCGAGCGCTTCCTCTCGCAGGACCGCGCGATCGAGGCATTCACGACCGAGGTGCTTGAGGGTGCGCTGCGTGGCGTGGTCGCGACGCTCACCGTCGAGACGCTGATGAAGGACCGCAAGGCGCTCGCCGAGCAGATCGCCGAGGGCATCGAGGGTGACCTCGAGCGCCAGGGCCTCGTGCTCGACTCGTTCCAGATCCTCGGCATCACCGACCAGGGTGGCTACATCGAGGCGCTCGGTGCGCAGGAGCTTCGCCGCGTGCACCGCGAGGCCGAGACCGCGAAGATCGACGCCGAGCGCGCCGTCGCGAAGCGCCAGATCGAAACCGACACCGAAACGCTCTACGAGCGCACGGCGTTCCAGGAGTCGGAGGCGGCGTCGATGGCCAAGGTTGGCCGCGCGAACGCCGAGGCCGAGCAGGCCGAGGCGCTGCGCCGCGCCGAGCTGCAGCAGGCGGTGCTCGACCAGGAGGCTCAGAACAAGCAGTCGCAGCTCGACGCCGATGTGAAGAAGGTCGCCGACGCGAACCTCTACGACCAGGAGCGTCGCGCCGACGCGCAGGCCTACCAGCAGAACAAGGAGGCCGAGACGCGCAAGCTCGTGTCGGAGGCCGACGCCGCCGCCCGCACCACCGCCGCCCGCGGTGAGGCGACGGCCCGCACGACCGCGGCCGAGGCTGAGGCGACCGCTCGCCGCGCGAAGGCGGATGCGGATGCGCACGCGCGCCGCGTCGAGGCCGAGGCTGAGGCCGAGGCGATCCGCGCCGCCGGTGAGGCCGAGGCGGCCGCGCAGCTCGCGCTCGGTGAAGCGGTTGAGAAGCACGAGCAGGCGCTCGTCACGCAGCGACTCATCGACCAGCTCGTACCCATGGTGGCCGAGTTCGCGAAGGCGCAGCAGGCGATCGATGGCTACACCGTCATCACGACCGAGGGCGGCGCCGGTCACCAGGTCGCCGAGTCGGCGGCGACGATGCGCGCCCCGTTCGACGCGATCAAGAACGCGACCGGCATCGACCTCGGCGAGCTCATCCAATCGAGCGTGCAGGGCACGCGCACCGGCGCGGCGCTCGCCGACGGGATGCGCGGGACGGCTCCGGCGCAGGACGGCAACACCGCTGAGTAGTTCAACGAAGTGATAACGGCCCGCGCCAGATTCCCGCGCGGGCCGTTTTCTTCAGACAAGGCGCAAGCGGGCGGTGCTTGAATCGCGATATGACCACCTTGCACACCATTTCTCCCACGGGCCTCCGCGGTGGACCAACGCTGCTCCTCCTACACGGCTTCGGCGCGGATGAACGCGATCTGTTTGGACTCATCTCGCCGCTCGACGTGCCTCCGCATTGGGACATCCTGTCGATTCGAGCGCCACTGCCAGTGCCCGAAATGACCGGTGCGGCGTGGTTCCCGTTCGATCCGAAGACGAAGCGCGGCGGCGTCACCGAGGCCATCGATGCCCTCGACGACGAGGCGATCGAGAAATCGCTGCAGCTGCTGCTCAACACCCTCGATCAGAAGGTGCCGACGAGCAAGATCGTCCCGATCGGCTTCTCCCAGGGCGCCGTCATGGCAGCCGAACTGTTGCGGGCCCGCCCCGAGCGAGTGCCGGCGGCCGTGTTGCTGTCTGGCTTCGTGCTGCCGACCGAGAACAGTTCGGTCGAATCCGATGCGAAGCTCACCGAGCTCGAGCGCCAGGTGTTCTTTGCCTGGGGTGAGCAAGACGACTCGTCGATCTCGCGCGCCGCGTTCCAGCTCACCGAGGATTGGCTCAAGCGCCACACGAAGGCAGAGATTCACCGTTTCCCCGAGCTCGGTCACGAGATCTCGATGGACGAGCTGCGCGAGGTGCGCGACTTCCTCGAGCGGTTGCGCATCCGCTAGGCCGGTTCGATGATCAAGTCGGGACATGACTACGTGCGCGCAGCGCTTGCGCGCGGGCACGAGGCGCTGTGGTGGAAGTGCGCGGGGCTCGATGAGGCGGAGCTTCGTCGGCCGCGCACCGCGACGGGCACGAACCTGCTCGGCCTGGTGAAGCACGTCGCGATGATCGAGGGCGGCTACTTCGGCGCGGTGCTCGGCCGCGCCTGGCCGACGCCCGAAGAGCTCATCTCCGACGCTGACTGGGAGGTCGACCCGCAGGCCGACTGGTATGCCCGCGCGGACGAGTCGGCCGCGAGCATCCTCGATCTGTCGCATCGCGTCGCCGCCTTCGTCGATGCCGCCTTCGACGAACTCGAGCCGGATGCGCCGGGCGAGGTGCCGTGGTGGCCGCCCGAGCGCCGCGCGGTGACGTTCGAGGAGATCGCGCTGCACGTGCTCGTCGACCTCACCCGTCACGTTGGTCACGCGGACATCCTGCGCGAGGACGTCGACGGCGCCGTCGGTCTGCGCTCAAGCAACACCAACATCCCCGACGACTTCGACTGGGACGCCTACCGCGAAAAACTCGAACGCCTCGCAGAGGGCGCCGAGCGCACCTAGCCGCTCCGCGCCGCGACCGTGGCCGGCTTGCGCGGCCTCCGCGAACGCGCGAGTGCGTACACAAGATGCAGTTTTCTACGATCGCTGCAGTTACAACCGCATCCCTCGTAGAAAACCGCGTCGGGGGTGGGCGGATGCGTGGGGGCGGTGGGCCGGTGGGGCAGCTAGCTGGGGGAGTCGGCGTCGCGGAGGTCGAGGGTGCTGGAGCCGTCCTCGAGTTGGCGCACCTCGACGTGGGTGGGGATGCGCTCGTGCATTGAGGCGACGTGGCTGATGACGCCGACGGTGCGACCGGATGCCCGCAGATGGTCGAGCGTGCGCATCGCGACCTCGAGGGTATCGGCATCGAGCGAGCCGAAGCCCTCATCGATGAAGAGCGTGTCGAGCGCGATGCCGCCCGCCTGCGCCGAGACGACATCGGCGAGGCCGAGCGCGAGCGCGAGCGAGACGAGGAAGGTCTCGCCGCCCGACAGCGACTGCGGGCTGCGGTTGATCCCCGTGTAGATGTCGGCGACCTCGAGTCCGAGCCCCGATTGCGCGCCGCGGCGGGCGAGCGAGTCATCGCGCACGAGCGAGTACCGGTTCGAGGTGATCTCGCCGAGGCGCACGTTCGCCGCGATGATGATCTCTTCGAGGTGCGCCGCGAGGACATAGGCCTCGAGGTTGAGCTTGCGGTTGTTGTCGCCTCGCAGCTCACCCGCGAGCTGCTGACGCATGCGCGCCCGCGCGAGGGTGCGGTCGGCGCCGCGCAGGTGTGCGCGCCCCCGGGCAATGGCGGCGTCGATCGTCTGCCGCCGGGCCGTCGCCTCGCCGTGCGAACGCTGAGCCTCGCCGAGCGCGTCGGCCGCGCGCTGGGCCGCTTCGTTCGCTGGCGCAATATCGACCTGCTCGTCGGGAAGCCCCTGCAATTCGGGTTCGGCGAGCGTCGCGCGAGCGCCGTCGATGCCCGAGTCGTGGGCCCGCTTGCGCTCGGTTAGCTCGGCGCGGCGCGCGTCGCTGAGTGCCGCGGCCCGGGCGGCCGTCTCGTCGGCGAACTCGCTCGCCGAAAGCCGCTCAGCGGCACGCTCGGCCGCATCGCGTGCGGCCTCGCGGGCGGCCTCGGCGGAGCGCTGCGCCTCGATGACGGCGCCGAGCACGTCGGCCACGGACTCGACCATCTGCCGTCTGGCGCTCACCGTGTCGAACGTGCCGCGCAGTTCGCGCTGCTGTTCGGTGAGCGATGCGAGCTCGGTCGTCGCGGCGGTCGCCGCGGCGAGCTGCGTCTCGGCCAGCGTGGCGAGCTCGCGTTCGCGCTGCTCGTCTCGGGTATCGAGTGACCTGAGCTCCTCGGCAGCCTGACGGCTACGCGCGAGTTCGGTGGCCGCCGACTTGAGCTGCTTCGCGCGGGCGGTTGCGTCGCGGTGTCGCGTGGTGGCCTCATCAACGTCGAGGCCGGCCGCGGCTGCGGCGCGCTTGGCGAGCTCGGCCGCCACGGCGTCGTATGCGTCGCGCGCCTCGGCATCGGCCTGCTTCGCCGACTCGACGGCGGCCGAGGACGCCTCGAGGTCGGCGTCGGTGACCGGCTCGCCGGCCGCTTCGGCGGGGGAGGGATGCATCGTCGAGCCGCAGACCGCGCACGGTTCGCCCTCGACGAGTCGACCGGCGAGCTCGGCGGCGCTGCCCTCGAGGCGGCGGGTGATCAGTTCGCGGTCGGCGGCGGATGCGCGGGTCAGCGCATCGGCGGCCCGCTCGCGCCGCGCGAGGGCGGCGTCGCGGCGCGCGGCGAGGCCTGCGGCATCCTTCGCCGCGCGCAATTGCCCGGCGAGCGTCGCTACGAGCGCATTCGTCTCGTCGAGCTGCCCGGCCTTCGCGGTGAGCTCGGCGACGGTGCTGTCGAGTGCCCGAAGTTGCTCGGGTCGTTCGGCGCGGGCCCCGCGCAGCTGCTCAAGCTGTTCGCGCGTGGTAGCGAGCGCGGCGTCGGCGGCCCGCGCCACGCGCTCGGCTTGCGCGACCCGTTGGTCGACCGACTCACCCTCGCGGAGCGTGCCGAGGCGTTCCCGCAACTGCGAGAGCGCGGTCGTGCGCTCAGCGAGCTCGGTGCCGTCGATCAGGTCGCGCAGTTCGGCGGCGTCGGGCTGCGCGAGCCGGGCGTCGAGGGCGGCTGCGGCCGATTCGAGGGCGAGCGCGCTTGCATCGCGGGTGCGCTCGGCCCGCGCGCGGGCCTCGAGCACGGGCACGAGCGGCGAGGCGAGGCGGTCACGGCGTAGCGGTTCGGCGACCTCACGCGCGATGTCCTCGCGCTCGGCCTCGAGGCGTGCGAGCTGCGCTGCGGCGGACGCTCGCCGAAGTTGGCGCTCGTGTTGACGCTCGAGTTCGCGCAGACGCCGGGCTGCCTCGTCGTTCGCGCCGCGGGCCGACTCGAGGGTCGACGCGGCGGCGGTCACCGAGGCGGCGACCTCGGCGGCGAGCGAGGTCAGGGCCTCTTCGGTCACGGCGGTTTCGTCGTCGCCAAGGCCGAGCTCGCGCGCGACGCCCTGCAGATCGCGCTGCAGCCCCTGCCACTCCTGCGCGGCCTCGCGGGCACGCTCCTGCGCGAGCTCGCGGAGCTCTCGGTAGTGGTGGGTGCGGAAGAGCTTGCTCAGCAGCCGCTGGCGATCGCCCGAGTCGGCGTGCAGGAAGCGCTGGAAGTCGCTCTGCGCGAGCAGTACGACCTGAAAGAACTCGTCGCCGGTGAGCGGGAAGACCTGCGTGAGCTCGGCGGCCACCTCGCTCGCCTTCGTCGCGATGCCCTGCCAGTCGTCGGCTGCCGGGTCCCAGCGATCGAACTGCTGGGCCGCGCCCTGCACCGTGGTGCCCCCGGCGACGCGCTTCTTGCGGCGCTCGTACTCGGGCGAACGGGTGATGCGGTAGCGCTCGCCGCCGTGCTCGAACTCGAGTGTTACCTCGGTGGGGTCATCGAGCGAGGCGAAGGTGCTGCGCACCCGGCCCACCGAGCCGTCGTAGCGTGGCACGCTGCCATAGAGCGCGAACGCGATCGCGTCGAGCACGGTCGACTTCCCCGCGCCGGTCTTCCCGGTGATGAGAAACAGCCCGTCGGCGGCGAGGCTCGTGAAGTCGATCGCTTGCGCGTCGCGGTACGGGCCGAACCCGCGGAACTCGAGGTGGAGCATCCTCATCGCTGGGCCTCCTTCGCGCGTGCGGCGGCGAGCAACTCGTCGAGCTCGGTGAGCTCGGCCTCGGTCGCGGCCTCGCCGCGGATAAACTCGAAGAACGAGCGCAGGCGCTGCTCGTCGCTCGTCTGCTGCGCGAGCTGTTCGAGGTGCGACGGCGCGCCCTCGACCGGGGCGGGCGGGTCGTATTCGAGATGCACGGCGTGCGGGAAGCGGACGCGCAGGCGGCGCATCGCGTCGATCGGCCGGGCGACGTCGGTGAGCTGCGCCTGCACCCAGTCGCCGGTGACGCCGGCATGGGCATCGTCGGTGAGGAGCTCGTCGAGCTCGCCACGCAGCCGCGTCAGCGCGCGGGGCACGGGAAGCTCGAGCCACTGCGCGCCAGCGAAACCGTCGGCATCGAGGTCGACGAGCCACGCGCCGCGGGGTGCCCCGGCCTCGCTGAACGAGTAGTGCAGCGGTGCTCCCGAATAGCGGATGCGCTCGGTCACCTCGACGCGCGAGTGAATGTGCCCGAGGGCGACGTAGTCGAAGCCGTCGAACAGCGAGCTCGGTACGACGTCGATGCCACCGGCAGTGAGGTCGCGTTCGATGTCATCGCCCGGTGTGGTCTCGGGCACCCCCGACGCGAAACAGTGCGCGAGCACGAGGGTGCGCTTGCCCTCGTGTGCCGCCAGGTCGGCGCGCACGGCGTCGGTGGCCCAGCGCAGGGCATCTTCTTGCGTGCGCACCTCGTCGGCGCCGGGCAGATGCCGCACGAGCGCCGGTTCGAGGTAGGGAATGGGGTAGCAGCGCACTGGGCCGTGTTCGTCGCGCAGCTCAATGGGCGTGGCCGGCAGCGCGGGGTCGGCCGAAATGTGGATGTCGGCGAGCTTCGCCCAGGCCGACGGAAAGCGCAGGCGGGCTGCCGAGTCGTGGTTGCCGCTCGACACGACGACGGTCGCGCCAGCCGCGCGCAGGCGCTGCAGCGCCGCGGCCAAGAAATCAAAGGCGATCGCGGCCGGTGCCGCCGAGTCGAAGATGTCACCCGCGATGACGACCACGTCGACGCCGTGCTCGGGCACGAATTCGGTCAGCGCACCCAGCACCGCCTCGAGGTGGTCGAGGGTGGATTCGCCATGGAAGGTGCGGCCGATGTGCCAGTCAGACGTGTGCAGGATGCGCATGCACGCAGGCTAGCGCGAGCCTGCGACATCGATCTCGCGCACGCCAATGAGCCGCCGCGCCTGGGCAGTCACGAGCCAGACGAGCACGACGAACAGCACCGCATCCGTCGCAATATAGAAGTAGTGCGCGTACGAGCCGCCCTCGCCGCCGGCGAGCACCGCATCGGTGTGCGCCGCGAGCAGCGGGCGAATCACCGCGAACTTCAGCACGAGCAGCGCAAACGCGGCGCCGGCGAGGGTCCACGAGCGTAGTTCCGCGCGGCTGCGCCACAGGGCGACCGCGAGCACAAGCGCGAGGACGACCTCGGTGATGTTCATCGCGAGAAACACGAGCCGACCGATGCCGAGGCCGAGCGGAATCGTGATGCCGGGCGCCTGAAACTTCAGCGGCGCCTCGATGAGGTCAATAGCGATGATGAGGCCGAGCCAGACGGCCGGAAGAATGAGGCGCAGCGCCTGCCACACGCGAATCGACATGCCGTTAACTCTACGCTTTGTCGAGATCGTCCGGCCGCCGATCAGGTGCCCGGGGCCGTCACGAAGTCGATGAGTTCCTCGACCCGGCCGATCACCGACGGCTCGAGGTCGTTCCAGTTGCGCACCTGCCCGAGGATTCGCTGCCAGGCCCGCGCGATATCGGCCTGCTCCTCGTGTGGCCACCCGAGATGCGCGCAGATGCCGTGCTTCCATGACTGACCGCGGGGGATGTTCGGCCACTGCCGCATCCCGAGCCGCTCGGGGCGCACGGCCTGCCACACGTCGATATAGGGATGACCGATGACGAGCACCGAGTCGCGACCGAACTTCGCGGTGATGTCGGCCGCGATGCGCGACTCCTTCGAACGCTCGACGAGGTGGTCGAGCAGGATGCCCGCGCGGCGCGGTCCGCCCGGCGCGAACTCGCGCAGCACCTCCTCGAGATGGTCGGCGCCCTCGAGGTATTCGACCGTGACGCCCTCGATGCGCAGGTCGTGGCCCCACACCTTCTCGACGAGCTCGGCGTCGTGCCGACCCTCGACGAAGATGCGGCCGGCGCGGGCGACCCGGGCCCGGGCGCCCTCGACGTAAACCGAGCCGGAGGCGCTGCGGGTGGGCGTCTTCGGCGCGGCGGCGGCGAAGGTGAGCACCACCGCGCCGTCGTCGTCGAAGAACATTTCGTGCCGCGGAAACTTCTTGGTGGCGCCGTCGGCGTCGCGCAGCGTCACGGTCTCGCGATCGGCCGCGGCGAGCTGCCCGTAGAACTCTGTCACCGGATCCTCAAGCCACATGCCCTTGCGCGCGGTAACCTTACGGGGGCCTTTGGGCTTGCGCGATTCTCGTAGTTGCGCGATCGGATCGCTGTCATACCGCTCATCCATAGTGAGCGCGAGTTTACTGGGCCTGCGCCCATCATTCGTGATTTGGCGTGCGTTAAGCTAATTGCTCTCATCGAGCAGGAGGAATACATGTCGCAGAACGACGGGTGCGACCTGGAGCACCCCCGCGGTGACGACGCACCGCAAGGAGAGCAGTCGTCGACCATGTCGTTTACGGGTGACTTCAGCGCTCAGCTCGCCGCACTCATCGCCGGTGGTGTGAGCAAAGAGGAGATGGATTCGATCGGAGCCCTGCCTTCGGGCTCGGCGCTGCTGATCGTGCGCCGCGGCAGCAACGTTGGTGCCCGCTTCCTGCTCGACACCGACCTGCAGATCGCCGGCCGCCACCCGAATGCCGAGATCTTCCTCGACGACGTCACGGTGTCGCGCCGCCACGCGGAGTTCACGCGCACGGGCCGCACGTTCCAGGTGCGCGACCTCGGTTCGCTCAACGGCACCTATTACAACGGCGAGAGCATCAACCAGGCCCAGCTGACGAATGGTGGCGAGGTGCAGATCGGCAAGTACCGACTCACTTTCTACGCGTCGCCGCTCGACGTGCCGGGCACGCAGACGGCGCAGTAGTCGATGGCAGCGTCAACTGCGGCGGCCGCGTCGAGTGGCGCGACCCCGAAGCTGTCGATCGGGCAGGTATTGCAGCGCCTCGGCGCCGAGCACCCCGAACTCACCCCGTCGAAGATTCGATTCCTCGAAGAGCAGGGGCTCGTGCATCCTGCCCGCACCGAGAAGGGGTACCGCAAGTACTCCGACCAGGACGTGCAGCGAATCCGCGTCGTGCTCGCGCTGCAGCGCGACCACTATCTGCCGCTCAAGGTGATCGGCGAGTACCTCGACGCGGTCGACCGCGGCGAGAACCCGAAGGTGCCGGGCGCGACGTCGCCGGCACGAGCGAAGGGCGAGGCGGCCGCGTCGGCCGGCCTTGGCATCCTCGAAACCGGGCTCGAGCTGCGCCGGGATGAGCTCCTGCAGCGCTCCGGCGCGAGCCGCGACCTGCTCGAGGCCGCGCACACCGCCGGCCTCATCGCGCGGGCGATGCGCTACGGCGAAGACGAGCTCGTGTTGCTCACGACGCTCGTCGAACTCGACGGTTCGGGCATTCAGCCGCGCCACCTGCGTCCCTATCGTTCGGCGGCGCAGCACGACCTGGGCCTCGTCGAGCGTGCTATCACGCCGCTCAAGCGGGGCAAGGATGCGGAGGCCTCGGCCCGCGCGCAGGAAAAGGCCGACGAACTCGCGACCGCGCTCGAGCGGGTCCGCTCGGCGCTGCTGCGGCAGGGCCTGCGCGACCGTCGAGGCTAGCGCTGGGGCCGCGGGCCACGCCGCAGATTACGGTTTGGTCTCACCCTCAACTTGAAGTTGAGGGTTTCGGCGTGCCACTCCCGGTGACGTGGTTTTCTTTGACACGATCTCATCGTTGTAATTCGACCTCGATGAACGACGCCGGCTCGCCTACACTGAGGTGAGCCGACCTTCGAAATCGGATGCGTCGTGCGACGCTGCACCGGCGAGCCGCACCCACGAATCCGGTCCGAAGGACAAGACTGACTGCAACGCAACTGGGCGGAAAATCCGCACAAAGCAGACCGGCACGGTTCGGTTGGAAAGGGTAACGCCATGAGCGCACGCGAGGGTGCAGACGGACAGCCGCTGCACGGAGAGCTGCTGTTCACCGACGGTCTGCCCGACCTCGACCCGAACCTCGGGTACCGCGGCGCCGTCGCCGCGAAGGTGGCCGGCATCACCTACCGTCAGCTCGACTACTGGGCCCGCACGGAGCTCGTGCAGCCGACCATTCAGAACGCCGCCGGCTCGGGCTCGCAGCGTCTCTACTCGTTCCGCGACATCCTCGTGCTCAAGCTCGTGAAGCGCCTGCTCGAGACGGGCATCTCGCTGCAGCAGATTCGCATCGCCGTCGAGCAGCTGCACGACGCGGGCATCACCGACCTCGCCCAGACGACGCTCATGTCTGACGGTGCGAGCGTCTACCTCTGCACCTCGAACGACCAGGTCATCGACCTCGTCCAGCGCGGCCAGGGTGTCTTCGGCATCTTCGTCGGCCAGGTGCTGCGCGAGGTCGAGACGAACCTCGTCGACATCGAAACCGAGCGGGCCGAGCCCGAGGACGAGCTCGCCGCGCGCCGCAAGAAGCGCGTGAGCTAGCGTATCCAATTCACTGAGAAATCGCGGACTTGTACGAAAAGTTCGCGATTTTCTTGTTTGCTTGAACATATTCACGAAATGTTGTGTGTGGGCCGATCCGCACCTCCTGAGCACGCAAATTGCGCGCGTCGCCCGATAGTGTGAACACCACGACACAACAAAGTGCATAATCCACTTCCACACCCAAGGAAGAGTGAGGGTAAGCGTGTTCAAGAAAATTCTCGTCGCGAATCGCGGAGAAATCGCGATTCGTGGTTTCCGGGCCGCGGTCGAACTCGGGGCGAAAACCGTCGCCGTGTATCCGTTCGAAGACCGCAACTCGCTGCACCGGCTCAAGGCCGATGAAGCCTATGAGATTGGCTCGGAGGGCTCGCCCGTGCAGGCGTACCTCAATATCGACGAGATCATTCGGGTCGCGAAGCTTTCGGGTGCCGACGCCGTCTACCCGGGCTACGGCTTCCTCTCTGAGAACGCCGATTTCGCGAAGGCGTGCGCCGACAACGGCATCACCTTCATCGGTCCGCCGCAGACCGTGCTCGCCTCGGCGGGCAACAAGGTGCACGCGAAGCAGCAGGCGATCGGCGCCGGCGTGCCCGTGCTCCAGTCTTCCGAGCCGTCGACCGACGTCGACGCGCTCATCGCGGCCGCTGACGAGATCGGCTACCCGGTGTTTGCCAAGGCCGTCGCCGGCGGCGGCGGGCGAGGGATGCGTCGGGTCGAGCGACACGAAGACCTCCGCGGCGCGCTCGAGTCGGCCATGAACGAGGCGAAGAGCGCCTTCGGCGACGACACCATGTTCATCGAGCAGGCCGTGCTGCGTCCCCGGCACATCGAGGTGCAGATTCTCGCCGACTCGAGCGGCGATGCCGTCCACCTGTTCGAGCGCGACTGCTCGGTACAGCGTCGCCACCAGAAAGTCATCGAGATCGCGCCCGCGCCGAATCTCGACCAGTCGATCCGCGACGCGATCTACGCCGACGCGGTGAAGTTCGCGAAGTCGATCAACTATGTCAACGCGGGCACCGTCGAGTTCCTCATCGACACCGAGGGCGAGCGAGCCGGCCAGCATGTGTTCATTGAGATGAACCCGCGCATCCAGGTCGAGCACACGATCACCGAAGAGATCACCGACGTCGACCTCGTGCAGTCGCAGATGCGCATCGCGTCGGGGGAGTTGCTCGCGGACCTCGGCCTCGAGCAGGAAGCGATTGAACGCCGCGGCTACGCGATCCAGTGCCGCATCACGACGGAAGACCCGTCGCAGGACTTCCGCCCCGACTCGGGCACCATCACCGCCTACCGCTCGGCCGGCGGCTCGGGCATCCGCATCGACGGCGGCACCGTCGCGACCGGTGCCGAGGTGCTGCCTTACTTCGACTCGCTGCTGCTCAAGCTCATCGCTCACGGCAGCGACTTCCGCACCGCCGTGAGCCGGGCCCGGCGCGCGCTGAGCGAGTTCCGCATCCGCGGCATCGCGACGAACATTCCCTTTATTGAGGGTGTGCTCGGCGATGAGGCCTTCGTCGCCGGCGAAGTCTCGACCGATTTCATCGAGAAGCGACCCGAGCTGCTGCAGTACCGCAAGTCGGCGAACCGCGGCACGAAGATCCTCAACTGGCTCGCCGACGTCACGGTGAACAAGCCCAACGGCGAGCGGCCCGCGACGGTACAGCCGCGCCTCAAGCTGCCGGCCCTTGAACAGGCCGGCGAGCTCCGCGGCCAGCGCCAGCTGCTGCGCGAGCTTGGCCCGGCCGGATGGGCGGCGCAGCTGCGCGCCGACCCCCGCCTGCGCGTGACCGACACGACGTTCCGCGACGCGCACCAGTCGCTGCTCGCGACCCGCGTGCGCACGACCGACCTGCTCGAGGTCGCGCCGCACGTCGCGAACGAGTTGCCGGAGCTGCTCTCGATGGAAGCCTGGGGCGGCGCGACCTACGACGTCGCCCTCCGGTTCCTCGGGGAGGACCCGTGGGAGCGCCTCGCGCGCCTCAGCGCCGAACTGCCGAACATCCCGGTGCAGATGCTGCTGCGCGGCCGCAACACCGTCGGCTACACGCCCTACCCGACCGCGCTCACCGACGCGTTCGTGCGTGAGGCGACCGACACGGGCGTCGACATCTTCCGCATCTTCGACGCGCTCAACGACGTCGAGCAGATGCGCCCGGCGATCGACGCCGTGCTCGAGACCGGCAGCGCGGTCGCCGAGGTGGCCATGTGCTACACCGGCAATCTGCTTGACCCGGCCGAGGAGCTCTATACGCTCGACTACTACCTCGAGCTGGCCGAGCGCATCGTCGACGCGGGCGCGCACGTGCTCGCGATCAAGGACATGGCCGGGTTGCTGCGCCCCGCAGCGGCGACGAAGCTGGTCGCGGCGCTGCGCGAGCGCTTTGACCTGCCGGTGCACCTGCACACGCACGACACGGCTGGTGGCCAGCTCGCCACGCTCGTCGCCGCGAGCAACGCCGGGGTGGATGCGGTCGACGTCGCTGCCGCGCCGATGTCGGGCACGACGAGCCAGGTTTCGATGAGCGCGCTTGTCGCGGCGCTTGCGAACACCGAGCGCGACACCGGCTTCGACCTGCAGGCGGTCACCGACCTTGAGCCGTACTGGGAGGCCGTGCGCGCGATCTACCGCCCGTTCGAGTCCGGTCTGCCGTCGCCGACCGGTCGCGTCTACCGCCACGAGATTCCGGGCGGGCAGCTGTCGAACCTGCGCCAGCAGGCGATCGCGCTCGGCCTCGCGAACGACTTCGAGCGCATCGAAGACATGTACGCCGAGGCCGACCGAATCCTCGGCCGCCTGCCGAAGGTGACGCCGTCGTCGAAGGTCGTTGGTGACCTCGCGCTCCACCTCGTGGCCGTCAACGCCGACCCGAAGGACTTCGAGGAGCACCCCGAGAATTACGACATTCCCGCGTCGGTCACGGGCTTCCTTGCCGGCGAACTCGGCGACCTGCCGGGCGGCTGGCCCGAGCCCTTCCGCACGAAGGCACTGCGCGGTCAGCAGCCGAACATCGACGTGAAACCGCTCAGTGCGCAGGACGAGGCCGACCTCGCGGGCGACTCGGCAACTCGTCGGGCGACCCTGAACCGCCTGCTGTTCCCGCAGCCGACCGCGATCTTCGAAGACATCCGCGCGCTGTTCGGCGACCTGTCGAAGCTCGACACGCTTGACTACCTCTACGGGCTCGAGCCCGGCGAGGAGTACCGGGTGCCACTCGAGAAGGGCGTCGACCTATTCATCACGCTCGAGGCGATCGGTGAGCCGGACGAGTCGGGCACCCGCACCGTCATGGCCACGCTGAACGGCCAGCTGCGCCCCGTGCTCGTGCGCGACCGCAGCGTCAAGGTCGAGGAGATCGAGCGCGAGAAGGCCGACCCGAACAACGCGGGCCACGTCGCGGCGCCGTTCTCGGGCACCGTAACGGTGCGCGTCGAGGCGGGCCAGGAGGTCGCGCAGGGCGACCAGATCGCGACCATCGAGGCCATGAAGATGGAGGCGGCAATTACCGCGAGCGTCGCGGGTACGATTGAGCGGGTGGTGCTCCAGCAGGCATCGCAGTCGGTTGACAACGGCGATCTCGTTGCCGTCATCCGACCCGCAGACAGCAGCGGGCTGATCGGCGCCGAATAGCGCGCGCACGGCCATCCCCGCATGACGAAGGGATGGCCGTGCCCCAGACCGAGTACGAGGAGTTCGACCTCATCATCATCGGGGCCGGTTCGGGCAACACGATTCCCGGGCCGGACTTCGCTGATTGGCGCATCGCGATCGTCGACGACGGTCGCTGGTTCGGAGGCACGTGCCTCAACGCCGGCTGCATCCCGACGAAGATGTTCGTGCACCCGAGCGACGTCGCCCGCGAGGTGCGTCAGGGCGGCCACCTCGGCGTGCACGGCTCGGCCGAGCTCGACTGGGCCGCCGTGCGCGACCGCGTCTTCGGTCGCATCGACTCGATTTCGCAGGGCGGCGAGGCCTACCGCGATCACGGTGAGCCGAACATCTCGCTCGTGCGCGAGACCGTGCAGTTCACGGGGGAGCGTGAGCTCACAACAGTGAGCGGGCGACGCCTGCGCGGTGAGCGCATCGTCATCGCCGCCGGCTCGCGGCCGCGCGAGCTGCCTACCCTGCCGTTCGGCGACACCGTGATCTCGAGCGACGACGCGCTGCGGCTCGACGCGCTGCCCGCGAGCCTGGTTGTCATCGGCGGCGGTGCCGTCGCGTCGGAGTTCGCCGCGGTCTACTCGGCTTTTGGCGTCGAGGTCACACAACTCAACCGTTCGCCGCTGCTCCGCAGCGCCGACGCCGACGTCTCCGAGGCGTTCACCAAGCTCGCGGGCGAACAGTGGTCGGTGCGCACCGGCGTCACGGTCGCCGCAGCCGAGCACACCGAATCAGGCTGGCAACTCACGCTCGACGACGGGGGTGAGCTCACGGCAGAGCTCGTGCTCGTGGCCGCCGGGCGCATCGCGAACACCGACCGCCTCGGCGTCGACGTGGCCGGCTTCGACGTGCGCGACGACGGCACGCTCACGGTCGACCTACACCAGCGCGTGCTCCGCGGTGGCGGGCCCGTCGACGGCCTCTACGCCCTCGGCGACATCTCGTCGCCGCACCAGCTCAAGCACGTTGCGAACCAGGATGCGCGCATCGTCGCGGAAAACCTCCGCCGCGCGGCCCGCGGTGACGCACTCGCGGCAAACACGCTCGGCCCGGTGCCGTACGCGGTGTTCAGCGCCCCCGAGGTAGCCCACTTCGGGCTCACGCTCGCCGAAGCCAGCGAGCAGGGCATCGACGCGTTCGAGGTGCGCCACGACTACGGCTGGACCGCCTGGGGATGGGCGCTCGACGACGAGGTGAGTTTCCTCAAGATCGTCGTCGAACGCGTCACCGGCAAGCTGCTCGGCGCGCACATCATCGGCCCCGACGCGCCGATCCTCCTGCAGCCGCTGCTGCAGGCCGCGAGCTTCGACCAGAGCGTGCGCGGCCTCGCGCGCGGACAGTATTGGCCGCATCCGGCCGCCACTGAAATCATCGAGAACGCCCTACTGAAGGCGGAGGAGGAACTGCAAGCGTGACCATTCGCGACATCCGGTACTACGGCGACCCCGTGCTGCGCACGGAGGCCGACCCGATCACGAAGATCGACGACCGCATCCGCAGCCTCATCGCCGATCTCGTCGAGACGACCGATATGGATGGTCGCGCGGGCGTGGCCGCGCCACAGATCGGCGTGCCCCTGCGCGCGTTCAGTTACAACGTCGACGGCAAGGTCGGCTACGTCATCAACCCCGTGCTCGAAGAGGTGTCGGGCGAGCCGACCGAGATCGATGAGGGCTGCCTTTCGGTGCCCGGCCTCTGGTTCCCAACCAAGCGCTACCCGTACGCGCGCGTGCGCGGCATCGATCTCGAGGGCGAGGAAGTCGTGCTCGAAGGCACCGGCGTTATGGCGCAGATGCTGCAGCACGAGACCGATCACCTCAACGGCACCGTCTACGTCGACACGCTCGCGAAGGACCAGCGCAGGCTCGCCCTCCGGGAAATCCGCGAGAGCGACTGGTTCTAAGAACCAGCCGCTCTCGGCAGTGGGGCGCGGGCGCTAGAGCGTGGGCACCGACGAGGTCTTCGAGTAGATCTCGGCGATAACCGGCGCGATGCGTTCGAGCACGACGTTGCGCTTGATCGATAGCTTCGGCGTGAGCGTGCCGTCGTCGATGCTGAAGACATAGTCGAGGATGCGGAACTCGCGAATCGACTCGGCCCGCGACACGCGCGTGTTCGCGCGATCGATGACCGACTGCAAGTGCGCGCGCACCTTGTCGTTCTCGGCGGCCTCGGCGA
Organism: Gulosibacter sediminis; assembly: GCF_023370115.1. Taxonomy (NCBI): domain Bacteria; kingdom Bacillati; phylum Actinomycetota; class Actinomycetes; order Micrococcales; family Microbacteriaceae; genus Gulosibacter; species Gulosibacter sp. ACHW.36C. Next base: position 1,609,344 of record NZ_CP097160.1, on the reverse strand, counting down.
GCGAGAGGTTCGGGTCGAGCCCCCGCGTTTCGAGCCACTTCGGCAGCATCTCGGGGTCGAGCGTTATCACGGCCGAGATGAACGGCTTCTGGTCACCCACGACGACGCACTCGCCGACGATCGTGTCGGCGCGGATCGGGTCTTCAAACGTCGCCGGCGCGACATTCTTGCCGCCCGCCGTCACGATGATGTCCTTCTTACGACCGGTGATCGTCAGGTAGCCGTCGGCGTCGAGGCGGCCGAGGTCGCCGGTGCGGAACCAGCCGTCCTCGGTGAAGGCATCGGCCGTTGCCTCGGGGTTGTTGAGGTACTCGCGGAACACGTCGACGCCCTTGACGAGAATCTCGTCGTCGTCATCGATGCGCACGCCGACGCCGGGCAGGGGCGGGCCGACGGTGCCGACCTTGAACGCGCCGGGCAGGTTCACCGACACGGGTGCCGTCGTCTCGGTGAGGCCATAGCCCTCAAGCACCTGCACGCCGAGCGCGCGGTAGAAGTGGCCGAGGAACAGGCCGAGCGGCGCCGAACCCGAGACGGCGTGCTCGACGCGGCCGCCGAGGGTCTCGCGCAGCTTCTTGAACACGAGCCGGTCGTAGATCATAAACTGCAGCTTGAGGCCGAGCGGCACCTTTTCTTCGTCGAGGGCCCGCGAGTATGCGACGCCGATCTTCACGGCGCGCTCGAAGATCTTGCGCTTGCCGCCCTCGGTCGCCTTCTGCAGGGCCGAGTTATAGACCTTCTCAAAAACGCGCGGCACCGCGAGCAGGAACGTCGGGCGGAACGAGCCGAGCGCCGGCACGAGCTGTGAGGTGTCGTGCTGGTGGCCCACCTTGACGCCCGTCGAGACGCAGAGAATCGAGATGAGCCGGGCGAACACGTGCGCGAGCGTGATAAACAGCAGGGTGGATGCGCCGGGCTTGCGCACGAGCGGCGACAGCGGCTCCTCGATGTTGCGCACGAGCTCGACGAAGTTCGCGTGCGTGAGCACGGTACCCTTCGGGCGGCCGGTCGAGCCGGAGGTGTAGATGATGGTCGCGACGTCGTCGGCCTTCGCCTGCGTGCGCGCCTGCTCGAGCTGCGCATCCGTGACCGATTTGCCGGCCTCGCGCAGCTGGTCGAGCGCGCCCTCGCTCATCGTCCAGCGCCACCGCACCTCGGGCCGGCCTTCGCCGATCTCGTCGTAGCGGCCGGCGAGCTTCTCGTCTTCGGCCAGAATGCCCTTGGCACCCGAGTCGGTGAGCATCCAGGCCACCTGCGAGGCCGAGCTTGTCTCGTAGACCGGCACCATCACCGCGCCGGCGGTCATGAGCGCGTAGTCGATGAGCGTCCACTCGTAGCTCGTGACGCAGAGGAAGGCGATGCGGTCGCCGGGCTGAACGCCAGCGGCGATGAACCCCTTGGCGATCGAGTTCACGTCGTCGACGAACTCGCGGGTGGAGATATCGCGCCAACCGTCACCCTTCGGTACTGAGAACAGTGCCGCATTGGGTCGCAGATCGAGCTGCTTGTGCAGCAGATCGGTGATGTTGAGATCGGGGTCAGCGGGCACGACCGGAGGAGTGATGCGTTCTCGCACCCCGCCTCCCTGTGCTCCCGACTTCGGGGTACCGGACATATGGGGTGGCTCCTCGTCGAGTTGTGGGTTGATTGCGCGTCATCTTTGGCGGTTGCTTCATTGCATCGGCCTCGTTGGGATCCTATGAGGATTCTCCGAGCGGGGCGCCCAGGTGGGTATGATTGCAGTCGCGCAATTGGAGGTATGGTCCCGCATGATTTATTGGCTGCTCAAGCACATTGTGGCTGGCCCCATCCTTCGGAGTCTTTTTGGACCGGAAGTTGTCGGGGCTGAACACCTCCCGCGGAAAAAGGGGGCAGTCATCTTTGCCTCGAATCACCTCTCGGTGATCGACTCCTTTTTGCTCCCGCTCGTACTGCGCCGCCGCATCTACTTTCTCGCCAAATCCGAGTACTTCACCGGCAAAGGCATCAAGGGCGCGTTCGTGCGCTGGTTCTTTAAGTCGACCGGCATGCTCTCGATCGACCGCTCGGGCGGCAAGGCCTCCGAAGCGTCGCTGCGCACGGGCCTCGAAGTGCTCAACCGCGGCGACTGGCTCGGCATCTACCCCGAGGGCACTCGCAGCCCCGACGCCCGCCTGTATCGCGGCCGCACCGGCATCGCGCGCATGATCCTCGAGTGCGAGCGCCCTGTGCAGGTGGTGCCCGTGGTGATGGTCGACGCCGAGAAGATCATGCCCCCTGGCGCCAAGCGCCCGCGGCCTGGCAAGGTCGGCATCCGCTTCGGCAAGCCCATCGAATTCTCGCGATATCAGGGTATGGAGCCGAACCGGTTTATCCTGCGCTCGATCACCGACGAAGTCATGAGCGAGATCGCCGCGCTGAGCGATCAGGAATATGTCGACGGCTATGCGTCGTCGTATAAGAACCGCGCAATCGCCGCCGCCTAGCCCTGGGGAATTCCGCCCGAACCCCACGCGTTGCCCGAGACAGACGGCATCTCCACACGTACCCGAGCCCCATTGAAGAAAGACACTTCCGCATGACCAACACGCCCACTCTGCAGCCGACCTCCTCGCCGTTGCCCGGACTTGAGGCGTGGCGCGAGCTGCCGATCAAGCAGCAGCCGACCTGGCCCGACCCCGCCGAGGCGACGCGCGTGTTCGACGACCTGTCGAAGCGTCCGCCGCTCGTGTTCGCGGGCGAGGTTGACCGCCTGCGCACCCGCCTCGCCGATGCCGCGGCCGGCAACGCCTTCGTGCTGCAGGGCGGCGACTGTGCCGAGACCTTCGTCGGCGCGACCGCCGACAAGATCCGCGCGCGCGTTTCGACGATCCTCCAGATGGCACTCGTGCTTACCTACGGCGCATCGATGCCGGTCGTGAAGATGGGCCGCATGGCCGGCCAGTTTGCGAAGCCGCGCTCGAGCGACACCGAGACGCGCGAGAATGTGACGCTGCCCGCCTACCGCGGCGACATCGTCAACGACTTCGCCTTCACCGAGGCGTCGCGCACGCCGAACCCGCAGCGCATGCTCGAGGGCTACCACGTCTCGTCGTCGACGCTCAATCTCATCCGCGCGTTCACCACCGGTGGCTTCGCCGACATGCGTGAGGTGCACGCGTGGAACCGCGGCTTCGCGCAGAACCCCGCGAACGCGAAGTACGACGCGATGGCCCGCGACATCGACCGCGCCCTGAAGTTCATGGCCGCCACCGGCACCGACTTCGAGACGATGAAGGAGGTCGAGTTCTACGTCGGCCACGAGGGCCTGCTGCTCGAGTACGAGCGCGCCCTCACCCGCATCGACTCGCGCACCGGCCTGCCGTACGACACCTCGGCGCATTTCATCTGGATCGGCGAGCGCACGCGCGACCTCGACGAGGCGCACATGGACTACTTCTCGCGGGTGCGCAACCCGATCGGCGTGAAGCTCGGCCCGTCGACGACGCCCGAGACGATGCACCGCATCATCGAGAAGCTCGACCCGAACCGCGAGCCCGGCCGCCTCACCTTCATCACCCGGATGGGCGCGGGCAAGATCCGCGACGTGCTGCCGGGCCTGCTCGAGGCCTCGAAGCAGGAGGAGTCGACTCCGCTGTGGATCACCGACCCGATGCACGGCAACGGCTTCACGAGTGAGCGCGGCTTCAAGACCCGCAACTTCGACGACATCGTCGACGAGGTCAAGGGCTTCTTCGAGTCGCACCAGCAGGCCGGCACGCACCCCGGCGGCATCCACGTTGAGCTCACCGGCGACGACGTGACCGAGTGCCTCGGCGGCTCGGAGCACATCGACGAGGACGCTCTGGCGACTCGCTACGAGTCGCTCTGCGACCCGCGCCTCAACCACATGCAGTCGCTCGAGCTCGCGTTCCTCGTGGCCGAGCTGCTGCAGCAGCGCTCGGTCTAACGACCGCAACGAACAAATCCCGCCCGAGGAACAACTCCGCGGGCGGGATTTCTCGTTGTGCTCTTGTTGCTCTTCCCCGTGACGTCGTGAACGGTGCGTGGCGAGTTCGCTGTCTCATCTGCTCAACGAGGCAAGGTGACCCAGCTGTCCCATAATTGGCGCAGAAGGGAGAGATACCCCCGTGCCAGATATGGGACAGCTGGGTCACGCGGCCATGCACGCGTCGTGAAGTGGCCGCGAACTTCGGTGCCAGTTGTCGCTGGCGGCGCCACTTCGTGCGATGAGGGTCCAAAGGAGCGGCGCAGGACGGGGTTCGTGGAACGGAGAAGCCCCCACCCGCCCCAGGCCTTCACAACGTGCCGGGGAAGTGCGCTAGAACTCGTAAGTGGCGGTGATCTTCACCGAGGAGCCGCGCTCGACTTCCTCGCCGCCGCCCGGCGTTTGCGACGACACCGTCGCGTCGTCGAGCAGCACCGAGGGGATGCTGTGGTCGACGGTGAAGCCCGCGCCCTCGAGCTCGGCAATCGCATCCTTCGCCGGCTTGCCAGTGACGTCGGGCACCTCGACGAGGTCGGGGCCGAGCGAGACGACGAGGTTTACCGTCGAGCCCGGCACCATCGGGTCGGCCGTGTTCTCCTGTGAGAGCACGACGCCCGCGGGCACCGTCGAGCTGTACTGCGAGTCGACCACGGCCGACGTGAGCCCCGCGTCGGCGAGCGCCTGTTCGGCCTCGCCCTGGCCCATGCCGGTCACCTCGGGCACCGAGCCGGCCGAGACGACGAGGCGAATGGTCTGCTGCTCTGCCATCTCCTGCGGCAGCGTCTCGCCGGTCTCGGTGGTGCCGCGGATGACGTGGTCGGCCTCGATCGAGCCGCTGAACTCGGTCACGTGCGTCTCGGCGTCGACGACGAAACCGGCGTCGGTGATCGCCTGCTCGGCGTCGGCGGTCGAGAGGCCCTCAAGGGCCGGAACGGTGAGGATGCGCGGCCCGGCCGAGACGACCAGGTCGATCGGGGAGTCGGGCGCGAGCTTGGTGTCGGGCTCGGGGCTCATGCTGATGACAGTGCCCTGGGGCACGTCGAGCGAGTTGTCCTCGGTGACCTCGCCAACGGTGAAGCCCGACGCGACGATGGTCGCCTCGGCGTCGGCCTGCGTCTTCGCCACGACATCGGGCGTCGAGCCGTACGAGCCGGGGCCGATGCCCTGGTACCAGCCAAGGCCCGCGGCGGCGAGCGCCATGAACAAGACGACAAAGAATGCGAGCACGCCAGCACGACGTTTCTGCCCATTGAGGCGCTGCAGGCGCCTGGCCGCGGGTGCACCACCCTCGACCGCCGGGGCCATCGCAGCGGCATCGACCGCCTCGACTGGTCCGGTTGGCTGCATGACCGAGTTCGGCATCGAGTCGTTGTCGGAGACAGCGAGCAGGTGGGCGTCATTCTCGGCAAAGTTCTGGATCGCCGTTTCGAGGGGCACGGTTGCCCCGCCGCCGGTCGCGATGTCGCGCTCGGCTTGCCGCAGCGCGGCGAGCATGGCGCCCGCATCGGCCGGGCGGTCCTCAGCGTCGCGCTCGGTGGCCCAGACGACGAGGTCGTCGAGCACTCCCGGCACGCTCGGCTGCGCCTCGCTCGGCGGCGGCACCGAGTCGTTCGCGTGGCGGTAGGCGATGTTCACCGGCTCGTCGCCGCGGTACGGCTGCTCGCCAACGAGCATCTCGTACATCATGATGCCGGCCGAGTAGATGTCGCTGCGCACGTCGGCGAGGCCCTTGGTGACGAGCTCGGGCGCGAGGTAGGCGATCGTGCCGAGCAGCACGGAACCCGACGCGGTGTTGTTCGTCACGGCCCGGGCGAGGCCGAAGTCCGAGAGCTTGATGCGGCCGTCGTCGGCGAGCAGCACGTTCTCGGGCTTGATGTCGCGGTGGATGATGCCCTGGCGGTGCGCGACCTGCAGGCCCGCGAGTACCGCATCCATAATGTCGATGGTCTGCTCGACCGTGAGTCGGTGGTGGTCGTGCAACAGGTCGCGCAGGGTGATGCCCGGCACGTACTCCATGACGATGTAGGCGAGGCCCTCGTCGTCGCCCTGGTCGTACACATTGACGAGGTTCGGATGCGCGAGGCGGGCCGCCGACTGCGCCTCGCGAATGAAGCGGTCGCGGAACGACTCGTCGGCCGCGAGGTGCTCGTGCATGATCTTGATCGCGACCCGGCGGTCGAGCCGGAGGTCGGTGGCGACGTACACCGTGGCCATGCCGCCCCGGGCGATGAGCGAGCGAACCTGATAGCGGCCGTCGACAAGACGGCCGATCACGGTGTCGGGATTCACAGGGCTCACGCTGGCAGGGTAGTCGGCCGCACCAAATTGCCGCGTGTGAAACTCCGCGGATGATGCATTTTGCCGCGCGGTGGCAGGGGAGTTGGAAAATCTGCAACCATGGAGGCGTGACCGATGTCAACACCGAATCCGTATACGCCGACCACGAGTGGATCTCGCTCAAAGACGCCGCCGGGCAGCTCGGAGTCTCCTCCGGCCGCCTCCACCGCCTGCTCGAGGAGCGCTACCTGCTGTCCGTGAAGTACAGCGGGGAAAAGCAACTGCCGCAGGCATTCATCCGGAACGGGGAGCCGCTCGCCGGCCTCCGCGGCACGCTCACGCTGCTGGCCGACCAGGGCATCGACGGTGACGAGGCCATGACCTGGCTGCTCAGCGAAGACGACAGCCTGGGCATGACGCCGGTAGCCGCGCTTGCCGAGGGCCGGAAGTCGTCGGTGCGCCGCTCGGTGCAGCTGTTCGCCGTCTAACGACTACGAGCTGCGCTTCGCCGTCTGCTGCGCGAGCTTGGTCAACGACGACTGAGTCTCGGGACTGAGCGGCGTCGCGTCGATGGCCGCGACCGCCTCGTCGAGCCAGGCCTGGATGCGCGCCTCGACGGCCTCGAGCGCGCCGCTCTCGGTGAGCGCCGCCTGCATCCGGGCAATCTCCTCGGCCGTGAGGTCGGGCTGCCCGAGACGGGCCGCGAAGAACTCGCGGGTCGTCGCGTCGCCGCGCGCCGCGACCTCGGCGATGAGCAGCGTGCGCTTGCCCTCACGCAGGTCGTCGCCCGCCGGCTTACCGGTCACGTCGGGATCGCCGAAGACGCCGAGCACGTCGTCGCGCACCTGGAACGCGAGTCCGAGCGGCAGGCCGATCGCGCTCGCCGAGGCGAGTTCGGCGACGGATGCGCCGGCAAAGCTCGCGCCGAGCCGGAGTGGCGACTCAACCGAGTACCGCGCGGACTTCGCCGTCGCGATCGCGATCGAGCGGTCGGCCCAGCGCTCGACCGGAACGACCGGCCACGCGAGCTCCTCGACGACATCGAGGTACTGGCCGGCGGTGACCTCGGTGCGCATCCGGCGGAACTCCGCGGCCGCGGTCTCGGCGCGATCGCGCCCCACGAGACCCCGGGCCAGGTCAAGCGCGTCGTTGCTCCACATGAGCAGCAGGTCGCCCGCGAGGATGGCAGCGGATGCGCCAAAGTGCTCGCGGTCGCCGGTCCAGCCCCGCTCTCGGTGCAGTGCCTCGAAGACTCGGTGGGTCGACGGGCGGCCGCGGCGAGTGTCGGAGCGGTCGAGCAAGTCGTCGTGCACGAGGGCCGCGGCGTGGAAGAGCTCGACGGCCACGCCGGCATGGACGAGGGCGTCGTCAGTGCTCGGCTCGGGGGAGGCCGCGGTGAGACCCGCGCCGGCCGCGACGAACTGGGCACGGGTGCGCTTGCCGCCGCTTGAAAACGTCTCGAGTTGGCCGAGCAGGGGAGCCAGGTCGTCGCTCAGCGCGACGAGGTCGGGGCGGTGCTGGGCGAAAACCGCGGCGAGTGCCTGATTGACGCGGTCCACGAAGAGCAAGCTTTCAGTCACTGTCTCATTCTATTCAGGGGGCGGCAGCGTAGAATGAAAGTTCAATCCGCCAGAAGGTGGGCGCCCGCCCAGGGACAGCGAGGGAATCATGGCACTCTCAGAACAAGAACAACGGTTGCTTGACGAGATGGAGCGCAGTCTCTATCAGCACGATGCAGATGTTGTGTCGACCGGTCGTCCCGCTGGCGCTGCCCTCACCGCACGTTCGATTACCATCTCGGTGCTCGCGCTCGCGGTCGGGCTCGCCGTCATCGTCGGCGCGATGGCGATCCAGCAGCCCTGGGCCGGCCTCATCGGCTTCGCAATCATGATCGGCGGCGTCTACTGGGCGTTTGCTTCGTCGGGTTCCTCGTCCACGGGCGAATCGACGAAGCTGCCTGGCACGCCGGGCCGACCGACTACCGACGCTGGCGTGAAGTCGCCCGACGGCCGCAGCTTCATGGATCGCATGGAGGACCGCTGGGACCGCCGACAGGACAACCAGGGCTAACCACTTCCCACCACCCCACTTCGCTCCCCGCGGGAGCTAAACGGGGCCAACCCACTCGGGTTGGCCCCGTTTTTCGTTTCCTCCGCTCCCGAGCGCTCCCAAAACAGGGCGAAAACGAGGGTTTTCCCTCCACCTCACTCCACTGGTCTACTCCCCAGTAGTTTCCACGGTTTTCTCAGGAATAAACGACGCAAATTGCCTCACTTTCCGTGACCCGTGGGGTGATGTGGAGTAAAGTGGTGCGAGATGGCATGAGGTGGTCTGAAGGTGGTGAACACCACCGCGAGCAGGAGGGGAGGGCGCACCGATGTTTCTCGGCACGTACTCACCGAAGCTCGACGAGAAGGGCCGCCTGATTCTGCCCGCGAAGTTTCGTGACCAGCTCTCCGAGGGGGTCGTGCTCACCCGTGGGCAGGAACGCTGCATCTATGTGTTCTCGAACGCTGAGTTCGAGGGCTTCCACGACCGCATCCGTCAGGCACCGGTGACGAGCAAGCAGGCGCGCGACTATCTGCGCCTCCTGCTCTCCGGCGCCCACGCCGAGACGCCCGACAAGCAGGGCCGCATCACGATCCCGCAGCAGCTTCGTCAGTACGCGGGCCTCGACCGCGAACTCGCCGTCATCGGCGCGGGCAGCCGCGCCGAAATCTGGGGTGCCGAGTCGTGGAACACCTACGTGGCCGCGAACGAAGCGGGATTCTCTGAGACCGCCGAGGAGGTGATCCCGGGCCTGTTCTAGCCCTGCCCCGTGGCCCCAGGTCGGTCACCCTGACGCACCTTCCCCGGCGTCAGGTTGAGTGACTCGGGACCCCGAGGCAGGGAGGAACCCTCCGGAACGATATGGACCGCGACCTCAGCTCCATTCACATCCCCGTCATGCGCGAACGGGTCGTCGAGATGGTCTCGCCCGCGCTCGCCGAGCCCGGCGCGATCTACGTCGACTGCACGCTCGGCATGGGCGGCCACGCCGAGGCGGTGCTACGGGCGAACCCGAACGCTCGCCTCGTCGGCATCGACCGCGACACGGCGGCCCTCGAAGTTGCGCGGACCCGCCTCGTCGAGTTTGCCGACCGCACGCACTTCGCGCACGCCGTCTACGACGAATTCGACGAGGTGCTCGACGATGCCGGCATCGACGAGGTCGACGCCGTGTTCTTCGACCTCGGCGTTTCTTCGCTGCAGCTCGACGAAGCCGAGCGCGGCTTCTCGTATATGCAGGACGCGGCGCTCGACATGCGCATGGACCAAACCCGCGGCGTCACGGCGGCTGACCTGATCGCCGAGCTCAGCGAGGCCGAGCTGCGTGAACTCTTCTACCGCTACGGCGACGAGAAGCTCGCACCCCGCTACGCCGGGGCAATCGTGCGTGCTCGTGCCGAGTCGCCGATTACGACCACGGGCCAGCTCGTCGACCTGCTTCAGCAGGCGACGCCGGCGGCGCGCAAGAACGCCGGGCACCCGGCAAAGCGCGTATTCCAGGCCCTGCGCGTCGAGGTAAACGGCGAACTTGACGCCCTCGAATCGGCGCTGCCGCAGGCGCTCGGGCGCGTGCGCATCGGCGGCCGAGTCGCCGTCGAGTCGTACCAGTCGCTCGAGGACCGCCTCGTGAAGCGACTATTCCAGCTGCGCAGCAAGACGGATGCGCCGCGCGGCCTGCCGATGACGCCCGAGCAGCTGCAGCCGGAGTTCCGGCTGCTCACCCGGGGCGCCGAACAAGCCCACGACGATGAAGCCCGCGAGAACCCGAGAGCCAAGCCGGTGCGCCTGCGCGCCGTTGAACGAATTCGGAGCCACACCGCATGACCGCAGCAACGTCACCCAGCAAACGGCCGCAGTCGACCCCGCGCCCGGCGCTTCGCCTGATCCCCGGTCTGCGCCGTCGCCCGAACATCTCGGGCCGAATGATCGTCATCGCGGTGATCGTGCTGCTCGCCGCCTTCGCGATTCAGCTCGCGCTGTCGATGGCGATCATCCAGGACGCCTACCGGGCCGACGACCTCGAAAGCCAGCAGCTCGAGCTCGAGCGCGAACACACGGCCGCGCTCGAGGCCTCCGACGCCGCATCCTCGCCTCAGCAGCTCGCGCAGCAGGCGACCGAACTCGGCATGGTGCCAAGCACGGGCAACTCGTACCTCGACCTCGCGTCGAACCAGATCGTTGACTCGGGCAGCGCGGCGCCGGCGCAGGCGAGCCCGATCGACCCCTCGCTCGTGCCGAACCAGGTGCTCGAGCCCGAGGAGTCGGCGAAGGATGCTGAGAACAGCGACGGCGCCGGAGCGTCAGACGCGAAGGCCGACGAACCTGCCGTACCTTCGGAGTTCGAACTCAGCTCGCCCTCGACGCACTAGCCAGTGCGGCCGCGGGCCGCTGGCCCACCGCGTGGAAGGAGCGTACGGATGGCCAAGACGCGTCGGCGTCGAACGGGCAGTCGTGCGACTCCCGTACTCGTAGTGATCGCGCTCGTCGTGATCGTGTTTGCGGGGCGGCTCGTGAGCCTGCAGGTCATCGACGCGAACGCGATCAACGCCGAGGCCGACGGTCGACGCGGGCAGACCTCGACGCTCTACGGCACGCGCGGCTCGATCACCGACGCGAACGGCACCATGCTCGCTTCGAGCGTCGACCGATTCGATATCACCCTGGCCCCCGTGAACATGCGCGACTTCAAGCGGCTCGACCCCGAAACGAACAAGTACGTCGACGTGACGGTGGAAGAGTCGCTCGAGAAGATCGCCGAGCTGACCGACCAGGACGCCTCCGACCTCGCGTCGTCCGTGGATGCCGTGCTCGCGGCGAACCCCGAAGCGGCCTTCGGCTACCTCGCGCAGGGGGTCACGCTCGAGCAGTACCAGGCGGTGCGCGACCTCGGCATTCCCTGGGTGTACTTCGAGCGGCACCCCGAGCGCACCTACCCGAACGGCGCGGTCGCCGGAAACCTCACGGGCTTCGTGGGCTCGGATGGCACACCGCTGGCCGGGCTCGAGTTGCAGTACGACCAGTGCCTGGCGGGGCAGAACGGCGAGGAGAGCTTCGAACGCTCGGCCGATGGCGTCGCGATTCCCGGCTCGGTTGTCACGCTGAGCGACCCCGTGCAGGGCGGCACGCTCAAGCTCAGCATCGACAGCGACACCCAGTGGCGCACGCAGCAGATCATCGCCGAGCAGGTCGAAAAGACCAACGCGCTCTACGGCACCATCACGGTCGTCAACGTGAAGACGGGCCAGCTCGTGGCGGCGGCCGAGTACCCGACGGTCGATCCCAATTCGCCGGGCGAGAGTGATACCGACGACCGCGGCGCGAGAACGTTCACGGCGCCGTACGAGCCGGGCTCGATCATGAAACCGATCACGGCCTCGATGCTCTACGACCAGGGCCTTGTCGACCCCGACGAGACGATCACGGTGCCTGACACGTGGGACCAAAAGGGTGCCGAGTTCGGTGACGATTCGCCGCACGATCCCGTCGAAATGAACATGAACGGGGTGCTCACCGAGTCGTCGAACGTCGGCACGGCCACGTTCGCCGACCGTCTGTCGCCGGAGGCCCGGCACGACTACCTGCTCAGCTACGGGCTCAACGAGCAGACCGGCGTGAACTTCCTCGGCGAGGAGTCGGGCATTGTGCGCCCCGCCGAGGAGTGGGACCCGCAAACGAACTACGCGACGACGTTCGGCCACGGCCTCACCGCGACGGTCGCCCAGATGGCGAGCGCCTACCAGGCCCTCGCGAATGGTGGCTCGCACATCCCGCTCCAGCTCGTGCTCGGCTGCACGCAGGAGGACGGCACGGTGACTGACCAGCCCGACACCATGCCGACGCAGGTCGTGTCGGCGGAGGCCGCGGAGCTCGCGCTCGAGGGCATGGAATCGGTGGCCCGCGAGGGCTGGCTCGCCGACCAGGTCGAGGTCCCCGGCTATCGCGTCGGCATCAAGACCGGTACCTCGGAACGTGTCGACGCCGACACCGGCACCTACATCGTGGGTTCGAACAACGTGTCGATGGCCGGGGTAGCCCCAATGGATGATCCGCAGTACGTGGTGCTGGTCACGCTGGCCGACCCGACTACCATCACTACCAGCGCTGCCACTGCGCCCGCATGGCAGTCGACCATGTCGTACGTGCTGTCGTCGAACAACGTCTCGCCGTCGCCGCAGCCGTACCCCGACATCAATATCGTCCACTAGCAGCAGGAAGACCTTGCCCACAGACAGTATTCGCCCCCACCATGCCGCGGCGCGCATTCTTTCCGAGATGTGCGCCGAGTTCGGGCTTAATGAACCCGAAGGATTCGATCTTGAGGCCATCGAGGTGACGGGCGTCAGCAGCGATCACCGCAGCGTTGAGGCGGGCGACGTCTTCGTCGCCATTCCGGGCGAGCGCACGCACGGCGCGGAGTTCCTCGACGAGGTGGTCGAGGCCGGAGTTGTGGCGGTGCTGACAGATCCGCTGGGCGCCGAACGGGCGGCCGAGCTCGACGTGCCCGTCATCGTCATCGACGAGCCGCGGCTCGCCCTCGGGCATGTCGCGAAGTGGGTGTACCGCACCGACCCCGAGGAGCCGCGGCTCTTTGGCGTCGCCGGCACGATCGGCAAGACGAGCGTGAGCTACCTGGTTGCCGACCTTTTCGGCCGCATCGGTGTCGCCAGCGGCCTGTCGACGTCGATCGCCCGCCGCGTCGACGAGCAGCGCGTCATCGCCACGCTCACGACCCCCGAGGCCGACGACCTGCATGCCCTCGTGGCGCGAATGCGCGAGGTCGCCGACCGCGTCGCCGCCATCGAGATCTCGGGTCACGCACTGAGCGGGCAGCGCCTCGCGGGCCTCGAGTTTGCCGTGGTTGGGCCCTTCACCTTTACCGGTACCGACGCGGAGGCCGCGGATTTCTTCGAGCTGCACCGACAGCTGCTCGACCCCGAGGTCGCCTCGACCGGGGTCATCAACGTCGACAGCCTGGTGGGCCGCGACCTCGTCGAGGCCGCGCGCATCCCGGTCGCAACGCTCAGCGCCGAGCCCGAATCAGGCGCCGACTGGCGGGTCGAGTGGCGCAGTGTCGACGGCGGCACCGAGTTCACGGTGCGCGGCCACGACGACCGCGTCGTCACGAGCCGCATCACTAAGCCCGGGCGCCTTGCGGCCGTCAACGCGGCCGCGGCCATCGTCATGATCGCCGAGGGTGGCTGGGCCACCGAGCAGATTCAGGACGCGCTCGACCGCACCGGCGGCTTCGACGTGCCAATTCCCGGCCGACTTGAGCGAGTGTGCGCCGGGGGAGACGGCCCAGAGGTGTTCGTCGACGTCGACGAGCGCCCCGAGGCGATTCGCGGCTCGCTCCAGGCCCTCAGCGAGGCGGGCGGCGACGCGCCGCACCTCGTCGTGCACCCGAGCGGCGCCGCCGCGATCGAGCGCTTCGCGCAGCTGCGTGAGCTCACCGCCAAGAAACCCATCGTCGTTACCGACGCGACGATCGACGGCGCGCCCGGGCTCCGGCTTGCGGCGGATGCGGCGGCCGCGCTCCAGCATGCGTCGCGTGACGCGGGCCGCGGCGGGCGCATCCTGTTCGTCGAGCCCCGCGCCGACGCGCTCCGCGAGCTCGACGAGGGCGAGGTGGTCGACCCGACCGTCGAGCTCGTGCGCGACGCGCTCGCCGACGCCGGCTGGTAGCCGAACTCCATCCATCCGCGCGCAACCGCGCGCATCCGACGACAAAGGCCCAAACCATGATTGCAATGACCCTCGCGGAAATCGCGGCCGCGACCTCCGGCACGCTGGTGCTGCGCGGCGACGCGACCGAGGCGACGACCGTGCGCGGCCTCAGTGACACCGATTCGCGCAAGATCACGCCCGGTGACATCTTCTTTGCGAAGCCGGGCGAGGTGACCGACGGCCACCTGTTTGCCCCCGCGGCCGTCGAGAACGGCGCGGCCCTGCTCATCGTCGAACGCGAGCTCGACCTCGACGTGCCGCAGGTCGTCGTGGCCGACACGGTGCTCGCGCTCGGGGCGCTGGCCACCGAGGTGGTCGCGCGAGTGCGCGCCCTCGGCCGCCTGCGCGTCGTCGCGGTCACGGGCTCGAATGGCAAGACGACGACGAAGAACCTATTGCGCGAGATCTTCGCGCGCCGCGGAAACGTGGTCGCGCCGATCGGCTCGTTCAACAACGAGGTCGGCGCGCCCACCACTTTCCTCCAGGTGACCGAAGAGACCGACTGGCTCGTCGCCGAGATGGGCGCGAGCGGCATCGGCCACATCAAACGGCTCGCGAAGATGGCACGGCCCGACGTGGGCATCGTGCTCATGGTGGGCCTCGCGCACGCGGGCGAATTTGGTGGCATCGACAACGTCGAACTGGCGAAGTCGGAGATGATCGAGGCGCTCGGCGCCGACGGGGTCGCCGTGCTCAACGCCGACGACCCGCGCGTCGCTCGCATGGCCGCGAAGGCGCCCGGCCGCGTGGTCTGGTTTGGCCGCGGCTCGAACGCCGAGGTGCACGCCGACGGCGTGAGCGTTGCCGGCGACGGCACCCGCTTCACGCTGCGCGCGCCGGGGGAGGAACCCGAGGAGATTCACTTCCCGGTCATCGGCGAACACCACGTCATGAACGCCCTCGCCGCGGCCGCCGCCGCGCACGTCGAGGGCGTGTCGGCCGCCGAAGTTGCCTCGGTGCTGCGCGAGGTGACGCGGGCCGAGCGCGGGCGCATGGAGGTGCTCACGCGCGAGCCGCTCACGGTGATCAACGACGCCTACAACGCGAACCCGAACTCGATGTCGGCCGCCTTGCGCACGCTCGCGCAAATCGCCGCCGAGGGGCAGCGCACCGTCGCGGTGCTCGGGCCGATGTCGGAGCTCGGCGAATACGCCGTGGCCGAGCACGACAAGCTCGGCGAACTCGCGGTGCGACTCAATATTGACCGAATCGTTGTAGTCGGGCGTGACGCCAGGCCGCTCTACCTCGCCGCGATCGCGCAGGGAAGCTGGAATAATGAGGCGTCGTTTACCGAAGATGCCGACGCCGCGTACGAACTACTGACGAGTGAATTGCGTGACGGCGACCTCGTGCTGGTGAAGTCATCCAATTCCGCAGGGCTCATGAAGCTCGCTGACCGACTCGGAGATTACGTGAAGGGACGTACCTCGTGATTGCAATCCTCATCGCCGGCGCGGTCGGGATGCTGTTCACGCTGACGCTGACGCCGGTGTTCATCCGGCTCTTCAACAAGCTTCGTTGGGGTCAGTACGTTCGCGAGGATGGTCCGAAGGAGCACTACGCGAAGCGCGGCACCCCGACTATGGGCGGCATCGTCTTCGTGCTCGCCACCGTAGTGGCGTACTTCTTCGCGGTGCTCGTCACCCAGACTCAGCCGACGGCCGCGGGCCTGCTCGTGCTGTTCATGATGGTCGGCCACGGGCTCGTCGGCTTCATCGACGACTTCCTCAAGGTGCGCAAGCACCAGTCGCTCGGCCTCGGTGGTTGGCAGAAGATCGCCGGTCAGGTCATCGTCGCGGCGCTGTTCGCCCTCATCGGCCTGCAGGTCACGAACGAACTTGGCGTGCCGCTCATCTCGAGCGAGGTGTCGGTGATTCGCGACACCGGCATCGACTTCATGGCGCTCGGCGTTGTCGCGGGCACGATCCTCGTCGTCATCTGGATCGTCGCGATCACGACCTCCGCCTCGAACGCCGTCAACGTCACCGACGGCCTCGACGGCCTCGCGACGGGGGCGTCGATCTGCGCGATCGGCACCTACGGCATCATCGGTTACTGGCAGTTCAACCAGCTCTGCGGCAGCGACCGCCTCTCGAACCAGGTCGCGGGCGCCTGTTACGAGGTCTACGCGCCGCTCGACATGACGATCGTCGCGGCAGCCATCGTCGGCGCCCTCATCGGCTTCCTCTGGTGGAACACCTCGCCAGCGAAGCTCTTCATGGGTGACACCGGCTCGCTCGCCCTTGGCGGCGCGCTCGCCGCATTCGCAATCATCACCCGCACCGAGCTCCTGCTCGTCATCATCGGCGGCCTCTTCGTCATCGACACCGGCTCGGTCATCGTGCAGCGCCTCTACTTCAAGGTCACTGGCGGCAAGCGCATCTTCCTCATGAGCCCCATCCATCACCACTACGAGCTCAAGGGCTGGGCCGAGCAGACCGTCGTCGTGCGGTTCTGGATCGTCGCGGGACTGTTCGCGGTCGCTGGTCTCGCGATCTTCTACGCCGAATGGTCCCTCGCGAGCGGGATGGTCGAATAGTGAGCGCACGCACTGACGCCCTGACCAGCTGGCACCACGACTGGAGCGGTCTCAAGGTCGCCGTGTTCGGCCTCGGTATGACCGGATTTGCCGTCGCCGACACGCTTGCCGAACTCGGCGCCGAGGTGCTCGTGATTGCGGGCAAACCCGACGAAGACCGCGAGCGCATCCTGCAGGTGCTGAACGTTCCCGTGGTGCTCGCGCCGCAGCAGGATGCGGTGCCGGCCGAACTCGTCGAGTTCGCGCCCGAGCTTGTGGTCACCTCGCCCGGCTATGCGCCGCACCACGCGCTGCTGCGCTGGGCCGAGGAACAGGGGCTGCCGGTGTGGGGCGACATCGAGCTCGCCTGGCGTCTGCGCGACAAGACCGGCACGCCCTCGCAGTGGTTGCTCGTGACTGGCACGAACGGGAAGACCACGACGACGCAGCTCACGGCGCACATGGTCGCCCGCGGCGGCGTGCGCGTCGCACCGGCCGGCAACATCGGCATTCCGGTGCTCGACGCGGTGCGCGACCCCGAAGGCTTCGAGGTGCTCGTCGTCGAAATCTCGAGCTACCAGCTGCATTACACGCACACGGTCTCGCCGTGGGCGGCCGTGGTGCTCAACATTGCTGAGGACCACCTCGACTGGCACGGCAGCTTCGACGCCTACCGCGCGGCCAAGGGACGCGCCTACGACCGTACGCAGCGGGCGTGCGTCTACAACCTCGCCGACCCCGAAACCGAGCGGCTCGTCGAGCAGGCCGACGTCGTCGACGGCGCCCGCGCGATCGGCTTCGGTGTCGACGTGCCCGCGCCGAGCAACTTCGGCGTGGTCGACGGGCTCCTCGTCGACCGAGCGTTCCTCGACGACCGTCGCAACTCGGCGCTCGAGCTCGCGACGCTCGACGACTTGCGCGCCCGCAACCTCGGCGCGCGTCACCTCGTCGAGGACGTGCTCGCGGCCGCCGCGCTCGCCCGGTCCTACGGCATCGAGCCCGCGGCGATTCGCGAGGCGATCACCACGTTCACCCCCGACCAGCACCGCAACGAACTCGTGCTCAACGAGGCGGGCGTCATGTGGGTCGACGACTCGAAGGCGACGAACACGCACGCGGCCGAGGCCTCGCTCTCGGCCTACCGCTCGGTGGTTTGGGTGGTCGGTGGCCTGCTGAAGGGCGTCGACATCTCGCCGCTCGTCGCCGCGCACGCTCCCCGCCTGCGCGCGGCCGTCATCATCGGCGTGGCCCGAGACGCGGTGCGCGAGGCGTTCGAGCAACACGCGCCCACCGTGCCGCTCATTGAGATCGACGTGCGCGAAACTAGTGAGGTCATGCCGGAGGTCGTTCGTCGCGCCGCCGAAGTGGCACAGGACGGCGACACCGTGCTCCTCGCACCGGCGGCCGCGTCAATGGATCAGTTCGACAGTTATGGCGACCGCGGCGACAAGTTCCGCGCGGCAGTAGAGCGCATCGCGCAGGGGGGAGCAGGCCAGGATGCCGCAACCCCAGGCGACGAAGCGTAACGCGACGGGGGCCGCGACGAGCGGTTCCGCCTATCGCATCAAGCTCTTCTCGAGCGAGCACCCCGCGAATCTCAACGCGACGCTGCTGTTCGGCATCGTCGCGGTGCTCGTCGCCTTCGGCCTCATCATGGTGCTGTCGAGCTCGGCCGTTGAGGAGTTCGCGGCCGGCAACACGTTCTCGACGAAGTTCCTCAAGCAACTCGTGTTCGCCGCGGTCGGCCTGCCGTTCATGTGGGTCGCTTCGCGCGTGCCGCTGCAGTTTTGGACGGGCTCGTTCGCGTGGCTTGCGCTCGGCTTCGCGGTCGTCATGCAGGCGCTCGTGTTCACCCCGCTCGGCACCGAAATCAACGGCAACCGCTCGTGGATCGACCTGGGCCCGACCACGGTGCAGCCAGCCGAGTTTGCCAAGGTGGCGCTTGTCATGTGGCTCGGCATGATCATCGCGCGCAAGGGCGACAAGCTCACCCAGCTGAAAGAGGTGGTCGTGCCGATCGGCCTGCCCGTCGGCGTCGTGATCCTGCTCGCGCTGCTCGGCAAAGACCTCGGCACCGTCATGGTGATCGGCGCGCTCGTGCTCGGCGCCCTCTGGTTCGGCGGCCTGCGCGCCCAATACATCGTCGGCGCAACGCTCATCGCCGTCGTGGGCGCCGTGACGATGGCCATCGTCTCGCCCAACCGCGTCGCCCGCATCACGAGCTTCTTCGACGGCTCGTGTGACTACGAGGGCCTGTGCTGGCAGACCTCGCACGGCTTCTTCGCGCTCGCGAGCGGCGGCATCTTCGGCGTCGGGCTCGGCAACTCGACGGCGAAGTGGTCGTGGCTGCCCGAAGCCGACAACGACTTCATCTTCGCGATCATCGGCGAGGAGTTCGGCCTCATCGGCGCCCTCGCGGTCATCATGCTGTTCGCGGCTCTCGCGGTCGTGCTCCTGCGCATCTGGCGCGAAACTGAGAACGTCGCGGGCCGCACGCTCGTCGGTGGCGTACTCGTGTGGTTCATCTTCCAGGCGTTCGTCAACATCGCAGTCGTGCTCGGGCTGCTGCCGGTGCTCGGCGTGCCCCTGCCGCTGCTGAGCTCCGGCGGCTCGGCGCTCATCACCTCGCTCTTCTCAGTCGGCCTCGTGTTGTCGGTCGCGAAGGACAACGCGAAGCGCCAGGCCGCGGCGAACCCCACTCCATCCTCCGGCTCCGCGAGCTCGCGGCCGTCGTCACGAAAGGCACCCAGGTCATGACCACGTACCTGCTTGCGGGCGGCGGCACCGCCGGCCACGTCAATCCGCTGCTCGCCACGGCCGACAGCATCCGCGCCGCGCATCCCGACGCGACCGTGCTCGTGCTCGGCACGAAAGAGGGTCTCGAGACGCGGCTCGTGCCCGAGCGCGGTTACGAGCTGCTCACGATCGACAAGGTACCGTTCCCACGCCGCATTAACGGGGCCGCGGTGAAGTTCCCGGCGCGATTCCAACGCGCCGTGCGCCAGGTGCGCGAGATCATCCGCACCCGCGGGGTGGATGTGGTGGTCGGTTTTGGCGGCTTCGCCTCGACGCCCGCATATGTCGCGGCCCGCAAACGCGTGCCAGTGATCGTGCACGAGGCGAATGCGATCCCCGGGCTTGCCAACCGCCTCGGGGCGAAGTGGGCGGCGGGCGTCGCGGTCGTGTTCCCGAACACCCCGCTCGTGGGCGCGAAGGCCCTCGGCATGCCGCTGCGGCACGAGATTGCCACGCTCGACCGCGAGGCGAGCCGCGACGAGGCGATCGACTACTTCGGCCTCGACGCTGGGCGGCGCACCCTCGTCGTGACGGGCGGTTCGCAGGGCGCGAAGCGCATCAACGAGACGATTCGCGAGCTCGGATCGAAGCTCGTGGGGGAGGCGCACGGCGACGAAAAGTGGCAGGTCGTGCACATTGTCGGCCGCCTCTCGCCGTTCGATGACCCGCAGCTGCCGCACTACCACGTGGTCGAGTACTGCGACCGCATGGAACTCGCCTTCGCAGCGGCCGACTTCATCGTCACCCGCGCCGGCTCCTCGACGGTCTCGGAGCTCTCGGCCGTGGGCCTGCCCGCGCTGTACGTGCCCTACGCGGTCGGCAACGGCGAACAGGCGAAAAACATCGCAACCCTGCTCGAGGCGAACGCCGCGATGGTGATCGCCGACGGCGAGTTTCTGCCGCCACGCGTGGAGGCCGAGCTGCTGCCCGTGTTGGCCGATGCGGCGCGGCGCACCGAGCTTGGACGGCGCGCCGGTGAGCTCGGCGCGCGCGATGCCGCCGAGCAGCTGCTCTCGATGATCGACGCCGCCGTCGCCGACGCGACGCGTGGCGCCCGGGCCTAATTCGGTCGAGCCGACTATCCTGAAACGCTGGCGGCGGCGCGATTCGAGCGTCGCCTTGAAGGAGAAGCACCGTGATTAGCCCCGACGCGAACGCCCAGATTCCCGAGGAGATTCGCCACGCCCACTTCATCGGCATCGGCGGCTCCGGTATGAGCGGCATCGCCAGGATGTTCCTGCAGCGCGGCGTCACCGTCTCGGGCTCCGACCGCTCGGCGAACGACTACACCGAGAAGCTCGCCCAGGCTGGCGCGACCGTGTCGATCGGGCACGACGCCGCGAACCTCGACGAATCGGTCGACACCGTCGTCGTCACCTCGGCGCTCTGGCCCGACAATCCGGAACTCGTGCTGGCACGCGAACGCGGCCTGAACATCCTGCACCGCTCGCAGGCCCTCGTCTGGCTGACGCGCGCGGCTCGCGTGGTCGCCGTCGCGGGTGCCCACGGCAAGACCACGTCGACCGGCATGATCGCGAGCGCCCTGCTCGAGCTCGGGGCCGACCCGAGCTTCGTCAACGGCGGCGTCATCAGCTCGCTCGGCACGAACGAGCACCCCGGCGCCGACCGAGAATTCATCGTCGAGGCCGACGAGTCCGACGGCTCGTTCCTCTTCTACGACACGTCGATCGCCCTCATCACCAACGTCGACAACGACCACCTCGACCACTACGGCACCGAGGAGGCCTTCGAGGCCGCGTTCGTGCAGTTCGCGAACCGCGCGAATGAGGCGGTCATCGTCTCGGGCGACGACCGGCTCGCCGTCGAGATCACCTCGATGCTCGACCACCCGCACGTCGTGCGCTTCGGCGAGGGCGAGGGCAACGACGTTCGCGTCACGAACATCACGACGGCCGACGGCGGGGTCGCATTCGACCTCACCGCCAACGAGATGATCGTGCCCGCGCAGCTCTCAGTGCCCGGTCGCCACAACGCGCTCAACGCCGCGGGCGCCGTTGCGGTGCTGCTGCACCTCGGCTTCACGCTCGAGGCGGCCGTCGCCTCACTGCGCGCCTTCGGCGGCACGAAGCGACGGTTCGACCTTCAGGGCGAGGTCGACGGCGTGCGCGTCTACGACGACTACGCGCACCACCCGGCCGAGGTCGAGGCGGCGCTCTCGGCCGCACGCACCGTCGTCGGCGAGGGCCGCATTATCGCGGTGCACCAGCCACACCTGTTCTCGCGGACGCAGGCCATGAGCGACGTCTTCGCCGAGGTGTACGAGCGACTCGCCGACCACACGATCGTGCTCGACGTCGACGGCGCCCGCGAAGACCCGGTGCCTGGCGTCACCGGCGCGCTCGTCTCCGAGGCGTTCACCGACGCGAGTCTCGTCGAGTACCAGCCCGACTGGGGCGACGCCGCGCAGGCCGTCGCCCGGGTCGCCGAGCCCGGCGACTATGTCATCACCCTCGGTTGCGGCAACGTGTACCGCATCGTGCCGCAGCTGCTCGACGCACTGCGCGAGCGCGACGCAGATGGAAGCGGGCGTGACTAGCGGAACGCCAGAAGAACGGCGCGGCGCGCGCCGTCGCGGGGGCATCGGCGCCGTGTGGCGCGCGAGCCTCGCGCGGCGGCGACACGACCGCGCCGAGGTGCGCCGCTTCACGCGCAAGCGTGCCGCTCGCCGCCGCGGCTGGATCATCGGCCTGGGCTCGTTCGCCCTGCTCATCGCGTTCGTGATCGTCGCCGTGTATACGCCACTCATGAGTGTGCGCACGATCGAGGTGGAGGGCACGTCGCGGCTCGACCCCGCCACGGTGCAGGAGGCGCTCGCACCCCTCGAGGGGCGGCCGCTCGCGCAGGTGTCGAACGCCGAAGTCGAGGCGCTGCTCGAGGAATTCGTGCTCGTGCAGAGCTACACCGTGCAGCGCACGCCGCCCTCGACGCTCGTGGTGCAGCTCGTCGAGCGCGAGCCGATCGGCCGGTACGAGCAGGATGCCGGTGAGGTCGTGGTCGACGCGGCTGGCGTCGTGCTCTGGCAGGTCGGCGGCGAGGACGCGCCCGAGGAAGAACTCACGCTGCCGGTGATGGATGCGGGCGCGCTCGGCTCCGAGGCCTTCCTCGCCGCTGGGCGCGTGTCGCTCGCGCTGCCGAGCGATTTTCGCGCGCAGGTCGCGAAGATCACCGCATCCTCGCCCGAAAACGTCGTACTGCACCTCACGAGCGGCGCGATCGTGACGTGGGGCAGCGCCGAGGACTCGCAGCGCAAGGCGCAGGTGCTCACGTCGTTGATCACGGCGACGCAGGACGTTGGCGTCTCGTCGTACGACGTTTCGAGCCCCGACACGCCGGTCACGCACTAGGCGGAAAGCTTCAACCCAGGGTTGAAGCGATTTGGGTCACCTCGGCAACACGCCCGGCACGCCTGGGGCGCGGGCGCAATCCTCGCTCCTAGGGTTGCTCTCGAAATCCCGCCCATCACGACCACGACAAAGGGGCCGCTCACGTGTCGAACACCAGTGCAGCAACGAACAACTACCTCGCCGTAATCAAGGTCGTCGGCGTTGGTGGCGGTGGCGTGAATGCCGTGAACCGAATGATCGACATCGGTCTGCGCGGCGTCGAGTTCATCGCAATCAACACTGACGCGCAGGCGCTGCTGATGTCGGACGCCGACGTCAAGCTCGACGTCGGCCGCGAACTTACGCGCGGTCTCGGCGCCGGCGCCGACCCCGAAATCGGCCGTCGCGCGGCCGAAGACCACGTTGAGGAGATCGAGGAGGCGCTCACCGGCGCCGACATGGTCTTCGTGACCGCGGGCGAGGGTGGCGGCACGGGCACCGGCGGTGCGCCCGTGGTCGCGCGCATCGCGAAGTCGCTCGGCGCGCTCACCATCGGTGTCGTCACGAAACCGTTCTCGTTCGAAGGCCGTCGCCGCGCAGACCAGGCCGAGCACGGCGTCGCTGCGCTCAAGGAGCAGGTCGACGCGCTCATCGTCGTGCCGAACGACCGCCTGCTCGCGATCAGCGACCGCGGCATCTCGATGCTCGAGGCGTTCGCCACGGCCGACCAGGTGCTCCTCGCCGGTGTGCAGGGCATCACCGACCTCATCACCAACCCGGGTGTGATTAACGTCGACTTCGCCGATGTGAAGTCGGTCATGCAGGGCGCCGGTTCGGCGCTCATGGGTATCGGCACCTCACGGGGCGCCGACCGCTCGGTGAAGGCCGCCGAACTCGCGGTCGCGTCGCCGCTGCTCGAGGCCTCGATTGAGGGCGCGCACGGCGTGCTGCTCTCGGTGCAGGGTGGTTCGAACCTCGGCATGTTCGAAGTCGCCGAGGCGGCGCAGCTCGTGCGTGACGCCGTGCACGAGGGTGCGAACATCATTCTCGGTACTGCGGTCGACGACACCCTCGGCGACGAGGTGCGCGTGACCGTCATTGCCGCGGGCTTCGACGGCGGTGAGCCCCGTCCGCTTGACGAGGCCGAGATCCCGAAGTCGGCGCCGAACCCGCTGCCCTCGCTCGAAGAGGCCACCGCGCGCAACCAGTCGGCGAAGCAGGAGGAGCCGCAGGCCCCGGCCTACGCCTCGACCAACACCTCGAACTCGGCCAACGCGGCAGGCTCGACCGAGCAGCCGGCCGAGCGCAAGCCCGCCGAAGAGGCGGCCCCGCGTCTCGGCGAGAGCCCCGCGTGGTCGACCGCTGAGGCGCCGACCATCTCGCCGCGCCAGACCGAGTCGCCCTATGCCGACGCCTCGTACGGCGAGGACGAGAACGACCTCGACATCCCCGACTTTCTGCGCTAGATCGTCGTGACCACTACGCCCGTTTCGCCCTCGTGGGGGAGCGACGCCGAACTCGCGCACCGTCTCGCGACGGTGCGCGAGCGCATTTCTGACGCCGCGTCGGCAGCCGGCCGCGCGGCCGAAGACATCACGCTCGTCGCCGTCACGAAGTTCCACGACCCCGAGATCGTGCGCGCCCTTGCCGAGCTCGGCGTGCGCGACTTCGGTGAGAACCGACACCCCGAGTCCCGGCTCAAGGCCGAGGTCGCCCACGAGGTGGCCGACGCCCGGCTGCACTTCATCGGCCAGCTGCAGCGCAACAAGGCCCGGCAGGTCGCGCGGTACGCCGACGTCATCGAATCGATCGACCGCGAAGACCTCGTTGATGCCCTCGCGAAGCTCGAAGACGTCACGGTTGACGTGACGATTCAACTGTCGATCGACGGTGACACGAGCCGCGGCGGCGTGCCGCTGCCCAACGCCGAGGCGCTCGCTGAGCGGATCCTCGCGACCCCGACGCTGCGGCTTCGCGGCGTGATGACGGTTGCTCCGATCGGCATGGAGCCCGAAGCCGCGTTCGCGCAGGCGCGCGAAATCTCCGAGCGCATCCGCACCCTCGCGCCCGACGCCGACTGGCTGTCGATGGGAATGTCCCACGACTTCCATTCAGCAATTTCACAGGGAGCAACACACCTGCGAATCGGCGAGGCAATCACCGGAAAACGGCCCGGCGCGCAATAACGTGGAGTAACACCAATCACAGGAGGCAACAATGGCTAACCCCCTTCGCAATGCCATGGTCTACCTCGGCCTCGCCGAGGAGCAGGAAGAGACCACCGCACCGACCGCATCCTCGCGTCCGGCACCGGCGCCGGCACCCGTGCAGACCGACCGCGTCGAGGCGGTGCAGGAGGAAGAGTTCTCGGCGCCCGTGACGCCGATCAAGCCGACGGTGACCCCCGCCCCGGCTCCGAAGCCCTCGACCACAGCAGTTGGAGAGATGAACGAAATCCTGACCGTCCACCCGAAGGCCTACGACAAGGACGCCCAGCTCATCGCCGAGAGCTTCCGCGATGGTGTGCCCGTCATCATGAACCTCTCGCAGATGACCGACGCCGACGCGCGTCGCATCATCGACTTCGCGTCGGGCCTGACGCAGGGGCTCAACGGTCGCATCGAACGCGTTACCAACCGCGTGTTCCTGCTCACCCCCGAGCACGTTAACGTGCACGGCGATGAGCAGCACGTGCGCAACGACGACCCGACCTTCTTCGCGTAGGCGGTCCGGCTTCGGCCTCCAGGTGTGATCACCTCGGCGGTGCACCGAATACGGTGCGCCGCCGATGGCTGTTTTCCGGGAGCCTGGCAGAATAACTAGGTGGTCGCTCGCTCGACCGATTGAATCTCAAAGAAAGCGCGCCCCCTTTGGCTCTCATTGGCACGATCCTGCTGATCGCCCTGCAGCTCTATAACTTCGTCATGTGGGCGCGGCTCATTCTCGATTGGGTCGTCGTGCTCGTGCCGAGTTTCCGACCGCGCGGCTTCGTGCTCTTGCTCGCCGAATTCGTGTACACGCTGACCGATCCGCCGCTGAAGTTCGTGCGCCGCTGGATCAAGCCGGTGCGTGTTGGCCCCGTCGCGCTCGACCTCGCGTGGATCGTCGTCATCATTGCGCTGAGCGTGCTGTCGATCGTCGTGCGGAGCATCTTCTTCTAAGACTCGCTCGCTATCGTGGACGGGTTCACCGCTATGGAATGTGACGAACGTGGCACAAGTACCGTAGTGTGATCGGTACCAAACTTCTTGTCGAAACGAAAGGGTCGGAAATGGCACTGACTCCGGAAGACGTGGTCAATAAGCGTTTTCAGCAGACGAAGTTCCGTGAGGGATACGACCAGGACGAAGTAGACGACTTCCTTGACGAGGTTGTCGTAGAACTGCGTCGCCTGATCGCCGAGAACGACGAACTCCGCACCGAAAACGAGCGACTGCAGTCGGAGGGTGCGTCCGCGCCCGCTGCGGCAGCGCAGACCCAGCCCGAAGCACCTGCCGAGCCCGAGGCCGAAGCGCCCGAGGCACCGGCCGAGCCCGAGGCACCCGCAGCCCCGGCGCCCGCAGCGCAGGTTGCGCCGGCCGCGACAGCTCCCGCCGCCGCAGTCGCGGGTGGCGAAGACGAAGCCGCCTCGAGCTCCTCGCTCCTCGCCCTCGCCCGTCGCCTGCACGACGAGCACGTTGCCGAAGGTACGCGCACCCGCGACCAGCTCATCAAGGAAGCCGAGACGAAGGCGTCGAAGCTCGTTGCCGACGCTGAGGCCGAGGCGCAGAAGCGCAAGAGCGACGCCGAGGCTGCCGCGAGCAAGCTCACGCAGGAGGCCGAGGCCGCCGCGACCAAGCGCACGCAGGAATCGCAGACCAACGCGAACCGCCTCGTGAGCGAGGCCGAGAACAAGGCGAAGACGCTGATCACGAACGCGGAGACCCGCGAGCGTGAGATCACGACGAACCTTGAGAACACGAAGACCCGACTCGAGGAGCGCATCGAAGAGCTGCGCGGCTTCGAGGCGAGCTACCGCACACAGCTGCGCAGCTACATCGAGGGTCAGCTCGAAGAGTTCACTGCTTCGAGCAACGAGTTCGACGGTGGCGAGGCGAAGAACTAACACCGCGTGAGCGACGCATCCCCCGAACGGCGAGTCCGGCCAGGAGTCCTTGCACTCCTGGCCGGCATCGCTGTTGTCTGGTTTTCCCTTGACCAATTCACGAAGCACCTCGTCGAAACGAATCTGACCGAGGGTGAAGTCGTGCCGGTGCTCGGCAACGTCTTGCAGTGGTACTTCGTGCGCAACCCCGGCGCGGCGTTCTCGATGATCGCCGACATGACCTGGATCCTCACGATCGTGGCCACCGCGGTGGTCGTCGTGATCGTGGTGCTGGCCCGGCGCATCCAGTCGAAGTGGTGGGCGCTCGTGTTCGGCCTCGTGCTCGGCGGCGCGCTCGGCAACCTGTTTGATCGCCTGTTTCGACCACCGTCGTTTGGCGAGGGGCACGTCGTCGACTTCATCTCGACGCCATGGATGATGCCGGCGATCTATAACGTCGCCGACATCGGCGTCGTCGTGGGCATGTGCCTGTTTGTGCTGCTCACGATTCTCGACGTCGGCCTCGACGGTCGCCGCCGCAAGCGGGGCGATGACGAGCCGGCCGATGACGCCGAGGCGACGCCCGACGAAAGCGCGCGGGCCTAGCCATGGAATCACGGATGCTGCCGGTACCCGACGGCCTCGACGGCGAGCGGGTGGATGCCGGAGTCTCGAAGCTCCTCGGCCTGAGCCGTTCGCGAGTGGCCGCGATCGCCGATGGGGGAACGGTTCGCCTTGACGGCCGCGTCGTCGGCAAGTCGGACCGCCTCCGGGCCGGCGCGATGCTCGACGTCGAGTGGGAGCCCGAGCGGCCCCTGGAGGTCGAGCCGATCGACGTGCCCGAGCTCGAGATCGTGCACGACGAGGCGAGCTTCGTCGTCGTCATGAAGCCGGTCGGCGTTGCCGCACATCCCTCGGTGGGGTGGACCGGCCCAACCGTGCTTGGCGCGCTCGCCGCTGCCGGCTTCCGCATTTCGACTTCGGGGCAGCCGGAGCGCCAGGGCATCGTGCACCGCCTCGACGTCGGCACGAGCGGCCTCATGGTCGTCGCGAAGACCGAGCGTGCCTACTCGGTGCTCAAGCAGGCTTTCCGCGATCGCACGGTCGACAAGACGTATCACGCGGTCGTGCAGGGTCTGCTCGACCCGCTCTCGGGCACGATTGACGCGCCGATCGGCCGGCATCCCGGCTCGAGCTGGAAGTTCGCGGTGGTCGCCGGCGGCAAGCCTTCGATCACCCACTACGAGACGCTCGAGGCGTTCCGTCGCGGCTCGCTCATCGAAGTGCACCTAGAGACCGGCCGCACCCACCAGATCCGCGTGCACATGTCGGCCCAGCACCACCCGTGCATGGGCGACCCGCTCTACGGCGGCGACCCGAAGCTCGCCGCGGCCCTCGGCCTCGAGCGGCAGTGGCTGCACGCCGTGAAGCTTGGTTTTGAGCATCCCGAGCGCGGCGGCTACGTTGAATTCAGCTCGGAGTATCCGGCCGATCTGCAACACGCCCTGGAACTCTTGCGGGCGGGTAAGCCCGAGTAGACTCGAGGCTTCGCGAGAGCTTGGAGGAACACACCGTGGCGGCAACAGACTCGTTCGTTCACCTGCACAATCACACCGAGTATTCGATGCTCGACGGTGCGGCGAAGATCGAGGACATGATCAAACGCGCGGCCGAACTCGGCATGCCGGCGATCGCGACCACTGACCACGGCAACATGTTCTCGGCGTACGAGTTCTTCCGTACCGCGAAGCGCTACGACATCAAGCCGATCATCGGCACCGAGGCGTACCTCACCCCGGGCACGCACCGCTCCGACCGCTCGCGCGTGCGCTGGGGCAACGGTGGCGGTGACGACGTCTCAGGTGGTGGCGCGTACACGCACATGACGATGCTGTCCGAGACCACCGAGGGCATGCACAACCTGTTCCGGCTCTCGTCCTACGCCTCCATCGAGGGGCAGTACTTCAAGCCGCGCATGGACCGCGAGCTGCTGCAGCGCTATGCGAAGGGCATCATTGCGACGACGGGCTGCCCTTCCGGCGAGGTGCAGACGCGCCTGCGGCTCGGGCAGTGGGATGCGGCGGTCGAGGCCGCGGGCGAGTTCCGCGACATCTTCGGCAAGGACAACTTCTTCCTCGAGTTCATGGACCACGGGGTTGGCGTTGAGCGCCGCGTGCGCGAGGACCTGCTGAAGCTGCGCGATCACCTGGGCCTGCCCATGGTGATCACGAACGACCTCCACTACACGCACAAGGAAGACGCCGTCGCGCACTCGGCGCTGCTCTGCGTGCAGTCGGGCGCGACGCTCGACGACCCGAATCGCTTCAAGTTTGATGGCGAGGGGTACTACCTCAAGACCGCCGAGGAGATGCGGCACCAGTTCCGCGAGTTCCCCGAGGGCTGCGACAACACCCTCCTCATCGCCGAGCGCTGCACCGCTGCGTTCGACGAAGAAGCGAACTACATGCCCGCCTTCCCGGTGCCCGAGGGGGAGACCGAGGCGACGTGGTTCGTGAAGGAGGTCGACCGTGGCCTGCACTACCGCTACGGCGACACGATCCCCGACGATGTGCGCAAGCAGGCCGACTACGAGATCGGCATCATCACCCAGATGGGCTTCCCCGGCTACTTCCTCGTCGTCGCCGACTACATCCAGTGGGCGAAGGAGAACGGCGTGCGCGTCGGCCCCGGTCGTGGTTCGGGCGCCGGCTCGATGTGCGCCTACGCGATGCGCATCACCGACCTCGACCCGCTGCAGCACGGCCTTATCTTCGAGCGCTTCCTCAACCCCGACCGCGTCTCGATGCCCGACTTCGATATCGACTTCGATGACCGCCGCCGCTCCGAGGTGATCCACTACGTCACCGAGAAGTACGGCGACGAGTACGTCGCGCAGATCGTCACGTACGGGACGATCAAGTCGAAGCAGGCGCTCAAGGACGCCTCGCGCGTGCTCGGCTACCCGTTCTCGGTGGGCGACCAGCTCACGAAGGCGATGCCCGAGGCGATCATGGGCAAGGACATCCCGCTCGCCGGTGTCTACGACACGGCGCACCCACGCTACAAGGAGGCGGGGGAGATGCGTGCCGTCATCGAATCGAACCCCGACTTCCAGAAGGCGTTCGAGACGGCGAAGGGCATTGAGGGCCTGAAGCGCCAGTGGGGCGTGCACGCGGCCGGCGTGATCATGTCCTCGCATCCGATCATCGACGTGATCCCGCTCATGAAGCGCGAGCAGGATGGCCAGATCGTCACGCAGTTCGACTACCCCTCGTGCGAGTCGCTCGGCCTGATCAAGATGGACTTCCTCGGACTGCGCAACCTCACGATCATCTCGGATGCGCTCGAGAACATCACGCAGAACCGCGGCGAGACGATCGACCTCGAGACGCTCGAGCTCACCGACAAGGCGACCTACGAGCTGCTGAGCCGCGGCGACACGCTCGGCGTGTTCCAGCTCGATGGCAACGGCCTGCGCTCGCTGCTGCGCCTCATGCGCCCCGACAACTTCGACGACGTCTCGGCGACGATCGCGCTCTACCGCCCCGGCCCCATGGGCGCGAATTCGCACACGAACTACGCGATGCGCAAGAACGGCCAGCAGCCGATCACGCCGATCCACCCCGAGCTCGAAGAGCCGCTCGCCGACATCCTCTCGGAGTCCTACGGCCTCATCATCTACCAGGAGCAGGTGATGGCGATCGCGCAGAAGGTCGCGGGCTACACCCTCGGCCAGGCCGACCTGCTGCGTCGCGCGATGGGTAAGAAGAAGAAGTCCGAGCTCGACAAGCAGTTCGCGATCTTCTCGGAGGGCATGAACAAGAGCGGCTTCTCGGACGCCGCCGTGCAGGCGCTCTGGGATATCCTGCTGCCGTTCTCGGACTACGCGTTCAACAAGGCCCACTCGGCCGCCTACGGCGTCATTTCGTACTGGACCGCATTTCTCAAGACCCACTACGCGCCCGAGTACATGGCCGGTCTGCTCACCTCGGTTGGCGACTCGCGCGACAAGCTCGCCGAGTACCTCAACGAGTGCCGCCGCATGCGCATCCAGGTGCTGCAGCCCGACGTGAACGAGTCGACCCTGCGCTTCCGCGCCGTCGGCCACGACATCCGCTTCGGCCTCGGCGCCGTGCGCAACGTGGGCGAGCAGGTCGTGGCCGAGATCATCAAGGCACGCGAGGAACAGGGCGACTTCACGTCGTTCCACGACTTCCTCAAGAAGGTGCCGATCTCGGTCGCGAACAAGCGCACCGTCGAGTCGCTCATCAAAGCCGGCGCGTTCGACACGATGGGCCCGACCCGCCGCGCGCTGCTCGAGATTCACGACGATGCGATCGACGCCGCCGTGAGCCGCAAGCGCAACGAGGCCCACGGTCAGGTCGACCTCTTCGCCGGGCTCATGGAGTTCGAGGAAGAGGAACAGGTGGTGCCCGAGCGCCCCGAGTTCACTCGCAAGGACAAGCTCGCCTTCGAGCGCGACATGCTCGGCCTCTACGTCTCCGACCACCCGCTCAAGGGCCTGGAGGTTGAGCTCTCGAAGCTCTCGGCCACGCCGATCCTCGACCTCGTCGGCGACACCGACGTGCGCGACGGCGAACAGGTGCAGATCGCCGGGCTCATCACGACGGTGCAGCACCGCGTGGCCCGCAATTCCGGTAACCCGTACGGGCTCGTATCGATCGAGGACTTCGGCGGCGAGATTACCATCATGTTCCTTGGCAAGACCTACCTCGAGTACCGCGATCAGCTCGAGAGCGACACGATCGCCGTGATTCGCGGCCGGGCGCAGCACCGCGACGATGGCATCAACATCACGGCGCAGGGCATCACGGTGCCGCACTTGTCGGTCGGCGACAACCCGCCGCTTACCCTGACGCTGCCCGACGTGCGCGCGACCGAGACGCTTGTGACCGAGCTCGACGAACTGCTGCGCCGTAATTCGGGCGAGTCCGAGGTGCGCCTGCACCTCGAGACCCAGCAATCGGTGCGCATGTTCGAGCTGCCGCACCGGGTGTCGCTCGGCTCGGCGATCTACTCGGAGCTCGCCGCGCTGCTCGGCCCCGGCTCGGTCAGCTAGTCGCGCAGTTCACTCGGTGCGGGGGACCCCGCGCGCGTCACTAGACTGGAGGTCACTATGATCCAGCTCATTGATCTGCGCGGTCGCGACCTTTCGGTCGCGCAGCTGCGCGCTGCCCTGCCCCGCCCCGAGGTCGACGTGAGCCGTGCGCTCGCCGGCGCGACCCAGCTCATCCAGGACGTGCGCGAGCATGGGGCGGATGCGCTGCGCGAGCAGGCCGAAAAGTTCGACGGGGTGCGCCCCGAGCACATCCGGGTGCCGCAGGCGGCGATCGACGAGGCCGTCGCGGGGCTGGATGCGCAGGTGCGGGCCGGACTCGACGAGATGATTCGCCGCGTGCGCCTCGGTTCGGCAGCCCAGGTGCCGCCGCCCGCCCGCACCGAACTCGCGAGCGGGGCGGTCGTCGAGCAGCGCTGGCAGCCGGTCGACCGCGTCGGGCTCTACGTGCCCGGCGGCAAGGCCGTGTACCCCTCGAGCGTCGTCATGAACGTCGTGCCCGCCCAGGCGGCCGGCGTGCCGTCGATTGCGCTCGCTTCGCCGGCGCAGGCCGAGTTCGGCGGACTGCCGCACCCGACCATCCTCGCGGCCGCGGGCATCCTCGGCGTCACCGAGGTCTACGCGATGGGTGGCGCGGGCGCGATCGGCGCGCTCGCCTACGGCGTTGCCGAGCTCGACCTTGAGCCGGTCAACGTCATCACCGGCCCGGGCAACGTCTGGGTCGCGGCCGCGAAGCGCGCCGTGAGCGCGCAAGTGGGCATCGATGCGGAGGCTGGCCCCACCGAGATCCTGATCATCGCCGACGAGACCGCGCGGCCGCAGCTCGTGGCCGCCGACCTGCTGAGCCAGGCCGAGCACGACGAGCTGGCTGCGGCCGTGCTCGTCACCGACAGCCAGGCTTTCGCCGACGCCGTCGCATCCGAACTCGAGGCGCTCGCGGCGGCGACCAGGCACGCCGAGCGCGTGCAGATCTCGCTTTCGGGCCAGCAGTCGGCGATCGTGCTCGTCGACGACATCGCCGCCGCCTGCGCCGTGTCGAACGTGTACGGCCCCGAGCACCTCGAGATCCACACCGCCGACGACGACGCGACGCTGCGTGGCATCACGAACGCCGGCGCGATCTTCCTCGGCCCTAACTCGCCCGTGCCGCTCGGCGACTACATCGCCGGATCGAATCACGTGCTGCCCACGGGTGGCCAGTCGGCACACTCGGCGGGGCTCGGCGCCTACACGTTCCTGCGCGCCCAGCAGATCATTCGCTACGACGCCGCGGCGCTCGCCGACGTGGCCGACCGCCTCAGCGCGGTGGCGCTCGCGGAGGATCTGCCGGCACACGCCGCGTCGGTCACCGCCCGCGCGACGACGGGGGAGTAGCGCCGTGCACTGTCCGTTCTGCCGCCACCCCGATTCGCGGGTCATCGACTCGCGCACAACCGACGACGGCTACGCGATCCGCCGGCGTCGTCAGTGCCCGAACTGCAATCGCCGCTTTTCGACGCTCGAGACCGCGAGCCTCAGCGTCATCAAGCGCTCCGGCGTGGCCGAGTCATTCTCGCGCGACAAGGTAATGTCGGGCGTGCGCAAGGCATGCCAGGGTCGACCCGTCACCGACGCCGACCTCGCGCAGCTTGCGCAGAAGGTCGAGGAGACGATTCGGCAGTCGGGCGCCTCGCAGGTCGAGGCGAACGAGATCGGCCTCGCGATCCTCCCGTTCCTGCGCGAGCTCGACGACATTGCCTACCTCCGCTTCGCGAGCGTCTATCAGGGCTTTGCCTCGCTGAGCGACTTCGAGCAGGCGATCGAACACCTCAAGCACGACGACATCGTGCCGAAGTACTCCGACGAGACCGTCGACGGCGAGCCGCTCGACCACTCCGAATAGCGAAGGAACCCCAGTGCTGCTGCAGCTCGCCCGGGCCGGTTACCGTGTCGTCTTCAATTGCGTGTTCCGGCGCATGGATGCCGAGAAGGCCCACCACGTCGGGGCCTCGGTGATTCGCTGGATCGGCTCGGTGCCGCCGCTCGCGGCCGTGCTCGGGCGCTTCACCCGGCCGGATGCGCGGCTGCGCACGAGCGCGCTCGGCCTCGAGTTTCCCTCGCCATTCGGCCTGGCCGCCGGTTTCGACAAGAACGCCGACATGGTCGACGGTCTCGCGGCGCTCGGCTTTGGCCACGTCGAGGTGGGCACCGTGACGCCGCTCGCGCAGCCGGGCAATCCGAAGCCGCGCATGTACCGGTTGCCGCGCGACCGCGGCCTCATCAACCGCATGGGTTTCAACAACGACGGCGCGGAGGGGGCCGCGGCCTCGCTGCGTGCGCGCCGCAACCGGAGTGCCATCGTCGGCGTGAACATTGGGAAGAACAAGCTGACGCGCGACGAGGATGCCGTCGCCGACTACGTTGCCGCGGCGAAGTCCGTGCGCGACGAGGCCGACTACCTCGTGATCAACGTGTCGTCGCCGAACACTCCTGGCCTGCGCGGCCTGCAGGAGCTCGATGCGCTCGAGCCGATCCTGCGCGAGACGCTGGACGCGGCCGAGGGGGTACCGCTGCTCGTGAAGATCGCGCCCGACCTCGAGAACGACGCGATTCAGCGCATCGGCGAACTCGTGCGCCGGGTCGGCCTTGCGGGCGTCGTCGCGACAAACACGACGATCTCGCGCGATGGGCTGCGGGCCTCGGCGCGCGTTGTCGAGGCGTACGGCGCTGGCGGACTCTCGGGCGCGCCGCTCGCGGGCCGCTCCCTCGAGGTGCTGCGGCTCGTGCGCGCGGCGCTCGGCGACGACCTCTGCGTCATCTCGGTCGGCGGCGTCACCGGCGCGGGCGACGTGCGCGCCCGGCTCGATGCCGGCGCCACGCTCGTGCAGGGGTACACGGCGTTCCTCTACGAGGGGCCGATGTGGGCCGCGGCGATTAACCGCGAGCTGACGCGCTAATGACTGTGCCGCCGCGTGGCCCCAACAGTTGTGGGCGGCGTGATGTGCGGTGCGGCATCCGCTGACTCGGTCGAGTGACCCTCGTTCACGTGGAGTGGCGCGCTCAGCGACAAGTGGCGCGATCCTGCTCGCGCCAGTTGTCGCTGAGCGCGCCATTGCCGTGGCTGCGGCGAGACGCAGGGCCTAGGTATTGGGGCGCTCGAACTGTGCGGCGTGCGCCGACCAGCCCGACTCGGTGGGCAGGGCTCGCAGCGCCGGGTTCTTTGCGGCGAGCAGCACAGAGGCCGCGCAGATGACCGTCGCGACGATGAGGGTGACGTCGCGGCCGACGAGCGACAGGCCGACCCCGGCGATGAGGGGCGCGAGGGGCATCGCACCCATGCCGAGTACGGCGGAGGCGCTGTTGGCGCGCCCGAGCATCGCGCTCGGGGTGGCCACCATGAAGTAGCCCATGAGGGCCGCGTTGACGGCGGGGATGCACACGACGGTGCCGGCCAGCACGAAGGCGAGCGCGAGCGGGTCGTGAACGGGGATCATGCCGAACACGCCGACTGCCGCCACGGCAAGGCCGCCGATGACCACGGTGCCGGCGCGCACGCGCGTGACGAGCAGTGGGGCGAGCATGGCACCGCCGAGCATCGCGAGGCCGGCGCCGGTCGTGAGGAAGCCGATCGTCACGGGTGAGTGGCCCTGCTGCTGCAGCGCGTACGTCACGGTGGTGAGGGCGCTGCTGAAGCCAAGATTGATGATCGTCGCGGCGAAGAGTGCCCCGCGCAGATCGGGCCGGGCGAACAGCCAGCGGAACCCCTCGGCGATCTCGCGGGCGGCGTTCGGCGCGGCGCCGGACTTCGTCTCGGTGGTCTCGGATGCTTCGGATGCTCCGGGCGCCTCGGCGGCCCGGGCCGCCCAGGCGAATTCGTCCGCAGCGCCGGTTGACGCCGTGGTGCGTCGATGCAGCAGCCAGGCGGTGGCCGCGGCCACGAGATGACACAGAGCCATTACCGCCCCGACCAGCCAGGCGCCGGCCGCGAGCAGGATGCCACCGAGGGGTCCGCCGGCGAGTTGCAGCACCGCATCCCGGCCCTGATTCGCCGCCTGCGCGCGGCCCATCGCGTCGTCGGGCACGAGCTCCTTGAGCGCGCTCTCGCCGGCAACATCGAAGAGGCCAGCACGCGCCGCGAGCAGGGTCTGCACGCCGAGTAGCGTGGCGAAGCTGAGGGCATCGGTGAGCGCGAGCGCGGTGAGGGCCACCGCCAGCACCACCCCGACGAGCGAGCCGGTGACCATGAGGGCGATGCGGGGGTGCCGGTCGGCGAGGACGCCGCCGAACACGGTCGTGACCGTGCGCACCGCCATGCCGACGGCGCCGATGACGCCGGCCTGGGCGGGGTCGTTGGTGACGAAGAGCGCAATGAGAGGTAGCGCGAACGCAAACAGTGCGCTCGCGAGTCCCTTGGCCGTATCGCTGACGAGCCACGCCGCGTACTGGCGGTTGCGAAGCAGGCTGTGCCGCGTCGTTGAGGTGCTCATGCCGTCGATGCTAGTTCCGCAAGAAATATTGCGCAATAGAAATTGCGCAATATTTGGTGTGGATAGAATCGGCCCATGGCAGACGAGCAGCAACGGTCAGCGCATCCGGGGGAGCGGCCCGCGACGACGGCAATGCTGAAGGCGTACGCGCATCCGCTGCGGCGCCGCATCGCGAGGGCCGTCGCGGCGCGAGGGTACGCGCGAGCGGCCGATCTGGCCGCCGACCTCGGGGTGCCCGCGAACAGTGTGAGCTTCCACCTGCGGGTACTCGCGAACGCGGGCATGCTCGAGGAGGACTCGGAACACGCGCGCGACAAGCGTGACCGCGTGTGGAAGACCGTCGACGGGGCGTGGACCGTCGGCTCGCCCGAGCATCCGGTCGATGACGAAGTGCTCGCGATGTCGGTCATGGGCGAGCTCGCCGAAGACCACCTCGCGCTGCTGAGGCGCGTCGTGGCGTGGGCGGGCGACTATGTCTCGGGCCGCGACGCCGCGCAGCACGGAACGTTTTCGCAGAGCAGTCTTCGGCTCAGCGAGGCGGAATTCCGCAGGCTCGAGGCGAGGATCCAGGAAGTCATCACCGAGGCCACGCACGCCCACGACCCGGCTGACCCCGACACTCGCTTCTGGAATCTCGACATCATCGGCGCTGACGACACGATCTGAGTCTTCGGCGCGCCAAAAAAACCGGGCCGCGCGGTGGCGACCCGGTCTCACGGAGGCGGCCCTAGCGGCCGGTGAACTCAATCTTGTCGAAGCGCTTCACCTGGGGCTTCGGCATGCGCAGCATGCGGATCTGCATGCTGCGGCCCATGGCCTGGAAGAGGAAGCCCTTCTCGGTCTTGTCGTCGCCGACGACCTCGCGCACCTTGCGGCGGATCATCGCACCGTAGAGCAGGCCCTCGGCGACACAGAGCGCGAGGTAAATCCAGATGAACATCATTGCCCACACGGCGGCGTTCGTCTGCGGAATGAACGTGGCGAAGATCACGAGGAACATGAGGGGAAGCAGCCACTCGCCGAGCGTGATGCGCGCGTCGATGAAGTCGCGCAGGTAGCGCTTCTGCGGGCCGCGCTCGTTCGGGCGCAAGTAGCGGTCGTCGCCGCGGGCCATGCCCTCGCGCGCCTTCTGCTGCTCGACCTGCATCTTGGCCCGCGACTGGCGCTTGGCCTCTTTGCGGTCTTCGGGCACGAGCGGGCGGAAGTTCGCCGCCTCGGCGTCCCTGCGGCGGGGCGTTGGTCCCTTCTTGCCCGAGGTCAGGCCGGCCTCGTCGCTCGACTCGGGGACGTTCTGCTCGCTCGCCGAATTCTTCGCCATGGTGTCCTTCTACGTTGACTGCGGTATCCGGCAATTCTAAGCGACGCGGATGCGGCGGGCGCAGGTCGCGCTCGATTCGCCCGCAACGTTCGCAGATAGCAAAGGGTGAGGTTGCGCGGCAACGGCAAATCGCGACTGTGACGGGGAATGACGACACGTGACGAATCGTGACGACGTTGATCGTGACGCTGCAAGACATTGGCTCACCGTTCACTAAGTTCGTGGGGGCTTTGGTGAACGCGCATACGTTTCCGAGGCAACCGATTCAACCCGCTCAAGGAGCTCTATGGCCTCGCGCATCCGCATCATTCCGATGCTCGCCGCTGCTGTGCTCGCGCTCACCGGCTGCGCGGCCAACACCACGACCACGGATACCGGCGATGCCACCACACCACAGGCGGGCGGCACACTGGTGTACGGGCTGCCCGACGACCTGGGCTGCATCGACCCGCAGCAGGTCTCGTCGAACGACGCGATCGTCATGAGCAAGCCGCTCGTGGCCTCACTCACGTGGCAGAACCCCGACACTGGCGAGATCGAGCCGTGGCTCGCGAGCTCGTGGGAAATCAACGACGAGTCGACCGAGTTCACGTTCCACCTCGCCGAGGGCGCGAGCTACTCGGATGGCACGCCGGTCGACGCGGCCTCGGTCAAGGCGAACTTCGACAGCATCACCGAAATGGGTGCCGTCGCGGTGCTCGGCGCGCGGTACACGGCCGGGCTCGAATCGGTCGAAACGCCCGACGACATGACGGTGCAGCTCACCTTCGCGTCGCCGCGCGGCGACTTCCTGCAGGCCTCGGCATCGCAGGGGCTCGGGATGATCTCGACCGAGTCGACGAAGAAGTCGCAAGCCGATCGCTGCGCCGGCGACTTCGCGGGCTCCGGCCCGTTCACCCTCGATCGCTACGAGCCCGACACGATTGCCGTGCTCAAGGGCCGCGAGGACTACGCCTGGGCGCCGCCGAGCGTCGAGAACCAGGGCGCGCCCTACCTCGACGAGCTCCGCTTCGCCGTGATTCCCGAGTCGTCGACGCTGACGGGCACGCTGCTGAGCAATCAGATTCAGGCGTCGAACAACATCTCGGCGCTCGACCAGGAGATCTTTGCCGAGCGCGGCTTCGAGCTCAACAACCGCGCGAACCCGGGCGAGGTCTACGGCTTCCTCGTGAACTTCGACAGCACCGTGGGCAAAGACCCGGCCGTGCGGCAGGCGCTCATGCACGCGATCGACCGCGACGCCGTGAACTCGCTGCTCACGCCGAACGACCGCCCTGCCACCTCGGTGCTCAGCGACACGACGCCGCTGTACACCGATGTCTCCGACGAGTTCGCGTACGACGTCGACCTCGCGAACCAGTTGCTCGACGAGGCCGGCTGGGAGCTCGGCTCCGACGGCGT
The DNA here is from genome assembly GCF_023370115.1 of Gulosibacter sediminis. NCBI lineage: Bacteria > Bacillati > Actinomycetota > Actinomycetes > Micrococcales > Microbacteriaceae > Gulosibacter > Gulosibacter sp. ACHW.36C. Next base: position 1,570,323 of record NZ_CP097160.1, on the reverse strand, counting down.
GCGCGAGAAGGACGGCGAGCGCCTCAGCTTCACCCTTGATTACTGGCAGCCGACGAGCGACGCGCTCCAGCTGATTCAACAGCAGTTCAAGGACATCGGCGTCGACATGCAGCTCAAGCAGACCACCGTCGCGCAGCAGACCGGCACGATCGGTGACGGTTCGCGCTCCCTGTGGTGGGTCAACTCGACCCGGGCCGACCCGAGCGCGATGAGCAGCCTGATCGGCCCGAACGCGCTCTTCAACCAGAACCTCCCCGACACGAGCATCCACGAGGCGCTCCAGCGCATCGACGAGATCTCCGACCCCGAGCAGCGGCAGGAGGCCGTCGACGAGGCCGTCGCGCTCATCCTCGAGCAGGGCGCCGTGATTCCCGTCATGCAGCTCTCAACCACGATCGTGTCGTCGCCGACCACGCACGGCATCACGTTCGATGCCTCGAGCCGCGTCGACTTCGCAAGCGCCTGGACGGAGCAGTAACGATGGCGACCTACCTTCTTCGCCGCATCGGCTTCGGCGTGCTGATCATCTGGGCCGCGTTCACCGCCGCCTGGCTCATCCTCTTCTTCCTCCCCGGCGACGCGGTCGCGGCCGCGGGCGTGGATGCATCTGACCCGGCCGCGCTCGAAGCCCGCCGCGAGGCGCTCGGCCTGAATCGGCCCTGGTACGTGCAGTACTTCGCGGCGCTAATCGGCGCCGTGCGCGGCGACTTCGGCGTCACCGTGGGAACCGGCGAGCCGGTGTCGCAGATCATTGCGCGCGCCTTGCCGAATACCCTCGAGCTCGTCGGCGTCGCGCTCGTGTTCGCCCTCATCATCGGCCTCGTCGTCGGCATCGCCTCGGTGTACCCCCGCGCCGCCTGGCTGCGCGGGCTGCTCTCGGCGCTGCCGCCCATCGCGATCTCGCTGCCGTCGTTCTGGCTTGGCCTCCTGCTGCTGCAGGCGTTCTCGTTCGGGCTCGGCTGGTTCCCCGCCTACAACACCGGCACGTTCGCCTCGATCGTGTTGCCAGCGCTCGCGCTCGCGATCACGACCGGCGCGTACCTCGCGCAGGTGCTTGCGTCGAGCCTGCGCGTCGAAATGGCGAGCGCCTACGCCGAGCAGGTGCGGGCAAAGGGCGCCACGCGCCCCCGCATCGTTTTCGGCCACGCCCTGCGCGGCGCCGCGCTGCCATCGCTCAACATGGTCGGCATCCTCGTCGCGGGCATGCTCGGCGGCACGGTCGTGACCGAGACCGTGTTCTCGCGCAACGGCCTCGGCCGCGAGCTCATCGGCGCGGTCGAGAGCAGCGAGATCTCGGTCGTGCTCGCGATCGTCACGATCGCCGCCCTCGTCTTCGTCGTGATCAACCTCATCGTCGACCTGGTGACCCCGCTCATCGATCGCCGAATCGCCCTGACCGGAAAGGCGGCCGCATAGTGACCTCGCTCACCCAAGTCACCGGTGCCACCGGCTCGCGCCGCAAGGCCGGCCTCGCCGGCAACATCGGGCTCGGCGTCGCCGTGCTCGTCGTGCTCGTCGTCATCGCGTGGGCCATCTGGCCCGGCCTGTTCACCGCGACCGACCCGGCCGCGGTCGACACCGCCGACCGCCTCCAGTCGCCGTCCGGCGAGCACCCCTTCGGCACGAACCAGCTCGGACAGGACGTCTACGCGCGCACCGTCTACGCCGCGTCGGTCACGCTCTCGGCGGCGGCGCTCGCGGTGGGCCTCGGCTTCGTGGTCGGCTCGGTGCTCGGCCTGCTCGCGGGCTACCTGCGCGGTTGGGTCGACGAGGTCATCATGCGCATCGTCGACGTGTTCCTGTCGATTCCCGCGATCCTGCTGTCGATCGCGATCGTGGCCTCGCTCGGCTTCGGCATCGTCGAGATCGGTGTGGCTGTCGGAATCACTTCGATGGCGACATTCGCCCGCGTCATGCGCTCCTCGGTGCTGCAGAACGCGCAGGCGGTCTACGTCGAGGCGGCCCTCATGAGCGGTGCGCGCTGGTACACCGTGCTGTGGCGGCACATCCTGCCGAACTCGATCACGCCAGTGATCTCGCTCATCGCCCTCGAATTCGGCGTCGCGCTGCTCGCCATCTCGTCGCTGAGCTTCCTCGGCTTCGGCGCGCCGCCGGACGTGCCCGAATGGGGCGCCCTGATCTCGGCCGGCCGCGACTACATGGCGACCGCCTGGTGGCTGACGGTGCTGCCCGGCCTCGTGATCGCGATCGTTGTGCTCGCGACCTCCTATATCTCCAATCGAATCGCACGGGCAGGTAAGTGATGACGACCGAAGCACCCCAGCCGCTGCTGCGCGTACGCCAGCTCCACGTCGACTACCAGACTGACGGCGGCGACGTCGCCGGCGTGGCCGGCATCGACCTCGAGGTCAACCGCGGCGAGATCGTCGCGATCGTCGGCGAGTCGGGCTCGGGCAAGTCGACGCTCGCTCGCGCCGTGCTGCACCTGCTCGCGAGCAACGCCACGTCGCGTGCCGACGAACTCGCGTTCAACGGCCTCGACCTCACCGGTCTGAGCCGCAACGAGTGGCACCGCGTGCGCGGCGCCCAGCTCGCGCTCGTGCCGCAGGACCCGACGCTCTCGCTCGACCCGCTGTTGCCCGTCGGCCGACAGGTGGCCGAGACGCTGCGCATCCACGGCCTCGCCTCGCGGCGGGCTGCGCCGAAGCGTGCGATCGAGCTGCTGGCCGAGGCCGGCGTCGACCAGCCTGAGGTGCGCGCGAAGCAGCTGCCGTCGCAGCTCAGCGGCGGCCTGCGCCAGCGCGCGCTCATCGCGGCGGCGCTCGCGGGTGACCCCGAACTCCTCGTCGCTGACGAACCGACCTCGGCCCTCGACGTGACCGTGCAGCGGCAGATCCTCGACCGCCTCGAGCAGCTGCGCAGCGAGCGCGGCCTCGCGGTGTTACTGATCACTCACGACCTTGGCGTGGCCGCCGACCGTGCCGACCGCATTATCGTGATGCAGCGCGGCCAGGTCGTCGAGACCGGCAGCGCCGCCGAGGTGCTGCGCGCGCCGAAACACGAGTACACGAAGTCACTCGTTGCGGCGGCTCCGGGCCTCGGCCGCACGGTCGTGCGCGAACGGCACTTCGTCGACGCGAATGACGCGCCGCTGCTTGAGCTCCACGACGTACGCAAGACTTACCGCATCCGCCGCGGTGAGACCCTCGACGCGGTCAGCGGCGTGAACCTGCACATCCACAAGGGCGAGACGTACGCCCTCGTGGGCGAGTCGGGCTCGGGCAAGACGACGACGGCGCGAGTGGCCCTGCAGCTTGAGCCGGCGACCTCGGGCCGCGTCACGTTTGGGGGAGCGGACGTCACCGGTGCCCGCGGTGAGGCGGCCCGCGAGCTGCACCGCCGTTTCCAGCTCGTGCACCAGAGCCCCTTCGCCTCGCTCAACCCCTTGCGCACGATCGGCCAGACCATCGCCGAGCCGCTGCGCGAGTTCTCGGTCGTCGCGCCGAACCAGCGCGATGCGCGGGTCGCCGAGCTACTCGAGTCCGTCGCCCTGCCGCCGGAGTTCGCCTCGCGCCGACCCGAGCAGCTTTCGGGCGGCCAGCGCCAGCGCGTCGCGATCGCCCGTGCGCTTGCCTCCGAGCCAGAGTGCATCGTGCTCGACGAGGCGGTCTCGGCGCTCGACGTTTCGGTGCAGGCGCAGGTGCTCGACCTGCTCGCGCGCCTCCAGCGCGAGACCGGCGTCGCCTACCTGTTTATTACGCACGATTTAGGTGTCGTACGCGAACTCGCCGACCGAGTGGGAGTATTACGACAGGGCCAGATGGTCGAAACCGGGTACACCACCGAGGTGCTCGACCACCCGACCGAGGCGTACACGCGGGCACTCGTGCAGGCGATTCCGGGCAGCAATCTCAGCGTTGCCGGGGCCTCGCAGCCCGACGGCGCGAACGAATCGAACGACTAGGAGCATGACAGTGACGAGCAAGTTCTCGATCGGACTCGCGGCCAAGGGAGCCGGCTGGCATGCCGGCGCGGATGCGGTGGGCAGCTTCGCGCCGCAGGACCCGGCCGCCTGGGCCAAGCTCGCGCAGGCCGCCGACGAGGCCGGCATTGATGTGCTCACGATCGAAGATTCGCTGGCGCCGCTCGGCACCTCGGCGAGCTTCGACTCGTTCATGCTGACGAACTGGCTCGCCCCGCAGACGACGCGCATCGGTCTCGTGCCGACCGCCACGACGTCGCTGCTCGAACCGTTCCACACCGCGACCGCGGTCGCCACGCTCGACTACACCTCGGAGGGGCGCGCCGCAGTGCGCCTGCGCACCGGCGGTTTCGCCAGTGAGAGCGCCGCCGTGGGCCGCGAGGACACGCTCGGCAACATCCGCGAGGCCCGGGCCCTGCCCACCGAGGAGTTCGAACGACTCATCGCCGACCGCTTCGGCGAGGGTGTCGAGTTCGCGGAGGTCGTCCGCCTGCTGTGGGACTCGTGGGAGGACGACGCCGAGATCCGCGACCTCGCGACGAGCCGCTTCATCGACCGCGAGCGCATCCACAACCCCGAGTTCACGGGAAAGCACTTTTCGGTGTTCGGCGCCTCGATCACACCGCGCCCGCCGCAGGGGCAGCCGCCGGTGTTCTCGCTCGCGCACACCCACACGCCATACCGCTTCGCCGCGGTTACCGCCGACGTCGTGCTCATCACCCCCGAGACCGAGGGCACGCTCGAGGAGATTCGTGCGGCGCTCGCGGCCGGCGCGAGCGCCGTCGACCGCCAGGGCAGCCCCCTTAAGGTGTGGGTCGACTACAACATCCTCATCGCCGACGCCGACGACGCCGACGACGACGCCGCGGCGCGGCTCGCCGAACTCGACGCCGCGGGCGGCGAGTTCGTGAGCGACGCTGGGCTCATCGCCGGCACCGCCGAGCAGGTGGCTACGCGCATTCTCGAGCTGCGCGACACCGGCATCGACGGCATCCGCGTGCGCCCGCTGGTGACCGACCGCGACACCGAGGCCTTCATTTCGGAGGTGCTGCCGAAGCTGCGCGACGGCGGCGTCGAGGTTGCCGAGGGAGCGAACCTGCGCGAGCGGCTTGGGCTTGTCCCCGCCGCCAATCGTTTCGTTGCGACGCCGCCGTTCACCGCGAACGCCGCCTCCGTCACCGCTAGCACCGAGGAGATCTCCGCATGAGCGAGCAGCACCGTCAGATTCACTTCGCCGCGCACTTCCCGGGCGTCAACCAGCAGACCATCTGGAGCGACCCGAACGCGGGCAGCCAGATCGAGTTCGAGTCGTTCCGCCGCTTCGCGGAAATCGCCGAGCGCGGCGTCATGGACTACATCTTCCTCGCCGAGGGCCTGCGCCTGCGCGAGCGCAACGGCGAGATCCTCGACCTCGACGTGCTCGGCCGCCCCAACACGGTGTCGATCCTCTCGGCCCTCGCCGCGGTGACGAAGCACATCGGCCTCGTCGGCACGCTGACCACGACGTACAACGAGCCGGTCGACCTCGCGCGCCAGCTGCGCAGCCTCGACGTGCTCTCGAACGGGCGCGCGGGCTGGAACGTCGTCACGACGACGAACGCCTTCACCGGCGCAAACTTCCGCAAGGGCGACCACCTGCCGTACCCCGAGCGCTACCTGCGCGCGCAGGAAATGATCAGCGCGCTCGAGCAGCTCTGGGAGACCGAGCTCGGCGAGACCACGACGCTCGACAGCCGCTACTTCCAGGCGACCGCGACGCAGACGCTGCCCGCGAGCCCGCAGGGTCGACCGGTGCTCGTGCAGGCCGGCGCCTCGGGTGAGGGGCGCGACATCGCGGCCCGCAACGTCGACGTCGTGTTCTCGATGTTCGGCGAGTTCGCCGAGGGTCAGAAGTTCCGCACCGATCTCGACGAACGACTCGAGCACTTCGGCCGCAACGCCGAAGACCTCAAGATCCTGCCGGCGATCACGCTCGCGATCGGCGACACCGAGGCCGAGGCGCAGGAGCGCGCGCAGGCGATCCGTCACGCACAGGTGAGCGGCCCGAACGCGATCTACTTCATGGAGCAGATCTGGGGTCGCGAGCTGGGCGGTGTTGACCCCGACGGCCCGCTGCCCGACTTCGACCCCGTGCCGCCGACGCACGCGACCGGCCGTGTGCCGCACTACGGCGACGTCGAGGAGCGCACGGCGCTCGTGAACCAGTGGCGCGCTGAGTCGGAGGCCAAGGGGCTGAGCCTGCGTGACCTCGCGGTGCGCGAATATGGTCGCCCGAGCCTTGTCGGCACGCCCGAGCAGATCGCCGACGAGATCATTCGCCGGGTCGACGAGCGCGCCTGCGACGGCTTCACGCTCGTCGGTGACATCGTGCCCGATGGGCTCGCGGAGTTCGTTGACCGCGTCGTGCCGATCCTGCAGGAGCGGGGCGCCTACCGCACCGAATACCCTGAGAACGCAACGCTGCGCGAGCTGCTTGGCAGCGCGGCCGCACCCTCTGTGCCCCTGGAGACTCCGGAACGAGTATGAGCCGACACAATCGCGCGATCCGTCTCGTCGACCGAGACGCCCACCAGCCGACCCGCTGCATCACCTTCATCGGTGCCGGGCCGGCTGCGGCGGGCGTCGTCGAGCGCATCGCCGCGAACCAGGCCGAGATCGATGACCGGCCGCTGATCATCCACCTCGTCGACCCGTACCCGCCGGGGGCGGGGCGCATCTGGCGCGACCAGCAGTCGGGGCTGCTCAAGCTCAACTCGATGGCCGGCGACGTGACGATGTTCACCGACGACTCGAGCATTATCGACGGGCCGATCGATCCGGGCCCCGATCTCGCTACCTGGGCCGAGCTCGTGCGCACCCGCCGCATCACCGACGTCGAGATCGACATCGACCGTGACCCGGAGCTCGCGGCTGAGCTCGACGGGCTGCGGCCCGAGAGCTTCCCGACGCGTCGCCTGCACGAGCGCTACATGACGTGGTGCCTCGAGCGCAGCGCCGACCGCCTGCAGCCGGGCTCGAAGGTCATGTGGCACCGCGCAGGTGTCGTGAGCGTGAGCGACACCGAGAGCGGCGCGCAGGTCGTCGAGCTCGACTCGGGCGACGAGCTCACGACGGACCTCGTCATCTACAGCTTCGGCCACCTTGGCTCGCACGTGAGTGGCGAGGCGAAGTTCTTCACCGACTTCGCGCAGGCGAAAGAGGCTCGCTACTACGCGCCGGCGTTCACCGCCGACCTCGACTACAGCGACATCGCCCCCGGCGACGAGGTGCTCGTGCGCGGCCTCGGCCTCGCGGCGATCGACCTCGTGGTCATGCTCACCCTCGGCCGCGGCGGCGAGTTCGTGCGCGACCGCGGCGAGCTCCGATACGTGCCGAGCGGCCGCGAGCCGAAGCTGCTGCTCAGCTCGCGCCGTGGTGTGCCGTACCGTTCGAAGATCGCGGCCCCGCTTCGCGGCAGCCACTACGAACCGCGGTTCTTTACCCCCGAGATCGCGCAACAACTTGCCGACTCCGTCGCGGAACTGCACTTCTACCGCGACCTGTGGCCACACATCGAGCGCGAACTGCACTACGGGTACTACCTCGAGCTGTTCACCGGCTCACCCCGACGCGTCTCGCTGCCGTGGCCCGAGTTCCTCGAGGGCCTCGAGACGCTCGACCTCCACGGCGAGGCGTACCGGGCGCTCGTCGAGCGGGCGGTGCCGGATGCGGCCGACCACCTCGACGTGGATGCGCTCGACCGTCCCCTCGCCGGCGAGCGGTTCGAGAGCGCCGAGGAGCTGCAGGCGCGCGTGCGCGAACACATGCGCAACGACCTGCTGCGCCGTACCGACCACCGGTATTCCGAGAACACCGCCCTGTTCGTGGCGTTGTTCCGTGTCTACCTCGCGGTGGCCGAGCTCGCGACGGTGCGCAATTGGCAACCCGAGTCGTATCTCAATGACTTCCAGCGCCGGTGGTACAAGTTCTTTAGCTACATCGCGTCGGGCCCTCCCGGCGAGCGTATCGAACAGCTCATCGCGCTGAGCGCAGCCGGCGTCATCGAGTTCGCGGGTGCCGACGTGCACGTGCGCGCCGACGGCGAGACGGGGGAGTTTGTGGCGACGAGCCCGAGCGTGCCCGGCGAGCGTCGCAGTACCACGCTCATTGACGCCTGGCTGCCCGACCCGAGCATCCGGAACACCGACTCGGCCGTGCTGCGTGACCTCATCGACTCCGGCGCGGGCCGCGAGCAGGTCGTCGGCTCAACGCCGAGCGGTTACGTCGACGTGCGTCTGAGCGACGGCCGGCTCATCCGCGCCGGCGGCGGCGTGCATCCCCGCCGTTACGCCGTCGGGCCCGGCACGAGCACGCCGCAGGGCGGCGCATTTGCCCGACCCCACACGAACGCACTCTCGTTCCGCATCTGGGACAGGATCGCCCGGGCAATCCTCGGCGAGCTCGTCGAGATTCGGGGCGCGGGCGACCACTCGGCCGCGCACACCGGGGCATCTGACACCGAGCTCGAGCAGATCTTCGACGGGGCCGCGTACTTCCAGCCCGATACCGAGTCGACGCGCTAGCGCACGGCCTAGGCTGGGCGGCATGAGCAAATTCGATCCAGCCGAACTTGCCGAACAGCTGCGCGACCGCGTGCAGCTCGGCATGCCGAACACCATTGATCGCCTCGCGCGCCTCGTGCGCATCCCCTCGGTTTCGTGGGATGCGTTCGACCGCGAGCACGTGCAGGCGAGCGCCGAGCGCGTGCGCGAGCTCTTCGCGGGCACCGGCATGTTCGACGAGGTGGGCATCCACCAGTACGACATCGACGACGAGACGCCTGGACAGCCGGGCGTGATCGCGCGTCGCGAGGCGAGCGAGGGCTGGCCCACGGTGCTGCTCTATGCGCACCACGACGTGCAGCCCCCCGGTCGCGACAAGCTGTGGGACACCCCGGCGTACGAACCGACGCTCGTGGGGGAGCGGCTCTACGGTCGCGGGGCGAGCGACGACAAGGCGGGCGTGTTGCTGCACGTCGCCGCGCTCGAGACGCTGCACGACCTCTGGGAGGCCGCCGGCGAGCGTTTCCCGCTCGGCATCTCGGTATTTATCGAGGGTGAAGAAGAGAACGGTTCGGGCAGCTTCACGAAGTTTCTCGACGCCCACCGCGAGGCGCTCGGCGCCGACTACATCATCGTCGCTGACAGCGACAACGCGGCGATCGACGTGCCCGCCCTCACCGTGGCGCTGCGCGGTAACGTCACCTTCAACCTCACCGTGCGGACGCTCAGCCACGCCTCGCACTCGGGCATGTTCGGCGGCGCGGCACCGGATGCGATGCTCGCGGCCGTGCGCCTGCTCGACACACTCTGGAACGCCGACGGCTCGGTCGCGGTCGATGGCCTTGATAGCCACGACGCGGCTGTGCCCGATTTGCCGGCCTCGCAGCTCGTCGAGGAGGCTGGCGTGATCGGCGGCGAACTGCTCGGGAGCGGCCCCGTGCTCGCGCGCACCTGGTACCAGCCGTCGATCACGATCACCGGCATCGACGCCCCAGACGTCGCGAACGCCTCGAACACGCTGATTCCCGAGGTGCGCGTGCGCGTCTCGGCCCGAATTGCTCCGGGAACCGACGCCGAGGCGGCCGCCGAAGCGCTCCAGGCCCACTTGCGGGCCCACGCGCCGTTTGGCGCCGAGCTCGAGTTCGATTCGCTCAACACCGGTCGTCCGTTCCTCGTTGACATCGACGGAGACGGGGTCGAGCGGATGCGCGGGGCCATGGCCGAGTGCTGGGGCACCGAGGCGCAGCTGTCGGGCATCGGCGGTTCGATTCCGTTCATTGCCGACCTGGTCGACCGCTTTCCGGCGTCGCAGATTCTCGTGACGGGCGTCGAAGACCCGGCGACGCGCGCGCACTCGCCAAACGAGTCGCAGCACCTCGGCGTGCTCCACCGCGCGATCCTCACCGAGGCCTGGTTCCTTGCCGACCTCGCCGAGAATCCTCCGATTGGTGACGGATCGGCCGAGCGGGAATAGAATTTTTCGGAGCGACGTTCTGAACGTGAGAGCGCTGGCGCTGTGACGGCGCGGCGAGGGCAGGAGAAGACATGACACAGGTACTCGATGGCATCACCATCACCGAAAACACGCACGGCGTGACGCTGACGCAGGCCGCGGCCGACAAGGTGAAGTCGCTGCTCACGCAGGAGGGTCGCGATGACCTGCGCCTGCGCGTCGCGGTGCAGCCGGGCGGCTGTTCGGGCCTCATCTATCAGCTCTACTTTGACGAGCGCGAGATGGCGAACGACGCCTCGGTCGACTTCGACGGCGTCGAACTCATCGTCGATGAGATGAGCGCGCCCTACCTCGACGGCGCGTCGATCGACTTCGCCGACACGATCGAGAAGCAGGGGTTCTCGATCGACAACCCGAACGCGGGCGGCAGCTGTGCCTGCGGTGACTCGTTCCACTGAGTCTCCTGAGAACTGCATACGGCGGGTCCGCACCGATACCGGTGCGGACCCGCCGCTCGTTTCCCGGCAGACCCGTGTCTGGCCGCCCGCCCGTTGCGAAGGGTCTACACTGAGAGTTGTCTGTATGCATCTTCTCGAAAGGTCCAACGTGCGGAAGAACCACCGGAAAATCGCGGCATCACTGGCATTTGCTGCCCTCGCCTCGGTGACGCTGGCCGGATGTACTGCCCAGGAACTCAACGGCTATATGCCTGGCGAGCCGGGCACGAGCGACCTCGGCGACATGATCTCCACGTTCTGGGTGAACTCCTGGGTCGTGTTGCTCGCGTTGGGCATCTTCGTCTGGGGCCTCATCATCTGGGCGACTGTCGTCTACCGCCGTCGCAAGAACGAGACGGGCATGCCCCGCCAGATTCGCTACCACATGCCGATCGAAATGCTCTTTACGATCGTCCCGATCATCCTGGTGGCCGGCTTCTTCGCCTTCACCGCACGTGACCAGGCCATCGCCGAAGAGGTCTACACCGAGGGCGAAATGGACGTACACATTGAGGTGTACGGCAAGCAGTGGGCATGGGACTTCAACTACCTGCCTGTTGAGGGCTCGGAGTACGACGGCGACGTGTACTACCAAGGCGTCCAGGCCGAGGAGGTTCGCGATGAGAATGGCGACACGACCGGCGAGATCAACGAGGATGAGCTCCCCACGCTCTACCTGCCCGTTGGCGCGCAGGTGACGATTGACCTCAAGTCCCGCGACGTGGCGCACTCGTTCTGGGTGCCGGAGTTCCATTACAAGGAAGACACGATCCCGGGCAAGACCAACCACTTTTCGATGGTTGCCGAGCGCGAGGGTACCTACATCGGTAAGTGCGCCGAGCTGTGCGGTGAGTACCACTCGATGATGCTCTTCAAAGTCGAGGTTGTCTCACAGGCGGAGTACAACGAGTACATTCAGTCTCTGCGCGACGAGGGCAACACCGGCGCCGTCGGCGACGAGGCCAACCGCAATAACCAGAACCCTGGCACCAAGGTTCCGGTCATCGAGCACGACCAAGCTGAATAATTTCTAGGGCAGGGTGAAATGACTACTACGCAGAACAGACCCGCGGCCGCCCAGTCGCCGCGGGCCGCAGAGCCCGATCTGACCCCGAGCAAGGTGGGGAACAAGGGGAATGTCATCATCGACATTCTCACCACCACCGACCACAAGAAGATCGGGTACATGTACCTGGTCTCGTCCGTTGTGTGGTTCTGCATCGGTGGCGTGATGGCACTTCTCATCCGTGGGCAGCTGTTTGCCCCGGGCATGGAGATGATCGCCACGAAGGATCAGTACAACCAGCTGTTCACGATGCACGGCACGATCATGCTGCTGATGTTCGCAACCCCGCTGTTCTCGGGCTTTGCGAACGCGCTGCTCCCGCTACAGATCGGTACGGCCGATGTGGCGTTCCCGCGTCTCAACGCCTTCGCGTTCTGGCTGTACTCGTTCGGTGCGATTATCGCCGTGATGGGCTTCCTCACCCCGGGCGGTGCCGCCGCGTTCGGTTGGACGGCCTACACACCGCTCTCACTCACGACCTTCTCGCCGAGCGTCGGTGGCAGTCTCTGGCTTGCCGGCCTCGCGCTGACTGGCTACGGCACCATCTTCGGTGCGGTGAACTTCATCACGACGATTGTCACGATGCGTGCGCCGGGTATGACGATGTGGCGCATGCCGATCTTCACGTGGAACACCCTGATCACCTCGATCCTCGTGCTCTTCGCCTTCCCCGTGCTCACCGTCGCTTGGTTCGGTGTGCTGATGGACCGAGTATTTGGCACGCATATCTATGACGTCGATGCGGGAGGTGCGATCCTCTACCAGCATCTGTTCTGGTTCTTTGGCCACCCAGAGGTGTACGTCATCGCGCTGCCGTTCTTCGGCATCGTCTCGGAAATCTTCCCCGTGTTTAGCCGCAAGCCGATCTTCGGATACAAGACGCTTGTGCTTGCGACCATCTCGATCGCCGCGCTGTCGGCCTCGGTGTGGGCACACCACATGTACGTCACGGGCTCGGTGCTCCTACCGTTCTTCTCGCTGATGACCATGCTCATCGCGGTGCCGACCGGTGTGAAGATCTTCAACTGGCTCGGTACGATGTGGCGAGGTTCGATCACCTTCGAAACCCCGATGCTCTGGTCGCTCGGCTTCCTCGTCACGTTCCTCTTTGGCGGCCTCACCGGCGTGATCCTGGCGTCGCCCATGCTCGACTTCCACATCTCCGACACCTACTTTGTGGTCGCGCACTTCCACTACGTCATCTTCGGCACGGTCGTCTTCGCCATGTTTGCGGGCTTCTACTTCTGGTGGCCGAAGTGGACGGGCAAGATGCTCAATGAGGGTCTTGGCAAGGTGCATTTCTGGCTGCTGTTCATCGGCTTCCACCTCACGTTCCTCGTGCAGCACTGGCTCGGTGTCATCGGCATGCCCCGCCGCTACTACACGTACCAGGCAGAGGACAACTTCACGTGGGCCAACCAGGTCTCGACGATCGGCGCCATCGTGCTCGCGATCTCGATGATCCCGTTCTTCCTTAACGTGTACCTGACGCACCGCAATGGCAAGAAGGTCACGGTCAACGACCCATGGGGCTACGGTGGTTCGCTTGAGTGGGCGACCAGCTGCCCGCCGCCGCGTCACAACTTCACGGAGATCCCGCGCATCCGTTCGGAGCGTCCGGCGTTTGACCTCAACCACCCCGAGTACGCGGCGCCAGGCGCGCACCTGCCGTCCGACACCGTTGCGAGCGGAAAGGCGCACTAGTCCAAGATGAAAACCACACGCAATATCCTGTGGGGCCTGACTGCCTTCTACTTCGTCGTGTTCATCGGTTACACCGTGTGGACCGCGGTGATCGAGCAGGACGCCGAGTGGGTCGGTATCGTCGCGTTCGCGCTCATGGGTCTCTTCAGCGCGTTTATCGCGTGGTACCTGGGTCTCGAGAACAAGCCCTTCGCCCGTAACCTTCTGCCGGAGGACCGCGAAGAGGCCGAAATCAGCGAAGCCGACCCCGAACTGGGTGTGTTCGCGCCCCACTCGATTTGGCCAGTGATCCTCGCCGCGGCAATCGGGGCTGTGTTCGCGTCGATCTGCTTCGGCTGGTGGCCGGTATTCTGGTTCGCCCCCGTCGCGATTGTTGGTCTGCTCGGCTGGATGTTCGAGTTCTACCGCGGCAAGTACGCGCACTAGCGAGTTATTCAACGTGGCCCCGCAACTTCTAGTTGTGGGGCCACGTTTGTTTCAGCCGGATACTCGATAATCGGGTGATGGTCACCGCGAACGAGCTCGTCGAGCTGCGAATGATTGCCCAGGGCTTCGTCACGGCACCCTTCGAGACGCCGGCCGCCGCCGCGACCCACCTCTCGGCATCCCAGGGTCAGCACCTCGGCGGCGTCATTGCCTCCCTGGCGCTGCGCACGACGAGCGGGGCGCGCACCGATGTCGTCTCGGCCTTCGCTCGCGGCGAGATCGTGCGTGGATACCCGATGCGCGGAACGGTGTTTGCCGTTGCCGCGGACGACCTCGCGTGGCAGGTGGCGCTCACCGGACAGCGCCAACTCGCCTCCGCGAAGCGTCGGCGCATCGAGCACGGGCTCGACGAGCTGGTACCGCGGGCGGCCGAGATTGCACGGGCGACGATCGCGGCAGCGGACGAGGAGGCGATCAGTCGATCTGTGCTCGGCGAGGCCTGGGAGGCGGCCGGCATCCCGACCGATGCCGGCCGCCTCTATCACCTCGTCTTCACGCTGATGGCCCGGGGCGACGTCGCGTATGGGCCGCTGCAAGGCAGTGAGCACCTGCTCGTCGATGCGCACGAGTGGCTGCCCGCCGGCTCGACGCTCGGGGCGCGCTTCAACGGCGATGAGCGCGCCGCGCTCGAGCACTGGCTCCGCGCCTACCTGACCGGGCACGGCCCTGCCACGCTGCGGGACTTTGCGTGGTGGACGAAGCTGCCACTCGGGCGCATCCGGGCTGCCGCGGGGGAGGCGACCGCCGGGCTCGAAGCGTACGGCGAGCTCGAGGGCGAGACGCTCTGGGGTCGCGCGGGCCTGCGCGAGGAGCGCGAGCAGATCGGCGCCGAGGCCCTTGCTGTTGGCCGCCTACTGCCACCGTTCGACGAGTTAGTGCTCGGGTACCCCGACCGGCATTACATCGTGCCGGCGGAGCACCACGCGCGACTCGTGCCGGGCAACAACGGCGTGTTTCGACCGTCCGCGATCCGCCGCGGCGCAATTCTCGGCACCTGGAGCGCGAAGCCGCGCGCGGCCGGCCCGGAGTTCCTGCTGGAACCGTTCGCTGGGTCGGTGTCGAAGGCGGCGCAGGCCGAGTTTGTGCGCGCGTTCGCGAGCTATCCGCATCCAGAGAAGGATGCGGCGGGGGAGTAGCGCTCCGCCGCGCTAGTCGCCGTAGTGGTCGCGCACGATGTCGCCCGCAGCCACTGCGTCGCGGAAGCGGCGGATATTTCCGGGGTGAATCGCGACGAAGCTGAAGAGGATGCCGACGATGGCGGTCCACGCGAGGAGCGTCAGCACGTCGCCGGTCAGGGTCATGGGAATGAACCCGATGACGTATCCGCCGGCCATCGCGGCCGCGGCGTCGCCGGCCGACAGTCGGGTCACTCGGGCCTCGGTGAAGTCGTTCGTGCCGGGTACGAACGAGCGCATCACGACGTAGCCGAGCGCGTAGCCGATTGACACGAGCGCGCTGACAATGAGCCAGCTGCCAAAGAGCGCCGGAAAGCCACTCTCGGCGAGATTCTGCCGACCGGTCTCGGTGGCGTAACTAAAGAGGAAAAACGAAACACCCCAGGCGAGGAAGGTCGTGACTCCGATTGCAACCGCCGTCGGTCGCACCGGGCCGCGAATCGCCGAAGCAAACACGCGAACGTCGTCGTGCGCTGCGGCGCCCCCCGCCGGGGTGTTTCGCGGCATCGACTATTCGCCGAAGTTCGACTCGACGAGCGCGACGAGACCGTTCACAGCCGCCTCGGCCTCGGGGCCCTCGGCGACGAGCGAAAGCTCGGTGCCCTTGGTGGCGCCCATGGCCATGATGCCGAGCAGGCTCTTCGCGTCAACGCCGTTGACGGTGACCTTCGCATCGTGCTTCGAGGCCTCCTTGACGAATTCCGAGGCGGGGCGGGCGTGAAGGCCGGTTTCGTTGTTCAGGGTGACGCTGCGGCTGATCTGGTCAGACATGTTTACTCCTCGCGGTGATGCACTGGCGTGCGGCGGACGGCTTCTACCGTACTCAAACTTCGGTGTTGAACTTCTGGGACGCGGCCACGAAGCGGTCGAGCTGTTCGATGGCCTTACCGCTGTCGATCGCGGCGGCGGCGACCTCGATCTTCTCGACGAGGCGGTCACGAATCGGGCGTTCGATCGACTCGGGCGACTTCGCGAGGTCGAACGAGACGAGGCCGGCCGCCGAGTTGAGCAACACGATGTCGCGCACCGCGCCGCCGCGGTCGCCCCGCAGGGTCTCGCGGGCGATCTCGGCATTGAGTTCGGGCGTGCCGCCGAGCAGTTCCTCGAGGTCATAGGTGCCGAGGCCAACGTCGCGGGGGTGGAGGTCGTGCTCGGCGAGGTCGCCGCCCGACACCTCCCAGATGTGCGAGTAGCCGGTCACGGTGAGCTCGTCGAGGCCGTCGTCGCCCCGGAACACGAGCGCGGCTGCGCCGCGGGTGCGGAACACACCGACGATGACCGGGATCGACTCGCGGCGGGCAACACCGACGGCGGATGCTTCGGCGCGCGTCGGGTTTGAGAGCGGGCCGAGCGAATTGAACACGGTTGGCACGCCGAGTTCCTTGCGCACCTTGCCCGCGTAGCCGAAGCCAGGGTGGAACAGGGAAGCGTAGAGGAACGCCTGGCCGGTCTCCTCAAAGATCTGCTCGAGGGCCTCGGCGTCGGTGCTGTGCACCGCGCCGAGCGCCGTGAGCACGTCGGAGGCCCCCGACTTCGCTGAGGCAGCCCGGCCACCGTGCTTGAGCACGGGGGTGCCGGTGGCCGCGATCACGAACGACGACATCGTCGACACATTGACGGTGCCGATCATGTCGCCGCCGGTGCCAACGATGTCGACGCCCCAGGCTGGCAGTTTGGTCGGCACGGCCTTCGCGAGGATCGCATCCCGGAAGCCGATGACCTCTTCGACGGTCTCGCCCTTGGCACGCAGCGCGATGAGCCATGCGGCGAGTCGCGCGTCGGTCACGTTGCCAGCCATGACTTCCTCCATCGCCCAGGTGGCCTGGCGAACTGAGAGGTCCTCGCCGCGAAGCAGGGAATCAAGCATTTCGGGCCATGTTTGCAGCGATGTCATAACAAAAAGACTAGCGGTCGAAGAAATGTTGCCCCGCCTGTCAACTTTGCGAACCTGGGAAATCGGTCATAATGGTCATGTGACTTCTGCATCTCCCACTCCGACTGCACCGCGGGTCCATCGCCCCAATACTGTGGCGATTGGCACGATCGTCTGGCTTGGCTCTGAAGTAATGTTCTTCGCCGGCCTGTTCGCGATCTTCTTCACGCTTCAGGCTATGGCTCCGGCGCAGTTTGATGCCGGGCACGCCATGCTGAACATCCCCTTCGCCGTAGGCAACACCATCGTCCTCATCTCGAGCTCGTTCACCTGCCAGATCGGTGTTTCGCACGCCGAGGCGGGCCGTCGCAGCCGCAAGGACAACGGCGGTCGTTGGGCCACCATCGAGTGGTTCTACCTCAGCGCGATCCTCGGCTCGATCTTCATCGCGGGTCAGGTCTTCGAGTACGCCACGCTCGTCAGCGAGGGCTACGTGCTCAACCTGAACTCGTACACGAGCGCCTTCTTCATGGCGACGGGCTTCCACGGTCTGCACGTGACGGGCGGCATCTTCGCCTTCCTCATCGTGATCGTGCGCCTCTATGCCGTCCGCAAGATGGGCAAGCGCGAGATGCAGAGCGCCATGGCGATCTCCTACTACTGGCACTTCGTTGATGTCGTCTGGGTGGGTCTGTTCTTCGTCATCTACATCCTGCCGTTCATTCAGTAGCCGAGCCGAGGAGAAAGTTCGCTCATGTCTCTCACCACCACGAACCGCTCGGCTGCGAAGCGGAAGTCACGAGGGCGCGCACGTCGCAGCCCGCTCGCGACCGCGGCCCTGTTGGGAATCGGCCTGCTGCTGACGGGCGGCGCCTACGGTGCCATTGACACCGTCGTCGCCAACGCCGCTGAAGGCGGCAGCGAGGTCGACATGAACAGCGCGCAGACCATCGAGGCTGGCGAGACGCTGTTCAACTCGAACTGCGCCACCTGCCACGGTATGGATGCCGTCGGTACCACAGAGGGCCCGAGCCTCATCGGTGTCGGCGCCGCCTCAGTCGACTTCCAGGTCGGCACCGGTCGCATGCCGATGCAGAACAACGCGCCGCAGGCACCGGCCAAGCCCGTGCAGTTCACCGACGAAGAAACCGCGCAGCTCGCGGCCTACGTCGCGTCGCTCGCCCCCGGCCCCGCGATTCCCGACGAGCAGTACCTCCAGGGCGACGGTGACGCCGCCCACGGTGCCGAGCTCTTCCGGATCAACTGCGCCATGTGCCACAACGTCGCCGCTGGCGGCGGTGCGCTCACCGAGGGCAAGTTCGCGCCTGAGCTGCAGTCGGTTGCCCCCGAGCACATCTACGAGGCCATGGTTACCGGCCCGCAGAACATGCCGGTCTTCAGCGACACGAACCTCACCCCGCAGGACAAGGCCGACATCATCACGTCGATTCAATGGATGACGCAGAACACCTCGATGGTCGGCGGTTACAACCTCGGGTCGATCGGCCCCGTCGCGGAGGGTCTGTTCATCTGGATCTTCGGCCTCGGCGCTGCCACCGGCTTCGCCATCTGGATCACTTCGCGGCCTAACTAGTCGTTCGATTCGTCACGTTTTTACTCCTCCACACTCCAGAAAGGCATCACCATGGCTGAAGACGAACACGGCGGCGAGCTTCGCACCGCCAATTCGTCGGACCGTGAGGTCAGCTCTGGCACGCTCGTAGAGCCCGCCGAGCCGCTCGAGAATCCCGGTTTGCCGGCGCACCACCACAAGGTGACCGACACGGATTCCGCTAAGGAAAAGAACGCGGCGCGGGTCATCACGCTGCTGTTCTGGATCTCACTCGCGTTCACGATTTTTGCGGTGCTCGCCTACTTCATCTGGCCGATCGACCGTGAGGACATCACGAGCGTTCGCTGGAACAACATGTTCGTCGGCCTCGGCATTGCCTTCGGCATGCTCTCGATCGGCTTCGGCGCGGTCGCCTGGTCGAAGTACCTGATGAAGGACGAGGAGATGGCCGAGGCCCGTCACAAGACGGGGGGCTCGCCGGCGACCAACAAGCGCGTTGCCGAGATCTTCAAGCAGGCCGACGAGGAGTCGGGCTTCAGCCGTCGCAAGCTGCTGCGCAACTCACTCATTACCTCGGTTCTCGCACTGCCGCTGCCCGGCATCGTGATGCTGCGTGACTTCTACAACGCGAACAACCCGAAGCCCGTCGAGCTCATGCACGAGACGCTCTGGGACACGGGTGTGCGCCTCGTGCGCGACCCCACGGGCACGCCGATCAAGGCGTCCGAGGTCACCATCGGTTCGGCATTCCACGTCATCCCCGACGGCCTGCTCGAGGTCGAGCACGGCATGCTCAACGAGAAGGCGAAGGCGGTCGTGCTGCTCATGCGTTTGCCCGAGGAAAGCCTCAAGGAAGCCGAGGACCGCAAGGACTGGTCGTACCACGGCATCGTCGCGTACTCGAAGGTCTGCACCCACGTTGGTTGCCCGGTCGCGCTCTACGAGCAGCAGACCCACCACCTGCTGTGCCCCTGCCACCAGTCGCAGTTCGATGTGACTGACCACTGCCGCGTCATCTTCGGCCCGGCGGGCCGCCCGCTGCCGCAGCTGCCCATCACCGTTGACAGCGAGGGTTACCTGGTCGCCCAGAGTGACTTCCACGAGCCTGTCGGACCGACCTTCTGGGAGCGTCGCCATGACTACAACGTTTAAGGCACCTGCCGCCGAGACCGGCGCGGTCGCGAAGGCCGCCGTCTGGTTCGACGAGCGCACGAGCGTCTCGGGCGCCGTGAAGGAGCTCGGCCGCAAGATCTTCCCCGACCACTGGTCGTTCATGCTCGGTGAGGTCGCGCTCTACAGCTTTATCGCGATCCTCCTCTCGGGCACGTTCCTCACCTTCTTCTTCGACCCGTCGATGGCGCACGTCGAGTACGAAGGCTCGTACGTGCCACTGCAGGGCATGGGCATGTCGGCCGCCATGGCGTCGACGCTCGACATCTCCTTTGATGTCCGCGGTGGTCTGCTCATGCGCCAGGTGCACCACTGGGCGGCGCTGCTGTTCGTGGCGTCGATCATGCTGCACATGGCCCGCATCTACTTCACCGGTGCGTTCCGCAAGCCGCGTGAACTTAATTGGGTCATCGGCCTCGTGCTCTGGGTCATCGCAATGCTCGAGGGCTTCTCGGGCTACTCGCTGCCTGACGACCTGCTCTCGGGTAACGGTCTTCGCATCGTCGACGGCATGATTAAGGGCGTTCCAGTGCTCGGCACCTGGATCTCCTTCTGGCTGTTCGGCGGCGAGTTCCCTGGCGACGCGATCGTCGGCCGCCTCTACTCACTGCACATCATGCTGCTTCCCGCGGTGCTCATCGTGTTCCTCGTGCTGCACCTGCTGCTCATGGTCGTGAACAAGCACACGCAGTGGCCTGGCCCCGGTAAGACCGAGGGCAACGTCGTCGGCAATCCCGTGCTCCCGGTGTTCGCGGGCAAGGCCGTTGGCTTCATGTTCCTCGTGCTCGGCCTCATCTTCTTCATCGCGTCGACGTTCCAGATCAACCCGATTTGGAACTATGGCCCGTACGACCCGTCGCCGGTTTCGGCAGGTACGCAGCCTGACTGGTACATCGGCTTCGGTGACGGCATGCTGCGACTGATCCCGCCGGGCCTCGAGGTTCCGATCGGCACGAGCTACACGATCACGTTCGCGATCCTCATCCCGTTCGCGTTCATGGGTCTGTTCGTCATCGGCTTGTTCGTGTACCCGTTCATCGAGTCGTGGATCACGGGTGACAAGCGCGAGCACCACCTGCTCGACCGACCGCGCAACGTGCCTTTCCGCACGGCGCTCGGTGCCGCGTGGATCAGCTTCTACGCTACGATGTGGGCCGCGGCTTCGTCTGACCTCATCGCCACGCACTTCCACATGGCGATGGAACACGTCATCCACTTCCTGCAGTTCTGGTTGATCATCGGTACCTTCATCGTCTACTTCGTGGTGCATCGCGCGTGCATCGCGCTGCAGAAGGGCGACCGCAACCTCGCGCTGCACGGCCACGAGTCGGGCCGCGTCGTGCGCCTGCCGCACGGTGAATTCCAGGAAATCCACGTGCCGCTCACCGACGACGAGCAGTTCGAGATGCAGTACGACAACTTCGTGCCGGTGCAGCCCTACACGGATGCGAACGGCAAGAAGCAGGGCAAGCTGCGTGCGCGCCTGTCGCGCTGGTTCTTCGCCGACCGCATTGAGCCGGTCACGAAGGCCGAGATCGAGGCGAGCAAGCACCACCACGGCGAGCTGCACTAGCGCCGTTGAACGAGGGCGGGCCCGAAGCAATTGCTTCGGGCCCGCCCTCGTTTCCCAGGAGTTTCGACGCTCTCGAAATACTGCAGGGCATATACAGTAAAGTGAGTCGCAGAGTCCGCACGTGTGTGAACAAAGGAGTTGGCCAAGTGGCTGAGGCATACATCATTGATGGCGTCCGCACCCCGGTGGGGCGCTATGGCGGGGCGCTTGCCTCCGTGCGTCCCGACGACCTGGCGGCGCTGGTGATCGGCGAGGTCGTTCGCCGCAGCGGTATCGACGCCGGCTCAGTCGACGAGGTCGTGTTCGGCAACGCGAACGGCGCCGGCGAAGAGAACCGCAACGTCGCACGCATGGCTTGGTTGCTCGCCGGGTTGCCGCAGGAGGTGCCGGGGTTCACGATCAACCGGCTCTGCGCATCCGGCATGACCTCGATCGTCACCGCGTCGCAGATGGTGCGCTCGGGCGACGCCGACCTCGTCGTCGTGGGCGGCGTCGAGTCGATGACGCGTGCGCCCTGGGTTGTTGAGAAGCCGGGCAGCGCCTGGGCCAAGCCCGGGCAGAACTACGACACGTCGATCGGCTGGCGCTTCCCGAACCCCCGCTTCGTCGACGGCGAGCTCGCCCGCGACGGCAAGATGACCTTCTCCATGCCCGAGACCGGCGAAGAGGTCGCCGAGGTCTTCGGCATCAGCCGCGAGGATGCCGACGCCTTCGCCGTCCGCTCGCACGAGAACGCCTTCGCCGCGATCGAGGCCGGTCGCTTCGCCAACGAGATCGTGCCCGTCGAGGTGCGCGACCGCAAGGGCAACGTCACCGTCGTCGACACCGACGAGGGCCCCCGCGCCGGCACCACCATGGAGGTGCTCTCGCGCCTGCGCCCGGTTGTGAAGCCGGGCGGAGTGGTCACCGCCGGCAACTCCTCCTCGCTCAACGACGGCGCCTCGGCGCTGGTGATTGCCTCAGACCGCGCCATCGAGCGCTTCTGCCTGACGCCGCGGGCCCGCATCGCGGGTTCGGGCTCGGCGGGCGTGGCCCCCGAGATCATGGGCGT
Source organism: Gulosibacter sediminis (assembly GCF_023370115.1). NCBI lineage: Bacteria > Bacillati > Actinomycetota > Actinomycetes > Micrococcales > Microbacteriaceae > Gulosibacter > Gulosibacter sp. ACHW.36C. Next base: position 1,548,218 of record NZ_CP097160.1, on the reverse strand, counting down.
CGGCCCAGTGCCCGCGTCGCGCAAGGCGCTCGACCGCGCCGGCTGGGCCCTCGACTCGGTTGGTGCGATTGAGCTCAACGAGGCATTCGCGACGCAGTCGCTCGCGACCCTGCGCGAACTCGGCGCCGACCAGAACCTGGTGAACCGCAACGGCGGTGCGATCGCCCTCGGTCACCCGCTCGGGTCTTCCGGCGCCCGCATCACCGTGACCCTCATGAACCGCATGGAGCAGGAGGGGGTCGACCGGGGCCTCGCCACGATGTGCATTGGCGTTGGCCAGGGCACCGCCGTGCTGCTCGAGCGTCCGTAGCCGCCCGCCCCTCGCAGAACTGGAGCACCTCCATGACGACTCCCGACCTCGTCGCGCGCGCGGCAGGCTTCGAGCGCATCGGCGTCGCTGTCGCCGACGACCGCGTCACCGTCAGGCTTGACCACGCGTCGACCCGCAACGCAATCGACCAGCAGATGGTCGACGAACTTCACGTCGTGTGCGGCGAGCTTGAACGCGAGCCACGCATCCTCATCATCACCGGCGCGAACGGCATCTTCGCCTCGGGGGCCGACATCGCCCAGCTGCGCGAGCGCCGCCGCGACGACGCGCTCGCCGGCATTAACTCGACGATCTTCGACCGCATCGCCAGGCTGCCGATGCCGGTGATCGCCGCGATCGAGGGCTACGCGCTCGGTGGCGGGGCGGAGCTCGCCTACGCCGCCGACTTCCGCATCGCGACCCCGAACGTCAAGCTCGGCAACCCCGAGACGGCGCTCGGCATCATGGCCGCGGCCGGTGCCACCTGGCGGCTCAAGGAGCTGGTGGGGGAGCCGCTCGCCAAGGAGATCCTGCTCGCGGGTCGGCAACTCGGCGCGGACGAGGCGCTCGCGTGCCACCTCATCACCGAGGTGCACGAGGCCGAGGCCCTGCTCGACGGCGCGAACGCGCTGGCCGATCGCATCGCGAAGCAAGACCCGCTCGCGGTGCGCATCTCGAAGTCGGTCTTCCACCTGCCGCGCGAGGCGCACCCGGTCGTCGACACGCTCGCCCAGGGCATGCTGTTCGAGTCGCAGCAGAAGTTCGACCGCATGCAGGCCTTCCTTGACCGCCGCGAGGCGAAGCGCGCAGCCCGAGCCGCCGAGAACGAACGCCAGGAGAACAACTCATGACCACATCCGAACTTCCCGCCCGCGTCGGCGTGATCGGCGGGGGGCGCATGGGCGCCGGCATCGCCCACGCCTTCCTCATCAACGGCGCCGACGTCGTCGTGATCGAACGCGACGAGGCGGCCGCCGAAGCGGCGCACGGTCGCGTGACCGAGAGCGTCGCGAAGTCGATCCAGCGGGGCCTCGAGCTCGACGCCGACGCCGCGGCCGCCCGGCTGCGCACGACGGTCGACCACTCGGCCCTCGCTGACCGCGACCTCGTGGTCGAGGCGGTGTTTGAGGACTTCGCGGTGAAACGGGATGCGCTGCGCGCGGCCGAAGCGCAGCTGCGCCCCGACGCGACGCTCGCGTCGAACACCTCGTCGATCTCGCTCGACAGCCTCGCTGCCGAGCTCGAGCGCCCCGAGCAGTTCCTCGGCCTGCATTTCTTCAACCCGGTGCCCGCATCGACCCTGATCGAGGTCGTCATCGCGTCGGCCACGTCGGCGGCGCTGCGCGAGGCGGCGCCCGAGTGGGTGCGCGCGCTCGGCAAGGCGCCGGTGGTCGTGCAGGACTCGCCCGGTTTCGCCTCGTCGCGGCTCGGCGTCGCGATCGCGCTCGAGGCCATTCGCATGGTCGAGGAGGGCGTCGCGAGCGCCGAGGACATCGACGCCGCGATGGAGCTCGGGTACAAGCATCCGCAGGGGCCGCTCAAGACCACCGACATCGTCGGTCTCGACGTGCGCCTCGGCATCGCCGAGTACCTCGCCGAGCACCTCGGCGAGCGCTTCGAGCCGCCACAGTTGCTGCGCGACAAGGTCGCTCGCGGCGAACTTGGCCGCAAGAGCGGCCGCGGCTTTTACGACTGGAATTAGGCGCGCTGGCACCGTCGCCGACGCGGAGAGGACACTGCAACAATGACCCAGGTCAGCAATACGATCGACTTCGTGCCGAGTTTCGTGCGCGGCGAGTGGTGGACGCCGGCCGGCGACGCCGCCGGGCAGCTTGTGCGCGACGCGGCGACCGGCGACGTAATCGCCCAGGTGTCGACCGACGGCCTCGACCTCGCCGAGGTGGTGGACTACGCGCGCACGGTTGGGCGGGCCGAACTCGGCGCGCTCACGATCCACAAGCGCGCGATGATCCTCAAGCAGCTCGCGCTGTTGCTCACCGAGCGCAAGCCCGAGCTCTACGAGCTCTCGATGCGCAGCGGCTCGACCAAGGTCGACAACTTCATCGACATCGACGGCGGCATCGGCGTGCTCTTCACCATGAGCTCGAAGGCGCGCCGCGAGCTGCCGAACTCGAACGTCGTCATCGACGGGCAGCTCGAGCCGCTCTCGAAGGACGGCTCCTTCATCGGCGAGCACATCTACGCCCGCATGCCCGGCATCACCGCCGAGATCAACGCCTTCAACTTCCCCGTCTGGGGCATGCTCGAGAAGTTCGCCCCGGCGTTCATCGCGGGGGTGCCCTCGATCGTGAAGCCCGCAACGCCAACGGGGTACATCACTGAGGCGTGCGTGCGCATCATGGTCGAGTCGGGGCTGCTGCCCGATGGTGCGCTCCAGCTCGTGTCGGGCTCGGCCCGCGAGCTGCTTGACCACCTCGACTTCCGCGACTCGGTGGCGTTCACCGGCTCGAAGTCGACGGCCGACAAGCTGCGGCAGCACCCGAACGTCGCCGAGGGCGGCCTGCGCTTCAACGCCGAGGCCGACTCGCTCAACGCAGCGATCCTCGGCGACGATGCCACCGCCGACTCGCCCGAATTCGCGGCGTTTGTGCGGAGCGTCGTGACCGAGGTGCAGGCGAAGGCGGGGCAGAAGTGCACCGCGATCCGCCGCGTGATCGTGCCGAACGCGCTCGTCGAGCCGGTTATTGAGGCGATCGCGCAGCGCCTCGACGAGAAGGTGCGTGTGGGTGACCCGCGCGCCGAGGGCACGACGATGGGCGCGCTCGCATCGCTCGAGCAACTGCACGATGTGCGAGATGCCGTCGACCGGCTGATCACGGGCGGCGGCGAGGTGGTCTACGGCTCGAACGAGCGTGACGACGAGGCCACGACGGCCTTCATGTCTCCGGTCGTGCTGAAGTGGGACGACAACCGTGCGGAGGCGCTCCACGCCACCGAGGCCTTCGGGCCGGTGACCTCGGTCATGGGCTACGGCACGCTCGACGAGGCCGTCGAGCTCGCAGCGCTCGGCGCGGGCTCGCTCGTCGCGACGATCGCGACGAACGACCCCGATGTGGCGCGCACGCTCACGACCGGCATCGCCGGCTATCACGGTCGCGTGCACCTGCTCAACCGCACGACGGCGAAGACCTCGACCGGGCACGGCTCGCCGATGCCGCACCTCGTGCACGGTGGCCCCGGCCGCGCGGGCGGCGGCGAGGAGCTCGGCGGTGTGCGCTCGATCTTCCACTACATGCAGCGCAGCGCGATCCAGGGTTCCCCCGACCTGCTCACGGCGGTGACGGGCCAGTGGCACACCGGCGCGGCCCAGCAGCGCGTTGGCGCGGCGCGCTACGGTGGCACTCCCGAAGGCGAGAACGGCGCGGTGCACCCGTTCCGCAAGTCGGTCGAGACCCTCCGGCTCGGCGACGCGTTCGTGTCGGAGCTGCGTCAGGCCACGCTGCAGGAGATCACCGACTTCGCGAACACGACCGGCGACATCTTCTACGCGCACACGAACCCCGAGGCCGCCGAGGCGAATCCGTTCTTCCCCGGCATCGTCGCCCACGGCTACCTGCTCATCAGCTGGGCCGCCGGCCTCTTCGTCACGCCGGGCCGCAGCGCCGTCTACGCGAACTACGGCATGGAGCGCCTGCGCTTCATCACCCCGGTCGGCGTCGACGACTCGGTGCGCGTCGAGCTCACCGCGAAGCGCATCACCCCGCGCGAGACCGAGGATTACGCCGAAGTGGTGTGGGACGCGGTGCTGCGCAACCAAGACGACGAGCTCGTCGCGACCTACGACGTGCTCACGCTCGTCGCGAAGCGCGAGGAGCAGTCGCTCGGTTAGGCGGTCTTCACGAGGCCGTTAGCTTCGCGCGCGTAGGCCCTGGAAGACCAGTCGCACGACGAGGTCGCCCAGGGCCTGCCCGTCCAGGGGGCCGTCGGGGCGATACCACTCGGTGATCGAGTTGATCATGCCGAAGACGAGTCGCGTCGCCGCGCGCGGGTCGATGTCGGCGCGAATGTTTTCTTCGTCGGCGACGTCCTGCACGAGCTGGGCGACCGCGCGGTCGAAGTGGCGCCGGCGTTCGAGCACCCGCCGTTCGAGCTCGGTGTTGCCGCGCAGTCGCAGCAGCAGCGTCACCTCGGCAAGTTCGCCAGTCAGCACCGTGACGGTGCCGCGCATCACGTATTCGAGGCGGTCGACGACATCGCCGGTCGCGGCCTGCGGGTCATCGAGCACCGCCTCGAGCGCACCCATGGCGTGGTCGAGTGCGGCCGCGAGCAGCTCTTCTTTACTGCGTACGTGATGGTAGATCGCCGACTTCGAGACGCCGAGCTGGTCGGCGATCATGCCGATCGTGGTGGCCTCGTAGCCGTGCTCGTTGAACAGACGCACGGCCGCAGAGATGACGTCGTCGCGGTCGTTGCCGGGGCGGCCGCGGCGGGGCGCGTCGGGCTTGGTGCTGGGGATACTCATGTCTGGGGCAATCCTAGGCGGGGAACGAGGGCGGCGGGCAGATACGCAAACGGGACCCGCTGGTGTGGCGGGTCCCGGATGCGTCGGTCGCGCTAGCGCGTGAGCGGGCGGTAGTGGTCGGGCAGCTCCGACTGCGGTCGGTCGCGGTAATCGAAGATCCGCTTCGCCTTGCCCTCGGAACGGGCGACCGTGTTCGGGTCGACGACGTGGATGCGCACCGACGAGCCGATGCGGATCTTGATGTCGTGGCGCAGGTGCTCGCCGCAGGCCTGGGCCTCGGCCATCGTGTACTCGGGGCGGCGCTCGATCACGACCGTGAGCTCGTCCATCCGCTTCGGGCGCGTGAGCTCGAGGTGGTAGTAGGGGCTGAGCGCCTGCTGGCCGAGCGCGAGCTCCTCAATCTGCGACGGGAACATGTTCACGCCGCGCAGGATGATCATGTCGTCGGTGCGGGTCGCGACCTTCTTCATGCGGCGCATGTTCGGTCGGGCGTCGCCGGGCAGGAGCGTGGAGAGGTCCTTGGTGCGGTAGCGGATGATCGGCATGGCCTCCTTGGTGAGCGAGGTGAACACGAGCTCGCCGATCTCGCCGTCGGGCAGCACCTTCGTGAGGTCGTCCTTGTCGACGATCTCGGGGCGGAAGAGGTCCTCCCAGATCGTCGAGCCATCCTGGTGCTCGACCCACTCGCCCGCCATGCCGGGGCCCATGAGCTCAGACAGACCGTAGATGTCGATGGCCTTGAGGTCGAAGCCGCGCTCGATCTCGGCGCGCATCTGCTCGCTCCACGGCTCGGCGCCGAGGATCGCGATCTCGAGCGAGGTGTCGCGGGCGTCGAGGCCCTCCCTGTGCATCGCGTCGAGGATGGTGAGCAGGTACGAGGGCGTGCACATGATGATGCGCGGCTTGAAGTCCTGAATCATCTGGATCTGCCGGGAGGTCTGGCCGCCCGACATCGGCACGACCGTGAGGCCCGCCGCTTCGATGCCGGCGTGAGCCCCGAGGCCGCCGGTGAACAGGCCGTAGCCATAGGCGTTGTGGACGATGTCACCCTTGCGGGCACCGGCGAGCCGCATGACGCGGGCGACGGCGCGAGCCCAGCGGTCGAGGTCGCCCTCGGTGTAGCCGACCACGGTCGGGCGCCCGGTCGTGCCCGACGATGCGTGCACGCGGCGCACCTGCTCCATCGGCACGGCGAACGTGCCGAACGGGTAGTTCTCGCGGAGGTCTTCCTTCGTCGTGAAGGGGAACTTCGCGAGGTCGGCGAGCTCCTGCAGGTCGTCGGGCGTGACGCCAGCCTCGTCGAACTTCTTGCGGTACATCGGGACGTTCTCGTATGCGTGACGCACGGTCCACTTGAGGCGCTCAAGTTGCAGTGCTTCGAGCTCCTCACGGCTCAGCTGCTCTTCGGGGTCGAGCGTGTCGAGGTCAAATTTCTGGTCCACGGGAAATCGTTGCCTTCTCAGATCGATTGGTGGGGGAGTGGAGTCGCCGGCTACTCGGGCTTACGGATGGTCCGACAGCGGCCGCGGAAGAGGGCGATGCGTTGTGCCTCGGTGTCGTCGGGGCCCTGCGCGAAGATCTCGATATCGCAGATGCCGCTTCGGGCCTGGTGCTGCATCGCGGCGCGAGCGGTGAGGGTTTGCCCCTGCTTCGCCTGGCGGAGGAAGTTGATGTCGACTCCCTGCGCGACCGTGATGGTGCCGTCGTCCTCGGGTGGATTGCACGCAAGAGCGAACGCCGTGTCGGCGAACGCGAACACCATGCCGCCGTGGGCGATCCCAAAACCATTGAGCATCTCCTGGCGAAGCTCCATCGCGATTTCGACCCGGCCGGGCTCGTACGAGAGCACGCGAATGCCCATCCACTTGCTCGCAGAATCGTCCTGCAGGATGCGGTGGGAGGACGCGAGCTCGTCGAACGTCGGGGTGGATTCGACAGCGGAATTGCTGGTGGTCGGCGACGGTGCCTGGGACATGGGTTCACTCCTTCGTGAATTCCTGAACAGTCTTACAGAAAATTCGAAATGTCGCTGGGAGTCGGCTGCTTGACCTTTCGAGTGAAGGACATATACTGAACGCACGTTCTGTAATTGCTGACGTGTAGTCGCGTGCGCCCACGCGGCCACCGCCAAGTCGAAGGAGACAAACAGTGACGAACAATGTGACCGAGCTGCCCGGCCGCGATGACCTCGACCTCGAGCGGGCGCAGGCCTATTTTGACCAGCTCATCGCCGATGACTCGCGCGTCGAGCCGGCCGACTGGATGCCCGACGCCTATCGCAAGACCCTCACTCGCCAGATGGCGCAGCACGCGCACTCCGAGATCATCGGCATGCAGCCGGAGGCAAACTGGATCACCCGTGCCCCGTCGCTGAAGCGCAAGGCGATCCTCACCGCGAAGGTGCAGGACGAAGCTGGCCACGGTCTCTACCTCTACTCGGCGGCGGAAACGCTCGGCACCCCGCGCGATGTCATGACCGAACAGCTCATCTCGGGCAAAGCGAAGTATTCTTCGATCTTCAACTACCCGGCTCGCACCTGGGCGGACATGGGCGCGATCGGCTGGCTCGTTGACGGCGCCGCGATCTGCAACCAGGTGCCGCTGTGCCGCTGCTCGTACGGCCCGTACGGCCGGGCGATGGTGCGCATCTGCAAGGAAGAGTCGTTCCACCAGCGCCAGGGCTGGGAGATCCTCTACTCGCTCTCGAATGGCACGGCCGCGCAGAAGCAGATGGCGCAGGAGGCCGTGAACCGCCTCTATGGCCCCGCGCTGCAGATGTTCGGCCCGCCCGACGACCAGTCGCCGAACTCGCAGCAGTCAATGGACTGGAACATCAAGCGCTTCTCGAACGACGTACTGCGACAGCGTTTCGTTGACATGATCGTGCCGCAGGCCGAGGCGCTCGGCCTCACGCTGCCCGATCCCGACCTCAAGTGGAACGAAGAGCGCGGCCACTACGACTTCGGCGAGCTCGACTGGACCGAGTTCTTCGATGTCATCAAGGGTCACGGCCCGGCGAACGCGCAGCGCCTCGCCCGCCGCAAGGAGGCGCACGAGAACGGCGCCTGGGTGCGCGAGGCCGCCGCGGCCTACGCCGCGAAGCAGGCCGAAGCCGCCACCCGCGTGGCCTAGCCAGAATTTGTATCTCGTTGCGGTGCCGCACCGCAACGACTCGATGGAGAGTGTGAAATGTCCGAAACGACCGAATCCGTTCAGCCCGCGGGCCGCAACGAGTGGCCGCTGTGGGAAGTGTTCGTCCGTTCGTCGCGTGGCCTGAGCCACGTGCACGCCGGCTCGCTGCACGCGCCCGACGAACACATGGCCCTGCGCAACGCGCGCGACCTCTACACCCGCCGCAACGAGGGCGTTTCGCTCTGGGTGGTGCGCAGCACCGACATCACCGCGAGTGACCCCGACCACAAGGACTCCTACTTTGAGTCGTCGCAGGGCAAGAACTTTCGCCACGCGACCTACTACACAAAGTCCGAAGGGGTGAAGCACCTATGAGCGGCTCGGGCTTTGATTCCGCGACCCTCATCTCGGCCGGCTATGCGCTCACGAGCGAGGAGCTCATCCAGCGCGACGTCAAGGCGAGCGAAGATGTCGCGCAGTACGCGCTTCGCCTCGGCGACGATGCGCTGATCCTTGCGCAGCGCAACCTCTGGTGGGTCGCCCGCGCTCCCGAGCTCGAGGAGGACATCGCGCTGAGCAACATCGCGCTCGACCTGCTCGGTCACGCGCGCGTGCTGCTCACCTACGCCGGCAGTGCGTGGGGCAAGAGCGAGGATGATCTCGCCTACTTCCGCGAGGAAGAGGAGTTCCGCAGCCTCCACCTCGTCGAGCTCGAGAGCGAAGACTTCGGCCGCACGATCGCCCGCCAGCTGGTGTGGGCGCACTACGGCTTCGAACTGTTCACCCGCCTGTCGCAGTCGCAGGATGAGATTCTCGCGGCCATCGCGCAGAAGGCCGCGAAGGAGTACGACTACCACGTCGACCACGCCGAGCAGTGGACGCTGCGACTCGGCATCGGCACGGAGGAGGCGAACGCGCGCCTGCAGGCCGGGCTCGATCACATCGCGCCGTACCTCGACGAGCTGTTCGAAGACGAGGAGCTGCACGATCGCCTCGAGGGCATCGCGCCGCGACCGTCCGAGCTGCGCGAGCCCGTCATGTCGCGCGTGACCTCGGTTCTGGCCGAGGCCGGCCTGACGCTGCCCGAGGTGCCACAGGCACTCACCGGTGGCCGCCGCGGCGAGCACCGCGAGGCGCTCGGTTACCTCCTCGCCGAGATGCAGGTGCTTGCACGGAAGCACCCCGGCGCGAGCTGGTAGGTGCGGGCATGAACACTCAGGTGCATCCCCACACTTCGACGAGGCCGCTCGACGCGCGCGCGGGCGCCGTCTGGGACATCGCGGCGCAGGTCGCCGACCCCGAGATCCCGGTGCTCTCGATCGCCGATCTCGGGATCCTGCGCGACGCGCTCGTCGCCGACGACGGCACGGCCCAGGTCATCATCACGCCCACCTATTCGGGCTGCCCCGCGATGGGCACGATCAAGCAGGACCTCCTGCACGCGCTTGAGTCGGCGGGCTACGCCGACCCCGAGGTGGTGCTCGTGCTGGCGCCGGCCTGGAGCACTGACTGGATTACCGATGAAGGCAAGCGAAAGCTCGCCGAGTACGGCATCGCGCCGCCGTCGGGTCAGTCGGCCGTCGGCGCTCAGCGTGGCGCGACGCGGCTCTCGCTGTCGGTGCGCTGCCCTCGCTGCGGGTCGATCCAAACCAATGAACTCAGCCGCTTCGGCTCCACCTCCTGCAAGGCGCTCTACCAGTGCGCCGAATGCAAGGAGCCCTTCGATTACTTCAAGGTGCACTAATGACTGCTACGAATCTCAACAAATCCGACTCTTCGGCCGGCGAAGGCGCCGGCACGGGCAAGCGTCGCGCCAAGTTTCACCCGCTCGAGGTGTCGCAGGTTCGCAGGCTTACCGACAGCGCCGTCGAGGTGAGCTTCGCCGTGCCGGCCGAACTGCAGGCCGAGTACGACTACGTCGCGGGCCAGTACGTCGCCCTGCGCGCCGAGATCGACGGCACCGAGATCCGCCGCAGCTATTCGATCTGCGAGGCGCCCACGCCTGGCGTGCTCAAGGTGGGTATTAAGAAGGACCTCGGCGGCGTCTTCTCGACGTGGGCGAACGAGGAGCTCAAGGCGGGGGAGACGCTCGAGGTGATGAGCCCCCAGGGCGCCTTCATCTCGCAGCACCGCCTCACCGGTATGAACGATGCCGAGGCCGTTTCGGGCGAGGCGCTCGCGGCTGGGCGCACGCACTTCGTCGCGGCCGCGGCGGGCTCGGGCATCACACCGATCCTCGCGATTGCGAAGACGCTGCTCGCGCATCCCGAAACCACCCTCGACCTCATCTACGCGAACCGGGCGGCGAGCGAGGTGATGTTCCTCGAGGAACTCGCCGACCTGAAGGACCGCTACCCCTCGCGTCTCGCGATCCACCACGTCCTCTCGCGCGAGCAGCGCCAGGCGCCGATCTACTCGGGGCGTATCGACGCCGACCGACTCGAGCAGATCTTCACGCACCTCATCGACGTCGACAAAGTCGACGAGTGGTTCCTCTGCGGGCCGTTCGAGCTCGTGCAACTCATCCGGGATGAGCTCGAGGGTCGCAATGTGCCGGCCGCGAAGGTGCGCTTCGAGCTGTTCTCGACCGGTCAGCCGGGCGAGGGCGCGCAGGGCAGCGCCGGTCGACCGGTCGAGGTCGACCCCGAGGGCGAGAACTTCGAGATCAGCTTCCAGCTCGACGGCCTCACCGGCGACGTGAAGTCGCCGAAGTCGGCGCGCGAGACGGTGCTCAACGCGGCGCTGCGCGTGCGCGCCGACGTGCCCTTCGCCTGCGCCGGGGGCGTCTGTGGCACGTGCCGCGCCAAGGTCACCGAGGGCACCGTCGACATGGCCGAGAACTACGCGCTCGAGGCCGACGACGTCGAGCGCGGCTACGTGCTCACCTGCCAGTCGCGACCGACGAGCGATCGCGTCGCCGTGGACTTCGACGCCTAGGAGGCGAGCCGTGATTACGACCCTGACCACCGAGCGCGTGACCGAGATTGTCTTGGATGCGCCCGAGCGGCTCAATTCGCTCGGCTTCGGCGACCTCGTGGAGCTCGCGGCGGCGATCCGGACGGCGGCCTCGACCGTCGACTCGGGTGAGATCGGCGCGCTCGTGCTGCGCGGCGAGGGCCGCGCGTTCTGCGCCGGGCGCGACATCTCGGGCGTCGACCCGGCCGAAGACGACGTCATCGGCTACCTCGAGGGTGGCGTTGAGGCGGTCATGCGGGCGCTCAGCGAGTTTCCCGCCCCCACCTTCGCCGCGGTACAGGGTGCCTGCCTCGGCGTCGGGCTCGGGCTCGCGCTCGCGTGCGACGTCGTCTACGTCGCCGAGCGGGCGAAGCTCGGCTCGCCGTTCGCGAACCTCGGGGCGACGCTCGACTCGGGCGGGCATTGGCTGTTCACGGAGCGCCTAGGGCCGCACCGCACCCTCGACCTCATCTATACGGCCGAGTTCATGAGCGGTCGCGAGGCCGTCGAGCAGGGGCTGTTCAGTCGTTGGGTGGCCGACGACGAGCTGCTCGAGTTCACTCGGACGCGCGCCGCAAAGGCGGCGTCGGGGGCCCGGCTCGCGTTCAACGCATCGAAGGAGCTCGTGCAGCAGATCCGCGACCAGCGCGTCGGACTGTGGAAATCGATGTCGGCAGAAACCCACGCGCAGGCCGAGCTGTGCGCTACCGAGGACTACCGCGAGGGTTTCGCGTCGTTCCAGGAGAAACGCAGGCCCACCTTCACGGGCCGCTGACGAGCGCCGACTAGGCGGGCTCGCCCATCGCGCGGCCCACGTACGCAACCGTGCCCTCAAGCTTGGTGCCCGACGCATCCCGGCGGGCCACCGGTTCGGGGAGCTGGCGGATCGCGCCGTCCTTCGCGTTCGCGTGCGCGGGGCTGGGGCCGACCCAGCCGACCGCGAGGGCGGATTCGCCCCGCACGAAGCGCTGCGCGCGAACGCCGCCCGTGCCGCGGCCCTTTGCCGGGTATTCGGCGAGCGGCGTGAGCTTCGCGCTGCCCTCGACGTCGGCAAACAGCGCCTCGTCGCTCGGCGGCTCGGCGATGGTCACGACGACGGCATCGTCGCGCTGCGCCTCGGTCACGACCGAGAAACCAATGACGCGCGCGCCGTCGCTGAGGCGAACGCCGGCCATGCCGCCCGCGCCGATGCCCTGCGGGCGCACGTTCGAGGCCGCGAACCGCAGCAGCTGCGCATCCGAGGTGACGAACACGAGGTCGTCGGCGTCGTCGGCGCGCGCGGCGCCCACGACCTCGTCATCGCCCTTGAGCGCGATGGCCGAGAGCTCGTGCTGCTTGCCCCACTCCGCGGGGTTGACGCGCTTGACGACGCCGTTGCGGGTGCCGATCGCGAGCGGGGTCGACACGCTCAACGGCACGAGGCCCACGATGCGCTCGGTCTTGTCGGTGATGCCGAAGTAGTCACGGGCCACGACGCCGCCCGTGAGCAGCACCGAGCTGGCGGGCGCGGCGGGTAGCGACACGGCGGTCATGCGGTAGACAATGCCGCGGTTCGTCACGGCACCGATGTCGCTCAGCGTCGTGGTCGAGATCTCGGCGAGAATCGCGTCGTGCTTTGTGCGGCGTTTCGGGCGCACAAACGGCTCGTCCTCGGCCACGTTGACGCGCAGGATGCGTCCACTCGCTGAGAAGATGACTCGCGTCGGGTCGTCGCTCGACTGCAGCGACACCTCGCCTGACTTCGCGCTCTGCTTGGCCGCGCGAATCTCGGTGTCGTCGGCGATGAGCACGGTGCGGCGCGGGGTCGCAAACTGGTCGGACGTGTCGGCCAGCTCCTGGCTGACCGCCTGGCGCAGCAGCTGCTCGTCGGCGAGGAGCGCCTCGAGCTCGGCGATCTTGCGGCGCAGCTCGTCGGCCTCGGTCTCGAGTTCGATGCGGGAGAACTTCGTGAGGCGACGCAGGCGCAGCTCGAGGATGTACTCGGCCTGGCGCTCCGAGAGGTCAAAGACGAGCATGAGTCGGCTGCGCGCCGCCTCGGCATCGTCGGACGACCTGATGATCTCGATGACCTCGTCGATGTCGACGAGCGCGATGAGTAGGCCGTCGACGAGGTGCAGGCGGTCCTTGTGCTTGTTGAGGCGGAACTGGCTGCGGCGCCGCACGGCGCTGATGCGGTGCTTGAGATAGACGTCGAGCATCTCGCGCAGGCCGAGCGTCTTCGGCGCGGTGTCGACGATCGCGACGTTGTTGATGTGGAACGAGTCTTCGAGCGGCGTGTGCCGGTACAGCTGCTCGAGCACCGCCTCGGGCGCAAAGCCGGTCTTGAGCTCGATGACGAGCTTGAGGCCCGACTTGCGGTCGGTGAGGTCGGTCACCTGCGAGATGCCGGCGAGCTTCTTCGACTGCACGCCCTGCTTGATCTTCTCGATGACCTTCTCGGGGCCGACCAGGTAGGGCAGTTCGGTCACGACGATGCCGAGGCGGCGCGCCGTGACGTGCTCGATCGAGGCCGTCGCACGCATCGTGAACGAGCCGCGGCCGTTCGCGTAGGCGTCGCGCACGCCGTCGAGGCCGACGATGCGGGCGCCGCCCGGCAGGTCGGGGCCCGGCACATGCTCCATGAGTTCCTCGAGCGTGGCATCGGGATGCGCGAGCAGGTGCCGCGCGGCCGAGATCACCTCGCCGAGGTTGTGGGGCGCCATGTTCGTCGCCATGCCGACGGCGATGCCGGAGGCACCGTTGACGAGCAGGTTTGGCCACGCCGAGGGCAGCACCTCGGGCTGCTGCAGCGAGTTGTCGTAGTTCGGCACGAAGTCGACGACGTCTTCGTCGAGCGATTCGGTGAGGGCGAGTGCCGCGGCGGTGAGGCGGGCCTCCGTGTAACGGGGCGCCGCGGGGCCGTCATCGAGCGAGCCGAAGTTACCGTGGCCGTCGACGAGCGGCACTCGCTGCACGAAGGGCTGCGCGAGGCGCACGAGCGCGTCGTAGATCGCCGAGTCGCCGTGCGGGTGCAGCTTGCCCATGACGTCGCCGACGACGCGGGCCGACTTCACGTGCCCGCGGTCGGGCCGCAGGCCCATCTCGGTCATCTGGTAGAGGATGCGCCGCTGCACTGGCTTGAGGCCGTCGCGGGCGTCGGGCAGCGCGCGTGAGTAGATGACCGAGTAGGCGTACTCGAGGTACGATCCCTGCATCTCACTCGAGACGTCAACGTCTTCAATGCGTTCGCCGTTTGCGCCCGTCGCCATTAGTTGCATCCACCTGCCTTGTCGCACGCCAAAACGGCGTTCCGGCCGGGCATTGCGAGTGTGAAAAGATACTCAGATGCCGTTTACGTTAGTGGAATCACCGGGTGATCAGCCGCTCCTCGCCGACGTGTTGCCGGATTGCCTTGCCGCGATGGGCGCACCTTCGCCAGGCGCGAGCGGGCGGCTCGACTTGCCCGAGGTGCGTGGCGTCATCGTGATTCTCGTCGACGGGCTCGGCGCGCATCAGCTGCGCGCCCGCTCGGGACACGCGCGCACGATCACGCGCGCCTGGAACGACGGCACCGCCCAGAGCTTCCCCTCGACCACGGTCTCGGGCATCACGTCGCTCACGACCGCGAGCCGCGCCGGCGCGCACGGCATGGTCGCCTACTCGGTCTGGGACCGCGAGCAGCGAATGTACCTGAATCAGCTCTCGGGCTGGGGCGAACACATGCCGCCCGACACCTGGCAGCTGTGCGACACCATATTCGAGACGGTGCGTGGCGCCAGCCACGTGGTCGTCTCGGTCGAGGACTATCGCGACTCCGGGCTCACCCTCGCGAGCCTCCGCGGCGCCGACTACCTCGGGGCCGAGACCATGCTCGAGCGCAGCGAGGTCGCCGCACAGGCGGCGCGCGAGCTCGCGCATCCGCTCATTTACCTCTACCACGCCGAGCTCGACCAGACCGGCCATTCGCAGGGCTGGGAGTCGGATGCGTGGACGGCCCGACTCGAGGAGCTCGACGCCTCGATCGACCGCCTGCTCGAGCTCGTGCCGGACGACATCGGCATCCTGCTGCTCGCCGACCACGGCATGGTCGACATTCCCCGCGAACGACAGCGCGACATCGACGACGCCCTGCCGAGCGACGTGGTTGCCGTCGCGGGGGAGCCGCGGCTGCGGCACATCTACCTGCCCGATGACGCGACCGACCTCGATCGCGAGGTGCTCACGAGTCGCTTGCGTGCGGCCGAGGGCGACCTTGCCGTTGCGCTCACCCGCGACGAGGCCATCGCGCGTGGCTGGTACGGCGACGACGTCGACCCCGAGGTGTTCGACCGCATTGGTGACGTCGTGCTCGCTGCGGTCGGCGACGTCTCGTACTACGTGCGCCCCATGCCAGCCAGCATGCGTCAGATGATCGGCCAGCACGGCTCGATCACCCCGGAAGAGACGACGGTGCCGCTCGTGCGCCTCGGGGCGTTCGCGCGCTAGCGATCAACTCGAGCCGCGGCGATTAGTCGTCGGTGCGAGTGCCGAAGACGATTTCGTCCCACGTGGGCATCGCCGGGCGCGCGCCCGTGCGCTTGCGCGACTGCGACGGCGCCTGTTCGGCCTCGTCGACCGCGAGGTCGAGCTGGTTCGCGTCCTCCTCGGGGGCAACCGGATCGTGTTCGGGGTCGACCTCAGCCTCGGGCTTTGCCTGGGTCTCGTCGGGCTGCGCGCTCGCGGCCGCGAACGGCGTCACGCGTGCCTGTGGCTCGCTGGCGTCGGCCGGGCGGTCGATGACGAGCTCGTCGTCGTCCTGGTACTCGGCCATCTCGTCGTAGACGGTGTGCTGGCGCTCGCCGCGGCGGCGGCGCAGCTGCTCGAGCAGGTCGGCGGTCTCGTAGGTCGTGGCCGAGCTTGTGGCCTCGCTCGCCTCGGGTGCCGCGGGGGCATCCTTCTCGGCGACCGGAATCACGCCCTCGGGATGCTCGTGGGCGACGGCGCGCAGGTGCGGCCCGCGCATGCCCTGCACCTCGCCCTGCTGCGACAGCGTGACCGCCGCGGGGGAGTCGGGGCGCAGGGCGTGGCCCTTCGTGTCGAACTTCCACAGCGCGTGGCGCTCGACGTCGCCGGTGACGAAGTTGAGGCCGACGTGCCAGCCGGTCTCGGGGTCGCGCCAGGCATCCCAGCGCACCTGTCGGGCCTCGAGCTGCTCGAGGCGGGCGTCGATTGCGACGCCGAAGTTCGTGGCCTCGCTCGAGAGCGGGTCAACCTGCTGCTGCAGGCGCACCGGCACCCCTCGGGCCTGTTCGACGATGTAGCCGCGCTCTGCGATGATCGGCGCCTCGAAGCGCTCGACCGTCTCGCGGTCGGCGCCGGTCTCGGCGACGACCTCGTCGACCGTGTGGCCGGCGCGAATCAGCTGCTGGATCTCACGCGGCGGCACCTTCGGGCCGGCGCTGCGCACCTGGCGTTGCGGCCGGAGTGCGGCCTGCAGCGTGTCGTCGACACGAAGGCGGAATCGGTCACCGTTTTCGTTGGTGGCGAGAATCCAGCCGTCCTCGACGCTGACGAACCGCAGTTCCTGCATTTGAGCCTCCTCTATCGCCGAAAAGCTTCACAGATAAGCCCGAGAGAGTGCGGCAAATGGCGCGCGCGCCGCCGAAATATTCGCTCTCAGCGAGTTCCGCCCAAGGTCGCGTTGCGCGAGCGGCAAATGTCGTGCATAATTGCGCGCCAGCAGGGGTGTTTCCCTGCCACGTTCTTGAGCTATTGGATGGTAATGGCAACTGACTACGATGCCCCTCGTAAAACAGAAGAAGACACCGACTCGATCGAAGCGCTGAAGGAACGAGTTCCCGCCTCGGCTTCCGCGAATGTCGACATCGATCAGGGTGATGGTGTTCACGGGTTTGACCTGTCGGACAGCGATCTCAGCGACATTGAGCTCGAGACCGTCGTGATTCCGCCACAGGCCGACGAATTCACCTGCATGGAGTGTTTCCTTATCAAGCACCGCTCGCAGCTCTCGTCGCACTCGACGCAGGGCAACCCCGTCTGTAAGGACTGCGCCGGCTAACGCATCGCCCGCAGTTTCAGTGGCTCAGCTTCGCTTCGGCAGCTGAGCCACTGCCGTTTCCAGGGCCTTCGCGAGCTCCTGGGGGCGGCGGGTCGAGAACAGCCAGTAGGGGATCGGGTCGCGCTCGTCGGTGATCTCGACGCGCACGCTCGTGCGCACCCAGCCGCGCAGGCTCGTCCAGGCCCGCGCATCCAGCCCCGGCCCCGCCGCCTGACGGGCGGCCTGCACGGTTTCGTTCGCTGTGATCTGGCCGACATAGCGCAGCGGAATTTGGGCGGCGCCGACGCGCAGGGTCGAGTCGCTCACTTCGATGACGGGGGAGCCGCTCACGAGAAAGGCGACGTAGCCGCCGTAGAGGGCGACGCCGAGAATCACGCCAACGAGGGAGTTGATTGGCAGAAATACCACGATCATCGCCGGCACAATGAGTACCCCGGCGATGTACATCCAGAGGGACGGGGAGACTCGTTCGCGGTAATTCACTCTGCTATGCAATCACCGTCACCGCGTGGAATCCTGAGTTCTCGATGCTCGATTCATTAGAGCTTTCATCGGGTCGACTAGCCTACGTAGCGTGAGTGGCCACTACGACATCCCCTTTACCGGCACCCGGCCTTACCGGGCGAATCCGAACGACGCTGGCGCCGATCTGCTCTCCGCTGAGGAGCTCACGCTCCAGCCCGGTGAGCGAGCGCTGGTGGGCACCGGCACCGCGATTGCGCTGCCGAGCGGCACCGTCGGGCTCGTCGCGCCGCGCTCGGGTCTCGCCGCGAAGCACGGCATCACGATCGTGAATGCGCCGGGCGTGATTGACGCGGGATATCGTGGCGAGCTCAAGGTTTCGCTGCTGAACACGGATGCTCGCGAGCCGTACACGATCAACGTGGGCGACCGCATCGCCCAGCTATTGGTATTGCCGATTCCCGCCGTCGCGTTCTCGCAGGTGGATGCGTTGCCCGAGGGCGAGCGCGGGGAAGCAGGATTCGGCTCGAGCGGATACGCGCACGCCGCGACCGCGACGCACGCAGGAGAGGAGCCCGTGAATGGGTCTGTTTGACATGTTCCGCAAGCAGGAGGACGTGCCGAAGGCGGAGAAGCTCGTGGTCGAGGACGACGAGCTCGAGGTCGATGCCGAGGCCGACGAGGAGGAGCCCGAGGAGTTCGAGAAGGAGGCCCCGGCGGATCGTGCCGAGGAGGGACCCTTCGACGAGTCGGAGGCCGACGCCGCGACCAACCCGGGCGGCTACATCGACTTTGGTGCCCTGCGCATTCCTGCCCGCGAGGGGCTCGCGCTGCGCCTCGAATTTCTCGAGAAGACGCGCCGAGTCATCGCCGTCGCGCTCGACCTCAACGGCTCAACGCTGCAGGTGCAGGCGTTCGCTGCGCCGCGCTCGTCGGGCATCTGGGCGGATGTGCGCGGCAAGCTCAAGACGACGGTCGCGAAGCAGGGTGGCGAGGTGACCGAGGTTGAGTGCGAGCTCGGCACGGCGCTGCACACGTTCCTGCCTCAGGTGGCCAACCAGAAGGGCCAGGCGGTGCGCCGCGGCGCGTTCTTCTACGGTGTCGACGGGCCGCGGTGGTTCCTTCGCGGCGTCGTGAGCGGCGCCGCGACCCGCGACGACGAGAAGCTTGAGGAAATGCTCGCACTGTTCCGCGGCGTCATCGTGGTGCGCGGCGGTCGTGCCGCGCCGCCCCGCGACCTGCTTGAGCTCACGGTGCCGAAGGCGATGGCCGAACAGATGCAAAAACAGGCCGCCGCGCAGGCCGCGAAGCGCAAGCTGCAGGCGTAGCGAGGTTGTGACGAGATGAGCGACGAAGCGCGCGACGGCGACGCGACCGCCGAGGGTCCGGGCGGCGAAGAGCTCCAGCAGAAGCTTGGTGCGGCCGCGCGCAACTCGGCGCTTGGCCGCGTTGCTGAGACCGACTCGATGTCGGCGGCCCTGCTCACGGCGATGGGCGGATGGCGCGGGCTCGTCGAGGCGCTGCTGCCGGGCATCGCGTTCCTCGTGCTCTACGTGCTCACGAAGGACCTCTGGGTGTCGGTGGGCGTGCCCGCCGTGATCGGCCTCGCGTTCGTGATCGTGCGCCTCGTGCGGCGCGAGCCGGCCGCATCCGCCGTCGGTGGCCTACTCGGGCTCGTTGTCTCGGGCTTCCTCGCGCTGCGCAGCGGCGAGGGCACGCAGTACTTCGTCGTCGGCTTCTGGACCAACGGCGCCTACGCGGCCGGGCTCGTGCTGTCGATGCTCGTGCGCTGGCCCATCGTCGGCGTCATCTCGGGTTTCCTGTTTGGTGACGGCACGAAGTGGCGCTCCTCGAGGCGGCTCATGTGGTGGATGCAACTGGCCACCGGCGTCTGGGTCGCGTTCTTCCTCGCTCGCCTCGCGGTGCAGCTGCCGCTGTATTTTGCCGGCGCTGTCGAAGCCCTCGGTGTCGCCCGACTCGTCATGGGGGCACCCCTCTTTGCGCTCGTGATCGTGCTCACGGTGCTGTTCGTTCGCGCCGTATACCAAACGGCATCCGACCCCGCCAAGTCAGGCGAACCTAAGCAGAACCTGGCCGACGAATGAACTCGTCGCACCCCCAAATACGGTAAGATCTCTCTAAGTCGAGATATCTTCCGGCAAGTCAAAGATTAGGAGCATCGTGACTGCTATCAATAGTTTCGGCGCCAAAGACGTTCTGAACGTCGAGGGCACCGATTACGAGATTTTCCGCATCGACAAGGTTGCCGGCTACGAGAAGCTGCCCTTCAGCCTCAAGGTGCTGCTCGAGAACCTCCTTCGCACCGAAGATGGCGCGAACGTGACGGCGGAGCAGATCAAGGCCCTCGGCTCGTGGGATGCCTCGGCCGAGCCGAACACCGAGATCCAGTTCACCCCGGCCCGCGTGGTGATGCAGGACTTCACCGGCGTGCCCTGCATCGTCGACCTCGCCACCATGCGCGAGGCCGTGAAGGACCTCGGCGGCGACCCCGAAACGATCAACCCGCTCGCGCCCGCCGAGCTCGTGATCGACCATTCGGTCATCGCCGAGCTCTTCGGCAGCGACGACGCCTTCGAGCGCAACGTCGAGATCGAGTACCAGCGCAACGGCGAGCGCTACCAGTTCCTCCGCTGGGGCCAGGGCGCGTTCGACGACTTCATGGTCGTGCCTCCGGGGACCGGCATCGTGCACCAGGTGAACATCGAGTACCTGGCTCGCGTCGCCTTCGTGCGCGAGGTCAACGGCGTCAAGCAGGCCTACCCCGACACCCTCGTCGGCACCGACTCGCACACCACCATGGTGAACGGTCTCGGCGTGCTCGGCTGGGGCGTTGGCGGCATCGAGGCTGAGGCGGCCATGCTCGGCCAGCCCGTGTCGATGCTCATCCCCAAGGTCGTCGGCTTCAAGCTCAACGGCTCGATCCCCACCGGCGTGACCGCGACCGACGTCGTGCTCACGATCACCGACATGCTGCGCCAGCACGGCGTCGTTGGCAAGTTCGTCGAGTTCTACGGTGAGGGTGTCGGCCAGGTGCCGCTCGCGAACCGCGCCACCATCGGCAACATGTCGCCCGAGTTCGGTTCGACCGCCGCGGTCTTCCCGATCGACGACGAGACGCTGAACTACCTCCGCTTCACCGGCCGCTCGGAAGAGCAGGTCAAGCTCGTCGAGGCGTACGCCAAGGAGCAGACGCTCTGGCACGACGCCGCCAACGAGCCGAACTTCTCGGAGTACCTCGAGCTCGACCTCTCGACCGTCGTCGCGTCGATCGCCGGCCCCCGCCGCCCGCAGGACCGCATCGAGCTCGACAACGCGAAGACGCAGTTCGAAAGCGACCTAAACAACTACGCTTCGGAGGCTTCGAAGCCTGTCACCGTCACCAACAACGGCGCCGAGTTCGAGCTCGACCACGGCCACGTCGGCATCGCCGCGATCACCTCGTGCACGAACACCTCGAACCCCTCGGTCATGATGGCCGCGGGCATCCTCGCCCGCAACGCGGTCGAGAAGGGCCTGCAGTCGAAGCCGTGGGTGAAGACCACGCTCGCACCGGGTTCGAAGGTCGTCACGAACTACTACGACAAGTCGGGTCTCACGAAGTACCTCGACGACCTCGGGTTCTACCTCGTCGGCTATGGCTGCACCACCTGCATCGGTAACTCGGGCCCGCTCGACCAGCCGATCTCGGAGGCCATCAACGACAACGACCTCGCCATCACGGCAGTGCTGTCGGGTAACCGTAACTTCGAGGGTCGCATCAACCCCGACGTGAAGATGAACTACCTCGCGTCGCCGCCGCTCGTCGTGGCCTACGCCCTCGCCGGTTCGATGGACTTCGACTTCGAGAACCAGCCGCTCGGCCAGGACTCGGAGGGCAACGACGTCTTCCTCGCCGACATCTGGCCCGACGCGGCCGAGGTGCAGCAGGTCATCGACGAGTCGATCGACACCGACATGTACACGAACGAGTACGCCTCGGTCTTCGAGGGCGACGAGCGCTGGCGCTCGCTGCCGACCCCGGCCGGCTCGACGTTCGAGTGGGACTCGGAGTCGACCTACGTGCGCAAGCCGACCTACTTCGATGGCATGACCCTCGAGCTCACCCCGGTGGCCGACATCGCCGACGCCCGCGTGCTCGTCAAGCTCGGCGACTCGACCACGACCGACCACATCTCGCCCGCGGGTTCGATCCCGGCCGCGAGCCCGGCAGGTCAGTACCTTACCGAGCACGGTGTCGAGCGTCGTGACTTCAACTCGTACGGCTCGCGCCGCGGTAACCACGAGGTCATGATTCGCGGTACCTTCGCGAACATTCGCCTGAAGAACCAGCTCCTCGATGGCGTCGAGGGTGGCTACACCCGCGACTTCACGCAGGCCGACGGCCCGCAGTCGTTCATCTACGACGCGGCGCAGAACTACGCCGAGCAGGGCACCCCGCTCGTCGTGCTTGGCGGCAAGGAGTACGGCTCGGGCTCGTCGCGTGACTGGGCTGCCAAGGGCACGAGGCTGCTCGGCGTTCGCGCCGTCATCGTCGAGAGCTACGAGCGCATCCACCGCTCGAACCTCATCGGCATGGGCGTTGTGCCGCTGCAGTTCCCGGCTGGCGAGTCGGCCGCGTCGCTCGGCCTCGACGGCACCGAGTCGTTCTCGATCACGGGCCTCGAAGAGCTGAACAACGGCACCACCCCGAAGACGGTGCACGTCGTCGCGACCCCGACCGAGAACTCGGAGGCCGGTCGCGAGCCGGTCGAGTTCGACGCCGTCGTGCGCATCGACACGCCCGGTGAAGCCGACTACTACCGCAACGGCGGCATCCTGCAGTACGTGCTGCGCTCGCTCGTCGCGAACAAGTAGTTCTCCGCATACCGCGTCGGCGGGTAGCCTTAAGGGCTGCCCGCCGACGCGGTTTCCCACGCGCGGGCGGTAGAGTTACTGCTTACGTGAAGAAGGGAGTCCGAATGGCGGAGCAGCTCTTGCCATCGATCAAGGGGCCCCGAGATCTTGACCGTCTCTCGCAGGCGGAGCTCGAGCAACTGGCGGAAGAACTCCGCGCGTTCCTGATCGAGCACGTCAGTCGTACCGGCGGGCACCTTGGCCCGAACCTCGGCGTGGTCGAACTGACGCTCGCGATTCATCGCGTCTTCGACTCACCCAAGGATGCCGTGGTGTTCGACACGGGGCACCAGTCGTATGTGCACAAGCTGCTCACCGGGCGTCAGAACTTCGACGAGCTGCGTGAGCGCGGCGGCCTCGCCGGCTACCCGCAGCGCGCCGAGTCCGAGCACGACATCGTCGAGTCGTCGCACGCGTCGAGCTCGCTGAGCTGGGCCGACGGCATCTCCAGAGCCTGGCAGCTTACCGGTCAGGGCGAACGCGGGGTGGTCGCCGTCGTTGGCGACGGCGCGCTGACGGGCGGCATGACCTGGGAGGCGCTGAACAACATCAGCGACGACAACTCGCGCCGCCTCGTCATCGTCGTCAACGACAACGGCCGCTCCTACGCGCCAACGATCGGCGGCATGGCCCGCTTCCTCAACCGCGTGCGTACCGACCGCACCTACACGAGTCTCCAGAAGTCGTCCGACCGCGCCTTCTCGCGCTTCGGTGGGAAGTTCGGCCGCAGCGTCTACCGAGCGGTGCGCGGCGGCCTGCACGGCTTCCTCTCGCGCTTCACGAACAATGATTCGCTCTACTCGAACCTCGACATCAAGTACCTCGGCCCGATCGACGGCCACGACGAGCGCGCGGTCGAAGAAGCGCTGCGCCAGGCCCGCGACTACGGGCAGCCCGTGATCGTGCACGTCATCACTGAAAAGGGCCACGGCTTCAAGCCGGCTACCGACGACATGAACGATCAGTTCCATGCCGTCGGCCAAATCGACCCGATCACGGGCGAGCCGGTGGCCGAGTCAAGCGGGCAGTCGTGGACCGCGGTGTTCGGCGACGAACTGGTCAAGGTCGCCGACGAACGCGACGACGTCGTGGGCATCACCGCGGCAATGCTGCGCCCGGTCGGGCTCGAGCCGCTGGCGAAGAAGTACCCGAAGCGCGTGCACGACGTCGGCATTGCCGAGCAGCACGCAGTCACCTCGGCGGCCGGCATGGCGTTCGGCGGCCTGCACCCGGTCGTCGCGATCTACGCGACATTCATGAACCGGGCGTTTGATCAGGTGCTCATGGACGTTGGCCTGCACCACGCGCCGGTCACGTTCGTGCTCGATCGCGCTGGCGTCACCGGCCCGGACGGGCCGAGTCACCACGGCATGTGGGACTTGGCGTTGCTGCAGATCGTGCCGGGCATTCGGCTCGCCGCACCGCGCGACGCGACCCGACTGCGCGAGGAATTCCGCGAGGCGATCGCCATCGAAGACGGCCCGACCGTGCTGCGGTATTCGAAGGGCAAGGTGGGCGACGAGGTCGAGGCCGTGCGTCGGCTCGACGACGGCGTCGACGTGCTGCGCGTCGGCAGCCGGGCGGATGTGCTCATTGTCGCCGTCGGCCCGATGGCGAGCACCGCGATCGAGGTCGCGAAGCACGTCGAGGCGCAGGGCATCGGCGTCACCGTGGTCGACCCGCGCTGGGTCGTGCCCGTGCCCGAGAGCGTCATCGCACTCGCCGACGAGCACCGGCTCGTCATCACGCTCGAGGACGGCATTGTCGTCGGCGGCATCGGCACCCGCGTGCGCCAAGACCTCCGCGCGGCCGAGGTCGACACGACCGTGACCGAGCTGGGCCTGCCCGACGAGTTCCTCGACCACGCGAGCCGCGGTCAGATTCTCGAGGATGCGGGGCTCACACCCCAGCAGATTGCGCGCAACGTCGTGGCGCAGGTGCTCGGGTCACGCGTGCCGCACGCGCGACCCGAACGCGCCGGAACCGCCGCTACGCCGGAAAGTCTGCTTCCCCCTCGGCAAGCACCTCACCAGTAATCGTGAGCCGGGTGCCGACTGCGCGGATGCGCGCATCCGTGAGCTCGATGCCCGCGGGCAGCTGCTCGTTGATCGCGATGGTTTCGGGGATGCGCCCGTCGCGCAGCACGATGCGCTCGATGGCCTTGTAGGCGAGCGCGAGCACGGGGTTCTTGCTCGAGAACTTCACCTGCTTGATGTGCAGCACCATGTTGTCGTCGACGACCGCGTGGGCGTCAACGATGATGCTCGCGCGCACGATGCCGTAACCGCAGCGCATGGCGATGCGCACGTTCGCCTCGCGGTCGTTCGGGGTTTCGACTTCGGGCGTGAACTCGAGCAGCTTCACCTTCGCGTCGGCACGCTCGAGCACCTCGCGGGCGAGGGGTTCGAAGTCGCGCGTGTCGACCTCGAACTCGGCCGAGGCGTGGCCCGGCTTGCCGTCGGCCGACTTGAGGTGCTCGACCCAGAGGCCGCCCTTCGCGTCCTCGAGCCAGGCGTAGCGCACGTTTTCGGCCGAGCCGGTGGCCTTGAGCTCAAGCGGCCCGAGCTTGAGGGGCTGGGCCGAGAAGGATGCGGCATCGACCTGCACGACGGTGGGCACGAACGGCGTGGCGGGCTCGTCGGGCACCTCCTGCTCGCGCTCCTTCGCCTGCTCGGCGAGCTGGCGGGGGCTGAGCTGCGTGCCCGAGAGGTCGAGGGCGAGCCGCTCGATGTGCGTGCCCTCGTCGTGCACCTCGCTCGTCATGCCGATGGCGTCGACCTGCGCGCGGGTCAGCGCGCCATCCGCGGCGATGACGTCGCGCAGCAGGGCGTGCAGCGATTCCGAGTCGGTGGGGCGGCTGGCATCAATGAGGTATTCACGCATGCCTCGACGCTAGCCGACGGCGGTAGCCGCAAAACTGGGTCGGGAAACGAAGCGGGCCGACTCCCGCTGGGGGAGTCGGCCCGTTCTCGGATGCCGCTTAGCGCTCCGCCGCGCCGCGAATCGTCGGGGTGTGGAACGTGCCGCCGAACGCGCGCTCGCTGGCACCCACGCGGTCGAGGTACGGCGTGATGCCGCCATCGAGCAGCGGGAAGCCGGCGCCGAGGATGAGGCACAGGTCGATGTCTTCGGGGGCGGTGACGACGCCCTCGTCGAGCATGATCTTGATCTCCTCGGCGAGCCCGGTCTCGAGCCGCTCGCGCAGCTGCTCGGCGGTCATCGGAGTCTTGCCCTCGGTGCCGACGACCTTCTCAAACTCCTTCGTGTAGCCCTTCGCGCGGCCCTTGCCGTCGCGCTCGATGAGCTTCGCGCCCGAGTCGGCCAGCGCATCCAGGTTCTTCGACTCGAAGAAGCGGTCGGGGAACGGGGTGTGGTGCGAGGTGAGCACGTGCGCGCCGACCTTGAGGCCAACGAGCTCGAGCAGCTCGAACGGCGTCATCGGCAGACCGATGGGGTCGGAGGCGTGGTCGACAACCGCGATCGGGGTGCCGGTGTCGACGGCGTGCATGGCCTCGCCGAGCACCTTGGCGAGCACACGGTTCACCACGAAGCCCGGGCGGTCGGTGGTGATGACCGCGTTCTTCTTGAGGTTCTTCGCGACCTGCATCGCCGTCGCGAGGGTGGCCTCGTTCGTCTTCGCGGCGTTGACCACCTCGACGAGCGGCATGACCGCGACCGGGTTGAAGAAGTGGAAGCCGACGAGTCGCTCCGGGTGGCGGAGCTTCGAACCGATCTCGTCCACCGAGAGCGAGGAGGTGTTCGTCGCGAGAATCGCTTCTTCCGAGACGATGTTCTCGAGGTCGCCGAAGACCTCCTGCTTCACCGAAACCTCTTCGAACACGGCCTCGATCACCCAGTCGCAGTCGGCGAACTCGCTGCGGTCGGTCGTGCCCGTCACGAGGGCCGTGAGCCGGTTGAACTCATCGGAATCGAGCCGACCCTTGTCGCGCAGCTTCTCGAGCTCGGCATGCACGTTCGCGACGCCGCGGTCGACGCGCTCCTGGTCGAGGTCGGTCATGACGACGGGCACCTTGAGGCGGCGCACGAACAGCGTCGCAAACTGGCTGGCCATGAGGCCCGCGCCGACGATGCCGACCTTCGTGACCTTGCCGGCGAGTGCCTTGTCGGGGGCGCCCTCGGGGCGCTTCGCCCGGCGCTGCACAAGGTCGAAGCCATACATCGACGCCATGAACTGGTCGCCCGAGATGAGGTCGGCGAGGGCCTCGTTCTCGGCCTCGAAGCCGCGGGCGAGGTCGTTGTGCTTTGCGAGGGCGATGATGTCGAGGGCACGGTAGGGGGCCTTCGGCACGGTGCCGAGGCGCTCCTCAACCGACTTGCGCGCGATCTTCACCGCGATGTCCCACTTCGTGACGCGCTCGATCTTGCCGGGCTCGTTCGGGCACTTGACGGCCTCGCCGCCGAGCACCGCATCCGCGAACTTCAGCGAGTCTTCGAGGAAGTTGACCGGCGCGATGAGGCGGTCGACGAGGCCGAGCTCGAGGGCCTGCTTCGGCTTGAGCGTGCGGTTCATCTTGAGCGGGTTCTCGATGATGACCTTGAGGGCATTCTCGATGCCGATCAGGTTCGGCACGAGGGTGGCGCCACCCCAGCCGGGCACGAGGCCGAGGTAGACCTCGGGCAGGGCGATGGCCGGCGTGGAGGCGTCGATCGTGCGGTAGGTCGAGTGCAGCGCAACCTCGACGCCACCGCCGAGGGCGAGGCCGTTGACGAACGCAAAGCTCGGCACACCGAGGTCGCCGAGCAGGCCGAGCGCGTGGTGCCCGATCTCGCCCATGAGGCGCGCAACATCGCGGCTCGGGATGCGGTCGACGAGCGAGAGGTCGGCGCCGGCGGCGAAGCTGAAGCGCTTGCCGGTGATGGCGACGGCGTCGATCTCGCCGGCGGCGGCGCGGGCGCGCAGCGACTCAAGCGTCTCGCCGAGCGCGGCGAGCGTGTTCGGGCCGAGCGTGTTCGGGCGCTTGTAGTCCTTGTTGTTGTCGAGGGTGATGAGGGCGAGGGTGCGGCCGGATGCGAGGCGCACGTCGCGCACCTTCGCCTCGGTGATGACCTCGGCCTCGGCGGCCGGCTCGAGCAGCGCTGCGTACTTGCTGCGGTCAAACTTGGGGAACTTCACTTGTTCTGCCTACTTTCCTGCTCGCGCGTGCTTCTTGCCGTTCCAGGACGGGTTCTCCCAGATGATCGTGCCGCCCTGGCCGAGGCCGACGCAGAGCGCGGTGACGCCGTAACGCACCTCGGGGAACTGCTCGAACTGGTTCGCGAGCTGCATCATGAGGCGCACGCCGCTCGCCGCGAGCGGGTGGCCGAGGGCGATCGCGCCGCCGAATCGGTTGACCGCGGGGTCGTCGTCGGCGATGCCGAAGTGGTCGAGAAACGAGAGCACCTGCACTGCAAAGGCCTCGTTGAGCTCGAACAGGCCGATGTCGTCGATCTTGAGGCCGGCACGCTTGAGTGCCTTCTCGGTCGAGGGGATGGGGCCGAGGCCCATGACCTCGGGCTCGACGCCCGCGAACGCGAACGACACCATCTTCATGCGCGACTTGAGGCCGAACTCCTTGAGCGCGTCGTCCGACACGAGGATCGACGCGGTGGCGCCGTCGGTGAGGGGCGAGGCGTTACCGGCGGTGACGCGACCGTGCGGGCGGAACGGCGTCTTGAGGCCGGCGAGGCCCTCCATCGTCGTGTCGGGGCGGAGGTGCTCATCGCGGTCGGCGAGCCCCCAGCCGGACTCGCTCTCGATGGCGACGGGCACGAGGTCACGCGCAAAGTTGCCGTCCTGGTACGCCTTCGCGGCCTTCTGCTGCGAGGCGAGCGCGAAGCGGTCGGCGCGCTCCTTCGTGTACTGGGGGTAGCGGTCGTGCAGGCGCTCGGCCGTGTTACCCATGTTCAGCGCCTCGGCGTCGACGAGCTGCTCGGAGAGGAAGCGGGGGTTCGGGTCGACGCCCTGGCCCATCGGGTGGTGGCCCATGTGCTCGACGCCGCCGGCGATGACGACGTCGTTCTGGCCGAAGCCGATCGTCGAACCCATGAGGGCCGACGCGGTGAGGGCGCCCGCGCACATGCGCTCGATCGCGAGGCCGGGCACGTTGAGCGGCAGGCCCGCGAGAATCGCAGTGGTACGGCCGAGGGTGAGCCCCTGGTCGCCCTGCTGCGTCGTCGCCGCGATTGCGACGTCGTCATAGCGGTCGACCGGAATCTGCGGATTGCGGTCGATGAGGGCCTTCATCGCCTTCACCGCCAGATCGTCGGCACGAGTTCCCCAGTACATGCCCTTTTCGCCAGCGCGGCCAAACGGCGTGCGCGTGCCGTCAATGAAATGGACCTCTGATCCGGTCACTATTCCTCCTCGTGGTCCGCATCGTTACGGACCGTTGTGATCAGGGCGAGCCTACCGAGGAGAGATGTCGGAATCCGTAGCGTCTTGGGTGGCCTCGACAAACGACCTCGCGATAACGGGGGTCGTCATGTCGACCTGCCACTGTCGCGCGCCCAAATTTCTGAGTTCACTCCGAATTTCGGATTCGGTGTTGGCCGTGCCGTCCCAAGCGAGCTGCCGAAGCAGGGATGGGGTGAGCAGGTTCTCGGTCGGTAGATGGAGCTCTTCGGCGAGTTCCGCGACGGCGGGGCGCGCCGCGCTCACGCGGGCGAACGCCTCGGGGCGCTTCTGTTCCCACGCCTTGAGCGGGGGGAGCCGATTGGAATCCGGCGCGGCACGCTTCGGCGGCGCGGGATTCTCGCGGCCCGCCGCGACGGCGTCCCACCACCGATCGAGCTGCGAGCGGGACTGCTTGCCGGTGAAGTCGCTCATCGAGCCGAGCTGCCCCTTTGACCGGGGCTGGGCCTTCGCGACGGCGAGCACGGAGCGATCGGGAATGATGCGCCCGGGCGCCGTGTCGGTTTCGCGCGCGTAGGCGTCGCGGCTGAGCCAGAGCTCGCGGGCGATCGCGAGGGCGCGCGGCGAGCGCAGCTGGTGGACGCCCGAGAGCGAACGCCAGCGTTCCGGGTCGGCGTCGGGCTCGAGTGCGAGGTGCTTGACGGGGTTGAGCGGGCGCTGCAGTTCGTCCGCGAACTCCTCGCGCGCCCAATCATCCTTGCCCGCATCCGTCAGCCGCCTTGCCAGCTCATCCCGCACATCCACGAGGAGCTCGACGTCGAGCGCGGCGTACGCGAGCCACTCTTTCGGCAGCGGGCGCACCGACCAGTCATCGGCCGAGTGTGCCTTTGCGAGTTCGATGCCGAGCAGCTCTTGCACGACCGCGCCGAGCCCGACCCGGTCCATGCCGAGCAGCCGTGCGGCGAGCTCCGTGTCGAAGAGGTGGGTCGGGGTGAGGCCGATGTCGCGCATGCAGGGGAGATCCTGCGTCGCGGCGTGGAGGATCCACTCGTCGTCGGCGATGACCTCGGTCACCGACTTCAGCGAGCCGAACGGGATGGGGTCGATGAGCAGCGTGCCGGTGCCCCGGCGGAAGATCTGGATGAGGTAGGCGCGGTCAGAGTACCGGTAGCCCGAGGCGCGCTCGGTGTCGATCGCGATCGGTCCCGTGCCCTCCTCGAGCCGGCCGAGCGCGTCGCTCAGGGCGATGTGCGTGTCGATAACCTCGAGCCCGCCGCGCTCGAGGCGCTTGCCATCAACCGCGGCCATGTTCACGCGCCGCGTGCCGCAGGATCGCGACGTCCTGGGAATCGACCGGCGGCAGCCCCGCGAGCATGCACAGGAGCGTTGACCACGCCTCGACGTGCGCCGCGAGGTCGGAATTCTGCGGGGTCCACGAGGCGCGCATCTCGATTTGCGAGCCCTCGCCCTGCTCGGTGAGCTCGCCAAAGCCCTTCGAGTTCACCACCGTGACGGTGCCCGAGGGGAAGCGATAGTCGGCACCGTTCTCGTCGAGGGCGTCGACGAGCCACGACCAGGCGACCTCCGGCAGCATGGCGTCGCCGCCAATGTCGGTCTCGAGCGGGGCCTGCGCGAAGCACACGACGCGGAAGTCGCCGCGCCACGCATCCGGCTCGGAAGGGTCGTGCAGCAGGATGAAGCGGCCCGTGCCGAGCTGAGAGTCGCCCTCCAGGTTGCCGGGACTAACATCGGCTGCGAGCGCCAACGCGTGCGGTGCAAGACCCTCGGGTGATCGGATTTCCTGCACCCGTAAGTCGCTGCGAAACTCGACAGCTCGAATTGACTCGACTGCCATGTCGAACGCTACGGGCACCGGATGCAAGCTGACCACCACGCCTGAAGGTTAGGCCGGGTGGTGCGGCCTGTGAGCGGCGGCGCGCCGACTTGCCGCGAACGGAGGAAAATGACCGGACGACCCCTCAGGAACGCAACCGCGCTCGCGGCCGGTGCCACGGTGTTTTTCGGGTCGCTCGCCGCGACCGCCGCGACCATGCTCGCGCGCCAGGTGGTGAACCCGCCGCGGAGCACGCGTGGGCCGGTGCGGGTGATCAAGTGCGATCTGCACAACCCCGAGGCGACGGCGGGCACGATCACGCTTGAGCGCACCATCGAGTCGGAGACGGCGGGGGAGTACACCCTGCTGTGGGACTCGGCCCGGGGCCGAGCGCACCTCGGTGAGATCGTCACCGCCGACCTGCGCACCGTGACCCGGCGCTTCAGCGAGGCGATCGGCACGCCCATCGTGGGCATCCGCACGGTGCGGGTGGCGTCGGCACCGCAACGCGACATTCGCGACCTCGGCCTGCACTGGCGCGAGGTGGAGGTGCCGGGCGAGCTCGGCCCGATGCCCGCCTGGTTCGTGCCGGCCGACCGCGAGGGCAGCCACGACTGGGTGATTCACGTGCACGGGCGCGGCGCGGCGATGACCGAGCCGCTGCGCGCCGTGCCGCTCGTGCGGGCGCAGGGCTGGAACTCGCTCGTCGTGAGCTACCGCAACGACCTCGGCGTGCCTTCGCCGGCCGACGGCAAGTACGGGCTCGGTCTCACCGAATGGCACGACGTCGACGCCGCGCTCGAGTGGGCGAGCTCACGCGGCGCCGAGCGGATCGTGCTTACTGGTTGGTCGATGGGCGGCGGCATCGTCGGGCAGACCTACCTCAACTCGCGCTTCCGCAAACGCATCGTCGGCCTCATGCTCGAGTCGCCTGCCGTGAACTGGCACGACACGCTCGAGTACCAGGCGGCGCAGATGCGCGTGCCCGCGCCGGTCGCGAAGCTCGGCATGTGGCTGCTCAACTCCCCGCTGCACCGGGGTCTGCTCGGCACCGACGAGCCGATTGACCTCGCGCAGCTTGACCTCGTGGCGCGGGCTGACGAGTTCGAGGTGCCGATTTTGCTGTTGCACTCGACGGCCGACACCGTGGTGCCGGTCACCTCGAGCCAGCGTCTCGCGCAGGCGCGGCCCGACCTCGTCGATTACGTCGAGTTCACGCGGGCGCGGCACACGCGCCTCTGGAACGTCGACCGCGACAGTTGGGAGACCGCGGTGGACGAATGGTTCGCCGGGCTCAGCACGCAGCCCGGGGCCGACAGCCAGGCTCAGGCGTCGTCGCGCACCAGTCGCTGATAGAGGAAGCCGAACTCATCCTCGAGCAGCAGCTCGCGCCGAAAGGCCGAGTTGCGCGACGACGAGGGGAGCGCCGGCGAGGTGTCCGGGCCGAACACCGGCGCCTGCGTGAGGCACACCTCGTCGAGCAGCGCCGCGTCGAGGAACTGGCCGATCAGAGTCGTGCCGCCTTCGACGACAATCTGGCGCAGGCCGCGCCCGCGCAACTCCGCGAGCACCGCATCCAGCGGCACCCGGCCGCCCGAGGCGTCGAACTCGGCGAAGTTGGCCCCGGGCATGGTCTCGGCGGAGCGTTCACGCGCCGAGGCCGGCCCGCACACGAGCACCGAGGCCGCCGCATCCGCTTCGCTGATGCGGTGCCCGGTCAGATTGCCCGACTCCGAAATGATGCAGAGCCAGGTAGGGCGGGTCGCGGTGTGGCGCTCCTCGCGCACCGTGTTGGCGCCGACCACGACGACATCGCTCATCTCGCGGATGAGCCGCAGGATGCGCCGGTCGGCCCGGTTCGAGAGGCTGTCCGACGTGCCGTCTCCGCCGGTGATGCGGCCGTTGAGCGAGCCGAGCATGTTCATGCGCACCCAGTCGGGCCGCGGCGGCGCGTAATGCTCGCGCAGCCACGACTCGGCCGCGGCGATGCCGTCGCCGGTCAGGTCGAGCAGGTCGCCGGTGCCGCCGAGCTGGCGGAGCCAGCTCGGGTCGGGCATGCGGCTGAGATCAAACGGCTGCGAAGTGTCGGGCACGGCTTCCAAGCTACGCGCTCGCCGCCTCCCGCACCTGACGCTGCACGCGCCCGAGCATGCCGACCATGCCATTGAGGCGGAGCGGCGACACCTGCTTCGTGATGCCGAGCTCGAACGGGAAGTCGGCGGGGATGCCGAGCACCTCGTCGGTCGAGAGGCCGTCGATGCCCTGCACGAGCACCGAGGCGAAGCCGCGGGTCGTGGGCGCCTCAGCGGGGGCTTTTGCGAACAGGTGCACCGTGCCGTCGTCGACCTCGGTCGTGATGAAGACGGGCGACTGGCACTCGATGACGCGCTCGAACTCGACGTTCGCAAAGCGCTCGGGCACCTCGGGCAGCTCGTCGGAAAACTCGAGCAGCATCGTGAGGCGTTCGCGCTCGGGGATCGCGAGGAAGTCGTCGCGGATTTCCGCGAGCTGAGTAGGAATTGCAGACATGACGCCCCTAGCGAGTCGGCGCGGCGCCGGGCTCTTCGCCCACGACGATCGGGGCGCCGACGAGCGAGCCCCATTCGGTCCACGAGCCGTCGTAGTTGCGCACGGTGGGGAAGCCGAGGAGGTACTTCAGCACGAACCAGGTGTGGCTCGAGCGCTCGCCGATGCGGCAGTAGGCGATGACGTCGTCGCTGTCGCCGAGGCCGAGTTCGACGCGGTAGATCTGCTCGAGCTCCTCGCGCGACTTGAACGTCGCATCCTCGTTCGCGGCGCGTGCCCACGGCACCGAGTGGGCCGAGGGGATGTGCCCGCCGCGCAGCGCCGACTCCTGCGGGAAGTCGGGCATGTGTGTGCGCTCGCCCGTGTATTCGGGGAAGCTGCGGACGTCGATGAGCGGCTTGCCCTCGCCGAGATGGGCGACGACGTCGTCGCGGCGGGCGCGCAGGCCAGTCTCGTCGCGTTCGACGACGGGGTACGCGGCTGGCGTGCGCTCGGGCACCTCGCGGGTGAGCTCACGGCCTTCGGCCACCCACTTCTCGCGGCCGCCGTTGACGAGACGGATGTCCTCGTGGCCGAAGAGTTCGAACACCCACATGGCGTAGGCGGCCCACCAGTTTGAACGGTCGCCGTAGAGCACGATGGTCGTGTCGCGGGTGATACCGAGGCGGCCCATCAGCTCGGCGAAGCCCTCGCCGTCGACGTAGTCGCGCACGACGGGGTCGTTGAGGTCGGTGTGCCAGTCGACCTTGACCGCACCCGGAATGTGGCCGGTTTCGTAGAGCAGAACGTCTTCGTCAGATTCGACGACCACGAGGCCGTCGTCGTGGAGGTGCTCGGCCAACCACTCGGTCGAGACGAGACGGTGGGGCTGCGCGTACTGCGCGAATTCCTGGGATTCGTCGAAGACGACGGACATGACTACTCCTCGAATACTGCGGCGTTCGTACCTAGGTCAGCGTAGTCTTGACCCAGCTTATTCCTGCGCAAAAGGAGACCTCTGTGACCGTAGGCACCCTCGTACATCTCACCGAACAGGTTCCGCAGATGACGCCGGATGAGATGGTTCGGGCCCTGGTGCCGCCGCCGCAGTTCGCGCACGCGAGTTTCGACAACTATGTGCCCGACGAGTCGTACCCGTCGCAGATGCAGGCGGTCGAGATCGCGCGCGACTTCGCGAAGGCTGGGGGAAACCGCTCGAGCGGCCGCGGCTTCATGTCGAAGATGTTCAAGCGCGCGCCGAGTGTGAAGCCCGGCGTCTACCTCGATGGCGGCTTCGGCGTCGGCAAGACCCACCTGCTCGCCGCAACCTGGCACGCCTTTACCGGCCGCAAGTACTTCGGCACGTTCATTGAGTACACCTCGCTCGTCGGCGCGCTCGGCTATCAGAAGGCCGTCGAGGCCTTCACCGGGGCCAGCCTGCTCGCGATCGACGAGTTCGAGCTCGACGACCCGGGCGACACCATGGTCATGACCCGCTTCCTCGGCGCCCTCGTCGAAAAGGGCACCCATGTCATGGCGACCTCGAACACCCCGCCAAATGCGCTCGGCGAGGGGCGCTTCGCGGCACAGGACTTCCTTCGCGAGATCACGAAGCTGGCCGATGTCTTCAAGACGGTGCGCATCGACGGCGTCGACTACCGTCGTCGCGCCGTCGAGGGGCACGCGATCGTGAGTTCGCCGGCCGAGGTGCAGGATGCGGTGGATGCGCGCATCACCGCCGGCAAGACCGTCGCGCAGGACGACTTCCGCACCCTCATCGAGTTCCTCGCCACGGTGCATCCCTCGAAGTACGTGCGCCTCGTCGACGACATCAACCTGCTCGCCCTCACCGATGTGACCGAGCTCACCGACCAGTCCGAGGCGCTGCGCTTCGTGGCGTTCATCGACCGCGTCTACGACGCTGAGATCCCGATGGTCGCCTCCGGCGTGCCCCTCGACGCGATCTTTGGCGGCGGCATGGTCGATGGTGGGTACCGCAAGAAGTACCTCCGCTCGGTGTCGCGACTCATCGCATCCACCGGCGCCGCCAGCGCCTAGCGCGCCGCCGCACTCATTTCAGCCCGTAGCACCGGAAAATCCCCGGGTTACGGGCTGATTCTTTGCAATTTTGCGCAATCTTCAACAAGGTTGCACGCAAGTTAAAGTTTGTTGACAGTGCAAAGTTACTCAAAATATGCACGAGAAACGCCATTTATTTTTCGCGTTCGGTCTATTCTCAGGAACCACACACCAACGGTTTCGGGTCGAGCGGTTGACCAGCCGGGTGTGATTGAGAGGAGAACTTCAATGGATACAGGTGGTGCGGCCTGGCTCATTACTGCGACGGCGTTGGTGTTGTTCATGACACCGGGCCTCGCGCTGTTCTACGGTGGCCTCGTTCGCGAGAAGGGCGCCATCTCGATGATGATGATGTCCTTCGGCGCGCTCGCGCTGGTTGCTGTGCTCTGGGTGCTGTTCGGACACGCGATGATCTCGGTAGACGGCTCGTCCTTCTTCCAGTTCGCGGGGAACCCGTTCGCGGACTTCGGCATGGTGGCAGCCTCGGGCGATAACGAGACCATGATGGGCAGTGCCTACTCAGCAACATTCGCGATCATCACGGTGGCCCTCATCTCGGGCTCGATCGCGGATCGTGCACGCTTCGGCTCCTGGCTGCTGTTCGCGGGTATCTTCGCGACGCTCGTCTACTTCCCGGTTGCGGCCTGGGTGTGGGGCGGCGGCTGGATCTCGCAGCTCGGCACGGCCCTCGGCTTCGGCGACCTGGCGGTTATCGATTACGCCGGTGGCACCGCGGTGCACATCAACGCTGGTGCGGCTGCGCTTGCGTTGGCGCTCGTACTCGGACGCCGTCAGGGCTTCGGCAAGAGCCTCAACCAGCCCCACAACGTGCCCCTCGTGCTCGTCGGCACCGCAATCCTCTGGTTCGGCTGGTTCGGCTTCAACGTCGGTGCTGAAGGTACGGGCAACCTCGTTGACGGCATCCCCGGCCTGATCACGATCAACACGATCGTGGCTCCGGCTGCCGGTATCCTCGGCTGGCTCGCGATCGACCGACTTCGCGGCAAGAAGCCGACCGCGGTTGGCGCCGCCTCTGGTGTCATCGCTGGCCTCGTGGGTATCACCCCCGCGTGTGCCGACATTCTTCCCGGATGGGCTCTGCTCCTCGGCTTCGTGTGTGGTGTTGCCGCTGCGTACGCTTGCGACCTCAAGTGGGCCGCGAAGTACGATGACTCGCTTGACGTCGTGGGCATTCACCTGGTCGCGGGCCTCATCGGCTCGATCTGGCCCGGTCTGTTCGGAACTACCTCGGGACTGTTCATGGGCTTCGGTGTCCAGCAGCTGATCCTGCAGGTTGTCGCCTCTGTGGCGGTATTGATCTACTCGTTCGTGGTTGCGTATGTGGTGGGGATGGTCATTCAGAAGACCATCGGCTTCCGAATCACGAGCGAGGAGGAGCTCGCAGGTGTGGACGAAAGTGTCCACGGCGAACGCGCTTACCAGCGCACCGGCGAGCTCAACCAGGTTGGTGCGGCGTAGGCCACTGATCGTCCTACGACGAATGGATGGCGGTGCCGGAAGCACTCACTGCGGGCCAGCGTAATGCTGTGTGAGTGATCACGAAGCCGCCGACCACACCAACCACCAGGGCCCCGGAGTCATCGACTCCGGGGCCCTTATTAATTTCCCGCTGTGTGCGGTCTCTGAGCGGTCTCTACACGCGCTGTGGCCGCGCCCGGCCTCTCCTGCCGCGCGTGTAGTGGATGCCCGGTGGCCGTCCCTGCGTGCCCGTGCCGGCGCATCCGCCCTCGCGCCCGACTGCGCCCGGTTTGATGCAGTTTTCTACGTTCGCTGCAGTCGTAACTGCAGCGCCACTAGAAAACTGCATAAGAAAGAGGGCTGGCCACGCGAGCTTGTGCCACGTTCGATGCGGTTTTCTGCGTTCGATGCTGTTGCACCTGCAGCGCTGGTAGGAAACCGCATCTTTGCTCGCTGGCGTACGTATATCCGTGCTCCGACCCGTCCAGGATGCGCAGCGCGAGTCGGGGTTCGTGGCGCGAGTCGGGGTGTGATGCTCGCGTCGCGTGGGCTGGTCGAGTTGGATGCGCTGCTCGGGGCGGTCTTGAGACTCGGAAAGATAAGGAAGTCGGGGAAACGAATCAGGGCCTCCCGAGGGAGGCCCTGTGTGGTGGGTGATACTGGGATCGAACCAGTGACCCCTTCCGTGTGAAGGAAGTGCGCTACCGCTGCGCTAATCACCCGCAACGAGGGTCTATCTTGGCACATCCTGGCGACGCCGCGCAAACTCGATGGCCCGCGACACGCGGTTGAAAACAATTTTCCAGCCTCTGATCTGGTATTTTCTAATTCGTGGCAGTCTCGATTTGCATTGCGCGGAATGCTTGCATTAATGTAGTTCGAGTGCTGAGGCGCCGAAAGGAAGCCAAAGTCACGCGGATGTAGCGCAGTTGGTAGCGCATCACCTTGCCAAGGTGAGGGTCGCGAGTTCGAGTCTCGTCATCCGCTCGAGTGTGAACAAGACCACGTCTTGAGAGCACGGGCATAGACCCAGTACGGTGACGTGGCCGAGAGGCGAGGCAGCGGCCTGCAAAGCCGTTTACACGGGTTCGAATCCCGTCGTCACCTCGGTATCCTGTACAGGATGCGAAATGCGAGTCTCGCAAGAGATGAGCGCGATTGGCGCAGCGGTAGCGCGCTTCCCTGACACGGAAGAGGTCACTGGTTCGATCCCAGTATCGCGCACGAGATGAGGGCCCTACTTCGGTAGGGCCCTTTGTCGTTGGCCAGTGACCTCGCGCGATTTGGCGGAGCGGTGCTCCGCCTTTGAAAATCGCGCGCTGGTTCGATCCCGGTATCGCGCACGAGATGAGGGCCCTACTTCGGTAGGGCCCTTTGTCGTTGGGCTCGATAGGCTGCAGGCCGACGAAGAGGAGACCGGATGGCAGCGAAGCGAAGCGCGAAGATCACGGCGCCGATGATCGACGAACTGCGTCTGCCCGACCTTCTGGATGCGCGGAGCGGTGACGTCGTGGCCGGCGGTTTCTACGAGGCACGCCGTTATACCGAAGCCGACCTCGCGGGCCGGGATCTCTCGAGCGTGACGTTCAGCGAGTGCGAGTTTCTTGGACTCGACGCCCATGCGGCGCAGCTGCACGACGCGCGGATCGTCGAGACTCGACTCGAGCGAGTCAGCGCCCCCGAACTCAAGGCAACTGGCTCTGGCTGGCGTGATGTGCGCATCGAGAGCTCCCGGCTCGGCGCCGTCGATCTCTCCGAGGCTGACCTGCGCGCGGTGCAGCTCACCGCATCCAAAGTGTCGTTCGCGAACCTCCGTGCGGCGACCCTCCGCGACGTGCGGTTTGAGCACTGCGTCATTGAGGAGCTCGACCTGACCCAGGCGCGCGTGGATCGGGTTGCCTTCCTCGACTGCGCGGTGCGGACGCTGATCCTCGATCAGGCCAAACTGCAGCACCTTGACCTCCGCGGCGCAGAACTCGACAGAGTGCGCGGCCTTGCATCAATGCGTGGCGCGATCGTGACGTACCGCCAGGCGGCCGACCTCACCGAAACGTTTGCCGACCACCTCGGCATCACGATTGCCGACTGATCCAGCTAGCTAGCTGCGCGATGGCTGGGATGCGGTGGCGAGTGTCGCGAAGGCTTGGTCGAGAAGATCGCTGAGCGAGGCGCCCTCGTGCGCTGCCCAGGATGTCCAGCGGCGATCGAGCGCGGCGATCGTGGCGGCCGCGAGCACCTGTGCGGCAAAGTCGTCGTGCCCCGATGCAACCACTGCCGCAGCGAGCGATTCGATCTGCGGCGCGCGTGCGCGGCGCAGCTTCGCGCCGACGGCCGGCTGCGAGTGGATGAGCTGAAGCTGCGCACGCTGGCGCTCCGGCTGGTCTTCGGCAATTCGGAAAGCCGGCGTCACAGCCAACCGCAGCCGCGCCCACTCGGAGTCAGTGGCTGCGGTCTCAGCCTCGGCGTACGCGTCGGCAAACTGCGAGTCCGAGCCGGTCAGCGCGGTGACGATGATCTCGTCCTTCGAGGCGAGGTAGCGGAAGAACGTCGCGCGAGACACGCCAAGCGCCTTCGCCAGCGCATCCGTCGTGAACGCATCGTAGCCGTGCTCGCCTTTGCCGGCATGGGGGCCTCTTTCATGCAGACGATCCTCATGCCGATTCAGGGTGAGCTGCCTCGCCTGCTCAATGCGGACGCCTCGGAGACTGCCTGGGTGATCACCGTGACGCTGCTCGCCTCGTCGATCGCGGTGCCGATCGCGGGCCGGATGGGCGACATGTTCGGCAAGCGCAAGGTCGCGGCGGTGCTCATGGGCAGCCTCGTCGTCGGTTCGGTCGTGTGCGCGCTCTCGCCGACGCTGCCACCGATGATCGTGGGTCGCGCGCTGCAGGGCATGGGTGATGGGCTTCGCGCTGTTCTCGTCGTCGATCGCCTTCCCGCAGCTGCTTGAGACTCCGGTCGCGGCGGGCGGGCTCGGGCTCGACCTCTTGCCCGCGAGCCTCGTGCTCGTGCCGTCGGGTCTTGCGATGCTCGCGATGTCGCCGATCGCTGGCCGCATTGAGCGCTCCGTGGGCTCGAAGCCACTGCTCATTGCGGGCGCGATCGTGCTCACGGTGGCGTACCTCATTTGTGTGTTCGTACGGCTGCACGTCTGGACCATCGCGGTCGTGAACACCGTGATCGGTGTCGGCGTTGGTCTCGGCTACGCGTCGATGCCCGCGCTCATCATGGGTGCAGTGCCCCGCAACGAGACCGGCGCCGCCAACGGACTCAATACGCTCATGCGCTCGTTCGGCACCACCGTGGCCTCGGCCGTGGTGGGCGCGATCATCGCGGCCTCCGCCGGGGAAGACGTTACGAGCTCGTACTCACTCGTGTTCCTCCTCGGGCTCATCGCCGCGGCTGTGTGTGCGGCGATCGCGAGATTCATTCCCCGCCCGCGGGTCAACGACGAGGCCGCCGACGTGTTCGAGGCGGTGACGCCGACGTCGCAGGAGACGCTCGAGGACTCCCCGGCTCGATAGGATGGCCCGGTGAATCAGGTGAGTGGCAGCAGCATGCGTCGGGTCAAGGGAATCGCGCTCGCGGCGTCGGTCGGCGCGTTGCTGGCCGGATGCTCCGGCGGCGGCGAGTCGGCGCCCTCGGTGACCGGCGCCGCGACCGAATTCTCAACGGTCGAGGAACTGCGCGACGCGTACGTCGCCGCGGGCGGCACCTGCGAGGCCTGGGAGGAAATCGACCCGGGCGACTACGACGCCACGGCCGGCCGCTGCTCCGACAGCGTCGTCATGGCCGTCTACGCGAACCCTGACGAGCTCGCGGCCGCGGTCGACCGCTCGCAGAACCTCGCTGTGCAGACGCACCTGCTCGTCGGCGAGAACTGGCTCCTCAACGTCGACAACCCGCAGGACTTCGTCGAAGCTCTCGGCGGCACCACGGTCAGCTAGGGCATCCCGAACCGCCTAGAATCGTTCGATAGCCGACGCGTCGTGCGCCGGCAACCCAACCACCGCATCCGCGCAAGTAGGAGACGACGTGTCTGCACCAGACCTCAAGAACGCACCAGCACCCCTGCGACTCGAGGCCAGCACGACGACGACGGGCACTGAACTCTTCGCGGACGCCCCGAAGCAGCCCGCGATCGTCGCGATGCGCGTTGACGGCCAGCTGCTCGATCTCTTCCGCGAGGTCGAAGCAGGCCAGACCGCCGAGGCCGTGACCATCGACAGCGAAGATGGCCTGAACATCCTGCGCCACTCGGCCGCGCACGTCACCGCGCAGGCCGTGCAGAAGCTGCACCCTGATGCGAAGCTCGGCATCGGCCCGTTCATCACCGACGGCTACTACTACGACTTCGACGTCGAGGAGCCCTTCACCCCGGCTGACCTCAAGGCCGTCGAGAAGGAGATGCAGCGCATCGTCAAGCAGGGCCAGCGCTTCGCCCGCCGCGTCGTGAGCGACGAGGATGCGCGTGCCGAGCTCGCGAGCGAGCCCTACAAGCTCGAGCTC
The DNA here is from genome assembly GCF_023370115.1 of Gulosibacter sediminis. Lineage (NCBI taxonomy): Bacteria > Bacillati > Actinomycetota > Actinomycetes > Micrococcales > Microbacteriaceae > Gulosibacter > Gulosibacter sp. ACHW.36C. The sequence goes on along the minus strand of NZ_CP097160.1, from coordinate 1,507,167 downwards.
GTCGGCCTCAAGGGTGCCGCGGGCAGCGACGCCGGCGAGAACGTCGAGGTCGGCGCCGGCGAGCTCACGATCTACGACAACGTCGACCCGAAGTCGGGCGACACCGTCTGGTACGACCTCTGCCGCGGCCCGCACCTGCCGTCGACGAAGCTGATCGGCAATGGGTGGTCGCTCATGCGCAGCTCGGGTGCCTACTGGCGTGGCAGCGAGAAGAACCCGATGCTGCAGCGCATCTACGGCACCGCCTGGCCGACAAAAGACGAACTCGTCGCCTACAAGACTCGCATCGAAGAGGCGCAGAAGCGCGACCACCGCAAGCTCGGTGCCGAGCTCGACCTGTTCAGCTTCCCCGACGAAATCGGCTCGGGCCTCGCGGTGTTCCACCCGAAGGGCGGCATCATCCGCCACGAGATCGAGTCGTTCATGCGCGAGCAGCTGCTCAAGCATGAGTACGAACTCGTCAACTCGCCGCACATCACTAAGGGCGCGCTGTTCGAAACGAGCCAGCATCTCAACTGGTACAAGGACGGCATGTTCCCGGCGATGCACCTCGATGAGGTCACCGACGACGACGGCAACGTCACGAAGCAGGGCCAGGACTACTACCTGAAGCCCATGAATTGCCCCTTCCACAACCTCATCTTCCGTGCCCGCGCCCGCAGCTACCGCGAGCTGCCGCTGCGCCTCGCCGAGTTCGGTACGGTCTACCGCTACGAGAAGAGCGGCACGCTCTCGGGCCTGACCCGCGTGCGCGGCCTGACCCAGGACGACGCGCACATCTACGTGACGGATGAGCAGGTCAAGGGCGAGATTCAGCGCCAACTCGAGTTCGTGTTCGAGACCCTGCGCGCCTTCGGCCTCAACGACTTCTACCTCGAGCTCTCGACCCGCGACCCCGAAAAGTCGGTGGGCACCGACGAGCAGTGGGCCGTGGCCGAACAGACCCTGCGCGAGGTCGGCGAGGAGTCGGGCCTCGACCTCGTCGACGACCCGGCCGGCGCGGCGTTCTACGGCCCGAAGATCTCGGTGCAGGCGCGCGACGCGATCGGCCGCACCTGGCAGCTCTCGACGGTGCAACTCGACTTCAACCAGCCCGAGCTGTTCGAGCTCGAGTACGCAGCGGCCGACGGCACGCGCAAGCAGCCGGTGATGATTCACCGCGCCCTGCTCGGCTCGATCGAGCGCTTCTTCGCGATCATGCTCGAGCACTACGCCGGTGCCTTCCCGGTCTGGCTCGCGCCCGAGCAGGTCGTTGGTATTCCCGTCGCCGATGAGTACGCCGACTACCTCGGCGAGGTCATCTCGCGCCTGCGCCGCGAGGGCGTGCGCGCGCACCTCGACGACTCGGCCGACCGCATGCCGAAGAAGATCCGCACGCATACCAAGGCGAAGGTACCGTTCATGCTCATCGCGGGTGAGGACGACCGCCAGGCCGGCGCCGTCTCGTTCCGCTTCCGCGACGGCTCGCAGCGCAACGGCGTGCCCGTCGACGAGGCGATCGCGATCATCACCGGGGCCATCGGCGAGCACACGCTCGTGAACGCCGACACCGACCTGCAGGCGTAATGACGGGCGAGCGCGAACCCTACGAGCTGCAACCGGCCGACGATTTCGTCGGCGTGCCCGACGGCTTCGAGCGCACGTGGGTGCCGCACCGCATGGCGTACATCGACAACGGCGAGGAGCGGCGCAAGCCTGACCATGCCTGCGTCTTTTGCGCGGCGCCCGGCAAGAGCGACGAGGACGGGCTCATCGTCAAGCGGGGCGAGCTCTGCTACGTCGTGATGAACCTCTACCCGTACAACACGGGGCACCTGCTCATCTGCCCGTACCGCCACATCGCCACCTACGACCTCGCGACCGACGCCGAGGTGCTGGAGATGGCGCACCTCACGCAGCGGGCGATGAAGGTGCTGAAGTACCAGGGCGGTGTTGGCGGCTTCAACATCGGCATGAACCAGGGCGAGGTCGCCGGCGCCGGCATCGCGGGGCACCTGCACCAGCACATCGTGCCGCGCTGGCCGAACGACGCGAACTTCCTGCCGATCATCGGCCGCACGAAGCCGATGCCACGCCTGCTTGGCGAGCAACGAGCCGAGATCGCCGCGCTCTGGGACGCCGAATAATTCGACCACGGTCGCGCAGGTTGTTGTCTCCTGCGACGTTATGAGCGGCGTGGCGTCTGGTCGCACGTCCGTCTACGCATTACCGGGCGGGATTGAGGCGGCGCAGGAAGGTCGTGAGGAGAGTGGCAGCCTTCGCCGGCCCCAGACGTTCACAACGTCGCGCGGAACCTCAGCTAGAGCGCCGAGCGGAGGCGGGCGAGCCCCTCGGCGAGCTGCGCCTCCGAGAGGTGCGCGTAGCCGATGACGATGCTGCCCGAGGCGGATGCGCCGGGCACGTCGGTCGGCTCGCTCGCGTCGGGCGCGCTCGGCGCTCGCCAGTACTCCGCGCCGGGCGAGACACGCACGCCGGCTCGCTCGCAGGCCGCCATGAGCTCGGCCTCGTCGCGCTGCGTGTGGATCACGGCGTGAAGCCCACCGTCCATGGGGGAGACCTCCACCTGCGGCAGGTCGCCGAGGGCCGCGAGCACGGCGGCGCGGCGCTGCCGGTAGCTGCGGCGCATCCGGGCAGCGTGCCGGCCGAGCTCGCCCGAGGCGAGGTAGTCGGCGAGGGCAAGCTGGGTCACGGCCGACGCCGGGGTGCCGAGGTCGGCGCGGGTCGCGAGGAGGCGCTCGCGCAGCGGCGCCGGCGCGCAGAGCATGCCGATGCCGATCGTCGGGGCGACCGTCGACGAGAACGTGCCGAGGAGCGCGACGGTGCCGTCGTCGGTGCGGTCGAGCGCGGTGAGCGTCGGCAGCGGCTGGCCGACGTACCGCAGCTCAGAGTCGAAGTCGTCCTCGACGACGAGCACGCCCTCGGCGCGCGCCCATGCGAGCAGCTCGTGGCGTCGGGCGATCGGCAGCGAGCCACCGAACGGGTACTGGTGGCTCGGCGTGACGATCACGAGATCGGGCTTCGCGGCGCCGCGGGGGAGACGATCGGTGCGCAGGCCGTCGGGGTCGACCTCGAGCGGCACGAGCTCGCACCCGAGCCGCGCGAGCACGCGGCGCAGCGAGGGATAGCCGGGCGACTCGACGCCGACGCGCACCGGCGCGCTCGGCGCTCGCTCAGCGGCGAGGGTCTGCACGATGAGCGCGAGCCCCTCGCGGGCGCCGGCCGTGACGAGAAAGCTCGAGGCGTCGCGAGCGAGCCCGCGCATCCGCCGAAAGTGCTCGCTCACGGCGGCGAGGTACCGCGGGTCGCCCGCGAGCGGCAGCGTTGCGAGCTCGGCGTCGGCCGCGTTGCGCCACGCTCGACGCCAGGCCGGTGTGCGCAGGGCGCCGGTCGAGGGCTGACCGGGGAGGAGGTCGATGGGCGCGCGGCCCGGGTCGCTTGCGTGGCCAATCGCATCCGGAACGGAGGCTGCGCCTCCGGGGCGCTGGGTGGCCCCGCGGCGGTTCGGGTGCGTCTGCCCGAGCGCCGGATTCACGGTGGTGGCAGCGCCGGTCTGCGAGGTGAGGTAGCCCTCGGCTACGAGCTGCTCGAAGGCGGTCACGATCGTGCCGCGCGACACCCCGAGGCGCGCGGCCCACGCGCGCGACGAGGGCAGCGCATCCCCTGCGCGCAGCACCCCGCGGTCGATGAGCGCCCGCACCGAGCCCGCGAGCTGCTGCGGCAGTGGCAGCGGATGCGTGCGGTCGAGCGAGACGGAAAGCTCGGCGATTTCGGGGGAGCGCATGGCTCGAGTCTGCCGAAGTGGTCTAACAAAGTCCAGTGATAGTGGATCTTTCAATAGGCCAATCGATCTCGCAGGATGGAGGCCATGACCACTTCAGCAACCACCCCCACCATCGCCAGCCCGAGCACCGACCGCGTGAAGCGCGGCCTCGCCGAGATGCTCAAGGGCGGCGTGATCATGGACGTCGTGACGCCCGAGCAGGCCCGCATCGCTGAGGATGCCGGAGCCGTCGCCGTCATGGCCCTCGAGCGCGTTCCCGCCGACATTCGCGCGCAGGGCGGCGTCGCCCGCATGAGCGACCCCGACCTGATCGACGCGATCATCGCCGAGGTGTCGATCCCCGTCATGGCGAAGGCCCGCATCGGCCATTTCGTCGAGGCACAGGTGCTCCAGTCGCTCAAGGTCGACTACATCGACGAGTCGGAGGTGCTCTCGCCCGCCGACTACGTGAACCACATCGACAAGTGGCAGTTTGACGTGCCGTTCGTGTGTGGCGCGACGAACCTCGGCGAGGCCCTGCGCCGCATCAACGAGGGTGCCGCGATGATCCGCTCGAAGGGCGAGGCCGGCACCGGCGACGTCTCGGAGGCGATGAAGCACATCCGCAAGATCAGCTCCGAGATCCGCGCCCTCTCGTCGCTCTCGAAGGACGAACTCTACGTCGCCGCGAAGGAACTCCAGGCGCCGTACGCGCTCGTTGAGGAGGTCGCGTCGACCGGCAAGCTGCCCGTCGTGATGTTCGTCGCTGGCGGCGTCGCGACCCCCGCCGACGCGGCGATGATGATGCAGCTCGGCGCCGACGGCGTGTTTGTCGGCTCGGGCATCTTCAAGTCGGGCAACCCCGAGGCCCGCGCCGCGGCGATCGTCAAGGCGACGACGCTCTACGACAACGCCGACGTCATCGCCGATGTCTCGCGTGGCCTCGGCGAGGCGATGGTCGGCATCAACGTGGCCGACCTCGCGCAGCCGCACCGCCTCGCTGAGCGCGGCTGGTGAGCCCCGCGCCGATCATCGGCGTCCTCGCCCTTCAGGGTGACGTGCGCGAGCACGTGCGGATGCTCGAGCAGCTCGGCGCGCGGGTGCGGCTTGTGCGCACCCCGGCCGAGCTCGCCGAGGTCGACGCGCTCGTGCTGCCGGGCGGCGAGTCGAGTGCAATCGACAAGCTCTCGCGCATCTTCGAGGTGGCCGAGCCGATTCGCGCCCGCATCGCCGAGGGGATGCCCGTGCTCGGCACCTGCGCGGGCCTGATTCTGCTCGCCGACCGCATCACCGACGCGGCCCCCGGGCAGCAGACGTTCGGTGGCCTCGACGTCACCGTGCAGCGCAACGCCTTCGGCTCGCAGCTCGACTCGTTCGAGGCCGAAGTCGCGTCGCCGATCGAGGGTGAGGGGCCGGCGACGGTCGCCTTCATTCGCGCGCCGATCGTCGTCGAGGTCGGCGAGCGGGCCGAGGCACTTGCTAGCGTTACGGGCGATCGGGTCGTCGCGGTGCGGCAGGGCAATCTGCTTGGCATCTCGTTCCACCCGGAGGTGACCGGCGACACGAGCTGGCACCGCCACTTCCTCGAACTCGTCGAGGAGGCCCGCTAACCGAGCCCGAGGAGCCGCGCGTGACGCCGACGATTGACACCACGTTCACCCAGATTCGTGACCTCGTGAGCGCGTCGCCCACCGCGTTCCACGCCGCTGAGGAGGTGGCCCGGCAGCTCACGCTCGCCGGGTTCACCCGCCTCGAGGAGACGGACGAGTGGCACCTCGGTGCCGGCGGCTACGTGGTGGTGCGCGACGGTGCGGTCATCGCGTGGGTGCTCCCCGAGCACGGGGCGGCGGCCGCGCCCGTGCACCTCGTCGGCGCGCACACCGACTCGCCGGGCTTCCGGCTCAAGCCGACCCCCGCATCCGCACGCGAGGGCTGGCAGACCGTCGGGGTCGAGGTTTACGGCGGGCCGCTGCTCAACTCGTGGCTCGACCGCGACCTCCGCGTCGGCGCCCGGCTCGCGCTTGCCGACGGCAGCACCGCGCTCGCGCACACCGCCGACGCCGTGGCGCGCATCCCGCAGCTCGCCGTGCACCTTGACCGCGGCGTGAATGCCGACGGCGTGAAGCTCGACCGCCAGCAGCACACCCGGCCGATCGTCGGCCTCGAGACCGCCGGCCAGCTCGTCGACGCGCTCGCCGCCGCGGCGAAGGTCGATCCCGCCGACGTCGTCGCCCTCGACGGCTTCGTCGTCGATGCGCAGGCGCCCGCCCGCATCGGCCTCGAGGCGAACCTGCTCGCGTCGGGCCGGCTCGACAACCTCGTGAGCGTGCACGCCGGGCTGCGCGCGCTCATGTCGGCCACCAACCCACAGGGCGCGATTCCGATGCTCGCCGCGTTCGACCACGAAGAGGTCGGCTCGGCATCGCGCACGGGCGCGGCCGGGCCGTTCCTCGAGGACGTGCTCGCGCGCATCCGTGCCGGGCTCGGCGCCGAGCTCGAGACCGTGAAGCGCGCCAATGCCGCGAGCTGGAGCATCTCGAGCGACGTCGGTCATGCCGTGCACCCGAACTACCCGAGCCACCACGACGACGAGGTTCGGCCGCACGCCGGCCGCGGGCCGATCCTCAAGATCAACGCCGACCAGCGGTACACAACGGATGCGGCGGGCGAGGCGCTCTGGCACGGCCTCTCCCAGCGCGCCGGGGTGCCGGTGCAGCGTTTCGTCTCGCGCAACTCGATTCCCTCGGGCTCGACGATCGGCCCGATCTCGGCGACCCGGCTCGGCTTCCGCACCGTCGATGTCGGCATCCCGATCCTCTCGATGCACTCGGCCCGCGAGCTCGCCTCGCTCGAAGATGTGCTCGGCCTCGAGCGCGTGCTGCGCGAGTTCCTGGGTCAGTCGTAAGCGGAGGCCGGTCGCGGCCCGCTAAAATAAAGCGTTCAGCAAGCGCAATCGATTCAGGGGGAACCAATGTCGGGTCACTCCAAGTGGGCAACTACCAAGCACAAGAAGGCCGTTATCGACGCCAAGCGCGCGAAGGCCTTCGCCAAGTACATCAAGGTGATCGAGGTTGCCGCACGTGCTGGCGGCCCCGACCCTGACGGCAACCCGGCGCTCGCCGACGCGATCCAGCGAGCGAAGAAGATCTCGGTGCCGAACGACAACATCGACCGCGCCGTCAAGCGCGGCGGTGGCCTCACCGGCGAGGCGGTCTCGTACGACAGCATCATGTACGAGGCCTACGCCCAGGGTGGCGTCGCCATGCTCATCGAGTGTCTGACCGACAACCGCAACCGCGCGGCCGCTGAGACCCGCCTCGCGGTGACGCGTTCGGGCGGCACCATGGCCGACCCCGGCTCGGTCGCCTTCAACTTCGAGCGCAAGGGCGTCATCGAGGTCGCGCAGGCGTCGGGCGAGCCGAGCGAAGACGACATCCTCCTCGCCGGCCTTGATGCCGGTCTCGAAGAGGTTATTGACCACGGCGAGGCCTTCGAGCTGCGCACCGAGGCCACCGACCTCGTCGCCGTGCGCACTGCGCTGCAGGAGGCCGGCATCGACTACGAATCGGCCGAGGCCGAGTTCGTCGCGAACGTGCTCGTGCCGGTCGACCTCGAGACCGCCAAGAAGGTGCTCGGCGTGATCGACGCGGTGGAAGACCTCGACGACGTGCAGAACGTCTATACGAACATGGAGATTCCGGCCGACGTGCAGGAGCAGCTCGACGCCGAATAGCGGCGAGCGAACCCGCGTGACTCAGCGCATCCTCGGCATCGATCCCGGCCTCACTCGTTGTGGGGCCGGGATCGTCGACGTTGGCCAGGCGCGCCGGGTCGACCTCGTGCACGTCGAGGTCATTCGCACGCCCACTGATGCCGAGTTGCAGCCGCGGCTCGGGCTCATCGGCGTCGCCGTCGAGCGGCTGCTCGACGAATACCAGCCCGACGCGGTGTCGATCGAGCGCGTTTTCGCCGAGCAGCGCAACCTCAACACCGTCATGGGCGTGGCGCAGGTGACCGGCATCGTGATCCGCGAGGCGCACCGCCGCGGCATCGACGCCGAGCTGCACACCCCCTCCGAGGTCAAGGCCGCGGTGTCGGGCTACGGCAACGCCGACAAGGCGCAGGTGCAGCGCATGGTGCAGCGCATCCTTCGCCTCGACGCCCCGCCGAAGCCCGCCGACGCGGCGGACGCGCTCGCGCTCGCCATCTGCGCCGCCTGGCAGTCGCCGCTCGCTCGCGTGCGCCCCGAGCAGCGCACCCACGGCTCGGGGCTCGGCCAGGCGAAGCCAGTCAGTGGTTCGACGCCCGCGCAGGAAGCATGGCTCGCCGCCGAGCGTGCCGCGAATTCGGGCCGCCGCCGCCTACGCTGAATTAGTGATTTCTCAGCTCACCGGAACGGTGTCCTACGTCGGCGCCACGCGCGCCATCATTACGGTCAGCGGTGTCGGTTTCGATGTGCTCGTCACCGCGACGCACGCGCTTGAGCTGCGCGTCGGCGCCGAGATCACGCTGAGCTGCGCCCTCATTGTGCGGGAGGATTCGCTCACGCTCTACGGCTTCCGAGATGCGCGCGAGCGCGAGGTGTTCGGGCTGCTCACGTCGGTCACGGGCGTCGGCCCGAAGTCGGCGATGGGCGTGCTCGCCCAGCTGCGCCCCGACGAACTCGCGACGGCGGTCGAGAATGAAGACCTCGCGGCCTTCAAGAAGGTCTCGGGCGTTGGCCCGAAGACGGCGAAACTCATTACGGTGCAGCTCAAGGGCAAGCTTGCCGGCGCCACCGCGGCAGGGAACGCCGGGGGAGCGACGGTGTCTGGCTCGACCCGCGACGACGTGGTCGAGGCGCTCGTCGGTCTCGGCACACCGCAGAAGCAGGCGCAGGAGGCCGTCGAACGCGCCAGCGAGGGCGCCGCGGCCGGAGCTGACGTGCCCACGCTGCTGCGCGCGGCGTTGCAACAGCTCGGGGGTGCCCGATGACCCAGGGCCCACTCGACGCGCAGCGGAACGACGGCGAACTCGAGTTCGAGTCGACGCTGCGCCCGCGGCTGCTCGACGAATTCATCGGCCAGGAGAAGGTGCGCGAGCAACTGCACCTGCTGTTGCGGGCGGCCGAGCTGCAGCAGCGCACGCCCGACCACATCCTGCTCGCCGGCCCTCCCGGGCTCGGCAAGACCACCCTCGCGATGATCGTCGGTCAGGAGACCGGGCAGGCACTCCGGCTCACCTCGGGGCCCGCCCTGCAGAACGCGGGAGACCTCGCGGCTGTGCTCTCGAGCATGGTGCCGGGCGAGGTGCTGTTCATCGACGAGATTCACCGCATGGCCCGCACGGCCGAGGAAATGCTCTACCTCGCGATGGAGGACTTCCGCATCGACATCATGGTCGGCAAGGGGGCGGGCGCACAGTCGGTGCCGCTCGAACTCGCGCCGTTTACCGTCGTCGGTGCCACGACTCGCTCGGGCCTGCTGCCGGCGCCGCTGCGCGACCGTTTCGGCTTCACGGCCCACCTCGAGTTCTACGCCGACAACGAGCTCGAGCGCGTGCTGACCCGCACCGCACGCCTGCTCGACCTCGATGCACAACCCGGTGCGCTCGACGTGCTCGCGTCGCGCTCGAGGGGCACGCCCCGCATCGCGAACCGGCTGCTGCGGCGCGTGCGCGACTACGCGCTCGTGCATGACCGGCCGATCGACGACGTCGCCGTGGGCGAGGCGCTCGCCCTCTACGACGTCGACGACCTTGGTCTTGACCGGCTCGACCGCGCGGTGCTTGACACGCTCATCCGGCGCTTCGAGGGCGGGCCCGTTGGTGTGCGCACGCTCGCCGTCACGGTGGGCGAGGAGGCCGACACCGTCGAGGCAGTCGTCGAGCCATTCCTCGTGCGTACCGGGCTGATCGCGCGTACCCAGCGCGGCCGCATTGCAACACCTGCAGCCTACGAGCACCTTGGCGTACGGCCTGGTGCCCTATAATCGTCACGTTTATCGAGCTTTCGGCTCGCTGCGCGATCCCTCACCCCACACGAACACTTCTGGAGTCACTTTATGGATCTCATGCTCGTCCTTCCCCTGCTGCTGCTCGTCGTCATGATGGTCTTCATGTGGCGGAGCAACAAGAAGCGGCAGGCGCAGCAGCAGGAGATGCGTCAGCAGCTCGTGCCCGGCACCGAGGTCATGACCCAGGCCGGCATCTACGGCACCATCGTCGACATGGATGAAGCCAACAACGTCGTCACCATCGAGAGCGGCCCGGGCACCCAGCTGCGCGTGCACTCGGCGACCATTGTCAACGTCGTCACGCCGACCGTGCCGGATGACGCTTCGTCGCTCACCGGTGAGGAGTCGACCGACGACCTCAGCGAGCAGCTCGACGCCGAGACCGACTCGACCCTCGACACCGAGGTCGACACCACGCTCGAGGCCGACTCGCCGTACGACGCCGACGCCGACTCGACCGACGATGACGGCCGTTCGAAGCTCTAACCACGACATTCAGCGCCGCGTCCGCGGCGTGAAAGGCACGATTCTTGGCAACCTCGAAACGATCCTCGCAGGCGGTGCGGGGAGCGAAATCCACCCTGCTCTGGTTCGGCATCATTCTCATCGTGCTGGGAGGCCTCAACTGGGCCTCCGTCGCGTTCCAGAATGGGCAGTGGACCCCGAAGCTCGCCCTTGACCTTGAGGGTGGCACCCAGGTGGTGCTCGCGGCGCAGCTCCAGGAGGGTGCCGCCGCGCCCTCGGGCGACCAGATGGCGCAGGCCGCGTCGATCATTCGACAGCGCGTGGATGCCTCGGGCATCTCCGAGGCCGAGGTAACGACCCAGGGTGGCACGAACATCGTCGTGTCGGTTCCCGGTGAGCTCGACGCGGAGACGCAGAACCGCATCGAGTCGAGCGCCAAGCTCGAGTTCCGCCCCGTGCTCTACACGGACTCGGCGTCGAACGTGCAGGTCGTCAAGCCCGAAGACTTCGGTATGGAGAGCTTCAACGCGACCCCGACCGTCGAACCGACCGATGGCTCCGACGTCGCCCAGCTCACTGACCAGCTCTTCGCCGACTTCCTCGCGTTCGACTGCGCCGACGTCATGAGCGACCCCGAGGTCGCCGACCCCGAAGAACCGATGATCGCCTGTGACGAGAGCGGCACCGAGAAGTTCGTGCTCGGCCCCGTCGAGATCTCGGGCGAGCACATCAGCGACGCCACCTCGAGCATGGTCACGAACCAGCAGGGTGTCGCGACCGGCCAGTGGGGCGTCAACCTGCAGTTCGACGCCACCGGCACCGCCGAGTTCCGCGCCGTGACCGAGCGCCTGGTCGCGATCGGCGCGACCCCCGACCCGACCACGGGCATGGCCGACACCACCCGCTCTCGCTTCGCGGTCACGCTCGATGGCAACGTCATCGTCGCGCCGACCGCAAACGCCGTCATCACCGACGGCAAGGCGCAGATCACGGGTAGCTTCACCGAGCAGTCGTCGAAGGACCTCGCCGACCAGTTGAAGTTCGGTGCGCTGCCGTTCAGCTTCCAGACGCAGTCGACCCAGACCATCTCGGCGACGCTGGGTACCTGGCAGCTCCAGGCCGGCCTCATCGCCGGCGCGATCGGTCTGCTGCTCGTGCTGCTCTATTCGCTGCTGCAGTACCGCCTGCTCGGCCTCGTGACGATGGCCTCGCTCGCGTCGCTCGCGGTCGTGGCGTACCTCGTCGTGACACTGCTGTCGAACCAGGAGGGCTACCGCCTGTCGCTCGCCGGCGTCGCGGGCCTCATCATCGCGATCGGTATTACCGCCGACTCGTTCATCGTCTACTTCGAACGCATCAAGGATGAACTGCGCGAGGGCCGCTCGCTGCCCGCAGCGGTCGAGCGCGGCTGGTCGCGCGCGATCCGCACCATCCTCGCCTCGGATGCGGTGAACCTGCTCGTCGCGATCGTGCTGTTCTTCGTCGCGGTCGGCAACGTGCGCGGCTTCGCCATCACGCTCGGCATCACCACGCTCATCGACCTCTTCGTCGTGACTCTGTTCACGCATCCGCTCATGCGCCTGCTCGCGACCACGAAGTTCTTCGGTGGCGGACACCCGGCCTCGGGTCTCGACCCGCGCGCCCTGGGCGCCGTGTACCGCGGCCGCGGCGAGTTCCGCCGTTCGAGCCAGGCAAAGAAGACGAAGGTTCAGGCTTCCGCGAAGGAAGCCGAGCGCCGCCAGTCGCTGGCGGAGCGCAAGGCCGCCGAGGCCGCCGCGAAGGGGGAGAAGTAATGAAGCGCTTCACGCAGTGGGGTAACGACCTCTACACCGGCGAGACCTCGATCGGCTTCGTTCGTCGCCGCAACACCTGGTTCATCGTAGCGATCGTGCTGATCTGCCTTTCGGTGGCGGCGCCGTTCCTGCGGGGCGGCTTCAACTTCGGCATCGAGTTCACCGGCGGCTCCGAGTTCCAGGTGAGCGCCCCGACGAGCCAGGACCAAACGCTCGCGACCGACGATGCCGCCGCCTACAGCGAAACGCCCGCGCGCGTGCAGCAGCTCGGCGACGGCTCGATCCGCGTGCAGACCGACACCCTCACCCAGGAGCAGAACAACGCGCTCCGCGCCGACCTCGCCGAGTCGTACGGCACCACGATCGAGAACGTCGCCGTGTCGACGATCGGCCCGTCGTGGGGCGCCGACATCACGCGCCAGATGGTCATCGGCATCATCGTGTTCCTCGTGCTCGCATCGGCGCTCATGTCGTTCTACTTCCGCACCTGGAAGATGGCCGTGGCCGCGATTCTCGCGCTGTTCCACGACCTCATCGTGACGGCGGGTGTCTACGCGCTCACGGGTGTTGAGATCACGCCGGCGGCGGTCATCGGCTTCCTGACGATTCTCGGCTATTCGCTCTACGACACGGTCGTGGTGTTCGACAAGGTGCGCGAGAACACGGCGAACTACGGGCCGGGCAGCGCCCGCACGTTCGCAGAGTCGGTGAACCTCGCGATCAACCAGACCCTCGTGCGCTCGATCAACACCTCGGTCGTCGCGCTCCTGCCGGTCATGGCGATTCTGTTCATCGGGGCGTTCATCATGGGTGCCGGCACGCTTCGCGACATTTCGCTCGCGCTGTTCATCGGCATCTTCGTCGGGGCACTCTCGACGATCTTCCTCGCCGGCCCGCTCTACTCGGCTGTGCGTGCGCGCGAGCCGAAGATTCGCGAGACCGACGCCGAGATTCTGCGCCGCCGCGACGCGGGCATCGAGCCCGACGCGGAGCCCGAGGAGGACGGGGACGCCGACGGCGAACCGGCCCGCCCCGAGCGCGAGAACGACGGCGCGCAGGTATAAACTCGCAATTCTAGGTACCTCGCGGCTGCGGGGTGGTGAGGAAAGGCGGGCGGGATGAGCGAAGCGAGTTCGCTGTCGATGCGTCGGCTGGTGCCGAGGATCTTTACGAAGTCGGCGTCAGCGCCCGCGATTGAGCGGCTCGTGCGCCTCTTGCGGGGCCACGACTCGCGGGCCGACATCGGCCTCGTGCAGCGGGCCTACGAGGTCGCCGTGCGCTTCCACGAGGGCCAGTTCCGCCGCAGCGGCGAGCCGTACATCACCCACCCAATCGCCGTCGCCGAGATCCTCGCCGGGCTCGGCATTGGTCCCGTCACGATTGCCGCGGCGCTCCTGCACGACACCGTGGAGGACACGGACTACTCGCTCGACCAGCTCCGCGAGGAGTTCGGCGACGAGATCGCGATGCTTGTCGACGGTGTCACGAAGCTTGACAAGGTCACCTACGGCGACGCCGCGCAGGCCGAGACGGTGCGCAAGATGATCGTCGCGATGTCGAAGGACATCCGCGTGCTCGTCATCAAGCTCGCCGACCGGCTGCACAACGCCCGCACGTGGGGCTTCATGCCGCCCGAGAAGGCGCAGAAGAAGGCCACCGAGACTCTCGAGATCTACGCGCCGCTCGCGCATCGCATGGGTATTCAGGCGATGAAGAACGAGCTCGAGGAGCTCTCGTTCGCGGTGTTGCACCCGAAAATCTACTCCGAGATCGAACACCTCGTGAAAGACCGCCAGCCGCAGCGGCAGCGCTATCTCGATCGGGTGATGAAGGAAATCCGCGGCGACCTGCGCGACATGCGCGTGCGTGGCGAGGTGAACGGGCGCCCGAAGGAGCTCTACTCGATCTACCAGAAGATGGTGGTACGCGGTCGCGACTTCGACGAAATCTACGACCTCGTCGCGATCCGCATCATCGTCGACACGGTGCGCGACTGCTACGCAGTACTCGGCGCAATTCACGCCCGCTGGACGCCGATGCCCGGCCGGTTCAAGGACTACATCGCGACACCGAAGTTCAACCTGTACCAGTCGCTGCACACAACGGTGATCGGGCCGGACGGCAAGGCCGTCGAGATTCAGATTCGTACCCACGAGATGCACCAGCGCGCCGAGTTCGGTGTCGCGGCGCACTGGCTCTACAAGCAGAACATGCAGACTGGCCAGTCGACGCGCGGCTCGGGCGTGACGAGCGAGATGGCCTGGCTCGAGCGCATCAACGACTGGCAGCAAGAGACGAGCGACTCTGACGAGTTCCTCGACTCGCTCCGCTTCGAGATTGGCGCGAAAGAGGTCTACGTCTTCACGCCGCAGGGCAAGGTCATCGGCCTGCCGCAATCGGCGACCCCGGTCGACTTCGCGTACGCGATTCACACCGATGTTGGCCACCGCACTATGGGGGCCAAGGTGAACAGTCGCCTCGTGCCGCTCGAGACGAAGCTGCAAAACGGCGACACCGTCGAGATCTTCACCTCGAAGAACCCGGATGCGGGGCCCAAGCAGGACTGGCTCGGCTTCGTCGCGTCGCCCCGGGCCCGCAACAAGATTCGCCAGTGGTTCTCGAAGGAACGCCGCGACGAGGCGATCGAGCTCGGTAAAGAGCAGGTCGCCAAGGAGATGCGCAAGGTCAACATGCCGATGACCCGCGACATCGTGCAGGAGGCCTTTGAGACGGTCGCCTCGACCCTGCGGTACGTCGACGTCTCGGGGCTCTACGCCGCCGTCGGCGAGGGCCACGTGTCGGCGAAGTCGGTCATCGAGAAGATCCAGAACGAGCTCAGTGCCGATCAGGACGTCGACGAGGAGCTCGGCGACCGCCACATCACGGGCAGCCCGATCAGCCAGCCATCGGTGAGTGATTCTGGTGTGCTCGTGCGAGGCTCACCCGACATCCTCGTCAAGGTCGCGAAGTGTTGCACGCCCGTGCCCGGCGACGAGATCGTCGGCTTCATCACGCGTGGCCAGGGCGTTTCGGTGCACCGCACCGACTGCCGTAACGTCACCTCGCTCGAGCTGCAGCCAGAGCGCATGATCGACGTCGAATGGGCGGCGAGCTCGAAGGCCGTGTTCCTCGTGAACATTCAGGTCGAGGCACTCGACCGGGGCGGCCTGCTCAGCGACATCAGCCGCGTGCTCTCGGAGCACCACGTGAACATCCTGTCGGCGACGGTGCACACGTCACGCGACCGGTTGGCGATCTCGAAGTTCTCGTTCCAGATGGGTGACACGACGCATCTCGACCGTCTGCTCGGGGCCGTGCGACACATCGATGGCATCTACGACGTCTATCGCGTGCACAACGGGTAGCCCGGCGATCAGCTCGAGCGCTTCGGCGAACGCCCCGGCCTCGAGGGCGTCGAGGATTGTGCGCGCCGGGCTCGTGATCGTGAGCTCTGCGAGCCGGCGCACGTCGTGTGGCGAGTAGGCGCCGTAGCGGGGCGCGACGCCGGGGAGGTCGAGGGTCGAGCGCCAGCTGCGCCGTGTGACTTCGACCACGCCGGGCGCCTGGCCGCCGAGGTAGACCCAGCGCGCGGCGGCGCCGCTCACGACGCGGCCCTCGTGGCGCACCGGCCAGAGGCTGCGGGCGCGGTCACGGAGCGTCGGTGGCTCGTCGAGCGGCAGGTAGAACTCGAAGCCTGGGATGCCGTGGCGTGAGATTTCGCCCGCGCGCCACATGTGCTGCAGCTCGGTCGGCGTGAACTCGTCGAGTTCAGCGGGGGAGATCGTTTCCATGTCGGCATCCTGCCGGAAAACGGCGGTGCCGGGCTGCGTTATCCACAGCCCGGCACAGCGGCGTTGAGGGAGGAGCTTAACCCTCGATGGCGCGCAGCCACGCCTGGCGGGCGGCGAGCGCCTCCTCGGCTTCCTTGAGGCGCTTCGGGTTGCCCGACTCCTTCGCGGCAGCCACGTCGGCCTCGAGCTTCGCGATCGCGTCGTGGAGCTGCGAGGTCATGCCCGACTGGCGGGCCTGCTTTTCGGGGTTCGAGTTCGCCCAGTGGTCGTCATCAAGCTTGCGCACGTGCGCCTCGATGCGGCGCAGCTGTTCCTCGACGTCGCGGAAGCGGTCGCGCGGCACGCGGCCGACCGCATCCCAGCGGTCCTGCACGTGGTTGAGTCGCTCGCGCGCCTGGCGGCGGTCGGTGATGTCGAGAATCGGCTTTGCGTCGTCGAGGATCGCGAGCTTGAGCGTCAGGTTCTCCTGATACTCGGCGTCGTCCTGCGCATCGACCTCGGCCTTCGCCTGGTAGAGCACGTCGCCGGCAGCCTTGAACTTCGCCCAGAGGGCGTCATCGTGCTTGCGGCCGGCACGGCCCACGGTCTTCCACTCGTCGAGCAGGCGGCGGTACTCCGGCACGCCGTCGGCACCCTTCGGCGCGAGTGCCTCGGCGCGGGAGATGATGTCCTGCTTCGCGTCGCGCGCGGCACGGTGCTCGCTGTCGAGGTGCGCGAAGAACTTTCGGCGCTCGGTGTCGAGGGTGGTGCGGGCCACGCGGAAGCGCTTCCAGAGGGCGTTCGCGTCGGCCTTCGGCAGGCGCGGGCCGGTCTTCTGGTGGTCCTGCCACTTCGCGAACAGCTCCTCGACCTTCGCCGAGGTCTGCTTCCACTGAATCGAGCTCGGGTCTTGCGCGGCGAGCGTCTCGGCCTCGACGACGATCGACTCGCGGTAGGTCATCGCCTCGCTCACGGCCTCGCGGTGCTCTTCCTGCTGCTTCTCGCCGAGCTCGGCAACCTCGCCGCCGAGGGCGTCGAGGCGGGTGCGCAGCGCAGCGAAGTCGCCGACGGCGCTCGCGCCATCGAGTTGACCGCGCAGCGCCTTCACCGAGCGGGCGATGTCGTTCGGGTTCGCGCCGGCCTTCGAACGCTGCTCGAGCAGCGACACTTGGGCGGCGAGGTCGTCGAACTTGCGCACGAAGTAGTCGAGTGCTTCCTGCGGGGTGCCGTCGGGGTACTGACCCACCTGGCGTTCCTGTCCGTCCTCGGTTACGAAAACCGTCCCGTCGGCTTCTACTCGGCCAAATGGGTGCTCGGGCAGTCCAGTCATGTTGGGGAATTCCTTGATCGTCATCGATGGAATGGAGACTCAAAAGAGTCTTGGCGGTACGGCAATGCTATTGCATGGCGGTGGGCGGGCCTGACCCCGCGTTGTTGGCTATTCGACGGTGATGTCGGTGATGACGGCGGGCGCGAGGGGCGTGCCGTCGCCGGTCGAGCCGCTCGCGGGGTCGACGCCCTCGTCGACGATCTGCGCCTGCAGCTCGTCGAGGCCGCTCGTGACCTGGCCGATTACCGAATAGCCGGGGGCGGGCAGCTCGGTGTCTTCGTAGACGATAAAGAACTGCGAGCCCATCGAATCCTCGGCCTGGCCGCGGGCCATCGCGATGGTGCCGGCGGGGTAGACGCCGTCCTCAGGCACGTTCTCAAGCGGTCCGAACTGGTAGCCGGGGCCGCCGGTGCCGTCGCCGCTCGGGTCGCCGCACTGGAGCACGTAGAGGCCCTCGGTGGTGAGGCGGTGGCAGGCGGTCTCGTCGTAGAAGTCCTTCTGCACGAGGTCGACGAGGTTCGCGGTCGCCTGCGGTGCGTTGACACCGTCGAGGGTGATGCCGAGCTCGAAGGCGCCGTCGTTGAAGTCGATCGTGCCGGTCCACTCGCGGTCCTCGGCGATCGACGCGTCGGGCACCGCAGCTTCCGGCGCCGCGGTTTCGGCCGGCGCGGTCGTCTCGGCGGCCGGCGAGGCGGCGAATCCGCCGGTTGTGGTGAACGCGACCTGCCCACCGACGGCGACGAGGGCGGCGACGACCAGGGCGATGATGCCCTTGCGGTTGTCGGTGCGGCGACGGTCAGTCTGCACGTCATGCACGACAACTCGTGCCTCGTGCTCGCGCTGACGGCGACGCAATTCCTTCGCGTTCTCTGCCACGGTTCTCCTTCGGCTGGGCATTCGACCCATGCAGCTTACTAACATTACTGAGGATGACTGGTCAGGTGACGCTTGGAGGCGACGGTGTCGCGCCGCTTGCCGCGCGCATGCGGCCGCGCGATCTCGATGAGGTAGTGGGGCAGGAGCACCTGTTGCGGCCTGGATCCCCGCTGCGACGGCTCGCGAGCGCGGACGCGGCGGACAACGCCGGTACCTCGGTGATTCTGTGGGGCCCGCCCGGCACGGGCAAGACGACGATCGCGCAGGCGCTGGCGAACAGCGGCGGCCGGCGGTTCGTCCAGCTTTCGGCGATTTCGGCGGGGGTGAAGGACGTTCGGGCGGTGATGGACGAGGCCCTGCGCCAGCGTGACTTCTACGACGAGGGCACCGTGTTGTTTCTCGACGAGATTCACCGCTTTACGAAGGCGCAGCAGGATGCGCTGCTGCCGGGCGTCGAACAGGGTTGGGTCACGCTCGTGGCCGCGACCACCGAGAACCCCTCGTTTTCGGTCATCTCGCCCCTGCTCTCGCGCTCGCTGCTGCTCACCCTGCGTTCGCTCGACGACGCCGACCTCGCGGGGCTGCTCGATCGCGCCGTCAGCGACAAGCGCGGCCTCGACGGTGCCGTCGGCCTCGACGAGGATGCTCGCGCCGCGATTGTACGCATGGCGAGCGGCGATGCGCGCCGCGCGCTGACGACGCTGGAAGCCGCGGCCGCCGGCGCGCAAGCGGCCGAGCATCCCAGCATCACCGCCGAGGACGTCGAGAGCGCGAGCGACCAGGCGTTGCTGCGCTACGACAAACAGGGCGACGAGCACTACGACGTCATCTCGGCATTCATCAAGTCGATTCGCGGCTCTGACCCGGATGCGGCGCTGCACTACCTCGCGCGCATGATCGTCGCGGGGGAGGACCCGCGCTTTATTGCCCGGCGCCTCATGATCTCGGCCTCGGAGGACATCGGCATGGCCGACCCACAGGCGATGGTGGTGGCCGAGGCGGTGGCGAGCACGGTCGCGCTCATCGGCATGCCGGAGGGGCAGATTCCGCTTGCGAACGCGACCGTCTACCTCGCGACCGCGCCGAAGTCGAACGCCTCGTACACCGGCATCGGCGCCGCGATCGCCGACGTCAAGGCAGGCAACGCGGGCCGCGTGCCGATGCACCTGCGCGACGCGCACTACCCGGGCGCGAAGCGGCTCGGCCACGGCAAGGGCTATGCGTATCCGCACGACGACCCCATCGGTGTCGTCGAACAGCAATACCTGCCCGACACACTGCGCGACCGCGTCTACTACTCGCCGACCGAGCACGGGTGGGAGCGAGAAATCTCGCAGCGTCTTGAGAAGCTGCGGCGCATCACCCGCGGCGACGCCGGCTGAGCCCGTGCCGTGGTAAGCTAGTGCGGTTCATTTGACGCCTCGTCCACAGGGAGAGGCGGAGAGCACTATTTGTCTGCACGCTCACGCGTGTCATGCGAACATCAGAAAGGAAGACTTCGTGTCGAAGAAGTCGCGTACCCGTTCGAAGGTGCGTCTGTCGCGCGCCCTCGGCGTTGCACTTACCCCGAAGGCCGCCCGCCTCATGGAGAAGCGTCCCTACGCTCCCGGTGAGCACGGCCGCACCCGTCGCAAGACCGACAGCGACTACGCCGTCCGTCTGCGCGAGAAGCAGCGTCTGCGCGCCCAGTATGGCCTGCGCGAGAAGCAGCTGCAGATCGTCTTCTCGGAGGCCCGCCGCACCGCTGGCCTGACCGGTGAGAACCTTGTCGAGCTGCTCGAGCAGCGTCTCGACGCCCTCGTTGTGCGTGCCGGCTTCGCCCGCACCACCGCGCAGGCGCGTCAGCTCGTCGTGCACCGCCACATCCTCGTTGACGGCAAGATCGTCGACCGCCCCTCGTTCCGCGTGCAGCCGGGCCAGACCATTGGTGTCAAGTCGCGCTCGGAAGACCTTGAGATCTTCCAGGTTGCCGCCGCCGGTGGCCACGCCGAGGTGCTCCCGGCCGTTCCGGGTTACCTCGAGGTGCAGCTCGACAAGCTCCAGGCGAAGCTCGTGCGTCGCCCGAAGCGCGACGAGGTGCCCATCACCTGTGACGTCCAGCTCGTCGTTGAGTACTACTCGGGCCGCTAAGCGTCCCGAGCGGTCCTCGACCGCCCGCTAGCATAGAGAGCGGATCGCCCACCGGCGATCCGCTCTCGTCATTTCAGGTTCAGGAGAATTTCCCTATGTCAGGTGGTGACATCGCCGGGCTGATCGCTGCGGGCGCGTTCCTGCTGCTCGTGGTGCTGCTTGCAGTGCCGATCATCAAGCTCGGCCGAGTGCTCGACGAAGTTCGCCGCGGCGTCGGTGACTCGGTCGACAGCATCACCCCGACGCTGGTCGAGACGCAAGAGACCATGCGCGAGACGAACCGTCAGCTCGCGAAGGTCGACGCGATCACCGAACAGGTGCACGAGACCACCAGCAATGTGAACTCGCTTGTCGCGCTGACCGCCGCCACGGTCGGTGGCCCGCTGATCAAGCTCGCGGGCTTCTCCGCCGCCGCCGCGGCCGGGTTCCGCGCGCTGAAGCCGCAGCGCGGCTCGCGCAAGAAGTAGTCACTTTCCTCCGTCGTCCCTTCTAGGAGCTCATCGCACTATGCGTAACGTCGTTCGTTCCGTCGCACTCGTCGTCGGAGGCGTCGCCGCTGGCTTCGCCCTTGCCCACTTCATGAACTCGACGCCCCGTGGGCGGGCCGCGTTTGCCGCGGTGAACGAGTTCACCGCCGACTTCACCGAGGCGGTTAAGCAGGGCTACGAGGCCCGCACCGAAGCCATCTACGCCGCTATCGAAGCCAACGAAAAGTAAGAGTCCCGCACAGCCATGCTCACCGCCGAAATCAAGCGCCGCTTCCTCTCCTACTTCGAGGAGCGCGGCCACACCGTCGTTCCCTCCGCCTCGCTCGTGAGCGACGACCCGACGGTCATGTTCACGATCGCCGGCATGGTGCCGTTCATTCCGTACATGACTGGCATGGTGCCCGCGCCGTACCCGCGCGCGACGAGCGTGCAGAAGTGCATCCGCACGAACGACATCGAAGAGGTCGGCAAGACGCCGCGCCACGGCACCTTCTTCCAGATGGGTGGCAACTTCTCGTTCGGCGACTACTTCAAGCGTGAGGCGATCGAGTTCGCCTACACCCTCCTCACGAAGCCCCAGGACGAGGGCGGCTTCGGCTTCAACCACGAAGACCTCTGGGTCACCGTGTACAAGAAGGACGACGAGGCATACAACGCGTGGCTCGAGCTCTCGGAGATCCCGGCCGAACGCATCCAGCGCCTCGGCGAGGACACGAACTACTGGTCGGCCGGTAAGCCCGGCGGCCCCGCCGGCCCCGACTCGGAGATCTTCTTCGACCGCGGCCCGGCCTACGGCGTCGACGGCGGCCCCGCGACCGACGACGACCGCTACGTCGAGATCTGGAACCTCGTGTTCATGCAGTACGAGCGCGGCGCCGACAACGGCGACGGCACGTTCGAGCTGCTCGGCGACCTGCCGCAGCGCAACATCGACACCGGCATCGGCATCGAGCGCATCGCGTTCCTGCTGCAGGGCGTCGACAACATGTACGAGACCGACCAGGTGCGGCCCGTGCTCGACCGCGCGAGCGAACTCGCGGGCCGGGCCTACGGCGCGAACCACGAGGACGATGTGCGCCTGCGCGTCGTCGCCGACCACGTGCGTTCGTCGCTCATGCTCATCAGCGACGGCGTGCAGCCGAGCAACGAGGGTCGCGGGTACATCCTGCGCCGCCTGCTGCGCCGAGTCGTGCGCAACATGCGCCTCCTCGGCGTCGAAGGCGCCACCTTCCCCGAGCTGTTCCCGGTGTCGATGCGCGCCATGCGCGACGCCTACCCCGAGGTCGAGGCCGACTTCGACCGCATCAGCCGCATCGCCTACGGCGAAGAGGTCACGTTCCTGCGCACGCTCGCGCAGGGCAACACGATCTTCGACGAGGCCGTGGCCAAGGCGAGCGCGGCCGGTTCGTCGGTGCTCGACGGCGAGACCGCCTTCAAGCTGCACGACACGTTCGGCTTCCCGATCGACCTCACGCTCGAGATGGCCGAAGAGTCGGGCCTGCGCGTGAACCGCGACAAGTTCGACGAGCTCATGCGCGCGCAGGTTGAGCGCGCGAAGGCGGATGCGCGGGCCCGCCGCTCGGCGCTCGCCGACCTCAGCGTCTACAGCGACTTCCGCGCGCTCGGCGAGACCGCGTTTGTCGGCTACGACCAGCTCGAGACCGAATCCGAGGTACTCGGCATCATCGTCGACGGCGCGAGCGTGCAGGAGGCCGCCGCGGGCCAGACCGCTGAGCTCATCCTCGGCGAGACGACGCTCTACGCCGAGGCCGGTGGTCAGGACGCCGACCAGGGCTGGCTGCGCTCGCCCTCGGGCGGCTTCACCTCGCGGGTGCTCGACGTGCAGAAGCCCGTGCCGGGCCTCATCGCGCACACCGTTGAGGTCACGCAGGGCACGATCGGCGTCGGCGAGCGCGTCGAATCGGTCGTCGACGCGGTCTACCGCCGCCAGGCCTCCGAGGCGCACACCGCGACCCACCTCATCCACGCCGCCCTGCGCGACACGCTCGGTGGGGATGCGCACCAGACGGGCTCGTACAACAAGGCCGGCTACATGCGCCTCGACTTCGCGTGGAACGACGCGCTCTCGGGCGAGACCCGCAGCGAGATCGAAGAGATCGCGAACGGCGCCGTGCGCCGCGACTACGAGGTCATCACCCGCGAGATGGCCCTCGACGAGGCGAAGGAGCTCGGCGCCCGCGCCCTCTTCGGCGAGAAGTACGGCGCCCGCGTGCGCATGGTCGAGATCGGTGGCGCCTGGTCGCGCGAGCTCTGCGGTGGCACGCACGTCGACACCTCGGCCCAGGTGGGCATCGTCAACCTGATCGGCGAGTCGAGCGTTGGCGCGACGAACCGCCGCGTCGAGGCGCTCGTCGGCCGCAACGCCTTCGCCGAGTTCGCGACCGAGCGCGCGCTCGTTCGCGAGCTCTCGAGCGGCCTGCGCGTGCCGCGCGACCAGGTGACGAGCCGCGTCAACGACCTGCTCGCCGACCTCAAGCAGGCGCAGAAGCGCATTGCCGAGCTCGAGGCGCAGCAACTGCGCGCGCGCATCCCCGAACTGCTCGGTAGCGGCAGCCGCGTGGGCGACGTGACCTTCATCGGCGCCTGGATCGGCGCCGTGGGCAGCGCCGACGACGTGCGCACCCTCGCGCTGGAGCTGCGCGAGCGCGCCGGCAGCGAGGCTGCCGTGGTGGCGCTCGTCGGCCAGGCCGGCGAGAAGCCCTCGGTCGTCGTGGCCACGAACCAGGCCGCGCGCGACGCCGGCGCGAACGCGGGCGCGCTCGTCAAGGTCGCCTCGGGTGCGCTCGGCGGCGGCGGTGGCGGCAAGCCCGACGTCGCCCAGGGCGGCGGCCAGGACGCGTCGAAGCACGAGGACGCGCTCGCCGCGATCCGCACGGCGCTGCAGGCAAACTAGTGCGCCGCGGCGTTCGCTTCGCCGTCGACGTCGGCAAGGCCCGCATCGGGGTCGCTCGCAGCGACCCCGATGGGCTGCTTGCCGTGCCCGTCGAAACGGTCAAGCGCGACCTCGAGGGCGACACGCACATCCGCCGGCTCGCCGAACTCGTCGACGAGTATTCGGTGATGGAGGTCATCGTCGGCCACCCGCTCAACCTGCGAGGCGAGTCGACGCCCTCGACCGAGGACGCAATCGGCGTCGCGGGCGAGCTCGCCGCCGCGATTTCGGCACCCGTGCGGCTGCTCGACGAGCGACTCACGACGGTGTCGGCGGCGAAGCAATTCCGCGCGAGTGGCAAGCAGGCGTCGCGCTCACGTGACCAAATCGACCAGGCGGCGGCAGTAGTACTGTTGCAAGACGCACTTGACCGGGAGCGCTCGAGCGGCATGCCGCCCGGCGCCGCACTCGACTAATCCGCGAGGAGCCTCGTGACCAACGAAGATCACCAGCAGTCTGCAGATGATCAGCAGCCGATCACACGACGTGAGGCCCGTGAGCGCGAGCGCGAACGGCTCGCCCGCGAACTGAAGGCGCAAAATACCGGGCCGCTCGACGTCTCGGAGGTCGCAGCACCGGCGGCCGCGCCCGGCGAGCCCGCGGGCGAAGCCGCCGCTGCGGCGCCGCGCACGCGCTCCGAGGAGGCCGACCACGACCCGGTGGCAGAGATCTTCAGCGCGACGATCGACGAGAGCTCCTCGAAGCGGCGCGGCCGTGGCCGTCGCCGCCGGGGGCGCGGCTGGATCGCGATGCTCGTGGCGCTGCTCGTGCTCGTTGGCGGGGCGTTCTGGGGCTGGCAGCTCGTCGGCGACCGCATCCTCGGCATGTTTGGCATCTACAACGACGACTTCGAGGGCACGGGCAACGGCACCGAGGTCGACTTCAGTATTCTCGAGGGCGACACCGGCACGACGATCGCGACCCGGCTTGAAGAGCAGGGCGTGATCAAGGAGCCGAGCGCGTTCATCCGCGAGGTCACCTCGCAGGCCGAGGAACCGCAGTTCTACCCGGGCACCTACGCGCTCGAGGAGGAAATGAGCGCGGCCTCGGCACTCGAGGTGCTGACCGACGACACCGCGCGCATCGAGAACACCGTGACGATCCCCGAGGGCACGGTCGCGTCGGATGTCTACACCCTCGTTGAATCAAACGTGGGCATCTCGGTCGACGATCTTCAGGCCGCCGCCGCTGACCCCCAGTCGTTCGGCCTGCCCGACGAGGCCGAGAGCATGGAGGGGTTCCTGTTCCCCGCCACCTACACGTTCGAGCCCAGCGTCGACGCGACGACGGTGCTGCAGACGATGGTCGACCGCACCTACCAGTCGCTTGACGCGGCCGGCGTGCCCGACGATCAGGTGTGGGACATCATCCGCATGGCCTCGCTCGTTGAGAAGGAGGCGCGCATCACCGAGGACTTCTACAAGGTCGCGCGTGTCTTCTACAACCGCCTCGACATCGACATGCCGCTGCAGTCGGACGCGACGGTGACCTACGGCACCGGCGAGTACGACCGCGCCGCCACGACCGACGACGAGCGCAACGATGAGGACAACCCGTACAACACGTACGTGCACACCGGCATGATTCCGGGGCCGATCTCGAACCCCGGCGACACCGCGATCGACGCGGCGATGAACCCGGCTGACGGGCCCTGGCTCTACTTCGTCACGGTCAACCTCGAGACGGGCGAGACAGTGTTCTCGGAGACCTACGAGGAGCACCAGCAGGCGGTCGACCAGTGGCTCGCCTGGATGGAAGAGCACCCGGACTACGGATAGGCCGCAATGACGAACGAACGCTACCCCGAGGTTCCCGAGGGCTTTAGCGAGGGCGAGCCGCCTCGCGGCATCGGCTCGCAGCGGCTCGCGGTGCTCGGCGACCCCGTCGGCCACTCGCGCTCGCCGCAGCTGCAGCTCGCCGCCTACCGCGCGCTTGGTCGGCGCTGGGAGTACTCGCGCTGGCGCATCCCGGCCGGCGGGCTCGCCGCCGCGCTCGGCGCGCGCGGCCAGGGCTGGCGCGGCTTCTCGGTGACGGCGCCGCTCAAGGCCGAGGCGCTCGCGTTCGCGAGCGAGGTGAGCCCGGATGCGCGACGCAGCGGCGCGGTGAACACGCTCGTCTTTGACTCGCTCGAGCCGGGCGCCCCCGCGCGGGGCGAGAACACCGATATTCCGGGCATCGTCCGTGCCTTTGGCGAGCGGGGCCTCGAGCGGATCGAGGGCGTCGCGCAGGTGCTCGGGGCGGGGGAGACCGCGGCGAGCGTCGCGATTGCCGCCCAGCGACTCGGGGCCTCGCGGGTTGAGATCTTCGCTCGGCGCCCGGAGCGGGCCGAGGCCCTCGCGGAGCGCCTCGGCGATGGCGTAGCAGGCCTGTCGCTCGCCGACTGGCGGCCCGGCGACGACGTCGCATTTGTCGGCGACACCGTGCCGGGTGGCTATGTGCCAACGACCGACCCCGGCCGCGTGCCGGCGGGTGCCGCGCTGCTCTCGGCGGCCTACCATCCCTGGCCGACGCCGCTCGCCGAGCTGTGGCTGGGCGCCGAGGCACCCGTGGTCACCGGCCTCGATATGCTGCTCCACCAGGCGGTGCTGCAGGTGCGGCTGTTCGGCGGCAGCGCGATCGACGAGTCGCTGCCGAACGAGGCCGATGTCGTCGAGGCAATGCGCGCCGCGCTGTCGTGAGACAATGGCGGAATGCTTCGTTGGCTGACCGCGGGGGAGTCACACGGCCCCGAACTGCTCGCTGTTCTTGAGGGACTGCCCGCTGGCGTCCCCATTTCCAAGGCGGAGGTGCAGGCCGACCTCGCGCGCCGCAAACTCGGCTATGGCCGCGGCGGCCGCATGAAGTTTGAAGCCGACGAGCTCACCCTCTCGTCGGGCGTTCGCCATGGTGTGACGATCGGCTCGCCCCTCGGCATTCGCATTCAGAACACCGAGTGGCCGAAGTGGACCGAGGTCATGAGCCCCGAGCCGGTTGGGCCCGAGGTGTTCGAAACGGGCCGCGGCACGCGCCTCACGCGCCCGCGCCCGGGCCACGCCGACCTCGTCGGCATGCAGAAGTACGGCTTCGAGGAGTCGCGGCCCGCGCTTGAGCGCGCGAGCGCCCGCGAGACCGCGGCCCGCGTGGCGCTCGGCGCCGTCGCGAAGAAGTTCCTCGCAGAACTCGGCATCGGCACCGTCAGCCACACCGTCTCGATCGGCGAGGTTGCCCTGCCCGACGACGCCCCCCGACCGCTGCCCGACGACGTCGAGCGGCTCGATGCCGACCCGGTGCGCTGCATCGACGAGGCGACGAGCGCTGCGATGGTGGCGCGCATCGACGAGATTCGGCACACCGGCGACACCATCGGCGGCCTCACTGAGGTGCTCGTCTACGGCCTGCCGCCGGGGCTCGGGTCGTACGTGCACTGGGACCGCCGGCTCGACAGCCGCCTCGCCGGAGCGCTCATGAGCATCCAGGCGATCAAGTCGGTCGAGGTGGGCGACGGCATCGAGACGACTCGCCGGCCCGGCACCGCGGCCCACGACCCGCTCTACGCGGTCGCGGGTGAGATCCACCGCGCCTCCGACCGTGCCGGCGGCATCGAGGGCGGCATGACTACGGGCGGCGTGCTGCGCGTGCGCGTCGGCATGAAGCCGATCGCGACCGTGCCCCGCGCCCTGCACACGGTCGACGTCGCGACCGGCCAGAACGCGACCGCGCATCACCAGCGTTCCGACGTCACCGCGGTGCCGGCCTCGGGCGTCGTGGCGGAGGCGATGACGGCGCTCGTGCTCGCGAATGCCGTCGTCGAGAAGTTCGGCGGCGACTCGCTCGAGGAGGTACGCCGCAACCTCGGCAGCTACCTCGCCGCGATTCCCGAGCACCTGCACACGAACCCGGAGCTCGTCGACCCCGATTCGGTCGACAAGGAGGTCGACGAGACGCCGATGGGCGACTCGCGCAGCGAGTGGCGCGTATGAGCCTCGTGTTCATCGGGCCGCCTGCGGCCGGTAAGACCCGCGTCGGCAAGCGACTTTCCCGCAAGCTCGGGGCGACCTACGCCGACACCGACAAGCTGATCGCGCGCGAGCACGGCGCGATCGCCCAGTTCATTCCCAAGCACGGCGAGCAGGAGTTCCGCCGCATCGAGCGCAACACGGTGCACGCGGCACTCGCCGCCTACGAGGTTGTCTCCCTCGGCGGCGGAGCGATCCTCAACGAGGACACCCAGGCCCAGCTCGCGAGCGGCGATCACACCGTCGTGCTGCTCGTCGCCTCACCCGAGGCGATCAGCGAGCGCATCAGCGGCAAGACCAACCGGCCGCTGCTCAATGGCATCGACTCGTGGATCGAGACCTACGAGGCACGCCGCGAAATCTACGAGCGGCTCGCGCACCTCACGGTCGACACGAGTTTTCGCCCCATGTGGCAGGTGTCGAACGAGGTGCACCGCTACCTCAAGCGCATCGGCTCGCCGCTCGTGCGCTCTTCCAGCCCCGCACAAGCCGACAACTAGGAGAATTCGTGACCAACGACATCACCACGCTTGAGGTCGAAGGCCCGCACGGGCCGGTGCTCGTCGGGCGAGGACTGATCGCGAATCTTGACCAGCACCTGCCGAAGGTGCTCGGCGACAGCGCCGAACAGGTGTTCATCATTCACCAGCCGTCGCTCGGCGCGATCGCCGAACGCCTGCGGATGCAGCTCACCCCGCACTTCCGACGCGTGCTCATGGCCGAGATTCCGGATGCGGAGGACGCGAAGCGTGCGCAGGTCGCCGAATGGCTGTGGCAGCTGCTCGGCCAGAGCGACTTCACCCGCACCGACGCGATCATCGGCCTCGGCGGCGGCGCGACGACCGACCTCGCCGGCTGGGTCGCTGCGTCATGGCTGCGCGGCGTGCGTGTCGTGCAGGTCCCGACCACGGTGCTCGGCATGGTTGACGCCTCGATCGGCGGCAAGACCGGCATCAACACGAATGAGGGCAAGAACATGGTGGGCGCGTTCCACCCGCCGGCCGGTGTCGTCGCCGACCTCGACGTGCTCGAGCAACTGCCCCGCAACGAGCTCGTCACGGGCTTCACCGAGGCGGTCAAGGTGGGCTTCATCCACGCCCCCGAGATCCTCGACCTCATCGAGGCCGACCCCGAACGCGCGACCGACCCGACGAGCGACGAGTTCCGGCGCATCCTCGAACTGTCGATCCAGTACAAGCTCGAGGTAACCGCTGCCGATCTCCGCGAGAGCGGCGGCCGCGAGATGCTCAACTACGGCCACACCCTCGGCCACGCCATCGAGCACACCGAGCGCTACCAGTGGCGCCACGGCGCCGCCGTCGCGATCGGTATGCACTACGCGGCCGAGCTCGCCCGGCTGTCGGGTCGACTCAGCGACGCGGCCGCCGACCGGCACCTGCGCATCCTCAAATTGCTGGGGCTGCCGACCGGTTATCCGGCCGACCGCTGGGCGACGCTGCTCTCGGTCATGCACCGCGACAAGAAGGCGCGAGGCAAGCTGCTGCGCTTCGTCGTGCTCGATGACATCGGCCACCCCACGATCATGACCGCGCCCGACGAGAGCCTGCTCTTTGCGGCCTACCAGGAGATCGCCTCCTAAGCGCTCGGGGCGCATCCGGGCGGCGAACGGCCGCCGGTACGGGCGCGCTATGCTAGAGCGTCGAAAATTTGAAAGGAAACTCAGATGGCAACCACCGCTGATATCAAGAACGGCATCGTGCTGATCATCGACGGTCAGCTCTGGCAGGTAATCGAGTTCCAGCACGTCAAGCCCGGCAAGGGTGGCGCCTTCGTGCGCACGAAGCTGAAGAACATCGTCCAGGGCAAGACGGTCGACCGCACGTTCAACGCCGGCTCGAAGATCGAGACCGCGGTCGTCGACCGTCGCGACTTCCAGTACCTCTACCAGGACGGCGACGGCTTCGTCTTCATGGACCAGGCCGACTACGACCAGCTCACCGTCTCGTCGACGATCGTCGGCGACGGCGCGAAGTTCCTGCTCGAGCAGCAGGAAGTGCAGATCGCTATGTACCAGGGCGAGCCGCTCTACATCGAGATGCCGGCCTCGGTCGTGCTCGAGATCACCTACACCGAGCCCGGCCTGCAGGGCGACCGCTCGAACGCCGGCACGAAGCCCGCGACCGTCGAGACCGGCGCCGAGATCCAGGTGCCGCTGTTCGTGAACCAGGGCACTCGCGTCAAGGTTGACACCCGCACGGGTGACTACCTGGGCCGCGTGAACGACTAGTGAGCGCCCGCACCAAGGCCCGCAAGCGGGCCATGGACATGCTGTTCGTCGCCGATGTGATGGAGCGCGAGCTGCGCGACGTCCTCGCCGAGGAGCAGGCGAAGGCGCTGCACCAGCCCGAGCGCGAGGCGTCGTGGCGCTATGCGCGCGAGATCATCGCGGGCTATCTCGAGCACGAGCACGACATCGACACGCGCATCGAGGCGACGGCCAATGGCTGGACCCTCGAGCGCATGCCGAGTGTTGACGCGGCGATTCTGCGCATCGGTGTGTGGGAGATCGTCTACAACGCCGAGGTGCCGGCCGAGGTGGCCATTAACGAGGCGATCACCGCGGCAGGGGAATACTCGACCGACGATTCCTCGCGGTTCATTAGTGGCGTGCTCGGCACCATCGCCGACGGCAACGCGACCGCGTAGCCAGCGCATCCCATCGACGCGCCGTGCGTCCGAGTCTGACTCGGGGCACGGCGCGTTCGCATTCGGGGTAGGATGGTCGCCGGTAGATCGTCCTTTAATGAGCCGTCCAGAGAGGCGGAGAAGGGGGTCGAACGTGACGGAACGCGAAGTGCTCCAGTCCGACGACGTCGAACGTGTCCTGAAACGAATTTCACACGAGATCCTTGAAGCCAACGCTGGCGGCGAGGAAGTCATTCTCCTTGGCATTCCGACTCGCGGCGTCCCGCTCGCCCGCCGTCTCGGCGAGCTGATCGCGCGCATTGAGCACCGCGAGGGCTCGCTCGACGAGTTCGTCGGCGAACTTGACATCACGCCGTACCGCGACGACCTTCGCCGCCGCCCGCTCACCGAGTCGCACCCGACGCGCATCCCGCTCAGCGGCATCGACGGCAAGATCGTCGTGCTCGTCGATGACGTGCTGTTCTCTGGCCGCACCGTGCGCGCCGCGCTCGACGCTCTCAACGACCTCGGTCGCCCGCGGGTGGTGCAGCTCGCCGTGCTCGTCGACCGTGGCCACCGCGAGTTGCCGATTCGCGCCGACTTTGTCGGCCGCAACCTGCCGTCGTCGCGCAGCGAGCGTATCTCGGTCGAGCTGCGCGAAATCGACGGCGCCGACCGCGTCGTCATCACCGATGGGGGTCGCGCGTGAAGCACCTCATTTCGACCCGCGACCTGAGCCGCGACGATGCGCTGCTGCTGCTCGACACGGCCGCCGACATGGCCGCGACCCAGCGCCGCGAGGTGAAGAAGCTGCCGGCCCTGCGCGGCATCACCGTGGTCAATCTGTTCTATGAAGACTCGACGCGCACCCGCATCTCGTTCGAGGCGGCCGAGAAGCGACTCAGCGCCGACGTCATCAACTTCGCCGCGAAGGGCTCGAGCGTCTCGAAGGGTGAGTCGCTCAAGGACACCGCGCAGACGCTGCACGCGATCGGCGCCGACGCCGTCGTGATCCGCCACCCCTCCTCGGGCGCGCCGCAGTTGCTTGCCGACCGCGACTGGATCGACGCGCCCGTGCTCAACGCCGGCGACGGCATGCACGAGCACCCCACCCAGGCGCTGCTCGACGCCTACACGCTGCGCGAGCGCCTGCACGGCGACGCGGCGCGGGGGCATGACCTCGACGGCGTCCACGTCGTCATCGTCGGCGACATCCTGCACTCCCGCGTGGCGCGTTCGAACGTCTGGCTACTCACGACGCTTGGCGCCAAGGTCACGCTCGTCGCCCCGCCGACGCTGCTGCCTTCGGACACTTCGCACTGGCCGGCCGAGGTGAGCTACGACCTCGACGCCGTGCTCGCGACCCGCCCCGACGCGGTGATGCTGCTGCGCATCCAGGGCGAGCGGATGCGCGACGCCTACTTCCCGCACACGCGCGAGTACGCTCGGATGTGGGGCCTGAGCGCCGCCCGCTTCGAGCGTCTTGGCAGCGACACGCTGATCATGCACCCGGGCCCCATGAACCGCGGCCTCGAGATCTCGTCGGCCGCCGCGGATTCGCCGCAGTCGACGGTGCTCGCGCAGGTCGCGAACGGCGTGAGCGTGCGAATGGCCGCGCTGTACCTACTTTGCTCCGGAGTCCGAGAGGCTGGCGACAAATGATCCTTCTGCTGACGGGGGCGCAGCCCTATGGCGAGCAGGCCCGCGACGTGCTCATCGTCGACGGCGTGATCCGCGAGGTGGCCGAGCCCGGCACGATTTCTGCACCCGAAGGGGCCGAGACGATCGACCTCAGCGGCCAGGTGCTGCTGCCCGGCCTCGTCGACCTGCACGTGCACCTGCGCGAGCCCGGCTTCGAATCCTCTGAGACCGTCGCAACCGGCTCACGCGCCGCGGCGAAGGGCGGCTTCACGACGATCTTCGCGATGGCGAACACCGCGCCGGTGCAGGACACGGCGGGCGTCGTCGAGGCGGTCTGGGCGCTCGGCCGCGACGCCGGGCTTGCCGACGTGCGGCCCATCGGCGCGGTCACGGTCGGCCGCGCCGGCGAGCAACTCGCCGAGCTCGGCTCGATGGCGGCATCCCGCGCCGGCGTGCGCGTGTTCTCGGACGACGGCGACTGCGTTTTCGACCCGCTGATCATGCGCCGCGCGCTCGAGTACGTGCGCGCCTTCGACGGCGTCGTCGCGCAGCATGCGCAGGAGCCGAAGCTTACGGTCGGCGCGCAGATGAACGAGGGCGCGGTCTCGGCCGAGCTCGGTCTCGGCGGCTGGCCCGCCGTCGCCGAGTCGTCGATCATCGCGCGCGACGCCCTGCTCGCGGAGCAGACCGGTTCGCGCGTGCACGTCTGCCACGTCTCGACCGAGGCGGCGATCGAGGTCGTGCGGTGGGCGAAGGCTCGCGGCATCGACATCACCGCCGAGGTGACCCCGCACCACCTCATCCTTACGGAGGAGCGCGTGCGCGGCTTCGACGCCCGCTTCAAGGTGAACCCGCCGCTGCGCACCGACGCTGACGTTGAGGCGCTGCGCGCGGCGCTCGCCGACGGCACGATCGACGCCGTCGCGACCGACCACGCCCCGCATCCGCGCGATGCGAAGGAGCGCGAGTGGGACTTCGCGGCGATGGGTATGGTCGGCCTCGAGTCGGCCCTGCGCGTCGTGTACGCCACCATGGTCGAGCCCGGCAACATCTCGTGGCGCGACGTCGCGCGCATCATGAGCGAGGCGCCCGCCCGCATCGGCCGGGCCGACGACGCCGGCCGCCCGATCGCCGTCGGCGAGCCCGCGAACCTCACCGCGTTCGACCCGTCGGCCGGGGGAACGTTCACCGAGGCCGACCTCGCGGGCAAGTCCACCAACTCACCGTTCCTCGGCATGGAATTGCCGGGCGCGGTCACCACCACGATCTTCCGCGGCGTCCCCACGCTGCGCGAGGGCAACGTCGTTATTCCGGGGGAGGAGTCCTAATGCCCGGTCCGATCATCGCTACCCTGTGCATCCTTGCCGTCTGCGCCATCATCTTTGGCGCGATGGCGCTCGGTTGGCGACGACGTCAGCGATCGCAGGCGACGCTCGGCACCCCGGATGCGCTGCCCGAGGGCCTCGGCGAGCCCCGCTTCGCCGTTGACGACGCCCACTACGTTGCGACCTCGACGACTGGCAATGCGCTCGACCGCATCGCGGTGCGCCCGCTCGCATACCGCGGCCGCGCCACCGTCGAGGTGCACTCGGGCGGCCTCGCGGTCGGCATCGCCGGCGAGGACGCGTTCTTCATTCCCGTCGACAAGCTCGAGACCGTCGCGGTCGCGCAGGCGACGATCGACCGCGCCGTCGAGCGCGATGGCCTGATCGTCGTGCGCTGGCTGCTCGACCCGGAGCACTCGGTCGAGACGTACCTGCGCGTCGTCAACCCCGAGCACCGCGACGAACTCATCGCCCGTATCGGCGACCTCATTGAACCCGCACCCACCACCCAGGAGACCGCATGATCACCACCGAACCTGCCGTACTCGTTCTTGAAGACGGCGCCCGTTACGAGGGCCTGGCCTACGGTGCACGGGGCGCACGACTCGGCGAGCTCGTGTTTACGACCGGCATGACCGGTTACCAGGAGACCCTCACCGACCCGAGCTACGCGGGGCAGATCGTCGTGCAGACGGCGCCGCACATCGGCAACACCGGCGTGAACCCCACCGACATGGAGTCCGACCGCTACTGGGTAGAGGGCTACGTCGTGCGCGACCCGAGCCGCGTCGTCTCGAACTGGCGCGCGACGGGCGACCTCGAGGCCGCGCTCGACGAGCAGGGCATCGTTGGCATCGCCGAGGTCGACACGCGCGCTCTGACGCGACGCATCCGCAGCGAGGGCGCGATGCGCTCGGGCATCTTCTCGGGCGACGCCTACCACGACTCGGCGGAGGCACAACTCGAGCAGGTGCGCGCCCAGCCGTCGATGGCCGGCCAGTACCTCTCCGACAAGGTGACGACCGAGGCCGCCTACCTCAGCGCGCACACGAACGACGGCGATGCGCTCGGCACAGTCGCACTGCTCGACCTCGGCATCAAGCTCGCGACCATTCGCAACCTCAACGCCGCCGGCTTCGACGTGCACGTGCTGCCGGCGAACGTCACGGCCGACGACGTGCGCGCGCTCGGCGTCGACGCACTGTTCTACTCGAACGGCCCCGGCGACCCCGAGGCGAACCAGCAGCAGGTCGAGCTGCTCGCGGAGCTTCTGCGCGACGGCCTGCCCTTCATGGGCATCTGCTTCGGCAACCAGCTGCTCGGCCGCGCCCTCGGCTTCGGCACCTACAAGCTGCCGTTCGGCCACCGCGGCATCAACCAGCCGGTGCTCGACACCGAGACCGGCCGCGTCGAGATCACGGCGCAGAACCATGGCTTCGCGGTCGACATTCCGATCGGCGAGCCCGTCGAGTCACCCGCCGGCTTCGGCCGCGTCGAGGTGAGCCACATCGGCCTCAACGACCAGGTCGTCGAAGGCCTGCGCTGCCTCGACATCCCCGCCTTCTCGGTGCAGTTCCACCCCGAGGCCGCGAGCGGTCCGCACGACGCGGCCGCCCTCTTCCTCCGCTTCCGAGACCTCGTGCTCGGCAACACGACCCCCGCGACGAACAACTAGGAGCCGACGAATACATGCCAAAGCGCACCGACATTAATAGCGTCCTCGTCATCGGTTCCGGCCCGATCGTCATCGGCATCGCAGCGGAGTTCGACTACTCCGGCACCCAGGCCTGCCGCGTGCTGCGCGAGGACGGCATCCGCGTCATCCTCGTGAACTCGAACCCGGCGACGATCATGACCGACCCGGACTTCGCCGACGCGACGTACATCGAGCCGATCACCCCCGAGGCGATCGAGAAGATCATCATCAAGGAGCGTCCCGACGCGATCCTGCCGACGCTCGGCGGCCAGACGGCACTCAACGCGGCGATGCAACTCGACGAGCTCGGCATCCTCGCGAAGCACGGCGTCGAGCTCATCGGCGCGAAGGTCGACGCGATCCGTCGCGGCGAGGACCGCCAGATCTTCAAGGAACTCGTCATCGAGGCGGGCGCCGATGTTGCCCGCTCGCACATCGCACACACCATCGACGAGGCGAAGACGGCCGCGGCCGATCTCGGCTACCCGCTCGTGGTGCGCCCCTCGTTCACGATGGGCGGCCTCGGCTCGGGCTTCGCCCACACCGAGGAGGAGCTCGTGCGCATCGTCGGCGAGGGCCTGCTTGCCTCGCCGACCACCGAGGTGCTGCTCGAGGAGTCGATCCTCGGGTGGAAGGAGTATGAGCTCGAGCTCATGCGCGACAACTTCGACAACACCGTCGTCATCTGCTCGATCGAGAACTTCGACCCGGTCGGCGTGCACACTGGTGACTCGATCACGGTCGCGCCCGCGCTGACCCTCACCGACGTCGAGTTCCAGAACCTCCGCGACATCGGCATCGACATCATCCGTCGCGTCGGCGTCGACACCGGTGGCTGCAACATCCAGTTCGCGATCGACCCCGCGACCGGCCGCATCATCGTCATCGAGATGAACCCGCGAGTCTCGCGCTCGTCGGCGCTCGCCTCGAAGGCCACGGGCTTCCCGATCGCGAAAATCGCCGCGAAGCTCGCGATCGGCTACCGCCTCGACGAGATTCCGAACGACATCACCCGCGTCACGCCGGCGAGCTTCGAACCCACGCTCGACTACGTCGTCGTGAAGGTGCCGCGCTTCAACTTCGAGAAGTTCCCGGCCGCCGACCCGCTGCTCACGACGACCATGAAGTCGGTGGGCGAGGCGATGGCGATTGGCCGCAACTTCACGACGGCGCTGCAGAAGGCGCTGCGCTCGCTCGAGAAGCGCGACTCGTCGTTCACCTGGGCCGACGACCCGCGCAGCGTCGAGGAGCTGCTCGAGAGCATCGCGACGCCGACCGACGGCCGCATCGTCGACCTGCAGATCGCCATGGCGAAGGGCGCGACGCCGCAGCAGATCTTCGACGCGACGAAGATCGACCCCTGGTTCATCGACCAGATCGCGCTCATCAACGAGGTCGCCGACCACGTGCGGCAGGCCGAGGGCCTGGATTCGCCGACGCTCAAGCTCGCGAAGCGTCACGGCTTCTCGGATGCTCAGCTCGCGCAGCTGCGCGAGCTCGGCGAGGGCGAGGTGCGCGCGATCCGCCGCAACGCCGGCGTCGTACCCGTCTACAAGACGGTCGACACCTGCGCGGGCGAGTTCCCGGCGTTCACGCCGTACCACTACTCGAGCTATGACAGCGAGACCGAGGTTTCCTTGAGCGACCGCAAGAAGGTCATCATTCTCGGTTCTGGCCCGAACCGCATCGGTCAGGGCATTGAATTCGACTACTCGTGCGTGCACGCGAGCTTCGCGCTCTCGGACGCCGGGTACGAGACCATCATGGTGAACTGCAACCCCGAGACGGTCTCGACCGACTACGACACTTCCGACCGCCTCTACTTCGAGCCACTCACGCTTGAGGACGTGCTCGAGATCGTTGACGCCGAGCGCGCGAGCGGCGAGCTGCTCGGCGTGATCGTGCAGCTTGGCGGCCAGACGGCCCTCGGCCTGGCGAAGGGCCTCGAGGCCGCGGGCGTGCCGATCCTCGGCACCGACCCCTCGGCGATCGACCTCGCGGAAGAGCGCGGCCTGTTCTCGGAGATCCTCGACAACGCGGGGCTTGCGGCCCCCGCAAATGGCACCGCCGTCGACGCGGCCACCGCGCACGAGGTCGCCGAGTCGATCGGCTACCCGGTACTGCTTCGCCCGAGCTTCGTGCTCGGCGGCCGCGGCATGGAGATCATCTACGACTCGGCGCAGCTCGACGACTACTTCGTGCGCACCGCGAACCAGGTCATCATCTCGAAGTCGCACCCGTTGCTCGTCGACCGATTCCTCGACGACGCCACCGAGATCGACGTCGACGCGCTGTACGACGGCACCGAGCTCTACATCGGCGGCATCATGGAGCACATCGAAGAGGCCGGCATCCACTCGGGCGACTCGGCCTGCACGCTGCCCGCGATCACGCTGTCGAACCGCGTGCTCGAGGAGGTGCGCGACGCGACCCTGAAGATCGCCGAGGGCATCGGCGTCAAGGGCCTGCTCAACGTGCAGTTCGCGATCAGCGCCGGCCGCCTCTACGTCATCGAGGCGAACCCGCGCGCATCCCGCACCGTGCCGTTCGTGTCGAAAGCGCTCGGCGTGCAGCTCGCGAAGGCGGCAAGCCGCGTCATGGTGGGCGACTCGATCGCGCAGCTGCGCGGCGAGGGCATGCTCGCGGCTGAGGGCGACGGCACGATCCAGCCGATGGACGCGCCCGTCGCCGTCAAGGAGGCCGTGCTGCCGTTCAAGCGCTTCCGCACCCGCGACGGCAGCATCGTCGACGCGCTGCTCTCGCCCGAGATGCGCTCGACCGGTGAGGTCATGGGCATCGACAACGACTTCCCGCGCGCCTTTGCGAAAAGCCAGATCGCGGCGTACGGCGGTCTACCCGAATCGGGCAAGCTGTTCGTGTCGGTGAACGACCGCGACAAGCGGTCGATCGTCGCGCCGATCATGCGTCTCGTCGACCTCGGCTACGAGCTCTACGCCACCGAGGGCACGGCCCGCGTGCTCGCGCGTCACGGCGTGCACGCCGAGCTCGTCGGTAAGTTCACCGCCGACGAGCACTCGACGATGCCGACGGAGCGCCCGAACATCGTTGACATGATTCACGCTGGCGAGATCGATATGGTCATCAACACGCCTTCGGGGGGAGCCTCCCGGGGCGACGGTTACGAGATCCGGACCGCCGCGGTCTCGGCCGACCTGCCCATCTTCACCACGATGTCGGAGCTGCAAGCCGCGGTCGCGAGCTTCCAGGCGCTGCGTGAC
The DNA here is from genome assembly GCF_023370115.1 of Gulosibacter sediminis. Taxonomy (NCBI): domain Bacteria; kingdom Bacillati; phylum Actinomycetota; class Actinomycetes; order Micrococcales; family Microbacteriaceae; genus Gulosibacter; species Gulosibacter sp. ACHW.36C. The sequence goes on along the minus strand of NZ_CP097160.1, from coordinate 1,469,067 downwards.
GGCTACGACGTGACCCCGCTGCAGGACTACAACGCACGTAGGAAGGCACTCTCGTGAGCGACACCACCCAGCCGGCCGTGCCGGCATCGACCGGCCCCTCGTTCGGCGAACGCCTCGCCGAGACGATGGATCGCTACGGTCGGCTCTGCGTCGGCATCGACCCGCACACGCACCTGTTGCAGAAGTGGGACCTGCCGGTGAGCGCGGTCGGCGCGCACGAGTTCGGCCTGCGCATCATCGAGAAGCTCGCGGGCCGCGTCGGCATCGTGAAGCCGCAGGTGGCGTTTTACGAGCGCTTCGGCGCGAGCGGCTATCGCGTGCTCGAGGACATCTTCGAGGCGGCGCGCCAGGCCGGCCTGATCGTGATCGCCGACGTGAAGCGCGGCGACGTGGGCACGACGCTCGAGGCATACTCGGAGGCCTGGCTCACGCCGGGCATGCCGCTCGAGGCCGACGCCATGACGATCAACCCGTACCAGGGTTTCGACACATTCCGGAAGCCACTCGAGATGACCGAGCAGTACGGCAAGGGCGTGTTCGTGCTGGCCGCGACATCGAACCCCGAGTCGGCCTCGGTGCAGACCGCCCGCCGCGTCCGCGGATCGCAGGAAGGCCGCTCGGTCGCGGGCGGCATCGCCGCGCGCGCGGCCCTCTGGAACCGCGAGCACTCGGCCGGGCGTTCCAAGGGCTCGGTCGGCGTCGTGCTCGGCGCGACCGTCGACATGCAACTGCTCGATATCGACGTTGACGACCTGGCGACCGAGCCGGACACCCCCATCCTCGCTCCGGGCTTCGGCGCCCAGGGTGCGGCGTTCGAAGACGTCACGAAGATTTTCGGGAAGTCGGCCAAGAATGTCATAGTTACTTCATCGCGCTCGATGCTCGACGGCGGCCTCGCCGGTCTGGATGACGCGATTACCTCGAAACTCGACACCCTGAAGAACGCCTTCGCCGTATGACTCTGACTCCGCCTCCCGTTGACCGCACCGCAGCCTCGAAAGCGGCGGTCGCCGCCCGGCGCGCCCGTGCCGAGGTCAAGAATCGCATCTCGTCGGGCGCCGCGCGCCCCATCGACGTGCTCGATGCCGCGGTCGATCGGGAGCATCCGGCGTCGACGCTGCGGATCACGCAGTTTCTGCGATCGATTCCGCACATCGGCGTGACGAAGACCGAGCGGATTCTCGGCGAGCTGCAGATTGCCCCGGTCAAGCGGCTCGGCGGCCTCGGTCGCAACCAGCGCGAGCGGCTGCGCGACTGGCTCGGCGAATGGGAGCGATCGAGCGGCGCGACCCCGCGCGTCGTCGTGCTCGCGGGGCCCACCGCGGTGGGCAAGGGCACGGTCTCGCGATATATCCGCGAGCACTATCCCGACGTGCACATCTCAGTGTCGGCCACGACCCGAAATCCGCGACCCGGCGAGGTCGAGGGGCGCGACTACTACTTCGTCGACGACGCCGAGTTCGACCGCATGATCGAATCGGGGGAGATGCTCGAGTACGCGACCGTGCACAACTCGTACCGCTACGGCACGCCGGCCGCGCCGATCCGCCGCGAGCTCGAGGCCGCGCATCCGGTCTTGCTGGAAATCGACCTTCAGGGCGCGCGACAGGTGAAAGCTGCGATGCCAGAGGCTAGACTGGTGTTTTTGTTGCCCCCGTCATGGGATGAGCTGGTTCGCCGACTCATCGGACGCGGCACGGAAACGCCCGAGGAGCAGCAGCGCCGGCTCGAGACCGCGAAGGTGGAACTGGCCGCGCAGCACGAGTTTGACGCCCGAGTCGTCAACGAAACCGTTCCGAGGGCCGCCGGCGAAGTCGTCCGTCTCATGGGATTCGACGTTCCCCGAGACGACGCAAGCTGACGCACGAAGCCGACTGAATACAAGGAAGCACCATGATTGACAAGCCCAAGGGCATCATCGACCCGCCGCTCGACGACCTGCTCGAGCGCGTCGACAACAAGTACCAGCTCGTGATCTTCGCCTCGAAGCGCGCTCGTCAGATCAACGACTACTACACCGACCTGCAGGACGGCGCGATCTACGAGAACGTCGGCCCGCTCGTCGACTCGGCCGTCGACGACAAGCCCCTGTCGATCGCCCTGCGCGAGATCAACCAGAACAAGCTCGTCATGCGCGAGCCCCAGGCAGCGCCCGAGATTGTGCTGCCCGGTGACGACGACATCATCGATTTCGGTGACGACGACGTCACCCCCGCCGAGACCGAATAGCCTCAGGCGCACCGCGACGATGACGACAGCGAACGAGCACGACGCCGCCAGCTGGCGCATCGTCGTTGGTGTTTCCGGCGGCATTGCCGCCTACAAGGCCGTTTCGGTCATTCGGCAGCTCGTGCTGCTCGGCCACCACGTCGAGGTGATCGCCACCCCGGCGGCACTCGAGTTTGTCGGCGCGCCGACGTTCGAGGCGATCAGCCGCAACCCCCTGCGCCGCGACGTGTTCGAGAACGTGCACGCGGTGCAGCACGTGGCGGTCGGCCAGCACGCCGACGTCGTGGCGGTCGTGCCCGCGACGGCGAACACGCTCGCGCGCATGGCTGCCGGCCTCGCCGACGACCTGCTGACGAACACGATCCTCGCGACGGGAGCACCCGTCGTCGTCGCGCCGGCGATGCACAGCGAGATGTGGCAGCATCCGGCCACGCAGGCGAACGTGCACCGCCTTGACGAACGCGGGGTCACCATCGTCGGCCCCGAGTCGGGGCGCCTCACCGGCACCGACGAGGGCCCAGGCCGACTCGCCGAGCCCGAAGACATCGTGGCGGCGATTCTCGCCGCTGCCCGCACCGCCGAGCGCGAGCGCGCTGCGGCCCAACAAGGGCGCGACCTCGCGGGCATCCGGATGCTCGTGACGGCCGGCGGCACCCGCGAGGCTATCGACCCGGTCAGGTATCTCGGCAACCGCTCCTCGGGCAAGCAGGGGGTCGCGCTCGCCGCCCGTGCCGCCGCGCGGGGCGCCGAAGTGACGCTCATCGCCGCGAACGTTGAGGTCGCCGTGCCGGACGACGTGCAGCTCGTGCGCATCTCGAGCGCCGAGCAGCTCGCCGCCGCGGCAACCGAGCTCGCGCCGAAGCAAGACGTCATCATCATGGCCGCAGCGGTCGCCGACTTCCGGCCCGATCGCGTCTCGAACGACAAGATCAAGAAGGAGTCGACGGACGACACCCTGACACTCACCTTCACGAAGAACCCAGACATTCTGCGCAACCTCGTCGAGGTACGACCCGAGGGGCAGCTCATCGTCGGCTTCGCCGCCGAGACCGAGGCCGACGACGTCGCCCGGCTCGAACTCGCGCGCGCCAAGGTGAAGCGCAAGGGCAGCGATCTGCTCGTGCTGAACAGGGTCGGCTGGGACCACACCTTCGGCCGCGAGGAGACCGAGATACAGGTGCTCAACCTCGCCGGTGACGTGCTTGCTGAGGACGTCGGCGACAAGCTGTCGGTGGCCGACACTATCCTGGACGTCGTCGTGGCCGAACGCAGCGACGACACCGCGAACTAGCGTTCGCACTTCACACAAGTCCTCCCACGCGGCGCCTGCCGCCGCGCACTCCTAGGGAAAGTGAGCCAATTATGTCCAATCTCCGCCTCTTCACCTCCGAATCGGTCACCGAGGGCCACCCCGACAAGATCTGCGACCAGATCTCCGACCGAATCCTCGACAACCTCCTCGCACAAGACCCCTCGGCGCGCGTCGCCGTCGAGACGCTCGTCACGACCGGTCAGGTGCACGTGGCCGGCGAGGTGCGCACCTCGGGCTACGCCGACATCGCGGGCATCGTGCGCAAGACCATCACCGAGATCGGCTTCACCTCGAGCGACTACGGCTTCGACGGCAACCTCTGCGGCGTCTCGGTGTCGATCGGCGAGCAGTCGATTGAGATCTCGAGCGGCGTCGAGCAGTCGCTCGAACACCGCGAGGGCTCGAGCGACGACGCGATCTCGCTGCTCGGCGCAGGCGACCAGGGCATCATGTTCGGCTACGCGAGCAACGAGACGCCCGACATGCTGCCGCTGCCGATCTGGCTCGCGCACCGCCTCGCAGAGCGACTCACCGAGGTACGCAAGAACGGCGTGCTCGGTCACCTGCGCCCCGACGGTAAGACTCAGGTCACGATCGGCTACGACGACGCGCACCAGCCCCGCAGCGTCGAGACCATCGTCATCTCGACCCAGCACGACGCCGACGTCACGCTCGAGCAGCTCAAGACCGACGTCGTGCGCGAGGTCGTCACGCCCGTGCTTGCGCGCGTGAGCGAACTCGACACCTCGCGCCTGCGCATCCTCATCAACCCTGCCGGCAACTTCGTGCTCGGCGGCCCGGCGGCCGACGCCGGCCTCACCGGCCGCAAGATCATCGTCGACACCTACGGCGGCATGGCCCGCCACGGTGGCGGCGCGTTCAGCGGCAAGGACCCCTCGAAGGTCGACCGCTCGGCCGCGTACGCCATGCGCTGGGTCGCGAAGAACGTCGTCGCGGCGGGCCTCGCCGACCGCGCCGAGTTCCAGGTCGCCTACGCGATCGGCACGGCCGAGCCGGTGGGCCTCTACTGCGAGACGTTCGGCACCGAGAAGGTCTCGAACGAGTCGATTCTCGAGGCCGTGCGCCGGGTCTTCGACCTCCGCCCCGCCGCGATCATCCGCGACCTTGAGCTGCACCGGCCCATCTACGCGAAGACGGCCGCCTACGGCCACTTCGGCCGCGACCTGCCCGAGTTCACGTGGGAGCACACCGACCGCGCCGAGGCGCTGCGCGAGGCCGCCGGCCTCGAATGAGCCACGCCGTCGCTCGGGTCGTGCTCGAGTCGCCGCTGCCGCAGCTCGACCGAGTCTTTGAGTATGAGATCCCGGCCGAGCTGGGCGGGCAGCTCGGCGAAGGGATGCGCGTCAAGGTGCCGCTGCGCACCGGCGGCCGCGTCGTGGGCGGCTACGTAGTCGAGCTCACCGACGAACCCGAGTACACGGGCCGGCTCGCCAAGGTCGACCAGCTCGTGTCGGGCGCGCGAGTGCTGCCACCCGAGCTCGCACGCCTCGCCCGGGCCGTCGCCGACCGGCAGGCCGGCACGATGTCTGATGTGCTGCGCCTCGCGATCCCGGCGCGGTCAGCGCGGCTCGAGGCGCGCTGGCTCGACGACGAAACGGGGGAGCGCGCCGCCCGTGCCGCCGAGGCCACGCCGCCGAGCCTGAGCGCTGCCACCTCGCTCGAAGCGAGCTACGGCCAAGACTTCCTCGACGCGCTGCGCGGCGAGACACCGGTGCGGTGGTCGCTCCGAGTCCCCGTCGGGGTTGCGGGCGTGACCCCGCGTGCGTTGCGCACACTCGTCGAGGCAGCGGCCGAACTCGTGGCGACGGGGCGCTCGGCGATCGTGCTCGTGCCCGACTACCGCGACCTCGACCTCGCGATTGCGGCGGCCGAGGAGCTGCTGCCGGCCGTCGCGGTGCGCCGCTTTGATTCGCGGCTCAAACCCATGCCGCGCTACGAACAGTTTCTGCGCGCGCTCGAGCCGGTGCCGCAGCTCATCATCGGCACCCGAGCGGCCGTGTACGCGCCCGCGCACCGCCTCGGCGGCATCCTCATGTGGGACGACGACGACGAATCGTTCCGCGAGCCGCACGCGCCGTACGCCCACGCCCGCGAGGTGGCGCTCATGCGCGCTCAGCAGCAGGGCTGCTCGGTGATCCTCGCCGGTCACGCACCCTCGCTCGAGGCGACGCGCCTGCTGGCGACCGGGTGGCTGCACGAGGCCCGACCTCTGCGCCCCCAGCGGCCGAAGATCATCCCGGCCGCCGCGACGCTCGGTGACGAGTCGGCGCAGCGCGAGGCGCGCATCCCCTCTTCGGCCTGGCGCGCCGCGCGCGACGGGCTCGACCACGGGCCGGTGCTCGTGCAGGTCGGCCGAGCCGGGTACCGCCCATATCTCGCGTGCGCGAGCTGCCGCACGCCGGCCTCGTGTACGTTCTGCGGCGGCCGGCTGCAGCAGCACGGCCCGGGCAGCGTGCCGTCGTGCGCCGTCTGCGGGCGGCCCCACGCTGACTGGCGGTGCCGCGAGTGCGGCGACGCAAAACTTCGCGCCGGCGGCATCGGCCATCAACGCACCGCGGAGGAGCTCGGCCGCGCGTTCCCCGGCGCCCGCGTCGTGCTCGCCGACGGCGAGGAACGCCTCGTCGCCGTCGACGCGGCGCCGCAGCTCGTCGTGGCGACGCGCGGAGCCGAGCCCGTGCCCGAGGGTGGCTACCAGGCCGTGCTCCTGCTCGACGTCGAGGGTGCGCTCGCCCGAGAGTCGCTCGGCGCGACCGAGGCGGCGATGCGCGCGTGGTCGAACGCGGCGGCGCTCGTCGCCGACGACGGTGCCGTGATTCTCGCCGGGCAGCCGTCGCCGCCGCTCATCGCCCTGCGCGACTGGCAGCAGGCACAGTGGGCGAGCGCCGAACTCGCCGAGCGTCGAGAGCTGCTCTTTCCTCCGGCGGTGCGGGTCGGGGTGATCACCGGCAGCGAGCTCGAGGTCGACGCCGCGGTGCGGCGCCTCACCGACCTCGACGGCATCGAGGTGCAGGTGCTCGGCCCGGTGCCCGACCCCGAACAGCACGACCGATCGCGGGCCGTCATTCGCTTCAGCTACCGCGACGGGGCGAACGTCGCGGCCGCGTTGAAGTCGGAGCTCGTTGCCCAGGCCTCGGCGGGTCGTCGCCGCGCCGGCGGGCGGGGCGCACACGCATCGACGCTGCGCGTGCAGCTCGATGCCCCCGACGTCTTCTAGTCAGTAGCATCGTTTCAGGAGGTTTCATGCGAATCGCATTTGCCGGAACACCGCAGGCCGCGGTGCCGACGCTCGAGGCGCTCGTCGCCGCCGGGCACGACGTCGTCGCCGTGCTCACCCGTGAGGATGCCCCGATCGGGCGCAAGCGCGTGCTCACGCCCTCGCCCGTCGCGGCCCGGGCCGAGGAACTCGGGCTGCACGTCGTGCGGGCGAACCGGGTGACCGACGAGGCCACCGCCGAGCTGCTTGACCGCGGCTTCGACCTCGGAGTGGTCGTGGCCTACGGCGGGATCCTGCGCAGCCCGCTGCTCGACACGCCCCGCCACGGCTGGATCAATCTGCACTTCTCGCAGCTGCCGCTCTGGCGCGGGGCCGCGCCCGTGCAGCGGGCGATCATGGCCGGCGACGCGGCGAGCGGCATCGCGGTGTTCCAGCTCGAGGCCGGCCTCGATACGGGGCCGACGTTCGTGAACCGCTCGGTCGAGATCGGTGCGCACGAAACCGCGGGTGAGTTGCTCGAGCGGCTCGCCGAGCTGGGGGCGCCCGACGTCGTGGCGACGGTCGCCGAGATCGGGGCGGGCACTGCTGAGGCGACACCCCAGAGCGGGCATGCGACCACGGCCGCCAAGCTCACGGTGCGCGACGGATTCGTTGACTGGCAGCGAAGCGCGGCCGAGATCGACGCCCTGGTGCGGGGCGTCACGCCCGAGCCGGGCGCGGCGAGCGAACGCGACGGGCAGCGCATCAAGCTGCTGCGCGGCGCCGTAGCCGAGACCACGCACGCGGCTGGCGCACCCGGCGAGGTGAGCGAGCGCGAGGGCCGCATCGTCGTCGCGGCGGGCGAGGGCAGCTACGAACTGCTTGAGGTGCAGCCCGCCGGCAAGAAGCCGATGTCGGCCGCCGACTGGTGGCGGGGCCAGCGCGGCGCCGCGGTGCGCCTCGGATGAGCCGTTCGCGAACCCCGCGCGAGGTCGCGCTCGACGTGCTCATCGCGGTGATGGAGGACGACGCCTACGCGAACCTGCTGCTGCCGAAGCGGCTCGAGTCGGCCGACCTCCACGGCACCGACGCCGCCTTCGCGACCCAGCTGACGCACGGCACGCTGCGCGCGCTCGGCTTCTACGACTGGATCATCGGCGAGGTGTCGGGCCGCCCGCTGCGCAAGATCGACGCCATCGCCCTCGCCTCCCTCCGACTCGGTGCCCACCAGCTGCTCGACACGCGCGTGGCGACCCACGCGGCGGTCAACGAGACCGTGAGCATCGTGCGTCGGCGCGCGGGCCGCGGCCCGGCGGGCTTCGTGAACGCGAACCTGCGCGGCATCGCCCGGCGCAACCGGGCGGAGTGGCTCGCCGAGATTGACGCGAAGGTGCAGGATGCGCGCGAGCGGCTCGCGATCACGCACGCACATCCGCGGTGGATTGTTGACGCCTTCGCCGCGGCGCTCGAGCGAGAGGGCCGGGCGAGCGAACTCACCGCGCTGCTCGAGGCCGACAACGCGGCGCCGCACGTGCAGCTCGCGGCCTTGCCTGGGCGCTCCGACAGGGCGACGCTCGTGGCTGCGTCCGAGCGGCTTCGCGAGCTACCGGCGGCACCCACGGCGCTCGAACTCGCAGCGGGCGACCCCTCGAGGCTCGATGCCGTGCGGGAGCACCGGGCGCGGGTGCAGGACGCCGGTTCGCAGCTCGTCGCGCTCGCGCTGACCCGGGCCGAGCCGCTCGCCGCGGGGGAGCGGCTGCTCGATCTCTGCGCCGGGCCGGGCGGAAAATCGGCGCTCATCGCGGCCGAGGCGCTCGTCGCCGGGGCCGAATTCTCGGCGAATGAGGTGACGCCGGCCCGCGCCGGGCTCGTGCGTCAGGCGCTCGAGCCGCTCGGGCAGTTCGAGGTCACCGAACTCGACGGCCGCGAGTTCGCCGAGCGAGCGGGTCGCTACGAGCGCATCCTCGTCGACGCGCCGTGCACCGGCCTCGGCGCCCTGCGCCGCCGGCCCGAGGCGCGCTGGCGCAAGGCCGAGCAGGATGTTCGCGACCTCGCCAAGTTGCAGGGCGAACTGCTCGCCGCGGCGCTGCGCGCGACCGTGCCCGACGGGCTGCTCGCGTACGTGACCTGCTCGCCGCATCCGGCCGAGACGACCGAGATCGTGTCGGCCGCAATCGCCTCCGGCGCCGCCACCGCGCTCGACACGCGCGCGATCTGCAGCGAGCTCGCGCCCGAGCTCGACCTCGCCGAGATCCGTGTGGGCGACGGCACAGCGGTGCAGCTCTGGCCACAACGCCACGGCACCGACGCGATGTTCCTCGCGCTGCTGCGCACCCCGAACGAAGAGGAGTCCCCTCGTGACTGACGTCCGCATTAACCCGTCGATCCTTGCCGCCGACTTCGCGAACTTCGCCGGCGAACTCGACCGCATCCGCACCGCCGACGCGGCGCACGTCGACATCATGGACAACCATTTCGTGCCGAACCTCACGTTCGGCCAGCCGATGGTGGAGCGTCTCCAGCAGATCTCGCCGATCCCGCTCGACCTGCACCTCATGATTGAAGACCCTGACCGCTGGGCGCCGCAGTTCGCCGAGCTCGGCGTGTTCTCGGTGACGTTCCATCTCGAGGCCGCGACCGCGCCCGTCACCCTCGCCCGGGCCATCCGTGCGCGGGGCGCGCGGGCCGGAGTCGCGCTGCGACCGGGCACGCCGCTGTCACAGATCGAGGAGCTGCTCGAGCACTTCGATCAGCTGCTGATTATGACGGTCGAGCCGGGCTTCGGCGGGCAGTCGTTCATGCCCGAGACCATGCCGAAGCTGCGCCAGGCTCGCGAGTGGGCCCGAGCCCATGACTCCGAAATCTGGCTGCAGGTCGACGGCGGCATCTCGGCCGACACGATCGAGCTCGCCGCCGAGGCGGGCGCCGACACTTTCGTGGCAGGCTCGGCGGTTTTCCGCGGCGAACCGGCCGACGAAATTGCCCGCCTGCGCGAGCTCGCGAGCGGGCACGTGCACGCCGCCGACACCACGACGCACTAGGGTGGAGCCGTGAAGAGCTTTGAAGACCTGTTTGCCGAATTGAGCGAAAAAGCCGCCACGCGTCCCGAGGGTTCGGGCACGGTTGCGGAGCTGGATCGCGGGGTCCATTTCATCGGCAAGAAGCTCGTCGAAGAGGCCGCCGAAACCTGGATGGCGGCCGAATACGAATCCGACGCCGAGTGCCAGGCGGAGATGTCCCAGCTCATCTATCACCTGCAGGTGATGATGATCGCCAAGGGCTACTCGCTCGAAGACATTTACCAGCACCTCTAGGAGACCCCCACACATGCTTCGCATTGCTGTGCCCAACAAGGGCATGCTCGCGGCAACCGCCAACGAGATGCTCATCGAGGCGGGCTACCGCGGCCGCCGTGGCGACCGCGAACTCGTCGCCTTTGACCCCGTCAACGAGGTCGAATTCTTCTACATCCGGCCGCGCGACATCGCGACCTACGTCGGCGAGGGCGTGCTTGACGCCGGCATCACCGGCCGCGACCTGCTGCTCGACTCCGAGTCGAAGGCGAGCGAGATTCGCGCGCTCGACTTCGGCGGTTCGACCTTCCGCTTCGCCGCGAAGCCCGGCGAGTTCTCGGAGCTCGCCGACCTCAACGGCAAGCGCGTCGCGACGAGCTTCGTCGGTCTGCTCGGCGCCTACTTCGCCAAGCACGGCGTCGACGCCGAGCTCGTGAAGCTCGACGGCGCCGTCGAATCCTCGATCCAGCTCGGCGTCGCCGATGCGGTCGCCGACGTCGTCTCCACGGGTACGACGCTGCGCCAGGCCGGGCTCGAGATCTTCGGCCCCGTCATTCTCGAATCGACGGCGGTGCTCATCTCGACGCCCGCCAAGGTCGAGCACACGCGCACGCTCATCAAGCGGCTCGAGGGCGTCCTCGTCGCGCGCCGGTACTCGATCATGGACTACGACATCCCCGCCGAGAAACTGCAGGCGGCCATGTCGATCACGCCGGGATTCCAGTCGCCGACGGTCTCGCCGCTGCACGACGAGACCTGGTTCGCGGTGCGCTCGCTCGTGCCGAACCGCGAGCTCAACCAGGTGATGGACGAGCTCTCCGACGTTGGCGCCCGCGCGATCCTCGTGACCGCGCTCCAGGCCGCACGGATGTAGCCATGACGAGTTCCATCACCGACTCGCTCGCGGTGCGGGTGATCCCGTGCCTTGACGTGGCCGACGGCCGCGTGGTCAAGGGCGTGAACTTCCGGGGCCTCCGCGACGCGGGCGACCCCGTTGAACTCGCCATTGCCTACGCGCAGCAGGGCGCCGACGAAATCACCTTCCTCGACGTCACCGCGACGAACGAGAACCGGGCGACCACGTTCGACCTCGTCACCCGCACGGCCGAGAACATCTTTATTCCCCTCACCGTCGGGGGCGGCGTGCGCAGCGTAGAGAATGTCACGCAGCTGCTCGCCTCGGGGGCCGACAAGGTCGGCGTGAACTCGGCCGCGATCGCGCGACCGGGCCTGATCGACGAGATCGCCGCGAAGTTTGGGGCGCAGGTGCTCGTGCTCTCGCTCGACATTCGCCGCAGCGACTCGACCGCCTCGGGCTTCGTCGTCACGACGCACGGGGGCCGCACCGACACCGGAATCGACGCGTTTGCCTGGGCGCGCGAGGCCTGCGAGCGCGGGGCTGGCGAGCTCCTCGTCAATTCGATGGACGCCGACGGTACCAAGGAGGGCTTCGACCTCGAGCTGATCGAGCGGATGCGCGAACTTGCGACCGTGCCGGTCATCGCCTCGGGTGGTGCGGGCAAGGTCGACGACTTCGCGCCGGCGGTCGCCGCGGGCGCCGACGCGGTGCTCGCGGCGAGCGTGTTCCACTATGGCGAGATCACGATCCCCGAGGTCAAGCGGGCCCTGCGCGACTCGGGTGCGGTGGTGCGCGATGCCTGAGCGGACCGACCTCACGCCCGAGCAGATCGAGCAGGTTATTGCCCAGGTGCAGTTTGCTGAGAACGGCCTCGTGCCCGCCATCGCCCAGCAGTGGGACACCGGCGAGGTGCTCATGATGGCGTGGATGAATGCGGAGTCGATTCGCCGCACCCTCACCGAGCGACGGGCTGTCTACTGGTCGCGCTCGCGCAACGAGCTCTGGCGCAAGGGCGACACCTCTGGTCACACGCAGGCCGTGAAGTCGTTCGCGGTCGACTGCGATGCCGACACCGTGCTGCTGCGCGTGCACCAGGAGGGGGCCGCCTGCCACCTCGGCACACGCACCTGCTGGGATTCCGACCCGAACGCGGTGCAGTTCTCGTGAGCCCCCGCCTGAGCAAACGGCTGAGCCTCCTCGGCCCAGTCGTGTTCGCGGCGCTCGCGATGATCGCGTGGACGCAGCCGTGGGCGCACCTCGTGCTCGATGTCGAGGGCACCGCGTCTGACATCACCGCCAGCGGCAGCGATGCCTCCCTGCCGGTTATGGCACTATCACTCGCAGCACTCGCCTGCACTGCCGCGATGGCGATGGCGCAGCGCAGCTGGCGCCTCATTCTCTCGATCCTGCTCGTCCTGCTCGGCGCCGGCATTGCGGTCACGGCGAGCCTCGCATACGGCGACCCCGCCGCGGGCCTGCTTGCGCCGGTCGGTGAGGCGACCGCGATCGGCGGCGAGAACGCGATTCGCCAGGTCATTGCGACCGGTGACGTGAGCGGAACGGCGTGGCCGCTCATCGCCGCGATCGGCGGCGTCGGGGTGGCCCTGGCCGGGGCCTTCGCGGCGATGACCTCGGGCACGTGGCCGAGCGGCGGGCGTCGATTCGACCGGGATGCGAGCAGCGAGCAGGAGGCCGACGAGGCGGTCGGTGACACGCGCGTGAGCCAGTGGGACGCGCTCTCGGCGGGTGACGACCCAACCGACGAGGAAACCTCCACTCGCCAGGTAGACTGATCAGGTATCTGGCAGCGACACAAGGAGTCAAGGGATGTCGAACGAGGACGTCGTTTTCTCGAAGTACCACGTCGAAGACGAAGGCAACTCGGTTGCGGGCTGGACGGGCTTCACCCTGATCTGCCTCGGGTTCCTCATTGGAACCGTCGGTCTCTTCCTCGACATCGACATCATTCTCTGGATCGGCGTTGCGCTGATCCCGATCGGTGCGCTCGCCTGGGTGATCATGCAGGCCGCAGGCCTCGGGCCCAAGGAACACCACTAAGCCATGATGCTCGACGACCTTCTTGCGGGGTCGCTCGAGGACGCCGCGCGCCGTCGCGCCGAAGTGCCAACTGCTGAGGTCGAGCGTCTTGCGCTCGCTCAGCCACCCGCGCTCGACGCGGTCGCTGCGCTGTCCCCGCGCGAGACCGTCAACATCATCGCCGAGGTGAAGCGCGCGAGCCCCTCGCGCGGCGCCCTGGCGGGCATCCCCGACCCCGCCGACCTCGCTCGTCGCTACGAGCGCGGGGGAGCCGCGGCCATCAGCGTGCTCACCGAGGAGCGCAAGTTCCTCGGCTCGCTCGAGGACCTCCGCGCCGTGCGCGCGGCCGTCGACATTCCGGTGCTCCGCAAGGAGTTCATCGGCGAGGAGTACCAGCTGCTCGAGGCCCGCGCGGCCGGCGCCGACCTCATCCTGCTTATCGTGGCGAGCCTCGACCAGCCCACGCTCGTGCGCCTCAAGACCTTTGCCGAAGACCTCGGCATGACGGCGCTCATCGAGGCTCACACCCGCGACGAGTTCGATCGCGGGCTCGAAGCCGACGCCAGGGTACTCGGGGTGAACGCGCGCGACCTCAAGACGTTCGAAATGCATCCCGAGCTCTTCGGCGAACTCGCCCCGAGCTACCCCGAGGGCGTCATCAAGGTCGCCGAATCGGCCGTCCTCCGGCCCGAGCACGTGCGCGCCTATCGCGACGCGGGGGCCGACGCCGTGCTCATCGGCGAAGCGCTCGTGACGGGTGACGATCCAGAAACCACTATCAAGGAATACCTACAGGCATAACGTGACTCAGTACCGGAACGCGCAGGGACCATACTTCGGCGAGTTCGGCGGACGCTTCGTCCCCGAAAGCCTCATCGCCGCGCTCGATGAGCTCGACCGTGAGTGGACGGCCGGCAAGAATGATCCAGAGTTCTGGGGCGAGTTTCAACGACTTCTCCGCGACTACGCCGGGCGGCCGTCGCTCCTGACCGAGGCGCCGACGTTCGCGAAGTCGGCGGGCGGGGCGCGCATCCTGCTCAAGCGCGAGGATCTCAACCACACCGGCTCGCACAAGATCAACAATGTGCTCGGCCAGGCCCTGCTGACGAAGCGCCTCGGCAAGACGCGCATCATCGCCGAGACCGGCGCGGGTCAGCACGGCGTGGCCACCGCGACGGCGGCGGCGCTGTTCGGCCTCGACTGCACCATTTACATGGGCAAGGTCGACACCGAGCGGCAGGCCCTCAACGTCGCGCGCATGCGCCTGCTCGGCGCCGAGGTGATCGCGGTGGCCTCGGGCTCGCAGACGCTCAAGGACGCGATCAACGAGGCCTTCCGCGACTGGGTTGCGAACGTCGAGACCACGAACTACATCTTCGGCACGGCGGCCGGGCCCCACCCGTTCCCCGCGCTCGTGCGTGACACACAGCAGGTGATCAGCATTGAGGCGCGCCAGCAGTGCCTCGACCAGACTGGCGCGCTGCCGGATGCCGTGGTCGCCTGCGTGGGCGGCGGCTCGAACGCGATCGGCATGTTCGAGGCCTTCCTCGACGACGAATCGGTCGCGCTGCACGGCATCGAGGCGGCCGGCGAGGGCGAAGACACACCGCGCACCGCTGCCACGATCGGCACCGGCCGCACGGGCGTGCTTCACGGCGCCAAGACGCTGCTCATGCAGGACGATGACGGCCAGACAATCGAGTCACACTCGATCTCGGCCGGCCTCGACTACCCGGGCGTGGGCCCCGCGCACTCGTGGCTCGCCAAGACGGGTCGCGTGACGTACTCGGGCGCAACCGACACCGAGGCGATGGAAGCGATGCGCCTGCTCTCGCGCACCGAGGGCATCATTCCGGCGATCGAGTCGGCGCACGCGCTCGCCGGCGCGATCAAGATCGGGCAGCAGCTTGGCCCGTCGGCGACGATCATCGTGTCGCTCTCTGGCCGCGGCGACAAAGACATGGAGACGGCAATGAACTACTTCGAGCTCAGCGACGCGAGCCGCGTGATCGGAGGCGACAAGTGAGCACGTCGCAGGTCGAGCGGGCCATTGACACCGCCCGCGCCGAGCGCCGCGGTGCCTTCATCGGTTACCTTCCCGCCGGCTTCTCGAACCTCGACGCTTCCGTCGACGCCGCCATCGCGCTGTCGCGCGCGGGCGCCGACGTCATCGAGTTCGGCGTTCCCTACTCCGACCCGGTGATGGACGGCCCCGTGATTCAGGCTGCCTGCCAGCAGGCCCTCGCCTCGGGCTTCCGCGTGAGCGACCTGTTCCGCGCAATCGAGCGCGTGCGCGCCGAGGTCGACACGCCCATCCTCGTGATGAGCTACATCAACCTCATGCTGCAGCACGGCATCGACGCGTTCGCGGCCGACCTCGCTTCGGCGGGCGGCGCGGGCGCGATCACCCCCGACCTGATTCCCGACGAGGCCGACGAGTGGCTCGCGGCGGCGAGCGCGCACGACCTCGACCGGGTGTTCCTCGCGGCGCCGACGTCGAGCGATGAGCGCCTCGAGAAGATCATCGCCTCGTCGCGCGGCTTCGTCTACACCGTCTCGACGATGGGCATCACCGGTGCCCGCGCCGACGTTGACAACGCGGCGCGTGTGCTCGCCGACCGGCTCCACCAGGCGGGCTGCGAGCGCGCCTGCGTCGGCATCGGCATCTCGACCGGCGAGCAGGTCCGCGACGTGCTCAGCTACGCCGAGGGTGCAATCGTCGGCTCGGCGCTCGTGCGCTCGCTCGGCGAGGGCCTCGACTCGCTCACCGAAACCGCACGCTCACTCGCCCAGGGAACGGAGCGCTAGTGCCCGCCCTGACCTCGATTCCATCGCCGCCCGCGCAGTGGGCGAGCTTCTCCATCGGCCCGTTCACGCTGCACGTCTACGCCCTCGTCATCGTGCTCGGCATCGTCTTTGCCGTGTGGTGGACGAACCGGCGCATGACCGCGCGCGGCGGCGAGCCGTGGATCATCATCGACATCGCGGTGCCCGCGGTGATCCTCGGCCTGCTCGGTGCCCGGCTCTACCACGTCGCCACGCACCCGGCCGACTACTTCTACGAGGGCGCCGACTGGTGGCGCGTGTTCGCCATCTGGGAGGGCGGCAACGCCATCATCGGTGGCCTCATCGGCGGCGCGATCGGCGCGTACATCGTCTGCCGCATGCGCGGCATCCGCTTCCTCAGCTTCGCGGATGCGGTGGCGCCGGCGCTACTCGCGGCGCAGGCCATCGGCCGCATCGGCAACTGGTTTAACCACGAGCTGTTTGGCTGGCCGACCGACCTGCCCTGGGGCCTCGAGATTCCGCAGCCGAACGCGGCGATCCCCGAAGGACTGCCCGCCGGTACGCTGTTCCACCCGACCTTCCTCTACGAGATGCTCTGGAACCTCGTCGGCATCGGCGTGATCCTCGTGCTTGAGCGGATGTTCCGGATGCGCTGGGGCAAGACGGTCGCGATCTACTTCATCTGGTACGGCGTTGGCCGCATGATGATCGAGTCGATCCGCGTCGACTACTCCGAGGTCATCCTCGGTCTGCGCTCGAACGTGTTCGGCGCGCTCGTACTCGCGTTGATCGGTGTCGTGCTCTTCATCGTGCAGACGCGCCGATACCGCACCGACGAGAAGTCGATCTACGTCGACGACCATGTCTGGAGCGAAGACGACGACGCCGAGACGCCCGCCGCCGAGGAATCTCCCGTGGCGGTCACGGCCGGCGTCAACGAAGCTGTAACCACCACCGACAAGAATGGCTCCGACGAGTCGAAGTAATCGACTCGTTCTCGCGAACTACGAAGAGGTCAACATGACACGACGCGCGAAAATTGTCGCGACGCTAGGCCCGGCGGTGTCCTCACCGGAGGGCATCCGAAGCCTGCTGACGGCCGGCGTCAACGTGACGCGATTCAACCTCAGCCACGGCGACCACGAGGTGCACACGACCAACTACGGCTACGTGCGCGACGCATCCGAAGAACTTGGCCTGCCGGCGGCGGTGCTCGTCGACCTGCAGGGCCCAAAGATCCGCCTCGGCAAGTTCGAGGCCGGCCCCTACCAGCTCGAAAAGGGCGACACGTTCAAGATCACGGTCGACGACATCGTCGGCAACCAGCAGATCGTCAGCACGACCTTCAAGGGCCTGACCGGCGACGTGCGCCCCGGTGACCCGATTCTCATCGATGACGGCCGCGTCGCACTGCGCGCGACCGAGGTGACCGACACGACCGTCACCGCGGTCGTCGAGGTTGGCGGCCCCGTCTCGAACAACAAGGGAATCAACCTGCCCGGCGTCGCGGTCAACGTGCCCGCGCTGAGTGAGAAAGACGAAGACGACCTCCGCTGGGGTCTGCGCATCGGCGCCGACATCATCGCGCTCTCGTTCGTTCGTGGCCCCGAGGACATCACTCGGGTGCACGAGATCATGGACGAGGAGGGCGTTCGCCTGCCCGTCATCGCGAAGGTCGAGAAGCCCCAGGCGGTCGACCGCCTCGCCGACATCGTCGACGCCTTCGACGGCATCATGGTGGCCCGCGGCGACCTCGGCGTCGAGCTGCCCCTCGAACAGGTACCGATCGTGCAGAAGCGCGCGATCGAGCTCGCCCGTCGACGCGCCAAACCGGTCATTGTCGCAACGCAGATGCTCGAGTCGATGATTTCAAGCCCGCGCCCGACGCGCGCCGAGGCTTCGGACTGCGCCAACGCGGTGCTCGATGGCGCCGACGCGCTCATGCTCTCGGGCGAGACGAGTGTCGGTGAGTACCCGATCATCACGGTGGAGACGATGGCGCGCATCATCGAATCGACCGAAGAGCACGGCCTGAGCATGATTCCGCCGCTCGGCACGCAGCCCTTCACCCAGGGCGGCGTCATCACGCTCGCGGCGACCGAGGTCGGCGAGTTCCTCGGCGCGAAGTACTACTGCGTGTTCACTGAGTCGGGCGACTCGGTGCGCCGCCTGTCGCGGCTGCGCCCGCAGATTCCGATGCTCGGCTTCACTCCGAGCGAGGCGATTCGTCGCCGCATGAACCTCTACTGGGGCGTCGACGGCATCATCGTCGAGCGCAAGAAGCACACCGATGAGCTGTTCCTGCAGGTCGACGAGTACCTCATCTCGACCGGCAAGGCGCAGCGCGGCGACAAGGTGATCGTCATCGCCGGTTCCCCTCCCGGAGTTCCCGGGTCGACGAACGACCTGCGCGTGCACCGCGTGGGCGACGCCCTCGACGCGGTGGCGCCGGCCTACGAGGGGCGCCACTCGCGCAAGGAGTAACTGTTCGCGCCTTCGAAGAGGGCCGCCACGATCTGCTGATCGTGGCGGCCCTTTTCGTGCGTGGGGGAACCGTTAGAGCACGCGGCGGCGCAGGATGGTCCAGAGGAACACCGTGCCGCCGACGAACTCAATGAGAATCGAGACAACGCCCTGCGCGTAGAACACGTGGTTCATGATGAAGTACGCGCTCGTGAGCACGAGGAACGCGAAGGTGATCGCGAGCGGGAACACGAAGCGGTGATCCGAGGTGTTCGCGAATTGGTAGGCGAGCGTCGCGACGAGGAAACCGAGGAAGGTCATGGGGCCGACGAGCGCCGTCGAAACCGCCATGAGCAGCGTCACGAGCGTCAGCGTCGTCATGAGCTCGCGGGTGTGGTTCAGGCCGAGGCCGGTGGCGATGTCCTTGCCGAGCGCCATGACGTTGAGTCGGCGCGAACGCAGGTAGAGCAGCGCCGCGACGACGATGACGATGGGAATCGCGACCGGTAGGTACTCCTCGCGTGCGTTGTTCACCGAGCCAAAGAGTCGAGCGGTGAGCAGGTCGAACTCGCTCGGGCTCAGCATGCGCTGCATGAAGCTCGAGACGCTGCCGAGGCCAGTGCCGATCACGATGCCCACGAGCAGCATGATCTGGAGGTTCGCGAAGCGGCCCGACAATAGCCAGCCGTAGAGGAGCGCCGCGAGGGCGACCATGACGACGACCTGCGCGAGGAACTGCCCGATGCCCGAGAACGCAGTGAGCCCGGCCGAGCCGAGAAAGAACATCACGCCGGTCTGGATCGCGACGTAGAGCGACTCGAAGCCCATGATGCCGGGGGTGATGATGCGGTTGTTCGTGATGGTCTGGAAGGCGACCGTCGCGGTCGCGTGACAGACGGCGATGATGAGCATGACGAGCACGCTGCTCGCGCGGCGCCGGGCGATCACCCAGAACGGGTCGGAGCCGAACGCGACGGGGATGTTGTAGGTGAGCAGGCCGATCGCGAACAGCACGGCGAGCGAGACGCAGATGCCGAGCGTGAGCCAGTAGCGGCGGCGCGCGCGGGGACTCTGAAAGGCGACGGAGCCGCTGCGCTGCCGGGGCAGGGTGGGGGATGCGGTGGTGCTAGCCATAGCGTCGCTTTCGCAGCAGCAGGAGCACGAACGCAATCGAGCCGAGCACGCCGAGGATCAGCGAGACGGGCACCTCGAACGGCATGATGATCGTGCGACTCACGATGTCGCAGAGCGTGACGGTCGCGATGCCGAGCAGGAACACCCACGGGAGGTTGCTGCGCAGGTTGTCACCGCGAAACATCGAGACGATGTTCGGCACGATCAGCCCGAGGAACGGCAGGTTACCGACCACGACCGTGACGACGCCGGTCGCGACCGCGACGAGCGAGGTGCCGATGAGCATCATCCGGTTGTAGTTGAGGCCGACGTTCGTCGCGATCTCCTCGCCAAGGCCCGCCACAGTGAGCCGGTCGGCGAGCACGAACACGGCGACGAGCACGATCGCGACGATCCAGAGCACCTCGTACTGCCCGCGCAGGATCGGCGCGAAGCTGCCCGCGAACCAGATGCCGAGCTGTTGCAGCATGTTTGTCTGCAGCGCGAAAAAGGTCGAGATCGAGCTCACGACCGCGCCGAGCATGATGCCGACGATGGGAACGATGAGGGATGAGCGCAGCGAGACGCGGCGCAGGAAGGCGAAGAAGATGGTCGTGCCGATGAACGCGGCGATGATCGCGCCGACCATGCGGCCGAGGAGGCTCGCGGTCGGGAAGAAGATCATCACGGCGAGCAGGCCGAGGCCGGCCCACTCGGTCGTGCCGGTCGTGGTCGGTTCGACGAAGCGGTTCTGCGTGAGCAGTTGCATCACGAGCCCGCAGATCGCCATGGCCGCGCCCGCGAGCACGAGCGCGAGGGTGCGCGGCACCCGCGTGATCCAAAACATGTCTGGCGACCCCTCGCCGTGGCCGTCCAGGGTGTACACGCCAGTAAACAGCGAGACGCCAAGGAGGGCGATCACGGCAAGTGTCGCCAGACACAGCTTCCAGTCAAGACGGTCGCGGCGCGCAGGAGCGGCCGCGACCGTCGAGGTCGAACTGGGGTTGGTCATGAAGGGAGGGAGTACCTTACGCCGCGGCGTCGAACGCGTCGGCGAGCTGGTTCAGGTACTCGGTGTACGTCTGAATGCCCTCGTTGGTGTAGGTGTCGGCCGGCATCACAACGATCTGGTCGTTCTGCACCGCGGGCACCTGCTGCAGGGCCTCGGATGCGGCGATGAGGTCGGCGCCGGGCTGGTAGCCCTCTTCGTCGGCGGCGACGGCCGCATCGCGGTCCATTACGAGAATCCAGTCGGGGTTCGATTCGGCGATGGCCTCGACCGAGACCTCGTCGCCCTCGTGGTCGTCGCTCGCGCCCTCGACGACGAGCGCCGGGGTGAAGTTGAACCAGTCGAACACGACGCCGAGGGTGCGGCCGACGTGCGGCGCGAGGTAGCCGATCTGGCCGCCTGAGGTGTTGACCGCCATGACGGTCGCGTCGGCCGGGGTCGCCTCAGCGACGCGGTCGTAGGCGGCGTCGAACTCGTCGTTCAGCGCGCTGGCCTCGTCCTGCTTGCCGAACAGCTCGCCGAGCACGGTGGTCTGGCGCTTGAGCTCTTCGGCGAAGTCCTCGCCCTCGCGGGGCTCGAGGTTGATGATCGTCGCGTCGGGCACGAGCTCCGCGATCTCGTCCTCGTAGTCGGTGAAGCGCTGGCCCATGATCACGAGGTCGGGCTCGACGGCGGCGATGGCCTCGAGGTTCGGCTCGCGGTGGTTACCAATGTTCACGATCGACTCGTCCGACTTGTAGTCGATGGTCTCGGGCATGAGGTCGAGCGGAGCCGCGGCGAGCTCGACGCCCCACGACTGCAGTGTCTCGAACGTGCGGTTGTCGAGGGCGACGATCGACTGCGCCGGCATCTCGACCGTCTGCGTGCCGTTGTTGTCTTCAACGGTGATGGTGCCTTCGGCACCCGCGGCTGAGGTCGCGTCGGTGTCGGCGGCGCCCGTGCTGCAGGCGGCGAGGGTGAGGGATGCGGCAATCGCGCTAACGAGGCCGAGCAAACGCAGTCGAGGGGTTCGCATAGGTACGAGCTTCTTTCGTATCGATGGCGCGAGGCAGGGGAGGCCCCGCGGGAGAAGTTCCGCAGGTTAGGCTAACCTAAAGACATGTTGTGCTCAACTTGTGAGTTGGGTGACAGCCGGCCGTGTTTACTCGATGCAACAACCCCGGAGGCCCCTGCGTGATCACCCTGGATTCCGTCGCGAAACGATATGGCGACCACGTGGTCGTCGACGACGTTTCTCTCACGATTCCCGCGGGTGGCATCACCTCGATCATTGGGCCGAACGGCGCCGGTAAGTCGACGTTACTCGGACTCATGAGCCGCATCGAACCGCTCGAGAGCGGCATCGTCACGGTCGACGGGCTCGACGTGAGCGCCACGAAATCCTCCGTGCTCGCGAAGCGACTCGCGATCCTGCGGCAGGAGAATCACCTCGTGGTGCGGCTCACGGTGCGCGAGCTGGTCGCGTTCGGTCGCTTCCCGCACTCGCAGGGTCGGCTCACCGCCGAGGATGAGCGGCACATCGACGCCGCGCTCGACTTTCTCGGGCTCGCCGATTTGCAGGCTCGCTTTATCGACGAGCTCTCGGGCGGCCAGCGGCAACGCGCCTACGTCGCGATGGTGATCTGCCAGGACACCGATTACGTGCTGCTCGACGAGCCGCTGAACAATCTCGACATGCGGCACAGCGTGAACATGATGCAGCACCTGAGCCGCATCGCGACCGAGCTCGGCAAGACGATCGTCATCGTGATTCACGACATCAACTTCGCCTCGGTGTACTCCGACAACATCGTCGGTATGCGCGACGGCGAGGTCATCGCGCAGGGTGCGCCCGAACTCATCATGAACTCGGGCATTCTGAGCCAGATCTATGACATGCACATTCCGATTCACGAGATCGGGCGGCACAAGCTGGCGACCTATTACTGGGCGTCCGAGACGGTCGCCTCGTAGTGTGCCGGCTGGGGGACTCGAACCCCCACGCCCTCTCGGACAGCGCATTTTGAGTGCGCCGCGTCTACCGTTCCGCCAAGCCGGCCTGCTTGCCTCGACCACAGTAGCGTAATCTGGGAATGTGACTGAGAACACAACCGCTTCCGCACCCCGCCGAGTCGTCGTCGCTGAAGACGAATCGCTCATCCGCCTCGACATCGTTGAAACGCTTCGCGATAACGGTTTTGACGTCGTCGGCGAGGCCGGCGACGGCGAGACCGCAGTTGCGCTTGCCAAAGAGCTCCGCCCCGATCTCGTCGTGATGGACGTGAAGATGCCGAAACTCGACGGCATCTCGGCCGCGGAGCAGCTTTCGGAAGACAACGTCGCGCCCGTCGTGCTCCTCACCGCGTTCAGCCAGAAGGAGCTCGTCGAGCGGGCCACCGAGGCCGGCGCGCTTGCCTACGTCGTGAAGCCGTTCAACCAGAACGACCTCCTGCCGGCCATCGAGATCGCGCTCGCCCGCCACCAGCAGATCGTCGCCCTCGAGCGCGAGGTCGCCGATCTCGCCGAGCGGTTCGAGACCCGCAAGCTGGTGGACCGCGCGAAGGGCCTCCTCACCGACAAGATGGGCCTCAGTGAGCCCGAGGCCTTCCGCTGGATCCAGAAGGCGTCGATGAACCGTCGCCTCACCATGCAGGAAGTCGCGCAGGCTGTCGTCGAGCAGCTCGCGCCGAAGAAGAAGTAGCCGCTATCGACGGGTGCGCAGCATGTTCGTGATGCGCACCGTCGAGCACCGGCGCCCGTTGGTGTCGGTGATGACGATCTCATGCACGGTCGTGCTGCCGCCGAGGTGAATCGCGCGGCATTCGCCCGTCACCCAGCCCGAGGTTGCCGAGCCCGTGTGCGTCGCGTTGATGTCGACGCCCACGGCATAGCGGCCCTCGCCCGCGTGCAGCGAGGCGGCGACCGAGCCGAGACTCTCGCCGAGCACGCAGTTCGCGCCGCCGTGCAGCAGACCGAACGGTTGCGTGTTCGGCGCCACCGGCATGACCGCGATCGAGTGCTCGGGCGAAAGCTGCACCATGAGCATTCCCATGGCCGCGCCGAGCGCGCCAACACCCCGACCGCCCGTCACGGTGAGCTGGTCAGGAATCTCGAAGCCGTTGATGACGGGCTCGGGTACCGGGGCGAGGTGCACAACTGGCTGAGACTCGGGCATCGCAATCTTTCGTCGACGTAGGCTGGTTGCGTGACTGCAACTCAGCCAAAGCCTACGCTCATGGTCATCGACGGCCACTCGCTCGCCTTCCGCGCCTTTTTCGCGCTGCCGGTCGAGAGTTTCGTCAACTCCGAGGGGCAGCACACGAATGCCGTCCACGGCTTCATCTCGATGCTGCTCTCGCTGCTGCGCGACCACAATCCGAGCCACATCGCCGTCGCCTTCGACGCGGGCTCGAAGTCGTTCCGCAACCGCGAGTATGAGGACTACAAGGGTGGCCGCGACGAGACGCCGCCCGAGTTCCGCGGCCAGATCGGTCTGCTCAAGGAGGCGCTCACGGCGATGGGCATCGACTGGCTCGAGAAGGACGACTTCGAGGCCGACGACATCCTCGCCACGCTCTCGCACCAGGGCGAGGAGCAGCAGTTCGACGTGCTCGTCGTGTCGGGCGACCGCGACGCGATTCAGCTCGTGAACGAGCGGACGACGCTGCTCTACCCCTCGGTGCAGGGTGTCTCGAAGCTCACCCATTACACGCCCGAGAAGGTGCTCGAGAAGTACGGCGTGCTGCCGCACCAGTACTCCGACCTCGCGGCCATGGTCGGTGAGAAGGCCGACAACCTGCCCGGCATCCCGAAGGTCGGCCCGAAGACGGCCGCGAAGTGGATCAACCAATTCGGCTCGCTCGAGGCGATTCTCGAGCACGACGACGAGCTCACCGGCAAGGTCGGCGAGTCGTTCCGCGAGCACCGCGAGAACGCGATCCGCAACCGCAAGCTCAACGAACTGCTGCGCGACGTCGAGCTCGACCTCAAGCCGGACGACCTCGACATTCACCCCATCGACGTGGATGCGGTGCGCGACGTCTTCACCCGACTCCAGTTCCGCACGCTGCAGGACCGCGTGTTGAAGCTCGCCGCCGAGCGCGACGGCGCGGTCGCGACGAACGACGACAGCACCGCGCTCGACGGCGTCGAGGTGCGCGAACAGCTCGCGGGCGAGGAACTTGCGGCGTGGCTCGGGGATGCGGGAGAGCAGCCCCTCGGGCTGGTGCTGCGCATCGGCGAGTCGGGCCAGGTCGATGCGGCGCTGGCGACCGAGAAGTCGGCCGTGTCGGTAAACGACGTCGCGGCGAACGAACCGCTCGCCGCCTGGCTCGCGAGCGACGCCGCGAAGTGGATGTTCGACGCCAAGCCGACGCTGAAGCACGCCCGCGCCGCCGGGGTCGAGCTCGTCGGGCCGATTCTCGACGGTCAGCTCGCGGCATTCCTCGTGAACCCACTGAGCCCGCCGAAGCGTCTGTCGGAGCTCGTACAGCAGTACCTCGGCGAGACAATGCCCGAGAGCGACCCGAATCAGCTCCTCGAGGTCGAGGACGAGCAAGGCACCGGCTTCGCGGCCGAGGCCTGGTACGCGCTGCGGGCCGGGCTCGCGGCGCAGGCCCGCCTGCCCGAGCCGACGGTGCCGGTCTTCACCGACATCGAGTCGCCGCTCGAACTCGTGCTCGCGAACATGGAGTTCACGGGCATCCACATTGATGTGCCGCTGCTCGAGCAGCTCTCGGCCGAGCAGGGCGAGAAGGTCGCGCAGTACGCGCAGGAGGCCTTCGCGGCGATCGACGGTGAAGAGATCAACCTCGGCTCGCCGAAGCAGCTGCAGACCGTGCTGTTCGAGAAGCTCGACATGCCGAAGACTCGCCGCACCAAGACTGGCTACTCGACCGACGCGCAGTCGCTCGAGGAGCTCGAGGCGAAGGCACCGCATCCGTTCCTCGGCGCGCTCCGGCACCACCGCGACGCGACGAAGCTCAAGCAGATCATCGACGGGCTCATCCGCGCGGTCGGCAACGACACGCGCATCCACACCACCTACCTGCAGACGGGCTCGTCCACGGGGCGCCTCGCCTCGACCGACCCGAACCTCCAGAACATCCCGATTCGCTCGGCCGAGGGCCAGCGCATCCGCGGCGCCTTCACCTGCGACGAGCGCTTCGAAGGGCTGCTCACCGCCGACTACTCGCAGATCGAGATGCGCATCATGGCGCACCTCTCGGGCGACGACGCGCTCATCGCCGCGTTCAACTCGGGCGAGGACACGCACCGCTTCGTCGGTTCGCAGGTGTTCGGCGTCGACCCGAGCGAGGTGACGCCGACCATGCGCAGCAAGGTCAAGGCGATGTCGTACGGCCTCGTCTACGGTCTCAGCGCGTTCGGCCTGTCGAAGCAGCTCGGCATCGAGGTCGCCGAGGCGCGCGAGCTCATGAACGGCTACTTCGAGCGGTTCGGTAAGGTGCGCGACTACCTGCGCGAGTCGGTCGAGCAGGCGCGCAGCACCGGCTACACCGAGACCATCTTCGGCCGCCGCCGACCGTTCCCCGACCTCAACTCGACGAACCGCCTCGCGCGGCAGAACGCCGAGCGGGCGGCGCTCAACGCGCCGATCCAGGGGTCGGCGGCCGACATCATCAAGCTCGCGATGCTGCGGGTGGACGCGCGGATGCGCGCCGAGCAGCTCGAGTCGCGTCTGCTGCTGCAGGTGCACGATGAGCTCGTGTTCGAGGTCGCGGCGGGCGAGGAGGCGGCGCTCGAGGCACTCGCGCGCGAGGAGATGGCGAGCGCCGCGACGCTGAGCGTGCCGCTCGACGTCTCAGTCGGTCGCGGCGGGAACTGGGAGACCGCGGGCCACTAGCGTGCGGGAGTTTGCGAGCGGCATCGGCCTCTTCTTTCGGGGCGTCGGGTTCTGGGCCCGGCGCCCGAAGCTCATGGCCATCGGCGCGGTGCCTGCCCTCATCACGACGGTGCTCTACGGAGTTGCGCTCGTGTGGCTGTTCAGCAGCGTCGACGAGTTCGCGGTGGGGCTCACGCCGTTCGCCGAGTCGTGGGTCGAGCCGTGGCAGACCATCGTGCGGGTCGCCGTCGCGGGCGCGCTGCTCGTCGCCGGCTTCGCGGCCACCGTGTTCACGTTCGCCGCGGTCACCCTGACGATCGCGGCGCCCTTCATCGACAACATCCAAGAGCGCGTCGACCGCGAGCTCGGCGGCGTCGACCCCATCGACGAGGGCTTTTGGCTCTCGGTGCGTCGGGGCATCGGCGACGGCCTGCGGCTGTTCGGTATGGGCCTGTTTGCCGCCCTGATCGTGTTCGTCTGCGGCCTGCTGCCGCTCGTGGGCTCGCTCATTGGCTGGCTGCTCGGTGCCTACTTCGCGGGGCGCGCGTTCGCCGTCGACCTCACCGGCACGCCCGGTGATGCCAGGGGCATTCCGCTCACGGCGCGGCGGCAGTTGCTCGCCTCGAATCGCGCGAAGTCGCTCGGCTTCGGGGTTGCGGTGTACCTCTCGTTTCTCATTCCGCTCGGCGCCGTCGTCGGCACGCCCGCGGCGGCGGTCGGCGGCACGCTGTTGCTGCGCGAACTCCACGGCGAGCCCACGGAGCCGCGTCGGTAGGGTAGCGGCATGACGCACCGCGAGCCCACCGAAATTGATGCCCTTGCCGAACGCTTCGTCGACGCGACGACCGCCCTCCAGCCGGAGTCGCGCGTGTACCGGGGGAGTGCGGGAGACAAGACCGAGTACCAGGACTACTCGCCGAACGGTGTCGCTGCCCTGGGCGAGCTCTACGCCGCGACGCGCCGCGAGCTCGCCGACCTCGAGGCGGTGGACGACGTCGACGTCGTTACGAAGCTCGACCTCGACCGCGTGCTCGAACTCGGCGACCAGCGCATCAACGCGGGCTGGTACCAGCGTGACCTCAACAATCTCGCGAGCCCGCTGCAGGAGATCCGCGACATCTTCGACCTGATGCCCACCGACAGCGACGACGACTGGCACGACATCGCCGGCCGCATGGCCAACGTCGGCGGTGCCGTCGACGGGTACATCGCCTCCCTTCGCGAGGGGCTACGGCGGGGCAACACGCCGGCGGCCCGCCAGGTGGAGATCGGCGCGCGCCAGCTCGACGAGTTCGTTGCCGGCGCCGGGTTCTTCCACGATCTCGCCGGCCGGGGCGCCGCGGCGTCGGGCGTTAACGCGGGCGCGCTCACCGCGGGTGCCGAGGCAGCTACGGAGTCGTTCGCGCGCCTGCGGGGCTTCCTCAGCGACGAGCTCGCGCCCGAGGCTCGCACCGACGACGCGGTCGGCCGCGACCTGTATGAGCTCGCGTCGCGTGAGTTCCTCGGCGCACGCATCGACCTTGACGAGTACTACGAGTGGGGCATCGAGGAGCTCGAGCGGATGCGCGTCGAGCAGGAGGCGATCGCCCGCGAGATTCTCCCTGGCGCCACTGTCGCCGAGGCGATCGCGCACCTCGAGGAGCGCGCCGAGCACCGCCTCAATGGCACCGACGAACTGCAGCGGTGGATGCAGCGCACCGCCGATGAGGCCGTCGCCGCGCTGAACGGCACCCACTTCGACATTCCCGAGCCGGTGCAGCGCATCGAGTGCGTGATCGCGCCGACCCAGACGGGTGGCATCTACTACACCGGCCCGAGCGACGATTTCTCGCGGGCGGGGCGGATGTGGTGGTCGGTGCCCGAGGGCGTCACCGAGTTCGACACCTGGCGCGAGCTCACGACCGTGTACCACGAGGGTGTGCCGGGCCACCACCTGCAGATCGGCCAGGCCGTGTACCTGCGCGACTCGCTCAACTCGTGGCGGCGCGAGGCCTGGACGAGCGGGCATGGCGAGGGCTGGGCGCTCTACGCCGAGCAGCTCATGGACCAGCTCGGCTACCTCACGACCCCGGCCGACCGGCTCGGCATGCTCGATGGCCAGCGGATGCGCGCGGCCCGCGTCGTGCTCGACATCGGCGTGCACCTCGGCAAGCAGATGCCCGGCGGCGGCGCCTGGACGTTCGAGTCGGCCCTGCAGTTCATGAGCACGAATGTGAACATGACCGCGCCGTTCGTGAAGTTCGAGGTCGAGCGTTACTTCGGCTGGCCCGGGCAGGCGCCCGCGTACAAGATCGGCCAGCGGGTCTGGGAGGACCTCCGCGACGAAATCGCGCAGCTCGAGGGCGACCGCTTCGACCTCAAGGAGTTCCACCGGCGGGCGCTCGGCATCGGCGGCTGTGGCCTCGACACGCTCCGTACCGCGGTGCGGCGGCTCTACACGGACGGTGCTTCGCGATGACGCTCGTCCCGCCGGCGCGTGACGCCAGCTTTCTCGCCGCGGCCGCCGCGTTCGTCGAGCTGGTCGATCGCGTGCCAGCGGGCATGCTCGCCGAGCCCGCGCTCGGCAGCTGGACCCTCCGCGACCTCATCGGCCACACAACACGAGCCCTCCGCACGGTTGCCATCTATCTCGGCCGCCCGGCCGATCGCATCGAGCGCGCTGACGCGATCGAGTACTTCGACGCGTGCCGCGACCCCGCGAACGCGCCGGTGGTCGCGGCGCGCGGCGTCGCCTCCGGCCGCGAGCTCGGCGACGACGTTCCGGCCGGCGTGCGACTCGCGTTCGACGACGCGGTCACCGCCCTTGGCCGCGTGCGCGACACCGACCCGGTCATCGAAACCGCCGCGGGCGGGATGCGATTGCATGCCTACCTGCCCACGCGCACCTTCGAACTCGTCGTGCACTCGAGCGACATCGCGCAGGCCGCCGGGGTGAGCTACGAGCCGCCCGCCGTGGCGCTCGCCGAGGCGACCGAGCTCGTCCGCGGACTCGCCCTCGCGCAGGGGCACGGGCTCGGGCTGGTTCGACGCCTCACTGGCCGAGAGTCCGGCGCCGAGCTGCCGGGCTCCGTGCTGTAGCCACCGCCGCGGCGAAGCCTCAGAACGACGCCAGGCGGCTGGCGTATGCTCGCAGCACCGTGACAAGGAGGTCAGGGTGAGTTTGCAACTGTCCTACATGGGCGAGGTCATCGCGGCGTCGCGAGACCGTTCGGTGCGTGCGCTCGGTTCGCCCGACAACGCGGTGCCGCGCGCGGCCATCGCGCTCGACGACGTGCGCGAATGGCGCGGCGAGACCCCGCTCGCGCGCTACCTGCCCATGGTTACCGAACTGCTCGGCGAACCCCTGCGCGAGAGCGGGCTCGTGGTGGCGCTCGGCGACGCGGCCGGCCGCCTGCTCTGGGTCGACGGCGATCCTCGGATGCGCGGCGCCGTCGCCGACATGGGTTTCGTTCCCGGCGCCGACTGGTCGGAGGACACCGTGGGCACGAGCGCGCCCGGCACGGCGCTCATCGCCAACCGCGCCGTGCTCGTGGCCGGCGACGAGCACTTCGCGCCGACCGTGCATCCGTTCAGCTGCACCGCCGTGCCCGTGCACAACCTCGCGACCGGCGAGGTGCTCGGCGTGCTCGACATCACGGGTGGTGCCGCCGCCGTGAGCTCGGCGAGCCTCGCCATGCTGCGGGCCACCGCGCGGGCGATCGAAACCGAAGAGCAGCTGCGCCACTTCCGCACCGGCATGCGCGTGGCACCCACGCAGACCGCGCCGTCCAGGCCGTGCCTGCGGCTGCTCGGGCGCGACGTTGCCCGCCTCGAGTCGCCCGAGACGGCGCCGGTCGAACTGAGCCGCCGCCATTCCGAGTTGCTTGCCCTGCTCGCTGCGCACCCCGAGGGCCTGCGCAGCGGCCAGCTGGCCGATCTCATGCACGAGCAGGGCATCCCCGCCGTCACGCTCCGTGCCGAACTCGTACGGTTGCGGCAGGTGCTCGGCACCGCGCTGCCGGGGGTTCAGCTTGAGTCTCGCCCCTACCGGCTTTCGGTGCCGCTCGCCACCGATGCGGGCCAGGTGCTCGACGCCGTCGACCGGGGCGCGCACCGCCAGGCCCTGCGCGACTACCGCGGCGCCGTGCTGCCAACTTCCGATGCGCCCGGCATCGTCGCGCTGCGCGAACGCACGCGCGCAATCCTGCGCGAAGCGCTGCTCGAATTCGCGAGCGCCGACGCGCTGCTCGCTTGGCTCGAGGTGCCCGGCAACGAGGACGACGCCGACGTTCAGCTCGAACTGCTGCGCCTGCTGCCGCCCCGATCGCCGAAGCGGGCCGCCCTCGTCGCGCAGCTCGGCACGCTCTAAGGGGCATGCAACTCGACTGCAACCTTCCCATAGCTACGGTCGAGAGACGTGCATCACAGATGTACGAATCGGAGATCCACGACAACGAAGTCAAGGAGCATCATGACCGTATATGCGAACCCCGGCACCCAAGGCGCCGTGATGGAGTACCGCAGCCGTTACGAGCACTACATCGGGGGTGAGTGGGTGGCCCCCGTCAAGGGGGAGTACTTCGAGAACGTCTCGCCCGTCACCGGCCAGGTGTTCTGCGAGGTCGGCCGCGGCACCGCGGAAGATATCGAGGCAGCCCTTGACGCCGCCCACGCCGCGAAGGAGGCCTGGGGCAAGACCTCGGTCGCCGAGCGCTCGCTCGTGCTCAACCGCATCGCCGATCGCATCGAGGAGAACCTCGAGAAGATCGCCGTCGCCGAGACTTGGGACAACGGCAAGCCGGTGCGCGAGACGCTCGCCGCCGACATCCCCCTCGCCGTCGATCACTTCCGCTACTTCGCCGGCGTGATTCGAGCGCAGGAGGGCACCCTCTCGCAGCTCGACGACAACACGACGGCCTACCATTTCCACGAGCCCCTCGGCGTCGTCGGCCAGATCATTCCCTGGAACTTCCCCCTGCTCATGGCGACCTGGAAGTTGGCGCCTGCGCTCGCGGCTGGTAACTGCGTCGTACTCAAGCCCGCCGAGCAGACGCCGGCCTCGATCCTTTACCTGTTCGAGCTCATCGGCGACCTGCTCCCCGCCGGCGTCGTGAACATCGTCAACGGCTTCGGCGTTGAGGCCGGCAAGCCGCTCGCGTCGAACCCCCGCATCTCGAAGATCGCCTTCACCGGCGAGACCACGACCGGTCGCCTGATCATGCAGTACGCATCGCAGAACATCATTCCGGTCACCCTCGAGCTCGGTGGCAAATCGCCGAACCTGTTCTTTGAAGACGTCATGCAGCAGGACGACGCGTACTTCGACAAGGCCCAGGAGGGCTTCACCCTCTTCGCACTGAACCAGGGTGAGGTCTGCACGTGCCCGTCGCGCGCGCTCATCCAGGAGTCGATCTACGACAACTTCCTCGATGTCGTCACCGAGCGCACGCGCAAGATCGTGCAGGGCAACCCGCTCGACACCGACACGCAGATCGGCGCGCAGGCATCGAACGACCAGCTCGAGAAGATCCTGAGCTACATCGACATCGGCAAGCAGGAGGGGGCCAAGGTTCGCATCGGTGGCGAGCGCGCCGACCTCGGCGGCGACCTCGCGGGCGGTTACTACGTCAACCCGACGATCTTCGAGGGCGACAACTCGATGCGCATCTTCCAGGAGGAGATCTTCGGCCCCGTCGTCGCGGTGACGAAGTTCTCCGACTTCGACGACGGCATCCGCATCGCCAACGACACGCTCTACGGTCTCGGCGCCGGCGTCTGGTCGCGCTACCAGAACACCGCCTACCGCGCCGGCCGCGCGATTCAGGCCGGTCGCGTCTGGGTGAACCAGTACCACGCGTACCCCGCTCACTCGGCATTCGGTGGCTACAAGTCCTCGGGCATTGGCCGCGAGAACCACCTGATGATGCTCGAGCACTACCAGAACACTAAGAACCTGCTCGTGAGCTATGACGAAAACAAGCTTGGTTTCTTCTAAGCCGACCGAACCCCTCGACCCGATCATTCGCTGACCGTTCAAAGGAGAACCTGTAGATGAGCACCCAGATTAAGGCCGCCGTTGTTACGGCGTTCCAGCAGCCCCTGTCCGTCGAGACCAACTACGAACTGCCCGAGCCCGGGCCGAACCAGGCACTCGTGAAGCTGGTCACCTCGGGCGTCTGTCATACCGACCTCCACGCCGCCGAGGGTGACTGGCCGGTGAAGCCGAGCCCGCCGTTCGTGCCGGGTCACGAGGGCGTCGGCGAGGTCGTCGCCGTCGGCCCGGGCGTCACCGACGTCAAGGTCGGCGACATCGTCGGTAACGCCTGGCTCTGGAGCGCATGCGGTGCCTGTGAGTACTGCGAGACGGGTTGGGAGACCCTGTGCGAGCAGCAGAGCAATGGTGGCTATTCAGTCGACGGCTCGTTCGGCGATCACATGATCGTTGACACGCGCTACGCCGCCCGCATCCCCGACGGCGCCGACCCGGTCGAGGTCGCGCCCGTGCTCTGCGCCGGTGTGACGGTGCTCAAGGCGCTTAAGCGTACTGAGGCCCGCCCCGGGCAGTGGGTGGCCATCACCGGTATCGGTGGCCTCGGCCACATCGCCATTCAGTACGCGAAGGCGCTCGGCCTGCGGGTCGCGGCCGTTGACATTGCGGACGAGAAGCTCGAGCTCGCGCGCAAGCACGGTGCCGAGATCACCGTGAACGCGAAGAACGAGGACCCGATCGAGGCAATCCAGAAGGCGACGGGCGGTGTGCATGGCGTGGTCGTGACCGCCGTGCATCCCGCGGCCTTCGGCCAGGCGATTGGCTTCGCGCGTCGCGGCGGCACGATCGTGTTCGTCGGTCTGCCCGCCGGTGACTTCCCGGCTCCGATCTTCGACGTCGTGCTCAAGGGGCTGACAATTCGCGGTTCGATCGTGGGCACGCGCCGCGACCTGAAGGAGGCCCTCGAGTTCTACGCGCGAGGGCTCATCCACCCGACGGTGGCCACCCGGCCGCTCGAGGAGATCAACGAGGTCTTTGACGAGATGCGTCAGGGCAAGATTGATGGCCGTGTGGTCATCGACTACCGCTAGATTGGTTTGAGAGCGGGCGGGGAGGCGGCCGTGGGTCGCCTCCCCGCCCCGTCACCAGTTCAGGGAGGACGAAATGTCCAAGATCAACGAAGAAGTTGTCATCAGCCCGTCTATCGAAGCTCGCCCGGTGATCGCGGGCGAGACCCGGTCGAGGGTCGGGCTTTCTCAGGCGGCCGTGGAGCTGCTGCAGGAGCTGGCCGAGCGTAACGGCCCGCTCATGTTCCACCAGTCCGGTGGTTGCTGCGATGGTTCAGCCCCGATGTGCTACCCAGCCGGCGACTTTCTCACCGGCGATGCCGACGTGCTGCTCGGGGTGTTTGAGCTCCCGAACCGCTCGGGCGATGGTGCCAGCGAGCTCGAATTCTGGATGTCGAAGGAACAGTTTGAATACTGGCGGCACACCCGCTTGCTCGTCGATGCGGTGCCCGGCCGCGGCGCCGGTTTTTCGCTCGAAGGGCCGACCGGAAAACGCTTCCTGATACGGTCGACCTTGCTCGACTCCTAGGTGATTTCGTAGTTCGTACCAAATTGGAATTCCGGCGAATTCTCAGGTAGGCTTGTAGAGCACTTTTGTGCGTCTACACCTATCCGTTTCCCATTCGGCACAGGACGGCGGCGCGAGCTGCCGGCGTCGAATTGGGCCGACACAATTATCCAGCTGGAGTACCAACTACATGACGAACACCACGACCGAATCGGCTAATTCGCAGATCGCCGTCAACGACATCGGCACTGCTGAGGACTTCCTCGCCGCGGTCGAAGAGACGATGAAGTACTTCAACGACGGTGACCTCATCACCGGTACCGTCGTTCGAATCGACCGCGACGAGGTACTCCTCGACGTTGGTTACAAGACCGAGGGCGTCATCCCCTCGCGTGAACTCTCGATCAAGCACGACGTCGACCCCAACGAGGTTGTTGAGCTCGGCGACGAGATCGAAGCACTTGTCATCCAGAAGGAAGACAAGGAAGGTCGCCTCCTTCTCTCGAAGAAGCGCGCGCAGTACGAGCGCGCCTGGGGCGATGTCGAGAAGATCAAGGAAGACGACGGCGTCGTCACCGGTACCGTCATCGAGGTCGTCAAGGGTGGCCTCATCGTCGACATCGGGCTCCGCGGCTTCCTCCCCGCTTCGCTCATCGAGCTGCGTCGCGTTCGCGACCTCACCCCGTACCTGGGCCAGGAAATCGAGGCGAAGATCCTCGAGCTCGACAAGAACCGCAACAACGTCGTGCTTTCGCGCCGTGCGCTGCTCGAGCAGACTCAGTCGGAGACCC
Source organism: Gulosibacter sediminis (assembly GCF_023370115.1). Taxonomy (NCBI): domain Bacteria; kingdom Bacillati; phylum Actinomycetota; class Actinomycetes; order Micrococcales; family Microbacteriaceae; genus Gulosibacter; species Gulosibacter sp. ACHW.36C. The sequence continues at coordinate 1,434,596 of NZ_CP097160.1, read as the reverse complement.
GCGCCAACTTCCTCAACCAGCTCCAGAAGGGCCAGGTTCGCAAGGGTGTTGTCTCGTCGATCGTCAACTTCGGCGCGTTCGTCGACCTCGGCGGCGTTGACGGCCTCGTGCACGTCTCGGAGCTCAGCTGGAAGCACATCGACCACGCTTCGGAGGTCGTCGAGGTTGGCCAGGAAGTCACCGTCGAGGTGCTCGAGGTCGACATGGACCGCGAGCGCGTTTCGCTCTCGCTGAAGGCGACGCAGGAAGACCCGTGGCAGGTGCTCGCTCGCACCCACGCGATCGGTCAGATCGTGCTCGGCAAGGTCACCAAGCTCGTTCCGTTCGGTGCGTTCGTTCGCGTTGCCGACGGCATCGAGGGCCTCGTGCACATCTCGGAGCTGTCGAACCACCACATCGAGACAGCCGACCAGGTCGTCTCGGTTGGCAAGGAGCTCTTCGTCAAGATCATCGACATCGACCTCGAGCGTCGCCGCATCTCGCTGTCGCTCAAGCAGGCGAACGAGGGCGTTGACCCCGAGGGCACCGACTTCGACCCCGCCACCTACGGCATGCTCGCCGAGTACGACGAGCAGGGCAACTACAAGTACCCCGAAGGCTTCAACCCCGACACCAACGAGTGGATCGAGGGCTTCGAGGCACAGCGCGAGGCCTGGGAGCAGGAGTACGCGCTCGCTCAGTCGCGTTGGGAAGCGCACAAGGAGCAGGTCCGCGGCGCGATCGAGGCCGAGGCGAACGCCCCCGAGGCTGCCGAGCAGGGCGGTTCGTCCTTCTCGAGCGAGTCGGACGACGCGTTCGGCACCCTCGCCGACGACGCTTCGCTCGCAGCGCTTCGCGAGAAGCTCTCGGGTAACTAGTTCCCGGTAGCAAACGGCCCGGCTCGATTCGTTCGAGCCGGGCCGTTGCTCTTTGGATTGGAGGCGGGTGAATCCCGCCCGCGGGGGAGCACGGCGTCAGTCGGCAGCCTCGGCGGCGCGCGCCTTGCGTCGCGCGAGCATCCCGCGGAGCCGCCGGGTGAGCGCCGCCGCCATGATGAACAGGCCGGCGAGCAACACGAGTACGAGCACCGGGGCGAGCACGGCGCTGGCCACTAGGCCGAAGCTCATCGCATCCTCGCCGGTGCTCAGCAGCGGGGCGGCCGCGCCCACCGTGACGGCGTTGACCGCTGCCCGGGTCGAGGCCTTGGCGAGGTGCGTGACGAGGGCGATGATCGCCCCGAGCGAGATCGCCACCCACACGTGCGCCGAAAAGAACTGCGACGGCTCGTCGAGCGTCACGGTCTGGGCGGAGGTGCCGGCACCGAACACGATGCCGCCGGATGCGGGGCGAACCACCGTCTGGACGATGTCGTTCACCGTGTCGATCGCCGGAATCTTGTCGGCGACGATGTCGAGCACGGTGAGCACGCCGACCACGATGAGCGCAATATCGCTCGACAGCCAGTCCCATCCCGCGGGCAGGGCCACGAGGTCGGTGAAGCGATCGAGCAGCCCGATGATGAGCATCGGGAGGAAGGCCCCGAGCCCGGCCGCCGCGGCGAGCCCCGTTCCGGTGAGTAGTTCCAGCAATTGAACCTCCTGTGGCAGTAGTCTGACAGAACGGGAGTCACCGTTGATTCGAGGAGGTAGCGACATGACCACCATCGCGCTCACCGGCGGCATCGCCTCCGGCAAGACGACCATCTCCAATCGGCTGCGCGAGCTCGGCGCCGTCATCATCGACGCCGACGAGATCGCACGCGAGATCGTCGAGCCGGGTCAGCCCGTCCTCGCCGCGATCGCGAAGCAGTTCGGCGAAGGAGTCCTCGAAGCCGACGGCTCTCTGAACCGGGCCGCGCTCGCTGAAATCGTGTTCGCCGACGAGGACGCCCGCCGGGCACTCAACGACATCACGCATCCCGAGATTCGACGCATCACTGAGGAGCGCATCGAGACCGAGCGCGCGGCCGACCCCTCGACCATCTTCGTGCACGACATTCCGCTGCTCGCGGAGACGCGATCGAACTACGACTACGACGAGATCTGGGTGGCCGACGCACCCGCCGAAGTGCGCGTCAACCGACTTATCGCCGACCGCGGTATGACCCGCGAGGAGGCGCTCGCGCGTATCGACGCGCAGGCGAGCGACGAGGAACGGCGGCGGATCGCCGACGTGGTGCTCGACACGACGCGTCCCATCTCCGACACCATCGAGCTCGTCGACGAGCTGTATTCGCGACTGCGCATCACCGATCGCCTCGACGACGATGAGATCAGTTACGACGGCATGCCGGTGACGACGCCGCGCGAGGAGCGTGTCAGCGACGACTAACGTCGACCCAGCTCGGTTCGAGCTCGGTCGGCTCGGCCTCGCCCGAGGTGATCGAGGCGAGGCGAGTGAGGAACGGCTCACGCGCATCCGGCTGGTCGGGCACCGCGAGCCGGAGGGTCGCGCTGGCGGGCCCGTACTCGGTGCCGAGCACCTCGACTCCCGCGGCCCGCAGCTCGTTTTCCCAGCGGCCGACCTGCGCGATGGGCGCCTCGACGGCGTAACGCGCGAGGCGCTCACGCGTCAGAAACTTCGCCGCGGCGAGCGTCTGCGACACAGTGTCGGAGTAGGCGCGCACGAGGCCGCCGGCGCCGAGCAAGACGCCGCCGAAGTAGCGCACCACGACGACGATGATGTCGGAGAGATCGGGGCTCGCTGCGCCCGGACGCACAAACTTCGTCAGGGCGTCGAGCATGGGCACGCCCGCGGTGCCGCTCGGCTCGCCGTCGTCGTTCGACCGTTGGATGCGGCGCTCGGGTCCGAGCGTGAACGCCGTGCAGTGGTGTCGGGCGAGCCGGTGTTCGGCGCGAATGAGCTCGATGTAGTCGCGGGCCTCGGCCTCGCTCGTGACGCGCTCGGCATACCCGAGAAAACGAGACCGCTTGATCTCGAGTTCGTGCTCGGCACTTGACGCCAGCACACCGTATCGAGAGTCATCCGCCACGATTCGTAGTTTAATCGCTCGGATCAGGCCTTCAGCGGAGCCCCTGCGTGCCTGGACGCGCTCCGCGCCTCGTGTCGGTGGCTCGTCGTAGGGTTGAAGGCATGGAACCCACACGAAGCGTGCGCCCGTTCGAAGTGGTGAGCGAGTATCAGCCGGCCGGCGATCAGCCGCAGGCAATTTCCGAACTCGCGAGTCGCATCAACGCCGGCGAGACCGACGTCGTGCTGCTCGGCGCCACGGGTACCGGTAAGTCCGCCACCACGGCCTGGCTCATCGAACAGGTGCAGCGGCCGACACTCGTGATGGCGCACAACAAGACGCTGGCGGCGCAGCTCGCGAACGAATTTCGCCAGCTGCTGCCCAACAACGCGGTCGAGTACTTCGTCTCGTACTACGACTACTACCAGCCGGAGGCCTACGTACCGCAGACCGACACCTTCATTGAGAAGGACAGCTCGATCAACGACGAGGTCGAGCGCCTGCGCCACTCGGCAACGAACTCGCTACTGTCGCGGCGCGACGTCGTCGTGGTCTCGACCGTGTCGTGCATCTACGGCCTCGGCAAACCCGAGGAGTACTACAGCCAGATGGCGGCCGTGCACGTCGGCGACGTGATCGCGCGCGACGACCTCATCCGCCAATTCATCTCAATGCAGTACACGCGCAATGACGTGGCCTTCCAGCGCGGCACGTTCCGCGTGCGCGGCGACACGATCGAGATCATCCCGGTGTACGAAGAGCTCGCGGTGCGCATCGAGATGTTTGGTGACGAGGTCGACGCGATCTCGATGCTGAACCCACTGACCGGCAACGTCGTGCGGCAGACCGATTCGGTGAGCATCTTCCCGGGCTCGCACTATGCGGCGAGCGAGAACGTCATGCACCGGGCGATGGACGGCATTCGTGACGAGCTGAAGTGGCGCCTCGACGAGCTCAACTCGCAGAACAAACTGCTCGAGGCCCAGCGCCTTGAGATGCGCACATCGTTCGACCTCGAGATGATGGAGCAGATCGGCTTCACCTCGGGCATCGAGAACTATTCGATGCACATCGACGGCCGACAGCCGGGCGAGCCGCCGCACTGCCTGCTTGACTACTTCCCCGACGACTTCCTGCTCGTCATCGACGAGTCGCACGTCACGGTGCCACAGATCGGGGCCATGTATGAGGGCGATGCCTCGCGCAAGCGCACGCTCGTCGACTACGGTTTCCGCCTGCCCTCCGCGCTCGACAACCGGCCGCTGCGCTGGGACGAGTTCAAGGAGCGCGTCGGCCAGACGGTGTACCTCTCGGCCACGCCGGGTAAGTACGAGCTCGCGCAGGCTGACGGCGTCGTCGAGCAGATCATTCGCCCCACCGGCCTCCTCGACCCGAAGATCGTCGTGAAGCCGAGCGAGGGGCAGATCGACGACCTGCTCGAGACGATTCGGGAGCGCATCGAGCGCAACGAGCGCGTGCTCGTCACGACGCTGACGAAGCGCATGGCCGAAGAGCTCACCGACTTCCTCGGCGAGCACGGGGTGCGGGTGCGGTACCTCCACTCCGACGTCGACACCCTGAAGCGCGTCGAGTTGCTCAGCGAGCTGCGAGCGGGCGCGTACGACGTGCTCGTCGGCATCAACCTGCTGCGAGAGGGCCTCGACCTGCCCGAGGTGTCGCTCGTTGCGATCCTCGACGCCGACAAGGAGGGCTTCCTGCGCTCCGCGACTTCGCTCATCCAGACGATCGGCCGCGCGGCCCGCAACGTTTCGGGCGAGGTGCACATGTATGCCGACAAGGAGACCGAGGCGATGCGCTTCGCGATCGAAGAGACCGAGCGGCGGCGCGAGCGGCAGATCGCCTACAACACCGAGCACGGCATCGACCCGCAGCCGTTGCGCAAGAAGATCAACGACATCACCGCGGTGCTCATGCGCGAGGGGCAAGACACGCAGGAGCTCCTCGGCGACCGCGCGACCGACCCGCGACGCAAGGCGCCGCCGAACCTGCGGCACGAGGGCATCGCCGCCGAGGGAGCCGACCAACTCGAACAGATGATTGCCGACCTCAACGAGCAGATGCTCGCGGCCGCGGGCGAACTCAAGTTCGAGCTCGCGGCGCGGCTGCGCGACGAGCTGTCGGAGCTGAAGAAGGACCTCCGCAACATGGAGCGAGCGGGGCACGCGTAGTGCCGGCGCAGCACAGGTTCTTTCGCCAGTTCGACACCTCCGCGCTTGCCGGGCGCGGGGGATCCGTCCGCGAGGCCTTTCGATCGGCCAAGGCGACCGCCATCGTTGTCTTGGTGTTCGGCGTCATCATTGGCGCGATCACGCTCTTCGCGCTCATCAGCGGCATTACGCAGCTCATCACCGGCGTTGACCGAACCGGTGCCGCGACGCCGACCGCCGAGCGGCTCACCGCGGTGCCAAGCTTGATCTTCTCGCTCGTGTTGTTCGGTGCCGCGGTGTTCTTCATCGTCAGGTTCTTCCGCGATGCCTTCCGCAGGCAGCGGATGGCCGAGTTCGCCCGACATAACGGGCTCGAGTTCGTTGGTTACCGCTCCGGCGCGCACCTGCGCGGCGTTGGCTTCCAGGCACCCGGTGACGGTCGGTGGCATTCGCACGTGGTTCGCGGCGTCGCCCAGGGGCATGCGTTCGAGCTCGGCGACTTCGAGGTCGCCGAGGAAGAGCGTTCCGGCAAGGGGCGCAAGCGGACAGTGACGGTTGCTCGCTTCGCCTATCTCGCCGTTGGTATGCCATTGAGGGTGCCGCACACGTTCTTCGACGCGACGCAGAACGGCAAGTGGCGACGGTTCACCGGTGAGCTGGTGCGCTGGGATCTCGAAGGCCACTTCCCGACGCAGTTCCGCACGTTCACCGAGCGGGGTCGCGAGCGCGAGATGCTCGAGGTGATCTCGCCGGACATCATGCAGGTGTTCTCTGACCATGGGCTCGACCACGACATCGAGTTGAACGGCGCGCAGCTCGTGCTCATGCACCCGGGTACGAGCGTCGCGTCGCGGCCCGGGCTGGATGCGCTGCTGGCTCGGGGGAGCACGATCACCGCCGAGCTCGATTCGCGCATTCCTGCGTGGCATAGGGGATAATTGGCCAGATGAGCGAGCAGACGAGCAAACGACTTCGCGAGCGGCGAGCCGCCCGCCCGCAGGTTCGCCCCACCGCCGAAGGCTGGATTCAGCCCATGGGCGCCGACGGTCGACCCCAGCTGCAGTTCGCCGCCAAGCAGCGGCGCACGCAGCCGCCCGTGCACCTCGCCGATCTGACGATGGCCGAGCGGCAAGAGCGGCTCAAGGAACTCGGACACCCGGCGTTCCGCGCGAAACAGCTTTCGACGCACTACTTCCAGCACCACACGGCGAGCGCCGACGAGATGACCGACCTGCCCTCCGCATCCCGCGCGCAGCTCGTCGCCGAGACCATGCCGCCGCTGCTCACCGAGGTGCGGCGTCTGCGCACCGACAACGGCGACACCATCAAGTTCCTCTGGAAGTGCTTCGACGGCGTGCTCGTCGAGTCGGTGCTCATGCGCTACCCGGGGCGCATCACGCTCTGCGTCTCGTCGCAGGCGGGTTGCGGCATGAACTGCCCCTTCTGCGCGACCGGCCAGAATGGTCTGACGCGGAACCTTTCGACGGCCGAGATCGTTGACCAGATCGTGCAGGCGAACCGGGCGATCGCGGCTGGCGAGCTCGGCGGCACCCGACCCGACGGTGTGCCCGAGCGCGTGCACAACATCGTGTTTATGGGCATGGGTGAACCGCTCGCCAACTACAAGCGCCTCATGAACGCCGTGCACCGCATGGTCGACCCGGCGCCCGAGGGCCTCGGCATGTCGGCCCGAGGCATCACCGTTTCGACGGTCGGCCTCGTGCCGGCGATCCGCAAGCTCAGCGACGAGGAGCTGCCGCTCACCTTCGCGCTCTCGCTGCACGCGCCCGACGACGAGCTTCGCGACGACCTGATTCCGGTGAACAGCCGCTGGAAGGTCGACGAGGCGCTCGACGCCGCGCGCGAGTACTTCGACAAGACAGGCCGCCGCGTGTCGATCGAGTACGCGCTCATCAAGGACATGAACGACCACGCCTGGCGCGCCGACCTGCTCGCCGACAAACTCAACGAGCGCGGGCGTGGTTGGGTGCACGTCAATCCGATTCCGCTCAATCCGACGCCGGGGTCGATCTGGACTTCGTCGGAGCCCGACGTGGCCGCCGAATTCGTCGAGCGGCTGCGGGCAAAGGGCATCCCCACGACCATGCGCGACACCCGCGGCAAAGAGATCGACGGGGCCTGCGGGCAGCTCGCGGCGGCGAACGACTAACTACTGCGCCGCCAGCGAATCCAGCGAACCATGTCGCTGGCGGGACGTACTCTTGTCGGGTGCCGAAATTATCTGCGAAGACTAGTCAGCTCACCTCGCTGCGCGTGCAGCACGCACGCGTGCACAACCTCAAAAACGTCGATGTCGAGGTGCCGAGAGACAGCTTGGTCGTGTTTACCGGGCTCTCGGGCTCGGGCAAGTCGTCGCTCGCGTTCGACACCATCTTTGCCGAGGGCCAGCGCCGCTACGTCGAATCGCTGTCGTCGTACGCCCGCATGTTCCTCGGGCAGGTCGACCGCCCCGACGTCGACTTCATCGAGGGGCTGAGCCCTGCGGTCTCGATCGACCAGAAGTCGACGAACCGCAACCCCCGTTCGACCGTCGGCACGATCACCGAAATCTACGACTACATGCGCCTGCTGTGGGCGCGCATCGGCATCGCACACTGCCCCGAGTGTGGTGAGCGCATCCAGGCCTCGACGGTGCAGCAGATCGCCGACACGCTCATGGAGGTGCCCGCCGGCACGCGCTATCAGGTGCTCGCGCCCGTCGTGCAGCAGAAGAAGGGCGAGTTCGCCGACCTGCTGCAGTCGCTGTCGCAGCAGGGCTTCGTGCGTGCCATGGTCGACGGCGAGCGCGTGCAGCTCGCGAGCCCGCCGACGCTCAAGAAGTCGTACAAGCACGACATCTCGGTGATCGTCGACCGCCTCGTCGCGAGCGACGACCTGCTCGGCCGCCTCACCGACTCGCTCGAGACCGCGCTCCGCCTCGCGCAGGGTCGCGTGACGATCCAGTACGTCGACGCCGAGGGCGAGGATGCCGAGGAATCGTTCTCTGAGAACCTCGCGTGCCCGAACGGGCACGCCCTCGCGCTGTCGGAGATCGAGCCGCGCACCTTCTCGTTCAACGCGCCGTTCGGTGCGTGCCCCGCCTGCGACGGCCTCGGCATCCGCATGGCGGTCGACGAAGACTTGATGATCGGCGACCCCGACGCGTCGATCGCCGACGGGGCCATCCTCCCGTGGTCGTCGCAGGGCAAGTCGCTCTACCAGTACTACGAGCGCCTGCTCTTCGGTGTGGCCGAGGAGATCGGCTTCGACCTCAACACGCCCTGGCGCAAGCTGCCGAAGGACGTGCAGCAGACGCTGCTGCACGGCAAGGACTTCAAGGTGCGGGTGAAGTACCGCAACCGGTTTGGCCGCCAGGTCACGTATTCCTCTGGCTTCGAGGGCGTGATCCCGTACATCGAGCGGCAGTTCGCCGAGGCTGAGTCCGACGCGAAGCGCGACCGCTGGTCGCAGTATCTGCGCGAGGTGCCGTGCCCGGCCTGTGACGGCGCGCGACTTCGCCCCGAGGTGCTCGCGGTCACGGTCGCCGGCAAGTCCATCGCCGACGCGACGTTCATGTCGCTCGACAACGCCCTCGACTTCTTCACGAACCTCGATCTCACGGAGCGCGAGGCGAAGGTCGGGGCGCAGGTGCTGCGCGAACTCCGCTCGCGACTCGAGTTCCTCACCGAGGTGGGGCTCACCTACCTCAACCTTGCGCGCTCGGCGGGCAGCCTTTCGGGCGGCGAGGCCCAGCGCATCCGCCTCGCCACGCAGATCGGTGCCGGCCTCACCGGTGTGCTCTACGTGCTCGACGAGCCGTCGATCGGCCTGCACCAGCGTGACAACCGCCGCCTCATCGAGACGCTCGAGAAGCTGCGCGACCTCGGCAACACGCTCATCGTTGTCGAACACGACGAAGACACCATCCGCACGGCCGACTGGATTGTTGACATCGGGCCGGGCGCGGGGGAGTACGGCGGCGAGGTCGTGCACTCGGGCAGCTACGAGGGCCTCATCAAGAACCGCGAGTCGATCACGGGCGACTACCTCGCCGGCCGGCGCGAGATCACCACGCCGTCGAAGCGACGCAAACTCGACAAGAAGCGCAAGCTCACGGTCGTCGGTGCTCGGGCGAACAATCTGCAGAACGTCACGGTCGACTTCCCGCTCGGCGTGCTCACCGCCGTGACGGGCATCTCGGGCTCGGGCAAGTCCTCCTTGGTCAACGACGTGCTCGAGAAGGTGCTTGCGAACAAGCTCAACGGTGCCCGGCAGGTGCCCGGCAAGCACACTCGCGTCAACGGCGTCGACCAGCTCGACAAGGTCGTGCACGTCGACCAGGCGCCGATCGGCCGCACGCCGCGGTCGAACCCGGCCACCTACACGGGCGTGTTCGACCGCATCCGCAATCTCTTTGCCGAGACGCCCGAGGCGAAAGTGCGCGGCTACCAGGCGGGTCGGTTCTCGTTTAACGTCAAGGGCGGCCGCTGCGAGGCCTGCCACGGTGATGGCACGCTGAAGATCGAGATGAACTTCCTCCCCGACGTCTACGTGCAGTGCGAAACGTGCCACGGCAAGCGCTACAACCGCGAGACGCTGCAGGTGCTCTACAAGGGCAAGAACATCGCCGAGGTCCTCGAGATGCCCATCTCGGAGGCGGCGGAGTTCTTCGCGCCGATCAGCGCGATTCACCGCTACCTGCAGACGCTCGTCGACGTGGGGCTCGGCTACGTTCGCCTCGGCCAGGCCGCCACGACGCTCTCGGGCGGCGAGGCGCAGCGCGTCAAGCTCGCCACCGAGCTGCAGAAGCGCTCGAACGGCCGCACCGTCTACGTGCTCGACGAGCCGACCACCGGCCTCCACTTCGAGGACGTCCGCAAGCTGCTCATCGTGCTCCAGAGCTTGGTCGACAAGGGCAACACGGTGATCGTCATCGAGCACAACCTCGACGTCATCAAGAGCGCCGACTGGGTCATCGACATGGGCCCCGAGGGTGGCGCCGGCGGTGGCACGGTCGTGGCCGAGGGCACGCCTGAGAAGGTGGCGACGGTCGAGGCGAGCGCGACGGGTGAGTTCCTCGCCGACATCCTTGGCGTCGCGCGAAGCTCGTGAGCACCTACCTCGAGTGGCGCCCGAAGCCAGCGGACATCCCCGATAAACCGGGGGTGTACCGCTGGCTCGACGCGTCGGGCCGCATTCTTTACGTCGGCAAGGCGAAGCGACTGCGCCAGCGCCTCGCGAACTACTTTGCGGCGCTCGAGACGCTGCCGGAGCGCACGCGACGCATGGTCACGACCGCGGCGACGGTGCGCTGGACTGTCGTGCAGAACGAGATCGAGGCGCTGCAGCTCGAATACAACCTGATTCAGGAGTACTCGCCGCCGTTCAACGTGCGGTTGAAGGACGACAAGTCGTACCCGTTCATGGCAATCACGCTCGCCGACGAGGCGCCTCGTGTCATGGTGACGCGAAACCCCCACATCAGGGGCGCCCGCTATTTCGGCCCGTACCCGAAGGTCTGGGCGGTGAACGAGGCCATCGACCTCATGATTCGGGTGCTGCCGATCCGTACCTGCAACGACACGAACTACCGCCGGGCGATGCAAACGGGCAAGCCGTGCTTCGCGGGCCAGATCGGCCGCTGCGGCGGTCCATGCTCGCAGCGGGTGTCGGTCGAGGAGCACCGGGTTCGCGTCGACGAGTTCGTGCGCATCATGGAAACCTACGACCGGTCGATCCTCGACGACCTGACGGCCCAGATGCAGCTCGCGGCCACCGAGATGCGCTACGAGGATGCGGCCACGATTCGCGACCGCATCAGCGCGTTCGAGGCGGTGCTCGCGAAGTCGGCCGTCGTGCTGCCCGACAGCGCCGACGCTGACGTCTATGGCCTCGCGGAGGATGAGCTCGCCGCTTCGGTGCAGCTGTTCTCGGTGCGCCGGGGCCGCATCCGCGGTGTGCGCGGCTGGGTGCTCGACAAGGAGCTCGATGTCGACACCGCCACGCTCATGCAGCAGGTCCTGCAGGACGTCTACGGGGCGCAGGAGCAGCATCCGGCCCGCGAGGTGATCGTGCCCACGCTGCCCGACGACCACGTGGCGCTCGAGGAAGTGCTGACCAAGGTGCGCGGCGCGCGCGTGCAGCTGCGCACCGCCCAGCGCGGGGTGAAAGCCGAGCTGCTGAAGACCGCCCAGTTCAACGCCGCGGAAGCGCTGAAGCAGTACAAGCTCAAGCGCACCGCCGACTTTGTCTCGCGCACCGACGCGCTGAACGACCTGCGCGAGGCGCTCGGCATGGCCGAGGCGCCGCTGCGCATCGAGTGCTATGACGTCTCGCACCTGCAGGGCACGGGCGTCGTGGCGTCGATGGTCGTGTTCGAGGACGGCCTGCCGAAGAAGCGCGACTACCGGCGCTTCAACATCGCGAACACCACCGACGACACCGACTCGATCTATCAGGTGCTCACCCGCCGCTTGGCCTACCTCGACACCGACGAGGCGCCGAAAGAGGGAGACAAGTTTGCCTACCGGCCGCAACTGCTGCTCATCGACGGCGGCCAGCCCCAGGTCGCGGCGGCACAGCGGGCGCTTGACGATGCGGGGGTGGGGGAGATCACCATCACCGGCATCGCGAAGCGGCTTGAGGAGCTCTGGCTGCCCGACGACGACTTCCCGGTGATCCTTCCGCGCTCCTCCGAGGCGCTGTTTCTCGTGCAGCGACTCCGCGACGAGGCCCACCGTTTCGCCATCACGGCGCAGCGCAAGTCGCGCAGCCGCGACATCCGTTCGCAGCTGGCCGATGTGCCGGGACTCGGCCCCGCGCGCATCCGGGAGTTGCTCAAACACTTCGGTTCGGTGAAGCGACTGCGGGCGGCCGGCGAGGACGAATTGCTCGAGGTGTCGGGCATCGGCAAGGCAACCGCGGCGGCGATCCGCACTGCGCTGTCAGCCGGGAACTCAGGCGGGGGTCGCTAGGCTAGTTGCCGACGGGGGCGCCGTGGTAGCCGTCTTGCGAGCAAGGAGCACAGCGTGACTTTTGGTGGAGCTGAAGGAACTGGGATGACCGTGCCAGGCGCGCAGGAGCGCCAGGAGATCACCATCGTCACCGGCATGTCCGGGGCGGGGCGCTCGACCGCGCTCAAGGGCTTTGAAGACCTGGGCTGGTTCGCCGTCGATAACCTGCCGCCGCAGATGATTCGCCCCCTCATCGAGGTGGCCGCCAAGGCGCGCGACTCGCTGCCCAAGCTGACGGTCGCGGTCGACATTCGTGGTGGCCGGCTCATCGACGAGTTTGAGGACTTCGCGGCCGAGCTGCGCAAGACGCACGAGGTGCACGTGCTGTTCCTCGACGCGACCGACGACACGCTCGTGCGCCGCTACGAGTCGTCGCGCCGCCCGCACCCGCTGCAAGAAGACGGCGACACGATCCTCGATGCGATTCACCGCGAACGAACCCGCCTGCGCGAGATTCGCAGCATGTCGGACATCGTCATCGACACCTCCGAACTCAACGTGCACGAGCTCGCGCGCCGCATCAGCGAGCGCTTCGGGGCACCCGATCAAGACAAGATTCGCCTGACGGTGATGAGCTTCGGTTTCAAGTACGGGTTGCCGGTCGACGCCGACCTCGTGCTCGACATGCGCTTTCTGCCGAACCCGTTCTGGGTGGCCGAGCTGCGGCCCTACAACGGTCGCGACAAGCGGGTCTCGGAGTACGTGCTCGAGCAGCCGGGCGCGAAGGAGTTTGCTGAGAATTTCCTCGCCATGATCGACCCGGTGCTGTCGGGTTACGCTCGCGAAAACAAGCGCCACGCGATGATCGCGGTTGGCTGCACCGGCGGCAAGCACCGCTCGGTCGCGATGACCGAGTACCTTGCGTCGAAGCTGCGGGCGCGCCGCGACGTCGCGGTATCAGTGAAGCACCGCGACCTCGGTCGCGAGTGAGCCGAGGGGTAAGATTGGTTTTTTCGCAGTGAAAGGATTCCTACGTGACGTTGACCGAGAAAGTGAAGCGGGAACTCAACGGAGTTAACCCAGGATCGAACCTGGCACGAGCTGCCCAGATTTCGAGCATCCTTCGCTTTGCCGGTGCGCTGCAGATGATCTCTGGGCGCTATGTCATCGAGGCCGAACTCGACACCGAGACCCTCGCGAAGCGGCTCGCCCACGAGCTGGCTGCCATCTACGGCGTTCGCCCGCGCATCGCGCGCAGCGCTGGTGGGGCTGCGAACGACCCGCACACCTACCTGGTGCGCGTGCTCGACCAGGGCGAGACCCTCGCCCGGCAAACCGGCCTCATGGATGCCCGTGGCCGCATCGTGCGCGGGCTGCCGAATCGCCTCACGCTCGGTACCGCCGATGTACTGGCCGGAATCTGGCGAGGGGCGTTCATCGCCGCCGGATCGCTGACCGACCCGGGCCGCTCGGCGTCGCTCGAGATTGTCTGCGCCAACCGCGAGACCGCCATGGCGCTCGTCGGCGCGGCCGGCCGCCTCGGCATTGCCGCGAAGCAGCGCGAGGTGCGCGGGGTGAACCGCGTCGTGATTCGCGACGCCGAGGCGATCAATCAGACGCTCTCGGTCATGGGGGCAAAGCGCGTGCTGCAGGAGTGGGAGGCGCTCCGCCAGCGCCGCGAGACCCGCGCCACCGCGAACCGACTCGTGAACTTCGACGACGCGAACCTTCGCCGCTCGGCGCAGGCCGCGGTCGCCGCGTGCGCCCGCGTTGAACGGGCCTTCGAGATTCTCGGCGACCAGGTGCCCGATCACCTTCGCCAGGCCGGGGAGCTCCGGCTTGCGTTCCGCGAGGCCTCACTCGACGAGCTCGGGCAGCGCGCAGATCCGCCCATGACGAAGGATGCGGTGGCTGGCCGTGTTCGCCGGCTGCTTGCCCTGGCCGACCGCGAGGCGTCGCAGCAAGGCATTCCAGACACCTCGGCGAGCGTGCCCGAGGGCGAGCTGCTCGACTGACGCGCCACGGCGCCGATTCTGGGAGGCACGCTCACCCAAAATGGGTAACGTTGAGTCGATGGAATTCCGCAGATTTCCGTCTCCATCGCGCACCTATTGAAGGAGCAACCGTGACAAAGATCGCCATTAATGGTTTCGGCCGCATCGGACGCAGCTACGCTCGCGCCCTGCTGGACAACAGTCACCCAAATCTTGAGCTCGTCGCGATTAACGACCTCACCGACAATGCGACACTCGCACACCTGCTGAAGTACGACTCGACCTCGGGCGTGCTGAAGAACGACGTGACCCACGATGAGGGCAGCATCTCGGTCGACGGTCATAAGATCCACGCCCTCGCCGAGGCTGACCCCGCGAAGCTGCCCTGGGGGGAGCTGGGCGTCGAGCTCGTGCTGGAGTGCACGGGTCGCTTCAATGACCCGGCGAAGGCACACGCACACATCGATGCCGGCGCCAAGAAGGTATTGCTTTCTGCCCCGGCCAAGGGCGACGCTCCGACCTATGTGTTCGGCGTGAACCACACCGACTACAACCCTGAGACCGAGCACGTCATCTCGAACGCGTCGTGCACGACGAACTGCCTCGCACCGCTCGCAAAGGTGCTCAACGACAAGTTCGGCATCGTGTCGGGCCTCATGACCACGGTGCACGCTTACACGGCCGACCAGCGTCTGCAGGACTCGCCGCACTCTGACCTCCGCCGTGCCCGCGCCGCCGCGCTGAGCATTATCCCGACCTCGACCGGCGCAGCGAAGGCCATCGGTCTCGTCATGCCCGAGCTCAAGGGCAAGCTCGACGGTTTCGCCCTGCGCGTGCCCGTCGAGACCGGCTCGATCACCGACCTCACGGTGAAGCTCGACCGCGAGGTCACGGTCGACGAGGTCAACGCGGCGTTCAAGGAAGCAGCCGAGGGCGACTTCAAGGGCATCCTCAAGTACAACGAGGACCCGATCGTGTCGCGCGACATCATCGGCGAGAACCACTCGTCGATCTACGACGCGCCCCTCACCAAGGTGATCGGCGACCTCGTCAAGGTGTCGAGCTGGTACGACAACGAGTGGGGCTACACCGAGCGCCTCGTCGACTTCTCGTCGTACGTCGCCGAGCACCTGTAACCGCAGCATCCACCACGCACACTGAGGGAGACCACTATGCCTCTGCGCACACTCGAATCGCTCGGCGATCTCGCGGGCAAGCGCGTCCTCGTCCGTTGCGATCTCAACGTCCCACTGCGAGACGGCGAGATCACTGACGACGGTCGCGTCCGGGCGTCACTGCCCACGATCCAACGACTCACCGAGCAGGGCGCGAAGGTCATAGTGATCTCGCACCTCGGCCGCCCGAAGGGCGAGCCGGACCCGCAGTTCTCTCTCGCGCCGGCCGCGGCCCGCCTCGCGAAGCTCCTCGACCAGGATGTTCCGCTGGCCGCCGACACCGTGGGCGAGAGCGCCGCCGCGCTCGTCTCCGAGCTTGAGGATGGCGGCGTCGTCGTGCTCGAAAACCTCCGCTTCAACGAGGGCGAAACGAGCAAGGACGACGCTGTGCGACGGGCCTTCGCCGAGCAGCTTGCGGCGCTGGGCGACGCGTTCGTCTCCGACGGCTTCGGTGTCGTGCACCGCAAGCAGGCATCGGTCTACGAGCTGGCCGAGCTGCTGCCTTCGGCGGCCGGTCTGCTCGTCGAGAACGAGGTCGAGAAGCTCAGCCGCGTGATCAACGACCCTGAGCGCCCGTTCACCGTGGTGCTCGGCGGCTCAAAGGTCTCCGACAAGCTCGGCGTCATCGAGAACCTCCTGCCGCGCGTTGACCGCCTCGTCATCGGTGGCGGCATGCTGTTCACCTTCCTCGCGGCGCAGGGCCACTCGATCGGCAAGTCGCTGCTCGAGTCCGAGCAGGTCGACACCGTGCGCGGTTACCTCGAACAGGCCGCGGAGCGCGGCGTCGAACTGCTGCTGCCGAGCGACATCGTCGTGGCCGCGGCCTTCGCCGCCGACGCGGAACACGAGGTCGTTGCGGCGACTGAGATCGAATCTTCGAAGTTTGGCGGCGACGGAATCGGCCTCGACATCGGACCCGACTCGGCGCGCGCCTACGCCGAGGCGATCCGCACGTCGAAGACCGTGTTCTGGAACGGTCCGATGGGCGTGTTCGAGTTCCCGGCCTTCGCCGACGGCACGCAGCAGGTGGCCCAGGCACTGACCGAGGTCGATGGCCTCTCGGTGGTCGGCGGCGGCGACTCGGCGGCGGCGATCCGCACGCTGGGCTTCGCCGACGACGAGTTCGGTCACGTCTCGACGGGTGGCGGCGCGAGCCTCGAGCTCATCGAGGGCAAGCGTCTGCCCGGTCTGGAGGTGCTCGGGTGGTAGCCAATCGCACCCCCCTCATGGCGGGCAACTGGAAGATGAACATGACGCACCTCCAGGCGATCGCCTTCGTGCAGAAGCTCGCCTGGACGCTCAAGGACGCCGACCACGACTATGAGCAGGTCGAGGTCGCGGTCTTCCCACCGTTCACCGCCCTGCGCAGCGTGCAGACGCTCGTCGACACCGACAAGCTCAAGCTCGTCTACGGTGGCCAGGACCTCTCGCAACACGATTCGGGCGCCTACACGGGCGACATCTCAGGCGAGTTCCTCGCGGCCCTCGGTGCGAAGTACGCACTCGTCGGCCACTCCGAGCGCCGCACGATCCACGGTGAAGACGACGCCGTGTGTCAGGCGAAGGTGCAGGCCGCGCTGAAGCACGGCCTCGTGCCGGTGCTCTGCGTCGGCGAGACGCTCGAGCAGCGCGAGGCGACCGACACCCCGTGGGACGTCCCCGTTGCCCAGCTGCGCGCGGGCCTGGCTGAGCTGCCGAATGGCGCCGAGATCGTCCTCGCATACGAGCCCGTCTGGGCGATCGGCACCGGCAAGGTGGCGACCGCGGAACAGGCCCAGGAGGTCTGCGCCGCGCTGCGTGCGGCACTCGTCGAGGAGCTGGGCGAGGAACGCGCGGCGGCCACGCGCATCCTCTACGGCGGATCTGTGAAGCCGGACAACGTCGCGAGCATCATGCGCGAGCCCGACATCGATGGCGCCCTCGTCGGCGGCGCGAGCCTGAAGATCGACGACTTTGCGTCGATCGTGCGGTATCGCAACCACGTCGGCATCTAATCAGACGTCGTCGCCTATACTCGGACGGGGCCTTTATCGGCTCCGTCCGAGTTTTTATTGTTGTCGAGAGGACACCGTGGACATTCTGCTGGTCATTTTGCAGGTGGTGCTCGCGATCACGAGCGTGCTGCTCATCCTGTTCATCCTGCTGCACCGAGGCAAGGGTGGCGGACTCAGCGATATGTTTGGCGGCGGCGTGACCACGAGCGCTCAGTCCTCCGGTGTGGCCGAGAAGAACCTCAATCGCCTCACCGTTTGGACCATGGTGATCTGGGTCCTCGCGATTGTCGTGATCGGTATCTTGACGAAGTTCGTCACGCCTGTCGCGTAGCGGCGGCGTCGGCGTAAACGCGCACCTCGTGGCGCGCGCGTACGCGTGACACCGGCGACTCTTCGGCGCTTGCATTGCCCGTCCGGGCGAGTGCGAGCGCCGAGTGCTTTTCCGCACCGGTCGCAAACACCCAGCAGCGGGCCGCGGCGTCGAGCATCCGGTAGGTGAGCGTCACGCGCATAGGCGGCGGCTTGGGCGAGTCGTCGACGGCTACCGCGAGGGCCGACGTCTCGGCCGGGAGTCGGCCGGGGAAAAGGGACGCGGTGTGTCCGTCTGGCCCCATGCCGAGCAGCGCGAGGTCGAGGCTGGGCACGCCGTTCGACTCGCGAACGGGAACGTGGCGAATCAGTCGCTGTTCGTACTCGGCCGCCGCCTCGGTGAGCGACATGCCAAGGTCGCGGGCCGCCGCGATGTGGAGCTGGCTGGCCGGGAAGTCAATGGCGTGCCGCATTGCCGCGACCACCGGGGTCGCGTTGCGCTCGTCGGTGCCGCGGTCGACAAACCGCTCGTCGACGAACCAAACGTGCACGTGCGACCAGTCGAGGCCCCGCGCGTTGCCAAGTTCGACCATCGCCGGCACGACGACGGTGGCGAGCGAGCCGCCCGACACCGCGAGGTTCGCCGCGCCGTGCTCGGCGATCGCCCCCGCGAGCACGTCGATCACATCGCTCGCGAGGGTCTTCGTCAGCTCGGCGGCATCGGCGCCCACGATGAGCTCGGCGTCAGGCAACGAGGTGCTCATTGTTCCTGCTCCACGAGGTCTTGGTTCGACTCTGCGATCTCGGGTACGCCCTCAAGGAGAACGGCCGCGTAGATCGGATCGGCGGCGAAGGAACGAAGCTCCTCGTTGAGCACCGAGAAGCGGTTGCGGATCGCCAGTGGCACGATCTGGTCGGGCTGGTCGGGCTGGCTCAGGATCGAGGTGTCTTTTGCTGTGCGCCGTAGCTCGATTACCCCGTCGTGGCGGAAGAGCCGGACGCCGCGAAGGTTTCCAGCGAGCTCATCGTCGGAGAACTGCAGCGTGACCGGAACCTGGAGGAAGTGGCCCAGCCAGCCCGCCATGAGCAGCGTGCTCGTCGTGAGCTTGCGGTAGATCACCTCGGCGCCCGTGATCGGGTCGTAGGGCGGCTGGTCGAGCACGGAGGCGAGCTGGGCACGCCAGCGTGTGATGCGGGCCCAGGCGAGGTTCGTGTCGCCGCTCTCGTAGCCCTCGGCGAGCTGTTCGAGGGTGCCGAAGGGCTCCGACACGTTGAAACTGTCGACGATGCGCAGCTGCGCGAGTTCGCCGAGCGAGTTCTGGGCCGGATGCGTCTCGGAGCAGTCGGGCCACCACGTCACGACTGGCGTGTCGGGGAGCAGCAGGGGCTGGATGAGCGACGCCGGGTCCTCAGAAGCCGGGCCGGAGGCGTGGAGCACCACGACCTCGCTCGCGCCGGCGTCGGAGCCGACGCGGATCTCCGCGTCGAGCTGCGCACCGTCGCCGTCGGGGTAGGTGTGCACCACGATGACGCGCATCGGGTGTTCGCCGGAGGCCTCGTTGGCCGCCTCGATCGCGTCCTCGTTCACGTCCGACGTGGCGACGACGATGAGCGTGAGCACGCGGCCGAGGGCGATCGCGCCGCCCTCCTCGCGCATCCGGATGAGTTCGCGAGCGATCGCCGAGGAATTCGTGTCGTCGAGCGTGACGATCATGGGCGCCTCCAGGTTCGGTTGTCGCGCGCGAGCAGTTCGGTGGCGGATGCGGGGCCCCAGGAGCCGGGCGCGTAGAGCTCTGGCGCGCCGAGCGTCGACCAGTACTCCTCGACCGGGTCGAGGATCTGCCACGACAGCTCGACCTCCTCGTGGCGGGGGAAAAGCGGCGGGTCGCCGAGCAGGACGTCGAGGATGAGGCGCTCGTAAGCCTCGGGGCTCGACTCGGTGAACGCGTGACCGTAGCCCATGTCCATCGTGACGTCGCGCACGCGCAGGCCCGAGCCCGGCACCTTCGAGCCGAAGCGCATCGTGACACCCTCATCCGGCTGCACGCGGATCACGAGCGCGTTCGGGCCGAGCGAGACGCGGTCGGTGGGTGAGAACAGGTAGCCCGGCGCATCCTTGAACGTCACCGCGATTTCGGTGACGCGACGGCCGAGTCGCTTGCCGGTCCGCAGGTAGAACGGCACGCCGAGCCAGCGGCGGGTGTCGATCTTGAGGCGCAGCGCGGCAAAGGTCTCGGTCGTCGATTCGGCGTTCATGCCGTCCTCGTCGCGGAACGCCGGCACGTAGAGGCCACCCTGCCAACCGGCCGAGTACTGGCCGCGGGCGGTGCTCTTCGAGAGGTCGTGGCCGAGGTGTACGGCCGACAGCACCTTCTCTTTTTCGTTGCGCAGGTGGTTTGCCGCGAAGCTCAGCGGCTCTTCCATCGCGGTGAGGGCGAGCAACTGCAGCAGGTGGTTCTGAATCACGTCGCGCGCCGCACCAACGCCGTCGTAGTACCCGGCGCGGCCGGACACGCCGATGTCCTCGGCCATCGTGATCTGCACGTGGTCGACCCAGTTTGAGTTCCACAGCGGCTCGAACATCGTGTTCGCGAAGCGCAGCGCGAGGATGTTCTGCACCGTCTCCTTACCGAGGTAGTGGTCGATGCGGAAGATCGAGTCGCTCGGGAACACGCCCTCGACGATGCCGTTGAGCTCGCGAGCCGACTCGAGGTCGTGGCCGAACGGCTTCTCGATGATCACGCGGCGCCACGAACCGCGCGGCGCCTCGGTGAGTTCGGATGCGCGCAGCTGCCCGGTCACCTCGGCGAACGACCGCGGCGGGATCGAGAGATAGAACGCGTAGTTGCCGCGGGTGCCGCGCTCGAGGTCGAGCCTGGCGAGCGTGTCGCGCAGGCGCGTGAACGCCTCCGCGTCGTTGAACTCGCCGGTGACAAAGCGCAGGCCCTTCGCGAGCTGCAGCCAGACGTCCTCGTTCCACTCGGTGCGGGCGTGGTTCACGACGCTCTCGCGCATGAACTCGCGGAATTGGTCGTCGCTCCACTCGCGGCGGCCGAAGCCGACGATGCCGAACGAGGGCGAGAGCAGACCGCGGTTCGCGAGGTCGTACACCGCGGGCAGCAGCTTCTTGCGGCTCAGGTCACCCGTGACGCCGAAGAACACGAGGTTACTCGGACCGGAAATTCGGTCGAGTCGCCGTTCGCCGACTGGGCGCAGCGGATTTGCTGGTGCGGTGAAGGAGGTGGGCACGATCTAGATGTCTCCGAGGAGTCCGAGGAGTTGCTGCACGCCGCCACGAGCGTCGGTCAGATTGAGGCGCAGCACTGGCATACCGTGGTCCTCCAGCACCGACGCATCGCCTGCGGCCTGCGCGTGGATGAGTTCGCCGAAGCTAAACGGGCGGTCGGGGATCGCGAACTGCGTCGCCGAGTCGGTCGTGATCTGCAGGAACACGCCGACGCGCGGGCCGCCCTTGTGGAACTGGCCGGTCGAGTGGAGGAAGCGCGGGCCCCAGCCGAAAGTCACCGGGCGGCGAGCCCGGTGCGCCACGGCGTCGCGGATCTGCGCGAGGTCGGCGAGGCCGAGCCGGTCGGCATAGGCCTGGATCGCGACATAGCCGCACTCGGGCAGCTGCGCGAGCAGGGCCTCGATCGAGCCGAGCACGGTGGTCTGGCCATCGGTGAGATCGGCCGAGCCGCGCACCTCGATGACACCCTCCGAGAACGCGGGGTCGACCGGGGCGGGCGTGGCGTCGAGGAGCGCTCGGGCCGCGGCCTTCGCCGACTCGACGTCAGGCTGGTCGAACGGGTTGATGCCGAGGAGCTGACCGGCGACCGCGACCGCGACCTCCCAGAGGAGCATCTGCTCGGCGAGCGAACCCGAGACGTTAATCTCGTCGCCGAGCGCGGGCTCGGAAGCGGCATCCGCCACGAGGCGAACCACCTGCAGGTCGGGAATCGGCAGGCCAACCTCGGGGGCGCCCTGATGGAGCACGACGGGCAGCAGGCCCTTGCCCTCCTTACCGGTCGACTCGGCGATGAGCTGCTCGGCCCAGTCGCCGAAGCCGACGATGTCGGTGCCCTGCTCGACGACGCCGATGTAGGTCTTCACCGGCTCGGCACCGGCGAGGGCCGCGCCGAGCACGAGGCCCGGGTTCTGCGGCGAGTCGGTCTCGAGGTCGTCCTTCACGGTGGTGACGGGCGCGAGGAACGCGTCGAGGTCGAGCCCCGCCAGACCCGCGGGCACGAGGCCGAACGCGGTCATGGCCGAGAAGCGGCCGCCGACGGAGGGGTCGGCGAGGAAGACGCGGTAGCCGGCCTCCTTCGACGCGGCCTCGAGCGGCGAGCCCGGGTCGGTCACGATGAAGATGCGTTCGGTCGGGTCGATGCCCGCCGAGGTGAACGCCGTGACAAACGCCCGGCGCTGCGAGTCGGTCTCGAGCGTCGAACCCGACTTCGACGAGACGACGACAGCGGTGCGTTCGAGGTCGGTGTCGACCGACGCGGCCAGCTGCTCGGGGTCGGTCGAGT
Source organism: Gulosibacter sediminis (assembly GCF_023370115.1). Taxonomy (NCBI): domain Bacteria; kingdom Bacillati; phylum Actinomycetota; class Actinomycetes; order Micrococcales; family Microbacteriaceae; genus Gulosibacter; species Gulosibacter sp. ACHW.36C. The sequence goes on along the minus strand of NZ_CP097160.1, from coordinate 1,412,524 downwards.
CGAGCACGACGAGCGGGATGCCCGCGGTGCGGGTCATGACCTCGGGCGCGAGCGAGGAGCCGCCCATGCCGCAGAGCACGATGCGGTCGACGCCCTTGCTGTTGAGTTCTTCGCGCAGCTGCACGATCTCGGGCACGAGCGGCGCCGAGACCTCGGCGGCCTCGACCCAGCCGAGGCGCTTCGACGACTCATCCTCGGCCGCGGCACCCCAGAGGGTGTGGTCCTTCGCGAACAGGCGACTCGCAAACTTCGAGTCGACGAGCGCCTCGAGGTGGCGCTGCACCGCTTCGGTGGCTGCGCCGGACGTAGATACCTTGATGCTCATGGGGTGCTCCTTCGCGGCGGGCTACTTGCTCTGTTCGAGCTGCTCGGTGACGGTGTCCTGGAGCTGCGACCAGGACACCTTGAACTTGTCGACGCCCTCGACCTCAAGCAGGTCAACGACCTCGGTGTAGGAGATGCCGAGGTCATCGATGGCGTCGAGCAGCGTGTTGGACTCGTGGTACGTGTCGGTGACCGTGTCGCCACGAATCTCGCCGTGGTCGGCGAGCGCGTCGAGGGTCGCCTCCGGCATGGTGTTGACCGTCTGGCCAGCGACGAGCTCGGTCACGTAGAGCGTGTCGGGCAGCGAGGGGTCCTTGACACCCGTCGATGCCCACAACGGACGCTGCGCATGTGCGCCCTCGTCGAGGAGCAGCTTGGCGCGCTCCGAGGCAAACGACTCCTCGAAGACCTGGTAGGCGAGGCGAGCGTTCGCGACGCCGGCCTTGCCCTTGAGGTCGGTGGCCTCGGGGGTGCCGAGGGCGTCGAGGCGCTTGTCGATCTCAACGTCGACGCGGCTCACGAAGAACGACGCGACCGAGCGGATGCTCGACAGGTCGATGCCGTTCGCCCGTGCCTGCTCGAGGCCGGTGAGGTACGCGTTGATGACCTCGCGGTAGCGGGGGAGAGAGAAGATCAGCGTGACGTTGACCGAGATGCCGTTCGCGATCGCCTCGGTGATGGCCGGGAGGCCCTCCTTGGTGGCGGGAATCTTGATCATCACGTTCTTGCGGTCGACGAGCTCCCAGAGCTGCTTCGCCTCGGCGATCGTGGCGTCGGTGTCGTTCGCGAGTAGCGGCGAAACCTCGATCGAGACGCGGCCGTCCTGCCCATCCGTCGCGTCGGCGAGCGGCGCGAAGAGGTCGCACGCGTTGCGCACATCGGTCGTTGTGATGACGGTGATCGCCTCGTCGGTGGTGGCGCCACGCTCGGCGAGCTCCTTCACCTGCGGGGCGTACGACTCGCCGTTCTTGAGTGCCGCAGCGAAGATCGAGGGGTTCGTGGTGACGCCGACGATGTTGCGCTCGTCGATGAGGCCCTGGAGCGAGCCCGACTCGAGGCGGTCGCGCGAGAGGTCGTCGAGCCAGATGCTGACGCCCTGGTCGGAGAGCTGCTGGGTGTTGGGGTTCTGCATGAGGTCCCTTTCAGAAGATCCGGAAGTTAGTTGGCCGCGAGCGAGTCGTGGGCGGCCTCGACGACGGCCTCGGTCGTGATGCCGTAGCGGCGAAGCAGCTCGCTGCCGTCGGCGGATGCACCGAAGGTTTCGACCGAAACCGAGCGACCGCGGGTGCCGAGGAAAGGCGCCCAGGTGAGGGCGAGGCCGGCCTCGACGCTGACGCGCGCGGTGACGTCGGCCGGGAGCACTGCGTTGCGGTACTCCTCGGGCTGTGCCTTGAACCACTCCTGCGACGGCATGGCGACCACGCGGGTCGGCGTGCCCTCGTCTTCGAGCACGGCACGAGCATCCAGCGCGAGCGAGACCTCCGAGCCGGTGGCGATGAGGATCAGCTCTGGGGCGCCGTTGCGGGCCTCGGCGAGGACGTACCCGCCCTTGGCGAGGTTGCTTGCCGCGGCGAGCGTGTCGCCGCTCGCGTCGCCGTCGCCGCGCTCGAGCACGGGGAGGTCTTGGCGCGAGAGCACGAGACCGATCGGGCCCTCGTGCTGCCGCAGCGTGGCGAGCCACGCCTGCGCGGTCTCGGCGCCGTCGCTCGGGCGGATGATGTTGAGGTTCGGGATCGCACGCAGTGCGGTGAGCGACTCGACCGGCTGGTGGGTCGGGCCGTCGCCGCCGAGGGCGATCGAGTCGTGCGTCCAGACATAGATCGCGGGGATGTTCATGAGTGCGGCGAGGCGCACCGAGGGGCGCATGTAGTCGCTGAACATGAGGAACGTGCCGCCGAAGGCCCGCGTCTTGCCGTGCAGCACGATGCCGTTGAGGATCGCCGCCATCGCGTGCTCGCGAATGCCGAAGTGGAGGACGCGCCCGAAGGGCTCGGCGGTCCAGCTCGACGTCGAGTGCTCGGCGGGTGCGAACGACTTCGCGCCGTCAATCGTCGTGTTGTTTGAGCCAGCGAGGTCGGCCGAGCCACCCCAGAGCTCCGGCAGCAGCGGCGCGAGGGCGTTGATCGTCTTGCCCGAAGCCTTGCGGGTCGAAACTTTGGCCGTGCCGGTGAAGTCGGGCAGCGCATCCTCGATGCCCTCGGGCAGCTCGCCGGCCTGGAGGCGGTCGAGCAGTGCCTTGCGCTCGGGCTCGCGCTCGGCCCAGGCGTCGAAGTCGGCCTGCCACGCGGCCCGCACCTCACGCATCCGCTCGCCGAGCTTGCGGGTGTGCGCGAGCACCTCGTCCTCGACCTGGAAGGTCGCGTCGGGGTCGAAGCCGAGGAGTTCCTTGGTCGCGCGGATCTCGTCGGCGCCGAGCGCCGAGCCGTGAGATGCGCCGGTGTTCTGCGCGTGCGGTGCGGGGAAGGCGATGTGGTTCTTCAGGATGATCAGGGTCGGGCGGCCGAGCTCGCCCTGCGCCGTCTCGATCGCGTCGGCGAGGTCGCCGATGTCTTCGGTGACCTTGCCGTCTTCGCCGAGCCAGTTCACCTCGAGCACCTGCCAGCCGTACGACTCGTAGCGCTCGGCGACGTCTTCGGTGAAGGCGATGTCGGTGTCGTCCTCGATCGAGATCTGGTTCGCGTCGTAGATGACGACGAGGCGTCCGAGCTCCTGGTGGCCCGCGAGCGACGATGCCTCAGAGGTGATGCCCTCCTGCAGGTCGCCGTCGCCGGCGATCACGTAGGTGAAGTGGTCGAAGGGGCTCGCGCCGTCCTCGGCCTCGGGGTCGAACAGGCCGCGCTCGTAGCGTTGCGCGTAGGCGAAGCCCACCGCGGTGGCGAGGCCCTGGCCGAGCGGACCGGTGGTCATCTCGACGTGCGCCAGGTGGCCGTATTCGGGGTGGCCCGCGAGCGGTGAGCCCCACTGGCGCAGGTGCTTGAAGTCGTCGAGCTCGACGCCGAAGCCGCCGAGGAAGAGCTGGGTGTATTGCGTGAGGCCAGCGTGGCCGTTCGACAGGATGAAGCGGTCGCGGCCAAGCCATTCCTGGTCAGCCGGGTCGTGCCGCATGATGTGCTGATAGAGGAGGGTCGCCACCGGAGCCAAGCTCATCGGGGTGCCGGGGTGGCCGCCACCCGCATTCTCGACGGCGTCAGCCGCCAAGAGTCGAGCGGTGTCCGCAGCACGCTGGTCGAGGTCGGTCCAATTGACGTTGGGCACAGGTGTCCTCCAGAAAGCAATAACGAGGTCAAGGCACGCCGAACGGCGATGTGTCCACACTAGCGCCGCGCGATCGCGCGAAACCTTAGTTGTGTCCTCGAAGTGTGGCGCCCAACGGGTAGACTTGCAGCTACTGAGCAAGTAAAGGGCAGGTATCTGTGACAACCGATCGATTGACAGGCATGTCAAGCGCAGTTTCAGCAGCCGGTGACGGCGCGTCGAAGGCCACATCGATTGGGTTCAAGCGCAAACTCGCCGCGTACGTCGCGCTCACGAAGCCGCGCATCATCGAGTTGCTGCTCATCACGACGCTGCCGACCATGCTGCTCGCGGCCCGGGGCATCCCTTCGGTCTGGCTGATGCTCGGCGTGCTTGTTGGTGGCGCGCTGTCCGCTGGCAGCGCAAACGCGTTCAACTGCTACTTCGATCGCGACATCGACCGCGTCATGAAGCGCACGGCGAAGCGTCCACTCGTCACGGGCGAGCTCTCCGATCGCGAGGCGCTCGTCTTCGCCTGGGTGCTCGGCGTCGTCTCGACTGCAGTGCTGTGGCTCGTCGCCAACCCGCTCACAGCCGGGCTTTCGGTCGGCGCCATCCTGCTCTATGTCGTGCTCTACACGCTCATCTTGAAGCGCCGCACCGACCAGAACATCGTCTGGGGCGGCGTTGCCGGCTGCATGCCGGTGCTCATCGGCTGGGCGTCGGTCACCAACTCGCTGAGCTGGGAGCCGCTGCTGCTGTTCCTGCTCATCTTCCTCTGGACTCCGGCGCACTACTGGCCGCTCTCGGTGAAGTACGCGGCCGATTACGACCGCGCCGACGTGCCGATGCTCTCGGTCACCGAGGGCGAGGGCTCGGTCGCGCTGCAGTCGGTCATCTACGCGTGGGCCACGGTCGTCGGCAGCCTGCTGCTCGTTCCCGTCGCGCCGATGGGTTGGATCTACACGATCGCCGCCCTCGCCGCCGGCGCCTGGTTCGTCGTTGAGGCGCACCGCGTCTACAGCCACGTCGTGCGCCAGACGGGGCTCGCGCAGCCGATGCGCGTGTTCCACCTGTCGATCCTCTACCTGACCGTGGTCTTCCTCGCGGTCGGCGTCGACGCCCTCGTTTACCTGCCGCTGGTTCCGTAGCCGCGCATCCGGCCACTTGGTCGTCTGGCCGTCCGGCCGTCTCGTGTGACCGTCGTCGCGGTTTTCTACGTTCGCCGCGGTTTTCTACGCGCGATGCAGTTTTCTAGATTCGCTGCACTTGCAGCCGCATCGATTGTAGAAATTCGCATCGATGCTAGAAAACTGCGTCGGGGCAGGGCGGATGCGCCCCTCGCTACTTCGCGCGGCGGGCGTTCACGAGGTTGATGGTGAGCACCGCGATGACGACGACCGCGAGGATCATGTGGGTGCCGACCGACCAGACCGGCAATCCAGCGCGCGACTGATAGACGCCGAAGGCGATCTGCACGAGTACGAGGATGAGCAGGGTCCAGCTCGACGCCTTGGTGCGCGCGAGCTTGCTGCGCAGCACGAACACCATCATCACGACGAGGGCCGCGGCGAGCGCGTAGGCCGGCCACGAGTGCACGTGCTGCATGACCACCGGGTCGAGGCCGTTACGGGCGGCGATCGAGTCACCGGCGTGCGGTCCGGCGCCAGTGGTGAGGACGCCAACAACTTCGGTGATCCACGTCAGCACCGTGACGACAATGATGCTGACCCACAGGCCGCGCGGGGCGCCGGGGGAATCCGCCGCGGGCACCGGCTCGGCGTAGCGAACTCGCTGCAGCAGCAGCGCGGCGATGGCGACGATGGCCGCCGAGAAGAGGAAGTGCACGCCGACGATGCGTGGGTCGAGGTGGAAGATAACGGTGATGCCGCCGATGATCGCCTGCACGATGATGAGCACGCCGATGAGCAAAGCCGGGATGCGCAGCCCGAGCTGCTTCGGGGCGTTCCGCACGGCAAGGTAGGTCAGCAGCGCGACAAACACGAGCACGCCGGTCAGCGTGCGGTTGCCGAACTCGATCACGCCATGAATGCCCATCTCCTGCGTCGGCACGAGCGACTCGGTCGTGCACAGCGGCCACGTCGGGCAGCCGAGGCCCGAGCCCGTCAGCCGAACGAGGCCGCCGGTGCCGACGATGAGGATGTTCACGACAAGGTTCGCCCAGGCGAGCCACCGAGTCCACGATGTAACCGAGTCCGGCAGCAGGAACGATAGAAACGAATCCGGCGGCAGGAATTTGGACCGTGGCACAGGGGCACCTCTCAGTTTGTGGCGAACACGCCCGAGAACCATGGGTGGTGGCTTAGACTCGAGGATGGTGTTCACTTCGCGCGATCTTGGCCTCCCGGAGAACCCACGGGAAGGAATCGGCGCTGGAATTTGTTTCATTCTATGCGGGTCCCCACGATCCAGGCGCGAATGTGAACCGATGACGACAAGAAAGAGGTAGGGATGTCTGATCTGCTCATCGACCGCCCCGAACTGAATGACCTTGGTCAGTATGAGTTTGGCTGGCACGACCCTGACGTAGCCGGGTCTTCAGCGAAACGTGGGCTGAGCGAAGACGTAGTGCGCGACATCTCGCGCATCAAGAACGAGCCAGAATGGATGCTCGAGCGTCGTCTCAAGGGCCTGCAAATGTTCGGCCGCAAGCCGATGCCGACGTGGGGTGCCGACCTCAGCGGAATCGACTTCGACAACATCAAGTACTTCGTGCGCGCGTCGGAGGCGCAGGCCCAGACGTGGGAAGACCTGCCCGAAGACATCCGCAACACGTACGAGCGTCTCGGCATCCCCGAGGCCGAGCGCCAGCGCCTCGTTGCGGGCGTCGCGGCACAGTACGAGTCTGAGGTGGTCTACCACCAGATCAACGAGGAACTCGAGCGCCAGGGTGTCATCTTCATGGACACCGACACCGCGCTGCGCGAGCACCCGGAGTTCTTCGAGGAGTACTTCGGCACGGTGATCCCCGCCGGCGACAACAAGTTCGGTGCGCTGAACACCGCCGTGTGGTCGGGTGGCTCGTTCGTGTACGTGCCGAAGGGCGTGCACGTCGAGATTCCGCTGCAGGCCTACTTCCGCATCAACACCGAGAACATGGGCCAGTTCGAGCGCACGCTGATCATCGCGGATGAGGGCAGCTACGTGCACTACATCGAGGGCTGCACAGCCCCGATCTACAAGAGCGACTCGCTGCACTCGGCCGTCGTCGAGATCATCGCGAAGAAGAACGCGCGCGTTCGCTACACGACGATCCAGAACTGGTCGAACAACGTGTACAACCTCGTGACCAAGCGCGCCGTCGCTGAAGAGGGCGCGACCATGGAATGGGTCGATGGCAACATCGGCTCCAAGGTCACCATGAAGTACCCGTCGATCTACCTGACGGGCGAGCACGCCAAGGGCGAGACCCTCTCGGTCGCGTTCGCGGGCCCCGGTCAGCACCAGGATGCGGGCGCCAAGATGATCCACATGGCGCCGCACACGCAGTCGTCGATCGTCTCCAAGTCGATCGCCCGCGGCGGTGGCCGTGCGGGCTACCGCGGCGAGGTTCGCATCGCCGAGAACGCGCACAACTCGGCCAACTCGGTCGTGTGTGACGCCCTGCTCGTCGACAACATCTCCCGCTCCGACACCTACCCCGCCATCGACATCCGCGTTGACGACGTGCAGCTCGGGCACGAGGCCACGGTCACGAAGGTGTCGGCGGAGCAGCTCTTCTACCTCATGAGCCGCGGCCTCGAAGAGACCGAGGCCATGGCCATGATCGTGCGCGGCTTTATCGAGCCGATCGCGCGCGAGCTGCCGATGGAGTACGCGCTCGAGCTGAACAAGCTCATCGAAATGAATATGGAAGGATCGGTCGGCTAACCACCATGACGATCACTGAGACTCCGCGCCTGCCCGAGAGCGCCGGAAAGTTCGTCCCTGTCCAGACGCGTTCGGAGCGACCCGCTTCGTTCGCGCCCGAGGACTTCCCCCAGCCGAACGGTCGCGAAGTTGACTGGAAGTACGCGCCGATCAAGAAGCTCGCGCCGCTGTTCGAGGATGCTGCTGGCGACCGCAGCGTCACGGTCGAAGTTTCCGGCCCGAGCGAGGTGCGCACCGGCACTCTCGCCCCCGGCGAGGCGCCCCGTGGCACCGGGTTCACGCCCGAGGGCCGCGCCGAGGCCATTGCGTCGAAGTATGCGACCGCGACGCACGTCGTGATCCCCGCCGACGCTTCCCTCGATGCGCCCGTCTACGTGCGCGTGACCGGCGCTGGCGCGCAGACCCGCGACCTCGTGCACCTCGTGCTCCAGGCCGAGCCGAACTCGACTGCCACGATCGTGGTCGAGCACACCGGTTCGGCGCTCGTGAGTGAGAACGTCGAGATCCTCGTCGAAGACGGCGCGAACCTCGACGTCATCGCCATCCACGAATGGGACGACGACGCCGTGCACACCGGCGCCCACCAGGCCGCCATCGGCAAGGATGCGTCGCTCAAGCACACGCTCGTCACCTTCGGTGGCGACGTCGTGCGCGTGAACCCGTCGCTGCACCTCAACGGAACCGGCGCCGAGGGCATCGCGAAGGGCCTCTACTTCTCGGATGCGGGACAGCACTTCGAGCACCAGGTCTACATCGACCACGCCGGCGAGCGCACCACGAGCGACGTGAACTACAAGGGCGCCCTGCAGGGCGACGGTGCTCGCGCCGTCTGGATCGGCGACGTGCTGATCCGCCCGACCGCGGTCGGCACCCAGAGCTACGAGCAGAACCGCAACCTCGTGCTTTCGAACGGCGCGCGCGCCGACTCGATCCCGAACCTTGAGATCGAGACGGGCGACATCGAGGGTGCAGGCCACGCGTCGGCGACCGGCCGCTTCGAGCAGGAACAGCTGTTCTACCTCATGGCCCGCGGCATCGACGAGCTCACCGCCCGTCGTCTCGTCGTGCACGGCTTCCTGAACGAGATCGTGCAGTCGATCAGCGTGCCCGAGGTGCAGGAGCGCATGCGCGAAACCCTCGAGCGTGAACTGGAGGCGAGCACCGAAGCGATGATGGCGGCGAGCGCCGTATGAGCTTCGAACGAGTCTGCGGCGTCGACGACGTCCAGGTCGACTCGCCGATGCGCGTCGAACTCGCCGACCAGGTGATCGCGCTCGTGCGCGACTCGGCCGGCGACGTCTTCGCAATTGGCGACCGCTGCACCCACGGCGACATCTCGCTCTCGGAGGGATTCGTCGAAGACGGCACCCTCGAGTGCTGGGCGCACGGCTCGCAATTCTCGCTCTGCACCGGGTGGCCGAAGTCGCTGCCCGCGTTTGAACCAGTCCCGGTCTTCGCCGTCAAGGTCGAAGACGACGCAATCTTCATTGACCCGACTCCGATCTACAAGGAGAACAACTAGCAATGTCCGTTCTTGAAATCAGCAACCTTCACGTCCAGGTCGAGACCGACCAGGGCCCCAAGGAGATCCTCAAGGGTGTCGACCTCACCCTGAGCTCCGACGAGATCCACGCCATTATGGGCCCCAACGGCTCGGGCAAGTCGACCCTCGCATCGTCGATCGCCGGCCACCCCGCCTACGAGGTGACCGAGGGCTCGGTCAAGCTCGACGGCGAAGAGGTGCTCGAGATGTCGGTCGACGAGCGCGCGAAGGCTGGCCTGTTCCTCGCGATGCAGTACCCGGTCGAGATCCCGGGCGTCACGCTCTCGAACTTCCTCCGCACCGCGAAGACCGCGATCGACGGCGAAGCGCCCGCGATCCGTGGCTGGCTCAAGGAGGTCCGCGGTTCGATGGACAACCTCCGCATGGGCAACGAGTTTCTTGAGCGCAACGTGAACGAGGGCTTCTCGGGTGGCGAGAAGAAGCGCGCCGAGATTCTCCAGCTTGAGCTGCTCAAGCCGAAGTTCGCCGTGCTCGACGAGACCGACTCGGGCCTCGACGTCGATGCGCTGCGCATCGTCTCGGAGGGCGTCAACCGCGTCAAGGGCGACACCGGCATGGGTGTCCTGCTCATCACGCATTACACGCGTATCCTTCGATACATCAAGCCCGACTTCGTGCACGTGTTCGTCGACGGTCGTGTGGCCGACGAGGGCGGCGCCGAGCTCGCTGAGAAGCTCGAGAACGAGGGTTACGACAGCTACCTGCAGGCCGCGCAGGCCTAACTACCTGGAGGAGGGCCACCATGGCACTCGTTTCACTCGAAGCCGCGCGCTACGACGAAATCGAAGAGGCGCTCAAGGAGGTCGTTGACCCCGAGCTCGGCGTCAACATCGTCGACCTCGGCCTGATCTACGGGCTCGACTGGGAAGACGAACTCGACGCCCTCGTGATCTCGATGACGCTCACCTCGGCCGGCTGCCCGCTGACCGACGTGATCGAAGACGAGACCGCGAAGGCACTCGACGGTCACGCCGAGCGGTTCAAGATCAACTGGGTCTGGATGCCGCCTTGGGGTCCGGAAAAGATTACCGACGACGGTCGCGAAATGATGCGGGCCCTCGGGTTCAACATCTAGCGAAACGCGATCGAGCGGGGCTCGGCACTTCGGTGCCGGGCCCCGCTTGCGTTAGTCGAGCCCGCGCGCGCGGAGCGCGTCGGTGAGCTCATCCGCGTGCTGCAGCGTGAGCACGAGCAGCGGGAAGAGGATGCGCACGGACGTGCCGCGGCGGCCGCGTGCGATGAGCGCCTCCCGCAGTTGCGTGGCGAGCGCGGCGATGAGCGGCACCGTCGAAATGGTGAGCGAGAGCAGGAGCGCGATGCGATCGGGCCGCACGCCGAGGGGCCGCAGGGGGCGAAGCGCGGCCTCGAGGGTGTCGAGCAGCTCGGTCATGCGGGTCGTGCTCGTAACGAGTCCCGCGAGGGCGACCACGATCACCACCCTCGAGGTATTCGTGAGGGCGAGCTGCCAGGGCAGGAAGATGAGCTGCGGCACGAGCATGATCACGAGGAGCCACCGCAGGCCCCACAATTGGCGCCACAGTTCGGCGACACCCACGCTCGCCAGGAAGGCGGCGATCGTGAGCGCGGCGGCCCCCGTAAGCACCGGCCACTCGCCGCCCCACACCGACAGCACGAGCGTTGCGAGCACGAGGCCGAGCAGCTTGCTCCAGGCCGGCGCGCGATGCAGCAGGCTCGTGCCGGGAACATAGAGCGAGATCACGCGACGCTCGCCCGGTAGCGCGCGACGATGTCGGCGGGCCGACCGACTGCCGTGACCCGCGCATCCTGCACCCACACGGCCACATCGCAGCGCTCGGCCAACTCGAGATCGTGCGTGACGAGCACGAGCTGATGGGGGAGCGCGCGGTCGAGCAGCAGCTCGGCGATGCGCGATCGATTGCGGAGGTCGAGCAGCGCCGTCGGCTCGTCGGCTATGACGAGCCCGGGTTCGACCGCGAGCACTGCGGCGACGGCGAGGAGCTGCTGCTGCCCGCTCGAGAGCGAGTGGGCGGGCACATCCGCGAGCGCGCTCAGCCCGACCGAGCCAAGCGTGGCCTCAACCTTGGCGGCGATCTCGGCGCGCGAAAGCTTGCGGCCGCGAAACGAGAAGGCGAGATCCTCGCGGACCGTCGGCATGATCACCTGCGCCGACGGGTTCGGGAAGACGAAGCCGGTTTGCGAGCGAACCTTCGCGCCCTCACGCGCCGGATTCCGGCCGTGCACCCGCACCTCTCCGCTTGTCGCGGTGACGAGCCCGTTGAGCAGTCGCGCGAGCGTCGACTTGCCCGAGCCGTTCTCGCCGACGACGGCGATTCGGTGCTCGTCGAGCGTCAGGGTGACATCGTCGAGCGCGACGCGGCCCTCTCGAACGACGCGAACTCGATCGAAGCTGAGCTCCCGATCGGTCACGCGTCGTCTCGCTGCGGCCACGCGAACGCACGCGGGTAGGCCCGCCAGAGGGCCATGGTGACGACGGTGGCGATCGCGACCTTGATGAGGTCGCCCGGTACGAAGATGAGGCTCGAGAGCACGGTCTCCCACAGCCCGAGGCCGGTGATGAGTGACTGCAGCGGAATACCGACGGCGTAGACGGCGAGCATGCCGCCGACGAGTGAGCCGAGCGCGACGCGCCACCACTGCGGCTTCGATGCGCCGGCCCGCACGATGACGCCGACGAGGAACGCGCCGACGACCCAACCGAGCAGGTAGCCAACCGACGGTGCCACGAACACCCCGAGACCTCCGCGGCCGCCCGCGAGCAGCGGCAGGCCGAGCGCGACGAGCGCAAGCACCGTCAGCACGCTCGCGGCGCCCCGCCATGACCCCAGCACGGCGCCGGCCAGCATGACGCCCAGGGTCTGCGCCGTGATCGGCACCGCCCCGCCGAGCATGATCGTGCCGGGCAAGCCGAGCACCGCGATGAGGGCCGCGACGACGGCAATCCTCGCGAGGTCGGCGGTGGTAGTGGCGGGCTGCCGCACTGCAACTTCGGTCATGTTGGTCCTTGTCGATCGCGTCCTGAACGGTGTTCAGGCTATACGATAGTGGGGATGAGCACGAACGCAACTTCTGAGTCGTCGCGCGCCCGAAACTCGCGCGACGACGTGGTGTCGACGGCGATGCGGATGCTCGCGAGCGGCGGCCTGCCCGCGTTCAGCATGCGCGCGCTCGCCCGCGAGCTCGAGGTGCAGCCGAGCGCGCTGTACTGGCACTTCGCCGACAAGCAGTCGCTGCTCGCGGCGATCGCCGACGAGATTGTCGCGTCGATGCCGGAGCGAGCCGCGGGGGAGACACTGGCGGAGTCGGCTGCGGCGCTCCGGGATGCGCTGCTCGCGCACATGGACGGCGCGGAAATCCTGCTCTCGTCGATCTCGCTCGGCCTCGCTGATGACGCGGCGCTCGTGCGCCTGCAGCTCGCGGGCGAGGATGCGGGTCTCGAACGGGCGCGCGCTCAGTCGCTCGCTGGGGCCACGCTGCACTTTGTGCTCGGCCACGTGTCGCACGAGCAGCAGCGCGCGCAGGCCCTGGCTGCAGGCGTCGAGGTGCGGGCGCATCCGCACGCCGCCGACGACGCGAGCTTCGAGGCTGGCCTCGCGCTGCTTGAGCCCGGAACGGAGCGATAGGCCGTGCGCACTGGATTACTCCTCCTGCTCGTATCGACGTTCTCGGTGCAGTTCGGCTCGGCCTTTGCCAGCATGCTCATCGAGTCGTCAGATCCCGCAACCGCCAACCTGTTTCGCGCCCTCATCGCGGCCGTCGCGATGGGCCTCATCGTCCGGCCCAAGCCGTGGCAATGGACCTGGGCGCAACTTCGCCCCGCGCTGCTGCTCGGCGCTGTGCTCTTTGGCATGACCTCGACGTTCTACCTCTCGATCGAGCGCCTGCCGATCGGCGTCGCGGTGTCCGTCGAGTTTCTCGGCCCGCTGCTGCTCTCGGCACTGCTGTCGCGGCGCGCGTGGGACTTTGTGTGGATCGGCGTTGCCCTCGGCGGCATTGCGATCATGGGCATCGAAGCCGCGCTGGCGGCCGACCACCTCGACCCATGGGGCATCGCACTCGCCGCGACGGCGGGCGTCTTTTGGGCGCTCTACATTCTCGCCGCGGCGCGCGTGGGCGAGGTCACTGATGGGCAGGGCGGCCTGGCGGTCGCGTTCGCGGTGACCGCGCTGCTCGCCCTGCCGTTTGGCGTCGGCAGCCTCGCGACCGTCGCGAGCAATGTGCAGCTGCTCGGGCTCGCGCTGCTGGTCGGCGTGCTCGCGGCGATCATTCCTTACACCTTCGAGTTCCTCGCCCTGAAACGGGTGCCGAAGCGCGTGTTCGGCGTGCTCATGAGCGTTGAGCCGGCGATCGCGACCTTCACCGGCTGGCTCATCCTCGACCAGACCGCGAGCGTCTGGCGGCTCTGCGCGATTGCGCTCGTGGTGATCGCGAGCGTGGGAATCACGATGGGGGCGCGTAAGATCGTTGAGGTTGACCTGCCGGCGAGCGATCTTCACACGGGAACGATCGAGCTTCCCATCGCCCCGGCGCAGGTCGACGAACAACACTTGCCGAAGCGAAATGAGGATGCCGAGTAGTGCTTGCCGTTCAGGATCTCGAGATCACCGTGGGGGCGCGGACGCTCATGAGCGACGTCAATTTCCGCGTGCAGCCGGGCGACAAGATCGGTCTCGTCGGGCGCAACGGTGCTGGCAAGACAACCCTCACGAAGGTGCTTGCGGGGTGGACGTTGCCGAGCGACGGCAAGGTTGACCGCTCCGGCGAGCTCGGCTATCTGCCGCAGGACCCGCGCGCGGGCGACCCGACTCAGCTGGCGCGCAATCGCATCCTGGATGCCCGCGGGCTCGGCTCGGTGCGCCAGCGCCTCGCCGAGGCCGCGACCGCGATGGCTGAGGCGGCGACCGACGCCGAGCGCGACAAGGCGATGCGTCGCTACTCACGCCTCGACGACGAATTCGTAACGCTCGGTGGCTACGCGGCCGAGAGCGAGGCTGCGGCGATCGCCTCGAATCTCAACCTGCCCGACCGCATCCTCGACCAGCAACTTGACACGCTTTCGGGTGGCCAGCGCCGACGCATCGAACTCGCGCGCATTCTCTTTTCTGACGCCGAGACGATGATTCTCGACGAGCCCACGAACCACCTCGACCTCGATTCGGTCGTCTGGCTGCGCGACTTCCTCAAGACCTACCGCGGCGGGCTCATCGTGATCTCGCACGACGTCGAGCTCGTCGGCGAGACGGTGAACCGCGTGTTCTACCTCGACGCGAACCGCCAGATGATCGACATCTACAACATGGGCTGGAAGCAATATCTACGCCAGCGCGAGGCCGACGAGGAGCGTCGTAAGAAGGAGCGCGCGAACATCGAGAAGAAGGCGTCCGTGCTGCAGCAGCAGGCCGCCCGCTTCGGTGCGAAGGCGACGAAGGCCGCCGCGGCGCACCAGATGCAGCGTCGCGCCGAACGGATGCTCGGCTCGCTCGAAGAGGTGCGCCAGGTCGATCGCGTGGCCAAGCTGCGCTTCCCGACGCCCGCGCCCGTCGGCAAGACGCCGATCAAGGCCGAGGGGCTCTCGAAGTCGTACGGCTCGCTCGAGATCTTCACCGGAGTGGACCTGGCGATCGACCGCGGCTCCCGCGTCGTCGTGCTCGGCCTCAACGGTGCCGGTAAGACGACGCTGCTGCGCATCCTCGCTGGCGTCGACCCGGCCGACACCGGCGAGATCATCGCCGGCCACGGCCTGCGGGTCGGCTACTACGCGCAGGAGCACGAGACGCTCGACGTCGAACGCTCGGTGCTGCAGAACATGGTGTCGGTGTCGCAGCACCTCACCGAAACCGAGGCGCGCAAGGTGCTCGGTTCGTTCCTGTTCTCGGGTGACGACGTGCACAAGCCCGCCGGCGTACTCTCGGGTGGTGAGAAGACCCGGCTTGCCCTTGCCATGCTCGTGGTCTCGAGTGCCAACGTGCTGCTGCTCGACGAGCCGACAAACAACCTCGACCCGGCCTCGCGCGAGCAGATTCTCGACGCGCTCGCGCACTACGAGGGCTCGGTCGTGCTCGTGTCGCACGATGAGGGCGCCGTCGAGGCGCTCAGCCCTGAGCGTGTGCTCATCATGCCGGAGGCGATCGAAGACCACTGGACCCCGGAGTACTTCGAGCTCATCGAGATGAACTAGGCGCTGCCGAGTCGTCGAGCAGTTCGTCCTCGATCTCGGCGTCGGTCTTTCGGCCGCGGTTGCGGCGCCGCTCCTCGGCGCGCGCACTGGCGGCGAGCACGCGGGGGTCGTCCTCATTGCGTTCCTTGAACTCCTCGCGCAGCCCGTAGATGAGGCCGACCGCGGCGATCACGGCGAAGATGATCCACTGGAACGCGTAGCTGAGGTGGTTGCCCTCGGTGAGTTCGGGCTTCGGTGTGAGCTCGCCCGTTTCCGCGTCGACCGACTCGCTGCGCAGCAGCCCGTAGGCACCGGTGTAGGTGCGATCGGTGCCGAGCTCCTCGGCGAAGGTGGGGAGATAGATGGTCGCGATCTGCCCGGCTGGCGCGGTGCGGCCGGGAATCTCGCGCTCCCCGGGCTTCAGCCGAGCCGTCACGGTGAGTTCGCCCGACGGCGCCTCGGGCACGGAATCGGGGGAGTCTTGCTCGTTGCCGGTGGGGATCCAACCACGATTAACGATGAAGACCTCGCCCGAAGTCGTTTCGAATGGCGTGAGGATCTCAAAGCCAGGCTGCCCGTCGAAGGGGCGGGCGCGGGCGAGCAGCTGGTCTTCGGTGAGGTAGTGCCCGGTCATTTCGACGACCGTCCACTCCTGATTCGGGTCGTAGGCGTCGAGCGTCGGCAGCACCTCGTCGAGGGGTTGGGGGTCGGCGTCGAAGTGCGCGGTGACGAGCTCGTTCTCGGCGACCTTCTCGTCGCGGCGTTCGAACTGCCAGTGCGAGAGGAAACCGCAGGCGATGGCGAACACGACGAGCAGAATGAAATAGCTGAGCCAGCGCCGGCTCAGCAAAAACTTCCATCCCTGCCGCGTGTTCGAATTCGAGGGTCGAGTGCCGGTTTGGGTCACTCGATGGGCTCCTCATTCACGGGGTCGTCGATGCGCGCGAGGCGCACGGGGAAGCGACGCGACTCGAGGAATCCGAGCAGGAAATCGAGGTGTTCGTCGCAGGCAAGCCAGATCTTCACGCGGTCGGCATCGTGAATGCGCGGGTTGCGCCACTCGATGCGGTGCACCGCCTGCGCCTCGCACTGAGCGCGGGAGCACTGGGGTCGTTCATCCTTCGACGCGAGGAAGCCACGAAGGCGGCTGCGCAGGTCAAACTCACCGCCGCTCATTCCGCCTCCTTTGCCGAACGGAGAATAATCGCCCCCGCATCAGGCGATTCTACCGCTCGCTGCCGCCGGGCGCGAACATGGTTCGCGAGCGCGACGGCGATCATTGGCAGGAAGATCGCGCCGAGCGCGAGCACCCAGAGCATCGGGCCCCGCACGACGATCATGAGTAAGAAGCAGGCCGTGCGAATCGCCATGGTGAGCATGTACTGGCGCAGGCGCGCCTTGCGCTCTTCTTCCTCACTCATCGTCATCGAGGTGACGTTGGTGACTTTGGCGTTCATGGTTCCCAAGATTCGTATCGCAGTGGCTGCTCCAAGCGTACCCCCGCGGCGAACGTAGGATGGGGCAACGGGGCGTGTCTGTGACGCCGATATTCCGAAACATTTCTGAGGAGCAAAATGACGACCCAGCGCACCGTTCTCGTGACCGGCGGAAACCGCGGCATCGGCCGTGCGATCGCCGAGGAGTTTCTTGCCGCCGGGCACAGGGTCGCCGTGACGTCGCGCTCCGGCGAGGGTGGGCCCGAGGGCGCGCTCACCGTGGCCGCCGACGTGACCGATGCGGCCTCGATTGACGAGGCCTTCACGAAGGTCGAGGCCGAGTACGGCCCCGTCGAGGTGCTCGTTGCCAACGCTGGCATCACCAAGGACACCCTGCTGCTGCGCATGAGCGAGGACGACTTCGCCGACGTCATCGACACGAACCTCACGGGTGCCTTCCGGGTCATCAAGCGCGCGACGAAGGGGCTGCTGCGTGCGAAGTGGGGGCGCGTCGTGCTCATCTCATCGGTCGTCGGCCTCTACGGCTCACCCGGCCAGATCAACTACGCGGCCTCGAAGTCGGGTCTCGTCGGCATCGCCCGATCGCTCACCCGCGAGCTTGGCAGCCGCGGCATCACCGCAAACGTCGTGGCCCCCGGCTTCATCGAGACCGAGATGACGGCGGTGCTGCCCGAGGCAACGCAGAAACAGTACCTCTCGACGATCCCCGCGGGCCGATTCGGCGAGGTGAGCGAAATCGCGAAGACCGTGCGGTGGCTCGCGGGCGACGACGCCGGTTACATTTCCGGCGCCGTGATTCCCGTCGACGGCGGTCTCGGTATGGGCCACTAGGCCCGGGCGCAGCTCAGCCGCGCAGGCCCAGCAGCGACAGCAGCTGGGTCATGTCGCGGCTGGGCAGCGACACCGCCGCCTCCTGGCGCACGATCGGCTTCGCGTCAAACGCGACCGAGAGGCCCGCGATCTCCATCATGCCGAGGTCGTTCGCACCGTCGCCGACGGTGATCACTCGGTCGATCGGCACGTCGAGCGACTGCGCCCAGCTGCGCACCGTGTGCTGTTTCGACTGGCGGCCGATGATCGTGCCCGACACCTCACCCGTGAGCTCGCCCTCCTCGGTGACCTCGAAGCGGTTTGCCCGCCATAGATCGAGGTCGAGCTCCTCGGCTAAGGGGTCGAGCACCTCGTGGAAGCCGCCCGAGACGGCGCCGACGCGACCGCCTGCCGCGTGGATGGCTGAGATGGTCTCGGGTACGCCCCGGGTGACCCGGATGCGCTCCCGCACCCGCGAGATCTGGTCGAGCGAGATGCCGCGCAGCAGGGCGACGCGTTCGCGCAGGCTGCCGTCGAAATCGAGCTCGCCGCGCATGGCGCGCTCGGTGACCTCGGCCACCTGCTCGCGCACCTGCGCGTAGTCGGCGATGAGTTCGATGACCTCATCCTCGATCAGCGTCGAATCCACGTCGAAGACGACGAGGAAGCGGGCGCCCGCGGTGACGCGGCCCGAGCCGTGGACGGGGGTGAGGGTGAGGTCGGAGATGCTCATCGTTCGACGATACCGTTCTTCGGCACGACGGTCAGGCCGGACTCGGTGACGGTGAATCCGCGGGCGCGGTCGTGTTCGCGGTCGATACCGATCGTTGCGCCGGCCCGCACGACCACGTTCTTGTCGAGGATCGCGGAGCGCACCTGCGCACCCGGCTCGATGGTGACGCGGTCGAAGGTGATCGAATCGACGACGAGCGCACCCGACTGCACCTTGGTCCAGGCGCCGAGCACCGAGCGCTCGACGTGCGCGCCCGAGATGACCGAGCCGAGCGAGATGATCGAGTCGATCATCGTGCCGGTTGAGCCCCGCGCATCCCGCACGAACTTCGCCGGCGGCGAGTTGAGCGTCTGGGAGATGATCGGCCATTCCTCGTTGTAGAGGTTGAAGACCGGCAGCGTCTGGATGAGATCCATGTGCGCGTCATAGAAGGAGTCGATGGTACCGACGTCGCGCCAGTAGTCGCGGTCGCGCGGGGTCGAGCCCGGCACGTCGTTCCGGATGAAGTCGTAGACGCCGCAATCGTTCTGCGCGACGAAGGCGGGGATGATGTCGCCGCCCATGTCGTGCTTCGAGGCGTCGAGGTTCGCGTCAGACATGACGGCCTCGACAAGCTTGTCGGCGTCGAACACGTAGTTGCCCATCGACGCGAGGATCTCCCCGGGGCTGTCGGGAAGGCCGTTCGTCGATTCCGGCTTCTCGAGGAACTCGCGGATGTGGGCGGGGTTGTCGGGGTCGACATCGATCACGCCGAAGGCGGAGGACATTTCGATGGGCTGGCGGATGGCGGCCACGGTGGCTCCGAGGCCCGACTCGATGTGCTGGTCGATCATCTGCGAGAAGTCCATGCGGTACACGTGGTCGGCGCCGACGACGACGACGATGTCGGGCTTCTCATCCTGGATCAGGTTGAGCGACTGATAAATGGCGTCGGCCGAGCCCGAGAACCAGTGCTTTCCTCGGCGCTGCTGCGCGGGAACACTCGAGACATACGAGCCGAGGATCGCGGGCAGGCGCCAGGTTTGCGACATGTGGCGGTCAAGCGAATGCGACTTGTACTGCGTCAGCACCACGATCTGTTGCAGCCCGGAATTCACCAGGTTGGAGATGGCGAAGTCGATGAGTCGATACTGTCCGGCGAACGGCACCGCTGGCTTGGCGCGGTCGGCCGTGAGCGGCATCAACCGCTTGCCTTCGCCACCAGCGAGCACAATTCCGAATACTTTTTTCTGCCCCTTTGCCATGTTTCACACTCTAGGGCGAACAGATTAATGAAGTTGTACCTTTCGCTATCTAATGTGTAACCATGCGCGTCGATGTCATCACTCGTGAATACCCACCGCACGTCTACGGCGGAGCGGGGGTGCACGTCACCGAGCTCGTCCGAGCCATGCGAACGGACGCCGATGTCCGCGTCCGCTGCTTCGGCGAGCCGGTCGAGGAGCCGGGCACGACCGGATACGAGGTACCCGTCGACCTCGCGAAGGCGAACGCCGCGCTCGGCTTCCTCGCGGGTGACCTGCGCATCGCGAACGACACCGAGGGCGCCGACGTCGTGCACTCGCACACCTGGTACGCGAACCAAGCTGGCAATATCGCGAAGCTGCTCCACGGCATCCCGCACGTCATCTCGGCACACTCGCTCGAGCCCCTTCGGCCGTGGAAGGCAGAACAGCTCGGTGGAGGCTACCGCCTCTCGAGTTGGATGGAGCGCGACGCGTATGCGAATGCCGACCGCATCATTGCGGTATCGAACGGGATGCGCGCGGACATTCTCCGCAGTTACCCGCAGCTCGACCCCGAAAAGGTCGTCACCATCTACAACGGCATCGACACGGAGCAGTGGCAGCCGGTTCACGATGAGGCGGTCGTGCGCGAGCTCGGCGTCGACCCCGACGCGCCAACGCTGATCTTTGTCGGCCGCATCACCCGGCAGAAGGGTCTGCCGTACCTGCTGCGGGCGATTCGCGAGCTGCCCGCCGAGGTGCAGGTGGTGCTCTGCGCCGGCGCACCCGACACGCCGGATATCGAGCGCGAAGTTCGTGACCTGGTAGGTGAGCTGCAGACTGAGCGCACGGGTGTCCACTGGATCGAAGAGCACCTGCCGCGCCCGAAGCTGCAGGCCCTGCTCACCTCGGCCGACGTGTTCGTGTGCCCCTCGATCTACGAGCCGCTCGGCATCGTCAATCTCGAGGCGATGGCCTGCGGCACCGCGGTCGTCGGCTCGGGTACCGGCGGCATCCCCGAGGTCGTCCAGCACGGCGTGACCGGCACGATCGTGCCGATCGATCAGGAGCAGGACGGCACCGGCACACCGAAGGACGCCGAAAAGTATGTCGCCGACCTCGCCGCGGCTCTCACCGAACTCCTCGGCAACCCCGAACTCGCCAAGCAGTATGGCGAAGCCGGCCGCGAGCGTGTCGAGCGCGAATTTACCTGGACGCAGATTGGTGCGCAGACACTCGAGCTGTACCGCAGCATCCTGGCTGACTGAGCCGATACGCTGAATGTCATGACCGACGTCGTGAAATTCGAGAACGTCCGCGTGCGCCGCGGTGGCCGCAACATCCTAGATATCGCCGAATGGCGCGTCGGTGAAACCGACCGATGGGTGGTGCTCGGCCCGAACGGCGCCGGCAAGTCGACGCTGCTCGGCCTCGCCTCGTCGAACCTGCACCCCACGACGGGCACCGTCGAGGTGCTGGGGGAGCGGCTTGGTCGCACCGACGTGTTCGAGCTGCGCCCGCGCATCGGCATTGCCGGCTCGGAGATGGCGAAGCGCATCCCCGACAACGAGACCGTGCGCAACGCGGTCATGACGGCCATCTACGCCGTGACCGGCCGCTGGAACGAGCAGTATGACGAGATCGACGACGCGCAGGCGAACGACGTGCTCGCGCAGTGGCAGCTCGAGGAGCTTGCCGACCGCGAGTTCGGCACGTTGTCGGATGGCGAGCGCAAGCGCACGCTGATTGCGCGCGCCGTCATGAGCGACCCTGAGCTGCTGCTGCTCGACGAGCCGAGCGCGGCGCTCGACCTCGGCGCGCGCGAGCGCCTGCTCGCCTCGCTCTCGGAGTATGCCCAGAGCGAGTTCGCGCCGGCGATCATCATGGTCACGCACCACGTCGAGGAGATCCCCACTGGCGTGACGCACGCGCTGCTGCTGCGCGACGGCGGCATCGTCGCGGCTGGGCCGATCGCCGAGACCCTGACCTCGGCGAATCTTGAAGCGACGTTCGGCCTCCCGCTCGAACTTGAGCAGCAACACGGCCGATTTAACGCGCGCGCCATCGCGTAATCTGCGAACTGCATGCTAGGCTTGCTGCTTGGCTTGCCCGCCCTGTCGGTTGCGGGCACTTAATCTTGCATATCCACTTGTCGAAGAAGGAAACGCGATGAAGACAGACATCCACCCGGACTACCACTACGTGGTGTTCAACGACCTCGCTTCGGGTGAGAAGTTCATCACCCGCTCGACGGTGACCAGCGAAAAGACCATCGAGTGGGAAGACGGCAACACCTACCCGGTCGTTGACGTCGAAATCTCGAGCGCCTCGCACCCGTTCTACACCGGTAAGCAGCGCATCATGGACTCGGCCGGTCGCGTCGAGAAGTTCAAGAGCCGCTACGCCAAGTTCGGCAAGAAGGCCTAAGGCCCGACGCCAACTGGCAACGAGGCGGATGCTCCTTTCGGAGCATCCGCCTCGTTCGCGTTTCCGTTTCGCGTTATGCCCGCACGGGCCAGCCGCGATCGGCCGTGAAGTTCGGGTCGCGCTGGCGGCGCATGTACGACTCGAAGTCGGCAGCCTGTTCGTCGTGCCAGCGCACCTGCGCGTCGAAGAGTTCGGCCAGGGGCACATCCACCTCCTGCGGGAACTTGCGGGCGATCGCGATCGCGACCCGGCCCGCGGCCACCGCGTCGGCCGACGCGTCGTGCGCGTCGAACAGCTCGACGCCATAAGCTTCAGCGGTGGTGCCGAGCTTGCGACCGCCCTTGCGGTAGCGATCGACCTGCTTGTCGATAATGAGGGGGTCGACGACGACCTTGCCGAGGTCGGGCATCGCGAGCTGATGGCGGGCGCACTCGGCGGCGAGCAGTGAGAGGTCGTACGGCGCGTTGTAGACGACGAGTGGGATGTTGTTGCGCACGATCCACTCGAGCGACGCGATGATCTTCTGCAGCACCTCGGGCGCCGGCTCGCCTTCGGCCTGCGCCATCTCGGTCGTGATGCCGTGCACGGCCACCGCTGGCTCCGGAATCTCGACGCCGGGGTTCGCGAGCCAGTCGGTGCCCCGCTCGAGCTCGCCCTCGGCGTCGAGCATGCCAACGAAGGCGGTCACGATTCGCGCCTCGAGTGGGTTCGTTCCGGTGGTCTCGGTATCGAACACGGCGACGCGATTCGTCCAGCTCATGGTGCCTCGGCTTCAGATCGGAGGGATGTGGGTCGCCTACACTCTTCCACGATGCGGCCGAATAACCCCCTGGAATACAAGCTTGAGCAGATCCGAACTCGCCGGATCGATGTCGATGTTGCGGGCACCCGCACCGCCGTCTGGTTGTACGGACCCCCCGACGCCGACGACACGGTCGTGCTCGTGCACGGCTTTCGCGGCACCCACCACGGCTTGCTCAACCTCGTGGCGCTGCTGCCGGACGTGCGGTTCATCGCGCCCGATCTTCCGGGGTTTGGCGAATCGAGGGAGTTCGAGGGCGAGCACACGCTCGACGCCTACGCGGCGTGGCTCGCCGAGTTCCTCGAGGTCGTCGACGCCGAGTCACGCGCCGTGATGCTCGGGCACTCGTTTGGCTCGATGGTCGTCGCCCGTGACGTGGCCGGGCTCGGCGACCGTCGCATCGTGCTCGTGAACCCGATCTCGGAAAACGCGCTCTCGGGGCCCGAGCGCATCCCCACCGCCGTCGCCGTGGGCTACTACCGACTCGGCGCCGCGTTGCCCGACGCCGCGGGCAACGTGCTGCTCAAGTCGCCGCTCATCACGCGCGTGATGAGCGAGGTGATGGCCGTGACGCGGTCGCGAGCCCTGCGCACCTGGATTCACGACGAACACGAGCGACACTTCTCTGACTTCACGAGCCGAAGGGCTCTGCTCGAGGCCTTCCGTGCCTCGGTGAGCGACGACGTGCTGAGCCACGCTGCGGAGTTCCCCAAGGGCGTGCATCTCGTCGTCGGCGAGTGCGACCGCATCGCGCCACTAGCCGGAAGCGAGCGGCTCCACGAGGCGATGCCGGGCTCGACCCTGCACGTCATCGAGGGCGTCGGCCACCTTGTTCACTACGAAACTCCAACCGCGCTCGCGCGGATCCTCGCCGGCTTCCTTGCCGAGAAAGGTGCCCAGCATGCCTGAGTCCACCCTGTCGTTGCCCGAACGTATCGCCATCGTCGGCGGCCACGGCAAGATTGCGCTGGCCCTCGCCGAGCTGCTCGTCGCCGATGGCGTCGAGGTGCGGTCGCTCGTGCGCAACGCTGACCACGCGGCCGAGCTCGAGGCGCTTGGAGCGATCCCGGTCGTGTGCGACATCGAGTCGGCATCGGCGAACGAGCTCGCCGACGCGTTTGGCCACTCGGATGCGGTGGTGTTTGCCGCGGGCGCGGGCCCCGGCTCGGGCGCCGAGCGGAAGTGGACCGTCGACCGGGACGGGTCGATCAAATCGGCCGAGGCGGCGATTCTCGCGGGCGCCATGCGCTTCGTGCAGATCAGCTTCATCGGCGCCGAGCAGCCGAGCCAGACCGACGACGAGGTGTTCGCCGCGTACTGGGACGCGAAGCGGGAGGCCGACGAGGCGCTTCGCCGCGTTGCGCTCGACTGGACCATCGTGAAGCCCGGTGGCCTCACCGACGACCCGGCGACGGGCCGGGGCCTCGTCTCATTCGCGCCGATCGAACGCGGCGTGACGACGCGACGGGCCGATGTCGCGGCGTTCATTCGCCTCGCCCTCGCCGACAGCCGCACGGTGTGGAAGGACATCTGCCTCGCCGAGGGCGACGCCCCGCTTGCCGATGCAATCGACGCGGCCGTCGCGGCGGCTACTCCGCAGGCCTAGCGACTCCGAGCAGCTCCGCGACGCGCTCGAGCACCGCCGAGGTGCTGCCGTCGACGCGGAACTGGGCCAGTGCATCCACGGGCGTCGCGCCGCGATTCACGAGCATGACGGGCTTGCCCTGGCGGCGGGCGCGGTGCACCATCTTGACTCCCGTGTTCACGACGAGCGAGGTGCCGACCACGAGCAACGCGTCGGCCTGGTTCATGAGGTGCGTCGCCGCGTGGTTGTTCTCGGCGCTGACGAAGTTGCCGAACATGACGACATCGGGCGCCATCGCCCCGCCACACTCAAGGCAGCGCGGTAGGACGAAGGTGTCGACGAGCTCGTCGGCGATCGCGGCGTCGCCGTCGGGCCCCTCCGTGACGCGCTCGTCGGCGAGCCACGGGTTCTCGGCGCGGATGCGCGAGAGCAGCGAGTCGGCGGTCTCGACATGGCCGTGGGGCAGGCAGTGCACCGTGCGCAGATGCCCGTGCAGCTCGATCACGTTCTTGGAACCGGCGCGCCGGTGGAGGCTGTCGACGTTCTGCGTCGCGAGGCCGACGACGAAGCCGCCGGCCTCGAGCGCCGCGAGCGCGAGGTGACCGGCGTTCGGTTTGAAGCGACCCATCCGCTGCCAGCCCTGCGCCGCGCCCGACCAGTAGCGCCGCTGGGCCGCCTCGGATTCGAGGAACTGCTGCCAGGTCATCGGGTTTCGCTTCGGCGCGCCGGGGGAGCGATAGTCAGGGATGCCCGAGTCGGTTGAGATGCCAGCGCCCGTGAGCACGGCGGCGGGCTGCGTCGCGAGCACCTCCGCGATCTCTTCGGCGCCGGCGGCCTCATAGGGTGCGATCACCGGACACCGCCGCGGTCGCTCGACGCCTCTGCCCGCGGAAAGTGGCAAACTTGCTCGGTGCGCATTCTCCCCATCACTTCTCTCGAACATCCGGAACTGCAAGATTATTCGCGTCTCACTGATGTTGCCCTGCGCCGCAAGCTCGAGCCTGCCGGTGGGCTGTACATGGCGGAGTCGGAGAAGGTCGTGGCGCGCGCGATCGCAGCCGGCCACGTGCCGCGGTCGATGCTCTTGCAGGAGAAGTTTCTGCCGCAGGCGGAGCGCCTGCTCATCGATCACCCTGATACGCCCGTGTTCGTCGGCAGCGAGGAGCTGCTCGAGCAATTGACGGGCTATCGGATGCACCGGGGCGTGCTGGCCGCCATGCACCGGCCGGAGCTGCCGTCGGCGGCATCGGTGCTTGCGAACGCCAAGACGGTGCTCGTGCTCGAAGACATCGTCGACCACACGAACGTGGGCGCCGCGTTTCGGAACGCGGCCGGCCTTGGCGCCGATGCGGTGCTCGTAACCGAGCGCTGCGCCGACCCGCTCTACCGGCGCAGCGTGCGCGTGTCGATGGGCACCGTGCTGCAGGTGCCGTGGACACGGTTGCCGAGCTGGCAGGAGAGTCGCGAGCTGTTTCACGAGCACAGTTTCGAGGTCGCCGGCCTGGCGCTCGACGAGCACGCCGTGCCGCTGCAGGACTATGCGCGGCAGCGGCCCGAGCGCGTCGCACTGCTGCTTGGCACGGAGGGCGACGGACTCACTCGGCGCGCCCTCGAGGCGGCCGACCGCACCGTGATCATCCCGATGCTGCACGGCGTCGACTCGCTCAACGTCGCCGCGACGAGCGCCGTTGCGCTCTACGCGTTACTGAACAACTAAGCCATGTCGGAGGTGAGTCGTATGGTGGATCAGATGTCTGAATCACAGCGTGCTGGAGCACAGGTGGGCCTGTATGCGGCTGAGCACCTGTCGCCGTCGTACCCGCAGCGCGCGCCCTGGGGCACGGCGGGCAACCTGCGTGCCTGGCAGCAGGAAGCGCTGGAGACCTACTTCGAGAAGCAACCGAAGGACTTCCTCGCGTCGGCAACGCCGGGCGCAGGCAAGACGACCTTCGCGCTCCGCCTCGCGGCCGAGCTGCTGCACGCGGGCACCGTCAACCGCATCATCGTCGTCGCCCCGACCGACCACCTGAAGACGCAGTGGGCCGCGTCGGCGGCACGAGCGGGTATTCGCCTCGACCCGAAGTTTTCGAACAACCAGCGCACTTACTCGCGCGAATACCACGGCATCGCGGTCACCTACGCGCAGGTGTCGATGAAGCCGTACGTGCACGAGTATCTCTGCTCGTCGGCGCGCACACTCGTGATTCTCGACGAGGTACACCACGGCGGCGACAATCTGTCGTGGGGTGACGGCCTGCGTGATGCCTTCGAACACGCCGAGCGGCGCCTCTCGCTGACGGGAACGCCGTTCCGCTCCGACACCGCGCCGATTCCGTTCGTGCGCTATGTGCGCGACGACGACGGCATCCGCGTCTCGAAGGCCGACTACACCTACGGCTACGGCCGGGCCCTGCGTGACGGCGTCGTGCGTCCAGTGCTGTTCATGACTTACGCCGGCAGCATGCGCTGGCGTGACACCTCGGGCGAGGAGATGTCGGCCGGGCTCGCCGACGACAACACGAAGGACATCGTCTCGCAGGCCTGGCGCACGGCCCTCGACCCCGAGGGTGACTGGATGCAGCAGGTGCTCAAGGCGGCCGACCAGCGGCTTAGCGAGGTCCGGCTCGAGGTGCCCGACGCCGGCGGGCTCGTCATCGCGACCGACCACCAGGCGGCCCGAGGTTACGCGGCGCTGCTCGAGCACATCACCGGCCAGAAGCCCGCGGTCATCCTGAGTGACGACCCGGGCGCATCCGCTCGCATCGAGTCGTTTTCTGACTCGGACGAGCGCTGGATGGTCGCCGTGCGCATGGTGTCGGAGGGCGTCGATGTGCCCCGGCTGTCGGTCGGTGTCTATGCGACGAGCTCGTCGACGCCGCTGTTCTTCGCGCAGGCCATTGGCCGCTTCGTGCGCGCCCGGCGCCGCGGCGAGACCGCGAGCGTGTTCATCCCCTCGGTGCCGAAGCTCGCGTCGCTCGCCGAAGCGCTCGAGCTCGAGCGCGACCACGCGCTCGACCGGCGCGACGGCAATGGCGATTCCGAGGTCGACGGCATGACCGAGGAGGAACGCGAGCTCGCAGCGGCCGAGGCCGAAGATCGCGCGAGCGAGGAGCTCACCAAGTACAAGTTCACGGCGATCTCGTCGGAGGCGCAGTTTGAGCGCGTCGTCTACGACGGCGGCGACTACGGCTACAGCGCCGAGGTGGGGTCGCTCGAGGAACTCGAGTACCTCGGGCTGCCGGGCATCCTCAACCACGACGAGGTCGCCCAGGTGCTCGAGTCGCGCGCGCAGAAGCAGACGCGCATTCAGGATGCGCGGGCCCGCAATGAGGTGCACGACGGTCACCAGACCGTGCAGCCGCTGCACCGCAGCCTCAAGGAGCAACGCACGCTGCTTAACTCGCTCGTCGGGCTCTATGCCCGGCAATCACACATGCCGCACGGCAAGGTGCACGGAGAGCTGCGGCGCATCTGCGGTGGCCCGGCCGTGGGCCAGGCCACCTCGCACCAGATTCAGCAGCGCATTAATGAGCTGCGTCGTCGCCTGCACTAGCGCGGCGCTGGCGCGCCTGCTTGCGGAGCTTGTAGACGACGTAGAGCGCAATGAGGATGAGTACGACCGCGATGACGATGTACTGGAACCAGCCGGCCGCCTCTTCGAGGATGTGCCAGTTGTTGCCGAGCAGGTAGCCGCCGTAGACGAAGATCGTGTTCCAGATGGCCGAGCCGAGCAGCGTGAAGATGCCGAAGCGCCACCACGACATGCGCTCGACGCCCGCCGGCAGCGAGATGAGTGAGCGGAAGATTGGGATCATGCGGCCAAAGAAGACGGTCCAGTAGCCGTACTTGTTGAACCACTTGATTGTCGCGTCGATCTCGTCGCGGTCGACGAGGGGCAGGTACGAGAGCAGCTTCACGGTGCGGTCGTGGCCGAGCCACGCGCCGAGCCCGTAGAGGCAGTAGGCACCCACGACCGAGCCGACCGTGGCCCAGATGAGGGCCTCGACCCAGGTGAAGGTGCCGTCGGCCGAGGCGGCGCTAAAGCCGGCGAGCGGCAGAATCACCTCGGACGGGATGGGTGGGAAGAGATTCTCGGCGAGCACGAGCAGCCCGACGCCAAAGGCACCGAGGAAGTTCATGACGGCGACGGCCCAGTCGCCGATCACGCCGAAGGCGCTGCCGGAGTCTGTAGCGGCCTGTTGCAATGGGAAAAGTAGATCGGGTCGCACCCGCCCAGCCTACTTGAGGCGGGCAAGCGCGACCCGAGGGGAGCCGGACTAGGCGCCCTCGCTCTGGCCGATGTTGAACATCCAGGAGATGCCGAACTTGTCGATCAGAGCGCCGTAGAGGTCGCCCCAGACCTGACGTTCGAGCGGCATGATCACGTTGCCGCCCTCGGCAAGTCCGTCGAAGTAGCCGCGGATGCGGTCCTCTTCGTCGCCCATGAGCGCCAGGTTGATGTTGTTGCCGGGCTGGAACTCATACGGCGCCATGCCCTCGAGGTGGTCGGCGGCGAAGAGCTGGATGAGGTCGGTCACCTCGAGGCTCGAGTGCATCACCTTGTCGGCGTGCTCGCTGTCGGCGGGTACTGCGTTGAACTCGCCGAAGGTCGAGAGGCGGGGTTCGACGCCGAACACCTGCCCGTAGAACTCCATAACCTCGCGCGTGTTGCCGGGGAAGTTGAGGTAGGGGTGAAGACCAGTAGCCATGACTTGCTCCTTGGTAATGCGGCCCGCGCTGGTCGACGGGCACTGGCATGAGCGTAGAAAGTGGCACTGAACTCGGGCTGTGTCTCGGCCCGTGGCTTGAACGTTTAGGCCTGTCGCACCGTCTCGCCTGGCTTGAGTGGTCGAACTCGGATGGCCGACAGAGTCTCGTTGTACGACACGTTCGAGTTTGCGCGCCAGTCGTCGCGCAGCAGCCGGTTCCAGAGCGTGTCGCGGTTGAAATCGGTGGCGTTGCCCTTGGGGTAGATGAACCACACGGCGCGCAGCGGTGCGAGTGCCTGGATGTGCTGGTCGAGCGCGGCGTCGACGTCGGCGAGGGAGTTGGTGAAGAGCACCGCCACGTCGGCGTCGGCGAGGTCGGTGGCCTCGATCGTGTCGGCGGTGAGCTCCGGCGGGTGCGGCTGCGTCTCGGGCCAGACCCAGAGGCGGGTGCCTGGCTTGAGTTGCAGTTTCTTTTGGAGGGCGGCGTGGTCGGCTGTGGTGCTCATTTCGCTCCATCGCGTTGTGAGTGGGATTGCTGGGTTCAACCGTAGGCTGTTGGTGTTTTGTCCTGCCAATGCCGATTCCGGGGGGGGGGGGGGGCGGAGCACATGGCGAGCGAAGTTCAAGAGCAACTCAAGACGCTGAGGGAAGGCACCCTGCCCGAGTTCCTCGCCTGGCTTGGTCCGGACGACGCGAAGTCGTGGCGAAGCCATGGCCGCACGACTACGAGCCGGAGGCGGTCCTTGCTGCGCGGCTGATCGAGCATTGAGCGGATGTGAACCGCGTCTCGCCTCGGTTCGGCTCGCCCCTGGCCCTGCTTGCGGCGACGTTCAAGTATTCGGACGAGACGCTCCAGCCGTTCTACTCGGCGCTGATCGAGCTGTATGCCCAGCTGCTCGACTACTGGGCCAGAACGAGCAGCTGAGGAGGCCACACCATGTCCGAAGCGATGAGCGCTGTGATCTGAGCGCGAACAAACACATCGTGATCGCGGAGCAGCGTCACGGCCTGCTGGCGCTGGAGGATGCGGCCGTCCTACTCACCGTCGTGGGGCCGCACCCTAGAGCTCTCTGCGGCGGATCGTTTCGAAGCCGCTGCCGGAGCGGCCGGCGAGTCGTCGCTGCAGAGAGCCTGCGATCCGGGTGGCCTGGAGCTTTGCGCGGTCGGCGATCGGCCCGCTGAACTGGGCGTCGAGGTTACTAGTCCAGATGTCGAGCCAGCGTTCGAAGTGTTCCGAGCCGAGCGGATGCTTGGTGTGCAGCGCAAAGTGGAGTTGGAGCGCGTTGCGACGATACTTGCCGGCATTCCACAGCACCGTCTCCCAGAAGTCGGACATGATCGGCAAGTGGTGGCCGAGGTCGAGCTTGGCCACGTCAGTGAAGATCGGGCCGATCAAAGGATCCTCGAACGCCGACAAGTAGAAGGTAGATACCAACTGCTCAACGTCAGCGCGGTCTGAGAGATCGTGCATGCGGCAGCCTCCTCGCCGGAATTGGAAGAATTGATTGACGTTCAATTCTAGGCTGAGCACCAACGCGAAAGGCCCCTGACCGGATTGAATTCCAGGTCAGGGGCCTTATCGTTACTGTGCGCGAGGGGGGACTTGAACCCCCACGACCTAATACGGTCACTAGCACCTCAAGCTAGCGCGTCTACCAATTCCGCCACCCGCGCGGGTGTTTTGTGCTCGTGGGCACGAATGACTACTTTACTGCTTCATTCGGTGCAGCGCAAATCGGCCCAGTTGAGCAACCGATCTGCTCACTTTGTCGCGTGCAGACGGAGTCCCGCCGCGCTAGAAGGGCGCGGGGTCGTTGATCGCGTCATAGCTCTGGTCGTCGACGGGTTTGAAGATCGGTCCGACTGGTCTTGGTTCGACGGTGACCCATTCGCCGCGTGGGGTTCGCCACCTGACTTTGCCATTGCCGAGTTGTTCGCATTCCCACGGACGCTGATGTTTGAGGGTGTGGTGTTTTGGGCAGAGGTGTCCCAGGTTTTCGACGTCGGTGTTGCCGCCCGCGGCCCAGGGTTTCGTGTGATCTAACTCGCTTTGATGGGCGGGTCTGCGGCAGCTCGGGAATAAACACACTTGGTCCCTGGCTTGCAGGAATCTGCGCATCGATGGGGTCGGGGTGCGGGAATCAACCGTTACGACGTGCCCGGTGATGGGGTCGGTGAGGATTCGTTGGAAGCATTTCGCCTTTGAGGCCATGTCGCGGGCCTCGGTCATGCTGACCGGCATCATCCCGTTCAGTGTCGCGACATCACGCGGTGCGTCCGGGTTGAGCAAGTTCAGGACCGGGATCACGATGCTCACCGTCGCGGTCACGCGCGAGTGGCCCTTGGCGTCGTACTCGCGCATGCTCTGCGGCGTCGTGGTGAGGAAGGTCTCGACGAACAGGTCGGCCATCAACTGGCGCACCGTGCGTGGGTCTTCGATGAACTCGGCATCTGCAGGGGAGAGCGCTTCCCCGCGTGCTTGTGCGTCGCGGACGCGGCACCGGTGTTCGTCGGCCTCGTTCACGTGCTCCTCACGGAGCGCTTTGGCTTGCTGCTGCATGAGGTCGTACATCGCGTGGGCCTGCAGCGTTGGGATGTCGGCGGTGATGCGCGACATGCCGAAGTCGCGGTC
This sequence comes from Gulosibacter sediminis, assembly GCF_023370115.1. Lineage (NCBI taxonomy): Bacteria > Bacillati > Actinomycetota > Actinomycetes > Micrococcales > Microbacteriaceae > Gulosibacter > Gulosibacter sp. ACHW.36C. Next base: position 1,380,973 of record NZ_CP097160.1, on the reverse strand, counting down.
TTCGATCGTGACGTGGCGTGCTTGGTATTCGTGCTCGAACGCGGCCTCAAACTCCTCGGCCCCGAGTTCGGCGGCGAGCTTGCGCGCGAAGGCGTCGGTCGCGGCGACGGTCTCGCCCTTCGCAAATTCGAGCACCTTGGTCGCGTACTCATCGCGGCGCCCGTCGGGCACGATCCCCGCGTGGCGGAGGAGCGCGCGGGCATGCCGCATGGTGACTTCGGCCTCGCGGAGCGGGTCGAGCCACCCGACGAAGTCGGTGCCGAGGCGGTGCGCGTCATATGCGCGGTTGAGGAGTGCGGTGTCGGATTCGTTCGTGTGGATCCCGAACTCGGCCACGATCGACCGCAGGTTCAACCGCAGCAGATCGTCGGGGCTCGCGACCGAAGAACGTTCCTGAAGTTGCGTGTAGGTGCGGTGCTCGGTGACGGTGTAGGCCTGCGCGAGGCCCATCATCTTCATGAACGCGCCGACTTGTTCGAGTTTCGCCCCGTTGAGCACCATGCCTTCGATCGCGGCGAGCGCGTCGTTGAGTCCGTCGGTTTCGGGTGGCGGGGTGGTGCCGTCTGGCCGGTGCTTCGGTGCGCGACGGCTCGGCTTGTCGGGCGCTGCGTTTGGGCTGGGTGGAGGGCTGGTGCCGTCTGGCCGGTGCTTCGGTGCGCGACGAATCGGCTCATCAGCATCAGGGTTGGAGTTCGGTGGGGGAGTCGTTGCGGTCATCGGGCGTCACCTCCTCGAAGGTGCGTCAATGGGGGAACCGTCGTAGCAAATATATACGCATGTAGGCAAAATTGAAAGCGAACATACGTTCTAATGTTGCCGGCGTCGATGTTCGAGGTTTCGAGCATCCACGGGCCGGTTTTCGACCTAGGTTCACTCTCGCACGAGCCCCCGACATCAACGGGCCGTTTGAGTGACTCGCGTGGTGACGATTGGTGCTCGGGCTACTTCGTCGGCCTCGACCTAGGTCGCGTTGCTCAATGGAGTACTGATCGCGATCTTGCCGTGGACGTGGCGGCTGCGCTGGTGTGAGATCGCGTGATGGAACTGGTCGAGGGTGTACGTTGCGGCGACGGGGCTGCGCAAGGGCTTGGCAGAGATCAATTCCAGGACTCGGTCGAGCGCATCGGGAGCTGCGTTGACACCATTGACCTGAACGACGCCGACGGGCGCATCTTGCACCTCGATGGTGACCACGCGGTGTGGCGGGACGCCCGAACGGATCGCAATCTGAGCCGTCCGTCCCCGCGATGCCCAGCACCCCAGCCTTGAGTTTGGAAACTGTCGGCGGTTGGCGGTGCAGGCTCGGGTGGTTTTCATCGAGGACGATCGAGGTCGCAACGGCGATGCTGATGCGGACCTCCGTTGCCAGTAATGGTCGCGTCTCGATGCGCGCGAGTCTCAGGTGATTGGTGTCACCGAACTGATCCAGAACTAGCGCAGAACCCATGACTTGCCCGACGCTGCTCCTCGCGCGCCTGTTCCGCTGGCTTACGAACGACTGACTTCCCAGCCGCACCGTCAAACAGCGTCAAGCGCGCCCCGCTCTCGTATCCACCGGCTTAGGCTTGATTTCATGACTGAGGAACACCCGCTTACTTCCGATCCGACCGTCAGCCTCACGCGCGAGCTCATCCGTATTGACACGCAGAACTGGGGCAATGGCAAGAGCTCGGGGGAGCGGGAGGCCGCGGAGTACCTCGCTGAGCGCCTCCGCGCGCTGAACACCGAGCCGGTGTTGTTCGAGTCTGAGACGAACCGCACGAGCGTCGTGGCGCGCATCCCTGGCCGAAACCCGGACAAGCCCGCGCTCGTCGTGCACGGCCACACCGACGTGGTGCCGGCCGACGCCTCCAACTGGAGCGTCGACCCGTTCGCTGCCGAGGTGCGAGATGGCTGCATCTGGGGGCGTGGCGCCGTCGACATGAAGAACATGGACGCCATGATCGTCACGGCACTCGACAACATCATCGCTTCGGGCGAGTTGCCCGAGCGCGAACTCATCGTCGCGTTCTTTGCCGACGAGGAAGACGGCGGCAAGCTCGGCGCCCACTGGGCGGTCGACAACAAGCCCGAGCTCTTCGCGGGTGCGACCGAAGCGATCAGCGAGGTCGGCGGCTACTCAATCAACATCGACGGTCAGCGCGCCTACCTCCTGCAGACCGGCGAAAAGGCCATGATCTGGTTGCGCCTGCGTGCGCGCCGCCCCTCCGGCCACGGCTCGAAGGTCGTGCCGACGAGCGACAACTCGATTTCCGAGCTCGCCCGTGCCATCGTGCGCCTCACCGAGCACGAGTGGCCGGTGCAGCTCAACGAGACTTCGACCGAGATGATTGACGCGCTGTGCGAGCTCACCGGCGCGGATGCAGAACAGGTTTCGCCAGATGAACTCGCCCTCCGCGGTGGCTTCGCGGCGGCCTGGCTGCGCGCATCCCTGCGCACCACCGCGAACCCGACCATGCTCGATGGCGGCTACAAGCACAACGTGATTCCCGAGACGGCGTCAGTTGCGATTGACGTGCGCCCACTGCCGGGCGAAGAGGATGCGGTGCTCGAGCAGATCCGCGAGATCGTCGGCGACGGCATCGACGTCGAGATTGACTGGCAGGCGATCGGCGCCCAGGCGCCCTCGACGGGCCCGCTCGTGGACGCGAGCCTCGCATCCCTGCGCGAGTACGACCCCGAGGCGAAGATCATCCCGTACCTGCTGCCCGCCGGTACCGACAACAAATCGCTCGCGCGCCTCGGCATCAACGGCTACGGCTTCGCCCCGCTGCAGCTTCCGGCTGAACTCAACTTCCCGGCCATGTTCCACGGCGTTGACGAGCGAGTGCCGCTCGAGTCGCTCGTGTTCGGCCGCCAGGTGCTCGAACACTTCTTGCGCACCTACTAGCCGCCGCGCGTCTCCCACAGCTTCTCGGGGAGCCTGGGCGTAAGATCAACGGCTGGCATTAGGCGACCGAAAGGATCAACGCACATGGGCTGGTTGGAGGCGATCGTTCTCGCCATCGTGCAGGGGCTCACTGAGTTTCTGCCGATCTCCTCGAGCGCGCACATCCGCGTTGCGGGGCTCGCGATGGGCATGGACGACCCGGGAGCGACCTTCACCGCCATCATCCAGATCGGCACCGAGCTCGCGGTCGTCGTCTACTTCTGGCGCGACATCGTGCGCATCATCACGAAGTGGGTGCAATCGCTCACCGGCAAAGTGCCGCGCAACGACCCCGACGCGCGCATGGGCTGGCTGATCATCATCGGCTCGGTGCCGATCGTGCTGCTCGGCGTGCTGCTGCAGGACCTCATCCGAAGCCAGTTCCGCTCGCTGTGGATCATCGCGATCTCGCTCATCGTCTTCGGCATCATCCTCGGCCTCGCCGACGTGCTCTCGCGCCGCGCGAAGACGCTCGAGCACCTCAACTGGAAAGACGGCCTGCTCTACGGCCTCGCGCAGGCGCTCGCGCTGATCCCCGGCGTCTCGCGCTCGGGCGGCACCATCACAGCCGGTCGCCTCATGGGCTACGACCGCCCTTCGGCCGCGCGCTATGCGTTCCTGCTCGCGATCCCGGCGGTGCTCGGCTCGGGCGGCTACGAGCTGCTCGGTGCGCTCACCGAAGACCAGACCACCGGCGCGCCGCTCAACTGGGGCGCGACGCTGCTCGCGACCGTCATCTCGTTCGTCGTTGGCTGGGTCGTCATCAAGTTCCTCATGAAGTGGGTCGAGACCCGCAGCTTCATGCCGTTCGTCATCTACCGCATCGCGCTCGGCACGCTGCTCATCATCCTGCTCATCACCGGCGTCGTCGACCCGCTGGCCGGAAGCGCGTAACCCGCCGCACCCCGGTAGACTGTCGGGGTGAAGCGAATCGACTCTTGGCCGCGTCCTGCAGTTCCACAGCTGGAAGGCGAGGCGGCCCCGGTTCGGCTGTTCGACACGGCCGCTGAGGCCGTGCTCCCGCTCGAGGCGGATGCGGATGGTCGCGTGCGCCTCTACGTCTGCGGCATCACGCCCTACGACGCGACGCACCTCGGCCACGCGGCCACCTACCTCGCGTTCGACACGCTCATCCGCGCCCTCTCGCAGGCGGGCGTCGAGGTCGAGTACGCGCAGAACGTCACCGACGTCGACGACCCGCTGCTCGAGCGGGCGGCGAAGACCGGCGTTCACTGGGAAGACCTCGCTGAGTCGCAGACCGACCTCTTCCGCGGCGACATGGCCGCGCTGCGGGTGATTCCACCGAACGCCTACGTGCGGGTCAAGGACGTCGTCGACGAGATTGCGGATGCGGTTGACCGGCTGGTCGCGGACGGCTTCGGTTACGCCGTGCCCACCGACGACGCCGAGGGCGAGGACATCTACTTCGACGTCGCGGCGGTGCAGGCGACGGGCCGGTACGGGCTCGGCGAGATGAGCCACTTCTCGCCCGACAAGCTTGCGAGCGCGTTCGTCGAATTCGGCGGCGACCCCGATCGCCCCGGCAAGCGCTCGCCGTTCGACCCGCTGCTCTGGCGCGCTCACCGCGAGGGCGAGCCGAGCTGGGACGCCGGGGTCGGCCCGGGCCGCCCGGGGTGGCACGTCGAGTGCGCCGTCATCGCCACGCGCGAACTCGGGCCCCAAGTGACCGTGCAGGCGGGCGGTCGCGACCTGCGCTTCCCGCACCACGAGATGACCTGCGCCCACGCCACGGCGCTCACAGGCGAACCCTTCGCGCGCCACTTCGCGCACGCTGGCCTTGTGGCCTACGAGGGAACGAAGATGTCGAAGTCGCTCGGCAACCTCGTGCTCGTCTCAAAGCTCACGCAGGCGGGCCACGACGCGGCCGCGGTGCGTCTCACCGTGCTCGGGCACCACTACCGCAGTGACTGGGAGTGGTACGCCGGCGAGCTCGACGACAACGAAGCTCGTCTCGCGCGCTGGCGCGAGGCCGCGCACCGTGCAACGGCGGGTGGCACCGAAACCGTCGCCGAGATGCGCGCGCGCATCGCTGACGACCTCGACACGGCCGGCGCCATCGCCGCCGTCGACGCCTGGGCAAGCACGGCCAACCCCGGCACCGAGGTCGTCACGGCCGTCGACGCACTGCTCGGCATCGACCTGCTCGCGAGCTAGGCCCGTCAGCTCGGCGACCGGCTGCTCGCCGGCGCGAGCCGCATCCGCCTACTTCGTGTCGCTGTCGCTGTCGCTGTCGTTGTCGGCGTCGTCGCCCTCGCCCTCGCGGTCTTCGGACGAGTCGGCGACGTCGCTTTCGTCACTGGCCGAGGTCGAGTCGCCGGTGTTCGGTCGGGGAAGCGAGCCACTGTCACTGCGCGTCGCGTGCCCTCCGGCCCGGTTCTGCGTGTCGCGCCCGTCGGCGAGGAAGCGTTCGAACTCGGCGGCGATGGCGTCGCCGGTTGCCTCCTCGGAGTCGACCACGTCGCGGGTCTGCTCGAGGTACTCCACGTAGCCGCGCAGCTCGTCGTCGGCCTCGACCGCCTCCGAGACGCGCTCTTCCCACGTGGTGGCTTCCTCGCGCAGGTGGTCTGACTTCAGCTCCACCTTGAGCAGCTTCGCGAGCTCGTTCACGAGCGACAGCGTCGCCTTCGGGTTCGGCAGCTCGGGGGTCTGCGCGTAGTGGGGTACCGACGCCCACATCGAGACGATCTGAATGCCAGCGCCGTGTGCTTCCTCGGCGATGGCCGAAAGCACCCCGGTCGGGCCCTCGTAGGCCGACGCCTCGATTCCGAGCTCGTGCTGCGGGCCCTCGTCGTCGCTGCTCAGCGACACCTGGATGTCGCGCGTGTGCGGCGCGTCGGCAAGCAGCGCGCCAACGAGCACAATGCTCGAGATGTCGATGCGCTCACTCGCTGCGACGACCTCGCTCGCGTAGCGGCGCCACCGGAAGTTCGGCTCGACGCCGGTCAGCGTGTAGATGCGGCCGCCGCGCACGGGCCCGGCGAGGGTCGCGCCAGGCCAGCGAATCACCTTGCGCCCATCGCCCGCGAACTCGACGCGCGGGCGCGCCACGCTGTAGTCGAAGAAGTCCTCCGACTCGAAGCGCTCGACGAGCAGGTCGATGTTGAGCTGCTCCTGGAGTTCCGTCGCCGCCGAGCTCGCCGCCTCACCGGCGTCGTTCCAGCCCTGCAGCGCGACCACGAGGGTGTTGCCGGCTGCAAAGGGGGTGTGCGAGTCGAAGTTCGGCAGGGGAAGCTGTGAGGTCACGCGGTTTCTCCGTAGGAAATGGGGTTCTCCCTAGCCTACGACGTTGCGATAGCGGTCGCCGGTAGGATGGTCTCCTATGAGCGAGCGCGCACCCGCAGCCGTCCTCTGGGACATGGATGGCACGCTTGCCGACACCGAACCGCATTGGATTCGGGCGCAGTCGGCGCTGTTGACACGTCGAGGTCTGCCCGAACTGACCCGGCAGCAAGAGATCGACCTGGTCGGGGCATCCTCGGAACAGGTCGTGACGCTCTTCCAATCGCTCGGCGTCATCGACGACTTCGAAGAGATCGTCGACGAGGTGTTCGCCGATGTCTGCGACAGCGTCGCCGACAACATCCAATGGCGCCCGGGCGCCGTCGAACTGCTCGCGGATCTCAACCGACATGGCGTGCGGACCGCGCTCGTCACCAATTCGAATCGCGCGCTGGCGGATGCGGTGCTCCGGCACCTGCCCGGCTGCGAGTTCACGCTGACGGTCACGAGCTCGGACGTGCGACCCGGTAAGCCGGAACCCGACCCCTTCTATTACGCGGCTGAGAAGCTTGGCGTCG